>NZ_QWLM01000004.1 GCF_003515945.1 Dermacoccus abyssi
GGATTCGCTGCGGCGAGTCCCCGAAGACCTGGCCCGCCAGTCGCTCGGCCTGGCGTAGTGCCAGCTCAGTGACAGCGCGTTCAGTGGTGTAGCCGTCGGCAACGCCCGGGTCGCACCCAATGACGTCTTCCACGCGGCCCGCAAGCACGGTCTCAGTTTCATCCACGATGAAGCCGTGCTCCCGGAGTCGCTGCAGAAGCCCAGGTACGGGGTCGTGCTCACGCAACTTCCACTTGATGTGGTCGACGCACCTGTGCGCGACGGCGTGGGCAATGACTTCTTCGATGAGGTCATCCACCTCGCTGCCTGCCATCGCAAACGGCGGGTAAGTGACGAAGCAGCGGCGGCGAACGGGGAACGTTCCGACGAGTACTGGGCCGATCGTGGTCACCGTGGGGGCGTCGTACATCTCCGGGTCGCCGCGCAACTGCGCGTCATACATTGCGATAAGGCGCTCTCTCAGCATGAGAGGAGCGTGTCGTGGGCAACCGGGAGAGCGCAACGGATTTTGGCGCCCCACCCGGGGGTCAGGGACTTCCACTCGGCCGCAGCGTACGACCGCGCGCCACGCCAGTCCAGAAAGGTACAGCTCAAACGCAGGATTCTGCACTCGGTCGCCCAGGTTTCCACCTCGCTCAGGATTTCCCACGTCGTCCTGTCAAGCACATGGCAAATGAGAAGCGCTTTGAGGTCATGCACGAGCAGAGGAGTGAGTTTGCAGAGACCGTGCGAGTGCTCCGCGACAACGAGACTGGCGTTTGCTATCTGCAGACCTGGCCAGGAGCGTCTGGAGGCGTGACTCCTTTGGTGGATCGGACGGTCGGCCGGTCACGACATGACCACCTTGGATGTTTAGTTCAAAACGACGCTCCCGGCAAACGCGTCATCTCGCGGGCCCCCGCTGGCGAGCATGGCGAACCGATCATGGCGGGTATCTGGTTACCGGGGTGAGCTTTCGGTACGGGAGACATGCCCCTCCGGGACAGGCATGGCAGTGCCCTCGATTCCGGGGTGAAGGCTCATGCGTCGTTGGCGCGCCTCAAACTGACGCTCAGGCCGTTCACCCGAGCATGCGGGTGGCGGACGAGAGATCGGCGGGCACGCGGTAGACGCGCTGCTCGCCGTTCTTCGTCACGGTGACAACGAACGCGTCACCGTCCTTCGTGACGTTCTCGACGGTGGCGTCGGGCACGAGCGAACGCACGGCGGTCGTTACGTTGCGGGCCTGCGTCGCCGTCACCGTGTCGGAGAGCTGAGCCTCGGCTGCGGCCGTCGCGTCAGTGGCCCACGACGTCACGACGGCCTGCGCGCCCGCACCGAGAGCGACGAGGGTGGCCGCGACGGCGAGACCTGCTGCCGCGAGAGTTCGGGCTGGACGACGGAGCGAGCGAGACATGGCGGGTCCCTTTCGTACGGGTGGCTCGGTGGCGAATCTTGTAGTCCGGATTTCAGTGTCCGGTGGGGTCGACATCGAGCCTGGTTGCCGACGCTGTGCCCGTGCTGTGGCGCAGGCGTCGTGAGGTTGGGAGTCGCCGAGTGATCGGAAACGCCCAGGGTTCGCCCCGAGCCCGCGGATGAGGGAAGGCGTTGACGAGACATGGCGGGCGAGGCGGAGCGCTCAAGGCAGCGCCCTTGAGACAATGGCGGCGTGACCACGAGAGATATCCCCTGGGCCATGCAGATCGCGCTCCGCGTGGAGAAGACCGATCCGCCGACGGACATCGAGGCCTGCGAGGCCGCGGCTCGAGCGTGCGTAGGCCTCCTCGTCCAGGCGGAACGTCAGCGCACGGCGGCTCAGAACGTCGACGCCGATACGGAGAGCTACGACGGCTCGGGCGCTGATGCTGCGGCGGTCGACACCTCGTGGCACGAGGCCGTCGAGGCGTGGCGGGGCGTCGCTATCCGCAAGATCGTGCGGCGCACCCGCGGCAAGCGATGGGACGACGCGCAGGCGCTGCCCGGCGTCACGTGCACCCAGGGCCGGGCACAGGCGCGGGCGTTCGTTCCGGCTCCGGTCAAGCCACTCGCATCCGAGCTCGCAAAGATGCAGGTCGAGGGCACCGAGCTGCCCGAGGGGCGAAGCGTCACCGAGAACGCGGTGGTCACCGTCCGCATCAGTCCGCTGGTCGAGATGACGAGCGGCAAGAGCGCGGCCCAGTGCGCTCACGCGGCGCAACGCGCGTGGGAGGCGATGACCCCCGACGAACGCCGCAGCTGGGAGGAAGACGACCACCACCTCCGCGTGGTGCGCGACAGCGAGGAGAGCTGGGCTCAGCAACCCGGCCGCGTCAGCATCATCGACGCCGGATTCACCGAGTTGGAGGGCCAGCACGAGACCACCCGGGCCGACTGGTAAACCGCCCGTGACCGTGCCACGGCCCCCGAGGACGCCCGCGGTCTGCTCGACCCGCCCGTGACCGCCGTGGCCGTGCCAGCTGGGGAGGTTTCTTGCAGTTGGTGACGGTGCAACGCAGCCACGCGCAACGAACGCAGCCAGCCAGCGCGACCGGAGGACATCTCGTCCGCGTCGGGAGAGCTAGGCGATTCGTTGAACGTTCATAGCCTGAGCGCGACATCCTCCTTCGTTAGGAGCAAGCATGAAGATCGGCGTCATCCTCGGATCCATCCGCGACAGCCGCGACGGCGCACACGTCGCCCATTGGGTGCTCGATCAGGCAGCGTCCCGCGAGGACGCGCAGTTCGAGCTCATCGACCTGGCGAAGTTCGACGTTCCGCTGTTGACGAGCGTTACGCTGCACGCGACGGCGAACCGCTCGTACGACAGCGAACAGGTGACGGCGTGGAGCAAGGCCATCGACGCGTGTGACGCGTTCATCTTCGTCACCCCGGAGCACAACCACAGCGTCCCCGGCGCCTTCAAGAACGCGGTCGACGTTCTCGGGCCGGAGTGGCAGGGCAAGGCCGTCGGTCTCGTCTCCTACGGTGCGGACGGCGGCGTGCGCGCCGTCGAGCACTGGCGTCAGATCCTCGCCAACTTCCAGATGGTCGTCGTGCGCCAGCAGGTCTCGCTGAGCCTCTTCACCGAGTTCGGCGAGAACAGCCTGGCCCTCGAGGAGCGTCGCGAGGCTGAGCTCAGCACGCTGTTCGACCAGGTCATCGCAATGGGTGAGCGCCTGGCCTGATCGGCCACCGCATGCATCTGTGCCCTGCCCCTCGACGACGAGGGGCAGGGCACGGGTGTTTCGCGGCCGAGGCCCCTTCAGCGAATGAGGCGCCCGATGGCATCGCGCACCTCGGCGAGCTTGATCTCCTGCTCGTCACCGCCGGCGCGGGCTGCGTTGACGACGCAGTGGGCCATGTGATCGTCGAGCAGTTCGAGGGCCACGGCCTTCAAACCCGACTGGATCGCCGAGATCTGGGTGAGGACATCGATGCAGTATCGGTCCTCGTCGACCATCTTCTCGATGCCCCGCACCTGCCCCTCGATCCGCTTGAGGCGTCGCGAGAGCGCCCTCTTCGAGTCGTGGTAACCGGGCGTTTCAGCCGATTCGTCACTCGTGCAGCAGGTTTCGGCCACCGAAGGCGTTTCGGTCATGACTGGTCCTTCCCGTTCGACGACGAGGCGGCGAAGCCTCGCAGACGCAGACTGTTAAGGACGACGAACACGGAGCTGAACGCCATCGCCGCGCCCGCGATCATCGGATTGAGCAGGCCGAACGCGGCCAGCGGTATGGCCGCCACGTTGTAGGCGAAGGCCCAGAAGAGGTTGCCCTTGATCGTGCCGAGGGTGCGACGGGCGAGGCGGACGGCGTCAGCCGCCACGCGCAGATCGCCGCGCACGAGCGTGATGTCGGCCGCCTCGATGGCAGCATCCGTGCCCGTGCCCATCGCGAGGCCGAGGTCGGCCGTCGCGAGCGCGGCAGCATCGTTGACGCCGTCGCCCGCCATCGCGACGACGCGGCCTTCACCCTGCAGGCGCGTGACGACGTCGACCTTGTCGGCGGGCAGCACATCGGCGATGACATCGGCGATGCCCACGTCGGCAGCCACGGCGTGCGCGACCCGCTCGTTGTCGCCGGTGAGCAGCACCGGGCGCAGGCCGAGTTCCTTGAGCTCGGCGACGGCCTGGGCGCTCGTGGGCTTGATCGTGTCGGCGACCGCGACGAGGCCGCGCGCCGCGCCGTCCCAACCCACCGCGACCACGGTGGCGCCACCCGCTTGAAGGCGAGCCGCTTCGTCGGCGAGGGCAGCGGGAACCGGCATCGACCAGTCCTCGAGCAGCGCTGGTCGACCGACGACGACCTGGCGGCTCGTGTCGCCGTCGACCACGACGCCCTGGACGCCCAGACCGGGCACGTTCTCGAAGGAGTCGAGCGTCGGGCGCAGCGCCGTGCGGTCCTGCGCAGCCCGCGCGATGGCCTGGGCGATGGGGTGTTCCGAACCACTCTCGAGCACGCCGGCGTAGGTGAGCACGTCGCCGTCGGCCTCACCGTCGGCGGCGACGACGGTCTGTACGCCCATCTCGCCACTCGTCACGGTGCCCGTCTTGTCGAGCACGACGGTGTCGACGCGACGGGTCGATTCGAGCACCTGCGGGCCCTTGATGAGGATGCCCAACTGCGCGCCGCGACCCGTACCGACCATGAGGGCCGTGGGCGTCGCAAGGCCGAGCGCGCACGGGCAGGCGATGATGAGCACGGCGACAGCGGCGGTGAAGGCACCCTCCACGTCGCCGGCGATCACGAGCCACGCCACGAACGTCAGCACCGCGAGGGCGATGACGACCGGCACGAAGACACCGGAGATCCGGTCGGCCAGACGCTGGGCGTCGGCCTTGCCGTTCTGGGCGTCCTCGACGAGCTTCGCCATCCGCGCAAGCTGAGTCTCGGAGCCGACGCGGGTGGCGCGCACGACGAGCCTGCCGCCCGCGTTGAGGGTGGCCCCGACGACCTCGTCGCCGTCCGTGACGTCGACAGGAACCGACTCGCCTGTGAGCATGGAGGCGTCGATGGCCGACGTGCCGTGCTCGACGACGCCGTCCGTGGCCACCTTCTCGCCCGGGCGCACGACGAAGCGATCACCGACGGCGAGCGCGCGCACGGGGATGCGCTCCTCGCGCTCGGAACCGCCCGAGCCGCGCAGGACGGTGACCTCCTTGGCCCCGAGGTCGAGCAGCGCGCGCAGCGCCGCGCCGGAGGCACGCTTGGAGCGGGCCTCGATGTAGCGGCCGAGCAGGATGAACGTCGTCACGCCTGCGGCGGCCTCGAGGTAGATGTTCGAGCTGCCGTGCCCTCTCGAGGAGGCGAACTCGAAGCCGTGCTTGAGGCCGGGCATGCCGGCGTGGCCGAAGAAGAGGGCGTAGAGCGACCAGCCGAAGGCCGCGAGGACGCCGACGGAGACGAGCGTGTCCATCGTCGTCGAGCCGTGGCGCGCGTTCGTCCACGCCGCGCGGTGGAACGGCCACGCGCCCCACACGACGACCGGCGCGGCCAGCGTCAGCGACAGCCACTGCCAGTTCGTGAACTGCAACGGCGGCACCATCGCCATGAGGACCACCGGCACGGTGAGAACCGCGCTGATGAGGAGGCGTTGACGCAACTCCTCCGCGTGCCGTTCGGCATCCGACAGCGGCGCGTCAGCACCATCGGCATCAGCGTCGCCCACAGGAGTGAGCGGCTCGGGTTCGATGACGCTCGCGCCGTACCCGGCCTTCTCTACGGTGGCGAGGAGGTCGGCGACGTCGGTGCCCCCGGGGTAGCTGACGTGCGCCTTTTCCGTGGCGTAGTTGACGCTCGCGTCGACGCCGTCGAGCTTGTTCAGCTTGCGCTCGATGCGGTTGGCACACGACGCGCACGTCATGCCGGTGAGCGCGAGCTCGACCTCGTCATGGGTGGTGGTCGCCTGCATCCTCGTCCTTCCTCACTCGATGCGGAGCGCAGCTGAAGACGGCGCGGACGTGGGGCACCACCTTCAGCTGCGACTGCGGTTCGCCGTCGCCGTGCGGCCGATCAGGCGAGCTGGTAGCCGGCCTCGGTGACGGCCGCTTCGACGGCCTCGCGCGAGACGGGCTCGTCGGAGGCGAAGGTGAGGCTGCCGCTCTCGTGGTCGACCGTGACGTCGCGGACGCCCGCGATCTCCTCGACCTCTTCGGTGACGGACGCAGCGCAGTGGCCGCAGGTCATTCCGGTGACGGTGTAGCTGTTCTCGTGAGCCATGGTCTTCTCCTCTCGGGTGCGGCGCGCAGCCGCTCGGTGAGGACAACAGCATACCCCCACGGGGTATTCGCCGAACAGGGTGATCTCCGCGACGCTCTTCACGCAGCGTGCGCTCCACGTTCACGGCAGGGCCACTCACAGCGGCGGAAAATCATCGAAAGTCGTTGTGTTCCAGCACTCGACCATCAGGACGCATCATGTTCGACATCTCTCGCCGCCACTTCGTCGTCGGCGCCGGAGCCGGCTTCGGCGCGACGCTCATCGGAGCGAACGCCACAGCTTCCCCCGGCGGGGGCCGACTTTCTCAGAACCCGTTCACTCTGGGAGTGGCTTCGGGCGACCCCCTGTCCGACTCCGTCATCCTCTGGACCCGCCTCGCCGTCGACCCGCTGGACGAGAGCGGATTCGCCGGCATGCCGGCGCGCACCGTTCCGGTGCAGTGGCAGGTCGCCGAGGATCCCGGCATGCGGCGCGTCGTACGTCGCGGAACCTTCGGGGCCAGGCCGGAGAACGCCCACAGTGTCCACGTCGATGTCAGAGGGCTGCGGCCCGGACGCGAGTACTGGTACCGCTTCAAGGTGATGCGTTGGCTCTCACCGATCGGCCGCACCCGCACGGCACCCGCCCCTCACGAGATGCCGGCCTCGCTCGCCATGGCCTTCGCCAGCTGCGCGCAGTACGAACACGGCTTCTTCACGGCCTACCGGCGACTCGCACAGGATCACCCGGACCTCGTTCTTCACCTCGGCGACTACCAGTACGAGTACAGGGCGAACACCTACGTCTCCCCGGACGGCAACGTGCGCGACCACGCCGGGCCCGAGACGTGCGACCTCGCGAGCTACCGCCAACGCCACGCCCAGTACAAGGCCGACGAAGACCTGCAGAGCGCACACGCCGTCGCGCCGTGGCTCGTCGTGTGGGACGACCACGAGATCGACAACAATTGGGCCGCGGGCGTGCCCGAGAACACCGAGGCCGAGGAAAACAACGGTACGCCCGCGGCGTTTGCTGCGCGGCGACGCGACGCCTTTCGCGCCTACTGGGAGAACATGCCGCTGCGCCTGCCCCAGCCGAAGGGCGCTTCGTTCCGGATCTACCGCCGCACGCAGTGGGGCCGCCTGGCCACCTTCCACATGATGGATACGCGCCAGTATCGCGACGACCAGCTCTACGGCGACGGGTGGAAGGCCAAGGGCCCCGATATCGACACGCCCGGACGTTCGATGACGGGAGAAGCTCAGGAGAAATGGCTGCTCGACGGGTTCACGGCGTCGCGCCAGCGTTGGGACATTCTCGGACAGCAGGTGTTCTTCGCCGCGCAGGACGCCGACGCCGGCCCCGGCGAGAAGTACTCGATGGACGCGTGGGACGGCTATCGGGCGAACCGTTCGCGCCTCACGAAGGGGTGGACCGAGGCGGGCGTCCGCAACCCGGTCGTCCTCACCGGGGACGTGCACAAACACTGGGCAAACGACCTCAAGCTCGACTGGTCGGACCCCGATTCCCCCGTCGTCGGCTCCGAGCTCGTCTGCTCGTCGATCACGTCGACCGGTGACGGTTCCCACTCGACGACCAGCGCGAACCAGCGCATCAACCCCCACCTGAAGTTCTTCAACGACGACCGCGGCTACGTCACCACGCGCATCACCCCGGAGGCGATGACGGCCGAGTTCCGTTCGCTCGACATCGTGACGAAGCCCGGCGCCGACGCCGTGACGAAGGCCCGTTTCCGCATCGAGGACGGTGTTCGCGGCCTCCAGCGGGCCTGATGCGATGCCCACGTGAGCCACGCCACTCGTTTTGACCACGCCGACAAGAACCGTCCATCCTTGGCGGGTTCTCCCGCCCGCGACGGCGACCCCGACGCAGGCGCTCCACCCTCGCCCACCCTCAGCGAAGGACACCCGTGACGCAGATCGACACGACCCGAGCGACCCCTTCGACGCGGCGGGCTCCCCGCCCCCACTCGGGCTGGGACGCTCCGACGCGCGTGCGCATCACGCTCACGGCGGCCTCGATCTTCGTCCTGCTCGTCGGCGCGAACCTCATCACGCCACTGTTCCCGCTGTTCTCCGCGCGCCTCGGGCTGACGACGAGCGACGTGACGCTGGCCTTCGTCGCGTACATCGTGCCGCTCGTCGTCGGGCTACCGATCGTCGGTCACTGGTCCGATCACTACGGACGACGGGCCGTCATGGCCGTCGCCGTGGTGGTCGCCCTGCTCGGGACAGCGGCGTTCGTCACGGCGCAATCGCTCGGCGCGCTCGTGCTCGGCCGCGCTCTGCACGGCGCGGCGGTCGCGCTCGCCACCGGCACCGCAGCGGCGAGCCTGCGCGACCTCCTGCGCGAGCGATCGGAACTCGCCACGGCTCTGACGCTCCTCAGCTCGGCGGGCGGCGTGGCAGCCGGCCCGTTCATCGGCGGTTTGCTCTCGCAGTTCGGCGACCCGATGCACACGCCCTACCTCGTCCACGGTGCCGCCGTCGTGGTGCTGCTCGGCCTGCTCCTCGCGGTGAAGCCGCTCCCGCCCGTCGCGCCTCCGCCCGCCGACCACCCGCGCTGGCTGACGCTCATGCCCGCCATGCCGCGCGTGTCCGCGACGACGCGTCGCATCTTCACCCTCGCTGCGGCGACCGGGTTCCTCTCCTTCGCCGTGTTCGGTTACTTCCTCGCCATCGCCCCCGGCCGCTACGCCGACCTGCTCGGCGGCTCGCGCCTCATGGCCGGCATGCTCGCGACGATCGCACTCGGCAGCTCGGCCGCCGCACAGCTCGCTCCGATCCGCGGGGCGCACAAGGCCGCGGCGGCGCTCACCCTCATGACCGGCGGACTCGCCCTCGCCTTCTTCGCCGACCACGCCCACACCGCACCGGCCCTCGTCGTCGCAGGCTTCCTCATCGGCGGTGGCCAGGGCGTCGCGTTCCGCACGCTGTTCGCCACGATGAGCGCGCTGACGCCGCCGCGCGAGGTGGCACGCTCGGTGAGCCTCATGTACGTGGTCACCTACTGCGGCAGCGCCATCCCGGTGCTCGTCCTCGGCATGGCGATCGACCACTTCGGCGCAGACACACCCGTTGGCGTCTACTTCGTCGCCACCATCGTCATGGCAGCGCTGCTCGCCCTGGCCTGCCTGCGCTACCGCGTGCCGGCACGCGACGAGTTCGCCCACCACGGGCACTGAACGCCCTGGGGTCGACGGGCCCTCACGCGTTCACCCGTTCGCGCACGACGCGCGTGAAGTAGGCGTGAACGCGGTGGTCGCCGGTGATCTCGGGGTGGAACGACGTCGCCAGGAGGTCACCCCGCCGTACGGCCACGACGCGATCGGACGCCACGCCGTTGCCCTCGGGCACTCGGGCGAGCACCTCGACATCCGGGCCGACCTCCTCGACCCACGGCGCACGGACGAACACCGCGCGCACCGGCCCGTCACCCTCCAGAGCAGGCATCGCCAGATCGCACTCGAAAGAATCCACCTGTCGCCCGAACGCATTGCGTCGCACCGTGATCGGCAGACCACCCAGCGTCCTCTGCCCCGGCGCGCCGTTGAGGATCTCGTCGGCCAACAGAATCATTCCCGCACACGAGCCGTACACGGGCATGCCGGCATCGATGCGCTCGACCAACGGTTCACGCAGGCCGAACGCGCGCAGGAGCTTCTCCATCGTCGTCGACTCGCCACCGGGCAGAACGAGCCCGTCCACGGCGTCCAGTTCCTCGGGCGTTCGGACTCTGACGGCGTGCGCGCCCGCCCCGCTGAGGGCTGCGAGGTGTTCGCGAACGTCACCCTGCAGAGCGAGCACGCCGATCGTCACCCCGGGGCCGGGGGTGCCGCCCACACTCATCGGACACCGCCTCTCGACGTGACGGAGGATGTCACCATCCACGCTCGGCGAGGCGGTGGGGCTGCGGGATGTCGTCGACGTTGAGACCGACCATCGCCTCCCCCAGCCCGCGCGAGACCTCGGCGATCACGGCGGGGTCGTCGTGGAACGTCGTCGCCTTGACGATGGCTGCCGCACGCTCGGCCGGGTTTCCACTCTTGAAGATGCCCGAGCCGACGAACACGCCTTCGGCGCCGAGTTGCATCATCATCGCCGCGTCCGCCGGGGTGGCGATGCCCCCTGCGGTGAAGAGGACGACGGGCAGCTTGCCCAGCTCCGCGACCTCCTTGACGAGGTCGTACGGCGCCTGCAGTTCCTTCGCGGCGACGTAGAGCTCGTCCTCGGGCAGGTTCTGCAGTCGGCGGATCTCCTGACGGATCGAGCGCATGTGCGTCGTCGCGTTCGAGACGTCGCCGGTACCGGCCTCACCCTTGGAGCGGATCATCGCCGCGCCCTCGGTGACGCGGCGCAGCGCCTCGCCCAGATTCGTCGCGCCGCAGACGAACGGCACGGTGAAGGCCCACTTGTCGATGTGGTTCGCGTAGTCGGCGGGCGTGAGCACCTCGGACTCGTCGATGTAGTCGACGCCGAGGCTCTCGAGCACCTGCGCCTCCACGAAGTGGCCGATGCGCGCCTTCGCCATGACCGGAATCGAGACGGCCTCGATGATGCCGTCGATCATGTCGGGGTCGCTCATCCGGGAGACACCGCCCTGCGCGCGGATGTCCGCCGGAACCCGCTCCAGCGCCATGACGGCGACCGCGCCGGCATCCTCGGCTATCTTGGCCTGCTCCGGCGTGACGACGTCCATGATGACGCCACCCTTGAGCATCTCCGCCATCCCGCGCTTCACACGGGTGGTTCCGGTACGGCTCATGTCCTGGTTCACGGGACTCCTCGCGATGGTGAACTATGGGAGAACCTCACCGTAGGCGGGCGTGGAGTCCACTTGGCGCCAAACCGTGCTCAGTGTCCCCTTCCTGCAACGCCGCTTCCGGCCATCTGCATTCGCGACGCCGAGAAGCACGAGCGACGTCAGCCCTGACCGCCTTCGATCGATGACGAAAGATGCTCGCCGAAGCGCTGCATGCCCCTGATCCATCGGTCGTAGTCCGCGGTCTTGCCGCGCATCATGTCGAGCACGTCGGCGTGTGGGAGGACGAGGAAGGTCTCGGCCTGCATGGCCTCCACGACGTCCCGCGCCACGTGCTCCGGGCGAAGCACCGGCCCCGACTCCGTGACCGCGCGCTGCGCGACGCGTGACCCCGCGCTCACATCGGTGAGCAGCGCCGTGTCGACGCCCATCGGACACAGGCAGGAGACGCGCACACCCTTCGTGCCGTACGTGACGGCGAGCCACTCGGCGAAGGCGACGGCGGCGTGCTTGCTCGTGGCGTAGGTGGCCGAGCCGAGTTGCGTCAGGAGCCCGGCGGCCGACGCCGTCGAAACGAAGTAGCCCTCGCCGCGCTCGACCCACCCCGGCACGAGCGCCTGCGCTGCGCGCACGTGCGCCATGACGTTGACGTCGAACGACGCCGCCCACGCTGCCTCGTCGGCGAGGTCGGCTCCACCGCCGATACCCGCGTTCGCGGCGTAGACGTCGACGGGCCCGTCGAAGGTCTCCTCGGCCAGCGCGATCGTGGCGGCGATGTCGGCCGGGTCAGCCGCGTTGCCCGCCCGCGCGGCGACGGCCCCGTGGGTCTGTGCGAGGCGCCCCCGCGTCGCTTCGAGGCGGTCACCGTCGAGGTCGCTGATGACGACCTTGGCCCCCTGTTCGAGGAAGGCCTCCGCCATCGCGGCGCCGATTCCTCCCGCGGCGCCCGTGACGATGCACACCTTGCCAGCCAGCTCCATGATTCGCTCCTTGCTCCGTCGCTCAACGTGTTCCCGATCACATCACACGACAGCGACAACCCCGGACACGGCCTCACCGGAACGAGACCGGGCCGCCCGGACTTCGGGTCGAAACCAGCGAAGACGCGGGGTAGTTTCGGGGACATGACGTGGTTCCCACCCGAGATCCCGGCGTCAGCGGGCGCCATGCTCTTCGACGAGGCGGGCAACCTCCTCGTCCTCGAACCGACCTACAAGAAGGGCTGGACGATCCCCGGCGGCGCGATGGAGGCCGACGGGGAATCACCCTGGGACGCCTGCCGCCGTGAGGTGCTCGAGGAGACGGGGCTCGTCGTCACCTCGGGGCGCCTCGTCGTCGTCGACACGCGGCCCGACAAGCAGACGGGCACGATCGGCCTGCGCTTCCTCTTCCACTGCGGCATGCTCACCGACCAGCGGATCGCGTCGATCGAGCTGCAGGAGAGCGAGATCCGCAGCCACCGCTTCGTCGATCGAGAGGGTGCGAAAGCCCTCCTTTCCAAGCCGGTCCGACGACGCGTCCTCGCCGCCTGGGACGCACCGCACTGCCTCTACCTCGAGAACGGTCGTCCCGTGGAGGGCATCGAGACACCGGCGTCATGACACCGAGCCGGTGTCGGATCGGTCACATCATGAGCTCCGTGCGGAATAGCGCCCGATCGGGCAGGCTTATGCGTTGGCAGACGTGGGCGGTGCTCGCCCTCCACCGACATTCCCCGAAAGGTTGCGATTCTCCATGGTCAACCCCGGCAAGGCCCTCGGCCGCGCACTCATCGGCTCGCTGTTCATCTACGGCGGCCGTAACGCTCTCGTGAACCGTCAGCACCTCACGGGTCTGATCGACAACGCGCAGGAGAAGTACGGCGTCAAGGAGAAGGTGCCCGCCACCTCCGAGCAGCTCATCCAGGCCAACGGCGCCGGCATGGTCGCCCTCGGTACGACCCTCGCGCTCGGCATCAAGCCGAACCTGTCCGCCATCGGCCTGCTCGGCATGATCGGCGTGACGACGGCCGCTGCGCACGACTTCTGGAACCTCGAGGACCCGCAGGAGCGCAACGAGCAGATGACGAAGTTCTTCGGCAACGTCGCCGCTGCCGGTGGCCTCATCACGCTGCTGTCGACGAAGGGCTGATCCGTCGCGCCACCAGGCGCCCAGATCGCACCGAAGCCGCCCTCCCCCATGGGGACGGGCGGCTTCGTCGTGTCGCGGCTCGACGGAGCGATCAGTTGACCGGCGTCACCGCGCGGCCGTCGGCGAGCCACGTGCGCACGTTCTCCAGCACGGTGTCGGCCATCGCACGGCGCGTTTCGCGGGTGCCGCTCGCAATGTGCGGCGTGAGCACGACGTTGTCGAGCGCCATGAGAGCCTCGTTGATGTTGGGCTCGTTCGGGTAGACGTCGAGGCCCGCCCCCGCGATGGTGGCGTCGTTCAACGCCTGGACGAGCGCGTCCTCGTCGACGACGGTGCCGCGCGCGATGTTGACGAGGTAGCCCTCCGGCCCGAGCGCAGCAAGGACGTCGGCGTCGACGAGCGCCTTCGTCGCGGCACCGCCGGGCGTCAGGACGACGAGCACCTCGGACCAGCCGGCAAGCTCTTCGGCACCGCCGAAGTAGCGGTAGCTCGTCTCGACCTCGTTGCGGTTGTGGTAGCCGATCTCGCACCGGAACCCCTCGAGCCTCGTCGCCACCTCCTGGCCGATGCGGCCGAGACCGAGGATGCCGACACGCCGCCCCGTCACCTCGCGCTGGAGCGGGAACGCGCCGTTCTTCCACTTCCCCGCGCGGGCGAACCGGTCGGACGCGCTGATCCCGCGCAGCACGTCGATGATGAGCCCGACGCCGAGGTCAGCGACGCCGTCGTTGAGGACGTCGGGGGTGTTCGAGACGGTGATGCCGCGCTCGCTCGCCGCCTCGACGTCGGTGCTGTCGTAGCCGACGCCGAAGTTCGCGATGAGTTCGAGATCGGGCAGGGCGTCCATGAGGTCGGCGTCGAAACCGGCGAACGAGGACGTCACGGCAACCTTCACGCCGGCTCCGTGCTCATCGAGGAAACTGCGACGCTCACTCTCGTCGGCGGGCAGGCACAGCGCGCCTTCCTCGGTTGTCAGCTCCTCGGTCAGGTCGGGCAGAAGGATGTGCTGTCCCGCGATGACGACGTTGCTCATGGCCCCATCCTGCCAACTGCCCGAACGACCGTGGGCAGCGGAGAGCCGTCAGCCCGAGTTGCGCAGCGCCGTGGCCAGCCCGTTCATCGTGAGCAGGATGCCGCGCTTGAGCTGCGGGTCGTCGTCACCGGCGCGGTAGCGACGCAGCAGCTCGACCTGGAGGTGGTTGAGCGGTTCGAGGTACGGGAAACGGTTGAAGACCGAACGCTTGAGCGCCGCGTTGTCCCACAGTAGGTCGTCGTGGCCCGTGATCTTCTCGTACATCGCGAGGGTGCGCGCGTGCTCGTCACGGATCTGGCCGAAGACGCGCTCACGCAGCTCCTCGTCCTCGACGAGTTCGGCGTACTCGGCGGCCAGACCGAGATCCGACTTCGCCATGACCTGCGCCATGTTGGAGATGACGGTCTGGAAGAACGGCCACCGCTCCGCGTACCCGCGCAGCTGCTCGAGCCGCGTCTCGTCGACACCGATCCACCGCTCGAGGGCAGCACCGGTGCCGTACCAACCCGGCAGCATGACGCGGCACAGCGACCACGACATGACCCACGGGATGGCGCGCAGATCGTCGATGGAGTTCGTCGCCTTGCGTGAGCTGGGGCGCGAACCGATGTTGAGCTCGCCGATCTCGGCCACGGGCGTCGACGTCTTGAAGTACTCGACGAAGCCGTCGGTACGGTGCACGAGGTCGCCGTACGCCTCACGGGCGAGCGCCGCGATCTCGTCCATCGCGGTGTAGGCGGCCTCCACCTCGTCGGGCTCGAGGCCCTCGACGTCGAGCAGCGACGATTCGAGCGTCGCGGAGACGAGCGCTTCGAGGTTGCGCGTGGCGAGCTTCGGCTCGGCGTACTTCGCGGCGATGATCTCGCCCTGCTCGGTCAGGCGAAGCGAGCCGCGGACGGCGCCGGGTGGCTGCGCGAGGATGGCCTCGTAGCTCGGGCCGCCACCACGACCGACGGTGCCGCCGCGGCCGTGGAACAGACGCAGCCGGATGGCGGCGTCCTCGGCCACCTCGACGAGGTCGAGTTCGGCGCGGTACAGCGCCCAGTTGGCGGCCATGTAGCCGCCGTCCTTGTTGGAGTCGCTGTAGCCGAGCATGATCTCCTGCAGCCCACGCTTGCCGTCGACGAGCGCCCGGTAGGCGGGCACGTCGAGCGCGGCGCGCAGCGTCGTCGCGGAGACCTGGAGATCCTCGATCGTCTCGAACAGCGGCACGATGTTCACCGAGCAGACGGGCGTGCCGCCGTCGACGGTGAGCAGGCCCGCTTCTTTGAGGAGTACGGCCGTCTCGAGCATGTCGGAGACGCTCGTGCACATCGAGATGACGTAGTTCGGCACGGCCTGCTCGCCGAACGTCCGCACCGCGTGAGCGGCGGCCGCCGTAATGGCCAGCTCCTTCTCCGTCGTCTCGCTGAACGACGCCGACGGGCCCGCAAGGGGTCGGTTCGACGCGAGCTCGGCGGTGAGGAGTTCGACGCGGGCGTCCTCGTCGAGCGAGGCGTAGTCGTCGTGCACGCCCGCCCAGGCGAAGAGTTCGGCGATCGTCGCCTCGTGCGTCTCGGAGTTCTGACGCATATCGAGGCCGTAAAGGTGGAAGCCGAACGTGCGCACGGCCTCACGCAGGGTGGCGAGCCGGTCGTCGGCGATGAGGTTGTCGCCGGTGCTACGCAGCGACGCGTCGACGACGTCGAGATCCGCCAGCAGATCCTCGGGCGTCTCGTACGCCGGAGCGGCTGCGTCGAGCGTCATCGCCTTGGCGTGCGCCTCGGAGAAGAAGGCCTCGAACGTCACCGACAGACGCGCGCGGACCCAGGCGAGCGCCTGACGATACGGCTCGTCATCGCGCGCGTCACCGGCGTCGGCGCCGCGCTTGGCGAGGGCGAGGAGGTCGTCGCTCGTCGGCGACATGCGAACGGACATCGACAGGCTCTTCTCGAGCTGCGCCAGCTCGTCGAGGTAGTGCCCGACGGCCGTCTCGGACGCGCGCCGCGTGGCGTAGTCGACGACCTCGCCCGTGACGTTGGGGTTGCCGTCACGGTCGCCGCCGATCCACGAACCGGCGCGCAGCATCGGCTCCGCGCCGATGCCCTTGCCCGGGTACAGCTCGTCGAACGCGGTGCGCAGGCCGGCGTTGATCTGCGGCATGACGTCGAAGAACGCCGCGTCGTACCAGCGCAGGCCGGCGTCGATCTCGTCGGTGATCGTGATCTTCGACAGGCGGATCAGGGCCGTCTGCCACAGCGTGAGGACCCACAGCTTGATCTGGCGCAGGTTCTCCGCGTCCTCGACCGGGTCGAGGGTCATGCGCTCGCGTTCGCGCATGAGGGACTTGATGTGGCTCTGCGCCTCGAAGACCGTGCGGCGGCGCGTCTCGGTGGGGTGGGCCGTGATGACGGGCACGACGCTCGCGCCGGCCAGGCGCTCGGCCGCGAGGTCACCGTCGATACTCGCGCCCGCGAGCTTGCGGTAGGTGGCGGCGAGGGAGCCGTCCGGGGCCTCCTCGCCCGCCGCGATGTGGGTGGAGCGGCGGCGCTCGCGGTGCAGATCTTCGGCGATGTTCGCGAGCAGCGCGAAGTGGCTGAAGGCGCGGATGACGTGGAGGGCGTCGCGGGTGCCGAGGCCGGTGAGCGTGTCGCCGAACGATGCGCGGTCGACCTCCTGGCGACGCACGCCGAACGCGCGCACTCGGGCGTCCTCGACGAGGCCGAAGACGCGCTCGCCCTCGTGCTCACGCACGACGTCGCCGAGCAGGCCGCCGAGGAGGCGGATGTCGTCACGCAGCGGCTCGGTCTGGGAGCGGTCCGCGTCGGTCGTGATGAAGTGCAGTGGTTCGGACATGCTCACCAGTATGCCGAGAGCGGAGGGCGCCACGACGGAGCGTCCAGTCGGCGAAGCGTTCCCTACGATGGCCCGGTGATCTCAACCGTGGTGACGGCGCTCGGCCTCGGGCTGGCCGCCGGCATCAGCCCCGGCCCCCTGCTCGTCCTCGTCGTCACCGCGACGTTGCGCGGCGGGCTGCGCCGGGGCCTCGCCGTGGCCTGTGTGCCGTTGCTCAGCGACGCCGTCGTCGTGGGCGTGACGCTCCTTGCGCTGGGCCGGATGCCGACGTCGTGGCTGGCCTGGCTCGGTGTTGTCGGTGGCATCGCGGTGGCTGCGGTCGGCGTGCAGACGATGCGCGAGGCCCGTTCGGAGAGCCTCGCGCTCGGCGCCGGAGCCCCACGCCGCACGGGTCGTGACGAGGTGCGCCGCGCCATCGCGCTGAACCTCGTCAGCCCGCACCCCTGGATCAGTTGGCTCACGTTCCTCGGGCCGCTGACGGTGACCGCGTGGCGCTCGAGTCCGGCGGCCGCGATCGCGTTCGTCGCGGTGTTCTACCTCATGCTCGTCGGCGCGAAGGCCGTCCTCGCCGTTCTCGTCTCCCGCGGGCGCGACCGACTCACGGACACCGGTTACCGCCGCGCCGTCGTCCTCGCCGGATGGGCGCTCGTGGCACTCGGCCTCGTCATGGCCGTCGAGTTCGCGACGAAGCTCGTGTGAAGTGAGCAGCCGGCCCAACCTGTGAGTGTTGGCCCAGTGTGTGAGCGGCGCCGGTCACAGACCGGGCCAACACTCACATCGTTATGCGGCCGTCGCCGCAGCTCGCGCCAGCATCGAGCCCACATATCCGGGGCGACGCATGTCATCGAACGTGAAACGCAGCACTCGATATCCGAGGCGAGTCAGCGCCATCTCCCGACGTTTCTCGCGGCGGAGGTCGTCGGGTGAGGCGTACTTTCCCATTCCGTCGAACTCGACGACGACGTTCGTGCCCTCGATGACGAAGTCGACCCGGGCCACGAACCGTCCGACGTCGTCGTGGACGACGACCTGCGGCACGAGTCGCACCCCGGCCACGTGTGCCTCCCACCGCACCAGTGACTCGCCGACCGATTCCACCCGACCATCGGCCAACGAGACGGCCAGGCGCGCCTCGCGAGCGCCGGGGCGCTTCCCGAAGACCTGCGACGCTTGGAGCAGGCTGGACCTAGTCACGCCCGCGTGCGCGGCGGCGTCCGCCGTCACCAGTCCCGCTCGCGGACCGTGGGCAGCGGCAATCTGAACGCAGGCCTCCTCGAGCCGCTGACATCGCAGGCCTTCGACGACCACGGTCTCGCTGCCCCACGGCATGAAGGAATGCAGCACTCCGCGCGAAGCCTGCACGCGAGGTCGGCGGGAGACCTCGACCCGTTCGGGTTCGGACAGGACGGCCACGCATTGAGCCACCGCGCTGGAACGTCCGACGAGGTACAGGTCTGGCCGTCCGGCCAACAGACTGCCGCAACGTCGAAGGTGAAGGCATCGGGCACGCTCGAACGCCGTGACGCCAACGAGTGGTGCCACGATGAGGTAGTCCCCACCGCCCAACGACTCCAGTAGTCCGGAGGAGACCCAGGAGGCGAGGGTGCGTTTCGACACGCCCTGCCGATCGGCGTCGGAACGGTGGAAGTCATGGCGGCCTTCGGCGAGACGGCGCTTCAGCGGTTCGGTCATGCCGTCAGCGTGCGTCGCGTCGCCTGCCTCGTGCCGACGTCGGGCCCGCCGCCTGTGGAAAGGGGTGTCAGAGCGTCATACCTGGGGAAAACAACCTGTGAGTGTTGGCCCAGTGTGTGAGCGGCGCCGGTCACAGACCGGGCCAACACTCACATCGTGCGCATCAGCGCGCGGCTGCGCGGGTGATGCGCCGTCGGTAGGCGACGACCATGAGCGTCGCCGTCAGCATGCCGATGGCGGCGACGACGTAGACCGCGTGGATGCTGCTCGTGTCGAGCACGAGGGCTCCGAGCGCGGCGCCGCCGGCGATGGCGAAGTTGAAGATGCCCGAGTCGAGCGCGGCTGCGGGCTCGGCATAGTGACGCGCCGACGTAAGCACCCAGTGCTGAAGCACGACGGCCATTGCGCCGCCGAACAGGCCCCAGATCGTCATGGCGATCGCCGCGACGATGGGTGCGCCCGAAATCATGAGTACGAACACGCCGACGGTCATGCCGGTGGTCACGAGCAGCAGCGCGAGCATCGGGCGCGTGCGCATGATCGGCGCCGAGCCGACGTTGCCGATGAGGCCCGCAACACCCATGAGCAGCAGCATTCCGCCGACGCCGGCCTCGCTCACGCCCGCGAACTCCTGCAGCGCCGGGCTCGCGTACGTGTACGCGCAGAACTGCGCGACGACGAGCACCGCAGTGACGAACAGGGCCAACCGCACCGGGCCGATCGACCACGCGTGGCGGTAGCCGTCGAACGTGAAGCGCTCCGTGACGAGAACGCGCGGCACGAGCACCCACAGCGCGCCGGCCGTCACGAGGCACAGGGCGGCGAGGACGAAAAAGGCCGTGTGCCACGTCCACGTCGTGCCCAGCCAGGTGCCGAGCGGAACGCCGAGAATTGTGGCCGCCGCGGCGCCGGTGAACGCGACCGTCGTCGCGAGCGCCGCGCGCTCCGGGCGCACGATGCGTGACGCGACGATGGCGATGAGCGCCCAGAACACGCCGATGCCGAGGCCCGCGATGAGGCGCGCCACGAGGTAGACGGCCACGTTCTGCGCGGCCGCCGTCGCTGCCGTCGCGGCACTGACGAGGAGCAGAGCAACCACGAGCACGAGGCGTCGGTCGAGCGTGCCGATGACGACGCTCGTCGACAGACCCATGACACCCGCGACGGCGCCGGCGAGCGTCACACCGAGACCCACGGCGCCCTTCGACGCACCCAGGTCGTCGGAGATGAGGGTGAGAACGCCGATCGGCAGTTCCTCCACCGTCACCATCGCGAAGATGCCGACGGCGAGCGCCACCACTCCGGGCCAACCCGAGTCGCGCAGTTCTCGAAGCGACGACACAGACCTGGGCATGACGCCGTGACTCCTTCTCGCAAATGACGGTGTTGAGGTCCACTCTCGCAGGCCGGGCGGCCACCCACGTCATCGCCCTGACGCTGCGTCGCTCGGGTTGCCGCTGGCGTGCGTCGCGCCCGGCACGAAAGGATGGCGAACGTGCCTGAATTCGACCTCGACCGCATCGGCGCGGGGCTGCCCTTCGCGGCGTCACTCGACGCGTTGCGCGATGCCCTGACGCGGGGCGTCGCCGTCGTTCAGGCACCGCCGGGTACCGGTAAGACGACGCTGGCGCCGCCGCTCGTGGCGAACCACGTCGCGGGTGTGGGTCGTGTGATCGTGACGCAGCCGCGACGGGTCGCGGTGCGCGCAGCGGCCCGCCGGCTGGCGCAGCTTTCCGGCACGACGCTGGGCGAGCACGTCGGATATGCAGTGCGCGGTGATGCGCGCACGAGCGCGTCAACGCTCGTCGAGTTCGTCACGCCGGGACTGCTCGTGCGCCGCCTGTTGGCGGACCCGGAACTGACGGGTGTGGCCGCCGTCGTGCTCGACGAGGTCCACGAGCGCTCACTCGACTCCGACCTGCTCGTCGGCATGCTCGCCGACGTGCGCGAACTGCGCGACGATCTCGCCCTCGTCGCGATGTCGGCCACACTCGACGCCCCGACGTTCGCCGGCGTCCTCGGCGGGGACGACGGCGCCGCGCCGCTCGTCGACTGCCCCTCGGCGCTGCACCCGCTGACGCTCGACTGGGCGCCCTCCGACGCACCACGCACCGATGCGCGCGGCGTGACGCGTGACTTCCTCGACCACGTTGCCCGCGTCGCGGTCGACGCTGCTCGCACCAGCGACGACGACGCTCTGGTGTTCCTGCCCGGCGTGCGCGAGGTGTCGCACGTGGCCGACGCCGTCCGCCGTGCCCTACCGGATCGTGACCTGCTCGAATTGCACGGGCGCGTCGACGCGCGCGAGCAGGACCGCATCACGGCCGGGCGCGGGCCAGACGAGCCGCGGCGCGTCATCGTCTCGACGGCGATCGCGGAGTCGTCACTCACCGTGCCGTGCGTGCGGCTCGTCATCGACGCCGGCCTGTCGCGCGAACCGCGTCGGGATGCGGCACGCGGCATGGCGGGCCTCGTGACGGTGGCGTGCTCGCGCGCATCCGCCGAACAGCGCGCCGGGCGCGCGGCCCGTCTGGGGCCGGGACGCGTCGTGCGCTGCTACGACGAGCGGACGTTCGCGCGGATGCCCGAGCACGTCACGCCGGAGATCTCGACGGCCGACCTCACCTCCGCAGCGCTGACGCTCGCCGCGTGGGGCACACCCGGCGGCGTCGGGCTGCGGTTGCCGACGGCGCCACCCGCTGCCGCGCTGCGGGCCGCGAACGAGTCGCTCACCGCGCTCGGGGCGTTGGACGGTTCGGATGACGGCCGTCTCACCCCGCTGGGTCGCACCCTCGCGGGCCTGCCGACCGACCCGCGCCTGGGGCGGGCGCTGCTCGTCGCGGGCGAGGGAGTCGACGTCTGTCGGGCCGCCGGGGTCGTGGCGGCCCTCTCCGACGATCTCCGCGCGAACGACGCCGACCTCGCCCGCGCTTTGCGAGAGCTGAGCGGCCCCACCCGAGCTCGGTGGTCGAAGGAACGCGACCGCCTCACCCGCCTCGCTGAACACCGCCCGAGCGAACCGGAACGTGACGCGCCGCCCGTGCCCGGGGAGTGCGCCGACGGGTTCGTCGTGGCCCTCGCCTACCCCGAGCGGGTGGCTCGGCGAGTGACTGACGGCGTCTACCTTCTCGCTTCGGGCACCCGCGCGGCGCTTCCGCCGAATTCGCCCCTGCGCCACCACGAATGGCTCGCCGTCGCCGACGCCACGCGGGCCGACGGACGCGTCGCACAGGGCACGGGCGCCGTCGTCAGGCTCGCCGCGCCGCTGACGCGCGAACTGGCCGAGCGCGCCGCGAGCCACCTCCTCGTCGACGAAGTCCGCGCCACCTGGGACGACGGCCGTGTCACCGCGCGTCGCGTGCAGGCCCTCGGCGCGATCGAGTTCTCGGCTACCCCGACGAAGCCGACACCCGAGGCCGCGCGAGCGGCCGTCCATGACGCTCTGCACAGGCACGGCCTTGACCTGCTCACTTGGAGCGACGAAGCCACTGCTCTGCGTCGCCGCCTCGCCTTCCTCCATCACCACCTCGGCGAGCTCTGGCCGGCGATGGACGATACGAGCCTCCTCGACCGCGCCGACGAGTGGCTCGGCCCGGAACTCGACGTACTCGCTCGCGGGGCGAAGGCGTCGTCGGTGCGGTTGCTCGCCCCGCTACGTCGTCTGCTTCCCTGGCCCGAAGCGACCCGCCTCGACGACCTCGCTCCCGAACGCTTCGAGGTACCGAGCGGCTCGCGCATCCGGGTGAGTTACCCCGAGGACCCGGCCGATCCACCGGTCGTCGCGGTGAAGCTTCAGGAGTGCTTCGGGCTCGATGAGACCCCGCGCCTGGCCGACGGCCGCGCCCCGGTGCTGTTCCACCTGCTCTCACCGGCGGGGCGTCCGCTCGCGATCACCGACGACCTCGCGTCGTTCTGGGCCGGGCCGTACGCGGGCGTGCGCGCCGACATGCGCGGGCGCTACCCCAAGCACCCGTGGCCCGAGGATCCGACGACGCACGTCGCCACCGCGAAGACGAAGAACCGTCTCGGTTCTCAGCGGTAGCGGCGCAGGAACAGCAGCGACACGACGACGAGCACGGCCGGCATCACCGTGAAACCGAGCGCCACGGCGGTGATCGCCTGGCCGGTTTGGGTCGCGCCGCCTCCGGTCGACGGTGCGTACCCACCGAGTGCCAGCACGGCGGCGTAGAGGAACGGGCCGAGGGCGAGGCCGAGTGTCTCCCCCGCGGTCCAGACCCCGGTGAACGTGCCGATGCGGTTCTCGCCCGACGCCGTCGCGTCGTCGGCCGCCACGTCCGGCAACATCGCCATCGGAAAGAGCTGAATGCCCGCGTAGCCGACGCCGACGACAGCGAGCGTCAGGGCTGTCGCTGCCATGCCGACGTTCGAGGCCCACCACGTCGTGAGCGCGCCCACCGCGAAGACGAGGGACGCCACGACGTAGCCCTGTCGCTTGTCGCGACGCTCGGCGAAGCGCTGCCACAGCGGAGTGACGAGGAGCGCGGGCCCGACGAAGCAGACGAACAGGATGGTCGCCGCACCGTCGTCCTCCAGGACCCAGCGTGCGACGTAGTCGACGCCGGCGAGCATCGCTCCGGTGGCGAGGGCCTGGATGATCCACGTGCACACCAGGTTTCGGAAGGCACGGTTCGCGCTGACGACGCGCAGTTGCTCCCGTAGCGACCCCACGGAACTCGTCGTCACGCGCGCAGTGACGCCGGCGGTCCCACGCCACGACGCGAGCGTGCCCACTGCGATCAGGGCGCCGACGAACAGTCCGACACCCCAGTAGCCCACCGCGTCACGCACGACGGGTGCGAGGCCGCCGCTCACGAGGATGGCGAGCGCGAGCACGGCGACGCGCCACGTCATGAGGCGGGTGCGTTCGTCGTAGCTGGAGGTGAGTTCGGCGGGCAGCGCCATGTACGGCACCTGGAAGAACGCGTACGCGCTGGCGCACGCGAAGTAGAGAACGACGACCCAGATCGCCCCCGCCGTCGTCGAGCTCGGCCCGAAGAAGAGCAGAGCGAACAGGACGGCGAGGGTCAGGCCACCGCGCAGGAGGAACGGGCGTCGGGCTGATGCGCCGCGCCGATCACTGATGCCGCCGACGATGGGGTTGAAGACGACGTCCCACGCCTTCGGGAGAAAGACGAGAAGGCCGGCGAGCCACGCCGCGACACCGAGGTTGTCCGTGAGCAGGGGCAGAAGGAGCAGCCCCGGAACGGCGCCGAACGAACCCGTCGCGACCGATCCCAAGCCGTACCCCGCGCGCACGCGAGTGGGCAGAACGTCGTCCGCGCGCACCCCGTTCGCCGCGCCCCCACTCGTCATGCGCGTGACGGAAACAGCGCCGAAGCACGAGCCAGGCAGGATTCGGACATTAGCCCGGGTCGGTGCAGGTGACGCAGTTCGGTGCGCGTGACGCAGTCTGAGCCAGTTCGAACCGCGTCAGCTGCACCGACGTGCGTCAGCTGATGTCGGGCGGCCGGGTCAGACCTCCCGCAGGCTCCGCTCGAGTTCGCCGACGTCCGTCGTCGGCGCATCGCAGACGAATCCCCGGCAGACGTAGGCAGTGGCACGGCCGCCTGTGGCCGGGCGGTCGGCGAGCAGCGGAACGCCCTCGGCATCCGTACGGCCCACCACTCGCACGAGGCCAGGGCTCGTCGCCTGCCAGGCGCCGGTGGCCATGGCGTCAGTGTCGGGCGAAGCGCCGTCGCTGACGATCGCCACCTGAACCGGGCCCGCCGCGAGCGCCTCGGCTGCGGTGAGCGCCCACCCGGCGAACCGGGGCGCCTGACGCGCGATGGCACCCAACTGCCCGATAGACACCTCCGCGAACTCGCGGTAGTCCGCCTCTCCCGTGAGCGCGAACGCCATGACCGCCGCGCTCGCCAGGGCCGACGCGCCGCACGGCTCGGCGTTGTCACCGGTCGAACGGGGCCGGGTGAAGAGCTGTTCGGCGTCCGAGCCCGTGTCGTAGACGACGCCGTCCGTGACGAAGAGGTCGCGCGAGGCATCGAGCAGCTCTGTGGCGTGCGCGAGGTAGCGCGCTTCCCCGGTGGCCTGGTGGAGCACGAGTAGGCCCTCGGCGAGGTTGCCGTAGTCGTCGGCACAGCCGAGCGCTTCGCTCACCCCACCGCCGAGCGAGGTGCGGCGCAGCCGACCGTCCATGACGTGTGATTCGAGCACGACGTCGGCCGCGGTGCGCGCCGCGTCGAGCCAGCGCGGCTCGTCGAGAATCATGGCCGCCTCCGCGAGTGCTGCAATCGCGAGTCCGTTCCAGGAGGTGACGACCTTGTCGTCGCGGGCCGGCTGAGGCCGCCGGTCGCGGGCGGCGAGCAACCGCGAACGAACGTCGTGCCACCACGCGTCGGGGTCGCCCACCTCGTCCGGGGCGAACATGTCTCCGGGGTCTCGGCGCAGCTGCAGCGTCGAACTGCCGTGCTCGAACGTGCCGTGCGGCGTCACCTCGAGCAGGCGCGCAGCGCGAGCACCGTCCTCGTCGCCGAGTACCTCGACGAGCTGCGCCGGCGTCCACGCGTAGGTGAGTCCTTCGACGCCGTCGGTGTCCGCGTCGAGTGCCGAAGCGAACGCGCCCTCGTCGGTGAGCAACCGACGCAACATGAACTCGGCGGTCTCGACCGTGACGCGACGAGCCGGCGCCGAACCTGTGGCACGCAACAGGTGGGCGTAGACGCGCAACAACTGGGCGTTGTCGTACAGCATTTTCTCGAAGTGCGGCACGACCCACGCGGCGTCGACGCTGTAGCGCGCGAAGCCGCCGTCGAGCTGGTCGTACATTCCGCCGCGAGCCATCGCCTCGCAGGTGCGCTCGGCCATGGCGAACGCGTCGGCGTCACCCGTCCGGGCGTGGTGCCGCAGGAGGTGTTCGAGCGTCATCGACGGCGGGAACTTGGGGGCTCCCCCGAAGCCGCCGCGAGCGTCGTCGAACTCGCGTCGCAACGCCGTGATCGACGCGGCGAGCGCTTCGTCGTCGAACTCGGTAGCACTGGTGGAGGTCTTCGCCGTCATTCCGCTCACGGCGTCGACGATGGCGCGGCCACTCGATTCGGCGCGCTCACGGTCGGTGCGCCAGACGTCGTCGATGGCGGAGAGCACCTGGAGGAAGTGGTCGCGCGGGAAGTACGTGCCCGCGTACAGAGGTGCAGCGTCGGGCGTGAGGAACACCGTCATGGGCCAGCCGCCATGGCCGGTGAGCGCCTGCGTGACGTTCATGTACACGGCGTCGATGTCGGGGCGTTCCTCGCGGTCAACCTTGATGGCGACGAAGTTCGCGTTGACGACGGCCGCGACCTCAGGGTCTTCGAACGACTCGTGTGCCATGACGTGGCACCAATGGCAGGCCGCGTACCCGACGGAGAGCAGGATCGGAACGTCGCGCTCACGCGCCTCGGCGAACGCAGCGTCGTCCCACTCGCGCCAGTCGACCGGGTTGTCGGCGTGCTGACGAAGGTACGGGCTCAGGGATACGGCAAGACGATTGGCCATGCCTCGACGCTAGTGGCCGGCACCGACAGGAACAACGAACATCGGATGCTCGTGCAGCATCGAACGCGCGCCGACGCAGTGCGTTCGGCGATCGATCTGTTCACGCGCCTGCCCGACGAGGGCCTGGGCGCGCTGGACAGCGGCGGTGTTACGCCGCGCGACTGAGTTCCGTCACGGTGTCGGCTGTGGCGTCCACGGCCTCGTCCTCGTCGGGTGAGACGAGCACCGCGTCGAACATCCGCTCCTCCACCGTCGCCAGCACGAAGATCAGGACGAACATCACGATCACCGAGCTCACGACGAGGAGAAGCGACTCTTCCAGGCTCATGCCCTCTACCGTGCCACCTTCGGGCAACGCTGGAAAGGTCAACACCCCGAACACAGGTGAACGTTCTGTAACGCTCCGGCACATACCGATTCGATGCATTTTGCGAAGGGATCGGTGTGTTCCAGGTGTCAGAGACCCGCTGCGGCAGCGTCGCGCTGGACGAGTGACCGAATCGTCTGCTCCTGCTCCGGTGTCTCCCAAGCCATCTCGTCGAGCAGTCGATTCGTCTCCGCGAGCACCCGCTCCACGCCCGCCGGCGAGACGAGACCGAGCTCCCGCGCCTTCGCCGCAGCACCCACGTACGTGTCGATCACCCAGATGTTCTTCGCGGCCAACCTCTCTCGTTCAGCCGGAGCCATCGCAACGACGTCATGGATGAACACGGCCCGCACGACGTCGCCGTGCGCCTCGACGATGGCCTCCCCCACAGCGATGTCGCCCTGGCCCGAGTCGCCGATGAAGACGAGGTCGTACTCGGGGTAGAGCTTGGCGTAGTGGTCGATGTTCTCGACCTTCTTGGCCGCCATCGAGTCGTGCGTCGCGAGGTTGAAGATGCTGCCGGTCATGATCGACATGTCCGCCAGCCCGGCCTTCGTCAGCGTCTCGCGGCTGTGGCCCTTCATGAGCCCGAGCGCATCCGAGGGCCGCGCCGTGACGAAGGTGAGGTCGCCCCGCGAGATCGGCTCGTCGCGCGGGCCCAGGTCGAGTGCCTCGTAGAACTCGAGCACGCCGGGGATGACGCTGCCCTTCGGGTAGCGGTCCTCGTGGATCTTCCCCAGCGCCGTGTCGTCGATGTCCGACAACGCCTTCGCCTGACGCTCCCCGTCGAGCGACGAGCTCGCCGCGAAGTGGGCGAGGATCTCCTCGCGGATGCCCTCGTCGTCGACGTCGGAGAACACGAGGCCCTCGAGGTCGTGGCGGCCCTTCGCGAGGTTGATCGTGTTCTTCAGGTGCGACAGGTCGTTGCCCGCGTGCGAGAGCAGGATGTCGCGGATCGCCGCTTCCATGACCTCGTCCGTGTGGCCCTCCTGCATACCGCGGATGATCGACGCCTGCGCGTGCAGGCCGAGGTCGTCACGACGCTCGTAGGCCAGAAGCTGCACGAGGTCGTCCCGGTGATCGCGGCCGATGAGCCGGTTGTCGACGCTGTCGAACAACTCGACGGTGTCGAGCTTCTCCATGGCCTCGTCGAGCTCGGCGGCGGGCGCGGAGCGCAGGATGTCGAGCACTTCGCGCTCCTCGGAACGGCTCGTCGAACCGTCGATGAGGGCGGTGAGCAGATCGAGGGTGCTGGGCACGGTGTCCTCCTGTGGGGCAGGGCTCGTCGGCGAGCGGCGGGTCGCTGCGTTCACCCTAGCGAGAGCCACCATCAACGCAGCCTGCGCGTGGCAGGGTGGGGGCATGAGTGATGTCATCTCCGTCCAGAAGAACGCCGAGACCGGCCGCTTCGAGGGCTTCCTCGACGGCGAGCTCGTCGGCATCGCCGACTACCGCGAGTCCGGCGACGTCGTCGACATGCCGCACACCGTCGTCCCCGAGCAGTTCGCAGGCCGCGGTTTCGCGGGCCAGATCGTCAAGTTCGCGCTCGACGACATCCGCGCCGGCGGCAAGAAGGTGCAGCCCACCTGCCCGTACGTCGACTCGTGGATCAGCAAGCACCCCGAGTACGAGGATCTGCGCGCCTCGTGATCTGCGAAGGACGGCCACCTGCAGCCCTGCGGGTGGCCTCCGTTCCGGCCGACCACCCCTACGTCCGTCACCTCGCGCCACCGCCCGGTGACGAGGCCGATGCCGGTCGCCGTGTCCTGCGCCTCGCCGACCCACCCGTGGTCGGTGAGGACGGCAGTGTGCGCTGGTGGCCGCCGCGGATGCTCCAACCGGGCTGGGTCGCACGAAACGCTACGGACTTCGACATCCTGCACGTCCACTTCGGGTTCGAGTCGTTCACTCCACACGCACTGGCCCGGGTGGTGCGCGAGTTGCGCGAACACGGGAAGGCACTGGTCGTCACCGTGCACGATCTGGTCAATCCGCACATCCCCGACGAGCGCGTTCAACTCGATCGGTTGGACGTGCTCGTGCCGTCAGCGGACGCCGTGGTGACTCTGACCGAGGGTGCTCGAGACGTCATCGAGAAACGTTGGGGGAGAAAAGCGCACGTCGTCGCGCACCCTCACATCGTCGAGCTGGATGACCTGTCACGAACAGAGGCCGCCCCGTTCGCACCCGCGACGCCCCGTCCGCGCGTGGGTGTGCACCTCAAGAGTTTGCGAGCCAATGTCGATGCTCTCGGAGCGTTGCACGCCCTCGCTCTCGTGAGTGAGTTCGCCGACCCCGTCGTCACCATGCACGCCGTCACGGACGACCCGCGGGATCCCAGTCACGACCCCGAGGTCTCCCGGTTGGCGCACGAGCTGGCCGACGCCGGGCGCATCGATCTCGTTCTTCACGAGCCGTACGACGACGCTGCCCTCCACGCCCACCTGCGCTCGCTCGACGTCAGCCTCATGCCCTACCGGTGGGGCACCCACTCGGGATGGATCGAGATGTGTCACGACCTCGGCGTACGCGTCGTCGCCCCCGACATCGGCTTCTACCGAGAGCAACACGAGCCCACGCTCTACCCTCTCGGTGCAGACGGCGGGCTCGACCCCCGCACGGTCGCAGACGCCGTCGCCCGCGCTTTGGCGCAGCCCCGACCGCCCGGCGCCGCCGCGCAGCAGCGAAGAGCCCAGCGGCTCGACATCGCTCGCGCTCACGCCGCGATCTACGAGCGCGCCTGCGCCGCAGCGGCACGGCCTGCGTCGGTGAGTTCCAGCGACGCATCGCTCCACACGACGTAGCCGCTCGCAGCGAACTGCGCCAGCCACCCCTCCATCGGCCAGGCCCCCCACCGCTCGCGATACACGCCTGCGTTGCGCACGATGTCGACGAGATGGTGGACGGGCGGCATCACGCTCGGATGCCATTGATGCACCACGTGGGCTCCCCCGACCCATGCCATTGACACCCCCGCAGTCCGGGCGCGCTGCCCGAAATCCGTGTCCTCGGCGCCGTAACCCACATAGGCCTCGTCGAATCCCCCGATACGGTCCCACACGTTGAGCTCCAACCCGACGGCGAGGGACCACAGCAGACGGTGGGACTCGTCGACGACGACCCGACCACTCGGTGGCGCGGGGCGCGCAGAATGGGGATCCACCCACGGCATCGCCTCGTCCGGCGAGCACCCCTCCAGACGTCGTTCGGGCGGCAGGTAGGTCACGACGGCGTTGAGGACGGCAGACTCGCCCAGGCGTTCGGCGGCGCCGTCGAAGGCCTCGAGGAAACCTGGCAGCGGCGCACAATCGACGTCGAGGAGAACGACCCGCCGAGCCCCGTGCTCGCGCGCCGCCTCGACCCCTGCGTTGCGTGCCCGCGCCGTGGGCATGCCCCGTGGATCGTCGTCGACCGAGGCCAGAACGACGTCACCCCACACTCCTGCGGCACGCAGGTCGTCCTCGAGATCGGGCATGTCGACACCCACCACGACATGAAGAATGCCCGGTGCCACGGCTCGGAGGAATCGTCGTTGGTTGACGAGATGCGTCAGGCGACCGCGCACCGGCGTCACCACGACTGTGCGCCCGAAGCGCGAATCATGGGGCACGACAAGCTCCTTCGACGACGTCGACGGCACGCTGCGCCGCCTCCTCGGTCCTCCACGCGCGCCAACCGGCGCCGACCGGCCCCCGTCCGCGACGCGCTACCTCGGCGAGGGCTCTTCCCGTGGCGCGAGCCACCTCGTCCGCCCCGGATTCCACCGGTACGACACGGGCGATGCCGGTCGCGGCGAGGCATCGCCCCATGGTGGCCTGCTCGTCGAACGGCCTGCGTTGGGCCACGACGACGGCGGGGGCCCCGAAAGCAGCCACGTCGGCTATCGCGTTCTGTCCGGCGTGGGTGACGACGACATCGGCCTGTGCCAGCAGGGTCTCGATCGGCGTCGCACCGGGCGCCGTACTCGGTGTCCGCCACCTCACTTCGGGCGTTGCGGCGCGCACGACGTCGGGCAACGTCGGGTCGTCCCAGCCTTCACCGCCGACGAGGAACACGCCGACGGCCTCCTGCGACGGCACCCGGTGGGAGGTCGCGCACGCGCCGTCGAAGCGGGTCAGACCACCGACTTCGAAGAGCGCGTCGCGCCACGGTTCGAGGTGCGCATCGAGTCCGACACCGGGTGGCCACGGAGCCAGCAAGGCTGCCGCCATGTCGTAGGCGAGCCGGTGCGGCGCATCGTCCCGCTGTCCCGGTTGCGTGACAACCACGACGGGCACGCCGAGCAGCCGCACGAGGGCCGCCACCTCCACCGAGACGTCGACAACGACCACGTCGGGCGCCTGGGAGTGCACCCACTGCGCGATCCGGCACGCGCGCTGCGCGTAGCCGCCGCCCAGGGGTGCCCAGTGAAGCGCGCCACCCGCCTGCGCATCACGAAACGGTGCGTCCTGGCGCTGGTCGTCACGGGGGAGAACAACTGCCTCGAGACGCGGGTCGTCCGCGGTCTCGGGCAGTGGCCCGCTGCCGAGAAACGTGACGGCGTGGTCTCGCGCTGCGGCGGCGCGGCCGATGACACCCGCCCTCGTCGCGTGGCCACGACCGTGGTGGTGAACGTAGTAGCCGATTCTCATGCGTTTCCCGTCGCGTCGGCGAGCGTGCGGAGGTGTTGGTCCACGAGTCGTTCGACGCCGAACCGCCGTTCCGCCTCAGCCCGCACGGCACGCCGATCGAACGAACGCAACGATCCGAGCGCCTGAACGAGCGCGGCCACCCGGACCTCGTCCCGCGTCCCGGGCCCGTCGGGCACGAGCACACCCGTGGCCTCAGTGACGGCTTCACGCACACCTCCCCGCTCGAGTGCGATGACGGGCGTGCCGCAAAGCGACGCCTCGACGGCGACGAGGCCGAATGGCTCCTCCCACACCGGCGTCACGAGAAGGGCATCGCTCGAACCGAGAACGCTCGCGATGTCGGCGGACCCGAGTGAACCGAGATGTGTGATGTCGTTCCCGAGAAGCGGTGCGACCTGGCTCTCGAAGTACGCTCTGTCACTGACCGGGCCGACGAGGCGCAACGGACGGCCGGCCAGGCGAGCCGCAACGGCTGCGAGGTGCGGTGCCTTCTCCGGCGTGATCCTCCCGACCCAGGCGAGCGCGCCGTCGTGCGCACCCGGCCCGAGTGTGAATGCCTCGGGGTCGGCGCCGTTCAGGACGACCCGAGCATCGACGGTGGTCCACTGCGCGGCGAGTGCGCGCGAGACGGCGACGTACCGCGCCGAGGGCGCCGCCAGGGCCGCACCGAGCTCCATCCACGGGAACGGCGGCGTGTGCAGCGTCGTGACGACCGGTGCCGCCAACGCCGGCGAGAGGGACATCGGCAGGTGATGCAGGCTGTGGTTGGCCACGACGTCGATGTCGCGTCGCGCGATGAGTGCGGACATCGCGCTCGTGAAGGCATGGTGATCGGCGAGGAAGGGCGCCTCCGGCACCTGGGGGTCGAGCGCCGCCACCTCCGAAAGGCGTGGCAGCTCGGGGTAGGTGATCACCTCGTCGGCCAGCGAAGCGGGAGTTCCCGGCGCAGCGTGCAGGACGACGTGATGGCCGCGTCGGCGAAAACCCTCGACGAGGGCGGCGGTGAGTGCCTCCTGGCCTCCGGCGAACGGGGCGACCAGCGGGTTGCGGTTCGTCGCGAGGACAGCGATGCGCATCATGAGACCCCCCGTGTGAGGTTCTTCAGATAGGTCGCGAACCCACCGCTCGCGCGTGCCTCGAGCCGACTCGACGTCACCACCCGGTGCGCGTCGGTCGCACGAACACGCACCCCGGGTGCCGCGCGCAGGCGGCCGACGAGATCGGCGTCCTCGTGCAGGGTCAGAGCGCGGTACCCGCCGACGGCGAGGTAGGCCGAGGCCCGGACCCCCAGGTTCGCACCGTGGACATGGGGGTGGTCCTCGACGAGGTGGTGTCGCTCGAGCCACAGGGCACGATCGTGCAGCGGCAGCGTCGCGTCCGGTTCGACGGTGCCGACGAGCGCGTCCTCACCGGCTCGGGCAGCGGAAAGATGCGTTGAGATCCAGTGGCCGGGCACGATGGTGTCGGCGTCGGTGGAGGCCAGCCAGAGTGTGTCGGGTTCGTGACCCGCCCCGGCATGAAGTGCGAGCGCTCGCGCGTTCCCAATGGCGCGCGCCAACCCGACACCACCGGCCATGACGGTGATCGATTCGAGTGCGGCACGCCCCGCCTGGTGCCACGCCTGGGTGGCGGCGCGCACGACGGTGTCGCTGCCGTCCGTGCACGAGTCGAGCACGACGATCGCGCGCAGGATGACATCGGCATGTGGGCCGGCAAGCTGGAACGACGCGTGGAGCGCCTCGAGGCAAGCAGGTAGGGCGAGCACCTCGTTGCGAGCCGGGATGACGACGGTGAGGGCGTCCACTCGTGTCATGGGCGACGCCCCCGGGCTTCGAGGTCGACGCGTGCGCTCGGGTCGAGTGACATCAGGATCCCCTCGGCGAACGGGCGGGCCGCGACGCCGAGTGCCCTGTCCCGGGTCCGTGCACCGGCCACACCCCGCGCCTCGTGCGGTCCGACGCCCAGTGTCGCGAGGAACTCTGCGGGCTCGCACAGCTCGATGGCACCCTCGATCTCGACGAGGAACTCCGCTCGTGCCAACAGAGCGTCATCGCCCGAGACGGTGACACGCGGGTCACGAGCCAGCGGCGTGTGGAGGCGGCGATCGGGGCGCACCTCGACATCTCCGAGGGCCAACCACGAGAGCAGACAGGCGTGTTGGGCGCTCGACGTCATCTCGCCGACCTGCCAGCGCACGACGGTGCGCGGTTGACGCCACACGCCACCGTGGCCCCGCACCGACGGTTGCGGGATGCGTTCCGCGAGGGCCAGTTGTTCGTGCTCCTTGGCCTCTGCGAAACCCTGACGCCCGGCGGCGTCCGGGCCGTCGTGCCACGCCACTGCGTTCGGAACGTGACGCAGCGCAATCCCGGCATTCCAGGCGCGGTACGCGAGATCCCAGTCCTCACCGCCATAGCCGACGAGTGAGGCGTCGAAACCGCCGAGCGCGGTGAATACCGCACGGGGTAGAGCGAGCACAGCGCTGATGACGTAACGCCAGTCATCAGGGCCCGCTTCGGCGAGGTCACGGGTGCGCGCGTAACCCTCACGCAGCCATTGCGGTTCCTCGAGGAGCGGAAGGTGGTCGTCGGCGAGCTCACCGGCGGCCAGGGCGGCTACGCCCGCGCGCCCCAAAGCGCTCAGATCGGCGTGCCGACGGCGCCCGACGACGAGGGCGTCGTCCGCGCACGCGGCGACGACGCGTGCACAGAAGTCAGGTTCGGGCACTGTGTCGCCGTCGAGGAACACGAGGTAGGGCGCCGTACCTGCGCGTGCTCCCATGTTGCGGGCAGCCGCCGCCCGGAACCCTTCGTCCGCCTGCGTCAGCACCCGGACTCGGGCCGGCACGTCCGGCAGGTGCGCAGAACCGTCGTCGGCGACGACCACGTGCAGCCGATCGGCCGGGTAGCGCTGCGCGGTCAGCGCATCCAACACCCACGCGAGTCGCTCCGGGTCGTTGTAGTGGGTGACGACGACGTCGACGTGCGGCAGATCCGTCAGGTCACGCACGGCTCACCACCTCGAGCACCTCGGCCTGCGTCCGAGCGGCCTGCTCCGTCGTGAGGAGACCGTCGCGGCGTCCGCCCGTGAGAGTGCTCGCAAGATTCTCACTCGCGGCGGCAACGGCGTCACAGAACTCCGGCGGGTCGACGACGGTGAGAGCCCACGGTGCGTGACGGGCGAGCTCCTCGACCCACGGGTTGCGCAGGACAACGGGACGACGTCCTGCCGCGATCCAGCGTCCGATCGATCCGGAGGCGGAGATGTGACGATACGGGGCCACCGGCACGCTGACCCCGGCGATCTGTTCGTCCATCCGCTTCTCGGTGAGGTGGCCGGTCACGGTACACGCCACCCCGGCCTGCATCGCCTGCATCTGCAGCTCTTCGAACAGTGCCTCATGACCGGGGCCGAGGGCACCGAGCAGACGAAGACCGCGTCCGATCCGTGCGGCCGCCGTGAGCGCCGCACCTGGGTTCTTACCGGGGTGGACGAAGCCGAGGGCGCCAACCGGGCCGACCTGCATCCGCCGCGTGACGCGCGAGGGCGCGAGCTGCGACACGTCGACGGGCAGTCGCACCACGGCGTCCACCGGTCTCGATGTCATCTCCTCGAGCAGGTCGCGCTCGTGTTCGCTGCACACCTGGATCGACGCTGCCAGGTCCACGAGTCGACGGTAGGTCTCGCGGCGCCGCGCGAATCGCGGTTCACCTTCGGCCGGTTGGGGGATGTCGTGGAGCGTGAGGTGAACCGGGCGGGCTGTCGTCGCCAGCTCGCCCACGGCGAGGGCGATGGCGTCCGCGTCGTCACCAAGCAGGTGATCGGTGACGTGGACGTGAACGTCCCCCTGCCCGCTGCGAAGCGTGGCTGCGAGGTCACGCGCACCGGGACCGACGTGACGTAGCGACACCCGGTGCGCGCCCGCGACGGATCGGCCATGATGCGTGACACCGTGCGTCGGCGGCCCGAGCAAGAGGTGTTCGACCGTGCTCATGCCGCCGACTCGAGAATGTGCAAAGCCGACGCATGGCGTGCGAGCGCGTCATCGAGCCCCCGCGGGTGCCGGGAGTACCAGGCGAGGTGCGCCTCCCGGATCCGTTCGGAGGGTACGCACTCGCCGTGCACGACCCACGTGTCGTCGGTATCCGGCGCGAGATCGTTGACGGCGGCAGCGGCCTCCTCGATCGGTGCAACGACCGATCCGAGCAGCACCCGCCCGGGGTCGAATGCACGAGGAGCGCCCAGTGCGAGCCGCTCCCCGATCCGTCCTGCCACGCCGGTGAGCACGGCGTTCGTCGGGTGATTGACGACGTGCACGGTGCGCTCCCCGCGACGCGCGAGAAGATCGTCGACGACGAGCGCTCCGTGCCGGTTCGTGCGCTCACGAAGGGCAGCGAGCGACATCTCTCGCAGGGTGCGCGCAGCCGCCAGGCGGATGCGGGTGCGACGACCTGTCGCGGCCTCGAGGACGGTGCGCAGATCGTGGTAGGGCACGAGGGGTGGCTCCCCCTCACTGCTGCGGACGATGGCCTGGGTGGGGTGTAACCCCGCCCAGCGCAAGACTGGCACGACGCAGTTCGTGAGCTGCGGCGCGGCCTCGTGCAGGTCTGCGGTGCCGATGGGCAGACCCCGGTAGCTCTTCACGATCGGCTGCGTGACGAGCAGGCTCGCACAGGCGAGCAGGCGGCGCAGGTGCGGCACGTCGTCGGCCGTCATCTCGTGCGCCGGCACGAGACGCGCCGTCGTCACGGCGTCCGGATAGCACCCCTGGAGCAAAACGCGCAGGGACTCTGCCTGGCAGTTGCCGTGCACGAGGAGCAGGGGCTTGTCCTGCGGCAACGGGGTGAGGCCGTAGAAGACGCCGTAATGAAGGTTGCGCGGCGTCGCGTCGACACTCATACCCGCTCCTGCGGTTGGTGGACGACGATGCTCACGTCGCTGTCACGGTACTCGGCGACGACGGGCCACACCGCCCGCAACTGCGCGTCCACGAGGGTGCCGTCGAGGGGAATCTCTTGGGTGGACGCCAACCAGTTCGCGGCGAGCACGACACCACCGGGGGCGAGCAGCCGATCGACCTGCCCGATGAGCTCCGCGATCGCGCGGCCGTCGAGGAAATAGCCGATCTCGCTGAGCACGACGAGGTCGTATCCGGTGTCGATCCCACCGAGGTCTCGGGGTACCTGCGCCCGACGCCACTCGACGTTCGTCACCGATCGACGCCGAGCACGCGCGAGCGCCTCATCGCTGATGTCGAGCGCGAGAACGCTCTCGGCGCGCTCGGCGAGCTGGGCTGTGAGTGCCCCGGTGGAACAGCCGATGTCCAGCACGCGACCGAGCCGCTCGTTCGGCAACACGGCCGCCACGAGAGCGCTGCGGCGACGCTCGTACCAACTCGACTCGACGTTCCACGGATCGTCGCTCTGCGCGAACATGGCATCGAAGGAGGTCGAGGGGGTGATGCCCTGGGACGCGGCGTGCGGGAGCACGCCGTCCGGATCGACGAGCACCTCGGTGAGTCGCGCGAAGTGCGCCATGACGCCACCGTCGAGCACCTCGGGCGCCGCTGCGACCCCGGTGAGACCGTTCGTCTGCGAGCGGTAAACACCGATCGCGTCTTGTTTGCGGTGCAACGACCGTGCGTCGGGGACGGCGAGCACGACCCGGTCCCAGTCGAGCGTGTCGGGGGTTGCCCAGTGCCAGAGCCACACGGGGTAGTGGATGCACGAAGCGGATGCCGCACGTGCCACCTGGGCCGCCACGACGCCGGTCGTGTCGTGGTCGATGTGGCCGTCCTGACTCCACGGCGCGAGGACGAGGGTCGACTCGTCGACGAGGGGTGCGAGCCGTTCGGCCAAGGCCGCGCGAGCCGGCGCCACACCCCCGTCGGGAAGCCCCAGACGATGGACCGCCCCGCCCACACCGAGGGCTGCGAGCGCCGCGTCGTACTCACGCCCCCGCCATTCGGCGAGCACGGCCTTGGCTCGCGCGTCGGCGCTCGGGTACGCGGCTTCACCGTCCGTGACGAGCACGGTGTCGATGGGCAGACCCGACGCGGCAGCCTGTGCGACGAAGGCACCCGCGCCGAGCGTCTCGTCGTCTGGGTGGGCGGAAACGACGAGCAGCCGCTTCCACCGCTCGGTGAGCGCGCCCATGTCGACGGCCGGCAACCGCGACCAGGCCACGGTGTCGAACCACGACTGCTCCGAACGACCGGGCTCCCGGGCCGACCAGGTGCCGCTCACTCGCCGGTCCCTTCGAGCACGGTTGCACCGATCGCCGCGAGGTCGCGCTCGGCGTGGTGTTGACGAAGGTAGACGGTGAGGTCGGCCACCCGACGTGCGTGTTCCTCGTCACCGGTGAGGGGGCCGGGGCCGAGGGCGTGCCCGACGCACGAGAGGGCGTTCTCGGCGACTTCCGCCACGACGGCCCGGGCCTGCGCGGCCAGCCTCGAGCCATCCGTGCCGGCAGCCTGCCCCGCATCGATGCGCGACGCCGCATCGGCGAGCGTCACGTCGAGCACGTGACGGTAGGTGGAAAGGCGCCCGAGATGCATGAGGGCGATCTGGTCCGGCTCGCGCCTCTCCGCGGCGTTCGTGACCGTCCGCGTGAGGGCGTCGACCGCTCCTGCCCAGATCGCCGCGACCCCGACACCACCCCAGGCGAAGCCGTCGCGTCCGAGATAGAAGCCCGGCTCGCCGACCGGTTCGGCCGGCGTGTCGACGAACGTCACGGAGGGCGAGCGAACCGCGCTCAGTCCACGCGCCACCCACGGTGCCGATGAGACGTGGACGCTGGAGTCGTCGAGTCCGAGGGCGAACAGCCTCTGCCCCTCGGGGGTTCCCACGGTGACGAGCGCGTGGGTGAGTCGGTCGGCGAGGGAGCACCACGGCTTGGTGCCGCTGAGGCGCCACCCCGCACCCGTGTGCTCCGCGCGAAGCTCGGGAGCCCGGCTCGCGAAGACGCCCCACGTCGATGCCTTCGTCACGCCAACGGACAGGTCGAGGGGCTCGACGCCGGCCTCCGCAAGGATCGTCAACGCGTCGAGGTGAGGCTCGAGGGTACGCGCCGTCGTGAGATCGAACGCTCCGAGCTCGCGCAGCAACCCGAAGTAGGCCGACGTTTCGCGACCCAACAACGCGGCGTGTTCGCACAACGTCGGAGCGACGGCAAGCGCCGCCCCGACGTCACCAGCGGGAACGTCGGGGCGGGCGCCGAAGAGCGTGGTTCGGTTCAACCGCGCACCTCTCGCTCCCAGAACCGCAGCGCCCGGCAGGTCTCGACGAAGCTCGAAGCGCCGTCCGCATCCGCGACGGCGACGAAGCCCTCGTCGACGCGACTCGAGACCCCGGCTGCGTCCAGCAGGCCCTGAGCATCGGGGCCGACGGCGATGAACTTGTCGTGCGCGAGCGCGTCCGTGACGAAGTCACGCGCTTCGGCGATCTCGCCCAGCACCGTCGCGCCCTGCGCCGACGGCAGCAGAGCCACCGCGTCGAAGAGAACGGAGGGGCCACCTGCCACGGCGTGGTCGGCGGGCAGCTTCTCGCCCGAGTCGAGCGTCACACCACCGATGGCGGGTGCGACGACCTGGAGCGTCGCGCCCTCCTTCTCCAACGCGCTGCGCAACGCGCCGATCAGCTCTGCGCTCGCACCTTCGCTGACCAGGGCACCGACCGTGCGTCCGGCGAACGTCTTCGGCCCGTTCCTGACGATGCTCAGCGCGTCCGACGTGGGCAGGTCGTGACGCGGCTTCACCTTCGCCGGGGACGCTTCGGGCAGTTCCATCGCGAGCTGCTCCGCCACCCGCTCGGCGAGAGTGTCGTCCACGTTGCGCAGATTCGCGAGCATGCGCGTGCGGATCTCGGCGATCTCGCACTTGCCGAGCTCGAACGCGAACGCGTCGACGATGTGCTGCTGCTCGACCTCGCTCTGGCTGCGCCAGAACTGGTTGGCCTGGCTGTAGTGGTCGGCGAACGACTCGGCCCGCAGACGACGCATCGTTCCCTCGACCTGCTCGGGGTAGGCCTTCGGCTCGAACGTCGTCAGGGCGCGTGGCCCACGCTCGTCGCCGCTGAACCCGTTGGGCTCGTAGTTCGCACGGCCTGGCTGAAGGCTCGTCTGCATGGCCCCGTCGCGCTGGAAGTGTGCCACCGGGCAGCGCGGCGCGTTCACCGGCAGCTGGGCGTGGTTCGTGCTGCCCAGACGCGACAGCTGCGTGTCGAGGTAGCTGAAGTTGCGCCCCTGCAGCAGCGGGTCGTCGGAGAAGTCGATGCCGGGCACGACGTTCTGCGTCATGAAGGCGACCTGCTCGGTCTCGGAGAAGACGTTCTCCACGGTGCGGTTCAGCGTCATCCGGCCGAGCGGGCGAACTGGCAGCACCTCCTCCGGAATGATCTTCGTCGCGTCGAGCACGTCGAAGTCGAAGCTGTCGGCGAACTCGTCGTCGAAGATCTGCACGCCGAGCTCCCAGCTCGGCAGGTCGCCCGACTCGATGGCCTCGTACAGGTCACGACGGTGGAAGTCGGCGTCAGCTCCGTTGATCTTGACGGCCTCGTTCCACACGACCGACTGCAAACCCTGCTGCGGCTTCCAGTGGAACTTTACGAACTGCGCCTTGCCCTCGGCCGTCACGAAGCGGAAGGTGTTGACGCCGAAGCCCTCCATGAAACGGAAGCTGCGCGGGATGGCGCGGTCGCTCATGTGCCACAGGAGCATGTTCGTCGACTCGGGCATGAGCGAGACGAAGTCCCAGAACGTGTCGTGGGCGCTCGCCGCCTGCGGGAAACCGCGGTCCTGCTCCTCCTTGACCGAATGGATGAGGTCGGGGAACTTGATCGCGTCCTGGATGAAGAACACCGGCATGTTGTTGCCGACGAGATCCCAGTTGCCTTCCTCGGTGTAGAACTTCGTCGCGAAACCACGCACGTCGCGCGCGAGGTCGAACGAACCCTTGTTGCCCGCCACCGTGGAGAACCGGACGAACACCTCGGTCTGGCGGCCCTTCTCCCCGAGCAGGTGAGCGGCCGTGATGTCGCTGTGGTCGTCATAGGACTCGAAGACGCCGTGGGCGCCGTAACCACGCGCGTGCACGACGCGCTCGGGGATGCGCTCGTGGTCGAAGTGCATGATCTTCTCGCGCATGTGCGCGTCCTGCATGAGCGTCGGGCCGCGGTCCCCCGCGCGCAACGAGTTCTGGTCGTCGTAGACGACGCTCCCCTGCTGCGTCGTCATGACATCGTCGTCGCGGACGTCCTGGTGGATCTCGTCTGCGTTGCCTCGGGTCGTGTGCGGGTCAGCCATGGGGACCTCCAACTTCATGGGCGCACCTGCTCCTGGCGGCGCAACCTTGGATCGTGAATTCCTCCATAAGCTATCCCGACGAAGTGCGACCCACCACGTCCGCAGGGGTGTGTGTGGGCCGATCGCAACCGCCCCACATGCACGAGACCCCCGCCCGAAGGCGAGGGTCTCGTGGTCACCGGAAGCGTCAGTCGTGGTTGCGCGTACGCGTGAGATCGGCCTCCAGGGGCTCGACCTTCTTCGACTTCGTGACGAGCTTGTGGCCCGCCCACACGGCCAGGAAGAGCGGCAGACCGATGTAGCTCTCGAGCAGGCCTCCCGGGTCGACGCTGCCCTTGAGGATGAGGTCGGAGTTCTGGATGACGATGACCGCAGCACACATGACGAGGGCCACGATCGGGCCGAGCGGGAACCACCTGGCTCGGAACGGCAGGTCTTCCAGGCGCCCACCCTGGGCGACGTAGGCGCGGCGGAACTTGAGGTGGCTCCATGCGATGCCGCACCACGTGATGAACCCCGCGAGACCGGACGCCGCAATGAGCCAGCTGTAGGCGTCCTCCGACAGGAGGCTGAGGCCGTAGCAGGCCACCGCGACGGCGGACGTCACGAGCAGAGCGAACATCGGCACGGAGTTCTTGTTCGTCTCGAGCAGGAACCTCGGCGCCTTGCCCGTCTGGGCGAGCGAGTAGAGCATGCGGGTCGAGACGTAGAGGCCGGACGAACCCGCCGAGAGGATCGCGGTGAGAATGACGGCGTTCATGAGGCTCGCAGCGCCCACGACGCCGGCCTTCTCGAAGATGAGCGTGAACGGCGAGGCCGTGATCTCGCCGTCGGCCGACTTCGCGAGCTTCGGGTCGGTGTACGGCAGAAGGAAGCCGATGACGATGAAAGCGCCGATGTAGAAGATGAGGATGCGGAAGAACACGGCGCGGATGGCCTTGGGGATCGTCTTCTCCGGTTCGTCGGCCTCACCCGCGGCGACACCGATCATCTCGGTGCCCTGGAAGCTGAAGCCGGCGATCATGAAGATGCCGATGAGGCCGGTGAAGCCACCGACGAACGGCGCCTCGCCCGTCGTCCAGTTCCTCGCGCCGGGCGCGTCCGTCATGATGCCGAAGATCATGAGCACGCCGACGACGAGGAAGACGAGCACGGTGATGACCTTGATCGAGGAGAAGAGGAACTCGCTCTCTCCGAAGGCCTTGACGCTGATGGCGTTGATCGTGAACAGCACGGCGAAGAACACGAGTGCCACGAGAACTTGGTTCACGTCCGGCCACCAGTAACTGACGATGATGCCGGCCGCTGCGATCTCGGCGGCCACCGTCACGGCCCAGTTGAACCAGTAGTTCCAGCCCTGTGCGAAGCCGAAGCTCGGGCTGACGAAGCGCGTGCCGTACGCCTCGAAGGAGTTGGCCAGCGGCAGGTACGTCGACATCTCGCCGAGGCTCTGCATGAGCAGCCACACCATGAAGCCGATGGCGGCGTACGCCACAAGGGCGCCGCCGGGTCCGGCCTCCATGATCGAACCGGCGGAGGCGAGGAACAGGCCGGTTCCAATGGCGCCACCGATGGCGATCATGTTGAGGTGGCGCGCCTTGAGGTCGCGGCGTAGGTCGTTGTCGCCGGCCCCGCCGGGCAGGCTCCCCTCACCTCCTGGCATCGGGGGTGGCGAATCGACGCTCGTGGACATGCTGGCTCCTGACGAAAGTGGAAATCGGCGACCCGAGGACGCGACCATGAGCCCGCGCTCTCGCGAAATCGGCCTAGAGTAACAACCGCGAGTGAAGCAGGTCACTCACCGCCACGGCCCGTGAACACCCGGAACGTCGTCGGCCGAGGAATCGGTCGCGTGATCGACCCGAAAATATGCATCGCCAATCTATGCGTGCGGCACTTCACACCACTCGCGAATTCCGTTGCCATCCTTGGGTCGCTCACGGCACCCCCTGCGAATCTCGCGGCCTCGCAGGCCATCTTGAATGGACAAGTCGCAACCGCGCCTGTTTGCTTGACGGTCGCTCAAAACGAATACTGCTCGCTATCCCAGCGCCCCGGTTCGGGTTCGTCCGCCGCGTGTGCGCAGGAGGAACGATGTCTGACGTCCGCCAAGCAGCCGGGTCCGTGGGGGACGGACCACACGGCGCACACCCCGAACTCGAGGTCGACCACGTCACCGTCGTCGAGAAGGGCCCCCTCAAGAAGGCCATCTCCGGCGCCACCATGGGCAACCTCATGGAGTGGTACGACTTCGGCATCTACGGCTACCTCGCCGCCACGATGACGAAGGTGTTCCAGCCGGAGAACACCGACCAGACCACCGGCATGATCATCACGTACGCCGTCTTCGCGGTGAGCTTCCTCGCTCGCCCCTTCGGTGGGATGTTCTTCGGGCCGCTCGGCGACAAGATCGGCCGTCAGAAGACGCTCGCCATCACGATGATCGCGATGTCGCTCGGCACCGGCCTCATCGGGCTCCTGCCGTCCTTCGCCACAGCCGGCTGGTGGGCGTTCGCAGCGCTCATCGTCCTGAAGATGGTCCAGGGCTTCTCCACCGGTGGTGAGTACTCCGGCGCGACGACCTTCGTCGCCGAGTACTCCCCCGACAAGAAGCGCGGCTACCTCGCGAGCTTCCTCGACACTGGCTCTTACCTCGGTTTCGCCATCGGTGCCGCCGTCGTGGCCGCCCTGAGCTTCGGCGTCGGCGACGACGCAATGCTCGACTGGGGTTGGCGTGTGCCGTTCCTGCTCGCTATCCCGTTCGGCCTGCTGGCTCTGTGGTTCCGAATGAAGATCGAGGAGTCCCCGACCTTCGAATCGACGCAGGCGGCCAACGCGGCCGCGGAGAAGCACGACGAGATCGACGAGTCGCAGACGCAGCTCGGCCTCATCGGCATCGTCAAGCACCACTGGCGCCCCCTGCTCATCGCGATGGCCCTGGTCGGCGCCACGAACACGGCGGGCTACTCGCTCACGTCGTACATGCCCGGGTATCTCGAGTCCAACCACGACTACACGACACTCGGCGCTGCGACCGCGACGATCCCGGCCCTCATCGCCTTGTCCCTGGCCGTCCCCTTCGTGGGGAAGCTGTCGGACAAGATCGGCCGCAAGCCGGTGTACTGGATCGCCATCATCTCCACCCTGGTGTTCACCTACCCCGCGTACCTCATGATGGAGAACAAGAGCCTCGTGTGGCTCTCGATGCTCATGCTGGCGTTCTCCGTGACGTTCTACGTCGCCATGTCGGCTTCGACGCTTCCGGCGCTGTTCCCGACGGCATCGCGTTTCGGCGGCATGGCCCTGTCGTACAACATCGCCGTCTCGCTCTTCGGCGGCACCGCCCCGACGATCAGTGAGTCCCTCGTCAAGCTGACGGGCAGCAAGGCGTCGCCGGCGCTCTACACGATGTTCTTCGCCGTCCTCGGCGGTATCGCCCTCATCGGCATGAAGGAGTCGGCGCGCAGGCCGCTGCCCGGTTCGATGCCGACGGTCGGTAGCGAGGAAGAGGCCAAGGAGCTCGTCGAGACCCAGCACGACAACCCGGATCTCGACCACGACGAGCTGCCGTTCCACGCGCACGACGTCGCGAACGCCGAAGCCGAAGGCGAGCACCTCGGCGACGGCAAGAAGCCGGCCGGCGTCTGATCGCCCACGCTTCGCCTGACGCGGGCCCGCTCACCTGTTCGGTGGGCGGGCCCGCGGCGAGTGTTCAGAGGTTTCGCGTGGCGTTGGGCTAACTCACCTGCGGCTGGGCAGTGCCCGCCTCGGCCCAACCGCACCGAAGTCTGCCCAACGCTCGCTACCCTCGCTCGCGTGACCTCAAAAGAGCACGGCGTACGGGCCGCCTACGACGACGTGGCCGACCTCTACGCCGATCACTTCCGCGCCACTGAGGCCGAGCAGCCGGTCGACGTGGCCATGATCGAGCACTTCGTCAGTCTGCTCACCAGCGCTGACGGTGCGCGCCCGCGGGTGCTCGACGCAGGCTGCGGAGCTGGCCGGATGCTGCCGCTGCTCGCCCGGTTCGGAGCCGACGTCGAGGGCGTCGACCTGTCACCGGCCATGATTCGTCGAGCGCACCGTGATCACGCGCAGTTCACCACGCACGTCGGGACGCTGACCGCGCTCCCCCACGACACTGCGTCGTTCGACGGAGCGTTCAGCTGGTACTCGACGATCCACAACCCCGACAGCGACCTGCCGACGATGCTCGCCGAGCTCGCGCGGGTGACGCGCGCCGGCGGGTGCGTCCTCGTCGCCTTCCAGGCGGGCGAGGGCGAACGCGACGCCTCGGGCGCCTACCGACAACGGGGCCACGACATCGTCCTCACTCGGTACCTGCGTACGCCGGACGACATGTCAGCTGCGCTCGAGGAGGTAGGGCTCGAGGTGATCGCACGGCTCGAGCGTCCGGCAGTCGGCGGCGAGCGCGAACCTCAGGCCGTCGTCATCGCGCGCCGCACCTGATCACCGGCTCAGCGAGCGTCGGCAGCCTTTTCCTTCTCCTCGACGAGCTTGGCCACGTCGCGGCGCTGGACCTTGCCCATCTGGTTCGTCGGCAGTTCGTCGACGACGACGAAGCGGCGGGGTGCCTTGTACGCGGTGAGTGTCTGCTTGACGTGACTGCGCAGCGCCTTCGCGTCGACATCGCTGTGCCCCTCGGCCAGCACGACGGACGCGACGACGTCCTCGCCACCGCCCGAAGCAGGCATGCCGACAACGGCAACGTCCTCGACCGACTCGTGCTGACGCAGGGCGCCCTCGACCTCGCTCGGGTACACGTTGAATCCGCCGGTGACGATCATTTCCTTGATGCGGTCGACAACCGTGAGGTAGCCGCCCTCGCCCATCTCGACGACATCGCCGGTGCGGAAGAAGCCGTCGTGGAACGCCTGACGCGTCTCCTCGGCGCGGCCGAAGTAGCCGCCGAACACCTGGGGTCCGCGCACGAGCAGTTCGCCCGGGCCCTCGGCGGGGGCGTCCTTCGTCACGTCCTCGGGGTCGGCGAGGCGGATCTCGACGTCGGGGAACGGCACTCCGATCGAGCCGGCGCGGCGGTCGGCGGAGATCGGGTTGCCGACGACGACGGGGCTCGTCTCCGTCAGACCGTAGCCCTCGATGAGGTGGCCGCCGGTGGCCTGCTCCCAACGCTCGACGAGGTCGACCGGCAGCGACATCGCACCCGACAGACCGATGCGGATGCCCTCGAGGCTCACTCCGCGCTTCTCGGCCTCCTCGATGATCTTCCCGTACAGCGGCGGAACTCCGGGAGCGAACGTCGGGGTGCGGCGCTTGATGGCCTCGACGATGAGCGGCACCTCCGGCGCCGGCAGCACGAGCAGGCACGCGCCGAGGTTGATGCCGGCGAGCACCGAGATCGTCAGGCCGTACGCGTGGAACATCGGCAGCACGACGAGGAACGTCTCGCGCCCGTCCTCGAGCTGCGCCCACGCCTTGCCCTGCAGACAGTTGGCCACGAGGTTCGCGTGCGTGAGCGGCACACCCTTCGGCGTTCCGCTCGTGCCCGAGGTGTAGAGCATGACAGCGGCGTCGTCCTTGCTCGGGCGCGGGTGCCAGATCGGCAGGTCGCCGTACGTGAGCAGGTTCTGCCAGGCCATGACGCCGTCGGGCGCGGGGCCGGTGAGCTTCTCGCGGGAGGCGCGCGCCTTCGCGACCGGCAGGCGCAGCGCGAGGCGCTTCGCGAACGGCAGCGCCTTCGTCACGTCGACGGAGATGATGGTGTCGATGTCGGTGGTCTGCGCGAGGTCGGCGATCATCGGCGTGATCTTGTCCCACGCGATGACGATGCGCGCGCCGTGATCGGCGAACGGCGCCTTGAGCTCGTCCTGGGTGTAGAGCGGGTTGTGCTGCACGGCGACGGCGCCGATGCGCATGATCGACTGCGTCGCCACGATGTTCTGGGGGCAGCCGGGAAGGAGCACGGCGACGCGGTCACCGGCTTCGACACCCATCTCGACGAGAGCCGCGGCGACGCGGTGGACGTCACGGGCGAGATCGCCGTACGAGGTCACCTGCCCCATGAAGTCGATGGCGGGGCGGTCGCTGAACTTGCGTGCGGCGCGCTCGAACTGCTCGACGAGCGTCTCGTTGCCGTAGTCGAGGTGCAGCGGCACACCCGGGGCGTAGGAACCCGCCCACACCGATTCGTTCGTCATCGTTCGCCCCTCGCTCTCACGGGGTTCTCACCCCATACGTCAACCCTGCCACGCTACCCGCGTGACGAGCCTCTCAGCGACCCTCTCCGGTGTCGCGCAGATCACCTTCGCGCACCCGCCTCGGGCAATGCACTGTTGACGACGACCGCCCCGTCTGGCGCACGATGAACCCATGGCCACACCACGCATCGAGATCACCCTGGGCGACATCACGACGGAGGACGTCGACGCCGTCGGCAACGCCGCCAATTCGAGTCTGCTCGGGGGTGGCGGTGTCGACGGAGCGATCCATGCCGCAGCCGGTCCCGACCTCCTCGCGGAGTGCAGGCGGGTGCGTGCGAGCGACTACCCGGACGGCCTCCCGACGGGCCGAGCCGTCATCACGGGCGCCGGTCGGATGCCGGCGCGTCACGTCGTTCACACGGTCGGCCCGAACCGTCACGTCGGCCAGACCGACCCGGCGCTGCTCGAGTCGTGCTTCCGCGAATCGCTGAGGGTGGCCGACGAGGCAGGCTGCCGGTCCGTCGCCTTCCCCGCCATCAGCGCCGGCGTGTACGGCTGGAACGTCCACGAGGTCGCTCGCATCGCCGTGCGTACCGTCCAGACAGCTTCGTGCGAGAACGTCGACCTCGTCCGATTCGTCCTGTTCGACAAGCGGTCCGAGGACGCCTTCCAACTCGCCCTCGGCTGACGGGGCCGGCGTTGTCGGTGCCGCGTGATTGCATGACGGCATGGAACTCGGTGAGTGGAGTGAGCGCGTCGAACGCGTGTCGGCGGGCTACGGCGACTACTACGGCGTCGAGCGCACGCCCGAGTGGACGTTGCTCAAACTCACCGAGGAGGTCGGCGAACTCGCCCAGGCGCACCTCGCGCTGAGTGGTCAGGGGCGCAACCGCGGCAAGAGCCCGGACGAGTTGCGCACCGACCTCGAGGGCGAGGTGGCCGACGTGCTCGCCATGGTGCTTGTCTTCGCCGGGCGTGCCGGAATCGACGCGGAGGTGGCACTCGAGCGGAAGTGGCTTCCGTGGGAGCGCTTCCACGCCGAGCGTGCTGCGGGCGGCGATCCGACTCCGCCCGGCGCCATCGAGGAGCGCCGATGAGCCCCTCGCGCCGGCACACCCGCATCACGACGCCGCTCGGCGATCTGCTCCTCGTCGCGAGCGCCGACGCCGTTGTCGGCGCCTACTTCGACGGCCAGAAGTACCAGCCGGAGACCGCGTGGTTCGGCGACGACGTCACGGGCACCGGCGACGACGTCCTCGCGGAGGGCTCGCGACAGCTGAGTGAGTACTTCTCCGGCGACCGCCTGACGTTCGACCTGCCGCTCGCGCCGGTGGGCACCACGTTCCAGCAGCGCGTGTGGCAGCAGTTGCTCCTCATCGAACCGGGAAGCACCTCGACGTACGGCGCCATCGCCGCAGCCCTGAGCGACGACGGTGAACTCACGCCGGGGCTCGCCCAGGGTGTGGGGCAGGCCGTGGGGCACAACCCGGTCTCCGTCGTCGTGCCGTGCCACCGCGTCGTCGGATCCGACGGTTCGCTCACCGGCTTCGCGGGTGGGCTGGAGCGCAAACGGTGGCTGCTCGCCCACGAGGAGAGCGACGAACAGCGCGCCACGCGCCTGTTCTGATCGCTCGATCCGCCATGCCGAAGATTTCTTTCCGCCGCGACCTCACACTTCGGCCCCGTCGCGCGACTACCCGGTGATGACGAACCAAGCGCTCTTCCACGAGATCGTCGAGGCCCACTCCTCGGCGGTGCTCGCCGTGTGCGCCTCGGTCCTGGGCCCCGGCCCCGACGCCGAAGACGCGTGGCAGGAGACCTTCGTCTCGGCGCTCAGGGCCTACCCCTTCGACGGGGTAGCGAACGTCGAGGCGTGGCTCGTGCGGGTCGCCGGTCGACGCTGCATCGACGTCCTGCGTGGCCGTCGGCGAGAGCAACCGATCGACGACGCCGACCTCCTCGGGGTGCTGGGTCGCGACCACGCTCCGGGCGCCGACGAGCTCGCGCTCCCGGACGAGGTGTGGGAGCACGTCGTGACGCTCACGCCGCGGCAACGGTTCGTCATCGTCCACCGGTACGTGGCGGGGTGGAGTTTCGGTGAGATTGCAGCCGAACTCGATTGCAGCCCGGCTGCTGCGCGACGCTGCGGCTCCGACGCGGTCGCCGCCCTGCGAGCTCGCCTCGTGCCGTCCGACACGCCCACCGAGGAGTCCCGATGACATCCACACCGGCAGGAACCGCTTTCGAGGAGCGCCTCGCGGCCTTCGCGCAAACCCATGACACCGAGAGGCTCGCCACCCGTCTCGCGGCGAGTGGCTCGGGCGACGTCGACATCGTCTGGTGCACTCACGACTCGCCCGTCGGCACCCTGCTGCTCGCCCTCGCGGGCGATGCCCTCGTCCGTGTGGCGTTCGAGCGCGAAGGGTTCGACGTCGTGCTCGAGAGCCTCGGTGAGCGCGTCGGACGCCGCACCCTGCGGGCCGCAGCGCCGGCCGACGATCTGCGCCGTCAGCTCGATGAGTACTTCGCGGGCGTGCGCTCGAACTTCGAGACGCGCACCGACCTGCGCCTGTCGAGCGCACCGTTCCGGCGGGAGGTACAGAGCAAGCTCGCCGACATCCCGTACGGCACCACCGCGAGTTACGCCCAGGTGGCGACGAACGCGGGGCGCCCCAAGGCGGTGCGCGCCGTCGGTTCGGCGTGCGCCACCAACCCGCTGCCCATCGTGTTGCCGTGCCACCGCGTCGTGCGCAGGGACGGCGGCTACGGCAACTACCTCGGGGGCGAGGAAGCCAAGCGTTTTCTCCTCGACCACGAGCACGCCCACGCTCCGGCCGCTGCGCGCGGTTGAAGCCGTCAGACCCAGCGATAAAGTCGAGACCGAGCTGTCACCTCACCCTCTTCCCACGAGCACGAGCGCGGTCGTAGCCTGACGAAAAGCCTCGACTCGGGAGCACACGATGGACCGGACGCAGTACTGGGAACTCATCGAACAGGCACGTGACGCCGTGCCGGACGGCGACTGCGACGAGAAGGCCGACGCCTTCGTCACCGCGCTCGCCGAGCACGGCGCCGACGAGATCGCCGACGCGTGGTTGCGCCATCGCGAACTCATGCACGACGCCTATTCGTGGGACGTCTGGGGCGCCATCTCGCTCCTGCTCGGCGGATGCAGCGACGACAGCTTCGACTACTTCCGCAGTTGGCTCATCCTCCAAAGCAGGGAAGCGTTCGACGCCGTCATCGACGATCCTGATTCGCTCGTCGATCTCGTGCCCGACGGCGAGATCGACGAGAACGCCTACGAGTGCGAGGAACTCGAAGGCGCGCCCTTCGTCGCCTACGAGGAGGTCACGGGCGAACAGATGCCGCTGCATCGCGACATCCCCGACGAACCCGACCTCGGCGAGGAGTTCGACTTCGACGACGACGAGGAGATGAAGCGTCGCTACCCACGGCTGTGGGCGCGCGTCAACGGCTGATCGCCGCGGATCAGCTTGCCGTTGCGAGCCGAACCAAGCCGTTGCGAGCCGAACCAACATGAGGAGGCGACGGGAACCGCCCGGTTCCCGTCGCCTACTCACGTTCTCGTTCGAGCGTCCACCTGCCTGTAGGGCGACGCAGCACGCTTCCGTCAGGCGCTCACGTCCTTGAGGTGATGCTCGAGGTCGTGGAGGAAGTAGACAGCCAACGTCGCGACGGTGAAGGTCGAACCGTTGTCCCGCAGACCTCGCCGACCCCACTCGTCGTCCCTGACGGCGTCCCACTGGTCGGCCGTCTGCGTCGCCTCACGGCGGTAGGCCTCGGCCACACCCTCCGGGTCGTCCTCGCCGTAGCGCGAATCGACGGCCACCGTATCCGGATCCCAGTTCGGGAACGTCGGGTCGTCCTGCGCGAGCATGAGGTCGAGGCGGCCGCGGTACAGCGCGTTGATGTCACGGACGTGGCAGGCGTACTCGAGGGGTGACCACACGTCCGGAGCCGGACGACGCGGCGCGTCGAGGCGGTCGAGCACGGCCTCCCACTTGGGGATGGTCGCGCGAACGCGCTTCCCGGTCGTCTGGACGTCGATGTCCGGCGAGAAGCCGCATTCGTCGCACCCATCGGTGACGACAGCCATCCAGCCCTTGTCGGGCGATGCGCCGTCCTCACCGTTCTGATGTGCGGATTCGGGGTCTTCGACGGGCCGCTCGGCGAGCCCGCCTTGCTGGTTTTCGTCCATGCTCGCCACCCTGCCACGACAGGCGCTCAGGTTCATGTCTTAGGCGAACCTCAGTCACGGAATGCTTTGGCGCAGTTCACCTCACGGCTGCTCTCACGTCACTTGCCGAGCGCTTGCACGCCACAGGATCGCTGCCCGTGGGCGTCTGCGGATGCCCCTGGCCCTCGCCCCATTTCCGAACGCACCAGGAGTCTCCCGTGAGCCCGAAGCTGCTTCCCCTCGTCAACACTCGTCACGGCTCGCGCAGCTACAAGACGTGTGAGTACCGCTGCGCGAACCAGTGCGACGCCCCGACGCCGAACACGTCGGAGAACGAGGAGTTCGCGACGCTCGCCCGTCGCGCCATCGCTCGCCGCTCGGTGCTCAAGGCCACGGCCGGAACGATGGTTCTCGGCGGCCTCGCGGCCTCGCCGGCCGCAGCAGGCGGCAAGGGGCACGGCCACGGCCATGGCCACCGCGGTCCGAAGAAGGTCGGAACGACGGAGTTCACCTCCGTCGCGCCCAACCGCAAGGACGACGTCGTCAACGCTCCCGAGTTCACCCATGACGTCGTCATCCGCTGGGGTGACCCGGTGACGGCACGCGCGCCCAGGTTCAACGCCTACAAGCAGACGCCGGAGGCTCAGGCCCAGCAGTTCGGCTACAACAACGACTACGTCGGTCTCATCCCGCTCGACGGCCGCCGCGCTCTGCTGTCGGTCAACCACGAGTACACCGACCCGGAGCTCATGTTCCCCGCAGGCATGGACGAGCTGACGAAGAAGAAGGTCGAGATGGCTGCCCACGGCCTCGCCGTCGTCGCCATCGAGAAGGGCCGCAAGAAGGGTTCGTGGCACACGGTCGACCCGCGCCGCTCGCGCTACAACCGTCGCGTCACGGCGTCCACGCCGCACCAGGTCGACGGCCCCGCCGCAGGCCACCCGATGCTGCGCACGAAGGCCGACCCGCGCGGCCGCACGATCCTCGGAACGTTCGCCAACTGCTCCGGTGGCACGACGCCGTGGGGTACGACCCTGCACGGTGAGGAGAACTTCCACGGCTACTTCGACGCCTCCGGTTCGCTCGACTCGACGCAGTCCGCTGCGTACGCGCGCTACGGCATCAACGGCAAGGGCAAGGGCTGGAAGGACGTCGACGAGCGCTTCGACCTGACGAAGGCCCCGAACGAGCCGAACCGCTTCGGCTGGGTCGTCGAACTCGACCCGCTCGACCCGAGCGCGCCGCCGGTCAAGCACACGATGCTGGGGCGCCTCAAGCACGAGGGCTGCAACGTCACGATCGCCGAGGACGGCCGCGTCGTCGCCTACACCGGTGACGACGAGAAGGGCGAGTACATCTACAAGTTCGTCTCTCGCGACCGCTACCGCCGCGACCGTTCGCCGCACTCGCGCCGCCACAACAAGGCGCTGCTGTCGGCCGGCACCCTCTACGTCGGTAAGTTCACCGGTGACGGCACCGCTGACGGCCTCCACGACGGCACCGGCACCTGGATCCCGCTCACGAGCGACCGAAAGTCCTACGTGCCGGGCATGAGCGTCGCCGAGGTGCTCATCCACACGCGCGTCGCCGCCGACAAGGTGGGCCCGACGAAGATGGACCGCCCCGAGGACATCGAGCCGAACCCGGTCAACGGCAAGGTCTACTGCGCGCTGACGAACAACTCCGACCGTGGCAACAAGTTCACGACGGACGAGGCGAACCCGCTCGGCACGTCGATGGTGCGCGAGTCGCTCGGTGCGCCGCTGACGGCGAAGTCGGGCAATCGCAACGGCTACGTCCTCGAAATCACCGAGAAGGGCCGTAAGACGGCGACGTCGTTCACGTGGGATCTCATGCTCATCTGCGGCGACCCGGCCGCGCAGGAGACCTACTTCGCGGGCTTCCCGAAGGAGCAGGTCAGCCCGATCTCGTGCCCGGACAACGTCGCCTTCGACGCCGAGGGCAACCTGTGGATCTCCACGGACGGCAACGTCCTCGGCTCGAACGACGGCCTCTTCCGGGTGCCCACCGAGGGCCCTGAGCGCGGACGCGTGCAGCAGTTCCTCACCGTGCCCTTCGGCGCCGAGACCTGTGGCCCGCTCGTCTCCCCCGACCAGCTGTCGGTCTTCACCGCCGTGCAGCACCCGGGTGAGACGGACGACGCCACGTTCGAGAAGCCCACGAGCACGTGGCCGCACACGGACGCCTTCCCGCGCCCGTCGGTCATCGTCTCGTACGCCAAGTGACGCAACCGATCGTCTGAGGGAGCGGCCCGAGCGCGCACGGTGCGCGTCGGGCCGCTCGTTCGTGTCCGCGCCCGCGCGTCGGCATGGACGTTCTACGCTGACCCACGATGCCCGACGACGCCCGCCCCGCCCACCGCCATCCACGCGCGGTGGCTCTCGTGGCGCTCGGTGGGGCGCTCGGCGCGGCGGCCCGCTTCGGCGTCGCCGAGGCGCTGCCCCACGCCGACGGTGACGTTGCGTGGGCGACGTTCGTCGTCAACATCGCGGGTGCCTTCGTGCTCGGTTGTCTGCTCGAAGCGCTGACCCGCAGCGGACCCGACACCGGGACACGCCGCTCCGTACGCCTCGTCCTCGGCACCGGGTTCTGTGGTGCCTTCACGACGTACAGCACCTTCGCGCACGACACCGTAACGCTCGACAGGGGCTTCGGCGTCGGGGTGGGCTGGGCCGCGCTCCAGGTGACGTGCGGTCTTCTCGCCGCCGCGTTCGGCGCCGTCGTCGGCGCTGCCGCCACCTCGAGGCGGCGGGCATGACGGCGCTTCTCGTTGCTCTGGGCGGCGCGCTCGGCGCGGTGCTGCGTTCGGTGACCGACGGCGAGATCAAGCTGCGCTCCCGCCGCACCTGGCCGATCGCCACGCTGTGCATCAACGTGGTCGGCTCGTTCGTGCTCGGCCTCGTCGCGGCACTGAACACGAGCGCTACGGTGACCGCCTTCGTCGTCACAGGGGTGTGCGGCGGGTTCACGACGTTCTCGACGGCCAGCGTCGAAGCGATCGGCTTGGTGCGCGAGCGCCGCGGCGTGATGGCTCTGGCCTACGTCCTCGCGTCAGTGCTCGTCTGCGTCTCTGCGGTTCTCGTCGGCATGGCGCTCGGGCGCGCGCTGGTCTGAGCGGGGACGCTCGTTGGGGAACCAGGCCTCGACGGTGAGGCCGTCCGGGCTCGAATCGAAAGTGAGGCGCCCGCCGACGGATTCCATGAGGGCCGTCGTGATGGCCAGACCGAGCCCCGAACTCGTCGCGCTCGTGCGGTCGCGGTTACCGAATCTCTTTCCGGGAGAGGCGGCCACAGCTTCGGGCAGGCCCGGACCGTTGTCCTCCACCCGCACCACGGCTCCACCGTCTCGCACGTCGACCGTGACACCGACGTCGGTGCCGGCCGGCGTGTGCCGCCGAGCATTGGCGACGAGGTTCGTCACGACGCGACGCACGCTCGCCTCGTCACCGACGACGACGGCGGGCTCGTCACCGGCGTGGAACGCCCACCGGTGTTCCGGCGCGAGCAGCGTGGCGTCGGAGAGTGCTTCGAGGGCGATGAACGTGACGTCGACCTCCGCGTCGTCCAGTTGACGCTCGTCCTCGACGCGCGCCAGAACGAGCAGGTCGTCAACGAGCCGGCCCATGCGCCGCCCCTCGCGTTCGATGCGCTCGAGCGACGGACGCAGCTGGTTGCCCTCCGGGGCGAGCGCCGTGATGGCCGCGAAGAGTTCATCGGCCTCGGCCGGAGTGAGTTTCTCGCCGGGCTCCAGGCGCGCAGGCCACACGTGCGACATGCTGGCGTAGTAGTCGTCGACGATCGAACCCGACAGTTCCGCGTGCGAGCGGACGACGGCGATGGGCGTCCGGAGTTCGTGACTGACGTCAGCGAGGAAGGCGCGCCGGGTGGCCTCCCCCTCGTCGCGCCGTCGCAGAGCCTCCTCGACCTGCTCGAGGAGGTTGTTGACCGAGCGAGCAACCGCATCGACCTCCTCGACACTCGATTCCCCCTCGGGGACGCGTCGGCGCACGGCGTCCGTCACCGAGCCGACCGGTGTGGCCGCCATGTCCGACGTCGTGGCCGCGATCTCCCGCAGGGGCTGCGTGAGCCGACGCGTTCCGAGGGCTCCGACGCCGGCGGCCAGGAGGCCCGCGAGAAGCCACACGACCCCTTCGAAGAGTCCCAGCTTGGCGAGGTCACGCTCGGTCGTCTCGTCGGAGGTCGCGACGAGAACCCGCCGTTCGGGTGTTACGGCGACCAGCACGCGCATCTCGTCCCGGTCGGGGAACGTGACCGAGTGAAGCCCCGGCGGCCCCTGCACGAGACGCCCGAGTTCGTCGCGATCGGCCGCAGTGACCGTGCGGTCCTCACCGACGGCCGCGATGTCGACGTCGTCGCCGGTCTGCCACAACGCGAGGCTTCCGCCCGGCAGTTCGGACGCGAGTTCTTGCACGCTCGCCTGGGGATGGGACACCGCCGTACGCAACTGCCTATCCATGGAGTCGTGCATGACCGTGCGGGTGACGAGTACCGACACGCTGGTGCCGACAGCCGTCACGAAGAGCGCCAGAAGGACGATGAGCGTGACGATGCGACGCTCGAGGGTGCGCGGCAAGAAGCTGCGCAGTGCTCTCATGCGCCCGGACGCATCGTGTACCCGATGCCCCGCACGGTGCGGATGAGCGGGAGCCCGTCGGCATCGATCTTCTTGCGCAGATACGAGATGTAGAGCTCGACGACGTGCTCGCCGCCGGCGAAGTCCTCACCCCAGACGGCCGAGAGCAGCTCTTGCTTCGAGCACACCCGACGGGCGTTCTCCGCGAGGTGGCGGGCGAGCGCGAATTCCGTGGCGGTGAGCTTGATGGGCACGCCCGCACGCTCCACCTCGAAGGTGGAGGTGTTGATGACGAGGTCGTCGACGGCGAGGTGATCGCCCTGCGCCGCTGCGGTGAGGCCGCGACGGCGCACGAGAGCCTCGGCTCGCACGATGACCTCTTCGAGGCTGAAGGGCTTCGTCAGGTAGTCGTCACCACCCAGGCGGATGCCGGCAACGCGATCGTCGACGCCGTCCCGCGCCGTGAGGAAGATGACGCCGACCTCGGGGTTGAGCGCACGCAACCGAGCGAGCACCTCGAAGCCGTCGATGTCGGGAAGACCGATGTCGAGGACGACGACATCGGGTTCGCTGATGCGGCACTTGGCGACGGCCACTTCCCCGGTGGGCGCCGACTCGGCGTCCCACCCCTGGAAGCGGAAACCCGCAGTGAGAGAGTCGACGAGCCCGGGCTCGTCGTCGACGATGAGGACACGCAGTGCTCGGCCACCCGTGAGGGGAGCTGTTTTCGGTGCGCTCATGCGTCCACAGTAGGGCGTCGCCCACCGCGCGAGGCCACCCTTGGCCGCGGCAGGTCGCATGAGAGGGAATTCTGAAAAAGTAGTTGTACGTTCAATGACGTGCCCGGGGTCGTGCTCCCGTTCCCCCCTTTGTGTGATGCGCCCCGGGCACACTCACTCTTCGCAGCGCGGCTGCGCACTGCAGGCTCGGTGTCCACAAGCAGCGCGGGAATCGCGCTCTTCGATCGGCTCGAGCGGGCCCTTCCACAGGCCGCACCACGCGACCCTTACGTGGTTGGTCAGTTCGGGCCACGCTTTTTTTCATGGACCCGAGAACCGAAACCTCCCGCCTCGTCCTGGTGAGCAGCGAGCCGGATGAACTCCGCACCAGCCCAGCGCTCCCGGACGCACGCCACGCCACCTCAGCTTGTCTGGACGACGACCTCGACTGGCACGCCCTGCTGCTCGCGGCGGGCATCCGCCAGGAGCGAGGCGACCCCCGCGAATGGCGCGCGGCACCTCGACGGGCCGGGCTCGCCTCCTCAGTCATCGACGCGATCATGACGCCCCGCGTCACCTCCGTCACGGTCGAGAACGCCGTCACGAGGTTCGTCGACCGCTTCGGTGACGGCGACCTCGACGTCCTCCGGGGCGCGATGGACGAGCTCGGAGCCGAGCGGTGGCGCACTGAGGTTCTGACGAGCCATCGGGTCGTGCTGCGCAAGGACGCCCCGTACAAGGCCGACGTCATCGCCGAGGCTGCCGAGGTGCTGCGCCACTACGACGTGTGGGCCGCCGACCACCTCGTCGAACGTGCTCGGGACGAGGTGCTGCGCGGAGCGTGGTGTGCCGTCACCGGCCAGTCGAGCGGCTTCACCTGGCGGCATCTGCTGCTGGCCGCGGGCTTGGACGATCCCCTCGTCTGTCCGCTCACGCGGCGGTTCGTCCGGCGTCACCTCGGACGGCGTGCGGCCGCCGCACCGGAGACCGAGCTCCTTGCGGTCATGACGCGGGCCGCCTGCATGCTCGGCGTCGACACGCTGGAACTCGACCACCAACTCTGGCGCGCTGCGCTCACGCCTCCGCCCCACCGTGGCGTGAGCCAGTGCGGGGCGGAGAGCGACGGCGTCAGCCGCAAGGAGACATCAGACGGTGCGACGCAGGCGAGCGACGACGGCGCCGATGCCGGCGACGAGCAGGAGGCCGAGGCCCGCGAGGCCGGTGACGGCCTGCTCGTTCCTCATCCCGTCGGTCTCGACCTTGGGGCCGGTGGTCGAGGTGCTGGAGGATGACGGGTTACCGCCACCGCTCGTGCTCGTACCGTCCGTCGGGGACGCCGTCGGCTCGTCCGTGGTGGACGGGTCGCTCGGCTCGCTCGTGCTCGAGGGGTCGCTCGGCTCGCTCGTCGGGTCCGTGGGTCCCGTGGTCGGGTCCGTCGGCTCGGTGGTCGGGTCGGTCGGGGTCGTCGTCGGCGCACCACCCTCGATCGTGACGGGGAAGCCGCCGCTCGTGCCGGTCGGCGCAGCCTTGAAGGTGACGAGGGCATCACCCGAGGCGTCGGCCGGCACCGTGAACTTCACCGAAGCCGTGCCGTGGTTGGCCGGGTAGGGCGGTGTCGTGGACGAGCTCGTCGTGATGGGGAACGTGCCCACGGACGTGCCGTCGACGAAGACCTCGACGCTCTTGTTGGCCGGCGCGTCCTTGCTGGTCATGTCGAAGCCGGAGACGGTGAACGACGCCTCCTTGCCCGCGGTGAGCTTCGTCGGCTGGTCCACCACGGAGAGCGACTGCTTGGCGTAGCTCGGCGAGAGCGGACTCGCGGCCTTGAGCCACTCGACGAACAGACCCTGGTCGATGAGGCCGGAATCGCTCACGGCGCCACCCTCCTTGAGGGCGGTGAAGTTGTCGCCACCGGTGATGAGGAAGGAATTGGACGCCACCGTGTAGCTCGTGGACTCCTCCAGCGGCTTGCCGTCGACGAGCACGGACGTGACGCGCTCACCGGCGGGCTTCTTCTCGTCGAACGTGTACGTCACGTTCTTTGACAGGCCGAGCTTGAGGAACGGGCGGGAGCTGCCCTCCGGCTGCCACTGCTGCTCGAGAATCCTGACGAGCGTTGCGCCCGTGACCTCACGGGTTGCGACGGTGTTGTTGAACGGCATGACGGCGGCGGCCTGCGCGAAGGTGAGGTTGCCGGACGCGTCGGGCACGAGGTCGGCGCGCACGCCGCCGGGGTTCATGAGGCCGATCTCGACGCTGCCGGTGCGGCCCGGCTTGTTGAGCGAGTCGACGTAACTCTGCGCGATGAGGTTCGACAGGTTCGACTCGGCCAGACGGTCGTCGCGGCTGCCGTCCGCCTTGAGCGCCGAGGTGATCGGACCGCTGCTCTGGGCGACGACCTGCTTGCCGATCTCCTCGGCGCGGGCGTTGGCGGAGTCCACGACGGCGGCAGCAGCCGTGTACGCGGGCAGCGAGGTGCACGCGTCGCTCGGTGCACTCACCGGCCGGTTCGTCACCTTGTACTGCGTCACCTTGCCGCTCGCCTTGTCGTAGCCGAGCTGCAGAACGCCGAGGTACTTCGCGTAGAAGTCGGTCTGAATGATCGGGCGCGTGCCTTCAGCGCCGGGAACAGGCGCGTCCCAGCTGTAGAGCTGGTGGGTGTGACCGGTGAAGATGGCCGAGACGTCGCCGCTCGTCTTCGTCACGATGTTGTTGAACACGGGGCTCGCGGCCTGCATCGACGACAAGGTGGCCTCGCCGCCCTCCGGCGCACCCTCGTGGTACTCGGCGACGACGACGTCGGCCTCACCGTTCGCGGCGTTCCCGTCCTTGAGCTTGGCGGCCACGCGGTTGACGGCAGCCACCGGCTCGCCAAAGGTCAGGCCGGCCACGCCGTCACCGGCCACCATGTTGGGCGTGTCGGTCGTGACGGCACCGACGACGGCCACCTTGACGCCGTTGACATCGAGCACCTTGTACTCGGGCAGAGCGGGCGTCGTGGTGCCGCTCTTGTAGACGTTGGCGCCGAGGTAGGTCCAGCTCGCGCGCGAGCTGACCCGGCCCGTCAGGTCGTCGAAGCCCTTGTCGAACTCGTGGTTGCCCACCGAGCTGGCCTCGAGACCGAGAGCGTTGAGGAAGTCGATCGAGGGGTTGTCCTGCTGCGAGGCCGACTCGAACGGCGTGCCACCGACGTTGTCGCCCGCGGAGATGAACGACGCGTCCGGGTACTCGGCCTTCGCCGACGCCACGGTGCAAGCGAAGTCCTTGGTGAAGTGGCCGTGGAAGTCGTTGGTACCCAGGAGCGTCAGAGGCGTGAGGTCGCCGTCGAGAGAGTCGACAGGCGCAGCGGCGAGCGCGGAGGGGGCGAACGTGCCGGCGCACGCGAGGGCGAGGACGCCGGTGAATGCGGATCGGCGCACGAGGGAGCTCGACATGGTTGGGGGTGTCCTTCGGATTCGGCTGCGCCGCAGGCGCGGGGAGGGTGCCCGACCATCTTGCGGGAGGTTTCGGCCCTCGAATCCGTTTGCGAGGCGATCGGCATCGAATCGTCATCTGACGTTCATTCAGGACTGGCGGAATGGTTGAAACTTCAACTACATTGAGGAAGCGCCAACACTTCACGGCCACCGAGGAGGCCCCCAATGCCCGCAGTCAACGCAGACACGCTCACGCTGCCGCCCCTGCCCGAGGCGAGCCCGCAGGCCGTCGAGCGCTCCGTGCGCCGCCAGATCACCGGGCCGAAGGGCTTCGAGGGTGAGGGTTTTCCCGTCACCCGTGCCTTCGCCGGCCTGACCCACGCCGAGCTCGACCCGTTCGTCCACATGGACGAGATGGGCGCGGTCAACTACGCGCCGGGCGAGCCGCGCGGCACCGACTGGCACCCGCACCGCGGCTTCGAGACGGTCACCTACATCATGGACGGCCGCTTCCAGCACCAGGACAGCCACGGCGGTGGCGGCATGATCGAGAACGGCGCCACGCAGTGGATGACCGCTGGTTCGGGCGTGCTTCACATCGAGACGCCCCCTGCTGAGCTCGTCGTTTCCGGCGGCTTCTTCCACGGCGTCCAGCTCTGGGTCAACCTGCCCAGGGCCGAGAAGTGGGCCGACCCGCGCTACCAGAACCTCGAGGGCGGCGACTCGGAGCTCATCACGACGCACGACGGCGGCGCGCTCATCCGCATCATCGCCGGCTCCATCGGCGGCCACAGCGGTCCGGGTTCGACCCGCACGCCCATCACGATGGCGCACGCGTCCATCGCCGCCGGCGCCCGCGCCGACATTCCGTGGGACGCGTCCTACAACGGTCTCGTCTTCGTCTTCTCCGGTTCGGGGTCGATCGGCCGCGACCGTCGTCCGATCAAGGCCGGCCAGACCATCGTCACCGGCCCGGGCGACCTGCTGACGCTGACGGCCGACGATCGTCAGGACGTCGAGACCCCGTCGCTCGAGGTGCTCCTCATCGGCGGACGCCCGCTGCGCGAGCCCGTCGTGCAGTACGGCCCGTTCGTCATGAACACCAAGGCCGAGGTCATCGAGGCGTTCGAGGACTTCCAGCGCGGCCGCCTCGGCCACGTGCCCGCCGACGGCATCCGTCCCTACCGCGCGAGCGCGTCGGAGATCGCGGAGGCCAAGGAGAAGCGTCTGCGCGAAGCCGTGGCGTCGATGCCGCACGGCGGTGACATCCGCGAAGGGTGAGTCGGCAGGAGGTCTGCCGACGCCCGACGTTCGGCCCGGTGCGCGCTCCAGTTCGCGCACCGGGCCGTCCACATGCCTGTGGCATCCGTGGAGTGCCCGTGCGTTGTCGGGGCCGGGCGTTACCCTCACCGACATGACGACGAAGATCGCCCTGGTCACAGGAGCCTCTGCCGGTATCGGTGAGGCCATAGCACGCGCCCTGCTCGACGAAGGGTGGACGGTGTACGCCGCAGCACGCCGCGTCGATCGCATGGCGGGCCTCGCCGACCGCGGCGCTCACGTTCTCGGCATGGACGTCACGGACGACGCGTCAATGACCGCGGGTGTTCAGCGCATCCTGGACGAGTGCGGACGCATCGATGCCCTCGTCAACAACGCCGGCTACGGCTCGTACGGCGCCCTCGAGGAGGTGCCGATGGACGAGGCCCGCCGCCAGTTCGAGGTCAACGTCTTCGGCCTCGCGCGCCTGACGCAGCTCGTCACACCGACGATGCGCGCCCAGCACAGCGGACGCATCGTCAACATCTCGTCGATGGCCGCCCACATCTACGAACCGCTCGGCTCCTGGTACCACGCGACGAAGTTCGCGGTGAACGGCCTGTCCGATTCCCTGCGCCTCGAACTCAAACCGTTCGGCATCGACGTCGTCACGGTGCAGCCCGGCGGCATCAAGTCCGAGTGGGCCGGCATCTCCGCCGACTCGCTCGAGCAGCGCAGTGGCCACGGGCCCTACGCGACGCAGGCCCGCACCCTCGCGACGATGCTGCGCGGCAGCGACGCGAACTCCTCCGAACCCGAGGTCGTCGCGCGCGCCGTCGTCGCGGCGTGCACGGCGAAACGACCGCGCAGCAAGTACACGATCGGCATGGGAGCCAAGCCCCTCGTCGCCGCACGCCGCGTCCTGCCGGACCGCGCCATGGACGCCCTCCTCAGCGCCGCCTTCGACCAGGCACCCAAGCTCGTCGAGCGACGCGCCAAGCGGGACGCCTCGTGATTCGCCCACTCCCCGGCTCCTCCGGCTTCCTCCGACGCCCGACCGGCCGGCTCTACGCCGCGGCCTCAGCCCTGACGAGCGGAGCCGCCGCCGTCGGCAACGACCGCGCACACGCCGCGACGAAGTACGCCGTCGCGCCCCTGCTCATGCTCGACCTGGCTGCGCAGCCGGGCGCTTTCAGCCCCGCCCGCCGCACCACGATGGCAACCCTGCTCACCGCCCTCACAGGCTCCGCCCTCGGCGATCACTTCATGCTCGCCGAGTCTCGCTCCACCGGCACGACGGCCCGGGCCCACCTGCGGCGTAGCGCGTCGGCGTTCGCAGTGCAGCAGCTCGGCCTCATGACGGTGCTCGCTCGCGCCGGCTACCGCTTCCGCCGCGAGGCGAGCGTCGCGGCGGGCGTCACGCTTGCCGCCTTCGCCGTCGCCGACGGCCTCGCGGCACGTCGCGACGGCGCGGCAGCACACCCGACCCCGTCGTCGCTGGGTACGGTGTCCTGCTCGCCTCGATGGCGGCTCTGACGCAGGGGGCACCGGCGGGCACCGGCCCCTTCGCGGCGATCCGCATCGGGGGCCCACTGTTCCTCGTCTCCGACGCAGTCATCGTCGCGCGGCAACTGTTGCCCGAGGGGCCTGGCCGCGACGTCGCAGACGGCATCGTCATGTCCACCTACACGGCAGCCCTGGGCCTCCTCGTCGACGGCACGGCACGCCTGCGGTCATGGTCGCAGTAGGCCCGTCGGCCGTAGGCTGACGGCATGGCCCTTCAGATCGACTATTTCGCCGCCGCGACCGACGAGGAGGCCGCTCGCACGGTCGATCTCGAATCCGGCCTGCGCTCCCTCCCCTTCGACGACGAGTCCGATTCCGCTGCACCCGAGTACGACGTCGTCGCGAGTCAGGACGTCGACCCGGGCCTCGCGCTCGGCTACCTCAACGAGCTGCTCACGGGGGTTCCCGTCGAGGAGTTCCTCGACTCGGGCTGGCCCGCACCGGTGGCCGTCAGCGCCGACGAACAGAAGTTCGTTCTCCAGGTCGATCCGGGGTTGGTGGCGCTCATGTCGACGCGTGAAGCTCCGTTCGACGGGCTGGCCGCCCAGTGGTCCGCGGTGGAAGCACCCGAGGGCGCGGACGAGTGGAACCCTCACCCTCGCGATCTCGCCGACTTCCTCGCCGAGTTCGTCGCTCTGACGCTACGCGCGCAGGACGAGGGCAAGCACATCTACTGCTGGCTCTGGCCCTGATCCCCACCCGAGGACCACACCCGAGGATTCTCGGCGTTCGAACAACGCCGGCTTCGGGTGGACCCTTGACCACGATGTCACACACGCTTTACTGTAAAGGAACCTTCACAGTAAAGCGTGTTTGACATCGCGAAAGGGGAACACCATGACCACGCAGAGCACCTGGGGCAGCACACGTTCGGGCCGTTCACCCTGGCCGGGCGCCATCGGAATCGGCGTGGCAGTGGCCGCCGTCCTCGGACTCACCGTCTGGGCGTTCGCCAGCGGCACCAACGGGCTCGTCTACGGCATCGTCGTCGCCGCCATGTCCTTCATGCCCGGTCTCGCGCTCGGGTGGGTTGTCGTCGTCGACCGCCGCACCGTGAAGGGCGCAGTGCGCAACCCGGAGGAAACCGTCGAAGCGCAGTGGTACGACCGGGCCACGCGCGGCACCTTCCACGACCTGCTCGTGGTCATGGGCCTTACCGCGACGGCACTGAGCGTCGTGCCTCAGTGGCGGGACGGACTCACCGCGTCGGATGCCCTCCTCGCCTGCATGGTGTTCGCGGCGGCAGACGTCAGCGTGCGCTACCGGCTCATCAAGCGACGCGAGAGCTGACGTGGAGAACAATCTGCCCGCGCTGCGCGCCGAGCGCGGCTGGTCGCAACAGCGGCTGGCCGACGAACTCGGCGTCTCGCGACAGACCGTCATCTCGATCGAGAAGGGACGCTACGACGCCTCGCTCCCCCTGGCGTTCAGCCTCGCGCGCGTCTTCACGTGCCGCATCGAGGACATCTTCACGCCCGAGGGCTAGAGCTCGGAAAGCCCCAGCGTCTCGTAGGCGTGCCAGGCCGGCTCCTCGTAGGGGTGCGCCGCCAGGACGGCGTCGACGACGCGGCGAGCGTCACGCCGAGGCACGACCATCTCGACGCGCATCTCGTCGACGACCTCCGGCTCACCGACCCGACCGATCGTCGGGCGGGCCCCGACCTGCGGCTCGAATCGCCCTTCACCTGCCGCGCTGAACGAGCAGGCCCGGTAGTCACCGATCGCCCCCGCGCCGGCGCTGGCCGCCGCCCGTCGAACACGGTCGGCAGCCTCCCGCGGCACGAACACCACGACGACGACCAGCCCGCCCGAACGCGAACGATCCTGACGGGCCGGAGCGGCAACGGTGCCCACCTGGCGCGACTCAGCGGACTCGTCGCCCACTATTCCGAGGTAGGCGAGCGCCGTCCGCACGAACCTCGACGCCATCAGCCGAAGAGGACGGCGACGTCGTCCCACTGCTCACGCGGGACCTTCTTGAGTTCCTTGGTGGCCTCGTCCATCGGCACCGTCTCGATGTCGATTCCCTTGAGCGCCACCATCTGCCCCCACTTGCGCTGCATCACCGCGTCGATGGCGGCGTGCCCGAACCGGGTGGCGAGCACACGGTCGTACGCCGTCGGTACACCGCCGCGCTGCAGATGGCCGAGCGTCGCAGCGCGCGTCTCGATGCCGGTCTTCGCCTCGATGAGCGGCGCGAGCGCCTCGCCGATACCACCCAGACGCGGACGCCCGGCGGCATCGAGGCCGCGCTCGGCGACGATGTTCTCCGACTCGCCGCGGTCGTTCTTGAGCTGGAAGCCCTCGGAGACGACGACGACAGGCGCGCGACCGCGGGCCTGAGTCAGGCGCACCCACTCGGCGATCTGCTCGAGCGTCACCGACACCTCGGGGATGAGGATGGCGTGCGCGCCACTCGCGATACCGGCGTGCAGCGCGATCCAGCCGACGTGGCGGCCCATGACCTCCACGACCATGCACCGGTGGTGCGCCTCGGTGGTCGTGCGCAGACGGTCGATCGACTCCGTGGCGATCGAGACCGCCGTGTCGAAACCGAAGGTGTAGTCCGTGCCGGACAGGTCGTTGTCGATGGTCTTCGGGACGCCGACGATGGGGAGCCCGTCGATCGCGAGCCGCGCGGCGCCCGAGAGCGTGCCCTCGCCGCCGATGGCGATGACGGCCTCGATGCCGTGGCGATCCATGACCTCACGGATCGCCTTCGGCCCGCCCACGCCGTCGATACCGTTGTAGGGGTGCGTGCGGGACGTGCCGAGAATCGTGCCGCCCTCCTTGGAGAGCCCTCGCACGCGCCGACGCGGCAGCGGCGAGATGTCGTCGACGATGAGCCCGCGCCATCCGTCACGGATACCGACGAACTCCTGCTCGTAGATCTTGTCGCCCTTCATCACGGCGCCGCGGATGACGGCGTTGAGTCCGGGGCAGTCGCCTCCGCTGGTGAGAATGCCGATGCTCATGGTTCCAGTCTCACGCATTCGCCCCGGCGGGACGAATGGAGGCGGCGGCGTCTCTCCCACCGGACGCCCTGCCCAGCCACCGGCTAGCGCAGTGATTCGGCTCACCGGTGCGGCTCATGTCACCTCCAGGTCATCTGGAGGTAGGACAATGCGCCTCATGACGAGCGATCCACCCGAAAGTACGCTGCTGCGGGCCGACCGGGCACCCGCGCCACGAACGCTCGTCGACATCCTGCGCGAGACGGTGGCCGCCAACCCGGATGCGCCGGCGGTGGACAACGGCGTCGACGTCATGACGTACGCCGAGTTCGCCGACGCCGCAGAGCAGTTCGCCGACGCCCTACACGAGATGGGTATCGGCTCCGGCGAACGCATCGGCATCCGCATCCCGTCCGGAACGCTCGACCTCTACGTCGCGATCGCCGGCACCCTCGTCGCTCGATGCGCCTACGTCCCGGTCGATTTCGACGATCCTGACGAGCGCGCCGACACCGTCTTCGGTGAGGCCGACGTCGCCGCCATCGCGGGCAAGGACCTCGTCATCAGCCCCCGCGAACACGAGCACGCGGACGACGGCAACACCCACACCGGCGACCCGGGCCTCACCGACGACGCATGGATCATCTTCACGTCGGGTTCCACGGGCAAGCCCAAGGGCGTCGCCGTGACGCACCGCAACGCCGCGGCCTTCGTCGACGCCGAAGCGAACCTCTTCCTCCAGGACGCTCCTATCGGCCCGGGCGACCGCGTCATGGCGGGCTTGTCCGTCGCGTTCGACGCGAGCTGCGAGGAGATCTGGCTCGCGTGGCGTTACGGGGCCTGCCTCGTGCCCGCGCCGCGCAGCCTCGTGAAGTCCGGCATGGATCTCGGCCCGTGGCTGAGCGCCAACGACATCACCGTCATCTCCACCGTGCCGACGCTCGTCGCGCTCTGGCCGCACGAGGCGCTGGCCGAGGTACGCCTGCTCATCCTCGGCGGAGAGGCCTGCCCGCCTGAGATCGGCGCGCGCCTGGCGAACGAGCGACGCGAGGTGTGGAACACCTACGGCCCCACCGAGGCCACCGTCGTCGCGTGTGCCGCGCAGCTGACGGGCGAACCACCCGTGCGCATCGGCCTGCCGCTGGACGGCTGGGATCTCGCCGTCGTCGACGGCGAGGGCAACCCCGTGCCCGAGGGTGAGCCCGGCGAGCTCATCATCGGCGGCGTCGGGCTGGCCCGCTACCTCGACCCGGCCAAGGACGCGGAGAAGTACGCCCCCATGCCGACGCTCGGCTGGGAGCGCGCCTACCGCAGCGGCGACATCGTCGTGAACGACCCGCGGGGCCTCGTCTTCAACGGCCGAGCCGACGACCAGATCAAGCTCGGCGGCCGGCGCATCGAGCTCGGCGAGATCGACTCGAACCTGCTCCAGCTTCCCGGCGTGAGCGGCGCAGCCGCTGCCGTGCGTACCTCCCAGACCGGCAACAAGCTTCTCGTCGGCTACCTCACCGTCGAGGACGGTTTCGACCGCAAGGCCGCCACCGCTCATCTGCGCGAGACCATGCCCGCGGCGCTCGTGCCTCAACTCGCGGTCGTCGACACGCTGCCGACGCGCACCTCCGGCAAGATCGACCGCGACGCCCTGCCGTGGCCGCTCGAGATCACCTCCGACGACGAGGACGGCGCCTTCACCGGCACCGCAGCCCGCCTTCGCGAGCTCTACACCGCCATCCTCGGCGCACCGCCGGCCTCCCCCGAGGACAACTTCTTCGACCTCGGCGGCGGTTCGCTGAGCGCCGCCCAACTCGTCGCCCGCGTCCGCGAGACGCACCCCGAGTTCACGGTCGCCGACGTCTACGAGAACGAGTCGATCGCCGAGCTCGCCGCCGCGATCGACGCGATGGATTCGCCGACCACGCGCCTCAACGACGACGTGGTCCGGGTGCGACGCAGTACCCAGACGATGCAGGTGGTCGCCTCCCTCGCCGTCCGGCAGTTCTCCGCGCTGCGGTGGCTGACGTGGCTCGGAGCGGGCGCGAACCTCGCCCACGCCGTCGGACTCGAGTGGATTCCGACGCTCGACTGGTTCTGGATCGCCCTCGGCTGGGTGCTCTTCGTCGCGCCGCCGGGACGCATGATCCTCGCCGCGCTCGCCGCCCGCGTCATCCTGCGGGGCGTGCAGCCCGGCGCCTACACCCGTGGTGGACGCACCCACCTGCGCGTCTGGCTCGCCGAGCGTCTGGCCGACGAGCTCGGGGCGACGACGCTCGCGGGCGCTCCCCTCGTGAAGTTCTACGCACGGCTGCTCGGCTGCGACATCCGCAAACACGTCGACCTGCACAGCCTACCTCCGGTCACCGGCCTGCTCACGCTCGGCAAGGGCTGCTCCGTCGAGCCCGAGGTGGAACTGCGCGGGCACTGGATCGACGGCGACGTCTTCCACCTCGGGCGCATCGAGGTGGGCGCGAACGCCCGGGTCGGCACCCGCTCGACGCTCCTGCCGGGCGCACGCATCGGCAAGCGTGCCGAGGTGGCCCCCGGTTCCGGCGTCTTCGGCGACGTCCACGCCGGTGAACTGTGGTCGGGCGCGCCGGCCGTCCACATCGGCGAGGCACGCGGCCCGTGGGAGGACGAGGCGCCGCCGAACAAGCCGATCTGGCTCGGCGCCTACGCCGCCTCCGGTATCGCAGCCTCCCTCGTGCCCGCCGTCGGGGCCGCAGCCGGCATCGCCGTCTGCTGGCCCTGGCTGAAGGACGCCGACTCGGTCGCCGACCTCGCTCGCATCACCGCGATCGGCGTCGTGCCCGCCACCCTCGTCGGATTCGTCACGACGGCCCTCGTCATCCTGGGCGCCGTGCGCCTGCTCGGCCACGGTCTGCGCGAGGGCTACCACCCGATCCACGGCGGCCAGGGCTGGCGCGCGTGGACGACGATCCGCCTCCTCGACGAGGCGCGCACCTGGCTCTTCCCGCTCTACTCGAGCACCCTCACGCCCGTCTGGCTGCGTGCGCTCGGCGCCCGCATCGGCAAGGACGTCGAGGCCTCGACCGTGCTCATGCTCCCGAAGATGGCCGACATCGGCGCCGGGTCGTTCCTCGCCGACGACACCCTCGTCGCGAACTACGAGCTCGGTGGCGGCTGGATCCGTATCGCGCCGGTCAAGGTCGGCAAGGGCGCCTTCCTCGGAAACTCCGGTATGGCCGCGCCGGGCCGCAAGGTGCCCAAGCGCGGACTCGTCGCGGTCCTCTCGGCGGCACCCGCTCGCGGCAGCGCGAAAAAGGGCACGAGCTGGCTCGGCTCTCCCCCGCAGCGCCTACGACGCGAGGCCGGCGAGTCCGACACGAGCCGCACCACCGCGCCGCCGCAGCGCCTGCGTGTGGCCCGCGCCGTCGTCGAGGCACTGCGCATCGTGCCGCAGAGCCTCCACTCGGCGCTCATCGCGGGATCGGCCCTCACGATGCTCGCCGTCGCCGACCGCTTCAGCTGGCTCGTCGCCGCCCTCACCGGAGGCTGCGTCCTCGTCGTGGCTGGGGCCCTCGGCGGCCTCTCGGCCGTCGTCGCGAAGTGGCTTCTCGTGGGCCGGCTGCGCGTCACGGAGTACCCGCTGTGGAGTTCGTTCGTGTGGCGCAACGAGCTCGCCGACACCTTCACCGAGGTCATTGCGGCACCGTGGCTCATCCGCGCGAACGCGGGCACGCCGGTGCTCAACCTCTGGCTGCGCCTCATGGGCGCGAAGATCGGCCACGGCGTGTGGTGCGAGACGTACTGGCTGCCCGAGGCCGACCTCATCCGCCTCGGCGACGGAGCCTGCGTCAACGCGGGCTGTGTCGTGCAGACCCACCTCTTCCACGACCGCATCCTCGCCATGGACACCGTCACCCTCGGCGACGGCGCCACCCTGGGGTCCAACAGTGTCGTGCTCCCCGCAGCCGCGCTGGGCCGTCACGCTACGGTGGGGCCGACGTCGCTCGTCATGCGTGGCGAGAGCGTCCCCGACAAGACCCGCTGGCTCGGTAACCCCATCGGCCCGTGGCTCGAGGACGACGACGACACCCCGGAAACCACCCGTGAACGGAGCGCACGAGCATGAGACGCCACCACACCCCCACCGGCGCGCCGACCCGTACGTGCCCGGACACGGCGACACGACGTTCGGGGTCGACGCCTACGACCTCACGCTCGACTACTCCCCAGCCGGCAACCACCTCGACGCCAAGGCCGTGCTGACGTGCCGCATCGCCGATGACGTCACCGAGCCCGTGGCACGCATCGAGCTCGACCTGCACAGCCGACTCAAGGTGACGAAGCTCGCCGTCGCCGGCGCCCGCGTCGGACGGTACGGCCACGACCACTCGCGCCTGTTCGTCCGTTTCGCGCAGCCCCTCGCGGCCGGCACGCCGTTCACGGTGACGGTGGCCTACAAGGGCTCGCCCGGCCCCATGCGCGGCCTCGACGGCGACGCAGGCTGGGAGGAGCTGACGGACGGCGTCATCGTCGCGTCGCAGCCTCACGGCTCGCCGACGTGGTTCCCGTGCAACGACCGCGCCGCGGACAAGGCCATGTACCGCTTCGTCGTGACGACCGATTCCGACTACGCCGTCGTCGCCAACGGCTCGCTCGTACGCCGCCGTCAGGCCGGACGTCGCACGACGTGGACCTACGAGTGCCCCAGCCCGATGTCGCCCTATCTCGCGACGCTGCAGATGGGCCAGTACGAGACGAAGCAGCTGCGCACCTCGCCCTCCGACGTGCGCCTCGTCTACCCGCCGCGCCTGCGCGAAGCCGTGCGCACCGCGTACGCCGACCAGGTGCACATGATCGACTTCTTCTCCTCGCGCTTCGGCGACTACCCCTTCGACAGCTACACCGTCGTCATCACCGACGACGACCTCGAGATCCCGCTCGAGTCGCAGACCCTCTCGACGTTCGGCGCGAACTTCACGAACCGCTCGTGGGATGCCCAGCGCCTCATCGCGCACGAGCTCGCCCATCAGTGGTTCGGCAACGCCGTCACCTCCTCGGCGTGGGAGGACATCTGGTTGCACGAGGGCTTCGCCTGCTACAGCGAGTGGCTGTGGAGCGAGGAGGCGGGGCTCGCGACGGCCATACAGCGCGCCCACGAGCACCACGGGCGCCTGTCGCGGCTGCCGCAGGATCTGCGCCTGCAGGACCCGGGACCGGACGACATGTTCGACGACCGCGTCTACAAGCGGGGCGCCCTGACGCTGCACGCGCTGCGCACCCTCCTCGGCGACGAGGCCTTCTTCGGCCTCCTTCGCCGCTGGGTGACCGAGCACCGGTACGCGACGGTGACGACGGCCGACTTCATCGCTCTCACCGAGCAGGTCGCCGGTCAGGATCTCGGCGAGTTCTTCGACGCGTGGCTCCGAGCGCTACGCCTTCCCGCGTTGCCGTCACTGCCGCTCTCCGGCCCCCGCGTCTGAGACTTCGCGCGACGCTTCTCGAGCGAGGAATTTCCATCTTCATCGTTGGAATTTCTCGCTCATATTCACCCAATTTCATTGCGGTGCAGCCAAATAAAGCAAAATGAAAACAAACATAGTTCGGCAACTAATCCGTTTTTCTCGGGCTTTGCCGTAACAAGAAGGTCACAACAGCATTCATCAGAAGTTGCACGGCCATAAACCGTTCTAGTCTCTTCTCACTATCAGCGGGTCGCCATTCGGCCCCTTCTGCGTGGGAGAAACCACCGTGAACGCAAAGCTCACCTACCGTGTCGCCGGCCTCGGCGCGGCTGCCGCACTCGCCCTCACCGGGTGCGCCAACGACAGTTCGAAGACCTCGAACTCCTCCGAGAGCGGTGGCGCCTCGGGCGTCAACCTCCCGGCCGTCCAGACGGTCGACACCCCCAAGTCGCCCGTCATGCCCAAGGGTGACGGCAAGGCCAAGTGCTCCAACGTCACGATCGGCTACGTCGGCGCTGTGACGGGCGACAACGCCCAGCTCGGCGTCAACATCTACAACGGCATCCAGACCGCCATCAACGAGCACAACCAGGCGAACAAGGACTGCCAGGTCAAGTTCGAGAAGCTCGACACCGAAGGCAGCCCCGACAAGGCTCCGGGCCCGGTCACGACCATGGCCAACAAGTCGCAGGTCGTCGGTGTCGTCGGTCTGCCGTTCTCCGGTGAGTCCAACGCCACGGGCAACATCTTCGAGAGCAAGGGCCTCGTGCACATCACGCCGGCCGCCACGCTCCCGGAGCTGACGACGAAGGGCTGGAAGACCTTCTTCCGCGGCCTCGGCAACGACTCGGTCCAGGGCCCGGCTGCCGCCAAGCTCATGACCGAGAAGCTCAAGGCCGAGAAGGTCTTCGTCGTGCAGGACGACTCGCCCTACGGTGTCGGCCTCGGCGGCGAGACCACGAAGGCCCTCGGCGACAAGCAGGTCGGCTCCGACAAGGTGACGACCAAGCAGAAGGACTTCTCGGCCACCGTCACGAAGATCATGAACGCCAAGCCGGACGCGGTGTTCTACGCCGGCTACTACGCGGAGGCCTCGCCGTTCGCGCAGCAGCTTCGCGCCAAGGGCTTCAAGGGCAGCTTCGTCGGCCCGGACGGCGTGAAGGACAACGAGTTCATCAAGCAGGCCGGTTCGGCCTCGGACGGCGCGTACTTCACCTGCCCGTGCATCCCGGGTGAGCTCATCAAGGACTTCAACGACGCCTACAAGAAGACCGCGAACAACGCCGCCCCCGGCACGTACTCCATCGAGGGCTACGACGCCGCCACCGTGCTCCTCGCGGGCATCGACGCCGGCAAGACGGACCGCAAGTCGCTCCTCGAGTGGGTCAAGACCTACGACAAGGACGGCCTGAGCAAGCACTACAAGTGGGACGACAAGGGCGAGCTCGCCAAGCCCGACGTCTACGGCTACAAGGTCGAGGGCGGCAAGATCGTCCCCATCGGCAAGATCTGATCCGCTCCACCCACCACGGTCGACGCCGCCCGCCAGCCCTGATCGGGCCCAGTGCGGGCGGCGTCTGCCGGTGAGTACGAAAGCATCACCATGCTCAGTGCACTGCTTCCCATGGCAGAGTCGGGTTCGACGCAGTGGCTCAGTTTCGACTGGAACGCCCTCATCTCCAACCTCGGCCCGGCCACGATCGACGGTCTGACGTTCGGCGCCATCTACGCGCTCGTCGCCCTCGGTTACACGCTCGTCTACGGCGTGCTCAACCTCATCAACTTCGCCCACTCCGAGGTGTTCATCGTCGGCGCGTACGGCGTGATCTTCACGCTCTCGGCGCTCGGCTTCAACGGTTCACCGCCGAACCTCGGCATCGGGCCGATCATCCTCAACCTGTTGCTCGCCATGATCGTGGGCATGATCGCGTCGTGTACGACAGCCGTCGCCGTCGAGCGCCTCGCGTACAAGCCGCTTCGCAAGCGCAACGCGCCCCGCCTCGTCTTCCTCATCACCGCGATCGGCGTCAGCTTCGTCATCCAGTACGCGATCTTCGCCTTCCACAGCAAGAACGCGGAGCCGGCCGTCACGATGTTCACGCCGAAGCCGATCTTCGACCTGGGCGGCACCATCATCGACAGCCAGCAGCTGACGATCATCATCGCGGCCGTCGTCATGATGATCGCGGTCGATCGCTTCATCGCGAAGTCGAAGACGGGCCGCGGCATCCGCGCCGTCGCGCAGGACCCGGCAACCTCGACGCTCATGGGCGTCAACTCCGAGCGCATCATCCTCGCGACGTTCGCCATCGGTGGTCTCCTCGCCGGTGCAGCTGCACTGTTCTACGTCATGAAGGTGCCCTCGGGCGTCATCTACAACGGTGGCTTCCTCCTCGGCCTGCAGGCATTCGCCGCAGCCGTGCTCGGCGGTATCGGCAACATCCGCGGCGCCCTCGTCGGCGGTCTCGTCATCGGTGTGATCAGCAACTACGCGCCGTTCCTGCTCGGTGACTCCAACTGGTCGCAGGTCGTCGTCTTCGCCGTCCTCGTCCTCGTCCTCGTCGTGCGCCCGCAGGGTCTGCTCGGCCAGACCCTCGGAAGGAGCAAGGCATGAGCACCGTCGCCGAGTCGTCCGAGACGACGAAGACCGACAAGGTCACGTTCATGCAGCGCTGGCACATGCTGGAGCGTTGGCAGCAATGGGCGGCGCTCATCGTCGTCGCATTGGCGCTCTACCTCCTGCCGGTGCTCAACCCGCCGATCATCTCCACAGACGGCGGCGGCTCCGACTTCTCCATCGCGTGCTTCGACATGGCGCGCATGGCTCTCATCGCGGTCGGCCTCAACATCGTCATCGGTTACGCGGGCCTGCTCGACCTCGGGTACGTGGCGTTCTTCGCGGTCGGCAACTACGTCGCGGCCATGCTGACGAGCCCCGACAGCCCCTACCTCAAGATCCCCTACCTGTGGACGCTGCCGGTCGCGGTCATCGTCACGATGATCTTCGGTGTGCTGCTCGGTGTTCCGACGCTGCGTCTGCGCGGCGACTACCTCGCCATCGTCACGCTCGGCTTCGGTGAGATCGTCCGCCTGCTCGCCACGATCATCCCGGCCATGCGTGGCCAGGAGGGCTTCAGCAAGGTCGGCGCTCCCCCCGGTACCGCGTCCGACGGCACGCCGCTGTTCACGAACAGCAACGGTCTGCCCTGGTACTGGCTGACGCTCACCGTGCTTCTGCTCGTCATGATCCTCGTCGGCAACCTCGAGCGTTCGCGCGTCGGCCGCTCCTGGATCGCCATCCGCGAGGACGAGGACGCAGCCGAGACGATGGGTGTGCCCACGTTCAAGTACAAGGTCTGGGCGTTCGCGCTCGGCGCCGGTCTCGGTGGCCTCTCCGGCGCGCTGTTCGCCGGTCAGATCGGCTTCGTCAACAACGCGAAGTTCGACGTCGTCACCTCGATGCTGTTCGTCGCCGCCGTCATCCTCGGTGGTAGCGGCAACAAGGTGGGTGCGGCCATCGGTGGCGCCATCGTCGCGTACCTGCCGGTGCGCTTCACCGGCATCGCCGAGTACAAGTACCTCATCTTCGGTATCGCACTCATCCTGCTCATGCTGTTCCGCAGCGAGGGCCTCATGCCGGCTCGTATGCACCTGCTGACGTACGCCAAGCGCGCGTACCAGAAGGCCACCGGCAAGGAAATCGTTGCCCCCGAGTCCGAGGACAACCCGTTCGCAGGGGATTCCAAGACCTTGAACCTCGCAACCGAGAAGGAGGCTGACGAGAAATGACGAACGAGCAGAACACGCCCGCCGTCGAGGAAGAGCTCGCAGCCATCGGCAGCAGCATGGAGAAGGTGAGGGAGGAGGGCGTCAAGCTCGACGACCTCGCCGAGGCCGGTGTTCCTCTCGAGGTCGCCAAGGTCATCTCCACCGACCGTGACATCGCCGTCGGTGTCGGCGAGAAGCTCGTCGAGGTGAAGAACCTGACGATGAAGTTCGGCGGCCTCACCGCCCTGGACGACGTCTCGTTCGACATCCACCGCGGTGAGATCCTCGGCCTCATCGGGCCCAACGGTGCCGGCAAGACAACCTGCTTCAACGCGATGACGGGTGTCTACAAGCCGACGAGCGGCGACGTCATCCTCGAGGACACGCGCCTCAACGGGTTGGCCAAGCACAAGATCACCCGCGCCGGTATCGCCCGAACCTTCCAGAACATCCGTCTGTTCGGTGAGATGACGGCGCTCGAGAACGTGGTCGTCGGGCTCGACGCGCGTCACCGCACCTCGGTGCCCGGTGCGCTCATCCGCTCGCCGCGTCACTTCCGCGAGGAGAAGAGCGCGGTCGACCACGCCGCAGCGCTCCTCGAGTTCGTCGGCATCTCCGACTCGGCCGAGCGTCTCGCGAAGCACCTGCCCTACGGTTACCAGCGTCGTCTCGAGATCGCTCGAGCCCTCGCCACGGAGCCGAAGCTGCTGTGCCTCGACGAGCCGGCGGCCGGCTTCAACCCGGCGGAGAAGGAACAGCTCATGGAGTTGATCCGCACCATCCGCGCCGACGGGTACACCGTCCTGCTCATCGAGCACGACATGAAGCTCGTCACCGGCGTCACCGACCGCATCGTCGTGCTCGAGTTCGGGCGCAAGATCGCGGACGGCACACCGGCCGAGGTCACGAGTGACCCGAAGGTCATCACCGCCTACCTGGGCGAGGACGAGGAGGACGACGACGATGAGCTTGCTTGAGCTGAACGATGTCTCGGTGCACTACGGACGCATCCAGGCACTGCACGGCCTGACGTTCACCGTCGAGGAGGGCGAGGTCGTCTCCCTCATCGGCGCGAACGGTGCGGGCAAGACGACGACGATGAAGACCATCTCCGGTCTGCTGTCGCCGTCGTCGGGCAACATCACGTTCCAGGGTGAGGACATCACGAAGGTGAAGCCACACCTACGTCCGGGCCTCGGCATCTGCCAGGCACCGGAAGGTCGCGGTGTCTTCCCCGGCATGACGGTGCGCGAGAACCTCGGCATGGGCGCCTTCGGCCGTAAGGACAAGGCCGGCATCGACGAGGACTACGACCGCGTCTTCGAGCTCTTCCCGCGCCTCAAGGAGCGCGAGAACCAGCTCGGCGGCACGATGTCCGGTGGCGAGCAGCAGATGGTGGCCATCGCGCGTGCTCTCATGGCACGCCCGAAGCTGCTCCTGCTCGACGAGCCCTCGATGGGTCTCGCGCCGCAGTACATCCGTCAGATCTTCAAGATCATCAAGGAGATCAACGCGCAGGGCACGACGATTCTGCTCGTGGAGCAGAACGCCAACCAGGCGCTGAGCCGTTCGCACCGCGCGTTCGTGCTCGAGACGGGTTCGATCACGCGCGCCGGTACGGGCCGCGAACTCAAGGCCGACCCGGCCATCAAGGAGGCCTACCTCGGGGTCGCCTGAGGTGAGCACCGCGTGAAGCGCGGGTGAAAGGATGCGTCCTCTCACCCGCGCTTCGTGCGTGTTCGAGGCCGAACAGGGGGTGTGGTCTGCGCCACGTCGGGGGCCGTTAGGGTGTGAGCATGGCTGCGAGCACCTCCCCCGAAACCGCCGAGTTCACGCCCCGCGAGAACGTCGACGCGTACTTCGTCCCGCTGGGCGAGCACGACGGTGGGCGGCTGTTCGAGCCGACGATCCACGTCCAGGGTGCCTGGAACGAGGCCGAGCAGCACCTCGCGGCGTCGGCCGGGCTCATCGTGCACGAGATCGAGCGTCACGAGCCGCGTGAGGGGATGCAGCTCGCGAAGGTGACGTTCGACGTCTACGGCTTCATCCCGTTGCGTCCCACCCACGTGCGCGTGCGCACGATCCGCCCCGGCCGCACGATCGAACTCGTCGAGGCCGAGTTCAGTGTCGACGGGCGCCTCATCATCGTGGCGCGCGCGTGGCGCCTGTCGGTTCAAGATTCCTCGCCGGTCGCCGGCGCCGACCTCGAACCGCTGCCTCCTATGAATGAGTGCGAGCGCGTCGACATGGGGCAGATGTGGCCCGGCGGCTTCATCCGTTCCGTCGAGCGCTTCGACGCACCTCCCGGCTACGTGCCGGGCCGCAACCGCACGTGGCTGCGCACCGACCTGCCGAGCGTCCTCGGCGAGGAGATCAGCCCGACGACGCATTTCCTGTGCGTCATCGACGGCGCGAACGGCATTGCCGTCCGAGTCGACCCGCGCGAGTGGATGTTCCCGAACGTCGACCTCACCGTCCACCTCTTCCGGCGGCCCGACCCGACGGCCACCGGCTTCGACACGACGGTTGCCATGGGCGAGAGCGGCCTCGGCGTGACGATGACGACGCTGCACGACATCCACGGCCCCGTCGGGCGCATCGCGCAGAGCCTCACCGTGCGCGAGATGCCGAGCAAGGGCTGATTCAAGGGCTGATCTGCTGCGGCGACCCGCCCCAGCGTCATCGGCGCGACAACGCCGATTGTCGCGATTCGGCACACAGAATCGAATCGGCTCGCTACAGTCGTGGCACTGCAAAGCACAGGCCGTGCACGACGCCTCCCACGTTTCGAGGCGCCCGGCACGACTTCGTCGACATTGCTCCGGAACGTCATGCACCCACTTGGCCAGGAGATCGACGAGCATCCCGCCTTCGTCGGGATGTCCGCCCTTATCGCCCACCGCGATCCCGGCGTTCGATTAACCCCAATTGATGGCCGCTCACGCGTACCCGGATCACGCGTCTCGTGACTCGCTCGAGTGGCCGTCCTGCGCACCCTTCACGCGTGAGGAGTCCCCATGACTGCCCTGCCCGCCGAGCACGACACAGCGCTCGCCGCCCTGCCCAACGCCCTGCACGTCAAGCCGGGCACCGAGTGGAGTTCGGTCCTCGACCGCGCCGCCACCGCCGCCCCGGAGGCCTTCGGCGAAGGCCGCCTCAAGAACCTCGTCGGTGGTGAGTGGCTCTCCAACGGCACCGATGAGATGCTGACGAGCCCCGTCGACGGCAGCTCGCTCATCAACCTGCCGAAGCTCTCCGTCGAGGAGGCTCAGGCCGCAGTCCACGCCGCGACGCAACAGCACCGCGAGTGGCAGGACGTTCCGCTGGCCGAGCGCAAGAAGCGCGTCCTCGCCGCCGTCGAGGCGATGACCGAGGTGCGCGACGACCTCGCGCTGCTGCTCGCCTGGGAGATCGGCAAGCCGTGGCGCCTGGCCTGCGCCGATGTGGACCGCGCCCTCGACGGCGTGCGCTGGTACGTCGAGGAGATCGACTCGATGATGGACGGCCGCCGCCCGCTCGAGGGGCCGGTGAGCAACATCGCGAGCTGGAACTACCCGATGTCCGTGCTTGTGCACTCCGAGCTCGTGCAGATGCTCGCGGGCAACGCCGTCATCGCGAAGACGCCCTCGCAGGGCGGCGCGACCTGCCTGACGCTCGCGCACGCGATGATGGCGCGCGAGGGACTGCCTGCGACGCTCATCTCCGGCAGCGGCGCCAACCTCTCCGAGGTGCTCGTGCGCTCACCCGAGATCGGGGCCATGGCCTTCGTCGGTGGGCGCTCGAACGGCGGCAAGATCGCCGCGCAGCTCGTCGACACCGGCAAGCGCCACATGCTCGAGCAGGAGGGCCTCAACGCCTGGGGCATCTGGAACTTCTCCGACTGGGAGGGCCTGGCCGCCCACCTCAAGAAGGGCTTCGAGTACGGCAAGCAGCGGTGCACCGCGTACCCGCGCTACGTTGTGCAACGCGAGCTGGTCGACACGTTCCTCGAGACCTACCTGCCCATCGTGTCGGAGCTGAAGTTCGGCCACCCGCTGGCCGTCGAGAACGACGACGACGATCTGCCGGAACTCGACTTCGGCCCGATGATCAGCGCCTCCAAGGCCCGCGAGCTGAGCGAGCAGGTCGACGACGCGATGCACCGCGGCGCCGTGCCGATCTACCGTGCCGACGTCGAAGCGCGCGGGCGCTTCCTCGAGGGCCAGGACACCTCGGCCTACGTCGCCCCGACGACGCTGCTGTCGCCCGCAACGGCCAGCTCGCTCATGCACGCCGAGCCGTTCGGCCCGATCGACACGATCGTCGTCGTCGACACCGAGGCCGAGCTGCTCGCCCAGATGAACGCGTCGAACGGTGCGCTCGTGGCGAGCCTGGCCTGTGACGACGAGGTGCTCGCACGACGCCTCGCGCGCGAACTGCAGGCGTTCAAGGTCGGCATCAACAAGCCCCGCTCGCGCGGCGACAAGGCCGAGCCGTTCGGTGGGTACGGCGCCTCGTGGCTCGGCTGCTTCGTCGGCGGCGAACTACTCGTGCAGGCCGTGACCGAGGGGCCCGAGGGCGAGATGCTCTACGGCAACTTCCCGGAGCACTCGCGCTACCCCGAGCGCAGCTGATCCGTCGCTCTCCCCACGTGCCCTCCGGCCCCTGCGGTCGGAGGGCACGTTGCATCGCGCGGAAGGGTCGAGCAACGTCCGGCGAACTCTCGGTGAAGCCCCTTGCGTGTCGCTGACGACGTCGGCGACGGTGAGCACGTGAGCCTCACCGACATCGCGGTCGCCCACCGGGGCGGCGCCGGCCTCGCGCCCGAGAACACCCTCGCCGCGTTCGAGATGTCGCACGCCCTCGGCCTGCGCCTGCTCGAGACCGATGTCCAGGTGACGAAGGACGGTGTTGCGCTCGCCTTTCACGACGCGACGCTCGCGCGAACGGCCGGGATCGACGCGCGCGTGCGAGATCTCACGTGGGAGGAACTGCGCGCCGTCCGGGTTGGCGGTGAGCCGATCCAGCGCCTCGACACCCTGCTCGACGCCTTTCCCGACGCGAGTTTCCTCATCGATCTCAAGACGGTGCGCGCAGCGGCCCCACTCGTCGACGCCGTGCGCCGCACGCGCAGTGCCGAGCGCGTCTGCGTCGCCGACGGCCGAGACACCTGGCTGCGCGATGTCGCCGAGACGACCGGCTGCGCGCGTTCGCTCGGCTGGCGCGGCCTGTTGACGCTCATGGGTGCAGCGAAGACGGGCACCCGAGCCCCGCGGCGCGTGCTTCACGGGGCGTTCGCCGCCCACATCGCCACCCGGCTGGGCGGCATACCGTGGATGGCGGATGCGCGAGCCGCCGCACGCCTGGTCGACATGACGCACGACGCCGGGCTTCGCCTCGTGACGTGGACCGTCAACGACAGCGCCCAGATGACCCGCTACCTCGACGCGGGCGTCGACTCCGTCATCACCGACCGGCCCGACCTGCTGCGTGAGGTGCTCGTCGCCCGCGACGCGTGGACGGCGCCCGAAGGTTCGCCGCTCGTGCGCACTCAGCCGAAGCGCACGGCCCCGCTGGAACTGACGCGGACGCCGACACGCGCGCCCTCGTCGAGCGTCGCGGCAGTCGGCGCGTCATCGCTCGGATAGGCGATCGCCTCCAGTTCGCGTCCCGGCAGCGCGTCGAGGGTGACGCTGACGTGCGTCGCCTCGCCCGACGCCGACACGCGCACGACCCTTCCGGCCAGAGCACCGGGAACATCGACCCCGACGACCCGCAGGCCACCGCGCCGCAGCGCCCAGGCAGCGCGTTCGAGGCCGAGTCGCTGTGCTTCGTCCGGGGTGAGGTGCGTGGTGAACCCGAGGAAGTCAGCGGTCTCCTCGTCCACCGGGTGAGCCCAGACCTCGCGCGTCGAGCCGTGCTGAACGATGCGACCGTCGCGCATGATCGCCATGTCGTCCGCGACCGTGAGCGCTTCGTCGTGATCGTGTGTGACGAAGAGGGCCGTCGCACCCTCGGCGAGCAGAACGGAGCGCAGATCGCCCGCCAGGCGTTCGCGCAGCGAGCGGTCGAGAGCCGACAGCGGCTCGTCGAGCAGGAGCAGCCGGGGGCGCGCGGCGAGCGCCCGCGCGAGCGCAACCCGCTGCTGCTGGCCGCCCGAAAGCGTTGCCGGACGGCGTGATTCGAGCCCCGAGAGGCCGACGAGGTCGAGCAGTTCGGCCACGCGGGGGTCACGGTCGGGAGCGGGTGTGCCCCGTCGCGCCAGCGCGTAGGCGACGTTGCCTGCCACGTCGAGGTGGCCGAAGAGTTGCCCGTCCTGGAACATGAGCGCGAAGTCGCGTTTGTGGGTGGGCACGCGCGTCACGTCGGTGCCGTCGAAGGCGATGCGACCGGCCCCGAGCGCCTGCAGACCGGCGACGGCGCGCAGGAGCGTCGACTTGCCGCACCCGCTCGGGCCGAGCACGGCGAGCACGCGCCCGCGCGGCAGCGTGAGGGAGACGTCGTCGAGTGCGGGCGTGGCGTTGCCGGCGAAGGTGACGCGGGCGTCCGTCACCTCGAGGCCGCCGGCCTCCTCCCGATCGTGGGACTGCGTCATCCGTCCATCCTTCCCGCGGCGCTGCCGCCGATGCGTTCCACGGCGGCCATGACGAGGGCTGTCACCGTCGCGAGCAACACGGAAGCTGCCATCGCGGCGCCGAAGTTGCCCGCGCCGGGGCGGCCGAGGAGTTGATAGATGAGCACCGGTAGCGTCGGCGATTCGGGCTGGGCGAGAAACGCCGTCGCCCCGAACTCGCCGAGCGAGACGGCGAGGGCGAACCCCGCCGCGGCGACGAAGGGACGCCACAGGTGTGGCAGGTCGGCCGTCATCCAGGCGCGCAACGGGCTCGCGCCGAGGGCGGCCGCGGCTTCACGCGACCTCGGGTCGAGCGAGCGCAGCACGGGTACGAGCGTGCGCACGACGAGCGGCAGCGCGACGGTGGCCTGCGCGATCGGGATGAGGATCGGCGAGCTGCGCAGATCGAGCGGCGGACGGTCGAGGGTGAGAAGGAAACCGAAGCCGACCGTCACGGCCGAGACGCCGAGCGGCAGCATGAACGCAGCGTCGAGGCCCGCAATGACGCGGCGGCCGCGCGGCGTGCGAGCCCGCCACGAGACGACGACCGACACCATGACGCCGAGCGCGAGCGCCAGCAGAGCCGCGTCGAGGGCGATGCGCCACGAAACCGAGAGGGCGGCCAGGGCGGCCAGTTCTCCGCCGAGCGCGCGGTAGTGCACGAGGGACCAGCCGTCGCCGTCACGCAGCGAGCGCAGGACGAGGGTGAAGAGGGGTGTGACGACGAGAGCCAAGGCGAAGAGGGTGGCAGCGAGCGCCGGGGCGTCGGATCGGGTGACTCGGCGCGGCTCGTCGGCCACCGCGACGCCGCGGCGCACAACGGAATCACTGCGCCGCAGACCCGAGCGGGCCCGCTCGGCGCCGAGCAGCAACAGCGCGACGAGGACGAACTGCACGGTCGAGAGCACCGCGGCGGCGCGCAGGTCGAGGAACTCGACCGTGAGCGAGTAGATCTCGGTCTCGAGCGTCGCGTAACGCAGCCCGCCGAGCATGAGCACGATGCCGAACGCCGTCGAACAGAAGAGGAACACGACCGTCGCGGCACTGACGACGGCGGGACGCAACGCCGGCCACGTCACCGTCCGGAAGACCTGGGCGGGCGATGCTCCGAGGCCGGCTGCCGCCTGCGCGGTGCGCGGATCGAGGGAGGCCCACATCGGCCCGACCGTGCGCACGACGACGGAGATGTTGAAGAACACCATCGCGAGCAGCACCGGCTGCCACGTTCCGTCCCACCCCAGCGCCGCGAGCGGCCCGCCGGGGGCGAACAGCGAGCGGAATGCCACGCCGACGACGACCGTCGGCAACACGAACGGCAGGACGACGAGGGCGCGCCACAGCCCCGCCAGCGGCACCCGCAAGCGGTAGAGCACGTGCGCGACGGGCAGCCCGAGCGCCACCGAGCAGCAGGTCGCGAGCGCCGCCATCCACAGCGTGAACCACAGCACGCGCAGGGTGCGCGGGCGGGTGACGACGTCCCAGGCACCCGCGAGGTCAACGCCCCCACCGTCGCCCGTGACGCCGCGCACCGCCATCGCGAGAACCGGCCACGCGAAGAAGATGCCGAGGAAGACGAGCGGCACCGCGGCGAGCAACGCGAGCACGAGCACGCGCGGGAGGGACGAGGTTCCCGCGCGTGCTCGTGCTGCCGGCGCAGCGACGCCGTCACGGCTCACTTCGACGTGACGTCCTTCCACTGCGTCAGCCACGTCTGGCGCTTCTCGTCGATCTGCGCCGGCGAGACGTCGATCGTCTTCTCGGCGGGTTTCACCGTCTTCGCCCACTCGGGCGGCAGCTCGACCGAGGAGTCGACCGGGAAGACGTACATCGAGTTCGGCAGCGACTTCTGGAAGCTCTTGCCGTTCATGAAGTCGATGAACGCCTTGGCGCCCTCGGGGTTCTTCGCGCCCTTGATGACGCCCGCGTACTCGTTCGAGCGGAAGCACGTGTTGCCGAGCGCCGACGTCGTCGACTTGCCCGAACCGTCCACCGTGAACGCCGGCGAACTGTCGTAGCTGACGACGATCGGGCGGCTGCCCTTGCCCTCACCGGCCGTGTAGTCGACGTTCCAGGCGTCGCTCCAGCCCGACGTCAGCTTGAGGCCGTTGCTCATGAGCTTCGTCCAGTACGGCTTCCAGCCGTTCTCGCCGTACTTGCCGACCGTGGCGAGGAAGAACGCCATGCCGGGCGAACTCGACGAGGCGCCTGGCGCCACCATGAGGTTCTTGTACTCCGGCTTCGTCAGGTCGTCGAGGCTCGCCGGCTTCTTCTTGTTGTTCTTCGTGAACCACGCGTCGTCGACGTTGACGCACACCGACGCCGTGTCGATGGGCGACAGCACGCCCTTGCCCTGGCCGTCCGGCAGGTCGTACGTCGACGTCGACGTAGCGGCAGCCTTCGACGTGTACGGCTCGAGCACGCCCTCCTTCGTCACCCGCGACGCGAACGTGTTGTCGATGCCGAAGACGACGTCGCCCGTCGGATTGTTCTTCGCGAGCACCAACTTGTTGGCCAGGGTGCCCGCGTCGCCCGACTTCGACACCTTCACGGTGTAGCCGGTCTGCTTCATGAACTCGTCCATGACGGCTTTGTCGGGCGCCCAGGACTCGTGGGTCACGAGCGTCACCGTCTTGCTCTTCGCATCCGACGCTGACGCCGACGACTTCGTCTTCGTGTCACTGACGCTGCACGCCGACGTCGCCAACACCGCAACACCGGCCACCAGCGCAGCGACCGTCGTCGGCACGGGGTGGGAACCACCCGTCCGCTCGGTCACGTGGAACTTGCTCATCACGACGTCCTCCTCACCTCGAGTGAGGGACCACGTCCGCAAGCGGCACGAGCCGCGCACGAGCGGGTGAGTCTCGACTTCCTCCGCCGGTGCTAACCGGTTCAGGTTCGAGGGTTTGGTGCCCTACCTCGGCACGATCTCAGCGCAACGTGCGCTCCCCTGTCGTTCGCAGGCGACATTACACGTCGACCAATCGGCCCGCACGACTGGCGAACACACAACACCGCCTGCGAATATGGGAACAAGACACTTACCACCCTTGGAAGGGGAGACAACATGGGCAACCTCGTCTGGAAGGTACTCAGCCTCGGCGCCGGAATCGTCGCCAGCAAGGCAGCCACCACCGTCGCGACCAAGGGCTGGAAGACCGCCACCGGCAAGAGCCCGCGTAGCGCCAAAGACCCGAACGCCGGCATCCTCGAAGCCGCCATCTACGCCGCCATCTCCACCGGCGCCCTCGTCGCCGCCAAGATGTACGCCGAGCGCCGCGCAGCCGACTACTACACCAAGTCCGCCGGCCACCCGCCGCAGGCGCTCGTCAAGCGCGCCGAGGAAGAGGCCAAGGAAGCCAAGAAGGGCAAGAGCCAGGCGCCTGTCGTCGTCATGAAGTGATTCCCTTCGTGCTGTCGCACCGAGCGTGGCGGCCTCGCAGGCTCGGCCGTCACGCTCGGTGCGACAGCACTCGGGGGAGTCCGCTTCCAGCGGGGTCGCGCACTCAAGGAGTGTTGCGGCCCCGTTGCCGTACCCGGCGCTCATGCCGCGGGTCTTTTCTCCCCCTTCGGGGTGAAGTGTTACGACGCGTCATGACGGGAGTTTTCGCGTTCCTTCCGCCGCACCGCGACGCGCTGTAGCGTCATCGCATGACGACGACGTCCGCGGGTGAAAACCCCACCAACAGCGGCCCCCACGAGGGCGTTCCCGGCGCGTTCTCCGCGTACCGCGACTACATCCCCGCCACCGAGGGTGTGCACGATGAATCCGTCACCGCCGACGCCAAGATGCGGCCCGACTACTGCACCGTCCTCGGCAGCATCGAAGCCCTCGGCTCCGAACGCCTCACCGCGCGCCTCCGGGAAACCGCCGATGACCTCGAAGAACTGGGCGTCACGATCAACTCCAAGGACGGCAACCGCCCCTACCCCATCGACATCGCGCCCCGCATCATCACCGCCGAACGCTGGGCCGAGATCAGCGCAGGCCTCGAACAGCGCGTGCGCGCGCACGAGCTGTTCCTGCGTGACGTCTACGGCCCGGGCGAAATCCTCAAAGCCGGCCGCATCGACCGCGAGGTCCTGCGCCGCGCGCCCGGATACTCCAAGGACGGCCACAAGGTGCCCGAAGGGTTCGTCCGCGCCGGCCTGTGCGGGCTCGACCTCGTCTCCCCCTCCGCCGGCGAGTGGATCGTCCTGGAGGACAACCTGCGGATGCCCGGTGGGCTCGGCATGAGTCACATCAACCGGCGCATCCTCGAAGACCACTTCGCCGAGATCCTGCCCACGCCCGGCAAACTGCGTCACCCCCGCGAGGCCTACCCCATCATGCGCGAAGCCTTCCTCGCGGCAGCAGCTCTCGTCGAGGGCGCAGACGCCGACGACGACTTCGGCCTGTGCATGGTCTCCCCCGGTGAAACCGACACCACGTGGTACGAGCAGAACCTCGTCAGTGGCGAAATCGGCGCGGCCCTCGTCACCGCCGACAAACTGCTCGTCGACGACGGCATCCTCTACCGCCTCGACGGTGACCATCGCCACCGCGTCCACCTCCTCAACCCGCGGATGGGCGAGGAGGAACTGTTCGGCTCCGAGGGCGCCGACGGGCTCAAGCTCGGGGAGACACTGCGCGACGTCATGGCTGCCGGTGCCGTCACCATCATCAACGCCCCCGGCAACGGTCTCGCCGACGACAAGGCCGTCTACGCCCTCGTGCCCGACATGATCGATTTCTACCTCGGCGAGGAACCCCTCATCGGCCAGGTGCCGACGTTGCTGTGCTCCGACGAGAAGCAGCGCGAGGAGGTCCTCGACCGGCTCGACGAGCTCGTCGTCAAGCCCATCGACGGCTACGGCGGCACCGGCATCACCGTCGGTCCCGAGTGCTCCGAGGACGAACTCGAGGAGCGACGCAGCGAAATCCGAGAGACGCCGGCGCGGTTCGTCGCGCAGGACATCATCCCGCTCTCCACACTGCCGACGCTCTCCGACGGAGCATTCGCACCCAGTCACGTCGATCTGCGAGCCTTCGTCATGCAACGCCCGGACCCGGACGACCCCTCGCGCACGATCGCCCAGACGGCGCCCACCGCGATGACGCGAGTCGCTCCGGTGGGCACGATGATCGTCAACGTCTCCGCGGGCGGAGGCGGGAAGGACACCTGGATCAAGTCGTGAGCTTCAACCCCCGAACGAGCGAGACATCGCCCGCCCGGCCGTCGGTACGCCACTCACTTCACCCGTGCCTGTCCCCCGACGGCAAGCTGCTCGCCGCCGTCGTTATCGACGAGGACGGCTACCCGCACGCCGTGCAACGTCCGCTCGCCACACCCGACGGCGTCGGTGCCGGCCCCGAACGCACCGTGCCCATCCCGACGCCGGGCCCGGTGCGCAACGTCGCGTACTCCCACGACGGTCACTGGATCGCCTGCGAGGTCGGCCCCGACGGTGGTGAGCGCGAGGAGATCTGGCTGTTCACCACCGACCCGGACGACCAGAGCGCGGTCAACCCGTTCGAGTTCACCGACGCGACCGTGCAGATCGTGTGCTGGGACGGCGCCGAACTCGCCCTCACCGCCATCGACGACTCAGGTCTGGCCGAAGGTCGCGTCCTGTCCGCCGTCACCCAGGACGTGCGCGTCGTCGACCGGCGGGTCGGCGGCGAACTCGTCCACGTCCGCGACGGCGTGGCGCTGTTCCGCGTCGGTTCGCGTGGCCACCGCGAGTTGTTGCGCGTCGACGTCGGCGGCGCCTGGTGGCCGCTTCTGCCGCCCGACCCCGGGTCGACGACCGACGCCGGCGTCGTGCTCGACGCAGGGCACGAGAGCGGCGTCATGCGAGCCCTCGTGCGCAGCGACCACCACGGCGAACGCTTCCGCCTGCTCGACGTGCGCGTCGGCCCCGACGGCACCGACGTCCGTGAACTCGCCGCGCGGGCCGACGCCGATCTCGACGAGTTCTCCGTCAGCCGTGACGGGTCCACCGCCACGCTGCTGTGGAACCACGACGGTCGCAGCCGCATCCAGATCCTCGACCTGCGCTACGGCGAACCCCGCGAACTCCCCGCGCCGCGCTTGCCGAAGGTCGTCGTCACCTCGCCGTCCCTCACCGCGGACGGACGGCTGCTCACGTTCTGTGTGCAGGGCCCCGAGTTCCCACCGCGCGTCGTGCTCTGGGACGTCGCGCACGGCACGTGGACCGGCGACGAGCCCGGCGCGAACCTGTCGCCCGAGGATCCGAGGCCACCCATCGGTGCGCCCGGCCCGCTCGCGCGCTACAGCGCGGAGCCGAAGGGCGAAACGGCAGCGCCCGACCCCGAGGCCGACGAGGCTGACTCACGTCCCCTCACCGTGCTCGTCGACGCCGGCAGCGCGACGTTCGTCCCCGAACTCGTGCGCTACCCCGCACGCGACGGCCTCGAGCTCACGGCGTGGGTCTACCGCTGCGGTGACGAGCCCGCGCCGACGATGGTCTACTTCCACGGTGGCCCCGAGGGGCAGTCGCGGCCGAGCTACAACAACGTGTTGCGTCAGGCCGTCGACGCGGGCTACACCGTCGTCGCGCCGAACGTGCGTGGTTCGTCCGGCCAGGGGCGTGCGTTCAGCCACGCCGACGAGCGCTACTCGCGCCTGTCAGCCATCGACGACGTCGCCGACACCGTCGCCTACCTCGTGAAGACAGGCATCTCCGACCCCGAGAAGATGGTGGTCAGCGGACGCTCGTACGGCGGCTACCTCACCCTCGCGACGCTCGTGCGTCACCCCGAGCTGTGGCGTGGCGCCATCGCAGCCTGCGGCATGAGCGACCTCGAAACGTTCTACCGCGACACCGAGCCGTGGATCGCCGTCGCCGCTCTGCCGAAGTACGGCCACCCCCTGCAGGAGCGCGAACTGCTGCAGGAGTTGTCGCCGATCCACGGGCTGGGAGAGGTCGTCGTTCCCGTGCTGTTCGTTCACGGCGCGCACGACACCAACGTGCCCGTCAACGAGACACGTCAGGCCATCGCCGTCCTGGAGTCGAACGGGGTGGGCACCGACCTGCTCCTGTTCGAGGACGAGGGCCACGAGTTCGTCAAGAGAGCCAACCGGCACCGCCTCGGTGACCGGGTCGTCGCATTTCTCGAGGAGGTACTGGACTGATGTTCGGTCGAGGCAAGGGTTCCAAGGCATCGGAGGGCGACCTCGCCGCGCAGGTCGTCGAGTGGCGACGGTGGCTGCACGAGAACGCGGAGCGTTCGTACGAGGAACACGAGACGACGGATTACGTCGCCTCAGTGCTCGAGGACATGGGCCTCAAGGTTCACCGCTTCGACATGGGCACCGGCCTCTGGTGTGACGTTCCCGCCGCCGACGGGACCTCGTCGAAGGACGTCGTGGGGCTACGCGCCGACATCGACGCCCTGCCCATGACGGAGGACACGGGGCTCGACTTCGCGAGCGCCAACGAGGGCGTCAGCCACGCGTGCGGGCACGACGCGCACACGGCCATGCTGCTCGGCGCCGCGTCGCTGCTCGTGGCCGACCCGCCCCCGCAGCCCGTGCGCCTCATCTTCCAGCCGGCCGAGGAGACACAGCCCGGCGGTGCGAAGAAGTGCGTCGAGGAGGGCGTCACCGACGGTCTGACGCAGCTCATGGGGTTGCACTGTGACCCACACCGTCCCACCGGTGAGGTCGGAGTCATCGCCGGCCCCATCACCTCCTCGAACGCCAACTTCGGCATCACCGTGACGTCGTCGGGCGGCCACACGGCCCGCCCGCACGAGACGGGCGACACGATCTTCGCCGCTGCGCAGATCGTCACCGGGCTGACGGCGGCGCTCGACCGCCGCGTCGACCCGCGCGCCGGCGCGGTGCTGACGTTCGGTTCGATCAACGGCGGCAGTGCGGTCAACGTCATCCCCGCGAAGGCGGAGATGTGGGGCACGCTGCGCGGCGCGAAGCGTGACGTGTGGGAGATCGGCGAGGAACTCGTCACGACGTCCGTAGCGTCGATCGCGGCCACGTTCGGCGTGGAGGCTGAGGTCACGTACACCCAGGGGCCTCCGCCGGTCATCAACGACGAGGAGTGCGCCGAGCGGGCGCGCGCGGCCGTCGTCTCGGTGTTCGGTGAGGAGGGTGTCGGCACAGCGGAGCAGTCGTCCGGCGGCGACGACTTCTCCTGGTACCTCGACTCGGTGCCCGGCGTCTACCTGCGCTTCGGCGTCCACTCCGGCAAGGGCAAGGAGACCGACCTGCACCACCCGGGGTTCCTGCTCGACGAGGACGCCCTCGCCGACGGCGCCCGCCTCTTCGACGCCTTCGCCCGCGGCTGACACCACGCTCCGGCCCACATGGTGACAGTTGGGGTACTTGGTGACGGTTGAACGTCACCAAGTACCCCAACTGTCACCAACTTCTCCGGGGGCTTCACGCCGCTCGCGTGACAGCCATCGCCTCGCGGATTGTTCGAACCACCCGAACCGGCGCCGACAGGTCGCTCCAGGTGAAGCGCACCACGACGTAGCCAAGTCGTCGCAGTCGCATTTCGCGTCGCTTCTCGGCACGCAGCGCCTCGGGGTGCGTGTACTTCACCATGCCGTCGAACTCGAGGACGACACGAGTCCCCTCGACGAGGAAGTCAACGCGGGCGAACGGGAGCGACTCGTCGTCCCAGATCTCCACCTGCGGAATCACTGCGATTCCGGCATCCCGGCAGATCAACCGCAGGAGTGATTCGCCGGCGGATTCGATCGCTCCGTCGGCGAGCTCGACCACGGCACGAGCCTGCCCGACACCGGCCTTGCGACCGTAGGCGACCAGTGCTGATTCGAGCTCCCCCGGGGTTCCGCCCTCGAACAGGTAGGAGTCGGCACTCACGACACCCGCCCGCAGACCTTCGTGTGCGGCAACCTCGATGGCTGCCTCAGCGGCAGCCTGCACACCCAGCCCATCGACCTGCTCCGGCGCCTCGCCCCAGGCCCGACGGCACACGAAGTCGTCGCGCCGCGATTGCACCCGTGGGCGGCGCGCCACTTCGATGCGGTCAGGGAAGCGCAGGACCGCGAGCCGGTGAGCCACGAGGGCGGATCCGCCGATGAGGTGCGCCCCCGGGAGCGTCTGCAGGAGTGCCTCACAGCGGCGCACATGGTGAAGTCGACGAGCGGCGAAGTGGTCCATGTCCGCGGCGCACGGATCGACGATGCCGTACGCCCCGTAGCTGTACGACGTCACGAAGCCTGCGCGACGCCACGCCCTCAGCGTTGAGACGTCGATCCCTGCGGAGGCGAGATCGCGTCGGGTGACGTAGGTGAGGCCGTCTGCCAGACGGCGGGCGAGATACGGCGGTAAGGGAGCGGCGGGCATGTCTCAAGGCTGGATCGACTCGGCAACGTTGTCACGCATGGCCATCTCGACCCTGTGGATAACTCGGAGTTGGTGGCAGTTGGGGTACCTGGTGACGGTTGAACGTCACCAGGTACCCCAACTGTCACCAACTTCTGGCGCCTTCTGCGTCAGGCGCGGCGGCGGTGGAAGAAGTCGGTGAGCACCTCGGCACACTCGGCTTCGCGGATGCCGCCGACCACCTCGATGCGGTGCGTGGAGCGGGAGTCACGCACGACGTCCCACAGCCCACCGCACGCGCCGGCCTTGCGGTCCCACGCGCCGAGCACGATGCGCGGCAGCCTCGCCTGGACGGCGGCACCGGCGCACATGAGGCACGGTTCGAGCGTGACGACGAGCGTGCACCCGTCGAGGCGCCAACTCCCGCGGGACGTCGCGGCCCGCCGCATCGCGACGATCTCCGCGTGCCCGGTCGGATCGCCGTCCGCCTCACGCAAGTTCGCGCCGACACCGATGACGGCGCCGCCCTCGTCGACGACGAGCGCCCCCACCGGAACGTCCCCCGCAGCCGCCGCTTCGCGCGCTCGGGCGAGGGCGTCCGCCATCCACGTCGCATACGTCGTCTCGACGGCAGGTGCTGCAGGCAGGTCCACGGGTTAAGTTTGTCCCATGCGTGTCATCGTCGCCGACCACCCGCTCATCTCGCACAAGCTCACGACGCTGCGGGACAAGCGCACCGACTCCCCCACGTTCCGCCGTCTTGCGGACGAACTCGTCACGCTGCTCGCGTACGAGGCCACGCGCGACGTGCGCGTCGAAGAGGTCGACGTCGAGACCCCGGTGACGAAGGCGCGCGGCATCAAGCTCGCCACGCCGCGTCCTCTCATCGTGCCGATCCTGCGCGCCGGGCTCGGCATGCTCGACGGCATGGTGCGGCTGCTGCCGACGGCGGAGGTCGGCTTCCTCGGCCTGGTGCGCAACGAGGAGACCCTCGAGGCCACGACGTACGCCAACCGTCTGCCCGACGACCTCTCGAGCCGCCAGGTCTACGTCGTCGACCCGATGCTCGCCACGGGTGGCACGCTGGCCGCGACGATCGACTACCTCGTCGAGCGCGGCGCCGACGACATCACCGCCGTCGTCCTCATCGCGGCGCCCGAAGGCGTCGAGAAGCTGCGCGAGCTCACGTCGCACATCAACGTTCCGATCACCGTCGTCACCGGCGCGATGGACGAGAAACTCAACGAGAACGGTTATATCGTGCCCGGCCTCGGCGACGCGGGTGACCGCCTCTACGGCATCGCGAAGAACGACGCCTGAGATTCGCCGTCACTGGCGGCGCGACGGCTCACCCCAGGTCGATCGTGTCGCCCCAGCCGATGTCGCGTGCCTGCTTGTAGAGCGCGCCCTGCTTCTTGCTCACGACGGCGCGGCGCACCTGTCCACTGGCGTTCGAAGCATCGCTCGACTCGCACACCTGCAGTTCGACGAAGCCCTTGTTCTTGCGCGGGTGCCGAATGACGCGCGTCGGCTGCTCACTGGCTGACGCGTCGGCGGCCGGAGCCGCGAAGCCCTGCGCGAGATGCGCCGGTCGTCGCACCATCGCGACGTAGCTGAACTTCTCGTCCTCGTGCGACAGTTCGCCGCCCTTGATCTGCCGGTGCACCGACGAGCGATTCACCCGGGCCGCGAAGTGACACCAGTCGGGCTCGTCCTTCGCCAGCAGGGGGCACTCGCCTTGGTGCGGGCACGGCGCCGCCACCTGCCAGGTCTCCGCGAGCAACTGATCGCGCGCTCGCAGGATGCGGCGGTAGCCGTCCGGCGTCCCGGGTTCGACGATGACGATGGCGCGCGTCGCAGCAGCAGCCGCCTCGGCGACGATCTTGTCGGCCTGCTCGCTCGTCAGTTCGCTGAGCACGTACGAGACGGTGACGAGGTCAGCCCCACCCGCGGACGGCGACCCGACGGAGACGTTCCACGACCCGACGCGCCCTTCCTGCCATACGGTGCGCGCGAGCGCGGACACCCCGCTGGCCTTCGCCAAGCGCTGCCCCAGGTCGAGTGCTTCGGGCACCTGATCGAGAACGCTCACTTCCTCGAGCGAGTCGAAGACGTCAGCGGCCGCCCAGGCCGCGGCCCCCGTCCCGCCGCCGAGGTCGGCGAGCGAACGCACGGAGCCCGCCTCGAACGTCCCCGATGCCGCGAGCGCCCGCAGCGCGGCGCGCACCGCGCCGAACGTCGCCGGCATCCGGTAGTGGGCATAGGCGAGGACGTCGACCGGCTTGGCGAGGATGGGGTCGGACGCCGCAGCGACCGCGCGGTAACGCGTCGACAGCCGCTCGACGGCCGCCGTCAACTGCGTGAGCGCCGTCCCCGAGGCCTCGCGCTCGAGGGCTTCACGCAACGTCATCGACAGATCCACAGGCGCGAGCCTACTGATCCGTGCCCCGGCGCGCCTTCTTCGCTCATACCCCAGGCGCTGGAAGAATGCACGAGTTGCCCGTCCCTCTTTGGGCGCGTCGCCCACCCGAGAGAGAAGACATCGAAATGGACAAGATCAACTTCAAATCGATCCTGAAGTTCTTGTTGTTCGCGTTCCTCATCTACGCCATCTTCAGCTCGCCCGGTCAGTCGGCGGACGTCGTCCGCTCCATCGGTAACGTCCTGCGCAACGCGGTCACCAACCTGGGCGAGTTCTTCGACGCGTTGCTCGGCAAGAGCTGACGCCATGGGCCCGCTGCGCCCGACCCGCCCGTCCGAGAGCGTCGCCGGGTACCTCGCCAGGAACGAGCACGTCGTTCTCGAGATGAAGCAGCACTGGGCGCAGCTCCTGCCCGCCCTCAGCTCCTGTCTGCTCGGCCTCGTCCTCGTCGTCGTCGCGGGCCTCAGCGCCCCCGCCTGGATGGGCCCGGTGACCAATGCGGCCTGGTGGATCTGGCTCGTCCTCCTCCTTCACTTCGTCTGGCGCCTCTTCGAGTGGTGGGACAAGACCTTCGTCATCACGAACAAGCGCCTCATCCTCCTGCACGGCCTCTTCTTCAAGAAGGTCGCGATGATGCCGCTGTCCAAGGTGACCGACATGTCGTACAACCGCTCCCCTGCGGCGCGCATCCTCGGTTACGGCACGTTCGTCATCGAGTCGGCCGGCCAAGAGCAGGCGCTCAACGTCATCGACTACGTGAGCGAGCCCGACTCGAAGTACCGCGAGATCTGCGGTCTCATCTTTGGCGTCGGTGACGACGAGGGCCACCCCTCGCGGCATCCGCATCATTCGGACGAGGTGTTCGACCCGTACCGCGACGAAAACAAGACACTCCCGGTCCGCGTTCGCACGCGCGACACGCAATTCGGGACAGACGAACGTCCCGGTCGCACCCGCGGACCGGTTCCGCGCTCCAGCGATGAGACCGATCCTTACGGAATGGTCACATTCAGCCGTCCGCTCTGGGCCGACGAGTGTGACCGTGCTTACGGTGAATTTCGTGACGTGGGCGAGGAATCGGACGACACGGACGATGACTCGGCTTGGTCGGTGAGCCGCGAACACGCGACCGCCCCACAGACCATCCGGCGCTCTCGGTATGCGGACACACCCTCCACATGGCGAGACGGCGAGTAATCTCACACGGTTAAAACTCACCTGTGGAAGGTCGCTCCTATGAGCCTTTTGCGTACCAAGTCGATCGAGGCTTCGATCGCTGACTCGGAGGCGTCCGAGTTCCAGCTGAAGAAGAATCTCTCGGCTCTCGACCTCACCGTTTTCGGTATCGGCGTAATCATCGGCGCCGGTATCTTCACGGTGACCGGCAGCGCCGCCGCCACGATGGCCGGCCCCGCCATCGTCCTGTCGTTCCTGCTCGGCGCCGTCTGCTGTGGCCTCGCCGCGCTGTGCTACGCCGAGCTCTCCTCAACCGTGCCTGTCTCGGGTTCGGCCTACACGTTCTCGTACGCGACGATGGGTGAACTCATCGCCTGGATCGTCGGTTGGGATCTGCTCCTCGAGCTGATCCTCGCCGCCGGCGTCGTCGCTCAGGGCTGGAGCGCGTACTTCAACATCCTGTTCGGCGAGTGGGGCCTCAAGCTGCCCGAGAAGCTGCAGGGAGGCACCGGCTGGTTCGACCACTTCGACCTCGCCGCCTTCGGTCTCGTCGCCGCGCTGACCTGCCTCATCGCCGTCGGCATCAAGGAGTCGCTGCGCATCAACTTCGCGCTCGTGGCTGTCAAGGTCTTCATCGTGCTGTTCATCATCGTGATGGGTATCCAGTACATCGACTCGAAGAACTACACCCCTTTCATCCCGCCGGCTCAGCCGCTCGAGGGTGAGTCGCAGACGATGCACCGCCCGCTGTGGGAGATTCTCACGGGCATGGAGCCGCAGGCCTTCGGCGTCATGGGCGTCATCTCAGGTGCCGCCCTCGTGTTCTTCGCCTACATCGGCTTCGACGTCGTCGCGACGACGGCCGAGGAGACCCGCAACCCGAAGCGCGACCTGCCGATCGGCATCATCGGCTCCCTGGTCATCTGCACCATCCTTTACGTGTCCGTCTGCCTCGTCATCACCGGCATGGTGAAGTACGACAAGATCGACCCGAAGGGAGCGCTCGCAGCAGCCTTCCGAGACGCGGGGCACCCCGGTTATGCGCAGATCATCTCCGCAGGTGCTGTGGCTGGTCTGGCCACCGTCGTCATGACCCTCATGATCGGCGCCACCCGCGTCATGTACGCGATGTCGCGTGACGGCCTCCTGCCGCGCGGCATGGCCAAGACGAACCCCAAGACGGGTACGCCGGTGCCGATGACGCTCGTCATGGGCTTCCTCATCGCGGTGGCTGCGGCCACCATCCCGATCGGCGAGTTCGAAGAGATGGTGAACATCGGTACCCTCTCGGCGTTCTTCCTCGTCTCGCTGGCCGTGCCGATCATGCGCAAGGCCCGCCCCGACCTCGAGCGCCCGTTCAAGGTGCCGGGCAGCCCGGTGCTGCCGTGGCTGTCGGCGGCGATCTGCCTCTACCTCATGCTCAACCTGCCGGTGGAGACGTGGCTGCGATTCGCCGTCTGGCTCCTCATCGGCTTCATCATTTACTTCGCCTACGGTCAGCGCCACTCGCGCGTCGGTCGCAACCCGCAGTTGCAGGGCGGCGTCGGTGACGGCGTGTACGCCACCGACCTCGACTCCTCGGTGGGCGAAGGATTCACGAAGGACGAGCGCTACTCGTCCGACGAGCGCCACTGACGCTCACCTTCGGGTCACGAGGGCCTCGCTCCGGCAATCTGCTGGGGCGGGGCCTTCGTCGTGCCCGGCTCGGACACCTGAACGGCCGCGTAAACTTGGCTGGTCGCCCCGAGCCCGGAGCGGCCACCCGCCCACGTCACACCAGAGGTTCGTTCATGGCCATCCGCCCCATCACCATCGTCGGCCACAAGGCTCTGCACTCCCCGACGAAGCGGGTCAAGGAGATCACGGACGACATCCGCACCCTCGTCGACGACATGTTCGAGACGATGGAGGCCGCGAACGGCGTCGGCCTCGCGGCGAACCAGGTGGGCGTCAAGCAGCGCATCTTCGTCTACGACTGCCCCGACGACGACCTCGGCGAGAACCGCAAGGGCGTCGTCATCAACCCGAAGCTCGAGAAGGGCCGCGTGCCCGCCGGCGAGGCCGACGAGGAGAACGACAACGAGGGCTGCCTCTCGGTACCGGGTGAGCACTTCCCGACGGCGCGCGCCGACTGGGCGAAGGTGACGGGTACCGACCTCGACGGCAACGAGGTCGTCCTCGAGGGGCACGGCTTCTTCGCCCGCATGCTCCAGCACGAGACCGACCACCTCGACGGCTACCTCTACCTCGACCGCCTCACCCCGACGATGCGCCTCGAGTCGCGCGAGGCCGTCAAGGACCGCGGCTGGCAGTACGACGGCCTGACGAAGTGGGACCCGGCCACCACGAAGGCCGAGGACGTTTGAGCCTAGTCCGGCACTCGAACCCACCATCTTCGCGGGAGGCTAGCCTGGGGCCATGAGGGCCGAGGCAGTCTCCACACCGCACACGTACCACGGCGAGGGTGTCATCTGGCACAACGACTGGGGCAACGGGCACGCGGCCCTGCGCTACGTCGACATGCTTGCCGGCGACGTGCTCGAACTGCAGGACGACGGCGACGTGCGTCGCTTCCACGTCGGCGACGTCGCGGCAGCGCTGCGCCCCCGCCTCGGCGGCGGCGCGATCGTCGCCACGGAGCGCGGCTTCGCGCTGACACGCTCCGCCGACTTCGACGACATCGAGCGCATCGACGACCTGTGGCCCGCCGATCACGAGCCGCGCACCCGTTTCAACGACGGCGGATGCTCCCCCGACGGTTCCTTCTACATGGGCTCCATGGCCTACGACCAGAGCGAAGGCGCCGCGTCGATGTGGCGCCTCGACCCCAACCACATGCCGTCGCACGTCTTCGGCGACGTGACGATCTCGAATGGCCTGTGCTGGTCGCCCGACGGCACCCTCGCCTACTACAACGACACCCCGACCCGCACGATCCAGGTCTTCGACTGGAACCCCGAGGACGGCCTCGTGAACCCGCGCCCGTTCGTCCGGCTCGAGGACGGCATCGGCTACCCCGACGGTCTCACCGTCGATGCCGAGGGCGGCGTGTGGACGGCACTGTTCGGCGGGTCCGCGGTTCGCCGCTACGACGCCGCCGGCGAGCTCTCCGAGATCGTCGAGGTCGGCCCTTCGCAGGTGACCTGCCCCGCCTTCGGGGGCATCAACCTCGACACCCTCTACATCACGACGTCACGCGAGAACCTGCCCGACGACGCGGAACCCGAGGCGGGCGCGCTCTTCGCCTGCACGCCCGGTGTCATCGGTCTGCCGACGCTCCCCTACGGCGGCTGAGCAGGCCGTCAGCCCGTGGCAGGAGCCGATTCGCGTTTCGACCTGCAGATGTGTAAAGTTCTATCTCGTTGCAACGCGCGATAAGCGCCTCGCAGCCCGCACCCGTAGCTCAACGGATAGAGCATCTGACTACGGATCAGAAGGTTTGGGGTTCGAATCCCTACGGGTGCACTCTGTGTTGAGACAGATGGGAGAGGCCCTCACTTCGGTGAGGGTCTCTTGCTTTGTTCCCGAAACCTCCTACGCCCGGATGTCACACCTCTCCCGGCGAACGGCGCACCTCCGGCGGTAGTTGAACGTAAAATCAAACTGGCTGTCATCGCAGCCACGAAGCGCCTCCCCTCGAGCACCTGCAACGGCCCGCCCCACAAGGCGCGGTCCACGTCAGGATGACGCGTCAGGGTCGGGTGCACGACCACGCCTGATCCTGAAGGACATTTCCATGCGCACGGTGCCCGTACTCGCCACCGCCACGATGATGCTCGCTGCCCCGATGCTGGCACCGGCCGCTCAGGCGGCACCCGCCGTGAAGTTCTCGCGCTGGGTCGTCGACCTGCCGGGCAACGACAAGGTGACGGCTGCCAACCTCAACAAGGAGTACATCACCCTCACCAACACGACCGCGACGACGATCACCGTCGGCGGCTACCGCGTTTCGGACGGGGGCTCCAAGCACGTCTACGTCATCCCGAAGGGCTTCAAGCTCGGGGCCAAGAAGTCGGTCGTCATTCGCTCCGGCCAGGGCAAGAACTCCTCGACGACGCTCTACTGGGGTCAGGCTGTCAAGGGCCTCAAGCCGGTGAGCCGCAACAGCTTCGTGTGGAACAACAGCGGTGAAACCGCCACCCTGCGCAACGCTGCCGGCAAGGCCGTCCACGTCTGCACGTACAAGAAGAACAAGAGCGGCTCGACATCCTGCTGACCGGAGCTGTGACGTGGGCCTGAGCGGGACGACGTTCGTCCTGCTCGGGCTCCTCGTCTGCGCCGGTGCCTTCGTCCAGCGCATTGCCGGGTTCGGCCTGGCCGTCGTCGCGGCGCCATACGTCGTGACGTTCGCGCCGCAGGTCATGCCGGCGGCGCTTCTGCTCGTCGTCCTGCCCCTGCCTGTCGTCGAGATCCTGCGCAACGGGCGAGACATCCTGTGGCGCCCGTTCGGCTGGGCCATCGGGTTCCGTGCGCTCACCATGCCGCTCGGCGTCTGGGTCGTGGCGCACGCCTCTGGCGACGCCATATCCCTCGGGGTGGCCTTCATGGTGCTCGTCGCAGTGGCCGGGTCCCTCACCCGCGTGCGGGTACGCGCCGGGGCCGTGACGTCGTCCGTCGCCGGCGCCCTCACCGGCGTCTCGGCGACGGCTGCGTCGATCGGCGGTCCCTTCTTCAGCCTCGCGCTTCAGGAGGAGCAGCCACAACGCGCACGCTCCACGCTCGCGCCGTTCTTCCTCGTCGGTTCGCTACTGTCACTCACCGGTCTCGTCGTCGGGGGTCAGCTACCGCGCGATGCCTGGACGGCCGGCCTCGGGTGGCTGCCGTTCATGGCCGTCGGCGCGCTGCTGGCCCAGCCGTTGCGTCACCGTATCGATCAGGCTCGCTTCAAGCGGGTCGTTTTCGCCCTCGCGACGACGAGTGCGTTGGGCGTCATCGCCCGCGTTGCACTGACGTAGCGCTCACCGCACAACCGTGCGGGTATTGCCGTCGCGCCGGGTCCAGCCGCGAGCGTCGAGGTGCTCGAGAAGCGGGATGACGACACGGCGGGTCGTGCCGAGAGCCTGACGCGCATCGCTCGTCGTGAACGGCTGCGGGAGCGCCGCGAGCTCACGCATGGCCCGCGCCGGCGCATCCGGCAGCAGGACGATGTCCGCCGGCTGCGCTCGCAGGCGCAGCACGAGTCCCCGCTCGGCCGCGGCAGCGATCTCCCGGGAGCCGAGTTTCCAAGCGGTGAGGTCGTCGGCCTCAGGAGCATCGAAGGGGCTCGCCTGCAGGCGTTCACGGAGCTGGGCCAGGGCGGTGTCCGCTCCGCCCAGGTCACGTCGGTGTTCGGCGCCTCGCACGCGTCCGGCGTCCACGTCGAGGCCGGAGGCCGCGGCCAGCAGATGGACGACGGCGGGGGACGTGTCGAGTTCGCGCGCGAGCGCTGCAACAGCGACACCAGGGCTCAGCGGGTCACGGGCGTCGTCGCTCACGAGTTCGTCGAGTTGCTGCGACCACGCGGTCACCTGCGCGGCCGACACAGCCACGCGGTCGACGATCCCGAAGCCGTCTCCGTTCGGCAGAGCCAGCGGCCAGTCGCCCCAACCCGTCGCTCCGGCGCCTTCGAGCCAGGCGACCGAAACGTGCCCCCGGTCGACGACGAGATCGGACGCGCGGCCGCTCTCCCACACCGCCAACGTCGCGGCGCGGGCGGCTCCAGCACCGCGCCGTTCGAGCGGTGGCGGGTCGAGATCGAGCACGGTGGCGCCTGCGTGGATGCGCGCGGCCGAGTTGTCGCGCACGATGACGCGATCCCCCAGCCGCAACGGCAGCGGTGATTCGAGCCGCAGTCGGGCGGTCTCGTCGTCGAACGGCCGCACACGGGCAGGCACAGCCGCGGTGCCGACGTGCACGGAGACCTCACGCGAGGACTCCGACCACGCGCAACCCGTCTCACGGCGCACGTCGATCGTCGTGGACTCCAGACCCCCGGCGGGACGAAGCAGCGCGCTGCCGCGGGGAGCGGCGTCCCGGGTGATCCCGCGCAACCCCACAGCGCAACGCGAGACGGGGCCGACCTCGTCACGCGATTCTCCGAGCACCTGGAGAGAGCGGATCGTCGCGCGCTCGCCCGCGACGCTCACCTCGTCCCCCACGCGCAACGTGCCGTGGGCGAGTGTGCCGGTGACGACGGTGCCCGCACCCTTGACCGAGAAGGAGCGATCGAGCCACATCCGTACCGAGCCTTCACCGTCGAGCGGTGGCATGCCCGCCACGAGGTCGTCGAGGGCAGAACGGAGTTCACCGATGCCGTCACCCTGCACGGCGTCCGTCTCGACGACGCGCACGGCGCCGAGGGAGGTCTGCGCGATGTGCTCGAGAGCAGAGCGGCGCACTTCGGCGACGCGGTCGGCGTCGGCGAGGCCGCACCGGGTGAGGACGAGCAGACCCGTCTCGAGCCCGAGTGCGTCGATGGCGTCGAGGTGTTCGCTCGACTGCGCCTGCCACCCCTGATCGGCTGCGACCACGAGCATGACGGCGGGAGCGGGCCCGAGACCGGCCAGCATGTTGCCGATGAACCTTCGGTGGCCCGGCACGTCGACGAAGGCGACGTGCTCACCGCTCGGCAACTCCAGACCCGCGAATCCGAGGTCGATCGTGAGGCCGCGGCGCTTCTCCTCGGCCCACCGGTCGGGGTCGGTGCCGGTGAGCGCCTGAACGAGTGTGCTCTTGCCGTGGTCGACGTGCCCGGCCGTGGCGATGACCCGCATGGTCAGTGGCCCACGGCAGCAGCGACGGCGAGAATGGCCTCCCCCACTTCGTCCTCGGATTCGCTTGGCACACAGCGAAGGTCGACCAGGGTGCGCCCGCCGTTTGTCCGTGCGACCACGCACGGCTCGCCGAGCCGCAAGGGCTCCGCGAAGCTGTCGGGGAGGGCAACCGCGAGACTCGGCAACGGCACACCGGGGGCCCCACCACCACCGACGCGGGCGTCCACTTGGACGACGTCGCCGCCGACCCGGCGAGCGAGTCGTTCCGTGCGCTCGCGAAGGGTCTCCGGCGTTTCCCGAAGGGCTGTGAGGACGGGCGGGACGGGGCCTCGCAGGGTTGCTTCGAGGGCTGCGAGCGTCAGCTTGTCGGTGCGCACAGCACGAGCGAGAGGATGACGTCGGATGCGCTCGACCGCGTCGTCGTCGCCGAGCACGAGGCCGGCCTGCGGGCCGCCGAGGAGCTTGTCGCCGCTCGCAGTGACGACGGTGGCACCCTCGTCGAGCCACGTCGCGGCGTCGGGCTCGTCGGGCAGGACCCGTTCGGGCGCGAGGAGGCCGCTGCCGACGTCCGCGACGACGGGCAGGCCCAGTGTCGCGAGTTCAGCAACGCGCGGCACACCGGCGAAACCCTCGACGCGATAGTTGCTCGTGTGCACCTTGAGGATGACCCCTGCGTCCCCCGACGCAGCCTCGTAGTCGCGAAGGTGCGTTCGGTTGGTCGTACCGACCTCGCGCAGACGGATTCCTGCGGACTGGAGGAGGTCGGGCAGACGGAAACCGTCGCCGATCTCGACGAGTTCGCCGCGGCTGACGATGACCTCGCGCCCCTCGGCGAGTGTCAGGCAGGCCAAGAGCAACGCGGCGGCCCCATTGTTGACGACGAGGGCGCCCCCCGCTGCGGGGACGCGTTCGCGAAGAGCTTCGAGGGCGCCGCGGCCACGCGGTGCCCGACGTGCTGTGGCGGGGTCGAACTCGACATCGACGTGACCTGCTGCGGCGAGCAGCGCCTCGCGGGCAGCATCGCCGAGGGGCGCGCGACCGATGTTGGTGTGCACGACGACTCCGGTCGCGTTGATGACCCGTCGCAGCGTCGTCGCCGATCCGGGAAGCGCTTCGAGGGCGACCGTCGCCACGGCGTCGGGCGCGAGTTCGCCTGAACGAGCGCGGCGTTGGGCTTCGACGACAGACGCCTTGACGACGTCGACGCCGAGTCGGCGGACAGCCGAAGCGAAGCGCGCATCGGCGAGCAGTGCGTCGGTACGCGGGATGCTGCGGCGCGGGTCGTCACTCACCCGGCCATCCTCTCAGGCGAGCCTGCGAGGAAGCTCGCCGTGTCGCACCAAGACGGGGCCGAGCCCGCGAGGAAGGCCTGTGTCGCACCGAGCCAGAGGCCGAGCCTGCGAGGCCGCTGGCCGGAAGACGCGGCAAAAAACACAGGCCATTTGGGTCTGAGCTTGCGAAGAATCACATGGCGGAGGTGGACAGGAATCGAACCTGCCAAACCGAGATACTCGGTTTCACCGGTTTTGAGGACCGGGGGGCCCACCAGGAACCCTGACACCTCCGTGCTCAACGGTAGTGAATGTCGGTCCATTCACCAAGCGAACACGCTTTCGCGGATGGCGCGATTCGATCGTGCACGACCTGCGGCAGGCGCATCTCAGGCCGCCAGGTTCGCACCGGCCCCGATCACATCCCAGTGAGAGCCGTGCGTAGGGTCGGACCATGGAGCCGATTCGATTGACGCAGTTCGCCTCCGGTGGCGGGTGCGCGTGCAAGATCCCGCCCGGCGAGTTGGAGGAGGCGGTCAAGGGCCTCGTCGGTGAGCCGAACCCGAGCGTCCTCGTCGGGCTCGACGACGGTGATGACGCCGCAGCGGTCCGTGTCGGCAGCCAGGCCGTCCTGTCGACCGCGGATTTCTTCACCCCGGTCGTCGACGACCCGTACGACTTCGGGCGCATCGCCGCCACGAATGCGCTGTCGGACATCTACGCCATGGGCGGCACCCCTGTCGTCGCGATCAACCTCGTCGGGTGGCCGCGTGAACGCATCGGCCTCGACGTCATGGCCGAGGTGCTCCGCGGCGGCGCGGACATCGGCCGCGCCGCGAACTGCCCCGTCATCGGTGGGCATTCGATCGACGACCCCGAGCCCAAGTTCGGCATGGCCGTCACCGGCATTGCCGATCCGGCCAAGCTGCTGCGCAACGACGCCGCCGAGGCGGGCCTGCCGATCTCGCTGACGAAACCGCTCGGCTCGGGCGTGCTCAACAACCGTCACAAGCGCACGGGTGAGGTCTTCGCCCAGGCCGTCGACGTGATGACGACGCTCAATCGGGACGCCTCCGTCGCCGCGGTCGACGCCGGCGCGAAGGCCGCCACCGACGTCACGGGGTTCGGCCTGCTCGGCCACCTGTGGAAGATGATGCGCGCTTCGGGCGTGGCGGCGGAGATCGACGCCGCAGCCGTTCCCTACATCGACGGCGCCCGCGAGGCGGCACGTGACGGCTATGTCTCCGGCGGCACACGCCGCAACCTCGATTGGGTGGCCCCGCACATCGAGTCCGAGGTCGACGAGAACGAACTGCTTCTGCTCGCCGACGCCCAGACCTCCGGCGGGCTCCTCGTCATCGGCGAGGTGCCGGGCGCGCCGATCATCGGCCGCACTGTGAAGGGTGAACCCGGCATCCGGGTGCGCTAGGGATCGAGCGCGAAAGTGCTGGTTGTGCACGAAATATCGTGCACAACCAGCACTTTTCTCCATCAGTCCCGAAGGACCGGGTGACCGCCCGGCCCCGGCAACGGACGACGTCCGTCGGCCGTGCGCGGACCCGTCGTGATGTTGCCGGTCCCGCCGCGCTCGTCGAGGCGGCGCCGCTGCGGCGCCATCGTGTACTTCGGGTCCTTCGCCGACTCCATTCCCGCTTCGAACACGGCAAAACGGGTACACACCGAACCGGCGACGAAGCACGCTCCCGAAAGCACCGACGCCACCCGCGAGCGCCGCGCGAACAGCGCCGTCCCGACGGAGCCCGCCACGTTGAGCGCCAGACTCGCCTTGTTGAGCTTTCCGGCCGTTCCGTGGTGCAAGGGTTCGCCGACGCCGTGGGCGTCGAGGTGCTTCTCGAGCCGGTTGAGAGCCACGAGGTCGACGGACGACCCGATGAGCGCGAGTGCACGGGCCGGCCCCGCGTGCGCCACCGGCGTCCACACCATCGCGTTTCCGCTCGCCGCGGCCGACGCCGAGCCGGCGAACACGAACGGCAGGTGATGACGCGACTCGGCCCACATCGGCGTTGCCGTGTTCGACAGCAGCACAGCGGTGTACGTCGCGAGCGGGCCGGCAGCCAGCGCACCCAGCGCAGCGCTCGGCGCCTCCACGAGTTCGAGTGCGTCCTCGATGAATCCGAGAACGCCGGCGCGCCGAGGTGCCACCGCCCCGCGGCGCACACCACCGACCCCGGCGGCGGCCTCTTCCGCGCGCCCCATGAGCAAGGCCAACGAACCGCTGTTCTTGCGCGGCAGCAGACGCAGGGTCTCCAACCCGGCGAGCGGCACTGCGCCCCCGGCGAACGCGGAGAAGATCCACGTACCCACCGACATCGGGGAGCTCAGTTTCGCCACCCGCAACATGTTGTAGAACCGTTCGGGTCGCCCGAGGTCCACGACGAGCGCAGCGCCGCTGACCGCCGTTGCCACTCCGGACGTCAGGCGCGTGACGCGTCGCAAGGGCGCGTTCGCCGTCACGTACGCGCCAGCCGCGAGCAGCTGCGATCCCGCCGCGAGCCCACCGGTGAACAGGTAGATCGGAATCGGCGCCTCCCACGGCACCGGCTTGACCACGTTGTGCCCGTAGTACGAGTCGAACTCCACGTCCGGCACGAGCGCGCGCTCGCCGCGTCCCTCGCGGCGGTCGTTCAACCAGTCCGTCGGACGGCGACGCTTGTCACCGCCACCACGGCGGCGGCGTGGACCCTCGGGGTCACGGTAGGAATCGAGCGGGTTGGTCACACGCCACCCCCGACGAACGCGATGGCGGCCGCAGCCGCCATGCCGCCGGCCGCGGCGAGCATTCGCTTGTACGACGACGCGAGGTGTCGTGACGGCGCCACCGGGTCGGGCGGCAGCCCGTACACCTCCGGGTCGTCGAGGAGCAGGAACACTGAACCGGTGCCGCCCACACCGTCGTCACTGCCCGCGCCGTACAGGCGCGCTTCCGTCATGCCGCGGGCGTGAAGCTCGGCCACGCGCTCCTCGGCGAGGCGCGTCATCTCCGACAGCGGCCCGAACTTGATCGATGTCGTGGGGCACGTCTGCGCGCACGCGGGCGTCTGCCCCTCGGTGAGCCGGTCGTAGCAGAGCGTGCACTTCTGTGCGTTGCCGTGGTTGATGACGGCGTCCTTCTCACGACGCTCGACCACGCCGAACGGGCACCCGCCGACGCAGTACCCACAGCCGTTGCACACGTCGGCCTGGATGACGACGGTGCCGAACTCGCTGCGGAAGATCGCTCCCGTGGGGCAGTTGTCGAGGCACCCCGCATGGGTGCAGTGCTTGCAGACGTCCGACGACATGAGCCAGCGGAAATCGGGCACGTCGCTACCGGCGGTCGGCGTCAGGCCCGCCGGCGACGACGCCAGAGCGAACACGTCGACGTCGAGCGAGGTCTCAGGCTGCACGCCGACCGCGCCACTGGGCGTCTCGGTCGACGCAGCACTGCGCACACTCGGCATACCGAGGTCGACCAGCTTGCGCCCCGACTTCCGGGCCGCCGCGATGCGCTCCCCCGACTGCTCGACGAACGCGACGTGACGCCACGTGTCGGAGCCGAGCTCTCCCGTGTTGTCGTACGAGTGGCCCGTGAGCCCGTACCCGTCCTCCGGGTTGCGGTTCCACTCCTTGCAGGCCACCTCGCACGCCTTGCAGCCGATGCAGATGGACGTGTCGGTGAAGAAGCCGACCCGCTCCGCGAGCGGCTCGTTCGGGGCCCCGCCCGTGCGCTCCGTCGCCGCGTGCGTACCCCACGCGGCCTCCTTGGCCGGGTCGCCCGCGCCGCCGAACTGGCGCGCGACGTAACTCGTCAGTGCGCTCATGCGTCGTCTTCACTCTCCTCGACATCGCCCTGGGCGAGGTCGTTGCCCGTCATGACGGTCGTGCCTGCGCGGCTCTGGTACTCGGCGACGAACCGTTCCAGCGCTTCCCCCTCGGGGCGCCTGCCGGCACGAATGTCGCACATGCCGATCTTGCCCTCCTGGATCTGCGTGTTGCGATCGAGCACGACGCCGAACAGGTCGTTCGCGGAATCGCCTGCCACCTGGGCGAACTCACTCGAACCCCAGTGATACGGCATGCCGATCGTGTGCACCGTGCGTCCGCCGATGCGTAGCGGTCGCGCTCGCTCCGTGACGAGGACGCGCGCCTCGATCGCGGCACGGGCCGAGACGACGGTGGCCCATCCGCCGTTCTCGAGCCCACGCTCCTGCGCCAGCTGAGGCGAGACCTCGACGAACATCTCCGGCTGCAGTTCCGCGAGGTACGGCAACCACCGGCTCATGCCGCCGGCGGTGTGGTGCTCGGTCAACCGGTTCACGGTGAACATGAACGGGTAGACGTCGCCGCCGGGCGTACCGAAACTCGGTGCGTTGAGGTTGTCCTTGCGTTCGAAGACGACGCGCGTCGGGTTGGCCTGCTGTCGGTACAGCGGGTTCGCCAGGGGTGACTCGGCCGGCTCGTAGTGCGCCGGTAGCGGGCCGTCGACGAGGCCGAGCGGGGCGTACAGCCAGGCCTTACCGTCGGCCATCATGATGAACGGGTCGTCACCGGCGAGGCCGTCAGGCCCGCCGACTCCCTTGTCCGGCCGGTAGGAGGGTGCCGTCGCCGCCGGGAAGTCGGGGATGTCTCGGCCCGTCCAGCGGCCGGCCTCCTCGTCCCACCACACGAGCTTCTTGCGCTCGCTCCACGGCTTGCCGTCGCGGTCGGCCGACGCCCGGTTGTAGAGCGTGCGCCGGTTCGCCGGCCACGCCCACGCCCACTCGGCGGCCGTCTCGTCCTGCTCGTCGCCGGGCTTGCGTCGCGCTGCCTGGTTGACGCCGTCGGCGTAGACGCCCGCGTAGAGCCAACAGCCGGACGACGTCGAGCCGTCGGCCGCGAGGTCGACGTAGGTCGAAAGCGGTTTGCCCTCGGCGTCGGTGCCGTTGATCTCCGCGATGACGGATTCGGGCACCACCTCGCCGCGCTCGTCCTTCGCGTAGTCCCACGTCATGGCCCGCAGCGGCAGGTCGCGCGGGTCATCGGAATCAGCCAGGCGTGCCCGAATGCGCACACCGACCTCGTGGAAGAAGTCGAGTTCGCTCTGCGCGTCACCCGGCGGGTTGACGGCCTTGTGGCGCCACTGCACGAGGCGCTGCGTCTGGGTGAACGAGCCGGCCTTCTCGACGTGCGTGGCCGCCGGAAAGAAGAACACCTCGGTGTCGATGTCCTCGGTCTTCCACTCGCCGGACGCGATCTCCGGCGCGTCCTTCCAGAACGTGGCCGTTTCGATGAGCTGGAAGTCGCGCACGACGAGCCACTTGAGGTGACGCAACCCGTTGCGCTGCAGCTTGCCGTTCGCCGACCCGACGGCCGGGTTCTGGCCGAGGACGAAGAAGCCCTCGACGTCGCCGTCGATCATGCCCATCATCGACTGGTAGGTGCCGTGGGCACCCGTCAGACGCGGCATGAGGTCGAGTCCGAAGTTGTTCTCGGGCGTCGCGTGCTCGCCGAACCAGGCCTTGAACAGCGAGACGGCGTACGCGTCCGCGTTGGCCCAGTAGCCCTTCGCGTCCTTCGACGCGATGGAGTCGACGTAGTCCTCCATCGTCTCGTGTTCCGCGACGCGCGGCATCGGCAGGTAACCCGGCAGCAGGTTGAACAGCGTCGGGATGTCGGTGGACCCCTGGATCGTCGCGTGCCCTCGCAGCGCCATGATGCCCGCGCCGGGGCGTCCGACGTTGCCCATGAGCAGCTGCAGGATGGCCGCCGAGCGGATCATCTGCGCGCCTGAGACGTGCTGGGTCCAGCCGACGGCGTAGGCGAACATCGTGGTGCGTTCGCGCCCGGAGTTCGCGACGAGGGCATCGGCGACGTAGCGGAAGTCCTCCGGCGAGACGCCGCAGACCTCCTCGACGAGCTCGGGTGTGTAGCGCGCGTAGTGACGCTTGAGGATCTGGAAGACCGTGCGGGGATCGGTCAGCGTCTCGTCGCGCAGCACCTCGGCGTGGGCGAGCGAGGGCCCGCCGGAACCGTGCGACTCCGCACCACCCGACGCGTGATGCCCGGACGAACCACTCTTCTCGTCGCTCGACGTGCCCTGCTCGCCGGAGGGGTCGGCGTACTGCCACGAGCTCTGGTCGTACTGACCCGTCTCGGGGTCGTAGCCGGAGAACAGCCCGTCGAGGTCTTCGGTGTCGACGAAGTCCTCACTGACGAGCGTCGCGGCGTTCGTGTACGCGACGACGTAGTCGTGGAAGTACGCGTCCGTCGACAGGACGTGGTTGATGAGCGCACCGAGGAAGACGATGTCGGAGCCACCACGGATGGTGACGTGCTTGTCGGCCACCGCCGAGGTGCGCGTGAAGCGCGGGTCGATGTGGATGACCTTGGCGCCGCGCGCCTTGGCTTCGGTCACCCACTGGAAACCGACGGGGTGACACTCGGCCATGTTCGATCCCTCGATGATGATGAGGTCTGCATTCGCCATGTCCTGCAGTGGATTAGTGGCTCCACCACGCCCAAATGAGGCCCCCAGACTGGGAACCGTGGCGCTGTGTCAAATACGCGCCTGGTTCTCGATCTGTATGGCCCCGGCTGCGGTGAACAGCTTCTTGATGAGGTAGTTCTCCTCGTTGTCGAGCGTCGCTCCGCCCAACGAGGCGATACCCATCGTTCGCCTCAGGAAGTTGCCCTTCTCGTCGCGCTCCTGCCAGGTGCGTCGACGCGTGTCGAGGAACCGCTCGACCACCATGTCGATGGCCCTGTCGCGCTCGATCGGCTCGAAGTCGGTGCCGCCGGGCTTGCGGTAGAGCACCTGCTTGATCCGCGAGGGGTTGTTGACGAGCTGCTCGCTCGCCGCACCCTTGGGGCACAGTCGGCCACGCGAGATGGGGCTGTCCTTGTCGCCCTCGATGGCGACGACCTTCTCGTCCTTGACGAAGACGCGCTGGCCGCAGCCGACGGCGCAGTAGGGGCACACCGACTGGACGCTGCGGTCGGCCGTCGTCGTGCGCGGCTCGAGCGTGCGCGTCTTCTCGCTCGTCACAGCCGGGCCGCGGCCGAGGAAGTCGCCCGAGCGCACCTGACGCAGGACAGGCCATTCAAGTGGTGACAGACCCATGATGCCGCCCTCTCTGCGCGTCGGTTACTTCCTCAGTTCAACCCTACCCGGCGGCTGCCACAACGCCTCGGAGCCACTCAGTTCGAGCGCTGCACGAGGCGGGCGGGAAGCGTCTCGTACCCGCGCAGAATGCGCGTCGGTCGGCGGCGCGCCCCGGGAAGCAACTCGACGTTGAAGCGGTCGAAGAAGGCACGCAGGCCCACCTCTCCCTCCATACGGGCGAGCGCCGCTCCGAGGCAGAAGTGCCGGCCCGCGGAGAAGGACAGGTGGTCGCGGGCGTTCTCGCGGGTGACGTCGAAGGCGTCGGGGTTGTCGAAGACCTGCGGGTCGCGGTTCGCGCCGGCGAGCACGAGCGTCGTCATGGAACCCTCACCCACGCGCTGTCCGGCCACCTCGGTGTCTTCTGGCGCCGAGCGCCCCGTGAGCAGTACGGGCGGGTCGTAGCGCAGTGCCTCGTCGACGGCGTTGCCCCAGCCGGACGGGTCGGCGCGCAGGCCCGCCAACTGCTCGGGGTGCTCGACGAGCAGCCGGATGGCATTGCTCAACAGGTTGACGGTCGTCTCGAAACCGGCGGCGAGCACGAGGCCGGCGGTGGCCTTGAGCTCACGCTCGCTGAGGCGCCCCTCGTCGTCCGTGGCGTGCAGCAGCGTCGAGAACAGGTCGTCACCGGGGTTGGCGCGCAGGTGGTCGAAGTGCTTTCCGAGCCATTCGTCGAACTCGTCGAGGGCGCCGTCGACGGTGCGGAACGTCGACCAGTCGATGCCGAGGTCCAGGCTCGCTGCGGCATGTCCGCCCATGCGCAGGACGTTGGCCCGCTCGCTCTCGGGAACGCCGAGGATCTCCGAGATGATGGCGACCGGCAGCTTCTCGCAGTAGGCGGCGACGAGGTCGACCGGCCCGCCCCTGGCCGCGAGTTCGTCGAGTAGGTCGGCAGCGATTGCCTCCGTCCGCTCGCGCAACCCCTCGACGGCGCGCGCGGTGAACACCCGCGAGACGAGCTTGCGGTAGCGGGTGTGGTCGTCGCCGTCGGTGACGAGCATCGACGGCGGCTCCACGGGGTGCAGGCCCTCGCGCCGGGCCCACTGCACGAGGCGCGAGATCGCCGGGCGGTCGTCACCGGGGAAGCCGGTGCGGAACTGGGTGGAGCTGAGCACCTCCTTGACGACGGCGTGGTCAACGCTGACGTAGGAAAACTTGCTGCGCACGAGCGGACCCTGCGCGCGGATCTGGTTGAACAGCTCGGCGATCTCCTCGGGCGAGAGGTTCTGGGCCTCGACCGTGAGGCGCGCCTGGAGGTCACCCTTGTCGGCTCCGTCCTTGAGGACGCGGCTCGGCACCGCATGCGTCAGGCCCCAGCGCACGAGGGGCTTCACCCTGTTCGTCACCACGCCACTGACGAGCTCTGCAGTCGTCGTCATCACCGTCACCACCAGATCTCGGAAGTTGTGCCGCAGATCACACTACCGACGTAGTGAGTGGCGCGCAGCCAACTCCCCTTTCGGATGGCTCAGGGTTTGCGACCGCTCTCGTACAGCTCGACCGCCTTCTTGTCGCCGGCCCAGAACGCTACGGCGTCCCCCTTGACCGACGGCAGTTTCGGCCGGTTCGCCGGCGACGGCTTCTTGCCCCAAGCCGAGCCGACGACGGTGCTCGGGTTCGCCGGGCGCCCCTGGGGGAACGCGACGGCTAGGGCGTTGGCGTACATCGCGGCACGGTAGCGCGAGCCGAGACGGTCGTCGTGGATCCGATCCCCCTCGACCCACTCCTCCTCGCGCTCGGCTCGCCAGTCGTAGAGCCGCAGATTGGGGTAGCGCTTCGTCGCGTCGCGCAGTTGAGCATCCATGTCGCGCATGTACGCGTCGTTGTACGACCCGTTCGTCGCGATCGTCGCCGGCAGGGGCCACAACACGGGCCGCCCCTTCGTCGCCTTCACGACGGTGTCGATGCGCTGGCGGATCTTCATGTTGCTGCCGGTGTGGTCGTTCGCCGCGTCGTTTGTGCCGGTGGCGATGACGTAGCAGCCCTTGAACGTCGAGGTGAGCTTCGGCGTCAGCACGTCCATGACGTTGGGCCGGTTCATGAAGCGCTCGAAGACAGACCGGCCGCCGGAGGCGTTGACGTACAGGTTCTTGACGCCGACGTTCGCGAAGCGCGCCTCGAGCCGCTCCGCCCGGTTCGGAATCTGGTCCTTGCTCACCATGCCGACACTCACCGAATCACCGACGTAGACGACGTCCGTGCACGAGGTCTTTCCGTTGAACGGCTGCGTCGAGGAGTTCGCCGACGTTCCTGAGTTCGATGTCGATGCCTTCGACTCGCCGTTCCTCGAACCGTCCGATCCACCGTCGCCGCTGCAGGCACTCAGCCCGAGGACGGAGACGAGGCACAAGACGGCGGGGGAAGGCTTCATCGCTTCATCATGGCGAAGGTCGGGCGTCACCGCACCTTCTCGACCGCGAGACACGCTCCCGGCGGGTGTCGGCTGCGGTGATTCAATCGGGGCATGACCACGCTGCACCTCATTCGGCACGGACAGACTCCGAACAACGTCGCAGGTGCCCTCGACACCGCACTGCCCGGCGCCGGCCTCACCGATCTCGGCAAGCGCCAGGCCGAGGATCTCGTGCGCCGCTTTGACGGCACACCCCTCGATCGCGTCGTCTCCTCAGCGCACCGCCGCGCCGTTCTGACGGCCGCGCCACTCACTCGCGCACGGGCGCTCGAGCCTCTGCAGGACGAGGGCTTCGGCGAAGTGGGGGCCGGCGATCTCGAGATGATGACGACGCACGAGTCGCACGTGACCTACCTGACGACCGTCTTCGACTGGTCCGAGGGCGAGCTCGACGAGCGGATGCCCGGCGGCCCCGACGGCCACTCGGTTCTCGAACGCTACGAGGCCGCCATCGCGCGCGCCGTCGAAGGGCTCGCGGACGACGCAGCGGTCGCCGTCGTCAGCCACGGCGCCGTCATCCGCCTCTGGGCGACGTCGCAGGCGTCCGGCATCACGCCCAAGGACGCCGAGCACAAGCGCCTGCTCAACACCGCGGTCGTGACGCTCGAGGGACGCCCGGGTGACTGGCGCTTCGTCGGGTGGGACGACCCGAACATCGTCGACGCGGGTGCCTCCGACCCCACGGCGGACGCCGAGGACGACGACTGAGGGCTCCCACGCATTCGGGGCCGAGCCACGCGTGAGGCGCTGCTCCGCCCCGAAGCCGATGGATGCCGCGAAATCAGGAGTTGACGGCGCCCGTCGAGGCCGAGGAGGAAGCCGAACCCTGGCCCGCCGACGGTGACTGCTGCGTCGACCCGCCCTGACCGCGCTCGCCGTGCGGGCTGTGGCCTCCACGCGGACCGTGGGAGTCGAGCGTGACGGTCTTGAAGTCCGCGCTCACCGCGTAGGCAACGCGCTGGCCCGACTTCGTGCCGAGCGCGACGTAGCCACCCTGGGGCGTCTTGAACGCGTGCTCGACGGTGACCGCAGCATCCTTCGCCTTCACGGCGCTCTTGACGCTCGTCAGGGTCGAGCCGGTGACGTCGGCGGTGCGCTGCTTGCCGTCGTGACCACCGGGCCCGCCGCGCCCATCACGCCCACTGGGGCCGCCCGGACCGCCGGTGCGCACCTCGACCGTCTTGAGGTCCTTGCTCACCTCGACCACGACCTTCGCACCGCTCTTCGTGCCCAGCACGTCGTACGAGCCGTCCGGATCAGCCATGACGCGCTCGATCGAGACCGCGGCATCCTTGGCCTTGACGGCGTTGACGACGCTCGTCTTCGTCGCTCCGGTCACCTCGGTGTGCTGGTGACCGCCGGGGCCACCCTTGCCCGCGTCCCCGGAATGAGCCTGCGTGCTCGAGGAACTGGACGGCGTGGGAGCCGGCGACTGCGAGTTCGCCAGCGCGGCTCCGGAAACGGCCAGCGTGCCCGCCGCGCCGAGGCCGGCCACGATCTTCATCGTGTTGTTCGACATCTTCTTCCCTTCTCTCATGAGGAGTTGAGGGGCAGCTCGCACAACGCAGGCTGCCCCCACCGCCCGAGAGAACGGCCCGAGGCTGTGACGAGGCTGTCAAACGTCCCGTCACCGCGCTGTGAGCGCGGTGTACGCGACAATGGTCGACATGAGCAGCACGCGTGATCGCCGTCCCGACCCGACGACGTTGAGCGACCTGCCCACCCGCGGCGACCACATCGCGTTCTACCGGTTCGCCGCCTTCGACGACGTCGACGCCGCCGTGGCGCGTCTGCGCGAACTCACCCTCGGGCTCAGCGGTTCGGTGCTCGTCGCGTCCGAAGGCGTCAACGGGATGCTGGCCGGCACGCCGCAGCAGATCGATGCCTTCCTCGAGACCGCGAGCGCCGACGCGACGGTCGCTCACGCTTTCGACGGCATCGTCGTCAAGCGCACGGCGTTCGAGCGCCCGCCGTTTCGTCGCATGCTCGTCAAGGCGAAGAAGGAGATCGTGCCCCTCGGCGTCGACGGCCTCGACATGCCGAACCGCATGGACGACGTGCACGCGACTGACGTGCCGCCCGAGCAGTGGCGTGAACTCATCCGCCGCGACGACGTCGTCGTCCTCGACAACCGCAACAGCTTCGAATACGGCGTCGGCCGCTTCCGTGACGCCGTCGATCCGGGCGTCGTGAACTTCCGCGACTTCGCCGACTACGTCGAAGACCACGCTGACGAGTGGCGCGAGAACGGCACGAAGATCGCGATGTACTGCACGGGCGGCATCCGCTGTGAGAAGTCGAGCCCCTGGATGCAGGATCTGGGGCTCGAGGTCTTCCAGTTGCAGGGCGGCATCCTCAACTACTTCCAGCAGATGCCGGACGCCGAGCAGGACTGGGACGGTGAGTGTTTCGTCTTCGACGAGCGCGTCAGCCTCGACACGAAGCTGCGCGACACCGGCCGCACCCGCGAGGAGATCGACGAGCCGCGCTGACCGGTTGAGCCCGGCGAAAAATCGGGTGCCGACGACGGCGCCCCACTCGTACGGTGGGAGCTTCCGGACCCGAGGAGGCCCATGCATCCGAACCCACCCCGCGGCACACACCTTCGTCTCGACGGCATCTCGAAGAGCTACCCCGACCGCCGCGTCCTGACCGACATCTCCTTCGCCGTCGCCGCCGGCGAACGGGCCGCGCTCATCGGGGAGAACGGCACCGGCAAGTCGACGCTCCTGCGCATCGTCGCGGGCCTCGAGGACGCCGACGTGGGGAAGGTGAGCGCGCCCGGCGAGGTCGGCCTGTTCCACCAGCAGCCGCCGTTCTCACTCGATCTCACCGCCGATGAGGTGCTCCGGGACGCCGCCGCGCCCCTGCGCGCTCTGGGCGACGAGGTGACGTCGGCCGGTGAGCACCTGGCCGCGCACCCCGACGACCCCGGAGCGGGTACTCGACTCGAGCTCGCCCTCGCCGAGGCCGAACGGCGCGGCGTGTGGGAGCTCGACCACACGATCGACGAGTTGGTCGAGGGCCTCGGCATCGCCGACATCCCCCGCGAGCGCCCTGTACGAGAGGTCTCCGGGGGCCAACTCGCCCGCTTCTCCCTCGCGTGGATGCTCGTGCGCCGCCCCGAGACGCTCCTGCTCGACGAGCCGACGAACCACCTCGACGACCGCGGCGCCGAGTTGCTCGCGCGCATGCTCCACACATGGCCGGGGCCCGTGCTCATGGCGAGCCACGACCGCGCCTTCCTCGACGAGTCGGTGAGCCACCTGCTCGACCTCGATCCGCGGCCGATGCCGCGACGTCAGGTCGATCGCGTCGCCGACGCCTCCGACGCAGGCGCAGCCCACGGCGTCACCCGGTTCACCGGCACCTACTCGCAGTACGTCGTCGCCCGGGCCGACGAACTGACGCGCTGGCAGGAGCAGTACGAGCGAGAGCAGGACGAACTGAACCGTCTGCGCGGGCGACTCCACGACGATCACCGCGTCGGGCACCCCGAGCGCGGGCCGCGCACCGAGGCGCGCGGCGCGAAGAAGTTCTACTCCGACCGCAATGCCACCGTCGTCGCTCGCCGGGTCAACGATGCCCGCACCGCCCTCGAGCGCCTCGAGGACGAGCAGGTGCGCAAGCCGCCGAAACATCTGCGGTTCAACGCCGACCGGTCACTCGCCGCGGCCCGCCGCGCCGGCGAGTTGCCGAGCGGAGCGCTCGTCACGGCGTCGAACGTCACCGTCCGAGATCGGTTGCGCCCGACGAGTCTCGCGCTCGCAGCCGGAGAGCGTCTGCTCGTCGAGGGCCCGAACGGATGCGGCAAGTCGACACTGCTCGAGGCTCTTGCGGGGCGCATCGCTCCCGACGACGGCAGCGTCACCGTCGCCCCGCGCGGGAGCGTCGCCCTGCTCGGCCAGGACGCCGAAGTGAGCGGTGACGACTGCGTCCGCGACACGTACGAGCAACTCGTCGGCGCCGAACTCGCTGCCAGACGTCCGCTGGCCACGTTCGGTCTCATCGCCGGACGCGACGAGACCCGGCCGGTGAACAGCCTGAGCGTCGGGCAACGGCGCCGGCTGGACCTCGCCGTCCTGTTGGCGCTCCCGCCTGAAGTCCTGCTTCTCGACGAGCCGACCAACCACTTCTCCCTGCTCCTGTCCGAAGACATCGAGCGTGCCCTGGCGGACTACCCCGGGGCGGTCGTCGTCGCGAGCCATGACCGGATGTTGCGCCGACGCTGGGGCGGCCAGCGCTTGGAGCTCCACCCACCCGAGTGAGCCGGTGAAAAACCTCTGGCCAGGGCGAAGGGCCCGGGGTAGGGTCGAAGCAACTGTCATCGAGTGAAAGGAGTTCAGCAATGGGTTTCGACGACAAGCTGGACAATGCCAAGGACGAGAAGTTCGGCCAGGCCAAGGAGGCCTACGGCAAGGCGACCGACAACGAGCAGCTCGAGGCCGAGGGTAAGGGCGACCAGGGCGTCGCCAACCTCAAGCAAGCCGGTGAGAAGATCAAGGACGCTTTCAAGAAGTGATCGTTCTCGGTGTCTGACACCGCTTGTACGAGAGGCGCATCTCCCGATTCGGGAGGTGCGCCTCTTGCCGTGTCCGGCTCACGTGATCCGCGAAGGAGCATCGAATTGTGACCTGCATTACCTGACGGTAGTCGTCTACCAAGCGGTCAACAGGTCACAGCTCGATTGCATCTGCTGTGGCGCATCCTCAGCTTCTACGTGGGCACCATCACGCTTCTGTGCTTCCTCCTGCCGACCGCGCAGTACAAGCAGGGCGAGTCGCCCTTCGTCACTGTGCTCGACCGCGTGGGCTTCCACGTCGGTGGCGTGCGCATGGCAGACATCATGAACGTCGTCCTCATCTCGGCCGTCGCGTCGTCGATGAACTCGGGCCTGTACTCGACCGGCCGCGTGCTGCGCTCGATGGCCGTGGCCGGTACGGCGCCGCGCATCCTCGGCAAGATGAGCCGCACCCAGGTTCCCTACGCCGCCATCCTGGCGGCGGCCGCCTTCGGTGCGATCGGCGTCGTCATCAACTTCAAGTGGCCGTCGCACGCCTTCGAGATCGCTCTCGAGGTCGCCACCCTCGGCATCATCGGCGTCTGGTCGATGATCCTCATCTCGCACATGATGATGGTCCGCAAGACCGCGCGGCGAGCTGGAGCGTCCGGACTTCCGCCTCAAGGGTGCGCCGGCGCTCAACATCATCGCGCTCGTGTTCCTCGCTGCGGTTCTCGTGCTCATCGCGATCGACCCGACGGACAGCAGCCCCGAGTCGGCCGCTGCCGTTCGCTTCGGCGGCCCGATCCTCGTACTCCTGCTCGTCGGCGGCTGGTTCCTCGTGCGCAACCGCATCGACGCCGCGGTCTTCGACGACATCGACGACGGTGACGAGTACGTCACGAGCTGATCGCTCACCCGTTCCACGCGCTGCGGCCGCCGTCCCCTTCCCGGGGCGGCGGCCGTACGCGTCCTCACGCCTAGACTGACTGACGTGATCGACCTTCCCGTCCTGTTCTCCACGACCGCCGACTACTACCGCTTCGCCGTCGTCGAACTACGCCGCGAGGCCGACGTGGAGAAGGTGACGCGCGTGGGTGAGGACGCGGGCTTCGTCCAGTTGAAGAACGGCGGCATCGAGCGACTTCACGAACTCGCCTCGTCCGGTTACCTGCGCTTCTGCAAGCACTTCGCCGCCGTCGAGAAGCACGCGACGACGAAGTCCCTTGAGCACGAGGACGCCGAGGAGATCGCCGAGTGGGCCTTCGACGGCATCGCCACGCGCCTCGAGGCACTGGCCGACTCCGGCGAGTACACGCCCGGTTCGGCCATCTCCCTGCACACATGGGATTCGGGGCAGGGCCCGTGGGCGCCCGGCAAGGTGCGTCGGCCCCTCCTCGAGATGCTCATGGACGAGGGCGTCCGGGTGGTGCCCGGCGGCGCCGACCTCGCGCTGTCGGTCTGCCTCGGTGAGGACCGGGTGACGACGGGTGTCACGCCCTCGCGCTACGCCCTGTCCGACTGGGCGGGTGGACGCATCCGTCTTGCCTCGCGCAAGGAGCAGGTCAGCCGCGCGGAGTTCAAGCTCGAGGAGCTGTTCACCCACATCGACCTGCCCGAGGGGGACGTGGCCGTCGACCTCGGCGCCAGCCCTGGCGGGTGGACACGCATCCTGCGTTCGCGCGGGTACGGCCACGTGCACGCCGTCGACCCGGCCGGTCTCGACCAGCGCGTGCTCGACCTGGGCGGCGTGGAACACCACCGGACGACGGCCGGGGAGTTCGTCGCTACCTTCCCGCGTCGGGTCGACCTCATCGTCAACGACATGCGGATGCCCCCGCAGCTGTCGGCCCACACGATGCTCGAGGCGTCCGACATGCTGAACCCGGGCGCAACGGCGATCGTCACGCTGAAGTTGGGCACGAACAACCCGGTCAAGCAGGCCGACGAAGCTGTGAACATGCTGAGCGAGGCGTACGACATCACCTTCGCCCGACAGCTGCAGCACAACCGGCACGAGATCACCGTCGTCGCATTGCGCGCCTGACGCTGCGTTTCGCCCGACGCTGGGGAAAATCGGTCGCCGCGCGAGGATCCGGCTGTAAAACTCCCGACACCATGAGTTCCGCACCCGACGCCGCGCTGGCCACTCAGCTCCTGCGCGAGCAGGCACCGCACCTCGCCCAGCTTGCCGTGCGCCCGAGCCCGGCCTCCGGCAGCAGCAACTGGGTGTTTCGCGTTGGAGGTCACCTCGCACTTCGCCTCCCACGCTCCGACGACTACGCCACGGATCTGGGCAACGAGGTCACCTGGCTGCCGACGCTCGGAGCCGGCGTGAGGACGCCGATCCCGCGCGTCGAGTTCGTCGGAACGCCGAGCGAGACATTCCCTCGACACTGGGCCGTCGTCACCTGGATCGAGGGTCGAACTCCGACGAACCTCGACGCTTCGGCGCAGCGGTCGCTCGCGTCGTCACTCGGGGAGTTCGTCGCCGAGCTTCACGCCGTCGACACGGACGGCGAGGTCGGCGGCGCCGAGCGTTGGGGTTACCGGTGCGGCGATCCGGTGACCGACGCCACCGACGCGTGGGTCGACGAGGCCGCCGCCACGCTGAGCGACCTCTTCGACCCGACGCAGGTGCGCCTGGCCTGGTCACGCCTGCGGGAAGTGGAGGCCGCGACCGGCTCCCGGACCTGGGTGCACACCGACCTTTCGGCCGAGAACGTCCTCGTCAGGGACGGCGGCACCCTGGCCGGCGTCATCGACTTCGGCGCACTCGGCGTGGGCGACCCTGCCGTCGATCTGCTCTACGCGTGGGATCTGTTCGACGCTCCAGCACGCGCCGTGTTCGCCCGTGCCGCCGCAGCCGACGAAGCCACGACGGCGCGCGCCCGCGCGTGGGCCTTCCCGGGCCCGGGCCTCGTGACGCTCGCGGAGTACCGCGATTCGATGCCCGAACGCACGGTCCGCCTCACCCGCATGGTCGAGGCCGTCGCGGCCGACGTCGGGGTCCGCCTGCGCTGAGATCGCCCAACGTTGGGAGTTTTCCGGCCACGCAGCATCCCTTCGGCTGCAAAACCCCCAAGGTTGGGGGTTTTACGCGAGCTGTCGGAAGTGGGGGCGCCAACCGTCCGACAGCCGTACCGAACGGCCGCGGCGCTCCAGGGCCGCGGCGACTGCCCTCACCGTTCCGGCCGGGTCGCGGTAGATGCCGTGGGACACAACGCGGATGACCTCCCACCCCTCGGTGCGCAGGGACATTTCGCGCTCGATGTCCGCATGCTTCTGAGCCTCAGTGACGTAGTGGTGGTCCCCGTCGTACTCGATCGCGATCTTGAGATCCGGGTATGCGAGATCCAGCCTTCGACGACGCCCGCAAGCCACCACCTCGAACTGCGCGACCGGCTGGGGTAACCCCGCCAACACGAGCAGGACCCGTAGCCGCGACTCCATGGCCGACTCGGCACCGGCATCCACGAGCCTCACCAGGTCTCGAGCGCGCCCTGGCCCCGCACCGCGGGACGACCACGACGCAAGCGCCGACTCCGGTTCCACCCCGGGCAGCCTGAGAACGGCGTCCGCGAGCACGACGACGTCGACGAGCGACAGCCGGGGCAAACACTCACGCACGAGGTCGACCGGCGCCGTCGTCGGCAGCCGCAACCGCACCGAGGGAACCCAAACGCTCGACGTCTTCGAGTTTCGGAGGTGACGGTGCACGACCAGTCCCGCACCGCGCACGTCCCGGCTCGCCGGGATGCTCACCGACACGCCCTCGGACCACGGCACCGGCAGACCCCACAGGAGCGCCGCATCGAGTCGCGAGATCCGCGCGCCCTCACCACACCGTCGCACCGCTGCGACGCAGCGGAGCCCGTGCCCCACCTGCACGCGGGCATCGACGAAGACACCCCGGAACAGACGGCGTACGTCCGCGCTGTCGAGGTCGCTCCGACTCAGCACTGGCTGCGAGAGCCTCGTCCGAGGTGAACGGGAGCGCGCCGAACCTGTCCAGGGCAGCACGTCGACGAGCTGCCACGCTCTGGCGCGACGGACGCGCTCCGGACGAGGGGAAAGAGGCGGAAGCAGAAGGGGCCATACCTCCAGCGTCGCGATTTGGCGCCGACCACCGCGAAAGTTATCCACAGCCCACGAGGATGCCGACAAGACCGGCGAATAGGGCGAATCACCCAACGTTGTGAGTTCGCAGCCAACACCACACCGTTCGGCTGCAAAACCCCCAAGGTCGGGGGTTCGTCGCCCGACCCCATCCCGGGAGCCGTCGTCGCGCCTCGGCACCCCGTGCCGCAGGTCACGTCGATGGCGGTAAATGTTCGATTCTCGAACCGTTAATGAACATTTCCGACATTGGTGGCAGAAACCCAACAGCGCACCATGCGTTTGTGAGCCACGTCACAACTTGGAACGCTTAGCCACTTATATTTCGACGTCGAGATACCCGTACGTTCGAGGAGTCCCACCGGGCGCTCCCCTTCGACTCCTCGAAGTCGGCTGCGCGCCGGGACGACCGACGACAGCGATGACTCGGGTGGCGAACGGAGATCCCGTTCGGGCCCGCTCGCACAAAGGATGGCCGATCCAATGACTACGACTGACATCGAGATGATCGGCGGCACGACGCACAAGGGCCTTGCCGCCTGGGTTGCCGAGGTCGCCGAGATGACCACCCCCGACCGCATCCAGTGGGTGACGGGTTCGGACGAGGAGTGGAAGCAGATCACGGACAAGCTCGTCGAGACGGGCACGTTCACGCGCCTCAACGAGGACATCAAGCCGAACTCGTTCTACGCCGCCAGCTCCCCGCAGGACGTCGCGCGCGTCGAGGACCGCACCTACATCTGCAGTGTCGACGAGAAGGACGCCGGGCCCACCAACAACTGGATGGACCCGAACGAGATGAAGGACATCATGCGTGGCCTCTACAAGGGCTGCATGAAGGGTCGCACGATGTACGTGATCCCCTTCGTCATGGGTCACCTGGAGGCCGAGCACCCGATGTTCGGTGTCGAGATCACCGACTCCGAGTACGTCGTCGCGTCGATGCGCGTCATGGCCCGCTGTGGCACGAAGATCCTCGACCGCATCGAGGAGCTCGGTGACGACGCCCGCTACGTCCCGGCCCTGCACTCGGTCGGCGCCCCGCTCGCCGACGGCGAGAAGGACGTCGCGTGGCCGTGCAACGACGAGAAGTACATCGTGCAGTTCCCCGAGGAGCGCACGATCTGGAGCTTCGGCTCCGGCTACGGCGGCAACGCCCTGCTCGGCAAGAAGTGCTACTCGCTGCGCATCGCCTCGGTCATGGCACGTGATGAGGGCTGGCTGGCCGAGCACATGCTCATCCTGAAGCTCATCTCCCCGGAGAACCAGGTCTACTACATCGCTGCGGCCTTCCCGAGCGCCTGCGGCAAGACCAACCTCGCCATGCTCAAGCCGACCGTTCCGGGCTGGAAGGTCGAGACCCTCGGCGACGACATCGCCTGGATGCGTTTCGGCAAGGACGGCCGCCTGTACGCCGTCAACCCGGAGTTCGGCTTCTTCGGCGTCGCGCCGGGCACGAACGAGCACACCAACCCGAACGCCATGAAGACGATCAACAAGGGCAACTCCGTCTTCACGAACGTCGCGCTCACCGAGGACGGCGACGTCTGGTGGGAGGGTCTCGAGAACCCGCCGGCCAAGGCCACGGACTGGAAGGGCAACCCCTGGACGCCCGACAGCGACGAGCTGTCCAGCCACCCGAACAGCCGCTACTGCACTCCGATCGAGCAGTGCGACATCCTGGCCGACGAGTACAACGACCCGCAGGGTGTGCCGATCTCGGCGATCCTTTTCGGTGGCCGCCGCAAGACGACGGTTCCGCTCGTCACCGAGGCTCGCGACTGGCTGCACGGCACCTTCATGGGCGCCACGCTCTCGTCCGAGACGACGGCCGCCGCGACCGGCCAGGTCGGCGTCGTGCGCCGCGACCCGATGGCCATGCTGCCCTTCATCGGCTACAACGCCGGTGACTACTTCCAGCACTGGGTCAACGTCGGCAAGGACGCGGACGCGAGCAAGCTGCCCGCGATCTTCTACGTCAACTGGTTCCGCCGTGACGACAACGGTGACTTCCTGTGGCCCGGCTTCTCCGAGAACAGCCGCGTCCTCAAGTGGATCATCGAGCGCATCGAGGGCAAGGCCGCAGCGGTCGAGACCCCGATCGGTCACGTTCCGACGCCGGAGTCGCTCGACGTCGAGGGCCTCGACATGACGGACGCCGAGCTCGAGGCCGCCCTCGCGGTCGACGTCGAGGAGTGGAAGGCCGAGATCCCGCAGATCGAGGAGTGGTTCGCCAAGTTCGGCGACCAGCTCCCGGTTCAGCTTCAGGTCGAGCTCGACGGCCTCAAGGAGCGCCTCGGCGCCTGAGCCCATCAGACGTGGCGGTCCCGGCCGACCGTCACTTGACCGTCGTCGGTCACGCAACCTCCCGTTCGCTGCTCGCGAGCGGGAGGTTGCGTCATCTCCGTCGTCCGCCCACCGAGCGTCCTACGGACAGTTCGCAGGTACGCCCCGTACGCTCGAAGTCAACCGCACGTCCCCGTTCCCCGAGGAAACCGATGTCACGCTCGTTCGCCCTGACCGCCGCCGCCCTCGCGCTGCCGCTCGCTCTCGCGGCCTGCGGCAATTCCTCACCCGACGCCGAGGGGCAGCCCTCCGCGACCTCGACGTCCGTTTCGACCTCGAGCGCCACCTCGGGGGCCGGGCAGTCGTCCTCGACGAGCAGTTCCACCGGCACGAGCACCAACTCATCGGGCTCGACGCAATCGTCCGGCGCGGCGAGCTCGACCTCGGCCGAGAGCACGGCCACCCCATCGAGCTCCTCGCAGCCCTCCGCCGTGGGACACGTGTCCGTCTCGCCGTCCACAGCACAGGGGAAGGCGCCCACCCCGACGCAGGTGAAGAAGTCCGCACTGGAGAACACCCCCGTGTCGTCTGTACACGTCACCACTCCTGACGGGGGCCCTCAGACGGGCGCAGCCGTCGCCACCCAGAGTCTCGTGACGTCGGTGAACGGTCGTACCCTCTCCTACACGTACAGCGCGTCGGGCAAGCAGCACCTCTACCGTTCGCAGCTCAACAACGCGGTCATCGCGGCGCCGAACAGCCGCGGCGTCACGATCGACTTCGGTGACGGCAGCGGCATGGACGGCGCCGACCTCGGCGCGCTCCAGTGCGCACCGAAGTCGCCCCTCGCTGCATTCGCCGACAAGTTGCCGACGCAGACCCACACCTACGCGGCCGCGGGGACGTACACCGTCACGACCACCACGTACTTCTGCGGCGACTCGGGCCCGGTGAGCAAGTCCTCGACGCAGAAGGTGACGATCAACTGATCACGTTCGCCGAGGCCCGCGAGGGGCTCTTCTCGGCGCTGCACGCGTCACCGCACGACCGGCTCGTCCTCGCTGTGGCAGGCGCACCCGGCGCAGGCAAGTCCACCGTCTGCGAGCTCCTGCTCGCGGAAGCGCAGAACCGCGACGTGTCGGCGATCGTCGTCCCGATGGACGGCTGGCATCTCGCGCACCGAACACTGGAACGACTCGGCCTCGCGCAGGTCAAGGGAGCACCCCAGACGTTCGACGCCGAAGGCTTCGTCGCCCTGGTGGCCCGTATCGCGGGGCAGCGGCCCGGGGATCCGTCCGTTTGGGCGCCCGAGTTCCGGCGCGAGATCGAGGACGCCGTCACCGGCGCCGTCGAGATTCGCCCCGAACACCGTCTCGTCGTCGTCGAGGGCAACTACCTGCTGCTCGACGAGCACCCGTGGCGCAACCTCGCCGGCTTCTTCGACACCGCATGGGTCCTGACGCCCGACGAATCGACTCGCCGCATCCGACTCGTGGAACGTCACGAGCGCTACGGGCGCAGCACGGAGGACGCTCGAGCGCACGCTCTCGGCTCGGACGAGACGAACGCCCGCCGCATCGAGCACAACATGGTCGCGCGGGCGGGGCTCACCGTCCTGGAGGTCGACCCGGGCTGATCACCCCTTGGAACACCACAGGTGCCAGCGGAACCCGAGCAGATCCGTCCACCACACCGAGTGCCCGTTCTTCGGGTCACCCAGCAGGTCACGCAAGCCAAAGGGCACGCATGTGCTGGGCCAGGACGTCGTCGGCGGGGTCGGTGTGGTCGTCGGTGACGGTGTCGGCTGCGTCGGCTCACTCGTCGGAGTCGACGGCGAGGGGCTCGTCGGTTCCGACGGACGCGCCGGCTCGGTGGTCGGCGTGGTCGGGTTCGACGTCGTCGGCTGCGACGGTTCGCTCGTCGGCGTCGTGGGTTCCGTGCTCGGTTCGCTCGTCGGCGTCGTCGGGTTCGACGTGGGTTCGGTGGTCGGCGACGTCGGTTGCGTCGTGCTCGGTCCGCTCCTCGACGAATCCGACGGTGCGGGAGCGGTCGACGTGGGAGCCTGCGACGTCGAAGTGCCCGGTGCGGAAGCCGTCGCCGAACCGGACGGCACCGGCGGCAGCCCGGACGTCGGCACGGTGGCCGAACCCGTCGGCGTTGCGGCGCCCGGCATCGTTGTGCGTAACGGGGATCCGCCTGCCGACGGCAAGCCTGGCAGGCGCGGCAGGGTGACCGCGGAGGAGCCCGACGGAACGACTGGGCCGTTGTTCCCTCGCTCGGAGGCGGCGCGCTCGTTCGCGCGGGGGGCGCTCGTCGCCCAGGTGGACGTCGAGGTCGGCTGACTCGTCGCGGACGCCGTCGACGACGCAGTGGGAGTGTCCGTGGAGGACGACGACGGATCGGCCGGCGCACTCGAGGAGGAGTTCGGTCCACGGGAACTCGAGGCGGCACCGTCGTCCGGGTCCAGCAGGACGACGCCGGCCGCCACGGTTGCGGCAAGGCCCACGAGCGCGGCGCCGGCGGCCCAAGTGCTCACCGTTCCGCCGGCGCCCGGCGCTCCGGCCGCACCGGATCCGGCGGCGGCCCCGGACGGGTCGTTCAGCGCCTCGCGCAAAGCCTCGGCCTTACCGGCGTCGAGGGCGGACGGAGTGACGGTTGCGGCCCGAGCGGACAGCGCATCACGCAACTGTTGCTCGAGGGCGGCGAACTCGTCGGGTCGAAGATCAGCCATCGGCGTCTCGCATCGCTCGGGCGAGCTTGGCCATGGCGCGTGAGGCTTGCGACTTCACCGTGCCCTGGCTGATCCCGAGGGTCGACGCGATCTCGACCTCGCTCAGCCCCTCCCAGTACCGCAGCACGAGAACCTCGCGCATGCGGGTGGGCAACGCGTCGAGGTGGCCAAGCACCTGCTGGTGCTCGTCGGCCAGAAGAACGGGCTCGTCGGAACCGGGCCCGGCCTCGGGTTCGGCAGCAGCGGCGTACTCGCGGGCGGTGCGGCGACGCCTTAGCACCGAGCGGGCGTGGTTGAGCACGGACGCACGCAGGTACGCGCGGGCGTTCGCGGGCGATTCGAGGGAGTCGACGTTGCGGTGCAGACCGAGGAAGGCGTCGTGCACGACGTCCTGCGCCGACTCGATGTCGTCGACGAGCTGACGAGCCAGACGCACCATGTCGTGGTACGAACTGACGTACAGGGCGTCGAGGTCGACCTCGTCCGGGGGAGAGCCTTGCGAGGACGTGTTCGCCCCCGAGGTCGCGTCGTCACCGGTCGACGCAGCGCGCTCCGAACGAGCGCTTCGCGCCCCTTCCGAGATGGCCCACCAGGGCGCCGGGGGAAGCGGAAGCGCTGCATGGACGAGAGTCATGCACCCGCTCCCCTCATCACACGGCAGATGCCGACGCCGATGTTCTGCAGGGCGATTCGGACGATGCCCCATCATCCAGTGTCGGCGAGGAACGCGGGCCGGGGCAAGCCGATCGACCCAAGTGTCCGCGCAAGCGGGTGCCTGGCCCGCGCGGTCGATCGTCCTCATGACAGAAAAGACGCACACCGGACCGACAGGTTGCATGCCACCTGACGAAATATGCCCGAGGTGGCTCAGGACGTGCGCCGGCGAAGGGCCTTGGCCGTGCGTCCGATGCGTGACAGCAGCGCATCGTAAGCGTCCGTCATCGGAGCCGATCCGGCGATGGCGCTGAGAGGCTGGCGTGCTCCCTGAGCCCGCTGAACCACAGCCCGATCCGCCAGGACAGGTGAGAGGACGAGTGGCCCGAAGGTCCGCTCCAGTACCTTCACCTGTTCGGCGTGTTCGCGGACCGAGGGACGGAACCGGTTGACGACGATGCCGAGCGGTTGCAGCCCGCCCGCCTCACGTCGACGCAGGTCGTCGATCGCGGCGAAGAGTCGGTTCGCAGCATTGACGGCGAACGCCCCCGGTTCGGCGACGACGATGGCGCGGTCGCTCGCGACGAGCGCGCTGCGCGTCAGGCCGGACAGCGACGGCGGTGCATCGATGAGGACGAGATCGTAGTCGAGCTTGCCGAGCGCTTTGCGCAGCGTGTGGAGGCTCTCCCCCTCGGCGTCCGGGCGATCGAGCGCTGCGGTCGACGGGGCACCGGGCAGGACGTGAAGCTCCCCCGCACCCTCCCAGCCCGAGGCGACGATCGTCTGCTCGAGCACCTTGCGCTTCGGGCTTTCCAGCACGTCACCACTCGCACTGCCGGTAGCCTTGGCACCGAGGGCATAGGTGGCGTCACCCTGCGGGTCGAGGTCGACGACGAGCGTCGCGAGCCCCTTGCGCATCGCGGCGTCGGCGAGCCCGAGGACGACGGAGGTCTTACCCACCCCGCCCTTGAGGCTGCACACGCTGATGACGACCATGGCTCAACCCTAGGCGGGCGCGGCGCAGCGGTGCCCCGACACGCCGCGCCGCCGACAGGTCACTCCGCCCAGTCGAGGGTGCGCTCGACGGCCTGGCTCCAGCGCCCCAGCAGGCGCTGACGCTCGTCGTCCTCCATCGAGGGCTTCCAACGCTTGTCCTCGGCCCACTGACGACGCAGTTCGTCGAGGTCCTTCCAGAACCCGACGGCGAGGCCGGCCGCGTAGGCGGCACCGAGGGCCGTCGTCTCGTTGACCTTCGGGCGGATGACCTCGACGTCGAGGATGTCGCTCTGGAACTGCATGAGCGTCTCGTTGACGACCATGCCGCCGTCGACCTTGAGCTCGGTCATCTCGACGTCGGAGTCGGCGTTCATCGCCTTGACGACCTCCTGGCTCTGGTACGCCACGGCCTCGAGGGCCGCGCGGCACAGGTGCCCGCGGTTGGCGAAGCGGGTGAGGCCGACCACGACGCCGCGAGCGTCGCTGCGCCAGTGCGGCGCGAAGAGGCCGGAGAAGGCCGGGACGACGTAGACGTCACCGTTGTCGTCGACCTCCTTGGCGTACTTCTCGACCTCCTTCGCGTCCTTGATGAGCTTGAGGTTGTCGCGCAGCCACTGCACGAGCGAACCGGTGACGGCGATCGAGCCCTCGAGCGCGTAGACCGGCTTCTGGTCACCGATGCGGTAGCAGACGGTGGTGAGCAGTCCGTTCTTGCTCATCACCTTCTCCTCACCGGTGTTGAGGATGAGGAAGTTGCCGGTGCCGTAGGTGTTCTTGGCCGTACCCGGCTCGAAGCAGACCTGACCGAACGTGGCGGCCTGCTGGTCGCCGAGCGCGCCCGCGATCGGCACACCGCGCAGGACGCCGCGGTGACGCACCTTGCCGTACTCCTCGGACGAACTGCGGATCTCCGGGAGCATCGACATCGGGATGCCCATGTCCTTCGCGATGGACTCGTCCCACTCGAGCGTGTCGAGGTTCATGAGCATGGTGCGGGAGGCGTTCGTGACGTCGGTGACGTGCACGCCGCCGTTCTTGCCACCCGTCATGTTCCAGATGACCCACGTGTCCATCGTGCCGAACAGCAGGTCACCGGCCTCGGCCTTCTCGCGAGCGCCGTCGACGTTCTCGAGGATCCACATGACCTTCGGGCCGGCGAAGTACGTGGCGAGCGGCAGGCCGACGACGTCCTTGTACTTGTCGGCGCCGTCGTCACCGGCGAGCTCCTTGCAGATCGGGTCGGTGCGCGTGTCCTGCCAGACGATGGCGTTGTAGACCGGCTTGCCCGTCTTCTTGTCCCACACGACGGTCGTCTCGCGCTGGTTGGTGATACCGACGGCGGCGATGTCGTCGGAGTCGAGGTCCTTGTTGGCGAGCGCCTCGGCACACACCTTGCGCGTGTTGTCCCAGATCTCGGCCGCGTCGTGTTCGACCCAGCCGGCCTTGGGGAAGATCTGCTCGTGTTCCATCTGGCCGACGGCGACGACGTTGCCGTCGTGGTCGAAGATCATGCAGCGCGTGCTCGTCGTGCCCTGGTCGATGGATGCGACGTACTTCTTCTCAGCCATGTTCTACTCCTCGTGCGTCGAGTTGGCGTTGGCGGTTGATGTCGAGTCTGCCCCGAACGGGTCAGCCGATGTAGAGATTGGCGGCGAAGCCTGCGATGAGGCCGCCGATGACGGGGCCGACGACCGGCACCCATGCGTAACTCCAGTTGGAGTCGTCCTTGTTGGGGATGGGAAGGAGGAAGTGCGCAAGGCGCGGCGCCAGGTCGCGTGCCGGGTTGATGGCGTAGCCCGTCGGACCACCGAGCGAGACACCGATGGCGACGACGAGGAAAGCAACGTTGAGCGGTCCGGCCTGGCTCGGCGTCTTGGCGAACACGAGGATCGTGAAGACGAGGACGAACGTTCCGACGACCTCCGTCATGACGTTCCAGAACGGCGATCGGACGGTGGCCGAGGTGGAGAAGACGTTCGTCGGCGCGTCCTCGTGCTCGTCGAACTGCTTCTTGTAGGCCATCCACACGACGACGGCGCCGATGAAGCCGCCGACGAACTGGGCGGCGACGTAGGTGAGTGTCGAGGCGGCCGTGATGTCGACGCCCTTGGCGTAGGTGTCGGCGCCACTCGCCCACATGCCGAGGGTCACCGCGGGGTTGAGGTGGGCACCTGACTTGTAGGCGGCGAACACTCCGGAGAAGACGGCGAAGCCCCACCCGATGTTGATCATGAGAGGGCCGCCGCCGAAGCCGCCGTTCTTCGGCAGCAGGACGTTGGCCACGACACCCACACCGAGGACGATGAGGATCGCCGTTCCGACGACTTCGCTCAGGAAGACTTGTCCGAGTGACATGCGTTCTCCGTTCGTGAAGGATCCCGTGACGGGCGCGCCCCGGGGATGCTCGTTTCGCATCCTACGCGGTGGGCTGAGGTCGCTGGGGGTTCCGCAGCGGGCGCGACGAAGACTTCGCTCTCCGTTCGTCGTGTGACGAAAGGCCCACGCTCCGGACTCGGGAAACGTCCATTCGAGCGGTCTAAGGTAGAGGGGAAGCCGTGTTCCGCGCGCGCCCGTGAGACCCGTCGCTCCCCTTTCGGAGGTACCCATGACGATGCACCCCTACAGCGCGAAGATGAGCCCGCAGGCCCGCGAGGAATCGTGGCGCGAGCTCGGCGAGCGCGAACTCGACGTCCTCGTCATCGGCGGTGGTGTCACGGGCGCGGGCGTCGCGCTGGACGCCGTCACGCGCGGCCTGCGTACCGGCCTCGTCGAGGCCCGCGACTTCGCGAGCGGCACCTCGAGCCGCTCGTCGAAGCTCTTCCACGGCGGCCTGCGCTACCTCGAGCAGCTCAACTTCGCTCTCGTTGCCGAGGCGCTCAAGGAACGCGAGCTCATGCTGACGCGCATCGCTCCGCACCTCGTGCACCCGGTGGCGTTCCTCTACCCGCTGAGCCACCGCGCCTGGGAGCGCCCGTACGTCGCGAGCGGTATCGCGATGTACGACCAGATGGGCGGCGCGCGCTCGGTGCCGCGCCAGAAGCACCTCACCCGCGGCGGCACGATGAAGCTGTTCCCGGGTCTCAAGCCGGACGCGATGGTCGGCTCGATCCGCTACTTCGACGCGCAGGCCGACGACGCGCGTCACACGATGACAGTGGCGCGCACCGCCGCGCAGTACGGCGCCATCGTGCGCAACTCCACCGAGGTCGTCGAACTCGTCACCGAGGCCGACCGCGTCGTCGGTGCCGTCGTGCGTGACGTCGAGACGGGCGAGAAGCTCGAGGTCCGCGCCAAGGTCGTCATCAACTGCACCGGTGTGTGGACCGACGACATCCAGAAGATGACGGGTGGGCGTGGCCGTTTCCGCGTGCGCGCGTCGAAGGGCGTGCACATCCTCGTGCCGCGCGACCGTATCGCCGGCGAGGTGGGCCTCATCCTGCGCACCGAGAAGTCGGTGCTGTTCGTCATCCCGTGGGGTCAGCAGTGGCTCATCGGCACCACCGACACCGACTGGGCCCTCGACGTCGCCCACCCCGCGGCGACGAGCAAGGACATCGACTACATCCTCGAGCACGTCAACACGGTGCTCGCCGCGCCGCTCACGCGTGACGACATCCTCGGCGTGTACGCCGGCCTGCGTCCGCTGCTCGCGGGCGAGAGCGAGGACACCTCGGCGCTCTCGCGTGAGCACGCCGTCGCGCGCCCTCAGCCGGGCCTCATCTCGATCGCCGGCGGCAAGTACACGACCTACCGCGTCATGGCGGAGGACGCCGTCAACGCGGCCGCCGAGGACCTGGGCCCGATCAAGGACTCGGTCACGGAGGTGACGCCGCTCGTCGGCGCCGACGGGTACGCCGCGATGCTCAACCTCAAGCACGAGCTGGCCGCCGAGTCAGGCCTGCCCGAGTGGCGCATCGAGCACCTGCTCGGCCGCTACGGCTCGCGTCTGTACGAGGTGCTCGAGCTGGCACAGGACGACGCGTCGCTGCTCAAGCCCGTCGCGGCCGCTGACGAGTACCTGCGCTGCGAGATCGCGTACGCCGTGACGAACGAGGGCGCGCTGCACCTCGAGGACGTCCTCGCCCGCCGCACGCGCATGTCGATCGAGACCAAGCACCGCGGCGCCGACGCGGCGCAGGAGGTCGCCGACATCATCGCGCCGCTGCTCGGCTGGTCGGACGAGACGAAGAACGCCGAGATCACGTCGTACGTCGAGCGTGTCGAGGCCGAGCGCAAGTCGCAGGAGCTCGAGACCGACGAGGCCTCCGACGCCGCGCGCCTCGAGGCTCCCGACCCGCGCCCGGGTCTGCGCAAGGTGCTCGCCACCCGCTGACCTGCTGCTCACCGGTTCCCTCCGCCCCCTCCCGCCTGCCGCGGGTGGGGGCGGTGGCGTGTAGAGGCCGGTCTCCGGGGCGAGTCGGCCGTACGATGCATCGTGCCCCTCGATGTCATCGCTTTCCTGGCCGGGTTCCTCGCAGCTCTCATCGTCACGCTGCTCCTGGGACGCGCGGCCCTGCGTCGGTACGACATCGACTTCTCCGGCCGCGAAAGTGGCGGGTGCAGCGCGTTGGTCAGCCGGTTCGACGGTTATCCCCCGAGGGCTGTGCGGGCGATCGCCCACAAGGGAGGAGTCGTCCTGTGGCAGCCCCGACGGCGACTCGTCATCGCCACACCACCTGCCGCCACCGACACGGCCACACGTCGCGCAACTGCACAACCGGACGATGCCCCGTGGGGCTGGAACCTCGAAGGCCGTGACGACGGTCCGGAACTGTTCGGCGGCGAGGGCCTCGCCACGGTCGTTCGACGAGCCTCACGAACGGCGCAGCGAGCTCCCCTCACGACCTGGGCGTGGCTGCTGTTCCCCCGATTCTGGGGTGCACTAGCCGGCGCCTTCGTGCTGACTGCGCTGGGGATGGCAGGCGTTGTCGCTCTCGGTCACACAGAAACCGTGACGGTGACCAAGACCGTCGCCGACCCGGAGATCGACGAAACCTTGTGCACCTTCGTTCTCAGCGACGCGGCCGGCAAGGCGGCCGGCGAGCAGGTGTCGTCGTGCGTCATGGTCGACGAGCCTCGAGTGGGCGCGCGGGTGGAAGCCGTCGCGCTGCCGGCGAGCGACTACGCCATCGTCCTCGACGACTTGGGCTTGTCGGAGCCGACACTCGGCAGTCTCTTCATGGCAGCCGGAGCCGGCGGTGTCGCAGTGGTCTCCGGCCTCTGGCGCGCCGTCCTACCGCGCCGTCGAACGAGCCTCATCCCCTTCCCGATCGCCTCGGACGACGCCGAGGGCGTGGACATCGCGGCCATGGAGCACTTGACGCTGGCCGAACTCGCCGACCTCGAGGAGAGCATCGCCCCGCAGCCCTCGACGACCCCCTCGCACGCCGGTACTGGGGTTCGGGGGCTGATCAACCGGATGAGGCTCTATCCGATTCCTGCGGGATCTTTCGCGACGTTGGCCCTGTGCTGGCACCACTACGACGAGCATCGAAACATCGCCCTCGTGGTCGGGCTCGTGGCGCTCATGGTGTTCGTTCGAGGACTCGTGCTGAGCCTGACGCAGTTCGTCGAGGTGCGCTCCCTCACGCACCAGGCCTGGCAGGGTCCGCTCGCGTACTCACGCGTGCCGGGCGTTGCCAACGCTGTGCTGCTCTTCCTGCGCCCCGGCCGTGCGCTGTGGCTCGATCTCGATGGCAGCGTGCCGCCCCGCGGCACCGCGCAATACCGCGGTGATCTCACCGAGGACCCCTCATCGGTCCAACTGCTCGTGGACGGAGTCCTCCTGCGCGCCGATCGTCGCCACCCCGAGTTGGGCCCAGCGGAACTGGACCAGCTTCGCGAGGACGTTCTCGACGACCTCACCATGCTCATCGCCCGGGCCGACCCACCGTCCACGCACAGGAACGTCACAGAAACGACCTTGGAACCGCATAGCCGCCGGGGCGACACTGAGTGACATGAGCCCCGCTGCCCCCGCTTTGAAGCGCCCCGACGGCGCGAACGTCCGGGTCCTCGTCGTCGACGACGAGTCGAACCTCACCGAACTGCTGTCGATGGCCCTTCGCTACGAGGCTGGGACATCAAGAGCGCCGCCACCGGCAACGCGGCCGTCAAGACGGCCAAGGAGTTCAAGCCCGACGCCGTCGTGCTCGACATGATGCTGCCCGACTTCGACGGCCTCGAGGTGCTGCGCCGCATGCGCGACGAGGACCCGACGCTGCCAGTCCTCTTCCTCACCGCGCGCGATGCCGTTGAGGACAGGGTGGCCGGTCTGACGGCCGGAGGCGACGACTACGTCACGAAGCCCTTCAGCCTCGAGGAGGTCGTGGCCCGCGTGCGCGCGTTGCTGCGCCGCTCGGTCCAGTTGCAGGAGGAGGAGAGCTCGCTGCTGCGCGTCGGCGACCTCACCCTCGACGAGGACAGCCACGAAGTGATGCGCGGCGACGAGGAGATCACCCTCACCGCAACGGAGTTCGAACTCCTGCGCTTCCTCATGCGCAACCCCAAGCGCGTACTGAGCAAGGCTCAGATCCTCGACCGGGTGTGGCACTACGACTTCGGCGGCCAGGCCAACGTCGTCGAGCTCTACATCAGCTACCTGCGCAAGAAGATCGACGCCGGCCGCGCACCGATGATCCACACGATGCGCGGCGCCGGCTACGTGCTCAAGCCCGCTTCCTGAGCCGCCGCCCCGTGTTCAATCCCGCCCGGTGGCCGCTACGCACGAAGCTGCTCGCCTCGATCGTCACCCTCTTCGTCGTCATCATCGCGATCATCGGCGCGGCGACCGTCCTCACCACCCGCAACTCGCTCATGACGCAGGTGGACGCCCAACTCGCCGACGCACAGCGCTCCCTCGGCGGCTCCGGTGAGGGCGACGCCCCCGGTCACACCGACGGCTACCACCGCGCCGCGCCCGGGCTCGGCGGCAGCATGCTGCGCCTGACGATCGACGCCTCCTCCACCGCGAACACGATCCGCACGAGCGAGAACGTCGTCCTGACGCCCGGCTCGATCTCGACGCTGTCGAAGGCCCAGGTTCTGACGCTGTGGAACAGTTCGCTCGGCACCGCCCCTCAGACCGTCGACGTCGGCGGCGGCCTCGGCACCTACCGCCTCGTCGCCGTCTCGCGCTCGAACGGCGACGTCACCATCGTCGGCATGCCGCTCGAACCCATCGACCGGAACGTCGGTGAACTCGCCCGGAACATCGCGCTCATGGGTCTGCTCGGCCTCGTCGCCGTGGGCGGCGCGAGCTTCCTGCTCGTGCGCAGCAACCTGCGTCCCTTGCGCCGGGTCGCGGCCACCGCCGAACGAGTCTCGGAGATGCCCCTCGGACGCGGCGACGCACGCACCGACGAGCGCGTGCCGACGGTCGACACCGACCCGCGCACCGAGGTCGGCACCGTCGGCCTGGCGCTCAACAACCTGCTCGACCACGTCGACTCCGCCCTCGACGCTCGCGAGGAGAGCGAGATGCAGGTGCGCCAGTTCGTGGCCGACGCGAGCCATGAGCTGCGCACTCCCCTCGCCTCGATCCGTGGCTACGCCGAGTTGTCGCGCCGCGAGACCGAGCCCGTCCCGCCGTCCGTGACCCACGCTCTCGGGCGCATCGAATCCGAAGCCGGGCGGATGACGACGCTCGTCGAGGACCTGCTCCTGCTGGCCCGTCTCGACGCCGGCCGCGAACTCGAGCGCGAACCTGTCGACCTCACCCGCATCGTCGTCGAGAGCCTGAGCGACCTCCACGCGGCCGGGCCCGACCACGTCTGGCACCTCGACCTGCCGGAGGACCTCGACGAGGTGCCCGAAGTCGTCGGCGACGAGGCGCGTCTGCGTCAGGTCGTCATCAACCTGCTGGCCAACGCGCGCCGTCACACGCCGCCGGGGACGGTCGTGACGGCCGGGCTCGCGCGCGAGGGCGACGACGTGATCGTCCGCGTCACCGACAACGGCCCCGGAATCCCAGCCGAGTTCACGCCGCACCTCTTCGAACGCTTCACCCGCGGAGACGTCGCGCGCACGCGCACCGAGGGCTCGACTGGTCTGGGCCTGTCGATCGTGCACGCCGTCGTCACCGCGCACCACGGCACGGTGAGCGTCGAGAGCGAACCCGGGAACACCCGGTTCACCGTGCGTCTGCCCATTGAACCGAGGGGCCGACTCGCGTCACCCGAGGCAGCCGGAGCATGATGTCGGACGACACCCGGAGGTGACGATGAACGAGAACGAGGCGCTCGCCGCCGCGACGAACCCGTCGGCGGCGCCGGAAACCGAAGCCGGCGAACGGGGCACCGTGTCGCACGCCATGCGCTTCGCGCTCGTCGGCGTGGGCTCGACGGTTCTCTACACGCTGCTCTTCATGCTCCTCGACATGCGCATGAACCACCACCTCGCGAACGTGACGGCGCTGCTCGTGTGCACGGTCCTCAACACGTGGGTGAACCAGCGATTCACGTTCGATGCGGCGGGGCACTCGGGCGGCAAGGCCGCCCACGTCCAGAGCCTCGCGATCCTCGCGGTCACGCTCGCGGTGACAACGGGCGCGCTCGCGCTGGAGCACCACCTGTGGCCGAACGCGGGCACCTTCTGGGACACGGTGACGGTGACGATCGGCAACGCGATCGCGACGGTCGTGCGCTTCGTCGTCTTCCGCCGAATCTTCACGCGCTGAGCGACCGAAGCCCCCTGTGACGGCGCGGTTTGGTGTGCGCCGGGCTGTCCGATACCCTTTCAGGGCTTGCAGTGCTTACTGCTCGTGGAGGAGGCGTCGCCTAGTCCGGTCTATGGCGCCCGCCTGCTAAGCGGGTTTGGGGTTTATAGCCCCATCGAGGGTTCAAATCCCTCCGCCTCCGCCAGCGAATGTGAAGGGCCCCTCCCCAGGATCAGCGACGAAGTCGCCCTGGGGAGGGGCCCTTCACATTCGCTGATGAAAGCACGGGGGATTTGGGAGGAGTCCGGGCGCCCGCGAGCGAAGCGAGCCCGCGCCCGGACGACGGCTCCCTCCGCCTCAGGGAACGAGACCGAGGCGCGACACACCAGCGCAGCACCTCCAGCGAACTCTCAGAACCTGATCGTCACCGGATTGAGACTTTTCCAGGTTCGTCCTTCATCATGGTGAGCAGCACTTTTCAAGTTCGCCGGGCCGGTGGCTCCGACGGGCGGTCAGCTATTGGGGATCTTCACATGACGCACGACTCGTACGCGAGCCATTCGGGGCCGGAGGGGCTCCGTGTGGCAACTCGCTCGGGTGAGCGTCAGCGCCGTCGGGCGTCGTTGCGCCGCAGCTTGTCGTTGACCTTCCTGAGCACGCTGTTGCCGGGGCTGGGGCTGGTGTGGACGCGCCGCCGCCGCCTGGGCATTCTGCTGGCGGCGTTCACGTTGCTCGCACTCCTCACGTTGGCCGTCGTGCTCGTCGGTGGTGGGCTCATCACCGGTGCGGCGAACGTGCTCACGGCGAAGGGCCTCAAGATCGCCCTCGCCGTCACGATCGGGGCGGTCCTGCTGTGGCTGTTCTCGATCGTGCTCACGGCGCGCACGACACACATGACGGCGTGGTCGCGCCGCGGCGAGACCGTCTTCAAGGGCTTCACCGCGCTCATGTGCCTCGCGGTCACGCTCCCTGCCGCTGAGGCAGTCCGGTACGTCACGGTGACGCAGGACGCCTTCGGTTCGATCTTCATCAAGAACGGCGGCGGCCAGAGCGCGAAGGAGAACGCGTTCAAGCGGCACGAACGTGTGAATTTCCTCCTCGTCGGTTCGGATGCGGGCAAGGATCGCTTCGAGGTGCGTACCGACTCCGTCATGGTCGCCTCCGTCGACACGAAGACCGGCGACACGACCCTCATCAGCATCCCGCGCAACTGGCAGAAGGTGCCGTTCCCCACGTCCAACCCGCTGCACGACCTCTACCCGGACGGATTCACCTGCCCGGACCGTGGCGCGAGCGAGCAGTGCATCATGGACGCCGTGTGGACCGAGGCCACCGTGCAGCACCCCGAGCTGTTCAAGGGTCAGCGGTACGCCGGCCTCAACTCGACACGCGATGTCGTCACGGAGATCACCGGCCTTGAGATCGACTACTCCACCGTCATCAACCTCGAGGGTTTCCAGGATCTCGTCGATGCCATGGGCGGCGTGGACATGACGATTCCGCCCGGCGGGATCGCCATCGGCGGCAAGATCGTCAACGGCGTGAAGACGGGCATCACCGGGCGCATCCCCGAGGGTGAGCAGCACCTCGACGGTCAGCAGGCCCTCTGGTACGCGCGCAGCCGGGTCGAGACGGGCGACGGTGACCGCATGCGCCGTCAGCGCTGCATGGTCAACGCTCTGGTCAGCCAGACGAACCCGTTCCAGATGGTCCAGCGCTTCCCCGACATCATGAAGGTGGCCAAGGAGAACATCCTCCTCGACCTCCCCCAGGACCAGCTCCCCGACCTCGCTGATCTGGCCAACACGATGAAGAAGGGCCAGATGAAGAGCGTCAATCTGGCCTACCCGATCATCAGCGACAGCAACCCGGACTACGACAAGGTGCGCTCGCTCGTGAAGAAGGGCTTGGAGCGTCCGAAGGCCACGAAGAAGCCCGCACCGAAGAAGACGTCGACGTCCAGCTCGACCACGCCCTCGACGAGCACCTCGACCACCGAGGAGCCTGTGAGCGACACGACCTCCACCTGCTGATCGCACGACCTCGACGAGGACGCTCCACAGCTGATCCCGAAGTGACGAGATATCCGGGCACGACGAAGGCCCCAGCCGAACCGGCTGGGGCCTTCGTGAGGTCTACCTGATATCAGGCAGAGGTGACGTTCGAGGCCTGCGGGCCCTTGTCGCCCTGCGTGATCTCGAACTCGACGCGCTGACCCTCGTCGAGCGAGCGGTAGCCGTTGGTCTGGATGGCCGAGTAGTGAACGAAGACGTCAGCGCCGCCGCCGTCCTGCTCGATGAAGCCGAAGCCCTTTTCAGCGTTGAACCACTTCACAGTGCCCTGTGCCATGGGAAATCCCTCTATCTATCGTGTTGCGTTGAGCTTCAACTTTTGAAACTCAGGCTGATGTGCATGCCATAGGCGCCTGAGGTTGAAACAACAGGAAAAACCGAGGTACTGCAAAGCAACCACCATCACGCTAACACGCGCCGCCTCCCCGAGGCTCATGCGCGACGCCCGCAAACGTGAACAGTGCATGACCGCACAGCGACGGGCGGCACCCGTTCGGCCTCAGGCTGCCAGCTCCTCGTGGTCGGCTGCCGCGACGAGTTCCGCGTAGCGCCCACCACGGGCGAGAAGTTCGGCATGCGTGCCGGCCTCGACGATCCGTCCCGCGTCCATGACGACGATGCGGTCGGCGTCGCGGACGGTGGAGAGACGGTGGGCGATCGTCAGGGTCGTGCGGCCCGCGCTCAGGCGCTCCAGAGCGTCCTGGACGGAGCGTTCCGTACGGGTGTCGAGCGCACTCGTCGCCTCGTCGAGGACGAGGATCGGCGGGTTGCGCAGCAGAGTGCGCGCCAGCGCCAGGCGTTGCTTCTCGCCGCCGGAGAAACGGTGTCCGCGAGCGCCGACGACGGTGTCGTACCCGTCGGGCAGACCGGCGACGACGTCGTGGATGGCGGCGGCTTTCGCGGCGGCGACGATCTCGTCGTCCGTGGCGTCGGGCTTGGCGTAGCGCAGGTTCTCGGCGATGGTCGCGTGGAGCAGGTAGGGCTCCTGGACGACGACACCGACGAGGTCGCTCACGTCGGCGAGCGTCATGTCGCGCAGGTCGACGCCGTCGATCCGCACGCTGCCCGCGTCGGGGTCGTGCAACCGGCTGACGAGTGCCGCCAACGTGGACTTGCCGGAGCCGGTGGTGCCGACGACGGCCACGTTGGAGCCGGCGGGCACGGTGAGGTCGACGTCGTCGAGCGCGGGTCGGTCAGCGCCGGGGTAGAGCAGAGTGACGTGGTCGAAGCGCACCTCGCCGCGCACGGCGTCAGGCTCGAGGCGAACCGGCTCGGCCGGGTCGGCGATGGCCACGGGCATGTCGAGGTACTCGAAGATGCGGCTGAACAGCGCCTTGCTCGTCGTCAGCTGGATGCCGACGTTGAGCACACCCATGAGCGGGCGGAAGAGCGCGGACTGCAGACCGGTGAAGGCCACGAGCGTTCCGATCGTCATGCCACCACCCGTGGCGGGGAGGCCGGCCGCGAGGTAGATGAGTGCAGGGATGACGGCGAAGATGATCGACGTCGTGCCCATGCGCCAGCGTCCGGCCATCTGGGCCTGGAGTTCGAGTTCGGTGAGCGTGGCGGACGAGCGCGTGAAGCGGGTGCTGAGCTGCGGGCCCGCGCCCATCGTCTTGGCGAGCACGACACCGCTGATGGACAGGCCCTCCTCGATCTGGGTCTGCATGTCGGCGAGCGTTCCCTGCGCCTTCGACTGAACCGCGCGTCGCAGACGCGCGACGCGGCGCGTCAGCCAGATGGCCGGCGGCAGGACGACGAGGCTGATGAGCGAAAGCTTCCAGCTGAGCACGGCCATCGCGATCGCGGTGCCGATGACGGTCGTCACGTTGCTCGCGATCGACGTGGCGGCGTCCGTGACGACGCCCTGCATGCCGTTGATGTCGTTGGTCAGGCGGCTCTGCAGCTCGCCGCCGCGCGTGCGGGTGAAGAACCCGAGGGGCTGGCGCTGCAGGTGGGAGAACAGGTCGGTGCGCAGCGTGTGCATGACGCGCTGGCCGGTGCGCGTGGCGAGCCAGGTCTGCACGACGCCGAGAAGCTGCGTGACGATCGTGACGGCCAGGATGCCGCCGACGAGCGTGAGCAACAGCGGCACGTCCTGATGCGGAATGGCGTCGTCGATGAGGTGTTTGGTGAGGAACGGCGGCGCGAGCGCGATGACGGCGCTGACGACGATGATCGCGAGCACGACGGCCATGGACACGCGGTGCGGCGCGAAGAGCCGCGTGATGCGGCGCATGGAGACGGGGTGGGCGTCGAGCTGGGCGATGTCGGCCTTGCTCACGCGCATGCCGGAGCGGCCGGCGCCGTGGCCGGGGCCGTGGGGGTTCGGTTGGCTGGTCGTGGTGATCACGTCCTTTCGGCTTTAGTGAGGTTTCCTCACTATCCGGGGATGTAACAATCGTGCCATGGCGATTCCTTCCCGGCCGACGCACGAGTCGGACCTCGCGAGCCTTCTGGCTCTCACGGCCCGCCGGATGCGCCAAGCCCATCTCGACTCGCTCGAGCCGTATGGCATCACGCCCCAGCTGTCGCGAGCGCTCGCCATGATCGAGCGCCTTTCCGGCGACGGCGAGGTGCGCCCCTCGTCGATCGCGGCACGACTCGATATCTCGGCACGCTCGGCGACGGAGGTCGTCGACGCCCTCGAGGAGCGCGGGCTCGTCGAACGCCACCCCTCCCCCAGCGACCGGCGCGCCACGGCGCTGACGCTGACGGACGCCGGGCGCGCGCTACGTCAGGAGATCGGCGCGGTCCGCGCGGAGCAGACCCACGAGCTCACCCGCCACCTCACGGGTGATGAGCAGGAACTCCTGCGTGCTCTGCTGACGAAGATGCTCGACGCCTGACGTCGCTCTCCAGGCCGACGGCGGCTGCCATCGCGCCCAGCAGGACCGAGCCGGCACACCACCACATGCCAGTGCCGAACGCCTCGGCCACGCGTTCGCCGTCCTGATAGGCGCTGCCGACGAGACCGACGAGCATCGGCAGGGCCGCGACGGCGACGAGACCGGCCGTGCGCGAGACGGCGTTGTTGATGCCGCTCGCCAGGCCGGAGCGTCCGGACGGCGCGGCGGCGAGGACGGTGCCCGTCAGGGGCGAGACAAGCATCGACATGCCGAAGCCCTGGACGCTGACGCCGGGCAGGATGTCGCGCACGTAGGTCGGGTTCGCAGGCGCCAGGGCGAGCAGGGCGAAGCCGACGGCGACGAGCGTCATGCCGCCGACCATCGGCACGAGAGCGCCGCGGCGCTGCGCGACGCCCCGAAGTAGCCCGAGAGCACGAGCATGATGAGAGAGATCGGCAGGCTCGCGGCGCCCGCTTCGAGCGGCGACCAGCCCGCGGAGACCTGAAGGAACAACGCGACGAAGAACATGCTGCCCGTGAACGAGGCGTAGACGAACAGAGTGGCGACGTTGACCCAGGTGAAGATGCGGTTCCTGAACAGGACGAGCGGGATCATCGGGTGCGACGAGCGCTTCTCGGCAACGACGAGAGCAACGGCCGAGACCACCGCTACGGCAGCGGCGAAGGGCCCGCCGGCCCTCCAGTCGGTGAGAGCCCAGGTGAGCCCGGCGAGCATCGTGACGGTGAGGACAATGGCAGGCACGTCGAAGCGGTGCGACGCGTCGGGATCGCTACTTTCCGGGGCGTCGCGCAACAGCCACAGAACGAGTGCGCCGAGCGGTACGTTGAGCCAGAAGCCGTACCGCCAGTCGATGCCGACGAGCCAGCCACCGACGACTGGCCCCGCGGCGGTGGCGATGCCGAGCATGCCGCTCCATGCGCCGATGGCCTTGAGGCGGTCCCTCTCCCCGAAGGCGGACTGGAGCATCGCGAGACTGCCAGGCGTCAGGGCCGCGGCGGCGACACCCTGGACGACGCGGGCGCACACGAGCAGGTGGATCGTTGGCGCGAGGGCCACCGCGACGGAGGCGACGACGAAGCTGAGGACACCGAGGGCGTAGACGCGCTTGCGACCGAAGTGGTCACCCAACGAGCCACCGACGACGATGAGCGCCGCGAGCGAGAGTGCGTATCCGTTGACGACCCACTGCAGGCCCGCGAGGTCGGCGTCGAGCTCACGCCCGATGCGCGGCAGGGCGACATTGGTGATCGTTCCGTCGAGGAAGACCATGCCGGAACCCAACACGGTCGTCGCGAGGAGACGACGTCCGGCGGTGGTGTCGAGGCGCAGTTCGTCGTCGGTCACTGCGACACAGTAGGGCACCTCGGTGAGGCCGGTTTCTCACCGGACGCAGAGCGGACAGTCGCGCGTCGCCCGAGCATTGCCCTGTCGGGGCGGACAGTGGATTCGGTGCCGCTCACGAGGGCCATCGCGACGAGACTGCACTCTAGGCTGGACGCATGAGCGAATCCCTGTCCGACAAGACCGGCGCGGCAGTCGCCATCACCCGCGACGACGAGCGCCACGCCTACGTCATCACGCTGAGCGAGGAGGGCGCCGAGGCCGGCCGCGCGTTCTTCCTCGACCGCGACCACGACGGCGTGGACGAGCGCGTGTTCTTCCACACCGAGGTCGACGAGGAGTTCGGTGGCCGGGGGCTTGCCACCGTCCTCGTCAAGCAGGCCGTCGACGCGACCCGCGACGAAGGCAAGCTCATCGTCCCCGTGTGCCCGCTCGTGCGCGGCTACCTCACGAAGAACGCCGACGCCTACGAGGGCGCCTTCCGCCCCAACCGCGGCTCCGACGTCGAGTGGGTGCAGGAGCAGCGCTCCGCCGGCTGACGCGGCGCCTGGCGGGGTGATCTGCCCAAGTGTGGGCCTTGGCTGGGTAAGCGCCTGACCGTGACGGATGTGGGAGCCGTCGGCTCCGCGGGGGGTCGCTTCGCTCGCGGCCCGCGGAGCCTCCTCCCAAATCCCCTACCTGTCATGCCGCCAGATGTGAATGGGGCCTCCCGGGAGCGACTTCGTCGCGGCCGGGAGGCCCCATTCACATCTGGCGGAGGGCGTGGGATTTGAACCCACGATGGGCGTAAACCCATAGCGGTTTTCAAGACCGCCGCACTAGGCCACTATGCGAGCCCTCCTCGTGTGACCACGGCCCACCCCGAAAGGCGTGCCGTAGCGAGGAACCATGCTACGCCCCCTGGCGAAAAGCCGCGGATTCGGTAGGGTGACAAGCAAGTTACGACTACGAAGGAGCCACACCATGATGAGCAAGGTTTCATTCCTCGCCGGCGCCGCCGTCGGTTACGTCTTCGGCACCCGTGCCGGGGAGAAGCGCTACGAGCAGATCAAGAAGCAGGCCGACAAGGCCTGGCAGAACCCGGCGGTCCAGGAGAAGGTCACCGCCGCAACCGAGCAGGTCAAGACGAAGGCACCCGCCGTCGCTGCTGCCGTCGGCCAGAAGGCTGCCGACGCGGGCAAGAGCGCGGGCCAGGCTGCTGCCGCCAAGGCCGGCGACGCCAAGGACTCCGTCGCGAACCGCGGCGACAAGGACCTGCCGGAGACCATCCACCGCGGCGAGGACGGCGAACTCCACGCCGACACGAGCGGTTTCGGCCCCGGCGGCGAGAAGCTTCCCTGACCCCTCCGGGTCGTACGCCCAACTTCCGACTACGACGCTTCGTGAAGCACTCCGAGTCGGTTTTCACCCCTTCGGGCGCGACATTTCGCGGCGCATCGCGTAGATTCGCAGACAACGCGGCCTAACGCGGGGCCTTCGGGGAACCGTTCCGGCTGCGACAGGTTAGAGAAGAGGATTCATCCATGAACCGCAGTGATCTTGCCAGCACCATCGCCCAGCGCACCGGCGTCAGCGTCAAGGACGCCTCCGCCGTCATCGCCGGCCTGAACGACGTCATCATCGAGGCCGTCGGCCGCGGCGAGAAGATCCAGCTCCCGGGTCTGCTCACGATCGAGCGCGTCGAGCGCGCCGCCCGCACGGGCCGCAACCCGCAGACGGGCGCCGAGATCGAGATCCCGGCCGGCTACGCCGCCAAGGTCACGGCAGGCTCCAAGCTCAAGGCTGCTGCCAAGGGCTGACCCAACGCCTGACACACGAAGGGGCCCGCGCCGACACGGCGCGGGCCCTTCGTCATGCTCTAACGTCGGACCTGACGATGAGCTCGGGTCAAGAAGCCACCTGCTCCGCGTGCGCGCGACCGGCCGCGATCATGTCCTCGCGCGACACGATCTTCACGCGCTCGCGGCCCGCGCCCGCGCCGAGCGCGATCTCCTGCGCGTCCAAGCGCTCCCAGTCGTCCCACAGCGTCACGTCGACACCGCTGTCGAGCAGGTGACGCAGCAGCGCGTCCTCGTCGTCGACGGCCGGCGCCACGAGCGACGGCAGGTCCTCGAGCAGGCAACGGATCGTCTCCGACGCGTCCGACTTCGTGTGGCCGATGAGGCCCACAGGGCCGCGCTTGATCCAACCCGTCACGTACGTCGCTGCAATCGGCTCTCCGGACTCGTCGAGCACGCGGCCGGCCTCGTTCGGCACGACGCCGCGGGCGTCGTCGAAGGGCACGTTCTGCAGCGGCGACGAGTAGTACCCGACGGCGCGGTACACGGCCTGCACGTCCCAGTCGATCGTCTCCCCCGTGCCGCGCACGTTGCCGTCGCCGACGAACTCGGTGCGCTCGGTGCGCAACCCCGTTACGGCATCCTCACCGAGCACCTCGACCGGCGCCTGGCAGAGGTGGATGTGGATGCGGTGCGGCGCCCCGGTGGGCTCGGTGTCGAGGTACTTGAGCAATGTGTTGACGACGAGCTTCGTCGACTTGCTCGCGTTGATCGCCGCCTGGCCGGCCTCGTCGATCTCGAAGCCCTCCGGCTCGACGATGACGTCGACGCTCGGCGAGTGCGACAGCTCGCGGAACTCCATCGGCGTGAACTTCAGCTGCGCCGGGCCACGGCGAGCGAACACGTGGACGTCCGTCGCCTCGTTGAGCGCGAGGCCCTGGTAGACGTTGTCCGGGATCTCCGTGGTGAGCTGCTCGTCCGCGGGCTTGGCGAGCATGCGGGCGACGTCGAGGGCCACGTTGCCGGCACCGATGACGGCGACGCTCTTCGCCGTGAGCGGCCAATCGCGCGGGGCGTCCGGGTGACCGTCGTACCAACTGACGAAATCCGCGGCGCCGTAGCTGCCCGGAAGGTCGATTCCCGGGATCTCGAGCGGGCGGTCCGAGGACGCACCGGTGGAGAAGATCACCGCGTCGTAGTGCTGCTGCAGACGCTCGAGGTCGACGTCCGTGCCGTAGTCGACGTTGCCGATGAAGCGGATGCGATCCCCCGAGAGCACCCGCCGCAGCGCCTTGACGATCTCCTTGATCCGCGGGTGATCGGGCGCCACCCCGTAGCGCACGAGCCCGTACGGAGCCGGAAGTCGGTCGAAGATGTCGACCGTCGCACTCTCGTGCTCCTTGGTGAGGATGTCGGCCGCGTAGATTCCTGCGGGGCCGGCACCGATGATCGCTACGCGTGGTGCGCGCACATGACCTCCTTGGTCGGGAGGTTCACCCCGAGGTGACGGGGTGAACCGTCGGATGGGGTGCGTTCAGATGTAGAGCGCGGGGTCCGTGAACGGGTCGACGGCAGGTGCCTGGGGCACCCGAACCTTCGCCGGAACACCCACCGCGACGCCCGTGGCCGGGACGTCCTTGACGACGACGGCGTTGGCGCCCACCTGAGCGCCGTTGCCGACGACGACGGGCCCGAGGATGCGGGCACCCGCGCCGACCGTGACGCCGTCACCGAGCGTGGGATGACGCTTGACCTTGGCCAGCGTGCGCCCACCGAGGTTGACCCCGTTGTAGAGCATGCAGTCGTCGCCGACCTCGCTCGTCTCACCGATGACAACGCCCATGCCGTGATCGATGAAGAAGCGTCGACCGATCGTCGCGCCCGGGTGGATCTCGACGCCGGTGACGGCGCGCGTCACCTGCGAGCCGAGGCGCGCGGGCAGCTTCCAGCGCCCGCCGCGCCGCCACATGGCGTGTGTGACGCGGTGGCTCCACACGGCGTGCAGACCGGGCGACGCGAGCGCCATCTCGAGGCGCGAGCCGCCCGCGGGGTCGCGTGCCAGCGCAGCGTCGACGTCCTCGGCCATGGTTTGGGCCACGGCCTTGCCTGCGTCACGCACGCGCGTGAGTGGGTTCTTCGCCACCGTTCCTCCTCGTCAGGTCACCAGTGAAGCGACCGGCCTTGAGGGTCAACCCCTCGAAGGCCGGTCGTCTTCCCGACATCAGTCGTCGAGGACGCCCTCGAACAGGATGGTCGACAGGTAGCGCTCACCGAAGCTCGGGATGATGACGACGATCGTCTTGCCCTCGTTCTCGGGACGAGCGGCGACCTGCGAGGCGGCGTAGAGCGCGGCGCCCGAGGAGATACCCGTGAGGAGGCCTTCCTCGGTGGCGGCCTTGCGCGCCCATTCGACGGAGGTGGCGGCGTCGACGTCGATGACCTCGTCGTAGATCTCACGGTTGAGGATCTCGGGCACGAAGTTGGCGCCGAGGCCCTGGATCTTGTGCGGGCCGGCCTGACCACCGTTGAGGATGGCCGACTCGGCCGGCTCGACGGCGATCATCTGCACCTCGGGCTTGCGCTCCTTGAGCACCTCACCGACGCCCGTGATCGTGCCGCCCGTGCCGATGCCCGCGACGACGATGTCGACGGCGCCGTCGGTGTCGCGCCAGATCTCCTCGGCCGTCGTGCGGCGGTGCACCTCGGGGTTGGCCGTGTTGGCGAACTGACGGGCGAGGACGGCGCCACGCTCCTCGGCGATGGCCTCGGCCTTCGCGACGGCGCCCTTCATGCCCTCCGAGCCCGGGGTGAGCACGAGCTCGGCGCCGAAGCCCTTGAGCAGCGCGCGGCGCTCCTTCGACATCGTCTCCGGCATCGTGAGGACGACGTCGTAGCCCTTCGCAGCGCCGACCATCGCGAGCGCGATACCCGTGTTGCCCGAGGTGGCCTCGACGATCGTGCCGCCCGGCTTCAGCTCACCGGAGGCCTCCGCGGCCTCGATGATCGCCTTGCCGATGCGGTCCTTGACGGACGCGCCGGGGTTGTTGAACTCGAGCTTCGCGGCCACCGTGGCGCCCGAGTCGATGATGCGGTTGATCCGCACGAGCGGCGTGTTGCCGATGGCCTGGGTGACGTCGTCGAGGATGGGCATGCGGGCTGACCTCCGTGTGATCCGAGTGAGCGGGATGATTAGAACTGCTTATGAGCATACCAACGTGTGGTTATCGCGAAACCTTCCCCCGAGGGCTTCACTTCCTTTAGCACACGGGGGCGTGACTAATTCCCGGGTGACATGTGATGGTGCATCCCAGCAGTTACGCGCCGGTAACGCCGTTTAGACTGAGGCGCATGTCAGCCCTTCAGATCGTCGCCGCAGTGATCTGCGTCGTCATCACCGTCGTGGGCGTCGCGCTGCTGGTGCGAGCGGTCATGCGGATGACGTCGCTGTTCCGACTCGGCGCCCCCGAAAAGCGCACCGATTCACCGGGTGCCCGCACCGCCACGCTCCTTCGCGAATTCCTCGGCCACACGCGCATGGCGCGCCTGCCGATCGTCGCGATCGCCCACTGGTTCACGATGATCAGCTTCGGCGTGCTGTTCTTCACGCTGGTCAACGCCTACGGCCAGATCTTCGACCCGGCCTACGCCCTGCCGCTCATCGGCCACTTCCCGCCGTACGAGTGGCTCACCGAGTTCATGGCGTGGACGGGCTTCGCCGGCATCCTGTGGCTCATCTGGAACCGCCGCAAGCACCACCCGGCGCGTTCGGCGGGTAAGGACGGACGCAAGTCGCGCTTCTTCGGTTCGACGTTCTGGCAGGCCTACTATGTCGAGTTCACGATCTTCGGCGTCGGCGCCTGCATCCTGACGCTGCGTGCCCTCGAGTACGCCCTCGCCGCAGTCACGGACAACGACCACGCGAGCGCCCTGCACTTCCCGCTCACCTTCTTCCTCGGCATGCCGCTGGAGTCGATGGGCCGTGAGGGCATCGAGCAGTTCATCGTTGCCGTCGCCGCCATCAAGATCCTCATCTCGATGGCCTGGATGATCACGATCTCCCTCAACACGACGATGGGTGTCGCCTGGCACCGCTTCCTCGCCTTCTTCAACATCTGGTTCAAGCGCAACGCCGACGGCCGCACGTCGCTCGGCGCGCTGCAGCCGATGAAGGTCGACGGCGAGCCGGTGACGAACGTCGAGGAGCTCGACTTCGACGAGGACACGAGCTTCGGCGTCGGCAAGGTCGAGGACTTCACCTGGAAGGGCCTGCTCGACTTCTCCACCTGCACCGAGTGCGGCCGATGCCAGAGCCAGTGCCCCGCCTGGAACACCGAGAAGCCGCTGTCGCCCAAGCTGCTCATGATGACGCTGCGCGACCACTCGTCGGCCAAGGCGCCGTTCCTGCAGGCCGCTGCGGCCGGCAAGAGCGCCCCCGCGACGACGGACGGCGAGGCACCCAAGGGTGACTACAGCAACGTCAACCTCCTCGAGACGGCCCTCATCGGCGACACGGGTTACGACATCGAGAACCCGCTGACGGCGTACAACCCGCACGGTCCCGACGCCGTCATCGATCAGGACGTCCTGTGGTCGTGCACCACCTGTGGCGCCTGCGTCGAGCAGTGCCCCGTCGACATCGAGCACGTCGACCACATCGTCGACATGCGTCGCTACCAGACCCTCATCGAGTCCGCCTTCCCGCAGGAGCTCGCCGGCCTGTTCAAGAACCTCGAGAACAAGCAGAACCCCTGGGGCATGTCGGCGCGTGCGCGCCTCGACTGGGCCAAGGGTCTGCCGTTCGACGTCAAGGTCATCGGCTCCGACGTCGAGTCGGCCGACGACGTCGAGTGGCTGTTCTGGGTCGGCTGCGCCGGCGCCTACGAGGACCGCGCGAAGAAGACGACGCGTGCCGTCGCCGAGTTGCTGCACACCGCGGGCGTTGACTTCGCCGTCCTCGGTGACGGCGAGAGCTGCACCGGTGACCCGGCTCGTCGCGCCGGTAACGAGATCCTGTTCCAGATGCTCGCGGGCCAGAACGTCGAGACGCTCAACGACGCGAACGTCAAGAAGATCGTCGTCACCTGCGCACACTGCTTCAACACGATCAAGAACGAGTACCCGCAGATCGGCGGCGAGTTCGAGGTCGTCCACCACACGCAGCTGCTCAACCGCCTCGTGCGCGAGAAGAAGCTGACGCCGGTGGCTGCTCCGGAGGAGTTCGCGAAGCAGCCGAAGGACAAGTCGGGTGCTGCCTCCACGGGCAAGAGCGTCACGTACCACGACCCGTGCTACCTCGGCCGTCACAACAACGTGTACGCGCCGCCGCGTGAGCTCATCGGGGCTCTGCCGGGTGTGGAGTACAAGGAGATGGAACGTTCGGGCATGACCTCGTTCTGCTGCGGCGCCGGTGGCGCGCGCATGTGGATGGAGGAGAAGCTTGGCCAGCGCATCAACGTCAACCGCACGAAGGAAGCCGTCGCAACCGGCGCCGACCGCATCGCCATCGGCTGCCCGTTCTGCCGCGTCATGATGACGGACGGTCTCACCGCCGAGCAGAGCAACGGCGACGCCCGCGAAGAGGTCGAGGTCGTCGACGTCGCCAACATGCTCCTTGCGGCTGTGCGCCGCGGCGAGGAGCAGAAGGAGAACGACGAGGCGGAGCAGACCGTCTGATCGCTCCAGCACGGCTGACATGAGGCGTGGCACCCACCGATTCGGTGGGTGCCACGCCTCGTTGTTGCCGGTTTTCGTTCACAGGAGGTGACGGCTGTGGGCTCCTTCACTCGGGCCGGGCGGGCCCTTCCACAGGCCGCTCGAGGCGGCACATGACGAGGCGGTGAGCGCTTCGTAACGTCGCGGGCATGAGCAGCCTCGCAGACGACATCAGGGCCCAGGCGCGGGTGGCCCGTACGGTCGGCACCTCTTTGTCGACGACCGCATCGAACACCCGCACGAAGATCACGACGATGCACTGGAAGTCGACGTCGGCCGACTTCTGCCGTCAGAAGCTGACGGAGTTCACGCGGATCATGGATCAGCGCAGCGCTGACGCACATGCCCTCGCCATCACGATCGATAAGCACGCCGCGAGCGTCGAATCCCGCGTCGACACGCTCGAGACGATCGTCGGGTTGCCCGGCCGTGCGGTGGACGCCGTCACTGGCCCGCCCACGCATTCGCGCCCCATCCCCACCGAGGCCATCCGGGGTGGTGCGGCCCGATGAACGTCGAGACGAGCACCCGCCCGCAGTTGTCGGTGAGGGTGGATGTCGGTGACGAGTCGACGACGCGCACGTGTCACGTCGCAGAGGGAACGTTTGACGTCGGCACGGCGCGCGGAACCTACGAGAGCGTCGCGGTCGAGGAGATCATCGCGCACCTGACGTGCGACATCACGGCGGCTGGGCCGGACGCGACGTGCGCCGTGGCGGCCGTCGTCACCGCCGACGAGGGCATCCACGTCTACGCACTCGCCGAACGACGCGATGGCGTCTGGACCGACCGTCGTCAGCCACTCAAGCCGGTCGAAACGACGTGGGAGGACGTTCGTAGCGGCATCGTCCTGGCCGCGCTCGATCTGCTCGCGGCGCAAGGGGTGACGTCGTGAGGGCGCCGGACGGCCCGTCGTCCGTCGCTTTCACGGTCCACGGCCCGAGCGCCTCGCACGTCGACGCGAAGCTGTCCGACCTGCGGCTCACCGCCGCAACCTTCCGCACGGTCGCCGACGAGTGTGACGGTCATTTCTCCACCGTCTTCACCATCGAGTGGAACCTGCCCTTCCGCGGCGATGTCCTGTCGCCGGGCACGAGCGCGGCGTGTGCGAAGGCCATCCTCGGCCTGACCATCGGCAAGCAGGGCCTGATGGCCGCGCAGGTGCGCGCCAGCATCATGGCGGCGTTCCTCGACTACTCGGTCAAGACCTACGAGGACGCAGAGCTGATCGCGGGTCAGTTCGTCGACCGGCTAGCCCTCCCCGCCGACCTCGTCATGACCGGCCTGAAGCTCAACCACGTCATCGCGGATGCCATCTCGGGCAAGGACGTCGATCTGGCCACGATCCAACGCGAGGCACCCGATGCCATCGACATGGTCGTCCAGGTCGTCTCCGATGTGCTGCCCGGCCCCTACGCCCAGGACATCACGGCCCTGCACGCCGCCACGATCGTTCTCACAGGCGTCCCGAAACGCGTGGGCACCCGACTGACGTCCGACCCGAACTCGGCGACCAAGGCACCGGAGGTGCGGAGCGTGAGCGAGGCGGCCGGGCGTATCCCGGAGCTCTACAAGAACCCCGAGAACGCCGGGCACATCCAGGTGCAACGCGTCGTCGATCCGACAACGGGTCAGGGGGCGTGGACGCTCATCCTGCCGGGCACCTCGACGTTCGCGCCGAACGGCAAGAACGGTTTCAACGGCAACGGCAACCTCTACGCCGCAGCCGGCCGCCAGAGTCCGGTCGAAGCTGCGGCGCTGACGGCCCTGCGTCAGGCCATGGCGAAGGAAGGCGTGGCAGGCAAGGGCGAACCGGTCATCGTCCTCGGCCACTCGCAGGGTGGCATGGTGGCCACGAACATGGCGCGCCACCAGCAGAAGGGTGACATCAACATCACGCACGTCGTCACGTACGGCTCGCCGGTGGGACACCTCAAGGTGCCGCACAAGACCTCCGTGCTCAACGTCGAGAACTCGGCCGATCCCGTGCACCGGATCGACGGGCGCGCCAACGGAACCGGTGAACCGAACCGCACCCGGGTCGTGTTCACGGATCCAGGCTCGCTCACCGCGCCGGACGGCTCGACGGACAACCTCGAGGCGCACAGCATGGCGCGCTACAAGGACAACTACCAGGCCATCGTGGAACAGGTCAGGAGCCATCCCGAATCGCAGGTGGCGCAGTACGAGCACTCCACCGAGAAGTTCTTCACCGGCAACGCCCGCACCTACACATTCGATCTCGCAACGGTGGATCCGTCCTCCGAGGCGAAGCCCTCACAACCGCCCCAGGGAAAGCCGGAGCCCTACCGTCCGTCGGGCGCGCTGCTCCCCTTGCGCAGCAGGTGATCGATGAGGAACTGCGACGACTCCTTGTGCCAACGCATCGGCCGCCACAGCATGGCGTGCCAGCCCGGCAGATCGACGAACCGTGCGTCGCCACCGGCGGCGGTGATGCGCTCGACGAGATCGGCGGTCGCCGCCGGATCGGTGACGGTGTCCTGGCGTCCGTGGATACCGAGGAACGGCGTCGTGCCGAACGGCTCGGCCTCGTATTCGTCACTCGCCCAGGGCGCGAGCCCGACGACGGCCGCGAGGTCGTCGCCCTCGTCGCTCGTGGCGAGGTCGAGGGCCACGCGTCCGCCCATCGAGTGGCCGACGACGGCGAGGGGCAGCCCCGGGTACTGGCGGCGCAGCTCACGCAGCGCCCACCGGGCGTCCTGAACGGCCGGCTTCTCGGGCTCGTTCCAACCGCGCACCGCGAGGCGCAGCACGGCTCCCCCGATCCGTCCGTGACTGCGACGCTCCACGTCGCGGGCGAAGGGGATGACGCGTAGGTAGGCCGGGTCGCCGCGGTACATGGCGATGCTGGCGTTGACCTCCCCGCCGTGGATGAACAGGGCGACGGCCTCGGGATGCTTGGCTCGCGGCAACGACAGCACCGGACTCGCGGTGACCGGCTTGCCGGAGCGCTTCGTCGTCGCGGGCCGACTGGGCGCCTCGACGGTGACGGCTTCGTCGTCGAGGGAGGCAACGTCGTCGTCCACGACCGAGCCGTCGGTGAGCAGGGAATCGGCCACGTCGTCGAGGGTGTCGGCCACGCGGTCGCCGAACTCGCTCTCGTCGACCGTTCGGGCCGGCGCGTCGGGCACCGGTTCGGAGCGCGGCGCTTCCGCAGCGCCCGACGACTTCGCGCTACTCGCCTCGGCGCCCGTCACGGCTCAGACCGTGGTGTGGTGGAAGTTGGCGAAGCTGCGGCTGGCGGTGGGGCCACGCTGGCCCTGATAGTGCGAGCCGTACTGCGCGCTGCCGTAGGGGTGCTCGGCGGGCGAGGTGAGCTGGAAGAAGCACAGCTGGCCGATCTTCATGCCCGGCCACAGCTTGATCGGCAAGGTGGCGACGTTGCTCAACTCGAGGGTCACGTGCCCCGAGAAGCCCGGGTCGACGAAGCCGGCGGTCGCGTGCGTGAGCAGACCGAGGCGGCCCAGCGACGACTTTCCTTCGACGCGCGCCGCGACGTCGTCCGGCAGCGTGATCGTCTCGTACGTGGAGCCGAGCACGAACTCGCCGGGGTGAAGGATGAACGGCTCGTCGGGCTCGACCTCGACGAGGCGCGTGAGCTCGGGCTGCTCCTCGGCCGGGTCGATGAAGGGGTACTTGTGGTTGTCGAACAGGCGGAACAACCGGTCGAGACGAACGTCGATGCTCGACGGCTGGATCATCGACGGGTCGAAGGGGTCGAGCACGACCCGCTCGTCGTCGATCTGTCGCTTGATGTCCCGGTCAGAAAGCAGCACGTCTCACACCGTAGTCGACCGGCGTTCCGGGAGCAGGCGCCCGAGGCAGTCTGCTCGAAGAACGGCAACGGATCACTGCGCGGAGGGTCGGCGTGCACGCGTCCCCGCGACCCGCTAAAGTAGCGAAACGCCCCGGAAGTCCGGGGCCGTGCGGGCGTAGCTCAATGGTAGAGCGCCAGCTTCCCAAGCTGGACACGCGGGTTCGATTCCCGTCGCCCGCTCCATCACACGTCGTCCTCGTCCGCCTTTCGAGCGGCACATTCGGCGCACACCCCGAGCAATGCCGCGTGTTGCGCGTCCACCGAGAAGCCGGTGAGCTCCCGAATCCGCGCCACGAGTGGCGTGAACTCCTCCACGTCAACATCCGTGAAGCGCTCGCAGCGCACACACTGCAGATGCGCGTGACCGTGCCCGGCGTGACCCGAATGGGCATCTTCAGCGGCATCATCGCCCGCCGCGGACAGCTGCTCGAGGCTCGCGAGGTGGTAGATCGTGGCTCCGCCGGGCACGTGCGTGTGCCGCACGATTCCTCCGTCGACGAGAGCCTGGAGCGAGCGGTAGATCGTCGCCCGGTGCACCCCCGGCTCGAGATCGGCCACCGCCGTCGCGATCGCCTCCGCGTCGAGGTGGCGCGAATCGGCGTCCAACACCTCGATGACGGCACGGCGCCCCGGCGTCAACCGCTCCCCCGCAGCGCGCAGACGCTCCACCGCAGCTTCGACCCGACTCTTCGCTTCGCCCACGCCTCCATCGTCACCCGAGGCCCCGGGACGGGCAAGCGCACCCCCGTGTTGCGAGCATTACTCGCGAGTAGCACAATGCAGGAGACCCATTTTTCACGCTGCGGAGGATCCGTGACTCACTACAAGAGCAACGTTCGCGACATCGAGTTCAACCTCTTCGAGGTGTTCAACCGCCAGGACGTCCTGGGCACCGGCATCTACGAAGACGTCGACGAGGACGTGGCCCGCGACATCGTCCACCAGGTGGCGAAGCTCGCCGAGGGCGATCTGAGCGCCAGCCTCGTCGACTCCGACCGCAACCCGCCGGTCTACGACCCGGCGACGAAGTCGGTCACGATGCCCGAGTCGTTCAAGAAGTCCTACTCCGCATACATCGACGCAGGCTGGGGCATGCTCGACGCCCCCGTCGAGCTCGAGGGCATGAAGGTTCCGCCGTCGGTGCGTTGGTCGCTCGCCGAGCTCGTCTGCGGCGCCAACCCGGCCGTCCACATGTTCTCCGCCAGCTACGCGTTCGCCTCCCTCCTGTACTACATGGGTAACGACGAGCAGAAGAAGCTCGCCAAGCACATCGTCGACGGCGCCTGGCACTGCACCATGGTGCTCACCGAGCCCGACGCCGGTTCGGACGTCGGCGCCGGCCGCACCAAGGCCACGCAGAACGACGACGGCACGTGGAACATCACGGGCGTCAAGCGCTTCATCACCTCGGCCGAGTCGGACATGGTCGACAACGTCGTCCACTTCGTCCTGGCCCGCCCCGAGGGCGCAGGCCCCGGCACGAAGGGCCTGTCGCTCTTCGTCGTCCCGAAGTACCACGTCGACCTCGAGACCGGTGAGCTCGGCGAGCGCAACGGCGCCTACGTGACGAACGTCGAGGACAAGATGGGCCTCAAGGTCTCCACGACCTGCGAGGTCACCTTCGGTGACGAGCACCCGGCCGTGGGCACGCTGCTCGGCGATGTCCACGACGGCATCGCGCAGATGTTCAAGGTCATCGAGAACGCCCGCATGTTCGTCGGCACGAAGGCCATCGCGACGCTCTCGACCGGTTACCTCAACGCGCTCGAGTACGCCAAGGAGCGCGTCCAGGGTGCCGACATGACGACGCCGGCCAAGGACGCCCCGCGCGTCACGATCACCCACCACCCGGACGTTCGCCGCAGCCTCATGCTGCAGAAGGCGTACGCGGAGGGCCTGCGCTCGCTCGTCGTCTACACGGCGTGCCAGCAGGACATCGTCGACCAGGCGCAGAAGGGCAACCCGGCCGTCGAGCTCGAAGATGGCACCGAGGCAGAGCTGGCCGCTCGCCTCAACGACCTGCTGCTGCCCATCGTCAAGGGCGTCGGCTCGGAGCGCGCCTGGGTCCTGCTCGGCACCGAGTCGCTGCAGACGTACGGCGGTTCGGGCTTCCTCAAGGAGTACCCCGTCGAGCAGTACGTGCGTGACGCGAAGATCGACACGCTGTACGAAGGCACAACCGCCATTCAGGGCCTCGACTTCTTCTTCCGCAAGATCGTCAAGGACCAGGGCGTCGCACTCGGTGAGCTGCAGAAGCAGATCATGGCCACGATCTCCGAGGCTCCGGCCTCGCTGCAGCGTGAGGCCGGCCTGCTCGGCCAGGCCGCGACCGACCTCAAGGACATGGGCGAGTTCATGTTCGGCGCTGCGATCAACTCGCTCGAGAAGCCGACGGACGCCTACAAGGTCGGCCTGACGTCGACGCGCCTGCTGCTGGCTGCGGGCGACGTCGTCATCGGCTGGCTGCTGCTCAAGGCCGCCGTCGTCGCGCAGGCCCGTCTCGACGCGGGTGACGCCGGCAAGGACGAGGACTTCTACACCGGCAAGGTGGCCGCCGCGCAGTTCTTCGCGCGCACGGTGCTGCCGCGCATGGCGTCGGAGAAGGCCATCACCCTCGCCGAGGACGGCGCCCTCATGGACGTCCCCGAAGCTGCGTTCTGATCCGAACGCTCCACGCGAGTGGCCCGGCACCCCCACCCCGGGTGCCGGGCCACTCGGCTTTTCTGCGGCTACTTCGTCCGGTCGGAGGCGAGCAATCCGTACTTGATCGTGTCGGTCCATTCGCCCTTCGACCACAAGTCCTCGCGCAGGTACGCCTCCCGCGTCATCCCGAGGCGCTCACACAGGCGCGCGGAGGCATCGTTGCGACCGTCCATCTGCGCTTCGAGGCGGTGCAGCGGGAAGTGTGCGAAGACGGCGTCGATGAAGGCCGCCACAGCCTCGGTCGCCAACCCCTTCCCTGCCACCTCCGGGGAGAACACCCACCCGATCTCGGCGCGTTCGTTCGTCTCGTCGAGAAGCCAGATGCCGACGTCACCGACGACGGAGCCTTCGTACTCGACGGCGACGGCCACCGCTCGGGCGTCCGTGTCGAGCCCGATCTGAGTCTTGTGCCGCTCGATCTTCGCGATCACGCCGGCGCGATCGAGCGGCCCCGCGAGCAGATAGCGGGCCACGCCTGGGCGCGCGTGATAGTCGAGCAGGTCGTCGACGTCGTTGTCGGTGAACGGACGAAGGGTCGTGCGCGCGGTAGCGATCGGCAGGAGAAGCGGCATGGCGCCCAGGCTAACGAGCGTTTCGAACTCAGCCGATCCAGTTGTCGTGCCAGTACTCGGGGTTCGTTCCGTTCTTGTCCAGGTGCTCGGGGCGGTCCCACCCGTAGGCCTTGCCGTTGTTGCTCAGCCACCTATCAGCCGCGGTACCGAACTTGAACGGAGAAGCACCGCGCCCTTCAGCCAGCGCACTCGTGTTACCGAGGAGATCCATCGCTCGCCCGTAGCCGTGGTTGGAGGTTCCCGGCTTGGCCGCGCGTGGGAAACCGCAGACCTTCGCGTACATGTTCTGCGTCTGCAGGTCGCGATACCCCTCGTCGAGCACGAGGGAGTACCCGAACTTCGCCTTGAAGGCCTTGTTCATCTCGAGCAGACCCGCGAGGGCGTTGCACTGCAGGGTTCGAGGCGTCTTGGGAGCCCACGCGGTGTTCATCCAGGACGGCACCTCGCACAGGTCGGCCGACGGGATCTGCCCGTTGGCGTCCGCCATCACGCTCGTCGGGTGCAACAGGTCGGCACTGACGTACCGGCCCGCGTAGGCACCGGAGGTCACCTTGAACCAGGCACCGTTGACGTACTGACCTTCGAGGGCAGTTCCCGGCGTCATGCGAGCGTCGAGTGCGTCGTGGCGGCGGCACGGACGGCAGGCTTGTAGTCGAGGTCCTTGACCGTGTAGCGGGTGACCGTCTCACCGACCGGCGCCTTGGAGGTCGGTTTGGCGACGTTTCCGCGCAATGCCTTGGTCATGTCGGTCCACATGACGTCGTACATCGACACCCGCTTGCCCGCGTAGGGGTCCGAGCCGACGACGAAGTGGGTGCCCTTGAGTCCGCCCGACACCGTGGTTCCGGCAGGCAACGATCCGACCTTGCGACCCGAGGAGTTGAGGAGCGACGTCTTCGTATATCCAGCCCACCCCGTCAAGGGCGTCGTGTTCACCGGGGCGCTCGTGCCGAGCACCGACGCGCTGACGTAGCGGCCGGTGTACGCCGTCGGAGACGAGATCCTGATCCAGCCGTTCGACAGGGTGCCGACGATCTTGGTGCCCGTGGGCACACTGGCGACCTTCGTTGCCCCGGTCGAGGGCGCAGATCGGATGTTCGTGGTGGCCGTGGCGTGTAGCGCGTGACGTTCGTCGCCGCGTGCGCTGTGGCCGGTACGACGGCGCCGGCCACAGCCGTGGTCGACAAGACTAGGACGAGAGCGCGTGTGAGGTTCTTCATCGTTGCTCCCCTCACACCAGATACGTCGCACTGACGAAGCGACCGACGTAGGTGCCGGTCGTGATCTTCATCCATCCGCCGGACAAGGTTCCGGTGACGGCGGTTCCGGCTGCCAGCTTGCCGACGAGGCTCGCCGTGGTCGAGGGCGCGGTCCGCACGTTGAGCTTCACGCCTGCCTTGACACGCTTGGTCACCGTGCCCTTCGGTGCGGGCGTCGCAGGGGTGGGAGCCGTCGTCGTGGCGGAGACGCCCGGTCCGACGAACGAGCAGATCGAGACGTGGGTGTAGCGGCCGGACGCCTGGGCTTCGGCGCTCGAGTCGATGGAGTACTTGGCGTAGAAGTCGAAGGTCGTGGAGCAGACCCACGCCGGCGGGTCCATCCTGCGGCCGAGTGGAAGCGGTTGCCGCCCTCGGCGATGCCGCAGTGGTGAACGCCGTGCCGGTTGTGGAAGAACACGGCATCGCCGGGCTGAGCGTATTTCGCTGCCTCGAGGAGCGGCACCTTCACGCGCAGCTTCAGATGCGCGGCGGAGTAGCGGATGGCGGAGGCGTTGTGCAGGAGGTAGTAGCCCGCGTGCTTGCCCAGCGGATCGGCCGTTGTCTCGTGCGCCCACCGGAAGAACCCCGAGCAATCCCAGCGCGTCGGGCCCGTTGCGCCCCAGACGAACCGATCCCCCTCGTGCTGACGCATGGTGGCAAGCATCCGCAGACCGAAAGCTCGGTTCTGCGCCAGCGTGGGTGCGGTCGCTGCCATGGCTGCGGGAGCCGGAGCGAGTGCGACGGTGCCGGCGAGCGCCGCTGATCCGCCGAGAAATTGGCGACGTGTGATGACCATGTGTCATTCGGTTCTGGCGGAGCGCAACGACGCTGCGCTCGACGATGAGCGCTGGCGCTCCCCCCACCATGCGCGTCGCGTGTGAACATCAGAACGATCTGCCATGGCTCGACGCCGCACGACGCGACGACGATGGCTCAGAGTACTCCCTCGGCCGTGGTTTACGTCACCCCTTCTCAGGCAGGGCTGTCGTCACGGTGCCGCGGTCGATGTCGCCCGGTCCGGGGCGCTGTTCGCGGGGACGTTCGCCTTCGTCATCTGGACGGTGATTCCTGTTCCTTCGGCGATCTCGACGAGGCCGGCATCCGAGCTCTGCACGAGGACGTACTGGGCGCCGGCGGGCACCTTCACCGGCTTGCACGACGACGCGCACGGTCCCCAGGACTCGACCTTCGTCGCGGTATCGGCCGACATCCACACGACGTTCACCTTCTCCGACAACGAGGGCGCCCGCAGTTCCCCGCCGGCCCGCACCCCGGAAAAGACTCCCTGCGCATCCACCTTCCCGTCGAGCAGGAGCACGTCGCCCTCTGTCTTCATCCGCCGCGGAATGACCTGGAAGCGCTGGTCGATGACGATGCCGACATGCGCCGCTCCCGAACTCCTCGTCCCCGTGGCCGAAATCGGTGCACTCGGCGCCGTGGATCCGGGCGACGAGGTTCCCGCGTCCGATGTGCGGGTGGCGCTCGGCACCGGGGTTCCACTCGGAGCGTTCCTCTCGACGTTCCCCTCATCGCTGCAGCCGGTCAGCGCCGCGACGACGACAAGGCACGCGACGGCTGCGGGCACTCGACGCATCATGGTCATCCCTCGGCCACGGGGCGGACGGCGTACGGCATGATCGACATGCTCCCGGACCTCGTCAGCCAGTACATGTCACGGTTCGCCCCTTCGTAACCGTTGTTCGCCGTGTCGAACGTGCGGTCGCGGCCCACGTACATGCCGACGTGCCCGATCCCCGAAGCCGAGCCGTTCGAGGTGTAGAAGATGAGGTCGCCAGGCTGACGCTGAGTGACCGGCACCTTCTTGAGCGAGGTGTCGTTGTAGAGCGCCTGCGTGAGCTTCGTCGGGTGGATGATGTCGTCGAGAATGTTCGCGCTGCGCGGATACACACCGGCGTGGTACATCCCCGCGAGCATGAGCCCGGAGCAGTCGAACCCGACGCGCCCGGGGCCCGCCGCGCCGTACGTGTACTCGTAACCGTTCGCGTAGGTCTTGTTCCGGACGTAGCTCATCATCGTGTTGATCCGCTCCTGCCGCGTCGCCGCGAGTCCGAGCACAGGCTGATTCGCCTCCGTCGCCTCATCCCAGGGCGTCCCGATACCGAGCTTGTTCCACAGTCCCTTGTCGAGTCTGGGGGTGCGGGCCCAACCGATGGAAGCACGCTTGCGTGCGAGGGCGGAGGCCGTCGTGCCGGTGAGCCGCTCGAGTGGTCCGAAGCGGGTGTGGGCGGTTCCCTTACTGTCGCGCACCCCGAGGAAACGCTGCAGAATCTTGACATTCCAGCCTGCGTCCCCGCCGCCTGCGGACGTGAGGGCGTACGGCATCGGTTGCTTCGGGATGGCGGTCAGAGGCTGGGCGTATTTCGCACTCGGGCACCACCGGGTGTCGCCCATCGCGTATCCGGTGCCCTTCTCCGTCAGGATCGCCGCACCACCGCACCGCGTGGTCGGGAGCCCCTTGGGCCACCCGTGGGCATACATGCCGTCCCAGGCGAACTTCGTCGTGCCGGGCACCCGCGTGTTCGGCTTGAACGACGCCGGCACCACGGCCTTCGCACCTGAGTTGGCCACCGTCACCCAGCCGCCGGCGAAGGGATGAACGGTGCCTCCGCCGACTCGCGTCCAGGCCTTCACCGCGGACGACGACGCCGTCGCGCTCCCCACCATCTGTCGAACGGCGGGATTCGAGACGTAGTAGTCGTAGACCCGTGACTCGACCCCGTGGATCGGGGCGGAGGCCGAGGCGCGCATGAGCGCGCCCCGGTACGCGTGGCTCGGCGAGTCGAACCGCTGCCAGAGACCCTTCGCGTCCGACATCTGAGGGCTCACCGGCCAGCCGGTGTTCGGATGCGCCTTGTAGTACTCCGCAAAGCCGTCGAGCACCACACCACCCATCGTCGGAATCGGCCGTCCCGAAGCGTCCACGGCGATCAGGGCCAGGCCCCTCTCGAAGTGTTGCGCATAACCACCACCGGCTCGGTACCACCGTTGCTCGGTGCTCGTCGGCTTGCCGAGGGCTTCGATGCCGGTGACGGTGGCGACGTGCGGACCCACGGGGATCGGCGCCGGGGTGGGAGAGGTGCTCGTCGGCTCCGTAGGCGTCGACGTGGGCGGTGACGAAGTCGTGCTGCTGCTCGTCGCCGGGGAGGACGCCGAGGGTTCGGACGACGACGGTGTGGGCGTCGGCGGTGTGCTCGAAGCGTTACCGGGCACCGTCGTGGTGGGCTCGGCGCCGGGTACCACCTGCGGTGCCGAGGGCGACGTGGATGCGACGGTTCCGGCTCCCGGCGACGGATGGGGTTCCGCACCCGCCGCGCTGACTCCCCACGCGGCGAACGGCGCCGCGACCGTGACCGACAGAACGGTTGAGAAGATCGATCGAATTTTCATGTGTGTCCCCTGGTACTGCGTTCCCTTGTGCAAGGTCAAGGCTAGGAGAGGCGGGGTGACATCGGGGCGGAGGATAGGTGAAAATTCGCTGACATCGCTGTGCACGACTCCGGTCGGGCACTACGGTGCTCAGTCGATGACGGCCACGGTGTGCTGAGCGATGGCGAGTTCCTCGTTCGTCGGCACGACGCAGACGGCCACCTTCGAGGCGGGAGTCGAGACGACGCGCGGGTCGTCGCTGCGCACCTCGTTCGCGGCCTCGTCGAGCTCGACGCCGAGCCACGCGAGACGCTCGCAGACGGCGGCCCGGACCGCGGCGTTGTTCTCGCCGACGCCGGCGGTGAACGTCACAACGTCGACGCCACCGAGAACCGATGTGTAGGCGCCGATGTACTTGACGAGGCGGTGCACGTAGACGTCGAACGCGAGCGTCGCCGTCTCGTCACCCGCCTCGACGCGCTCCATGAGGTCGCGGAAGTCGGTCGCACCGGCCATGCCGAGGATGCCCGAGCCCTTGTTGAGGAGGGTGTCGATCTCGTCGACGCCGAGCCCCGCGACGCGGTTGAGGTGCAACACGGCACCGGGGTCGATGTCGCCGCCGCGCGTGCCCATGACGAGGCCCTCCAGCGGCGTCACACCCATCGATGTCTCCACGGCACGACCGCCGTCGATGGCCGACATCGAGGCACCGTTGCCGAGGTGGCAGACGATCTGCTTGAGGGAGGCCGGATCGGCGCCGAGCAGTTCCGGCACCCGCGCCGACACGTACTCGTGCGACGTGCCGTGGAAGCCGTACCGACGCAGGGCGTGCTCCTTGGCGAGCGCGGCGTCGATGGCGTAGGTGTACGCCGCGGGCGGTAGCGTCGCGAAGAAGCCGGTGTCGAACACGGCGACGTGGGCGTGGTCGGGAAGGATGCGCTGTGCCGCCTCGATTCCCGTCGCGTTCGCGGGGTTGTGCAGCGGCGCGAGGGTGCCGAGGCGCTTGATCTCGGCGAGCACCCGCTCGTCGACGAGCACGGGGTCGGAGAAGTTTCGCCCGCCGTGGACGACGCGGTGACCGACGGCGACGACGCCCGCGTCCGCCAGTGCGAGACCGGTCTCGCTCATGACGTGCGTCATCTGCTCGAGCGCGACGGCGTGGTCGGCGATCGCCACCTCGCGGTGGGTCTTCTCTCCGTCGTACTCGTGCGTGATCGTCGCGTTGTCGTGCCCGATCCGCTCGATCAGACCCTTGACGAGGTGCTCGCCGGTGGTGGGGTCGACGATCTGGTACTTGAGCGAGCTGGAGCCGGCGTTGAGAACGAGGACGTTGCCGGCGCGCTGGGTCATCGTGCTTCCTCCTGCGCCTGGACGGCAGTGATGGCGATCGTGTTGACGATGTCCTCGACGAGCGCACCACGCGACAGGTCGTTGACCGGCTTGTTGAGCCCCTGCAACACCGGTCCGATGGCGACGGCGCCCGCGGAGCGCTGCACGGCCTTGTACGTGTTGTTGCCCGTGTTGAGGTCGGGGAAGACGAGCACCGTCGCGCGTCCGGCCACCGGCGAGTCAGGCATCTTCGAGCGCGCGACGCTCGGTTCGACGGCCGCGTCGTACTGAATCGGCCCGTCGACGAGCAGCTTAGGCGCCCGCTCGCGCACGAGTTCTGTTGCGCTGCGTACCTTCTCGACGTCGGCACCGCTACCGGACGTGCCGGTGGAGTAGGACAGCATCGCAACGCGCGGATCGACGCCGAACGCCTCGGCGGTACGCGCCGAACTGATGGCGATGTCGGCGAGTTCCTCGGCGCTCGGGTCGGGGTTGACCGCGCAGTCGCCGTAGACGAGCACGCGATCGGCGAGCGCCATGAGGAAGACGCTCGAGACGATCTTCGCGTCCGGAGCCGTCTTGATGATCTCGAAGCTCGGCTTGATCGTGTGCGCCGTCGTGTGCGCGGCACCCGAGACCATGCCGTCGGCGAGCCCGAGGTGCACCATCATGGTGCCGAAGTACGACACGTCCTGAACGATCTCGCGGGCCTTCTCGAGCTCCAGCCCCTTGTGCTTGCGAAGCTCCGCGTACTCGGTGGCGAACTTCTCGACGAGTTCCTCGTCCTGCGGCGAAACGATGCGCGCCCCGCGGATGTCCAGGCCCTTGCTGCTCGCGAGGCCGCGCACCCGGTTCTCGTCGCCGAGGATCGTGAGGTCGGCGATGCCGGCGCGCAGCACCTCGTCGGCGGCCTGCAGGATGCGGATGTCGTCACCCTCGGGCAGCACGATGTGCTTGCGGTCGCCGCGCGCGCGGTCGAGCAGGCGGTGGCCGAACATGAGCGGCGTGACGACGGCCGCCTCGTCGACCTCGATCGCGGTGAGCAGTCGCTCGGCGTCGATCGACTCGCTGAACACGCGCAGCGCCGTCTGCTTCTTCGCGAGGCTCCCCGAGGACAGGGCACTGCGCGTGCCAGCGAGCGCCGCCGTCGTCTCGAAGGTGCCGTCGTTCGTCACGAGGATCGGCACGTCGAGCTCGGTGCCGTCGAGCAGTTGCTGGACGCTCTCGGGCGGGCGGTAGCCGCCGGTCAGGACGACCGAGGCGAGGCCCGGGAAGGTGCCCGACTGGTGGGCGAGCACGAGGCCGGGCAACACGTCGTAGCGGTCACCGGGAGCGATGACGGTGACGTCCTCGACGAGGCGCGTAAGCACGTTGGGCAGCGACATGGCGGCGACGACGAACCCACGCGACTCGCGCTGCAGCCACTCGGGGTTGCCGCGCCACAGCGTCGCGTTGCACGCGTCCGCGAGCGCCTGGATCGTCGGCGCGACGAGCAGGGGCACCTCGGGCACGACGCCGGCGACGGGCACGCTCTCGGTCTCGGGGTCCTGCGCCAGCGCGGCGCGGATGGCGTCGGTGTCACCGCTCGTGGCGCGGTTGACGACGAGCGCCACGGGCACCGCGTGCTGGGCGCGAAGCTGCGCGCAACCCATGACGGCGACCTGCTCGATCTCCTCGGGCGTGCGCTCGCGCCCGTGGACGACGAGAACGACCGGTGCACCGAGGTTCGCGGCGATCTTCGCGTTGAACTCGGCCTCCCGGCCGGTGGAGACGTCGGCGAAGTCGCTGCCGAGGGCGAGCACGACGTCGGCGTTCTGGGCCACGGCGTCCCGACGCTGCAGGATCGTGCCGAGTGCGGCCTGCTCGTCGTCGTGCAGGGCGTCGTACGTGACGCCGATGGCGTCCTCGTAGCTCTGGTCGACGGCCGGGTGCGACAGGAGGAGGTCGACGACCTTGTCCCTGCGCGCGGCCGTGACCGGCCGGAAGACGGCGATGCGGCCCGCTTGGCGGGAGAGGAGGTCGAGGAGGCCGTAGGCGACGGTCGACTTACCCGTCTCGCCTTCGGCCGAGGTCACAAAGACGGTGCGCGACATGCCTCCACCCTAGCGAGGGCATTCGTCTCAGACCGCGATCTCCCCACCCGGAACGAGGGCATCGAGGCGACGTACCGCGAACTCGTACCCCTGCACACCGCAACCGACGATGACGGCGGCGGCCTTGTCGCTCAGGTACGAGCGGTGGCGGAACGGCTCGCGCGCGTGGACGTTCGAGATGTGCACCTCGACGAACGGTGCCTCCAGGTTCGCGAGGGCGTCTCGGATGGCCACGCTCGTGTGCGTGTACGCGCCTGCGTTGATGACGACGCCGACGCTCGTGCGGCGGATGCGCTGGATCTCGTCGACGAGCGCGCCCTCGTGGTTGCTCTGGAAGCACTCGACGTCGAACCCGAGCTCGCTGCCCGTGCGGCGAGCCAGCTCCTCGACGTCACCGAGGGTGTCTGCCCCGTAGATGTGGGGCTCACGCTCGCCGAGCAGGTTGAGGTTCGGGCCGTTGAGGACGTGAAGGGTGCCGCGCGCCGAAGTCATGCGCCCATCTTGCCGTTCGCGCGGCGCGTGCGAAACCCACGGCTCACGGACTCGACCCCTATCGTGTGTCGCACCGAACCCGACAGCGCACAGGAGGCACCGGCCATGAGTGAAGCCAAGAAGGCCCACATCCACCGCTACTACGAGGTCGTCGACGCCGCCGACGTCGAGGGAGTGCTCGACATCTTCACGCCGGATGCCACCTACCGCCGCCCCAGCTACCCCGACATGGTGGGCGCGGACGCACTGCGGGCGTTCTACGAGGGTGAGCGCGTCATCGAGAGCGGACGCCACAGCGTCCACACGCTCGTGCTCGAGGGCGACGAGGGCTTCGTCGGCGGCTCGTTCGAGGGCGTGCTGAAGAACGGCGATCAGGCGTCGCTCGAGTTCGCCGACCTCTTCCGGTTCGCGCCCGACGGCAAGGTCTCCTTCCCCAGAGCTACTTCTACGCCCCTCTGGTCTGAGCCCGGCGCACGCCCGAGGGCGCTACGGGTCCGCGCTCAGACTCCGCGCAGGTCGAGCGTCAGCGTCGACGACGCTCCGTCGACGACGATGACGGGGATGCCCCAGTCCTGCTGGTAGAGGTGACACGCGGCGTGCTCGGGCACCTCACCGGTGACCGGATCGCCGTCACAGGCCGCCGCGCGCACGCTGACGTGAAGGATCGCCGAGCCGACGCTCTCGTCGATGACGAGCGATCGAGTGAGCCCTTGGCCCTTGCCGGCACCTTCGCGCAGGAACGCCTCGGGCGAACTGCTCACCTGCAGCATCGTCGGGTCACCCCAGCGCATGTCGAGCTTCTGCCCCGCAGGCGGTTCGAACGTGACGACGAGTTCCGCTGCGCCACTCGCGATCTCGGTGACGGGTCGTTGCGTCTGGTGCGCCTCGCCGCGCACGTGCTGTGCTTCCTGCGTCAGCGCGACGGGCGTCAGGCGGTGGGCGTTCGCCTCGACGACGAGCAGATGGGCGCGGTCGTCGCCTGTCGCCGGAACGACGATGACGTCGCTCGGCTCCGCGAGGCCGGTCGTGAGCGTTGAGACCTCGCCCTTCGCAGGGTCGAAGCGGCGTAGTGCGCCGTTGTAGGTGTCGGCGACGACGACGGAGCCGTCCGGCAGTTCCGCGACGCCGAGCGGGTGCTGGAGGAGCGCTTCGTCGGCCGGTCCGTCGACGTGCCCGAAGTCGAACAAGCCCTGCCCGACGTGGGTCGTCACCTCGAAACCGTCGTCGGTGACGGCAATGCTGCGCAGCGCGGATGTCTCCGAATCGGCGATCCACACGCGCGAACCGTCAGCCGAAGTGGCGAGGCCGCTCGGCTGGGCGAACCAGGCTTCGTGGGCAGCACCGTCGCGGATGCCCTCGTTCGACGTTCCGGCGAGGACGGCAACCGTGTTGTCCGCCGGGTCCTCGGCGAGGTGAAGCACCCACAGCTGATGTGTGCCCGCCATGGCGACGACGACACGGTCGTACCACCACGCGAGGTCCCACGGCGTCGACAACGCCTGCCTGAGCGCCGGCCCGGAGCCTTCGCGCTCGCGCAGCTGTTCCCCCGTTCCGGCGAGGGTGCGCACGCGCCCGTCGCTCAGGCGGATGCCCTTGATCTCGTGGTTGACGCTGTCGGCGACGAGCACGTCGTCACCGGTGCGCTCGGCCGCCTCCGGCGGGAGGACGAGCAGGCCCTGGGGTTCGTTGAAGACGCCCTCACCACCGAAGCGTGCAAGCTCGATCTCGTCGTCGGCCGCGAGGTGGACGACCTCGTGATGCGCGGTGTCGCTCACGACGACGGTGCCGTCGGCGAGGCGCGCCACCTTGCCGGGGAAACGCAGCGCCGTGCTCGGAGCGGGCGGCGGAACGTACGGGCCGCTGCCGGAGCGCAGGGTGCCCTTGGCCTCGTGCTCGACGAGCAGTTCCTCGACGAGCGTCGTGAGGCCGTGGCCGTGACCTTCGCCGGACATCGACGCGACGATGTAGCCCTCCGGGTCGATGACGACGAGCGTCGGCCACGCGCGGGCGGCGTACGCCTGCCACGTCACGAGGTCCGGGTCGTCGAGCACCGGGTGGTGCACGGCGTACCGCTCGACGGCGGCCGCGAGCGCCTCCGGGTCGGCCTCGTGTTCGAACTTCGGCGAGTGCACCCCGACGATGACGAGCTTGTCGCCGAACCTCTCCTCGAGGGGGCGCAGCTCGTCCAGGACGTGGAGGCAGTTGACGCAGCAAAAAGTCCAGAAGTCGAGAACGACGACCTTGCCGCGCAGGTCCGCCAGGCGCACGTCGTCGCCTCCGGTGTTGAGCCAGCCGCGTCCGGTCAGTTCGGGGGCGCGAAGTTTCATGCGAGACACCCTAACGGTCGATGTTTGGGTATCAGCGAGACTGCCCGGTCACGCTGATACTCGAACATTCGCGTTGTCCACAGGGCTCCTGCAGCACTCCACCGGTTTCTTCGACAGTGGGGCGTATGACTCACAGACATCGGGACGTCTCCGCCCTGGGCCGAGAGCTCGCTTCGTCCGCCTACGGCGTCCTGTCGAGGCGACGTCTCGCCCTCGTGGGTGTCGACCGCTTCGATGTGCGCACCCAGATCCGCCTCGGCCGGTGGGAACCCCTCGGGCACCACTCGCTGCGCGTCGTCGACGTGGCATGGAACGACGTCCGCTCGCCCATCGTCGCCGCAGCCTTCGACGCCGCTCCAACAGCCTGGGCAGACGGGGTGAGTGCACTTCTCCTCGCCGGCTTGAGCGGGTGGCGGTCGAACTGCATCGACCTGGCCATGCCCGCCACCGCCTCGGCTCGCTCCACCCCAGAGGTTCGACACCACCGCGTCACCGTCACGCCGTTGCGCTGGCCCCACCCCATACCGCGCGCCCACGAAGCCATCGCAGCCGTGCGCGCGGCGGCGTGGGCCGAGACAGACCGTCAGGCCGCGGCACTTCTGTCCATGAGCGTCCAGCAACGGCTGGTTCACGCACCCCGGATGACGCAGGCGCTGGACCTGCTTCCCAAACTTCGACGCCGCGCTTTCATCCGCGACGTGATTGCGGACATCAGCGGAGGTAGCGAATCGATGGGTGAACTGGACTTTGTCGCCGAATGTCGGCGCCGCGGCCTTCCGATACCTGATCGGCAAGTGCTCAAGCCCGGCCCCCGCGGGCGGATGTACCTCGATGTCGTGTGGGAAGCGGCACGTTTGTGTGTCGAGATCGACGGCGCGCACCACTACGTCGGCGACGTACCCATGGCCGACGCGCTGCGTCAGAACGAGATAGCGATGGGCGGACTCACCGTGATGCGTATCCCTCGGTTGGCCCTACGTGTCAGCCCGGAGCCCTTCTTCGCGCAGATCCAGCGCTATCTCTCCGCTCATGGTTGTGTACGAGCGTGACTCAGGCGTCCCGCTCGTACACAACCATTCACAGGCGTCGGTCGGACAGAACGGGGAAGCTCTCGCGGGCCGCGCGCACCTCGTCCACGTCGATGTCGAGCGTGAGCACGCGCTCACCGCGGCCCGCCTCGGCGAGCACCTCACCGCTCGGGGAGATGACGGCCGAGTTGCCGCCCATCTCCGTCTTTGCGTGCGTGCCCGCAGTGTTGCAGGCGATGACGAAGACCTGGTTCTCGATGGCCCGTGCCTGCAGGAGCGTGCGCCACGCTGCGATGCGTGCCGCCGGCCACGCGGCGGGGATGACGAAGATCTCGGCGCCCTCGTCGACCTGCTTGCGGAACAGCTCCGGGAAGCGCAGGTCGTAACAGGTGGCGAGGCCCACCTTGACGCTGTTGCTGCCGCTTTCGTCCCCCGACGACGGCTCGTCGAAGTCGAGCACGACGACATCCTCGCCCGCCTCGAGAAGCTTGGGCTCGCCGTTGCCGAACCCGAAGCGGTGGATCTTGCGGTAAGTGCCGACGAGTTCACCGTCGGGGTCGAACACCATCGACGTGTTCCACAGTCCACGCCCCTCGGCGCCGGGTTCGCCCGACTTCTCGATGATCGAACCGGCGTGCACGTACGCGCCGAGGTTCGCAGCGGCCTCGGAGAGCGCCTGCGCGACCGGACCCTCGACGTCCTGGGCCTTGTCCGGCCACGCCGGGTAGTCGAAACCTCCGGCGCTCCACAGCTCGGGCAGCACGACGAGGTCGGCGCCCTCCTGCGACTCGACGAGCGAGGCAACGCGGTGGATGCGCTCGGCCATCGGCTCCGAGTCGGTGTAGGCGAGCTGGATGACGGCGACGCGCATGTTCTCAGTCCTTCGTGGTCGACGAGTTCGAACGGGCCTCTTCGTTCTCGACGGTAGCCGACGAGGCGCCGTCACGCTCCACCCCCGAAGCGGGGCGTCCACCGCGCGCCGCGAGGTACTCGTTGTAGGCGCGAAGTTCGGCGTCGTCGTCCCTTTCGGCCTGACGCTCGGCACGCTCACCCTCGATGCGGTCGGAGCGGTACCACTGGGACGCCACGATCATGGCCAGCAGGAACGTCGGGCCCTCACCCGAACCCCACGTGATGGTTCCCGCGGCCTGCTGGTCGCGTAGCGGGTTGTCGACGAAGCCGAGCTGCTCGAAGAAACCCGGGGCGAGCAGCGTGTCGCCGGTCATCATCGCGACACCGAAGAACGCGTGGAACGTGATGGTGATGAGGAGCACGAGCAGGCGCAGCGGTGCGGGCCACTTCTTGGGGCCCGGGTCGATGCCGATGAGCGACCACGCGAAGAGGTAACCGCTCACGAGGAAGTGGACGTTCATGAGGATGTGGCCGGTGTGCGTCGTGAGCGCCAGTTCGAACAGCGGCGTGTAGTAGAACGCCAACAGGCTCACGAAGAACAGCGCCGCCGCGACGGCCGGGTTCGCCACCACGTTGAGGTAGCGGCTGTGGACGACCGAAAGCAGCACCTCACGCGGGCCACGCGTGCCGTCCTTGCGCTTCGCCCAGGCGCGCAGCATGAGCGTCACGGGAGCAGCCATGACGAGGAGGACGGGCACCGTCATCGAGATGACCATGTGGCCGGCCATGTGGACACTCATCATGACGCGCCCGTAGACGCCGGCTCCGCCGTTGACCGTGACGAGGAAGACGAGCCAGGCGACGACCCACAGGATGGTGCGGTGGATCGGCCAGTCGTCACCGCGGCGGCGCAGGCGCTCGGCCCACCGCACGTACTGGACGATGGCGACGACCGCGACGACCGTGAACAGCCACTCGATGCGCCACTGGCCGAAGAAGTTCTCGGCCGAGAGCGGCGGCGGTGCCGCGTAGCCCGTGAGGTTGACGATGCGGTTGGAGCTCTCCGTCACCTCACCGACCGGCGGGGCGGAGCGGGCCAGGGCGGCGGCGAGGCCCATCGCGCCACCCATGACGAGAGCCTCGACGAACGCGAGGCGTGCGAACAGGGCCTTGCTCGGCTTGTCCGAGGCGTCACGTTCGAGGACGGCGACGACGCGGCGGCGCTGCTGCCAACCGATGATGCCGAGCACGAGAAGACACACGGCCTTGGCCACGATGACGAGGCCGTAGCGCGTCGAGAAGTACTCGCCGATCTCGTGCACGCGCAGGGTCGAAGCGAGAACACCCGACAGACCGACGAGGCCGATGCACCACGTGGCGACGGCCGAGAAACGGCGCACCGACGCCGCGGCTCCCTTGCCGAGGCGCGGCCACATCACGCCGAGCGCGATGATGCCGCCGACCCACGCGGCGACCGGCGCGATGTGCAGGATGAGCGAGTCGACGGCCGTCTCGTGATCGGTCGATCCGGCCGCGTGCCCGCTGAGCGCAATGGGCCACAGTGCGAGGAAACCGAGCCCCGTCATCCAGGCGAGCGTGACGCGGGTGGCGCTCCACCAACACACGAGCGCGATGACGAGGGCCGCGAGCGATGTCAGGGCGGGGTTGCGCAGCAGCTCGATCTGCCAGGTGTTGCTCCACCACTGCCCCACGTACCCGGGGCTGCTCACGGGCAAACCGGCGAGGTCGCCGTAGGAGAGGAAGCTGACGACGACGAGCGACGCGAACCACAGCGTGGCGCTGATGGCGGCCCAGCGTCCGGCCCGAGCAACACGAGCGGTCTTGCTGCCCTCGGGCACGACGAAGGCACCGAGCGCGGCGAATCCGATCGTGGCCGCCATCGCGACGTCCGCGACCGGCTTGAACACGGCGATGCCCCAGCGCACGAGGGCACCCGAGTCGAGAAGCTGCTGGGCCTTGCTCGCGCCGGTGAAGACGATGGTGGCCGCAGCCACGACGACCGCGACGCAGAGGAGGACGAGGAGAACCTGAGGGCCGCTGACCCCCGAAGCCGAGCCCCGCGACGTGGACGCAGCAGAGCCGACACGGGGCGTTTCGGGGGCGTTCGTCGACATGGTTCCAAGCCTACGGTCCGGCCCCGACAAGCCGATCACGGCCTCGCGGGCGCCACGGTTTGCTTGTATGGCACAACCAAACATATAGTTGTTCGCGCCAAGGAACGCCCGTCGTCCGACGCGGCACCACCCACCCCGCGAAGGACACCATGACCGTCGACCGAGCCGTGGCGCGCGAAATCGCCACGTCGCTCGTGGGCACGTTCAAAGCGCTCAGCGCGCACAAGCGTCGCCTCCCACGCCCCCACCCCCACGCCGAACAAGGGTCGATCCCGCTGCTCTACGCCCTCGCGGCCGAGCCGCTGCGCGTCTCCGCACTCGCCGAGGTCATCCACTCGGATGTCTCGACCGTCAGCCGTCAGGTGAGCGCCCTCTCCGGAGGCGGCCTCGTGGCCAAGATCCAGGATCCCGAGGACGGGCGAGCCCAGCTCGTCAGCCTCACCGACGAAGGCACCGCCCTCATCGAGGACATGCGAGAGCGCCGCGCCCGCTGGGTGCAGTCGCTCCTGTCCGACTGGAGCAGCGACGAAGCGCTCGAGTTCGAACGGCTCCTCACCAAGTTCTCGGACTCGCTCGACGCCTACGTGGCGCCCGCGGCCGACACCGCCTCCCCCACCACCGACTCCTCACGAAGGAACGACACGTGACGTCACCCGCAGCGCCGCCGGCCCCCGCGCCCGCAGCCGGCGAATTCACCCACGCGCAGATCATGCGCATCCTCTACGGGCTGCTCATGGGCATGTTCCTCGCCGCCCTCGACCAGACCATCGTCTCCACCGCGATCCGCACCATCGGTGACGACCTGCACGGGCTGTCCGCGCAGGCGTGGGTGACGACGGCCTACCTCATCACCTCGACGATCGCGACGCCGCTCTACGGCAAGCTGTCGGACATGTTCGGGCGTCGCCCGTTCTACCTGTTCGCCATCGTCACGTTCATCATCGGCTCGCTCGCCTGTTCGTTCGCGGACACGATGTACCAGCTCGCCGCGTTCCGTGCGATCCAGGGCATCGGCGCCGGCGGCCTCATGTCGCTGGCTCTCGCCATCATCGGCGACATCCTGCCGCCGCGTGAGCGCGCCAAGTACCAGGGCTACTTCCTCGCCGTCTTCGGTACGACGTCGGTGCTCGGCCCGGTCATCGGCGGCTTCTTCGCCGAGCAGAGCTCCATCCTCGGCCTGACGGGCTGGCGCTGGGTCTTCCTCATCAACGTGCCGCTCGGCGTCGTCGCGTTCTTGCTCGTGGCGCGCACGCTGCACCTGCACCACGAGCGCCGCGCGGCTCGCGTCGACTACCTGGGCGCGGCTGCGCTCGTCATCGGCCTCGTGCCGCTCCTGACGGTGGCCGAGCAGGGCCGCACGTGGGGCTGGGACTCGACGAAGTCGATCGCCTGCTTCGTCATCGGCATCATCGGCATCCTGCTGTTCATCGCCGTCGAGGCGCGCATGAAAGACGACGCGCTCATCCCGCTGCGCATCTTCAAGAGCCGCGCCATCTCGGTGACGATCGTCGGTTCGATCATCATCGGCATGGCGATGTTCGGCGCCATGATGATGCTGCCGCTCTACATGCAGATCGTGCACGGCGCGTCGCCGATGAAGTCCGGCCTCATGATGCTTCCGCTCGTGCTCGGCATGATGTCGGCCTCGATCATTTCGGGTCAGATCACGGCGCGCACCGGCGTCATCCGCATCTTCCCGATCATCGGTACGGCCCTGCTGTCGATCGGCATGTTCGCGCTGTCGCACATCACCGCCGACTCCGAGCTGTGGGTCGTCATGGCGTTCATGCTCCTCGTCGGCCTCGGCCTCGGTAACTGCATGCAGGCGCTGACGCTCATCGTGCAGAACGCCGTGTCGCCGCGCGAGATCGGTATGGCCACGTCGTCCGCGACGTTCTTCCGCCAGATGGGTGGAACCATCGGTGTCGCCGTCTTCCTGTCGATGCTGTTCTCGACGGTCGGCGACCGCATCAAGGAGAACATGACGGCGGCCGCCGCGACGCCGGAGTTCAAGCAGGCTCTGCAGACCGCGCTCGGCGACAAGACGCTCATGGCCGACAAGGAGGCCTACGGCATCGTCCAGGGTCTCGCGAACCCGAAGGGTGGTGGCGCTGCGCTCAACTCGGTGAGTGAGGACTCGTCCGTCATCTCGCGTCTGCCGAAGGCCATCGCGCACCCGTTCGAGGCGGGCTTCGCGGACGCCATGGACCACGTCTTCCTCACGGCGATGGGCATTTCCGTCCTCGGCTTCCTCGTGCTGCTGCTCCTGCCGAAGATCGAGCTGCGCACGCAGTCCGGCATGGCGGCCGCTGCTGCGGCCAAGTCGAAGGCCGAGGGCGAGGCCGCCGCTGCTGCTGCGAGCGTGGGCGGCGTCGACGATAGCGAGGCTCCCGCCACCACTCGCGCTGCCGACGGTCACGTCAGTGGCACCTCGCCGGCCGAGGAGGTCGTCGGTACGGGCTCCGCGTGGTGCGCAGCGCCGACGATGGAGGAGATCGCCGCGGACGGTCAGCCCGTCCCGGAGGCCGTCCACGACGCCGAGGTTCGTGTGGAACTTCGCGAGAAGGGCGAGGACGTCGCGCACAAGACCCCGCGTCACCGTCGATCGGACGACTGAACGACGTCACCTCAAATGCCCGCTTCGGCTCTGCCGGGGCGGGCATTTGCGTGTGATGGAATGTCGGCGCACGCCGACCACTCGTGAGCGCGATGAGGATCGAAGATGGAGAACTGGGGCCTGGACCATCCGGGCCTCGGCCGCTTCGAGGCGTACGTCGGATGGCATGACGAACTGCGCCAGATCGACCCGAGTTACCCCGAACCCGACGAGGACGATTCGCCCGAAGCGCTCGCGCAGACTGAGGCGGCGAAGAAGGCCGACGGACGGCTGGGGCGCCTTGCCGGTCGGGTGCGCCCGATGCTCGGCATGAAGGAGCAGTGGCAGCGCCAGGGGCTCGTCATCACCCGTGACGGGCGCACGATCTCGCGCCACCAGAGCATCGGTTCGCGCAAGGCACCGATGGCGCGCTCGCTGCCGGACGGCAAGTTCACCTCGAGTTCGTCCGCGACGAAGCCGTACTTCGACATCACGGCCGACCCGCTGGGGCGTCACCTCACCGACATCCACCTCAAGACCGAGGACGAGGTCGTCGCCTTCGAGCCGCCCGAGGACTCCCCAGCTGCCCGTCGTCAGGACGCGATGGACGCGTCCCCGTGGAAGCGCGTCGTGTACCCGCTGCTCGGCGGGCTCGGCAAGAGCGGGTGGGCCATCGTGATGCTCCTGCTCGCGCCGGTCATCACGGAGATCATCGCCACCGTCATCGCGTGGATCGTCGAGTTGCTCGCGCCGCTCGTGCCCGACATCGACTGGCCCAACATCTCGCTGCCGAGCATCCCGTGGCCCGATCTGCCCAACATCAACTGGCCCGACATTCCGTGGCCGAGTCTGCCGAGCATCCCGTGGCCGGACTGGACTCCGCCCGGCTGGGTGGTGTGGCTGCTCGACCATCCGAAGGTCTGGTTCCCCATCGTCCTGGCCGTCGTCTGGGGTGTGGGGGCGCGCCGCAATGCGAAGAAGTCGCAGGCCAAGAAGGCCGAGTGGGCCAAGCGCCACGAGTACGCCCGCCTGGCCGGAGCGATGCGCGAGCTGGCCGCCCGGGAGACCGACGACTGACGTCCGGCGCGTGGGTCGCTCAGCCGATGAGCGGGCGCCCCTCCGGGTAGGTGTAGCGGCGTGTGCTCTCGCGCAGCGCCAACGCAGAGACGAGGGTGATCGGCCCGAGGCGTCCCAGAAACATGAGCGCGACGAGCAGCAGCTGACCGGCATCCGGCAGCTTGGCCGTGACACCGGTCGACAACCCGACCGTCGCGAACGCTGACGTCGACTCGAACAGCAACTCGGCGAGGCGAATGTCGGATATCTGCGTGAGGATCAGGGTCGAGGCGACGACGGCCGCGATGCCGATGAGGGCGACGTTGAGCGCCTGACGCATCGTGCGATCGGCGATGCGCCGCTCGAAGATCGTCGCATGCGTCTCCCCGCGCATCTCGGCGACGATGCCGACGAACAGGAGGAAGAACGTCGTCACCTTGATGCCGCCCGCAGTACCGGCGGATCCTCCACCGATGAACATCAGGATGATCGTCGACAAGAGGGTGCCTTCGTCGACCTGGCCGTAATCCCACGCGTTGAATCCCGCGGTGCGCGGCGAGACGCTGTGGAACGTGCCCACGAGGAGCTTCTCGCCGAGGCCCATCTGGCCGAGCGTTTTCGGGTTACTCCACTCCACTGCGGTGATCACGACGGCGCCGATGAGCAGCAACGTCGTCGACATCATGAGGGTGATCTTCGTGTGCAGGCTCCAACGGCGCCGCCTGCGGACCCGGATCACCTCCATAATGACCGGGAACCCGAGCCCACCGAGGATTATCGCGGCGCTGATGGGCGCAATGATCCACACGTCACGCGCGTAACCCATGAGATTGTCGCTGAACAGCGCGAAACCGGCGTTGTTGAACGCCGAAACGGCGTGGAAGACACCGAGGTACGCGGCACGGCCGAACGAATGGCCGTAGCCGAGCCACCATCGCAGAGTCAGGGCTGTCGCGACGAGGATCTCGACGGCGCACGTCACGCGCACGACGCCGAACAGCACGCTGCGGATGTCGCCCAGACCCTCGGCCTTCGTCTCGCTAGCAGCTGTGAGGCGGCTGCGCAGCCCGAGCTTCTTCGTCAGCACGATGGCGAGCAGCGACGCGAGCGTCATGACGCCGAAGCCGCCGATCTGGATGAGGACGAGGATGACGACCTGGCCGAACGGCGTCCAGTAGTTCGGCGTGTCAACGGTCGACAGGCCGGTGACGCATACGGCGCTCGTCGCGTGGAACACAGCGGTGACGACGGGCGCAGAGCCGGGCGCCGTGGTGGCGATCGGCAGCATGAGCAACGCCGTGCCGACCGCGACCGCTGCCGCGAATGCGGCGACAACGACCTGCCCCGCGTGCTGGAACCTCAGCCGCTTGACCCACTGATCACGCATCGGCTTCCCATCTCCGCCCTGCGGGCCGCCTGACTGCGGCCCGCCCCGAGCGTAGTCCCCGCCCTGCCACACGGGCGGCGTCAGGCCCAGGCAATGCCCTTCGCGGGGTTCTCGAGGATCTGGCCGACCGTCGAGAGGAAGCGCGAGCCGACGTCGCCGTCGATGAGGCGGTGGTCGAAGCTCAGCGAGAGCTGGGCCACCTGGCGGATCGCGATGTCCTGCTCACCGGCGTCGTTCGTGACGACCCACGGCATCGGACGCACCGTGCCGATGGCCAGGATGCCGCTCTCACCGGGCTTGATGATCGGCGTTCCGGCGTCGACTCCGAAGACGCCGATGTTGCTGATCGTGAACGTGCCGCCGTTGAGGATGGCCGGGCTCGGCTTGCCGTGACGGGCGATGTCGATGAGCTTCGCCATCTCGCGCGCCAGGTCGAGCAGCCCGAAGCGTCCGGCGCCCTTGATGTTCGGCACGAGCAGGCCACGGTCGGTGGCCGCCGCGATGCCGAGGTTCACCTCGGAGCGCATGACGATCTCGGCGTTCGCCTCGTCCCACAGCGCGTTCATCATCGGCTCGCGCTTCATCGCAATGAGGCACGCCCTCGCGACGATGAGGTTCGGCGTCACCTTGACGTCGCGGAACTCGCGGTCGCGCTGCAACTCCTTGACGAACTCCATCGTGCGCGTCATGTCGACGGTGTAGAACTCGCTGACGTGCGGCGCGGTGAACGCGCTGCTCACCATCGCCTGGGCCGTCACCTTGCGCACACCCTTGATCGGCAGACGCTCGTCCGTCAGGCCACCCGAAGCAGCCGGGGCCGCTGCCGGAACGACCGGACGCTCGGGGGCCGTCGAGCGAGCCGCCGCAGCGGCGTCGACCGCGCTCGGGGCAGCCGGCGCCGTAGGCGCGTCGGGACGCATGTGGCGGGGAGTCGACGCTCCTGCCGCAGCCGACACATCGTCACGGCTGACGACACCGTCGTCACGGGAGGCCTTCACCTCGTCGATGTCGACGCCCTGCGCCTTCGCGAAACCGCGCGTCGCCGGGGCGGCGAGCGCACGCTCACCTGCGTCCGGGCGGTTGCGACGGGCGCGGCGGCTCGTGCTGGACGCCGTCGGGCCGTACCCGACGAGGGTCTTCTGCTGCGGCTCCTCGTCGCCCTCGGCTGCCGTGGCCGCCGGAGCGTCGTCGGCCGGGGGCGCGACCTCGGCGGAGGCCTGCATGTCGTCAGCCGCTTCTTCGGCCGGCGACTCGGACGTCGAGGCGTCGACCTCGGCAGCACCGTCGACGGCGGCCTCGGCTTCGGCAACGTCGACGTCGCCGCCGACCTCGATCGTCACGATCGGCGTACCGACCTCGACGGTCTCACCCTCGGGAACGAGGATCTCGACGACCTTGCCCTCCCACGGAATGGGCAGCTCGACGAGCGACTTGGCCGTCTCGATCTCGAGGACGGGCTGGTTGACCTCCACGGTGTCGCCCGCGGCGACGTGCCACGTGACGATCTCGGCCTCGACGAGGCCCTCACCGGGATCGGGCAAGGGGAACTGCAGAACAGGCACTGGCGTGTCTCCTAGAAGCTGAAGGCTGCGTCGACGGCATCGAGGATGCGGTCGAGGCCGGGAAGGTACTCGCGCTCGTGGCGGCTCGGCGGGTACGGGATGTCGTATCCCGTGACGCGCTGCACCGGCGCTTCGAGCGAGTAGAAGCACTTCTCCTGGATGATGGCGGCGATCTCGGCGCCCATACCGAGCGTGCGGGCGGCCTCGTGGACGACGACGGCGCGACCGGTCTTGCGAACCGACTCGCAGATCGTCTCCTCGTCGAGCGGCGAGAGCGTGCGCAGGTCGATGGCCTCCAGGGAACGTCCCTCCTCCTCGGCGGCCTTGGCCACGTCGAGGCAGGTGCGCACCATCGGGCCGTAGGCCAGGAGCGTGAGGTCGGTGCCCTCGCGCAGAACCTCGGCCTCGTACAGGTCGCGCTGCGGGCCGGCTGCTAGATCGAGCTGGTCGGGGCTCGGCTCGTGGTAGCGACGCTTGGGCTCGTAGAACACGACCGGGTCGTCGGAGTCGATGGCCTGGCGCATCATCCAGTACGCGTCGACGGGCCGCGAGCAGACGACGACCCGCAGGCCGGCAGTGTGCACGAAGTACGACTCGTTCGACTCGCTGTGGTGCTCGACGGCGCCGATGCCGCCACCGAACGGGATGCGGATGACCATCGGCAGTTTCACCGCGCCACCGGTGCGGTTGTGCAGCTTGCTCACCTGACTGACGATCTGGTCGAAGGCCGGGTAGACGAAGCCGTCGAACTGGATCTCGACGATCGGGCGGTAGCCGCGCATCGCGAGACCGACGGCCGAACCGACGATGCCGGACTCGGCCAGCGGTGGGTCGATGACGCGCTCGCCGAACTCGCGCTTGAGGCCGTCTGTGAGGCGGAAGACGCCGCCGAGGTCACCGACGTCCTCACCGATGACGACGACCTTGTCGTCGGCCACCATCGCGTCGTGCATCGCCGCGTTGAGAGCGCGGGCGAGCGAGAGCTTCGGCGGCTTCTTGGCGCGAACGGGAGCCTTCTCAGCGGTCTCCGACGTGCTCACGCGCTCGCCTCCTCGAAGGACGCGAGGTACTCGGCGAACTCCTCGCGCTGCGCGCGCAGCTGCGGGTCGAGGTCGATGTAGGCGTGGTCGAACATCGCCGTCATCTCCGGGTCGGCCATCTCGACGCAGGAGCGGCGCCAACCGGCGGCCAGATCCTTCGCCTCGGCGTCGACATCGTCGAAGAACGACGCGTCGGCGTGGTTCTCACGCTCGAGCAGGGCGCGCAGACGCGCGATCGGGTCCTTGGCCTTCCACGCCTCGACGTGCGCGTCCTCGCGGTAGCGCGTCGGGTCGTCGGACGTCGTGTGGGCGCCCATGCGATAGGTGAAGGCCTCGATGAGCGTCGGGCCGAGCCCGCTGCGTGCGTTGTCGAGGCTGCGGCGCGTGACGGCCCAGGTGGCGAGCACGTCGTTGCCGTCGGTGCGCACACCGGGGAAGCCGAAGCCGTCCGCGCGCTTGTACGGCGGAATGATGAACTGACGCGTGTTGGGCTCGCTGATCGCCCAACCGTTGTTCTGGATGAAGAAGACCATCGGCGAGTGGTTGACGGCCGCGTAGACCATGGCCTCGTTGAAGTCACCCTGGCTCGTGCCACCGTCACCCGTGAACGCGATGACGGCCGTGTCCTTCGTGTCGTCTCCGGTGCCCACGAGGCCGTCGAGGCGCACGCCCATGGCGTAGCCGGCGGCGTTGAGCATCTGGTTGCCGATGACGATGGTGAACGTGGCGAAGTTGTGGTCGGCCGGGTTCCAGCCACCGTGGCTCACACCGCGGTAGGTGGCGAAGACCTGCGCGGGCGTGATGCCGCGGCAGAAGGCGACGCCGTGCTCGCGGTAGCCCGGGTAGGCGAAGTCCTGCTCACGCATGGCGTGGCCGGCGGCGACCTGCGCGGCCTCCTGGCCGAGGAGCTGCGGCCACAGGCCCAGCTCACCCTGGCGCTGGAGGCTGTAGCCCTCGATGTCGAACCGGCGCACGAGCACCATGTCGCGGTACATGGCGCGCACCTCTTCGGCCGTGATGGCCTTGAGCGCTTCCATGTACGGCTCGTTGACGCTCGACATCGGCGTGCGCGAACCGTCGGGTGCAATGAGCTGCACCATGTCCGGGCCGCCGTCCGTGACGTCGGGCAAACCGTCGAGCTTATGGCCTGCGACGTGCGTGACGCCGTCGATGCCTTCCGATGCTCCGGAGATCGTCATCGTTCCTCCTCGGCGGAGGCGAACGATGCGTCACCCCCGCGTTCGGTGGTGGACGGTTGATGCGCCGTACCACCTCGTCGGGATCTTGTGACGCAGGTCACGCCACAGATGATGACGGTACCCGACGAAACGACCTGCGAAGCACTACCCGCGCGTCACTTTTTCCTTGCGCCGCCGCGGATTTCGAGGGGTGAGCGGCGAGTTTCACCATGTGGTCATCGAGTGCCGACGAAACCCTTCACAACGTCGACGAGGCGGTCGTTGGCCTCCGGCTCCGCGATGGTGGCGCGCACGCCCTCCCCCGCGAACGGACGCACGACGAGTCCGGCGTCCTTCGCGACGCCGGCGAACTCCTCCGTGCGCTCGCCGAGCGGCAGCCAGACGAAGTTGGCCTGCGTGTCGGGGATGTTGAGGTCGGCTCGGCGAGCGCCTCGACGACGCGTCGGCGCTCGGCGACGAGGGCCTGCACGCGCTCCTCGAGTTCGTCGTACGCAGCGAGGCTGGCGACAGCCGCCTTCTGTGCCATGTCGTTGACGCCGAACGGCGTGGCCGCCTTGCGCAGGGCCTCGGTGATGCGCGGGCGCGCCACGGCGTAGCCGACGCGCAGCCCCGCCAGGCCGTAGGCCTTGGAGAACGTGCGCAGCACGACGGCGTTGGGGAACTCCCGGTAGAACGCGAGCGCGTCCGGAGCGTCGTCGGCCTCGACGAACTCGAGGTAGGCCTCGTCGAGAACGACGAGCAGATCCTTCGGAAGCTTCTCGATGAAGGCCCGAAGTTCGTCGGTACGAACGCTGGGGCCGGTGGGGTTGTTCGGGGTGCACACGATGAGCAGGCGGGTGCGATCGGTGACGGCGGCTGCCATGGCGTCGAGGTCGTGGCGGGAGTCGGCGTCGAGGGGCACCTGAACCGAGCGTGCACCGGTCAGCGCGGTGACGATGGGGTAGGCCTCGAACGAGCGCCACGCGTAGACGACCTCGTCACCCGGCTCGCACGTGATGGCGATGAGCGCGGCGAGGATGCCGACCGATCCGGTGCCGAAGCTGACCTCGTCGTCACTGACACCGAGCTTTTGCGCGAGCGCGTGCGTGAGCTCCGAGGAGGCCATGTCGGGGTAGCGGTTCATCGTCGCCACGGCCTCGTGGACGGCCTCGACGACGGACGGCAGCGGCGGGTACGGGTTCTCGTTGCTCGAGATCTTGTAGACGACCGTGTCCCCCTCAGCTGCGGCCGGTTTGCCGGGCTTGTAGCCGGGCACCGAGTCGAGCGTCGTACGCAGTCGGACGGGGGTGGCGAGGGTCTCGTCTGTCATGGGCCCCACCATACGGTCGCACGAAGTCGGCTCGATCCGTTGCCATGCCCGGACCGCCGCTCTACCGTCGAAGAAGCTGCCGTCCGGCGGTGAGATCCCGACGGCTCGCCCCGCGAGCCGCCACGGAAGGGGAACGACGATGGCGAGCACCTACACGGCACGACCCGGCCCGCCCTGCTGGTACGAACTGGGCACCGACGACCTCGAGGCGGCGAGCGAGTTCTACGCTGCCGTCCTTGGTTGGCAGACGGCGAACGAAGGCGGCTCCGACTACGTCGTGGGCCTCGACGCCGACGGCAACGGCGTGGCGGGCATGATGCGGCTCGCCGACCAGGAGGGGGAACCACCGCCGAACTGGGTCTTCTACCTTGAGGTTGCGGACGCCGACGCGTCGGCCCGAGCCGTCGCCGAAGCGGGCGGGGCGGTACTCATGGAGCCCAGCGACATTCCGGACACCGGCCGCTTCGCCGTCGTCGCCGACCCCCAAGGTGCCGTCTTCTCGATCATGGCCCCACGCCCGCCGGAGGAGCCGCCGAACTCGCGAGCGTTCGAACCCGAGCGCATCGGCCACGGCAGCTGGCACGAGTTGACGACCACTGACCCGGAGGCCGCCGTGGCCTTTTACGCGTCGGTATTCGGCTGGAACACCGGCGAGAAGCTGGAGATGGGCGAATCGGGCGGGTATCAGATCGTCGAGATCGACGGCCAGGCTGCGGGAGGCATCATGCAGCTCGGTGGACGGGAGGGTCCGGCGTGGCTCAGCTACTTCACAGTGCCGAGCGTGGATGATGCCCTCGGCCGGGCTCGCTCGGCGGGTGGCCGGATCGTCACCGGACCGAACGAGGCTCCGGGCGGCATCCTCACCGCGGTGATCACCGATCCGCAGGGCGCTGGCTTCGGCATCTCGGGCGGTCGGTAACCGACGCACGGCGACGGCGATTCAGGGGTCCTCCCACCTGCGACACAGCCACCGGGGTCACACTGGAGACATGCGCACTCTGCTCAAGATCGCCATCAACGGCCTCGCACTCTGGGCCGCCGCAGCGCTCGTCGAGGGCATCACGCTGGCCGACGGCGCGAGTACGACGACCTCGAAGGTGCTCACCATCGCCGTCGTCGCGGCGGTCTTCGGCCTCGTCAACGCCGTCGTCCGGCCCGTCGCTAAGTTCTTCGGTTTCCCGTTCCTCATCGTGACGCTCGGGCTGTTCATCTTCGTCATCAACGCGGCCATGCTGGCCTTGACGTCGTGGCTCGCGGGAGTGTTCGGTCTCGACTTCCACGTCGACCAGTTCTGGCCGACGGCAGTGCTCGGCGCCCTCGTCGTGACGTTCGTGTCGTGGGTGCTGGGCCTCTTCTTCGACACCGACGACGACACCCGCCGTCCTGCGCCGCGCGGCTACGACCGCCGCGGCCCGGGTCGCCCGGGCGGGCCGACGATGTCGCGTTACTGAGCCCCGATCACGCCCAGTCGGGCGCTTCGCCGTTCTCGAGGTAGACGCCGAAGCGTCCGGCGTCGGCGGCCGCGACCGCCTGGCGGATCACCTTGGCCGTGTACGCCGCGACGTGGTCGTCGAGGTCGCCGGGCGCCACGTGGTGGATGCCGGCGATCTCCTTGCGCTGCAGGGTGAAGTCGTCACTCGAGCGGTCGAGCGTGGCCTCGAAGACGTAGAGCATCGCGTCGTCCCAGCCGCGCCACGGCGGCAGCCACGACACGACGCGCAGCCCGGTGAGGGTGGCCTTGACGCCGAGTTCCTCGTCGAGTTCGCGCACCACCGCGTGTGCGGGCGACTCGTGGGGGTCGACAACGCCGCCGGGCAGATCCCAGAAGCGCTTGTACGAGAGCTCGCACAGCATGACGCCGCCCGCTTCGTCGCGCACGAGTGCCTGCGCGATGGTGCGGGTCTTGGGCAGCTTCGTGTTGAGGTAGACGGCCGCCTTGGAGACGGTGTTCTCGTCGGGCAACTCCTCGGCCGAGGCCTCGGCCACCGTCGCCTCGCGCAGTTCGGCGGCCACCTTGGCCTTGATCTCGCGCTCCTGCTCGTGCGTCTGGTCGCTCATCAGCCCTCCGGTTGCATGTGGGCGATCTCGTCGAGGAAGTCGTCGACCTCTTTGGGGTCGTACCCTCGGCGCAGCCCCGCCGAGTCGAACCGCGCGTACTGCGGATCGGGCAGTTCGACGCCACGGCGCATCGCGATGACGACCGAGTCGAGGTAGTCGTCGACGTCGTGTTCGTCGTAGCTCGTCGAGGCGCGCCCGACGAGGGTGAACTTCTTCTCGCGCACGAGGTCCATCTGCTCGTGCGTCCAGCGCAGCGTCGTGTCGTCGTCCCGTGTCGTCAGCGCGGCGATCTCGGCGTCGCGCTCGCGGCGCGCCACCTCGTCGGGGTGCTCGACGACGGTGGTGGCCGACCACACCGACATGAGGGTGAGGAAGCCCGCGACCTGCGTCGGGGAGACACCGCCGCGGGGTGCGCGCCGCAGCGCCATGGCGTCGAGGTCGGGCAACGGCTTGGCCTTGCGCATCGCCGTCAGGGCGCGCACGCGCAGGCGTTCGACGTCGTCCGCGTGGTACCCGCCGGCGGCGACCGACGCGAACCTCGCGGACTCGACGACGGCGATCTGCTCAGGACTCCACGACATGACTCCACCTTTTCACGAGGCGGCGGCCGCTCGCGCGTCAGAGCGTGAGGACGAGCTTGCCCTCGGCGCGGCGCTCCTCCATCTCGGCGATGGCCTCGCCGGCTTTCTCGAGCGGACGCACGGGGCCGAGCACCGGCTTGAGCGCGCCGCTCGCGACGAGGGGCTCGATGGCCTTCCACTGCTCGGGCACCGTCTCGGGCCGGGGCATCCAGAACGCACCCCAGCCGACGCCGACGACGTCGATGTTGTTGAGTAGCAGGCGGTTGACCTTGACCTCGGGGATCGAGCCGCCGGTGAAGCCGAGCACGAGCATGCGGCCCTCGACGCCGAGGCTGCGCAGGGAGTCGGTGAAGCGGTCGCCGCCGACCGGGTCGACGACGATGTCGACGCCGCGGCCCTCGGTGATTTCCATGACGGCGTCCTTGAAACCCTCCGGCGCGATGGCGTGGTCGGCGCCCGCAGCCGTCGCGATCTCGCGCTTGGCTTCGCTCGACGCGACGGCGACGACCTTGGCCCCGCGCGCCTTCGCGTGCTGGATCGCCGCGATGCCGATGCCGCCGGCGGCTCCGTGGACGAGCACGGTCTCCCCCTCGGCGAGGCGGCCGCGTCGATCGAGCGCGAACTGCACGGTGAGGTAGTTCATCGGCAGGGCCGCGCCCTCCTCGAAGGAGACGCCGTCGGGCAGCGCGAAGACGAACGGCGCGGGCACGGCCACGCGCTCGGCGAGGCCACCGAAGCCGGGGAACGCGACCACGCGGTCGCCCTCACTGAACCCCGAACCGTCCGGGGCACTGACGACGACGCCCGCCACCTCGGAACCGAGGACGAAGGGCGGCTCGGGCTTCATCTGGTAGAGCCCGCGCGTCAGCAGCGAGTCGGGGTAGCACAGGCCCGCGGCCCGCACCTCGACGAGAACGTCGCCCTTGCCCGGGGTGGGCTCGGCGATGTCGTTGATCTCGACGGCCGACGGGCCGTCGAGCGTGGTGACCTGTACTGCGCGCATCGTTCTTCTCCTTGGTGCGGTTCGTCGGGTGTCGAGTGGTTCAGGCGGTGGGGTTCTCGCCCCACGGCAAGGGGGTGATGCGGCTCACCGCGAGCAGGGCGCCGAGCGCGGCCTCGCAGTGCTCGACGAGTTCGTCACGGCCGGGGCGTTCGCCCTCGGCCTCGCCGCTCGTCCACGACAGGGCCAGGTCTTCGACGTAGGCGAGCCAGCCGCGGATCGTGACAGGACTGGCGCTCACGCCGTCGTCGGCAAGGGCGTCGAGGACGAAGTCGGTGACGCGACCGCGCCACGTGTCCGCGGCCTCCGCGCCGCCGAAGTCGCTGAGGTTGCCGCGCACGAGGGCGATGTAGATCTCGCGTCGTCGCGCGATGCGTGCGATGTAGCGGGTGATGACCTGGCGCAGCGCTTCACGCCCGGTGGCGTCGGCGTCCGGTTGCACCGTGTGAACGACCCGGCGCCCGGCGGCGCGCACGACAGCCTCGTAGTACGCGGCCTTCGTCGGGAAGTAGTGGAAGAGCAGGGCGCGCGAGATGCCGGCCTCGGCGGCGACCTCGTCGAGCGAGACCTCCTGGATGGGGCGGTACGCCAGCTTCTTGAGGCCGATGATGACGAGTTGCTTGCTGCGCTCGTCCTTCGTCAGGCGTACCCGCTTGGTCGGGGCGGTGGAAATCTTCTCGCTCACTCTATTGAGCATTGCTCAATAGAGTGACTACAGTCAAGACATGGATCTCACCGTCTCCCCCCGCGCCCAGGAACTCGCCGACGAGGTGGACGCCTTCGTCCGCGAGCGCATCGAACCCGCTGAAGAAGAGATTCAGCACTACTACGCCGAGCTTCGCTCCAAGGGCGAGAACTCGTTCGTCGTTCACCCGAAGATCGAGGAGCTCAAGGCCGAGGCGCGCGAAGCGGGCCTGTGGAACCTGTTCCTGCCCGAGGGCGAGGGCGACGAGTGGGCCGAGCGTTTCGGCACGCGCGGCGGCAAGGGCCTGTCGAACATCGACTATGCCGCCATCGCGGAGAAGACCGGCCGCACGCCGCTCTCGCCGATGATCTTCAACTGCAACGCCCCCGACACCGGCAACATGGAGGTGCTGCTCAAGTACGGCACCAGGGAGCAGCAGGAGGAGTGGCTCGTGCCGCTGCTCGAGGGCAAGATCCGCTCGGCGTTCCTCATGACGGAGCCGGCGGTCGCCTCCTCGGACGCCACGAACATGGACGCGCGGGCCGTCATCGACGGCGACGAGGTCGTCATCAACGGTCGCAAGTGGTGGAGCTCGGGCGCCGCGCACCCCGACTGCAAGGTCTTCGTCTTCATGGGCCTGAGCGACCCCGACGCCGACCGTCACGCGCGTCACTCGATGATCCTCGTTCCGGCCGACGCACCCGGCGTCACGATCAAGCGCGCGCTGCCCGTCATGGGTCAGCTCGACGAGCCTCTCGGACACTGCGAGGTCCTCCTCGAGGACGTTCGCGTGCCCGTCTCGAACATCCTCGCCGGCCCCGGCAAGGCGTTCGCCATCGCGCAGGGACGCCTCGGCCCGGGCCGTATCCACCACTGCATGCGCCTGCTCGGCCTCGCCGAGATGGCTCTCGAGCGGGCGTGCACACGCGGCACGGAGCGCGTCGCGTTCGGCAAGCCGCTCATGCTGCTCGGCGGCAACCGCGAGCGCCTGGCCAAGGCCCGCATCCAGATCGACATGGCGCGTCTGCTCGTGCAGCAGGCCGCGTGGAAGCTCGACAACGGCGGCACGCAGGCCGCGCGCGTCGACGTCAGCGCGATCAAGGCGATCGTGCCGAGCATCGCGTGCGACGTCATCGACTTCGCCATCCAGATCCACGGCGGTGGCGGCATGTCCGACGACTTCCCGCTGACGAGCGCCTACGCCACCGCGCGATCGCTGCGTCTGGCCGACGGTCCGGACGAGGTGCACCTGGGCATGGTCGCCCGCGAGGAGCTGAAGCCCTACCTCGCCGCCACCTCCGGGGGTGCAGGGAAGTGACGACGCTCGACGACGTCGAGGCCAACGCGGGAGCGATGCGCGAGGAGGACGCGTTCGACGTGGCCGCCGTCGCGCAGTGGCTGCGCGAGAACGCGCACCCCGAAGCCGACACGAGCGCTCTCGACGGCACGCCGGAGGTGCGACAGTTCACGGGCGGGGCGAGCAACCTCACCTACCTCCTGCGCTACCCGGAGCGCGACCTCATCCTGCGACGCCCGCCCTCGGGCACCAAGGCCAAGGGTGCACATGACATGCGCCGCGAGCACGACATCCAGCGCGCACTCGCGCCGCACTTTCCCGCCGTCGCCCCGATGGTGGCGTTCTGTGACGACGAGTCGGTCATCGGCAGTGACTTCTACGTCATGGGGCGCCTCGACGGCATCATCCTGCGTCAGGAGATCCCGCCGGAGATGGGCCTCGACGAGGCCGGGGTGCGCAGGCTGTGCGAGACGGCGATCGACGAGCTCATCGCGTTGCACTCGGTCGACGTGAAGGCCGCGGGGCTGGAGTCGTTCGGCAAGGGCGAGGGCTACGTGCGTCGTCAGGTCGAGGGGTGGTCCGCGCGCTACCGCAAGGCCCGCACTCACGGCGAGGAGCACGGCACCGGCTCGTTCGAGACGGTCATGGCGTGGCTCGACGAGCACCAGCCGCGGGACGTCGCGAACTGCCTCATCCACAACGACTACCGCTTCGACAACTTCGTGCTCGACAAGGACGACCCGACGCGCATCCTGGGCATCCTCGACTGGGAGATGGCAACCCTCGGCGATCCGCTCATGGATCTCGGCGGGGCCCTCGCCTACTGGGTGCAGGCCGACGACGACGAATTCATGCGCGGCTCACGCCGTCAGCCGACGCACACGCCGGGCATGATGACGCGCGACGAGGTGTGGAGCTACTACGCCGAGAAGTCCGGGCGCACGATCGACCCGAAGGATCAGCTGTTCTACGAGGTGTTCGGGCTGTTCCGCCTGGCCGTCATCGCGCAGCAGATCTACTACCGCTACGCGAACGGGCAGACGCACAACCCCGTCTTCAAGCAGTTCCGCCCGATGGTCAACTACCTCGAGTGGCGCTGCGAGAAGCTCATCGGCGCGAACGGGGACGGCGCGTGAGCGTCGTCTACCTCGTGCGTCACGGCCAGGCCAGCTTCGGGCGCAGCGACTACGACAAGCTGTCGCCGCTCGGTGAGGAGCAGGCGCGCATGACGGGCGCCGCCCTCGCCGGGTGCGGCGTGAAGCCCGCCCTGCTGGTCACGGGTTCGCTTCAGCGCCAGCGGGTCACGGGTTCGCGCATGTGGGAGGAGGCGGGCTGGGAGGCTCCCGTCGACATCGACGAGGGGTGGAACGAGTACGACCACGACGCCATCGTCTACACGCACAAACCGGCGTACACGAACCAGGCCGTCATGCAGGCCGACCTCGCGCGCCGCGGCAACCCGCGTCGGGCGTTCCAGGAGATGTTCGTCGAGGCCACCGGTCGGTGGACGTCGGGTGAGCACGACGACTACGACGAGACGTTCGCCCAATTCACCGACCGCGTCATGCTCGCGCTGGGGCGCGTGACGTCGCGGCTTTCCTCGGGGCAGGACGCCGTCGTCGTGTCGTCCGGCGGACCGATCTCGTGGGTGGCTTCGCACCTGCTCACGAGCTCGCCGAAGGAACGCGCCGTCTCGAGTGCGGGCGCCGCGGGCGTCAGTGACGCCGCGGTGGCCGTCTGGCACAATCTCAGCGCCACGACGGTCAACGCGTCCGTGACGAAGATCCTCGTCGGGCGCACACTCACGGCACTCACGGTGAACGACCACAGCCATCTCCAAGGTCGCGAGGGGTACGTCACCTACCGTTGAGTCGCCCGATGACGAGGCCCCTCTGCGGCGTAGGCGACGCGGTGCGTCCCCAGCCGACTTCTCACCCTCTCGGGCAGGGTTTCGAGTCGCCCGTCCGACTAGCGACCGGCGATTCACCCCGTGAGGAAGGAGTGCCCGTGGCCGAGTTGAAGCGCCCTGGCGCGGCCCTCCACTTCATCGAGTCCGGCCCGCGGAACGCCCCCGTGGTCGTGCTGGGGCACGGGTTGTTCTTCACGGGGTCTCTCTTCCACCATCAACTCGACGCACTCGAACAGCAGTTCCGTTGTGTGAGTTTCGACTGGCGCGGGCACGGGCTGACGTCGGCCCGCGGCCCGTTCGCGATGAACGACCTCGTCGACGACCTCGAGGCGCTTCTTTCGACGATCAACCGGCCAGTGCACTACGTCGGGCACGGCTTGGGCGGTTCGGCGGCCTTGCCGCTCGCGGCCCGGCGCGGTGAACTCTTCCGTTCCCTCACCTTGCTCGGGGCGTCGGCGAACGCGGAGGATCCCGACGACGCGTACTGGTACCTGCGCCTGGCCAATCGCTATCGGCGCCTCGGCGGGTGGGCGGTTCGCCCGAAACTCAGGCAGGCGCTCTTCTGCGAGACGAGCCTGCGCGGCGGGCAGGTGCGGCGAGAGGTCGACCACTGGGCCGAGGAGTTCGGGCAGTCGTCGCGAGCCGAGTTGCGCCACGCGATCCGCGCGTTCGCGAACCGCCGCGGCACACAGCCAGAGGCCCACAGCCTCCGAGTTCCGACACAGCTCATCGTCGGCGAGGACGACGCCGTCAATCCGCCGTATCGCAGCAGGCGGCTCGAGGAGCTCATTTCGGGCGCCGAGGTGCACACGGTCGAAGGCGCCGGGCACGCGGTACCGCTCGAATCGCCGCAGACGGTGACTCATCTGGTGCGCTCGTTCGTCGAACGCGTGGAGCACCTCCCCCGCCACTGACGCCGCCTCCCCCGACCTGTCACGTCGGGGCCGTATCCTGGCGGCATGCGCGTTCTCGTCACCGGCGGTGCCGGTTTCATCGGCTCCCACACCGTGCTCGCCCTGCTCGAGGCGGGCCACGAGCCCGTCATCGGCGACAACTTCGCGAACTCGAGCCCCAAGGTGCTTGAGCGCCTGGAGCAGATCGCCGGGCAGCCGGTGACGTGTCACGAGGTCGACCTCACCGACGTCGCGGCCACGGACGCCCTCGTCGCGGACGTGAAGCCCGACGCCGTCATCCACTTCGCCGGCTACAAAGCCGTCGGCGAGAGCGTCGAAAAGCCGCTCATGTACTACACGAACAACCTCGACTCGACGTTCGCGGTGCTCGCGGCGATGACCGAACACGGCGTGGAGAAGTTCGTGTTCTCGTCGTCGGCGACGGTGTACGGCCCGGATGCGCCGCTGCCGTACCACGAGGAGTACGAGCCGCTTCGGGCGACGAACCCGTACGGCTGGACGAAGGCGATGATCGAGCAGATCGTCACGGACGTCGCGGCCGCGAGCCCCGGTTTCAAGGCGGCGCTCCTGCGTTACTTCAACCCCATCGGCGCGCACGAGAGCGGGCTCATCGGTGAGGACCCGAGCGGCATCCCGAACAACCTCATGCCGTACATCGCGCAGGTGGCCGTGGGGCGGCGCGAGAAGCTGGGCGTCTTCGGTGACGACTACGACACGAAGGACGGCACGGGTGAGCGCGACTACATCCACGTCGTCGACCTCGCGGCCGGACACGTTGCGGCGCTCGACCACCTCGACGCGATGAGCGAGTCGGCGCGCGCCTTCAACCTCGGCACCGGGCAGGGCACGAGCGTTTTCGAGCTGCTCCACGCGTTCGAGCGGGCGTGCGGCAAGGAGTTGCCCTACGAGGTGGGTCCGCGGCGTGCGGGCGATCTGCCGGTCACGTACGCCGACCCGACGCGCGCGCGTGAGGAGCTCGGCTGGAAGGCCGAGAAGACGATCGACGACATGTGCGTCGACACGTGGCGTTGGCAGTCGGCCAACCCGAACGGGTTCGGCGGCTGAAGCGCCGATGACGAGTTGGGCGCGCACGATCGCGGACGACCCGAACCACTCGACCTGGTACGTCGAGCGGATGCGTGGGCTGGCCGCCGACGGTGAGGATCTCGCGGGCGAGGCGCGCTTCGTCGCGGCGCTCGTCGGGCCCGGTTCGCGGGTGCTCGACGCCGGGTGCGGGCCGGGACGCGTCAGCGGCGCGATGGAGGCGCTGGGGCTCTCGCCGGTCGGCGTGGACCTCGACCCCGTGCTGCTCGACGCGGCGCGTGAGGACTGGCCGGACATCCGCTTCGAGCAGGGCGACCTCGGCGCGTTGCCGTCTGGGCTGCTCGAGTCGCTCGGGGCGCCGTTCGACGCCGTCGTGTGCGCGGGCAACGTGTTGCCGTTCATGGAGGACGGCGCGCAGGCGCGGGCGCTTGCCGCGTTGTTCGGGGCCGTGCGCGACGGCGGGCGTCTGGCCGTCGGGTTCGGCACGAACCGCGGGTACGCGCTGGAACAGTTCGTGGCCGATGCGGAAGGCGCCGGGTGGCGCCGCGACGCGCTGTTCGCGACGTGGGAGATGCACGCGCGTGACGACGAGTCCGACTTCGTCGTCGGGGTGTTCACACGGGCGTCGTAGTGCTCGCCGTCGTCGATACTGCGGTCGTCGCGCTCGACGACACGTTCCTGCGCGTCGACGCGGTGGTGTTTCGAACAAGGTCGGAGATCGCTGACGACACCGAGCTGCTGGGCGCGCTCGTGCGACATCGCGCGTATGGGCACGACTACGCCTCACCATTCGACCCGGACTCACCGTCGCTGTCCCGGATTCGGCACGGCCGGTGGTGGCTGTGGGGCCTCGGCCCGGATCAGTTCGTTCCGTGCACCGCTGACGAAGCCCGCACAACTCTGACGAGGTGGGCCACGGAGCAGGACTGGAGCGACTCCGGCTCCGTCGTGAGCGACACCGCCTGGGGCGGTCTCGCCGAAGTGTTCGGCTGGTTCGAGTCTGAGACCTCGTTGTACCGGTTGGTCGACCCGGGCACCGCGCACGAGCACAACTACGGTTTCGTCATCGGAGCATGCGGCTTCCACGAGTTCGTCGCCATCGACCGCGCGAACCACCTCGTGCGGCTCGTCGTGGCGACCGACGATTGAACCGCTCCGGCGCGCGGGCCGAAACCTGAGGCACCCTCGCCCCATGAGCGACGACAACGCGCGATACACCCACGGCCACGAAGAGCCGGTCCTGGACGCTCACGCCGACCTGGTAGCGCTCGATGCCGTCGATGCGGTCACGACGGCTCGCTCCATCGCACAACCGACATCGTTGGTTATCCTCGCGGCATGCGTGCACCCAGCGTGACCATCACCGAGGTAGGTTCCAATGCGCGCGACCTCTTGGCCCTGCGTTACGAATGGCATGACGTGTCGGCCACCGATACCCAGTTCGACGAGCGTTTCCACGAGTGGTGGCGGTCGGAGCGTCACCACCGCCGCGCCACCGTCGCACTGACGAGCGAGGAACGCCCAGTGGGTATGGCGAACGCGCTCATCTACTCGCGGATGCCGAGCCCGGGCCGCCCTCCCGCGCGCAGGGTGCACGCCGCGAACGTTTTCCTCAGCCCCGAGTTCCGGCGGCAGGGCATCGCGTCCGCACTCATGTCGGAACGGGTCGAGCACGCCCGCGCTGAGGGCATGGTGCGGGTGGTTCTCGCGCCGTCGGAGATGTCGAAACCGCTGTATCGCTTCCTCGGTTTTCGGGTGGCTGACGACCTCATGCGCCTCGATCTCACCTGAGTCCGTAGCGCGAGGCGATGATTTGCTGACCCTCGCATGAGGCCATCTCGTACACCGCCGTAGCGACCGACGACTGAACCGCCCCAGCGCGAAGGTCGGATCCTGGGGCACCCTCGAGCCATGACCGACGAAAAGAACCCGCGATACACCCACGGCCATGACGAGCCTGTCTTGCGCTCCCACACCTGGCGCACCGTTGAGAACTCCGCCGCGTACCTCATGCCCCACCTCACGCCCGAGGTCCATCTGCTCGACGTCGGCGCAGGGCCGGGCACGATCAGTGTCGACTTCGCGCGGCGCGTCGGCTCCGTCACCGTCGCGGAGACGAGCGAAGACATCCTGTCGTTGTCACGACGCGCCGCGCAGGACGCCGGTGTGACGAACATGGAGTTCGCCGTCGAGGACGTTCACGGCATGTCCTTCGCGGACGACACCTTCGACGTCGTTCACGCCCATCAGGTTCTTCAACACGTCGCAGACCCGGTGGCGGCGCTGCGCGAGATGGCTCGCGTGACGAAGCCGGGCGGTGTCGTCGCGGTTCGTGATGCCGATTACGGTGCCATGACGTGGTGGCCGGAGACACCTGGAATCGAACGATGGCGGCAGAGCTACTCGCGCGCCGCGCGGGCCAACGGCGGCGAGCCCGACGCCGGACGACGCCTGCTGGCCTGGGCTCACGCGGCCGAGTTGGTAGATGCTCGGGCATCCAGTTCGACCTGGACGTACGCGACACCGGATGAGCGCCGTTGGTGGGCCGATTTGTGGGCCGACCGTGTGAGCCGGACCGCCCTCACCGAACAGCTCGCGGAGGGGTCTGTCGCGGGATCGAACGACGTGGACGTCATGGCGGCGGCGTGGCGATCGTGGGGCGAGCACCCCGACGGCTGGTTCTGTGTTCCTCACGGTGAGGTGCTCTGGCGCAAACCCTGACGGGACACTCTCCCGGAACGGGGCACGCGGTGTAGGGCGTCAGTGCGCCAGACGCGTGGATCGTGTGGTGCCCGTCGGTTGTCCGCCGGTCGTCGATCGTGAAGCCCGCGTGCTCCAACTGCTCTTCCCACCAGGTTTCGCTGCGCTTGTTCACCATGACGTTCATCGACTGGCCATAGCCCTCGGTCTTGATGCGTGAACCGGAGCCCACATCCCCGCCCTCACGTCGCCATTCTCGCGGCCCACTCAGGCGATGAGTGCGTAACCCTCGCGCGAGGTGATTTCGTACGCCGTCGGGTCGGCGGGGTCGGTGCGGTACCAGGCGCCGGTCGGCGAGTTCCAGACGCACACTCCATCGGTGCGCATGGCCACGGCCCACCCGCCGAACGTCTTGGCACGGTGGTGGTGGCGGCACAGCAGCTGCAGGTTCTCACCCGACGTGGCGCCGCCGTCGGCGTACGGCACGACGTGGTCGGCATCGCAGAACTCGCCCGGGCGCATGCAACCGGGGAAGCGGCAGTGCTCGTCGCGCTGCTCGACGAACCGGCGCGTGGTGATCGACGGGCGGTAGGTGAATCGCGACGTCCACCGCGTCACGCCGCGCTTCTCGTCGACGAGGGCGACGGTGAAGGCGGCACCGACCGCCGAGGCGAGGCGCTCCACGCAGGCCGCCGACACAACACCGACGCCGGGCACGTGAAGGTCGGCGACTCGCGTCGTCGAGCGCGGGGCGGTTGCGGCGCGTCGCTGACCTGCCGTTCCTATCCCGACGCCATCACCAACCTGCCCTGCGGCAAGTGGCGCGACGCCGTCCTCGGCTTCCCGGTAGAGCGCACCCCACGGGGCCTGCTCAGCGGCGGGCCGCGCAACGCCACGGCCCGAGCCACCCTGTGCAGAACAGCCTCGACTGCGATCGACCGCACCGAGTGAAACGGGCACACCGCTCCCCTGACCGGCGAAGGGCATGGTTGTGCCTGGGGTGGTGCCGTCCTCGAAACAGCGCACGGGCACGGTGAGCCGCACGATGGGGTCGAACCTCACGGAGCCGAGGAGCAGGTCGACGAAGGCATCGACCCGCGCCCGGTTCATCCGGTAGCGCGTCGCGCCGCCGTGCAGACGCTCGTGTTCCTGCGCCAGCTGGCGCGCACGCGCATCGATGGCGACCTGGACCTGCCACGCCTGGTCGGCGTCCATGACAACGGTCATCTGCGTGAGCCTGGGCTGATCGGGGTGCTCGCGGAACGAGACCTCGACGAGCGCCTCCGACGCGTCCTCATCCGCCGGCGCCGACAATCCGAGCGAGGCAAGGAGCCGCCGCACACGACGCTTCACTGCGGCCGAACCGCCCAGCAGCGCCCGACCGGACACGAGCATCCCCTCGACGCTCTCCCGCTCGGCCGGCTCAAGGTGTTCCAGTTCGCGAAGCACGGTCTCGCAGGTCGTCATGCGCATCTCCCCCGCACCGGCCATGACGAACATGCGAGGCAACGAGGCTCGCACGGCGTCACCCGCTTCGGCCCACGCCTCCGCGGTACCGACACGGACTCCGAGTCTGGCCGCCAGATCGTCGGCAGCGAACTCGCCGGGCACGAACTGACGCGGGTCGCTCTCCCACTGGTCGACCTCGAGAACGTCGTGTCGCGTGACGACGCGAGCGTGGGCCGCCGCGAAGGCGTGCATCGTGGCGTCGGCGCTGCGCGAGACGTACGCGGCCGTGACGGTGAGCTCTGCGAGGGCGCGTCGCTCGGCGTCGAGTTGGGCGAGTTCCTCATCAACGGATACCGCGTCCACCGCGAGCGCCGACGACTCACCCCAGTCGATCGTCGGACGCGATGCGACCTCGAAGAGTTCGACGCCCACCGCGTGCCACGCCTCGACCCGCGCTTCGAGAGGCAGCGCACGAACGGCGGCCAGCACCTCGGCCACGTCGTCACGCTGTGTTGTCTCCACGCCTCCATTTTATCGAACTTATGTTCGATTATCGAGCCAAAAGTCCGCCCAAATTTACCGGAGAGAAGCGGTCAGACACCGCCGCCAGCAGCTGACGCAGTTCGGTGCACCTGACGCACTCTGAGCCTGCTCAAACCGCATCAGCTGCACCGAAGTGCGTCAGCTGCACCAAGGCCCACAACGCAAACGCCGCTGGGGCGTCACATCTTCTCGGGCGTCTCGATGCCGAGGAGGCCGAGGCCGTCGCTGAGCACCTGCAGCGTCAGGGCGCACAGGGCGAGGCGCGAGTCGCGCACGGCGTCGTCGTCGGCCTTGAGCACCGGGCACTTCTCGTAGAAGGCCGTGAACGCCGTCGCGAGTTCGAAGAGGTACGCGGCGAGCCGGTGCGGTTCGAGCGTCTCGCCGACGAGCGCGACGACGGCGCCGTAGTCGAGCAGCTTCAGCGCGAGCGCGCGCTCGGCGTCCTCACCGATCGTGATGGCGGACGCAGGCGTCGCACCCGCGTCGGCGGCCTTCGCGAGGATCGAGCGGATACGCGTGGCGGCGTACTGCAGGTACGGGCCCGTGTTGCCGGTGAGCGCGAGCATGCGGTCGAAGTCGAACGTGTACTCGCTGTCGTGGGAGACCGACAGGTCCGAGTACTTCACCGCGCCGATGCCGACCTGGCGCGCGACGACGGCGCGCTCGGCGTCCGTCATGTCGGCCTTCGACTCCGCGACGACCTTCTCGGCGCGTTCGATGGCCTCGTCGAGCAGCTCCATGAGCCGCACCGAGTCACCCGAACGCGTCTTGAGCATCTTGCCGTCCGCGCCGAGCACCGAACCGATCTGCACGTGGATCGGCGTCGACTCCGGCCGGATGTAGCCCGCCTTGTCCGCCGCCGACCACGTCATGCGGAAGTGCAGGTTCTGCGGCGCGCCGACGACGTAGACGAGCCGGTCGCCGAGCAGATCCTGCGAGCGGTGCCGGACGGTGGCGAGGTCGGTCGTCGCGTAGCCGTAGCCGCCGTCGCTCTTGCGGATGATGAGAGGCACGGGAGCGTCGTCACGGCCGGTGAACTCGTCCTGGAAGATGCACAGCGCGCCGTCGGAAATCCGCGCGATACCGCGCGACTCGAGGTCCTCACAGATGCCCGCGAGTTCGTCGTTGTACGTCGACTCGCCCGCGAGGTCGGCGTCCGTCAGCGTCACGCCGAGCGTCGAGTACACCCGGTTGAAGTACGCCTTGGAGCGATCCATGAGCTTGTTCCAGTGCGCCAGCGTCTCCGGGTCGCCGCCCTGCAGCAGCGTCACCCGCTTGCGGGCCCGCATGTTGAAGTCGCCCTTCGAGCCGGCCGGCTCCGCCTTCTCCGCCGTGTCGAACTTGACGCGCGCGGCCTGGTAGAACGCGTTGGGGTCGGTCTCGAGAAGCTCCGCCTCCGGGCTGTTCTCGCCGACCTCGAGCAGGTGCTCGATGAGCATGCCGAACGGCGTGCCCCAGTCGCCGACGTGGTTCTGGCGCACGACGGTGTGCCCGAGGCGCTCGAGCACGCGCGCGAGCGAGTCACCGACGACCGTCGTGCGCAGGTGGCCGACGTGCATCTCCTTCGCCACGTTCGGCGAGGAGTAGTCGAGCGGAATGACCTCGAGCTTGCTCGGGGGCAGGACGCCGAGCGTGCCGTCGGCCAGGATCGTGGAGGCCTGCGCGGCCACCCAGTCCGTCGAGAGCGTGATGTTGAGGAAGCCCGGGCCGGCGATCTCGACGTCCGAGATGAGCTGCATCGCAGCGGAGTCCGCCTTGAGGGCCTCGACGATGGCCGTCGCCACCTCGCGCGGGTTCTTGCCCACCTTCTTCGCGAGCGCCATCGCCGCGTTGACCTGGACGTCGGCGCTCGTCTGCTTCTTGTTGGCAGGTCGGATGACCGGGTCCGCGTCTCGCCACTCCTCGCCGAACGACGTGGCGATGGCGTTCTGAACGAAACCGGTCAACGAAGCGATGGGATCTGCCATACGTCAAGGTTAGAGCGGCGGCGCAAATCAGTTCTGCTGCGTCGCACGGCCCCGCCGGCCCGCTGCGTGAGAACTCGGGCGGAACCTCAGCGAGGCCGGCGGCGTCGGACTCCCCGAGTCTGTAAGACTGACAACGAAGAATTGCACCCCACGGGAGGAAACACCATGAAGCTCCGCAGCACGGCTGCCGCCGTCGCAATCGCCGCCACCGCCACGATGGGCCTGACGGCCTGCGGCGGCGAAGAAGCCCCCAAGGCCAAGGACGCCTGGAACGCCTCCCAGGAGTCGGCCGGCAAGTACAAGAGCATGGAGGTCAAGGCCTCGGGCAAGAGCAACGGCAAGCCGGCGAGCTTCACGATCAAGGGTGACGTCGACGGCGACCCGCAGACGCTCTCGGGCGAGATGGAGGGCGGCAAGATGGAGGCCGTCATCGTGGGCAGCAAGTCCTACATCAAGGCCGACTCCGCCTACTGGAAGTCCGCGATGGGCAACAGCGGCGCATCGAGCGCGATGACGTCGATGATGGCCGACAAGTGGGTCGAGTCCCCCGAGAGCAACAGCGGGGACACGAGCGACACGCTCAAGGACCTCGTCAAGGAACTCAAGGACGACAACAACGAGTCCAACAAGAAGCTGCTGTCGGACAAGGCCACCGTCACGGAGGAGAAGGTCGACGGCAAGGACGCCTGGAAGATCGAGAGCGAGGACAAGAAGGTCAAGGCCTGGGTCTCGAAGGAGGACTCGCGCGACGTCCTCAAGGTCGAGGGCTGGGAAGCCAAGGGCTCGTCCAACGGCGAGGAGATGACGACGGTCAACTTCGTCTCGCACGACAAGGACTACGGCATCAAGGCGCCGAGCGGCGCCAAGAAGATGACCGACCTCATCAAGGGCTGACGCTCCGATGACGACGACGGCGCCGCTGCGTCCCCTCAGCGTGGCCTCGACCGTCACCGCGCTTCTCGCGGTGACGCTTTCGGGGTGCACGATGGGCTCGGACGCGGCGGCGCCGTCGCGTTCGGGCGCGGCGAAGCCGGCGTCGTCCTCGAGTTCGTCCAGCTCATCGAGCACGACGCTGCCCTCCGCCACGGCTGCCTGGAGCAAGACGCAGGACCGCATCGACGCCTACACCTCGCTGCGGGTCGACGGTCGTGACGCGATGGACGAGGAGTCTCCACGGGCGATCATCAGCGGAGACCTCGACACCGACCCGAGCGACATCGTTTTCACGAGCGACGAGATCGGCAACTTCACGTTGCGGCGCATCCGCTCCGACATCTACCTCAAGGGCGACGACGCCTACTGGAAGGCCGTCGCGGAGGACGACCCCACGCTCCCGGACGCGTCGTCGTTCGCCGACCGCTGGGTCAAGGCACCTGCGTCGACCTGGGAGGACAACGACCTCGACGACTTGTCGATCAAGCCGATCTTCGACGCGATGACCGACGACAGCGACCCGAAGTGGAAGACGCTCGCCTCCGACGACGCCGAGCTCACCCGAGACACCGTCGACGGGGTGGAGGCGTACAAGATCACCGGCGCCGACGGTGACACCGTCGTCTGGGCGAGCGCCGACGGCAAGTACAACCTGCTCAAGATCGAGGACGCCTCACCCGGTGAGGACGAGTTTGCGCTGGCCTCCTTCTCGCGCTGGAACGCGAAGTTCGAGGTCACCGCCCCCAAGGGCGCGCTCGACCTGGGTTCTGCCGACCCCGAATCCGGCACCGAGAAGACGACCTGACGCTCTGGTGGCGCGCCGAACCCGCGTGCCATGATGAGCGCGCAGTCGAGCGCTCGCTCCGATTGACGACCCTCGGAGACGAACCGCCTTGACAACCACCCCTCGCGCTCGCCGCGTGCAGGCTCTCGTCAGCGCGCCGCTCGCCCTCGCCGTTCTCGGTGGATGCAGCGTCGCCGGCAAGAGCGTCGCGCCTGCGAAGACCACCTCGAACTCGAGCACCACGTCGACCACCCCGGCCGCCGCACCGAGCACGGACAATCTGCCGAGCACCGACAACCTGCCGACCGCGTCCGTCCTCTTCTCGCGAGCCCAGGACGTGCTCGTCCGGACGAAGACTCTCACCATCCGCACGACGATCACCGTGCCCGGCGGCGAAATGTCCACCACGACGAGGCGGGGCCGAATCATCGGTACGCCCCAAGCACTGACCTACACGCAACTCGACCACGGCACAGAAGAACTGCGCCTCATCGGCGCGACGCTCTACGTCAAGGGAGATGCGACGTACTGGGGCGAGTACGCCACCGACTACGCGAACCGTTGGACGCGTTCGCCCGACGACGAATGGACACGCACCGCCATCGAGGACATGGCAATCGTGCCTCACGTCGACGAACTCCTCGAGGAGGACAGCGAGATCGTCCAGGCGCTCACCGGGAAGGCCGCCTCGGTCACCATGGAGACACTGGACGGGCAGCGGATGTACTGCGTGGAGAACGAAAACGGTGTGCTGAGGGCCTGGATCGATCCCAAGAGCAATCAGATCCGCAAGGTCGAGGGGTACGGGACCGACGGCGATGGCACCGGCATCGACGAGCTCTCCGGTTACGACGGTGACTACTCCGACATCGTGGCCCCGAAGACCACCCTGACGCGTCCGCCCGTCGAAGCCTCCTCCACGACCTGATCCCACCCACCCGACACGCCGGGCACTTTGGGCGCGCCACGCGCGTTTGGCACAGTGGCTCACCGCCGAGCCTCCCCGACGCGATACGGAGTCACCCCTCATGACGCTGCGCACCACGGCTGCCGCCACGCTGACGACGGGCGCCGCCCTCCTCGCCCTGAGCGCCTGCGGCGGAACCCCGAGCGCCGCTGACCTCACGAAGGACGCCAAGTCCTCGTCGACGTCCGCCAAGTCGACCTCCGTCGACATCGTCGGCTCCGTCAACGGCACGCGCACGACGTTCAGCGCCTACGGCGCGACGAACGGCTCCAACCAGAAGCAGATCCAGACGCAGGGCAAGGCCTCCTCCGAGGGGCTCGTCATCGGCAAGCAGGCCTACCTCAAGGCCAACACCGACTTCTGGCAGCAGATCGGCGCCAACGCCACCGACGCGAAGAAGCTCAACGGCAAGTGGTGGAAGGGCGCGGCCAACGATCCCGCCTCCAACCCGGCGCTCGACGTCAAGCAGATGCTCACCGAGTTCTTCGAGTCCGAGGACGGCAAGAAGCTCGCGTCGAAGGACGCCAAGGTCGCCGAGACGAAGACCGCGGGCAAGGACACGTACACGATCAGCGCCTCCGACGCGAAGGACGCCGTCAAGCTCGTCGTGACCCGTGACGACAAGCCGCAGGTCGTCAAGATCGAGAACTACAGCTCCAAGCTGACGAACACGAAGGCGAACTACACGTTCTCGAAGTGGAACTCCGTCGAGACGTACAAGGCCCCTCGGGAGCGAAGCCGATCACGTCCGTGCTGGGCGGCCAGTCCGGTTCCGGCGCATCGGGTTCCACGGGCAAGTGAGGCCCGTGACACATCCCACCCGCAAGTGAGGACCTAGGTCCTCTGGAGATCGGAAACTCCTGAGTAGCCTTTCTTGTGAAAGTCTTCACAAGTCTCGAGGGGTCACAACCGATGGATGTCCTGGAACTGGCGCGGTGGCAGTTCGCCATCACGACCGTTTACCACTTCCTGTTCGTGCCGATCACGATCGGCCTTTCGGCCCTGGTCGCCGGCTACCACACCGCATGGCTGCGCACGGGTAACACCCAGTACCTGCGCCTCGCCAAGTTCCTCGGCAAGTTGTTCACCATCAACTTCGCCCTGGGCCTCGTCACCGGCATCGTGCAGGAGTTCCAGTTCGGCATGAACTGGAGCGACTACTCGCGCTTCGTCGGTGACATCTTCGGTGCGCCCCTGGCCATCGAAGCGCTCCTCGCCTTCTTCCTCGAGTCGACGTTCCTCGGCCTGTGGATCTTCGGTTGGGGCCGCCTGCCGCGCGCTCTGCACGCGGCCTGCATCTGGATCGTGCACATCGGCACGCTGCTGTCGGCGTACTTCATCCTCGCCGCCAACTCGTTCATGCAGAACCCGGTGGGCTACCGCTTCAACCCGGAGACCCAGCGCGCCGAGCTCGTCGACTTCGGCGCCGTGCTGCTCAACAAGGTGCAGCTCGTCACCTTCCCCCACGTCGCGTTCAGCTCGTACATGGTCGGCGGCGCCGTCGCCATGGGCGTCATGCTCTGGAACCTGCGCAAGCGCACCCTCGAGGCCCGCGCGGCCGCTGACGCCGTCGAGACGGGCGGCGCGACGAAGGTCGCCCCCACCGCCGACGACCTCACGATGTACCGCAAGGCCTCGCGCGTCGGCGCCATCGTCATGCTCGTCGCGAGCCTCGGCGTCGTCGTCACCGGAGACCTCCAGGGCAAGGTGATGACCGAGGTGCAGCCGATGAAGATGGCCGCCGCGGAAGCCCTCTACGACACATACGAGAAGGACGCCCCGTTCTCGATCTTCACCGTCGGCACCCGCGACGGCAAGGAGGAGAAGTTCGCCGTCACCGTGCCGAACCTGCTCAGCTTCCTCGCTACGGGCGACTTCCACGGCAAGGTCGAGGGCGTCAACGACCTCGAACCGGAACTGCAGAAGAAGTTCAACGAGGGCAAGCTCACCTCCGCGGACAGCTACACGCCCAACATGATGTGGTCGTACTGGAGCTTCCGCTGGATGATGGGCTGGGGCGGCATCTGCATGGCCATCGGCGTGTGGGTCCTGTGGATCACCCGTAAGGGTCGCAACCCCGTCAACCGCTGGATGGGCCCCGCCGCCCTCGTCGGCGCCCTGTCCCCCGTCTTCGCCATGAGCATCGGTTGGATCTTCACCGAGATCGGCCGCCAGCCGTGGGTCGTCTACGGCGTCATGACGACGAAGCAGGGCGTCAGCCCGAGCGTCTCCGCCGGCGAGGTGCTCACCTCGATGATCGTCTACACGCTCCTCTACGGAGCACTCGCCGTGGTCGAGGTGAAGCTCTTCATGGACTACATGAGGAAGGGCGCCGAACCCGTCGCCGACGACGGGGAAGACCTGCCCGGTGGGCACTCCGACGGTTCGAAGAACGACGACGAACTCTCGTTCGCGTACTGACAGGGAAGTTGAACGATGGAACTCACCACTTTCTGGTTCATCATCATCGGCGTCCTGTGGACGGGCTACTTCGTCCTCGAGGGCTTCGACTTCGGCGTCGGCATGCTCCTGCCGGTGCTCGGCAAGGGCAAGGCTGACTCGACGACTGACGCTGCTGCAGGTCAGGCCGGGGAGGTGACGGACCCCGTCACCGACCACATCGGCGAGAACGAGAAGCGCCGCCGCGTGCTGCTCAACACGATCGGCCCGGTGTGGGACGGCAACGAGGTGTGGCTGCTCACCGCCGGTGGCGCGACGTTCGCGGCGTTCCCGAACTGGTACGCGACGCTGTTCTCCGCGGCCTATCTGCCGCTGCTCATCATCCTCGTCGGCCTCATCGTGCGGAACATGGGCTTCGAGTACCGCCACAAGCGCGACTCGGTGGCGTGGCGCAAGGGCTGGGACACGGCAATCATCGTCGGCTCGTTCATCCCCGCGATCCTGTGGGGTGTCGCCCTGACGAACATGGTGCGCGGCCTGCCGATCAACGCCGACATGGAGTTCACCGGCAACCTCTTCACGCTGCTCAACCCGCTGTCGCTGCTCGGCGGCATCGTGACGATGCTCGTCTTCATGACGCACGGCTGCTTCTTCGTCGCGCTCAAGACGGACGGCGCCGTCCGTCACGACGCGCGGGCGCTCGCGACGAAGACGGGGCTTGCCGCTGCCGTGCTCGCCGTCGTGCTGCTCGTGTGGCTCGGCATCGAGGTCGGAACTGTGACCTCGTGGGTGACGTCGGTGCTCGTGGCTCTGTTCTTCCTCGCGGCTCTCGCGTTCAACCTGCGCGGCAAGGAGGGCGCAGCCTTCGCGGGCACGTTCGTGGCCATCGCGCTGTTCGTGCTGACGTACTTCGTCATGCTGTTCCCGAACGTCATGCCGAGCACGACGAACGCGGCCTGGTCGCTCACCACGGAGAACGCGTCGAGCTCGCACCACACACTCGTCATCATGACGTGGGTAGCGCTCATCTTCACGCCGCTCGTGGTGCTCTACCAGAGCTGGACGTACTGGGTGTTCCGCAAGCGCATCACGACCAAGCACATCCCGGAGGCCGTTGACCCGAGCAGGCCCGACCCGATCAAGGTGCACTGAGGCTCGCCCGCTCGCACGAGGACGCCGCCGCCCGATTCGGGCGGCGGCGTTCGGCGTCTTTGCGACTCATCTCGCCTGGTCAACGAACCAGTCATAGGCCCGCTGGGTGTCGACGTCCAGGCGCTCATTCAGGATGCTCGAAGAGCCATTCTGCAGCCCGCCGGTTCGCCCATGCTCGCCCTCGTACGCGTGCACGAGGGACGCGAAGACGGCCTCGCGACCGCATCGCTTGACGAGTGCGCTCACCACAGGACGGAACGCATGATTTCGCGCGAGGGTCGCCAATTCCCCTTCGCTGTCGGCACGGTCACCGCTTGGGAACAGGCCGTTCGCTCCGCAGTAGAGACCCAAATCGAGTGGTGGCACGAGACCGCTCAGACCTGCCTCGTCCTCGGTGGGGTTGAGCCCACTCAAGATCTCAAAGATTGAGCGCGAGAGGTCGCACAGAGCCGCAAGCCCGACGACTTCCTCCGTGACACTGGGACTGCTCGGCTCACACGGCTCTGTGGGTAGACCTGCCTCAGCGGCGTATTCGCGATATGCCCGGTCGACCCAGCGCTCCGCATCCTCGTAGTCGGCCCAAGAGCGAACCGCTTCTCGAAGAGTCTTGCTTTCCCACGTGTTCACATCATTCATGGCTGCCACTCCTCGTCGTCCGTCACTGTGTGAGCAGCCTGACAGGAGGGGCTGACAACCCTGCCCTGGGGTGCCCGAGGACATACGCGCCCAGCTCGAGCGGCAGGCGGCGCAAAACCAGACGTTCGCGGACTATGTCCTCGAGGCACTCACGGGCGCGGCGAAATGGTCTCAGCACCGACTTGCCGCGGGGGTTGACTCACGACGTGGGGAGTCTCCCCATCCGCACCCGCGAGGGAGATGGCGGCGCGGGTGGAGACTCTGCCCTCGAGACCACCGATCACCCACCGCACAGGCGATCTCATCCCGACCATTCGGGCCCTGTCCGTGCTTGCATGAACGTATGAAGAAACTCATCAACGACGCGGACGCCGTGGTTCGGGAATCGCTCGAGGGACGCGTGCTGCTTCAGCCGAACGTCAGCCTGCTCGGCTCGAGCCAGACGGTCGTTCGCACCGACCGGGTCGTGAACGATGACAACCGCGCGACGGTGCCGGTGGCGTTGATCTCCGGCGGCGGCGCGGGTCACGAGCCGGCGCACGCCGGATACGTGGCACACGGCATGCTGACGGCCGCCGTCAGTGGCGGCGTGTTCGCCTCGCCCAGCGTCGACGCGGTGCTCGACGGCATCCGCGCCGTCACCGGTGACGCCGGCTGCCTGTTGATCGTCAAGAGCTATACCGGCGACCGCCTCAACTTCGGAATGGCCGCCGAACTCGCCCGCCATGACGGCCTCAACGTCGAAATGGTCGTCGTCGGAGACGACGTGGCGCTCAGCGACGACGACACACACGCAGGACGGCGCGGTCTCGCGGGTACCGTCCTCGTCCACAAGGTAGCGGGAGCCGCTGCGGAATCCGGGAGCACACTGCGAGAGGTGCACGACAGGGCCACACGGGTGACCGGACACCTCGGCACCATGGGCGTCGCCCTCGCCCCCTGCACCACCCCCGGCGCGGACGCACCGAGCTTCGAACTCGGTGACGACGAGATCGAGCTCGGCCTCGGCATCCACGGTGAACCCGGCGTCGAGCGCACGCGCCTCACCAGCGCCGATGACATCGCACAGACGCTCGTCGGGCGGATCCTCGACGACCTCGATATCGTCGACGGTGACCGCGTCGTCGCCCTCGTCGGCACCGCCGGCGCCACCCCGCCGAGCGAACTCGACATCGTCGCGCGGGGTGCGCACACCGCCCTGACGAATCGGGGCGTCGTCGTCGAGCGTCTCTGGGCCGGCCCGGTACTCACCTCCCTCGACATGTCCGGTGCGCACGTGTCACTCCTGCCCGTTGACGACGGTCTTCTCGACCTGCTCGACACACCCACCGCGTCGCCCGCGTGGCCGGGGTTCCCGGACGCTCGGCGCCCGGCCCTCAGCGTCGTGACGACCCCTGAATCCGCCGACCGCGCTGGGGGTCCGAAGGGCGAGGCCGACCCGTTCGTGCGCCAGGTCATCGACGCTGCCTGCGAGCGCCTTCTGCGCGCACGCACCGAACTCGACGCGGCCGACCAGCACGTCGGCGACGGCGACCTCGGATCGGCGCTCGCTCGCGGCGCCCGGGCCTGGCTCGACGACCCCGGCGAAGGCGACGCGGCCTCGTTGCTCCAGGAACTCTCCGCGCGATGCCGACGGGCGATCGGCGGCACGTCGGGCCCGCTGTACGGGATGCTTCTTCTGCGCGCCGCGCAGGCACTCGCGGACGGGGCGTCGTGGGGTGACGCTTTGCGTGCTGGCGTCACGGGCGTCCGGGAACTCGGCGGCGCCCAGCCCGGTGACGGCACGATGGTCGACACCCTGGAGCCTGCCGCGGACGCGGCCGATTCGGGCATCGACGCCGTCGTGACGGCTGCCCGGGAGGGTGCCGCCCGAACTTCGGACGCCGTCGCCACCAAGGGGCGTGCCAGCTATCTCGGTGAGCGCGCGAAGGGGTACGAAGACCCGGGCGCCACTGCCGTCGTCATGTGGCTGGAGGCCGTGCGAGAAGCAATGTCACAGCAGTGACACGCGGTTCCTTCGTCTGAGCACGGTCGCGGAGCGGCCGCTCGCGCCGGCGCCGTTCACCGACTACCGGGGCACCTCGACGAACGTCGTCACGCGGGTGACGGCGGGGCGGCGCGGGGTGGAACTGAACCCGAAGTTCGGCTCGGGCGCGACGTCGGCCAGCCCTCCCACCGGCTCGCCCGCCCACGTGCCCTCGATGTGCTCGACGGCATGCAGATCCTGGGCGAGATAGTGCTCGCGCCGCCCGTTGCCCGCCGTACCCGAGGTGCGCACGCCCGTCATCACCCGGCGCGCCACGGGGTCGATGAGGCGGGCCGTGAGCGGGTGGACGAGCGGCCCGCGCACCGGCAGCAACGGCGTAGCCAGGAGCAGTCGCCCTCCCACTGCGAGCGACAGCTGCAGCTCACCTGCCTGGACCACCCATCGCTCGCCCCCGTCACGAACCGAGCGATCCACCACGACATCGACGAGCGTCACCCCATCGAACCGGTAGGTGCCCGACACGTACTCGGCCACCTGCTCGCTCGGGGCCAGCAACTCCCGGCACCCGTCGGGGTGCGCCACCATGACGTCGGCGAACGCACCGAGGGGCGAGCGCTCCCACACCCCGACGACGAAGCGCCGCCCGGACGTCGAGCCTGCGCCCGCGATGTAGCCGTCGAAGCGGTCGCGTCGGTACGTCGTCATGCCGTTCCTCCCTCAGCGAGAGCCGTGGCGCCTTCGCGCTCAGGCGCCGAGGGACCCTCCCGGTCTCGTTCGAGCCATCCCATCACGGATGTCACGGCGATGCCGTGCACGACGACGCAAGTCGACGCTGCTCGAACTGCCCGCCGGCGCTCGTCGGCCGACGTCCGGGCGCATCGAGGTGCAGAGCGCACACCTCGTCTCGCAGCGGGGTTGCTCACGACACGCCTGTCCATCAGCGCGAGCCCGGCTCTCTTCTGCGCGCTCACCTCGCTGGTCGTCCTCGTCGCGCGCATCCCCATGATGCGCGGGGCAGCGGACTGAGCCCGTTCATCCCGCACGACGAGGCGCCACGCCACGTGAGAGCCGAGCCCATCGGCCGTTCGCCGGCCGCCCGTGAACACCGAAGGCGCCTGGACCCCACGGGGATCCAGCGCCTTCGGCATGTTCGCGCGTCGCGCAGCCAGGCTCAGCTCAGGCGCTCGAGCAGCTTCTTGGCGAGCGCCTCGGACGATGCCGGGTTCTGACCCGTCAGCAGGTCACCGTCGACGACGGTGAACGGCTGCCAGGCGGGGCCGGTCGAGACGTCAGCGCCGAGTTCGCGCAGCCGGTCCTCCAGCAACCACTTGGCCTTGTCAGCCTTGCCGGCGGCCTTCTCCTCCTCATTCGAGAAGCCGGTGATCTTGCGCCCGGCGACGACGGGCTCGCCCGCCGCCGTCCGCGCCGGAAGCAGCGCTGCCGGGCCGTGGCACACGATCGCGACAGGCTTGCTGCCCTCGAGCGCGTCCGCGATGAGCTTGCCGGACGTGGCGTCCTGCGCAAGGTCTTCCATCGGGCCGTGCCCACCCGGGTAGAACACCGCGTCATAGTCGCCGAGGACGACGTCCTCGAGCTTCATGGGGTGCTGCAGGCCGTCGATCGCGTCGAGGTCAGGACGCACGTCAGCGCCGCCGTTCGCGTCGGGGGCGAGGCTGACCTCATCGGCCACCGGCGTCACACCACCGGGCGTGGCGAACGTGACCGAGTGACCTGCCCCGGTGATCAGACGGTAGGGGGTGAGCAGTTCTTCCGCCCAGTAACCCGTCGGGACGCTCGAGCCGTCGGCCAGGGTCCAGGAGCGGGCGCCGGTGACGACGAAGAGAACGTTGGACATGTCAATCTCCTTGGTGATTCAGTGCGCAGCAGCGCGTGGCGTTCGCGTCGGGGCGAGTCGTCACTTGTTGTAGGTGAGGCACTTCTCTTGGGTGCGAAACGGTGAGATCAGCGACGCGAGCCGCGTCGGGGGAACCCAGCCGCCGACAGCGCCGCAGCGATGAGGGCGGGCTGGCCGAACAGGCGGACGAGGCGCTTGGTGTCGGTGTCGAGGCCGAAGGCGTCGTGCCGCTCAGCGTACTGGCTGATGTTGCCGGGGAAGATCGCGGCGTAGAAGGCGGCGAGCGCCACCCCCACCGCGGCGCGACGCTGCGGCAGGGTGAGCATCGCCGCACCGAGCGCGACCTCGACGACACCGGAGGCGAGGACGACGACGTCCTTGTCCATCGGAAACCAGTCCGGCACCTGCGCCTGGAAGTCCTTGCGGGCGAACGTGAGGTGCGAGACACCGGCGAACGACATGAAGGTTCCGAGGCCGAGACGGGCCACCTCCTGCCCACGGGTCGCCGGCGGGGCCGGATCGGCAAGTGACCGGACGGATTCGATCAGCCGGGTGAAACGAGTCATAATTGTTCCCTCCTCGCGTCGCGGGTCACGACGCATCAATCACTTGGCGACGCGGACGAGCTTCGTGTTGGCGAATTCGCCGAAGCCCCAGCGTCCGAGCTCACGCCCGTAACCGGAGCGGCGCACACCACCGAATGGCAGGCCGGCCTTCGTCGTGCCGTGCTCGTTGACATAGGTCATGCCCACCTCGAGGCGTCGGGCGATCTGCTCCGCCTTGTCGGTGTCCTTGCCCCAGACGGAGCCGGACAGGCCGAAGGAGGAGTCGTTGGCGAGCTCGACGGCTTCGTCGATCGAGTCGTAGGAGTAGACGACGGCGACGGGGCCGAAGATCTCCTCCTTGAAGGCGTCCATCTCACGCGTGACACCGGTGAGCACGGCGGGGGCCATCCAGGCGCCGTCCTGCTCGAGCGCCGTGCCACCCGTGCGAAGGGTCGCACCCTGCTCGACGGCGCGCTCGACCTGGGCGATCGCGTCGTCGCGAGCCTCGACCGACGAAAGCGGGCCCATGTCCGTGCCCTCGTCGTCCGGGTTGCCGACCTTCATGCCCTCGACGGTGGCGACAACGCCGTTGACGAAGTCGTCGAACATCGTCGACGGCACGAAGATCCGCTTCGGGGAGTTACAGGCCTGCCCGGCGTTGCTCATGCGCGCGGTGGCGACGGCCTTCGCCGTCTCGGCGACGTCGACGTCGTCGAGGACGATGAGCGCGTCCGAGCCACCGAGTTCGAGGACGCTCTTCTTGAGGTTCTGCGACGCGGTCTCGGCGACGGCCTTGCCGGCGCCCTCGCTACCGGTCAGGGAGACGCCGCGCACGCGCGGGTCCTCGATGATCGACGTGATCTGCTCGTTGCTGACGAACAGGTTGATGTAGGCATCCTGCGGCACACCCGCGGCGTGGAGGATCTCCTCGATCAGCTCGGCCGTGCGCGCGCAGATCGAGGCGTGCTTGAGCAGGATCGTGTTGCCGAGCATGAGGTTCGGCGCGACGAACCGCGCGACCTGGTAGTGCGGGAAGTTCCAGGGCATGACGCCCATGAGCACACCGATCGGGTCGGTGACGACGAGCGACTTCGCGTCGTCACCGATGTTCAGCTGCTCCTCGACGAGCAACTCCTCACCGTGCTCGGCGTACCAGCGGAAGATCGACGACGCGAGCGCGACCTCACCCTGCGCCTGCGCGAGCGGCTTGCCCATCTCGGCGCCGATGACACGGGCGAGCTCGTCGGCGCGCTCGTCGTAGATGTCGGCGACCTTCGTGAGGACGGCGGCGCGCTCGGATGCGTCCGTCGTGCGCCACGTGCCGAACGCGGCGTCGGCGCGCTCGATGGCGCGGGTGACGTCAGCATCCGTCGCGGAGGTGTACTCCTTCTCGACGACGCCGGTGGCGGGGTTCTCGGTGCGGTAGGCCATGAGGTGCCTCCTCAGATCGATGAGCTCTCTCATCGATCACAACACCAGCGGCCCCCAGAAGCTTCCTGCGCGCAGCTTTTCACCTCGAGGGGTGAGGAAACGCGCCCGCGTGTGCGGCCCGGCCAGCCCGGCGCCGGGGTGCAGCGCAGGCGCGCCGGGGCGCCGGCGGATCAAGCGTCCGCGAGCGCCCGACGGTGGTTCGTGCGGTGACGTTCGAGCCAGTTCATCGCGGGCGTGACGGTGGAGCCGTGCACGACGACGCTGACGATGATGGCGAAGGCGATCGTCGACCACAGCCAGTCGCTGCCCGCGAAGTCGGCGTGCCCCGTCGCGTACGCGATGTAGAAGATCGAGCCGATGCCGCGCACGCCGTAGAACGACGTGATCCAGCGCTCCCCCGTCGTCAGGCCGACGGCCTTCGCGGTGTCGTCGCGCCGCCCGAGCAGCGACAGCCACGCCCCGCCGGGCCTGATGACGAGGATGAGGGCCGCGACGATGACGGCACTGCGCCAATCAGCGTGCGAGAGAACACCGTTCGTCGCCGCCGCGCCGAGCAGCAGGAGCATGACGAGGGTGAGGATCTGCTCGAGACGTTCGATGAACGCGTGCATGTCCGCGTAGTAGCGGTGGCCGCGCTCGGCCTGACGCATCGCCATCGCCGTGACGAACACGGCGAGGAACCCGTACCCGCCGGCGAGCTCCGTCAGCCCGTACGAGCACATGATCGCCGCGAGCGCGGCGAGCGGCTCACCGGCGTCGGCGAGGCGGTACTTCTTCGCCGGCAGCCGGAAGAACAGCTTACCGAGCACCCACCCGACGACGAGGCCGACGGCGACGCCGAGAGCGACCTTGCCGACGAGTTCCCAGGCCAGCCACTTCCACCCCCAGTGCGACGGCGAGCCCTCGCTCGCCCACAGGATCGCGGCATAGACGAACGGGAACGCGAGACCGTCGTTGAGACCGGCCTCCGACGTCAGCGCGAACCGCACCTCGTCCGACTCGTCGATCTCGGTTTCCTGCGTCATCTCCTGCGGGGCCTCCGTCTGCGGCCCCTCGACCTGGACGTCGGAGGCGAGCACCGGGTCCGTCGGGGCGAGCGCCGCGGCGAGCAGCAACGCCGTCGGCGCGGCCAGACCGAGCGTCCAGCCGAGCAGTGACACGCCCACGATGCCGAGCGGCATCGCGATGGCGAGCAGACGCCACGTCGGCGCCCACGCGCGCCACGACGTCAGGCTGCGAAGGCGCATCGGCCGGTCGAGGGCGAGACCGACACCCATGAGCGCGACGAGCACCGTCGCTCGGAGGCATGCAGGACGAACGCCTCGTGCTCCTGCGGCGAGAACGTGAACCCCTTCGGCATCGGTGCGAGGCCGACGATCGCCCCGACGCCGAGCAGCACCATCGGCGTCGACAACGGGAAGCGCTCGACGGCGGTCGGGAGGAAGACCGCGAGCAGCAGCGCGAAGCCGAGCACGATCCAGACGAGGTCAATGGCCACGAAACACCTTCGATTCAGGGGGATTCGCTCGCGACAGTAGGCGATGAGCGCACCCGACGCACGTCGGCGTCCGAGCGCGCACCCCGTCGGCCCTGCGCTCCGCGCCGTGTCCAGCCCGCGTGGCACCTGGGATCCGCGCCGATTCGAAGGGCAGCCGGACGCACCACACCCCACCGGGCGAGGGCCAGGGTGGGGTGGGGTCAGCGGTTCAGGACCGCGGCGTCACTGCTGAAGGCGACGGCGCGCGACGACGATGCCGCCGAGCGCACCCGCACCGACGAGACCCGCGACGCCGAGCGACAGGGCGTTGGTGTCGTCACCCATGCGGTCGGTCTCGGCCTTGGGGGCCCGTGCCGGGCGTGGTCGCCGCCGTCGTCGACGTTGTCGTCGTCGGGACGGTCGTGTTGGTCGCCGGCTTCGTCGGAACCGGGTGGTCGGAGCCGGCCTGGTAGGGACCGGCGTCGTCGGGGTGGGGGTCGGCTCGGTCGGCGTCGGCGTCGTGGGCTCCAGGGTCGGGTGCGTCGGCGGGACGGCGATCGTCGCAGCCTTCGACACGATGCGCTGGCTCGTGCAGGCGTCGGCGCTCAGCGTCACCTCGTAGGTGCCCGGCTTCGGGAAGGTGACGACGACAGGATCGCCGCTCAGCATCACCGGGTCGAACTGGACCGAGCCGTGCTTCGTGCAGGTGGCACGCTTGATGCCACCCTTCGTGGCGCCGCCGGAGACCTCGGCGCCTTTGGGGAACGACATCGTGTACACGAGCGGCACACCGTACTTGGCGTGCTTGTTGCGGCCGTACTTCATCTCGTGCTGCGTGCCGGTGACGGAGGGGACGAGGGTCGCGGTCAGGCCGTCGACGGTGTACTCGATGTGCGCGGCAGCGCTCACCTTCGGCGCGGGCGCCGGCTTGGCCATGTTGACCGTCGCCGCCTTCTCGACCGTCTGCAGGCCGCCCTCACCGCAGTAGTAGCCGGTGGCCGTGATCGTGTACGTGTCCGCCTTGCGGTAAGTGTGCGAGTAGCCCGAGGAGACCGAGTCACGGAACGGCGAGGTGGGGCCGGTCGTCTCGCAGGTGAGGCCGGGGCGACCGTCGCCGTCGGGGTCGGCGTCGTCGCCGTAGTCGACGAAGAACGACATCGCGCCGTAGCGGCTCATGGGTTCTCCTGAGAATCTGCTCGTCCTGGTTTCGTCCGCGCGCCGCCCGGGATCGATCGACGCAGGCGCAGAGTGCGCGTGCTGAACCGCACGCTGACAGGTGCCGGCAGCCATGAGAAGTCCTCCCGCGCTCACCCTGCCCAGCACGGACACGCCGTAGTGAGTTGGATCACACGGTTTTCCGAAGGCCTTCTCATACATCCCGCTTCGCCCGCTGCGAGGGCTGTCAGCGTCGGCTGCGAGAATGAGACCTATGCGTCCGTTCGACCCCCAGCTGCTGCGCGCCGTGCCCGCCACCCGGCTGCCGGTCGCGCTGCTCGCCCTCATCGGAGGGCTCAGCGGAGCCGTCGCCATCGCCCAGGCCATCGCCGTGGCGCACCTCGTCGTCGCCGTCGTCGAGGGCCACTCGTTCTGGACGCCCGGCCTGTGGGTCCTGGGCCTCTTCACCCTGCGCGGGGTGCTCAACGCATCGACCGAGACGGTGGCCGCCCACGCCGGCGCACGCATCTCCGGGGCGCTGCGCGAGGGCGCGATGCGCCGCTGGATGACGCAGACGGCGGACGAACGCCCCGGCCCCAGCGCCATGCTCACCATGGCCACGAAGGGCGCGGCCGCCGTCGAACCGTACGTCGCGCGCTACCTTCCGGCTCTCGTCACAGCTGGCGTCGTGCCGGTGTTCGCCATCGCCGCGATGCTCGTCGTGGACTGGCCGAGCGCCCTCATCGTCATCGTCACGCTGCCGCTCCTGCCGGTCTTCGCAGCGCTCATCGGCCGCTACACGCAGCGCGCCACGGCGGAACGATGGGTCGAGACGACGATGCTCGCCGGACACTTCTCCGACGTCGTCGCGGGCCTTCCGACGCTCGTGGCCTACGGACGGGGCGAGCACCAGGTCGAGCAGATCCACCGCGTCGGCGAACGTCACCGCTCGGCCACGATGCGCACACTGCGCATCGCCTTCCTCTCCTCCGCAGCGCTCGACCTGCTCGCGACGATCTCCGTCGCCATGGTCGCCGTCGCCGTCGGCCTGCGCATGGCCCACGGCGACGTCTCCCTGCTCACCGGCCTCATGGCCATCCTCATCGCGCCCGAGGCGTACTGGCCGATCCGCCGCGTCGGGCAGGAGTTCCACGCGGCGGCCGACGGCGTCGAGGCCATCGACTCGCTCCTCGCGGGCAGCGACGCCCGGCCGTGGCACGCGCCCGCCCCCGAGCAGGCCGGCGGCCTCGCGCGCGCCATGCTGAGCGGCGTCTCCTACATCTACCCCGGTCAACAGAGCCCGGCCGTCAGCGGTGTCACCTCCGTCGTGCGCGACGGCCTCACCGCCCTCACCGGCCCGAGTGGATGCGGCAAGTCGACGCTCCTCGAAGTGATCGCCGGCGCGCGCCGCCCGACGGCGGGGCGCCTCGAGGTGCCGAGCACGCACCTCGTCTCGCAGCGTCCGTTCATCGCGCCGATGTCGGTGCGCGCCAACCTGACGCTGGGCAACGACGCGAGCGTCGACGAGATCCGCGAGGCCATGGCCGCCACCGGCTTCGACGACGTCGTCCTCGGCATGCCCGACGGCGTCAACACCTCCCTCGGCGACGAAGGGTTCGGCCTCTCCGCGGGCCAGCGCGCCCGCCTCGTCCTGACGCGCGCGTGGCTGTCCGACGCCGCCATCGTCCTGCTCGACGAGCCCACCGCTCACCTCGACCCGGCGAGTGCTGCGGACATCCGTGAGGCGATCGTCGCGCTCGCCGCGCGCAAGCCCGTCGTCGTCGTGACGCACGACGAGGAACTCGCGGCCCGCGCCGACAACCAGTGGCGCATCGCGGCCCGATCGACCCGCGACGAGGTGACGGCATGACCTCTGAAACGCAGGAGCGACGCCCACTGTTCAAGCCGGTGCGCGGCGTGACGCTCGCCGGGCTCATCGGTGCGCTCGCGTTCGCGTGTGGCGTTGCGCTGACGGCCACGTCGGGCTGGCTCATCGTGCGCGCCAGCGAGCGCCCCGTCGTCCTCACCCTGCTCACCGCCATCGTCGCCGTGCGCGCGTTCGGTATCGGACGCCCGGTGTTCCGCTACGTCGAGCGACTCGTCTCCCACAACGCCGCGCTGGCCGACCTCACGGATCGTCGAACCGCGGCCTACCGCCAGCTCGTGCCGCTCACCCCGGCACGCCTGGGCACGAAGCGCCGCGCCGACCTTCTCTCCGGCGTCGTGCGCGACCTGGACGACGAGGTCGACATCCAGGTGCGCGTCGTCGTCCCGCTCATCACGACGGTCGGTGCCGCGCTCGTTGCCGTCGTCACGACGTTCGTCGTCCATCCGCCCGCGGGCTTCGTCGTGCTCGGCTCGGTCGTCGCGGCGGCCCTCGTGGGGTGGATCGACCTCGCGCTCGAACGCCGCGGCCAAGCGGCGTCGCTCGCGGCGCGCGGCCAGGTCGACCGGGTGGCGCACCTCGTGGCGTCCGGAGCGAACGAGCTCGGCGCCATCCGCGCCACCGATGAGCCGATGACGTGGCTCGCGTACGCGCAGAAGAACGTCGAGAAGGCCGCCTTCGCCCAGTCGCGCGGCCGCGCCGTCGGAGTGGCTCTCGCGCTCGCCGTCACGGGTGTCGCAACCCTCGCCATGGCGTGGGTTCTCGACGGCGAGGTCGAGGCCGGAACGATCAACGGACCCTTCGCTGCGCTGCTGCTCCTCACCCCGCTCGCTCTCGGCGATGTCGTCGGCCTCATCCCCGACGCCCTGGGCTCGCTCGCCCGCTCGTCCGCCGCCCGCGACCGTCTCGAAGCGCTGCTCACGCAGGAGCCGGCGGTGCGGGATTCGGGCTCGGAGGCTGCGCCAAACGAGACGGTGCCGCACCTGCGCGTGCGTGACCTGACGGCTTCGTGGACCGGCGAGAAGACCGACCTCGGGCCTGTCACCCTCGATGTCGCACCCGGTGAGCACATCGCCGTCACCGGCCCCAACGGGTGCGGCAAGTCGACACTTCTCGCCGTCCTCGCGCGCCACCTCGACCCGACCGGCGGAACGTACGCCTGGGGCGAGCGTGACGTCCGCGACCTCCCGCTGGACGCCGTGCGCGACGGCATCGCCTTCGTCGACGACGACCCGCACCTGTTCGTCGGCTCGCTGCGCGCCAACCTCCTGCTCGCCCGCCCTGACGCGGACGACACGGACGTGCTTCGCGCGCTCGAGCGCGCCGGGCTCGGGCCGTGGCTCGCGGAACTCGGCGAGGGTCTCGACACGCACCTCGGCGAATACCTCGTGAGCGCCGGACGTTCGGGGGCCGAGTCGGTGGCCACCGCCACCGAGCGCTCGATCAGCGGCGGCGAGAGGGCGCGCCTCGGCATTGCGCGGGCACTGCTCTCCGAGCGCCCCGTCATCCTGCTCGACGAGCCCGTCGCCCACCTCGACGGACCGACCGCCGACGCCGTCGTCCGCGACCTGCTCACCGCGAGCACCGGACGCACCGTCGTCATGGTGAGCCACCACCCCATCGCGTTCGACGCGCTCGACCGCGTGATCGACCTGCCCGCCGTCACGAACTGAGCTTCGACGGTTCCTGCGCACGAACCGCATGGCCGTACGCCACGAGCCCCACACCGCGTTGGTGTGGGGCTCGGTGGTCGTTCAGTTCGGTTCAGCCACCGAAGAGCTTGCCGAAGATGCCTTTCTTCGGCTCGCTCACGGCCGAGCGTTGCGCCGTCGAGGGCGCCTGTCGCGGGGCGGACACGACCTCAGGTGCCTGCGTCGAAACGCCCCCGCGCGATTCGTACGCGCATAGCGTCTCGCGGGCCTTGACGAGGAAAGCATCGACGCTCGCGGCGTCGTACCCTCTGCGCCCGAAACCGCGCGCCCGCGTGAACGCCACGTCGTCGATCGAACGAGACGTGACCACGCCCTGACGCGGCGCGCCCTGCTCGTAGCCGCGAAGGGTGATCACAAGGGAATCGAGGAAGTCATCGACCTCGATCTCGTCGTAACCAGCCCCGCCGCGCCCTTGCTCGAACTCGACCTTGACGACGTCGTCCGACGCCAGCACGTCAGCCCTTGAAGATGCGACGCAGCAGGCCCTTGCGCGATGTGTCGTCACGCTCCGGCAGCCGCTCGGCCTTGTCGATGGGCTGCGGACGGTCGATCGACTCCGGGCGTCCCATGTCGGACGCCCGGTCGTCGGCGACCGGGCTCGACGCCTCGAACGACTGCTGCTCGCGCACGTCGTCGCCACCACCGGCAACGTCGAACGAACCGTCACGACGGGCGTCGTCGGCGAACGGGTCACGGTTGCCGACGCCGGGCTGCTCGAAGCCACCCTCGCGCGGCTCACGCACGCGAGCGGTCTCCTCGTTCATCGGCGCCACACGATGCGGGCCGTCCGTGCCGCGTCCACCGAACGTTTCGGCCCGGGCCGGCTGCTCGGGGCGCTCGAAGGAGTCCCGACCAGCGTCGTCAGCGAACGGGTCACGCTCGAAGCCACCGGTCTGCGGCGGGGCAGCCTGCGGCGCCTCGCCCCGTTCGGTCGGCTGCGTCGGCAGCGGACGCTCGGTCACAGCGCTCGGCTCGGAGAACGGGTCGAACTCCCCATCGCGACGGGCGTCCTGTGCCACGGGGGCCTCGGGCGCCACCGGACGGTCATCGACGAGCGGCGCCTGCTCGGTCGGCAGAACGCCGGCGTCCGGCCCACGATCGAGATCGCTCGCAGGCATGCTCGCGCTCTCGTCGTAGGCGCCGCCCGTGCTGCGACGCGGGGAGTCACCGGCCCCGTCCTCGGGCGAGGAGTATGCGCTGTACTCGGGGTGGTACTGAGCCTCCGCCTCGCGGTCCTCATCGCTCATCGAGCGGCGAGCCTCACTGCGGGGCAGCGGAACTCGACGGTCGGTGGCGCGGTAGGAGACGATCTCGGGCTGTGTGGCGCTCGTGCGCTCGTCGGCGACGGCGTCACCGCCGGCCACTGCGTCGCCTTCGTACGCGTTGCTGCCCTGGAAGCGCTCGTCGGCGCGGGGGCCCTCATCCTCACCCTGGAGTAGGATCGCGCCTTCGTCGGGGTAACGGGGGGCGCGGTCGCGGCGAAGACCGTTGTCCTCGAAGGCCCAGTTGTCACCCTGCTCGGCTGCGGCGACCGGGCGGGCCTCCTCGGCACTCACCTGCTGCGGCGGCACGGGCTCGGCGAACGTCTCGCTGTGGGCTGCAACCGGGTCGTGGTAGTCGGCGGCATCGTGCTCACGACGCACCGGGTCGCCAGCATCGTCACTGACGGGCTCGCCGTCGATACGCACGGCGTCGCGCTCGTCACGCGGGGCCCAGTCGTTGCGCTCGCCCTGATCGCTGTGGCGGTGAGCGGCGTAACCTCCGGCGGCAGCGGCTGCGACACCGGCGGGGCCGAAGCCCGAGGAACGCTCCTCGCGCTCGCCCTCGAAGCCACGCTCGTCACGCAGGTCTGCGTCACGACGCTCGTCCGCGAAGGGCTCGTTGCCCAGCTGCTCGTCACGTACGCCGTCATCGCGGCGCTCGGCGTCGAAGCGCTCCTCAGGCGTGACCGCGGAGTCGTTCGCCAACGTGTCGCGCTCGGCCGGTGCCGCGTACGCGGCGTCGTGGGAGGTGTTCACGTCGGAACGGTCGTCCGAGCGCAGCTCACGGTTGCGGCCCGACTCGTCCGGGGCCATGATCGGCGCCTCGTCGACCGGGTCGGATCCGACCATGTTGACACCGCCCTGACGGCCGGCCCCTGCATCACCGGCGCGGTCGTCACGCACGTCATCACGCGTGTCGGAAGCGAAGGCGTCGTCACGGCGCTCGTCGCGCTGACCGTGCGCAGCCGCGGCACCTCCGGCGGCGACAGCGCCGCCACCTGCCACCAGGCCCGCGTCGCGACCGACGAAGCCACGCTCGTCTCGGCGCTCACGACCGTCGAAAGCGCGCTCATCGGCGACGTTCTCGTCGCGGCGGCCGTCGAACGCTGCGGCGTCCGAGACCTCGTCGACACGGACGCCGGGCTCACCGAAGCCACCCCGACGCTCGTCGGCGGGCTCGAAGCCGCGCTCGTCGTCGAAGCGCTCCTCACGCCGCGGCGCACCGCCGGCGACCGCGAGGGCCTCACCGTCACGCACGCCCCCGTCGTCGGCGAAGGCGCTGCGCGGCGAGTCCTGAAGCTCAGGCGCCGCAGGCTCTGCGTAGGCCTCCGGGCGACGCTCGTCGCGCAGGTCACGCTCGTCGACGAAACCGCGCTCGTCGTAGCGATCGTCGCGGACGTCGCCGCGCGGATCGACGTCCGCACGGTCCTCGCGGCGCTCGTATGCAGCAGCACCCGCGACACCGGCGCCGGCGACACCGTGACCGCCGTGTGCGCCGTGTTCACGCTCGTCTGCGCCGTCCGTTCGCTCATCGCGGACGACACCACGGCTGTCGGCCTCGGCGTCACTGGGGGGGCCTGCGTCGACCGGCGCGGACGCCCGACGCACGCCGTCCTCGTAGGCACGGATGCGCTGGGCGACCCGGTCGAGCAGGTCGTCGACGTCGTCGAGGTCGTATCCACCGGCAGACTGCGGGCCGCGCTCGGAGAACACCACCTCGACGACGTCGTTGGCGCTCACGGCGTGCGAAGGCATCTGGCCGCCGCGCTCGATGGCTTCGAGCGTGTCGGCGACGCGGTCGAGGTAGTCGTCGACACCGACCTCGTCATAGCCGACCTTGCCGGCGTCGGCGCGGTGGAACTGCGCCGTCCTGACCTCATGCGCGGTGAGCATCTTCATATCCCCTCGGTTACGGATGCGCTGCGGGGGCAGCGGTTCTTGATTGAGCCTAACCACGGGCGCACCTGGCCGATACCCCCTTGTTCGGAGTGTCGTCTCCCGGTGACGCGCCAAAGGGGCCCGAGCCCCGAGGTGGCGGCGCCACAGGTGTAGTTGCACTTCATAGCTCATTCGTGCAAAATTGCACTCGCGTGTTTGACAGTGCAAAGGAGTGGCCGTGGGTTTCATGTGGGATTGCAGCACTGACGACCCCCGAGCCCAGCGCGCCCACAAGCGGCTCCAGGAGATCCGCTCGGCGGCGTGCACCCTCGTCATCGAGCGCGGGTACGACGGCTTCACCATGGACGACCTCGCCGAGGCCGCCGGCGTCAGCCGCCGCACCCTGTTCAACTACGTGCCCGACAAGGCGTCGGCCGTCCTCGGCCCCGACGGCGTCGGGGACAACCCGCAGGTCGCGCTCTTCCGTGACGGCGGCCCCACCGGTGTCCTCATGCCCGACCTCATCCAGGCGCTCGACAGCGTCATGAGCGAGGTCGAGGATCCCTCCATGGTCAGCGATCAGCACGCCCTTGTCGAACGGGCCATCGCGAGCGACGGCAAGGTGGCCCACCTCGCGTTCGAGCGGTTCACGCACCTGTCCGACACCCTGGCCACCCTCATCTGCGAGCGCGAGAAGTGGGACGCGGGCGACCTGCGCGCCCGCACGATCACTGCAACCTTCCTCGCCATCGTCAAAGTCAGCCTCGAGGAGTTCTCCCTCCGCAAGGCCGACTCCGACTTCATGACCGTCTTCCACGACGTGCTCGACGCGGATGCCGCCGTCCGCTCGATGCGCTGACACCCCACAGACCCCCCTTTCACAAAGGAGTTCCCAGTGGCAAACATGCTCTACCGCCTCGGAAGGACGGCCTACCGCAAGTGGCCGTTCTTCCTCGTGGGGTGGCTCATCGCCCTCCTCGCGCTCGGCGGATTCGCCGCCGCGAAGTCGCGGCCGATGACGTCGCAGTTCACGATTCCCGGCATCCCCTCGTTGCAGGCCGCCGAGACGCAGAAGGAACTGTTCCCGGATCAGCCCGCCGCCGACAAGCAGGTCAACGGCCAGCTCGTCATCAAGGCACCGGCCGGGCACACCCTCGCCGAACAGCCCTACAAGGGCCAGGTCGACGAACTGATCAAGAAGGTCAGCGGCGTCCAGCAGATGCCGAAGACGAAGCTCGCCAACCCCGCCGAAGCCGGCCCCGCGATGAAGCAGCAGATCGTCGCGCAGGCCACGAAGCAGGGCACGCCCAAGGCTGTCGCGGAGAAGAACGCCGAGGCGCTCTCCCCGCTGAGCAAGGACGGCCGCATCGGCACGGTGTCGTGGAACTTCGCCGTCGACAACATCATGGACATCAAGCCCGAGACGCAGCAGAGCATCCTCGACGCGGCCAAGGCCGCCGAGAAGAACGGGCTCACCATCGCTGCCGGCGGCCAGGGCATGCAGGAGATGATCCAGCCGGGCGCCACCTCCGAGCTCATCGGCATCGGCATCGCGCTGCTCGTCCTCGTCCTGACCTTCGGCTCGTTCGTCGCCGCGGGCATGCCGATCCTCAACGCCGTCATGGGCCTCATGCTCGGCATGATGGGCATCACCGGCGCCACCGCGTTCTTCGACCTGCCCGAGACGACGACCGCGCTCGCCTCGATGATCGGCCTCGCCGTCGGTATCGACTACGCGCTGTTCATCCTGTCGCGCTACCGCGCGGAGCTGCGCCACGTCGACATCAACAGCCAGGCCGACCGTGAGCACGCCATGGGCCGCGCACTCGGCACGGCCGGTTCGGCGGTCGTCTTCGCCGGCCTCACCGTCATCATCGCGCTGTCCGCGTTCGGCGTTCTCGGTATCAGCATGCTGACGGCGATGGGTCTCGGCGCGGCCGGCACCGTCACGCTCGCCGTCATCACGTCGCTGACGCTGCTGCCCGCCCTCATGGGCATGCTCAAGACGAAGGCGTTCGCCGGTCGGGTCCGCGAGGACAAGGCCGCCGACGAGTTCGACCACGACTCGACCAACGGCTCGGTGCGCCTCGCGCGCGGCATCCGCAAGGCCCCGTGGGCGGTCGCACTCGCTGTCGTCGCGCTGCTCGCCGCCCTGGCCTCGCCGGTGCAGCACCTCCACCTCGGCCTGCCGTCCGACGCGACGGCGCAGAAGGGTACGGAGGCTCGACAGAGCGCCGACCTGCTCGCCGAGGGCTGGGGCGCGGGCAAGAACGCGCCGATGATCGCCATCATCGACGGCCGTGAGATCGACGGCGGCCAGAAGGCCCAGATGGGTGCCTACGCCAAGGTCGTCGAATGGGCGGCCAAGGACGAGAACGTGGCCAACGCACAGATCGTGCAGATGGCGAAGAAGGGCGACGGCGCCGTCGTCATGGTGACGCCGAAGACGGGCCCGGCCGACAAGGCCACTGACGAGATGCTGGAGCGTCTGCGCGACCAGCAGGCCGCCACCGAGAAGGCCACGGGCACGAAGCTCGGCATCACCGGCCAGACGGCGATCGCGGCGGACGTGTCGGAGAAGCTCGCCGACGCCCTGCCGAAGTACCTCGCCATCGTCGTCGGCCTCGCGTTCCTGCTCCTCGTCCTCGTGTTCCGTTCGATCGTCGTGCCGCTGCTCGCCACGCTGGGCTTCCTGCTCTCCGTGCTCGCGACGCTCGGTTTCACGACGAAGCTCGTCACCGACGGCACGTTCGGCATCTTCGAGCCGCAGCCGATCATGAGCTTCATGCCGACGCTGCTCATCGGCATCGTGTTCGGGCTCGCGATGGACTACCAGGTGTTCCTCACGACCCGCATGCGCGAGGCCTACGTGCACGGCACGGAAGCGCGTGACGCCGTCATCGACGGTTTCCGCCACTCGGGCCGCGTCGTCGTGGCCGCTGCTCTCATCATGATCTCGGTGTTCGCCGCCTTCGCGGCACAGGACAACGCGCTCATCCGTGAGATCGGTATCGCGCTCGCGGCAGCGATCGTGTTCGACGCCTTCCTCGTGCGCATGATCCTCGTGCCCGCCGTCATGCTCATGCTCGGCGACAAGGCCTGGTGGATGCCGAAGTGGCTCGACAAGATCCTGCCGAACGTCGACGTCGAGGGCGAGAGCCTCGCCCAGCACGGTGCTCGCCCGGGGACGCCGGCCGTGGCCGGCGCGGCTGGTTCGGCTGCGGGCATCGCTGACGCACCTGCCGCGTCGGGCTCGGTGACCGCTGGTGGCGCCACCCCGGCGTCCACGGTGGCGAAGGTCTTCGAAGGCGAGAGCCACAGCGAGCCGAAGCACCTGGCCGACGACAACGACACGGTGCGTGACGACGGTTACAAGCCGTAGCACTGACGCATCGAAGAACTGCGGCGGGCGCGAACCTTCTCTGGGGAGGGTTCGCGCCCGCCGTCCGTCTCACCCCCTCGCGATCTTCGACTTCTTGGCCATCAGCGGATCTCCTTGAACACGACGTGCCGGCGCACGATCGGGTCGTACTTGCGCAGTTCGAGCCGGCCGGGGGTGTTTCGACGGTTCTTCTGCGTGATGTAGCGACAGCCGGTGCCGGCGCTCGACTGGACGCTGACCTTCGGGCGTACGTCGCTCCTCTTGGAGGCCATCAGAGCTTCACTCCCCTCGCCCGCAACTCGGCGACGACGACGTCGATACCGCGCTTGTCGATGGTGCGAATGCCGCGTGGGCTGACGGTGAGGCGCACGGTGCGTCCGAGGCTCGGCACCCAGTAGCGCCTCTTCTGGACGTTGACGTCGAACCGCCTCTTGCTGCGCACGTGGCTGTGCGAGATCGAATGGCCGAAGCCCGGCACAGCGCCGCTGACCATGCATTTGCGTGCCATGCTGCTCCTCGGATACAAAATGAGAGCGGTTCTCATTTCTAACACGAGGAAAGAGGGGTAGCAACCGTGAAGAAGGGCATCCACCCCGCCTACGAGCGCGTGGCGTTCCGGGACTCCACCACCGGCGCCGTGTTCGTCACCCGAACGACGCTGCGCCCGAGCGAGACCATCGACATCGACGGTGACACGGTGCCGGTCGTCAACGTCGAGGTCTCCAGCGACTCGCACCCGTTCTGGACGGGCAAGGCGCGCGTGCACGACAGCGAAGGGCGCGTGGCACAGTTCAACCGCCGCTACGGACGAGGACGCACGGCGTGAGCGGGCAGGGGAACAGCGCAACGCCCACCGTCGTCATCACCGGCGTCGAACAGAGCGCAGCCGACACCACGGCCATGAGTTTGCTGTTCGACCTGCCGAAGCCTGTCGTCGTCACGGTCTCGTTCGGGGCTGACGGGACGAGCCTCGTGCGCACGGTGAGCGACGTGACCGGCCTGCTGGATCGCACGACGATCGACCTCGAACACGCCTGCGTGCCGTGCGCGATCCGCGAGGACGTGCTGCCGACGATTGCCGGCCTCGCGAGCAGCGGCCACTGGTCGAGCATCATCGCGAGACTGCCGATCGGAGCTGAGGCGACGCAGTTGTGCCGAGTCGCCTCCTATGAGCCGAACACGCTCGGCGGAGCACGGATGGCAGCCGTCGTGAACGCGGTCGACGGATGTGACGCCGTCCGACACCTCACCGGGCCCGAACTGCTGGTCGAACGGGAGTTGCCCACGTTCGAAGGTGACGTGCGCGGCACCGCCAAGGTGGCGACGACCCTGCTCGAGTACGCGGATGTCATCGCCGTCGACGGCGAACTCATGCCCGAATGCTCGACGCTCGTCCGCACGCTGGCGCGCAGGTGGTCGAGAACTGGTCGCAGTGGGACGCGACAGCACTTCTGCCCGGCGTGCACGACGTCGAAGCCATCGAGAAGTGGGTCGCCGAGACGCCACCCGCCCAGATCGGGGACTCGTGCGAGGACGGTGTGTGGCGCGTGCGGCTTCGCTCCGAACGTGCCGTACACCCCGAGCGCATCCAGGAGAACCTGCCGGAACTCGGCGGCGGCGCGTTCCGGACGCGCGGCTGCTTCTGGGTGCCGACCCGGCCGGAGACGCTGTGCGCGTGGGACGGCGCAGCGGGTCAGCTCAACATCGGCACGGCGGGGCGCTGACGCCGTCCGGCCGCGCGGCGTACGGATTTCGTCGTCACCGGGCTCCTCGCGCACGGTGACCCTCGCGACGAATTGCGTCGAGCCTTCGAAGCGGCCCTGTGCACACCCGCCGAACTCGACACGCTCGCAGCCGTGTGGAGCACCGACGAAGACGGACTCGAGCCCTGGCTCGGCGACATGAAGGAGTACCACTGATGGCCGTTCCGAAACGAAAAGTCTCACGCGCCAACACCCGCTCGCGACGAGCGAACTGGAAGGCGGTGCCCGCGGTGCTCGTCCCCGTCGCCGTGGACGGGACGTTCTACCGGGTTCCGCGGCGTCTCGCCCGGGCCGTCGAACGAGGGCTCATCGACCCGCCCACAGAATCACGCATCGACGAAGGAGGACGACGATGAAGGTGCGCAAGTCCCTGCGCTCACTCAAGGACCAGCCCGGCTCGCAGGTTGTTCGCCGCCGCGGCAAGACCTACGCCATCAACAAACAGAACCCGCGCGTCAAGGCTCGTCAGGGCTGAGTCGGCCACGTCGACGCTGGGCGGTGCACGCACGTGATCGGTGTGTGCGTCGCCCAGCGCGCACGGCGCCGACGTCTGCGTGGCCGAGCCCGGGCAATCGGGCTGCGAGTTACTCGCCCGTCTCGGTTAATCGTCGTTAACCTAGGCGGCATGACCGCGACGACTGAGGCACCCAGCACGCACACCGACGACAGCACCGACATCCTGGCGCGCGCCCGGACGCAGGTGCTCGAGAACGGGCAGCCGCTCGGCTACGACGACCTCGTCGAGGTGCTGCGCACCGGCGACGACCGACTCGAGGAGTTGCTGCAACTGGCCCACGACGTGCGCCTTCGCTACAACGGTGACGAGGTCGAGGTCGAGGGCATCGTCAGCCTCAAGACGGGCGGGTGCCCGGAGGACTGCCACTTCTGCTCGCAGTCGGGCCAGTTCACCTCCCCGGTGCGCTCGGTGTGGCTCAACATCCCGCAGCTCGTGCGCGCCGCGAAGCAGACGCGCGAGACGGGCGCGTCGGAGTTCTGCATCGTCGCCGCCGTGCGCGGGCCCGACGAGAAGCTCATGACGCAGATGCGTGAGGCCGTGAAGGCCATCCACGCCGAGGTCGACATCCAGGTCGCGGCGTCGCTCGGCATGCTCACCCAGGAGCAGGTCGACGACCTGCGCGACATGGGCGTGCACCGCTACAACCACAACCTCGAAGCGGCGAAGTCGTACTTCCCCGACGTCGTCACGACGCACTCGTACGAGGAGCGTTTCGAGACGTGCCAGATGATCCGCGAGTCGGGCATGGAGCTGTGCTGCGGTGGGCTCGTCGGCATGGGCGAGACGCTTGAGCAGCGCGCCGAACTCGCGTCGCAGCTGGCTGAGCTCGACCCGCACGAGGTGCCGCTCAACTTCCTCAACCCGCGCCCGGGAACGCCGTTCGAGAACATCGAGCCGATGGAGTCGAACGACGCCCTGCGCACCATCGCCGCGTTCCGCCTCGCGCTGCCGCGCACCATCCTGCGCTACGCGGGCGGCCGTGAGTTGACGCTAGGCGACCTCGGCACGCGCGACGGCCTCATGGGTGGCATCAACGCCGTCATCGTGGGCAACTACCTCACGACGCTCGGGCGTGACCCGAAGGAAGACCTGTCACTCCTGTCGGACCTCAACATGCCGATCAAGGCGCTCAACGCCACGCTCTGAGCGCCGCCCCGCACCGACTCTTCGTCCGCTCCCGACCGCCTCGCGCTCGGGAGCGGACGTCTCACCCTTCGAGGAGACCTTCCTGATGAGCGCTACGAGCGACACGGGCGTCGCGGACGTCACCGCGACGTACTGCACCCGGTGCGGCAAGCTGCCCGACGAGGCCGACCACACCGCATGCGTGCGCTGGCTCGCCGCCGAGGAACCGCCCCGCTTCTGCGCCCAGTGCGCCCGCCGGATGAAGGTGCAGGTCGTCCCGACGGGGTGGTCGGCCGAGTGCTCCCGCCACGGCGCATTGAGCGGCGGCGCAGGAGTCTGACCCGCTGGGGCGGGGGCTAGCTGGTGACGTTTGCTGCGGTTGGCTGCGTTGCAACGTCACCAAGCGCAGCAAACGTCACCAACCAGCGTGTCCACAGCAGTGACGGCCGAGGCTTCTGTCCACAGGCCCCGTCCGAGGCTTCTTGTCACCCCGGCCCAGGCTCCTGATGCTGGCTCCATGAGCACCCATCAACCGCCCGTGCGGAGCGTGACGACGGCGCAACTGACGCGCGCAGGTCTCACCTCACGTCAGATCGATGCCTTCGTTCGCTCGGGCAAGCTCGAGCGAATCGGCCGAGGCGTCTACGTCGAAAGCCACGACGTAGACGCGGCAAGCCCGGAGTCACGGGTACGGGAGCATCTCGTCCGAGCTGTCGCCTTGTGCCGATCCTCCTCCGGGGCTTACCTCGTGGGACCGAGCGCGTGCCTTGCGCTCGGACTTCCCCTCCTCGTTCTTCCCCGCGACGTTCACATCGCGCGCGCCTCGTCACGTGTCCAAACCCGCAGGCTCGGGGTGCGCGCACACCGCCCGTGGTCGCATGACATCCGAACACTCGACGACCTCGGGGTGGACGTGCAATGCCCCGAGGCGGCCATCGTCGAACTGGCAGCACGCGAGGGTGCGCTGCACGGACTCGTGCCTGCTGATGTCGCGATCCGGCACGAAGACGTGTGGTTCGAACGTGTCCTGGCTTCCTGGGGCAAGCGCCACGGCATCGCCCAGGCCCGGCTCGTCGCCGAACTCGCCGACGGCCGTCGCGAATCGCCCTTGGAAACGCAAACCGCGTGGCAGGCGCACGGGGAAGGGATCCGTCTTGAGCCGCAGACCGTCATCCGCGACAGGGCGGGCGAGTGGGTGGCCACGGTCGACTTCACCGTTGCGGGATACAAGGTCGTCGTCGAGGTCGACGGTTTGGGCAAGTACCGACGCCCGGACGACCTGAAGAAGGAACGGGTGCGTCACAACCAGATCGAGGAGCTCGGGTGGCTCGTTGTCCGTGTCATCGCAGACGACCTGCGGTTCGGTCGGTTCGTGCCGCGCCTTCACGCGGCAATGGCGCGCGCCGAGCGCCGCTAGCTGGTGACGTTTGCTGCGCTTGGCTGCGTTGCAACGTCACCAACCGCAGAAAACGTCACCAGTTAGGCGTCGGTTGGGGCTGGGGCTGCTGCCGCATTCGCTTTCCGAATGCAGACCATCACGGCCAGGACGAGGGCCACCACGGCGAGGAGGTGCACGGCGAGGGCCGCGATGTCGCTGACGAAGCTCAGCAGGAGCACGAGGGCCGCGAGTACCGCGAGGATGACGGCGTAGCGGCGCAGGAACGGGGCTGCAGCGCGGTTGCCGACGAGAAGGGCTTCCGGCGAACGACGGGTCGTCGCCGTCCGGATCGACACGCGGCCACCGAACGGGAGGCGTCCGTCGTCGGCACCGCGCGCCACCCACGTCATGACACCGGCAATGACGAGAAGCGCGACAGCACCGACCATGGCGGCCACCGAGAGGTCCGAAAGCATGCGCCCCAGGGTAGCGAGGAACACCGGCTCCGGAGGCACCGGCTGAGAACCCGGACGGCGCGCCCGCGGGCAACCTGCCCCCCTGCTGGCGCAATCGTGCCCCGCGGAGTCAACGGCGTACCGCCAGCGCCGACCCGCGCGACGAAGCGCGGCCTCACCATCCCCGGGATCCAGACGACCCTGCGCGCCAAGAGCGGCCACCGCGACTGGAGCGACCCCGCCTTCCGCCTCCACTCGCCGACGCGCGGAGTCGGGTCGAGTCGATCGATGCCACAGGTGCCTCACCCCTTCCCCAGGTGAAAGGATGAGGGCCATGCCCACCCCCGACGTCGCACGGCTGCTCGCCTCGGATCGTGACCACCTGTGGCACCCCTACTCGAGCGCCACGAACCCTGCGACGACGCGGTTCGTCGAGTCCGCGCACGGGCCGCGCCTCACCCTGCGTGACGGCGACGGCGCATCGCGCGAGGTGCTCGACGCGATGAGCTCTTGGTGGTGCGCCATCCACGGCTACAACGTGCCCGAGCTCAACGCCGCCGCCGAGGCGCAGCTGCAGCGGATGAGTCACGTCATGTTCGGCGGCCTGACGCACGAACCCGCCGTCCGCCTCGGTGAGAAGCTCGTCGAGATCGCGCCCGCACCAGAGGCCGACCGACCGACGCTGACGCGCGCGTTCCTCGCCGACTCCGGCTCCGTCAGCGTCGAGGTGGCCCTCAAGATGGCCCTCCAGGTCTTCGCCGCCGACGAACGTCCGCGACGCACCGTCCTCACGATCCGCGGCGGTTACCACGGCGACACCCTGCACCCCATGAGCGTTTGCGACCCCGACGGCGGCATGCACTCCCTCTGGCGCGGCACGCTGCCGCAACAGCTCTTCGCCCCGCTCCCACCTGCAGGCCTTGAAGCCGACCCTGACGAACTCGAGGCATGGAAGCGCGAAACCGCTTCCCTCTACACGGAACACGCCGACGAGATCGCGGCCGTCATCGTCGAGCCACTCCTGCAGGGCGCCGGCGGTATGCGCATCTACGACCCCGAATGCGTGCGATTCCTCACCACCCTCGCCCGCGAGCACGGCGCGCTCGTCATCTTCGACGAGATCGCCACCGGCTTCGGGCGCACCGGCACCTACTGGGCTGCCAGCCGCATCGGCATCACGCCCGACATCCTCTGCCTGGGCAAGGCCCTCACCGGCGGCTACCTCACGATGGCGGCCGTGCTCTGCACCGACGAACTCGCCCGCACCATCAGCGAGCGCACCGGCGCGATGATGCACGGCCCCACCTTCATGGGCAACCCGCTCTCGTGCGCCGTCGCGCTCGCCAGCATCGACCTCCTCGACACCAAACGTCTCACCCGCGCAGCCGAATTCGCCGACACACTCGACACTCACCTCGCTCCCCTGCGCGAACTCCCCCACGTCGCGGATGTTCGCACGCTGGGTGCGGTCGGCGTCGTCGAGCTGACCCACGACGTCGACGTCGACGCGGCCACGGCAGCCGCCCTCGACGCGGGCGCATGGATCCGCCCCTTCCGCCGCCTCATCTACACGATGCCGCCGTTCGTCTGCACCGACGACGACCTGGGCACGATCTGCGAGGCTGTCACCGCCGCGGTCCACGCATGCGCCCCGGCGAGCGAGCAGGCGCCGTGAACCAGTACCTCGACGCCCTCGACGCCGCCGCGAAACGGCGCACCGAGCGCGACCTCATCCGCACGGCCGAGGCCGACCAGCTCGACGGTGTCCGCATCGATCTCGCGGGCAACGACTACCTCGGCCTGCGGCGCCATCCCGCGGTGCTCGACGGCGCGCAGCGAGCCCTCGACGAAGCCGGCGGCGGCGCGGGCGCGAGCCGCCTCGTCACCGGAACGCACGCCGTCCACACGACGCTCGAAGCCGAGCTCGCGGCGCACATGGGGCACGAGTCCGCGCTCGTGTTCTCCACCGGGTACCACGCGAACCTCTCCGCCATGACGGTGCTCGGCACCGCCGACACCCTCGTCATCAGCGACGCTCACAACCACGCGAGCCTCATCGACGGCATGCGCCTCGCCAAGGCTCGCGTCGCCGTCACACCGCACCTCGACGTCGACGCCGTGCGTCGCGCCCTCGCCGAACGCACCGAGCCGCGCGCCGTCATCGTCGTCGAGTCGATCTTCTCCGTGCTCGGCGACGCCGCCGACCTCCCCGCGCTCCTCGCGCTCGCCGTCGAGCACGACGCGCTGCTCGTCGTCGACGAGGCGCACGGTCTCGGTGTCGCGGGTGCGCGCGGCGAGGGGCTCGCCAGGGCCGGCGGCCTCCTCGACGGCGAGGGCGCCAACCGCGTCGTTGTCACGGTCACCCTGTCGAAGTCGCTCGCGAGCCAGGGCGGCGCGGTTCTCGGGCCGCGAGCGCTACGCGAGCACCTGCTCAACACGGCACGTCCGTTCATCTTCGACACGGGCCTCGCACCGGCTTCCGCTGGGGCCGCGCTCGGAGCGCTTCGTCATCTCGTCGCGCATCCCGAGCTCCCGGGCCGAACCCTCGCCGCGGCAGCCGCCATCGCCGATGCCCTCGGCGTCGAACCGTCGGCCGGGGCGGTGCTGTCCAAGGCCATGCCGTCACCCGCCGACGCCCTCGCCGCCGTCGACGCGGCCCGCGCGCAGGGTCTGCGCATCGGGTGCTTCCGCCCGCCGAGCACGCCGGACGGCATCAGCCGCCTGCGCGTCACCGCCACGGCGGGACTCACGGATGCGGAACTCGACGACGCCAGGCGTATCCTCGGCGTCGTCGCCAGCACGTTCGAAGGAGCACGATGAGCGCCCCCGTCATCCTCGTCACCGGCACCGACACAGAGGTCGGCAAGACGGTGACGACGGCCGCCGTCGCCGCGGCACTTGCCGCGCAGGGCATGCGGATCGCCGTCGTCAAACCTGTCCAGACGGGCCTGGCCCCGGGTGAGCCGGGTGACGTCGACGAGGTCGCCCGCCTGGCCGGCACCGAGGGCGTGACGACACACGAGTTCACCCGCCTGCCCGACCCCCTCGCGCCCGACGCCGCCGCGCGCCTCGCCGGCACGAGCATCCCGACCGTCGCGGAGCACGCCGAGCGCGTCCTCGAGATCGCCGACCGCGACGACGTCGACACCGTCATCGTCGAGGGCGCGGGCGGCCTGCTCGTCCACCTCGACGGCGGGGGCGCCACCCTGGCCGACCTCGCTGTTCACCTGCGCGACAAGGGCGTTCGCGCGGGCTTCGTGCTCGTCGTCGCGCCCCGTCTCGGCACGCTCAACGTCACGGCCCTCACCGCCGAGGCGCTGCGCCACCGGGGCCTCGACCTCATCGGCTACGTCGTCGGCAGCTACCCCGACGAGCCCGGCCTCGCCGAGCGCACGAACCTCGACGACCTGCCGAAGGCCGCCGGCGCGCAGCCGCTCGGGCGCCTGCCGGAACGTGCGGCCCAACTCGACCCGAACACCTTCCGAAACAACGCAAGCAAGTGGGTGCACCTGTGATGTTCCGAACCGACGGCCGTCTCGCCGATGGCCGCACGATCCGCTGGTACGACCGCGAGGAGGGCCGCGAAGCCGTGCCCGACCGGCGCGATCTGCCCGAGACGACGCCCATGTCGCAATTGCGCTACGACGTCCTCACCGACGAGTACATCGTGCTCGCCGCGCACCGTCAGAACCGCACCTTCATGCCGCCGGCGAACGAGTGCCCGCTGTGTCCGAGCCGCCCGGACTACGCGAGCGAAGTACCCTCGGAGGACTACGAGGTCGCTGTCTTCGACAACCGTTTCCCGGCGCTCTCGGACGCCGTCACGGGCGTCGAGGAGATCGACGACCCGCTGTTCGCCTCGGCGCCCGCGTACGGCGCGTGCGAGGTGGTCTGCTTCAGCTCGAACCACAACGCCTCGTTCAAGGACCTGTCGCTCGAGCAGGCCCGCCTCGTCGTCGACACGTGGGCCGACCGGACGCGCGAACTCTCCGCGCGCGAGAGCGTCGAGTACGTCTACCCGTTCGAGAACCGCGGCGCCGAGATCGGCGTCACCCTGCCGCACCCGCACGGCCAGATCTACGCCTACGACATGGTTCCGCCGCGGGCGCGCAAGGAACTCGACGCCGCCCGTCGCCACCACTCGCGCACCGGCCGCAACCTCTTCGGCGACATTCTGAGCCGCGAGCTGGCGGAGGGGTCGCGCATCGTCGCACAGAACGCGACGTGGGTGGCGTTCGTGCCGTTCGCGGCGCGCTGGCCCGTCGAGGTGCACCTCTACCCGCGCCGTCAGACGCCCGACCTCGCGGCCCTCGACGAGGCGCAGCGCGACGGCCTCGCGGAGCTCTACCGCGACGTCCTCGGCCGTTTCGACGCGATGTACGACGCCCCGCTGCCCTACATCTCGGCGTGGCAGCAAGCTCCTGCGAAGGGTGACCACCCGGACCGTCGCCTCGCGTGGCTGCACGTCGAGCTGTTCTCGATCCGGCGCAGCGCGGACAAGCTCAAGTACCTCGCAGGTACCGAGTCCGGCCAGGGCGCGTTCAGCAACGACGTGGCGCCCGAGGCGGTGGCCGAGCGCCTGCGCGAGCTGGGAACGTCGCGATGACGCAGGAGATCACCTCGAGCGACTCGCAGAGCCGCCTGCTCGCCGAAGCGGAAGCGCTGTTCGCGCGCGAGTTCGGCGACGTCACGCCGGACGGCGCGTGGTGGGCGCCCGGGCGCGTCAACATCGTCGGCGAGCACACGGACTACAACGGCGGCTACGTCCTGCCCATCGCTCTGCCGACCGGCACCGTCGCCGTCGCGCGGCGTCGTGACGACGACCTCGTCCGGCTCGTCTCCGAGGGCAAGCGCGTCGAGGCGCGCCTGGGCGACATCTCGCGCGAGGCGTCGCTCGGCTGGGCTTCGTACGCGGCCGGCGTCGGCTGGGCGGCCGCGCGTGACGGCCTCGACGTGCCCGGCCTCGACATAGCGTTCGCGGCCGACGTGCCGCGCGGTGCCGGGCTGTCGTCGTCCGCCTCGCTGAGCTGCTCGACCGCGAGCGCCTGGAACGACTTGGCCGGATGGGGCCTCGAGCGTCCGGCCATCGCCCGCCTCGGCCGTCTCGCGGAGAACGAGATCGCCGGCGCGCCGACGGGAACGATGGACCAGATGGCCTCGGTGCTGTGTGAAGCCGGTTCCGCACTACGCCTCGACACGCTGACGAACGACACCGAGCAGGTGCCGTTCGATCTCGACTCGGCCGGGCTCGTCCTGCTCGTCGTCAACTCCCACGCGCCGCACGAGCTCGTCGACGGGGCCTACGGCGAGCGCCGTCGCTCCTGCGAGGAGGCCGCTGATCTGCTCGGCATTGAGCGAGGTCACCTGTGCAGTGAGGTCGACGGACGCGACGTCAGTGCGGTCGATGCGCGCCTCGAGGAGTTGCCCGACGTTCCGCGCCGCCGCGCGCGCCACGTCATCACCGACTCGGCGCGGGTGCTTGCCGTGCACGAGGCGCTGGGGGCCGGCGTCACGCGCGAGAGCGCCCCCGCCGTCGGCCGCGTGCTCAGCGCGTCGCACGCCAGCATGCGCGACGACTTCGAGATCACCGTCCCGGCCGTCGACACGCTCGCCGCGGCCCTCGAGGACGGCGGCGCGTACGGCGCACGGATGACGGGCGGCGGCTTCGGCGGCTGCGTCATCGCCCTCATCGATTCGGGCCGTGTCGACGACGCCGTGGAGCTTGCGAAGCAGCGTGCCGCGAAGGGTGGCTTCGCCCAGCCGGAGCCGTTCGTCGCCCTCGCGAGTGAAGGTGCCAAACGTCTGAAGTGACCTCAGACGGCGGGCAGTTCGGCGCGCGCCATGCGTGACGCCCAGCGCAAGAGGACGACGTCGTCGGTGAGGCCGTTGGGCCGCGAGTCCGGGATGACGTCCTCCACGTCGACGAGGTAGACGAGCGCTGCCACGACGAGGCGCAGACGTGCCTTGCCGGTGATGCTGGTGGTGTGTGGGTCGTCGTGGCCGTCCACGGTGAGCATGCCCTCGTCGACGTAGGCGTCGACGACCGAGCAGATGATGTCGAGGTCAAGCCCTTGCGCGCCCTCGTACAGGCGCGGGTTGCTCTCGCGCTTCGACTCGACGCTGGCGAGCAGCCTGTGCAACTCCGTGCGGGAGGCGATGAGTGACGCCGCCCGGAGCCGCGCGCGCCGGAACGCTGCCGACGTGAGAATGCGCGCTTCGGCGGAGGGCTGGGTCACGGCGACAAGAGTAGGCCTCGTCGGGTCTTCATGGGCACGTATTGGACGCCTTATCCCGAACGTGCGACCCGATCACCGGGATCTGCGCAGGAGCCAGACACCCTGGCGGTTGTCGGTGGCCCGTGGTTGGCTGATGTCGAGCCGCTGAACTCGGCACTTCGAACGAAGGAGCTCCCATGCCCACCCGTGACACGAACTGGCCTGCAGGCACCCCGAACTGGGTCGACTGCTGCTTCGACGACGTGAAGAAGGCCGGCGACTTCTACGCCAAGCTCTTCGGCTGGGACGTGCAGGAGGGCCCGGCCGAGATGGGCGGCTACGCACTGTGCTTCAAGCACGGACGATCCGCCGCTGCCATCACGCCGCGTATGGCGCCAGAGGTTCCCACGGCGTGGTCGACGTTCTTCGCCTCCGACGACGTCGATGCCACCGCCGAGGCGGTGCGCGCCGCGGGAGGCAGCGTCATCGCCGAGCCCATGGGCGTCGCTGGTGCAGGCCGCATGGCGTTCTTCACCGACGCCGAGGGTGCCGCGTTCGGCGCCTGGCAGGGCGGTGAGCACCACGGTTTCGGCATCTTCAACGAGTCTGGCTCCGTGGGTTGGAACGACCTCATGACGCGAGACCTCGAGGGCGCGAAGGCGTTCTACGGCAAGGTCTTCGGGTTCAGCTACGACGAGATGGGCGCCGACTACGTCACGTGCAAGCGCGCCTCCGACGATGAGGTCGTCGCCGGAATCCATCTCGCGGGGCACCTGCCGGACGAGGTCCCGGCGAACTGGCTCACGCACTTCGTCGTGGCCGACCGCGACTCGAGCGTCGCCATCGTCGAGGAGCTCGACGGCGAGGTGCTCATGAGCTTCGACACCCCGTTCGGCCCCGAGGCCACCATCCGCGGCCCCGAGGGCGAGGTCTTCAACGTCATCTCCTACACCGCGGAAGCCGAGGAGGAGGCGGAGCACGATCGCGACGCCGAGTGACGAGCAGGTGAGGTGAGCCGGCCCTGACCCAGGAGAATCCCGGGGACTTGTCAGGTCTGCCGGTTCCGGACGAGAGCCTTCTCCTAGGTGGACGCGGTTGGCTGTGGGGACACTGCTTCATTCCACGCGAAGGACCATCATGACGAGCTCCACGCCCGCGAATTCCTCAGCCGCGACGGCACCCACTCGCACGTTCGCAGCACTCGTCGGCGTCGCGTCGCTCGCCGTGCTGCTGCAGGGCCTGTGGGCCGGATTGTTCATGTCGACGCCCGACACCGACCCGGAGAAGACGCCCTGGCTCGAGGTCCATTCGTGGTGCGGGAAGGCCACCATCGGGTTCGCGCTCCTCGCCACGGTGTGGGCGTTCCTGAAGCTGCGTGAACGCACCGACCTGACTTTCGGTGCGCTGGCGTTGACGGTGCTGTTGATCCTCGAGGCCTATGTCAGGTGGGCTCATCGTGGACGAGGGCAAGGACGTCATGGCCGCCGTCCATGTCCCGCTGGCGATGGCGCTCATGGGCCTGGCGGTGTGGCTCCCGCTGCGGGCCCGCAAGCGCTGACTCCACCGTGGGGATGAGCCTCGGATGCGACACGCGTCCGGGGCTCGTCGTTTGGAACAATGGGTGCATGCGCAGCCTCGCCGACACCCAGCCCGCCATCGCCCTCGGAGCCCTCGACGGCCGCTACCGCGGCGCCGTCGCCCCGCTCGTCGACCACCTGTCGGAGGCCGCGCTCAACCGCATGCGCGTGCACGTCGAGGTCGAGTGGCTCATCCACCTCACCGACACCGGCATCCTCGACGGCGTGCGCGCGCTGGACGACGGCGAGAAGGAGGCGCTGCGCGACGTCGTCGAGGAGTTCGACGGTGACGACATCGCCGAACTCGCCGAGATCGAGCGCGAGACGGTGCACGACGTCAAGGCCGTCGAGTACTACCTCAAGCGCCGCCTCACGCAGATCGTGGCCGCCGCGGGCCACGACGACGCCGAGCAGCTCTCGGAGCTCATCCACTTCTGCTGCACGAGCGAGGACATCAACAACCTCAGCTACGCCCTCATGGTGCAGCGTGCGACGCAGCAGGTGTGGCTGCCGAAGGCGACGACGCTCGTCGAGCAGGTCGCGACGATGGCCCGTGACATGCGTGACGTGCCGCTCCTGTCGCACACCCACGGCCAGCCCGCGACGCCGACGACGATGGGCAAGGAGTTCGCGGTGCTCGCCCACCGCCTGGGCCGTCAGCTGCGCCGCATCGGCGGGCAGGAGTACCTCGGCAAGATCAACGGAGCCACCGGCACGTTCGGTGCGCACACGGCTGCGGTGCCGAGCGCCGACTGGCCGGCACTGAGCAAGTCGTTCGTCGAGGGCCTCGGCCTCACGTGGAACCCGTTGACGACGCAGATCGAGAGCCACGACTGGCAGGCCGAGCTCTACGCCGACATCGCGCGGTTCAACCGCATCCTGCACAACCTGTGCACCGACGTGTGGACCTACATCTCGATGGGCTACTTCGCGCAGGTGCGCGGCCAGGGCACCGTCGGATCGTCGACGATGCCGCACAAGGTGAACCCGATCCGCTTCGAGAACGCGGAGGCGAACCTCGAGGTCAGCTCGGCGTTGCTCGACGTCCTCGGCTCGACCCTCGTCACGTCGCGCCTGCAGCGCGACCTCACGGATTCCTCGATGCAGCGCAACATCGGCACCGCATTCGGTCACTCGGTGCTGGCCATGGACAACGTCGCGCGGGGCCTCGGCGGTCTCGACCCCGTGCCGGGCGCCATGGCCAAGGACCTCGAAGCCAACTGGGAGGTGCTCGGCGAGCCGATCCAGACGGCGATGCGCGCGCTCGGCGCCCAGGGCGTGCCCGGGATGGAGCAGCCCTACGAGCGCCTCAAGGAACTGACGCGCGGACGCCGCATCACCGGCGACGACCTGCGCGAGTTCGTGCGCGGCCTCGGCCTGCCCTCCGACGTCGAGGAGCGTTTCCTCGAGATGACGCCTGCCACCTACATCGGCATCGCACCTCAGCTCGTCGATTACCTCGAGGTCTAACGAACCTGCGCTCACGCGACGCCCTGCCCGCAGCTGTGCTCCGCGGGCAGGGCGTCGTGCTGCGCGACGACAGGCGGCGTCAGGACACAACGTACGACCGCGCCACCACCGCACCCGAGCCACCCGCGGCTCTCACCCCCTAAGCACCCCTTGGGGCGGAGTGATTCGCCTATAGTTCTTGCATGTTCCGGGGGCATCGCGCAATCACTGCGCGTGGGGAACGGCCCCAGCCCTGTGTCGGCCGGGAAGGCGATGAATTCGATGACCGCATCCGATCTGCTCTACGACGTCGGGGCCATCGCGGCCTTCGCCATCGTCGGTTGTGCGCTCCAGGCGCTCGGCTACTTCATGACCGATCTGCTCACACCCGGTCGGCTCGCCGACATAGTGTGGCGTGACCGCAACCAGAACGCGGCCATCCTCGTCTCGGCGAACCTGGTCGCCGTGGGTCTCATCGTCTTCACGGCCATCCGTTCGTCCCACGACGGCCTCGCGGCGGGCCTCGTGAGCACCGCCGTCTACGGCGTCCTCGGGCTGATCTTCATGGCCCTGAGCTTCTTCGCCCTGGACGCCCTAACGCCGGGCAAGCTGGGCGCGTTGCTGCTGCAAGAGGACAGGCACCCGGCGGTCTGGGTGTCGGCGGCGGCTCACATCGCGGTCGCGCTCATGATCTGCGCCGCCATCTCCTGATCGACGCTCCCATGACCCACGACGCGCTGACCATCCGCCCCGGCTCGCACCTCTCGCTCGCGGGCGCTCCCGCGCGCGTCGAGGAGACCCTCGAACTCACCGTCGACGACTTCACCTGGCACTCGCACCGCCTCAGCGGTCATCCGGACGCCGACTGGCTCACCGTCGAGGACGACGAGGGCACGCTCAGCCTCACCCTGTGGAAGGACCGCCCGGCCCTGCCCGAGCGCGGCGAGCCTGGCGAACGCAACGTCGTCTGCGACGGCACGAAGCTGCGCCGCAACGAGGACGGCACAGGCACCTACCGCAGCCTTCCGTCGGGGCGCTCGGGCCGTTACGCCTACGCCGACTACCGCCTCGGCGGCACGCTCGTCGCCTTCGAGCGCTTCGACGACGGCGCGTGGGAGCCGTCGACCGGCCGTCACATCCCGGCGTTCGGCGTGCAGGTCACCGGGGGTTCGTCGTGACCCTTCACGCCATCGCGTCGCCGTTCGTCGACACCCGCGCCGCCGACCTACGCCTGGGGCTCGGCTTGGCCCCTGTGGAGCCTCTCGCCACCTGCTTCGTGGCGGGTGCCGACCTGCGCGTGCTCGGGGCCTCGCACCAGGTCGTCGTCGAGACCGAGGGCGTCACGTTCAGCGAGACGATCGCCTACCTCCCGAACGTGTCGCTGCCGCTGCCGTCGCAGCATGCCGCACCCGGCTACGCGTTGCGCTCGCGCGTCACGCACCTGACTCCGCACGCCCTGCGCGAGGAGGTTGACGCCCTCGTCCGCTCACTCGCCGACCGTGACGACGCCGTCGTCGCGCGATTTCCCGGCCACGAGCTCGCCGTGACGGCCCTCGTCGCCGAGCGCCGCGACGACGTCCTCACGTGGCGCACCTGGCACGTCTACCCGCAGCACGGAGAACTGGTCGAGACCGCGTCCTCGCTCGACCTGCAGCGACGGAGGGATCCGGCATGAAGCGCACCGTCAACGTACTGCTCGTCGCGGCCCTCGGCCTCGGGTTGAGCGGCTGCGGCACGAGCAAGGAAGAGGAAGCCTGCCGCGAGCAGCAGCGTCAGATGGCGCGAGCGCAGGGCTTCACGCCCAACGAGCGGGCCGTCAAGGAGGCCTGCGACAACGATCACCGCAGCTCGACGACGCGCCGTCACGGTAGTTCCTTCCGCGGTGGCGGTTCGGGCAGCGGAAAGTGAGCGACGCTGTTCGCAGCATTCGCGCGATCGAGGTGAGCCGTGCGCTCACCGTCTGAGGCTCCCCGCCTCGCCCGCGCCCTCGTCTTCGGCGCCGTCCTGCTGTGCGCCGCATGCGGTCTCGTCTACGAGCTCGCGCTCGTCGCGCTCGGCTCGTACTTGCTAGGCAACTCGATCACGCAGACGTCGATCGTCCTGTCGGTCATGGTGTTCGCCATGGGCATCGGCTCGCTCGCGGCGAAGCGGCTCGTCGGCCAGGCGGCCCGCAACTTCGCCCTGGTCGAGCTGGCCCTCGCCGTCATCGGCGGCACGAGCGTCATCGTGCTGTACGCCGCCTTCGCGTGGTGGTCGCTCTACGGGCCAGCGCTCGTCGCTCTCGCCTTCACGATCGGCGCGCTCATCGGTGCCGAGATCCCCCTGCTCATGACGTTGCTCCAGCGCATCCGCAAACAGAATGCGTCGGACGCCGTCGCTGATCTCTTCGCCGCCGATTACGTCGGCGCCCTCGTGGGTGGCCTGGCGTTCCCGTTCCTCCTGCTGCCCCTCTTCGGCCTGCTCCGCGGCACACTCGCCGTCGGCGCCGTCAACGCCCTCGTCGGTGTTGCCTTGTGCCTGTGAGTGTTTCGTGACTCGTTCACGACGTGGGGGCGGCGCCTCGTCGGCGGCGCGCTCGCCGTGACGCTCGTCGGGCTCGCGGGGCTTGCCTGGTTCTCGGGGAAGTTCGAGCTGTCCGCGCAGCAGCGCATCTACCGCGATCCGATCGTCGTGAGCGAGCGTTCGGCCTACCAGGACATCGTCGTCACGTCCGGCCTCGACGGACGCGACGTGCGGCTGTTCCTCAACGGTGACCTGCAGTTCTCGACGCTCGACGAGTACCGCTACCACGAGGCGCTCGTCGCTCCTGCGATGAACGGGCCGCGCACGAAGGTCCTCGTGCTCGGCGGGGGCGACGGACTGGCGGCACGCCGGGTGCTCGCGTACCCCGGCGTCGAGAAGGTGACGCTCGTCGACCTCGACCCGGCGGTGGTCGACCTCGCGCGCACGCGGCCCGAATTCGTCGCGGCCAACGCCGATGCGATGGACGACCCGCGCCTGACCTATCGCGCCGCCGATGCGTTCACGTGGCTGCGCACCCAGAACGAGACGTTCGACGCCATCGTCGTCGACTTCCCCGACGCCGACGACGTGGCCACCGCGAAGCTGTACTCGCAGGAGATCTACGGGCTGATGAACAGGGCCCTCGCCCCCGGCGGCCGCATGGTCGTCCAGAGCGGCTCGCCGTTCTTCGCCCGCGAGGCTTACTGGACGACGGAGGCGACCCTGCGCCGCGCCGGGTTCGCGACAACGCCGTACCACGTCGACGTGCCGAGCTTCGGCGACTGGGGCTTCCACCTCGCGACGCGCTCGTCGACGCCGCCGTCGCTCACGCTGCCCGATGACGCCCCGGCGCAGCGCTTCGTCACGCAGGACGTGCTGCGGGCCGCTGCCGTCTTCCCGCCCGACCGTGGCCGGCTGCCCGTGAAGCCGTCGACCCTGCTGGCACCCACCATCCTCGACGCGCAAAAGGGCGCCTACCGAGGCTACTGAGACCGCTACCGTCAGCGACGCGGGTTGAGGCGGGCGAGGGCGCCGGTGAGGCCGGCCGCGAAACCGGTCCACGCAGCATAGGGGGCGAGCAGGACGCCCCGCTCGGGACTGGTGCGGGCGGCGCAACGCACGAGGTCGGCGCTGCTCACGGCGAGCGCGACCGCGTCGACGCAGGCCGGGCGCACCTGTTTCCTGGTGAAGAGCAGCACGCTCCACCCCGCGTTGAGCGCGAGATTGCCGGCGAGCGCCGCCGCGTACCGCTTCTGCTCGCGCGTGCGCCCCTGCTCGCCGATTTCCGCGAGCACGAGGGAACTCGTGGGCGCGATGCCGGCGTACAGCGCGGTCCACGCCACGGGGAAGACCCACGCAGGCGGCTGGAAGGCGGGCTTGCGCAGCGTCCGGTACCAGAGCGAGTCCGGGTCCGTCGCGAGGCTTCCGACGAGCGCCGTCGTCACGGGGGTCACCAAGCCCACCCAGTACGCGGCAAGGCCGGGCGTCGTCACGGGTGCCGTGAGCACGAGACGCCGACGCAGCCCGACCGCCTTCGCGTACTCGCTCATCATGCCGGCGTACTCGATGGCCTCGGGTGCCCCGATGTCGAAGGTGCGGTTGACGTGCTCCGGCAGATCGGCCGCCGCCACGAGGTAGTGCACCGCGTCGGCCACCGCGACGGGTTGGATCGTGTTGCGCACCCACCGCGGCGCAACAGCCCCCGGCAGTCGCTCGGAGAGGTGGCGCAGCATCTGGAAGGACGACGGCCCGTCTCCGATGACGAGGCCGGCCTGGAGTGCGGCCGTCGGAACACCCGATGCCATGAGCGCGTCGCCGACCGCAACACGGGACGCGAGGTGCTCCGAGAGCTCTTCGCCCTCGGGGTGCAGGCCGCCCAGATAGACGATGCGTGCGACGCCGGCCTTCCGCGCCTCCGCGCCGAAGGTTCGCGCCATGTCCAGCTCTGCCTCAGCGAAGTCGGACGCGTCGCCCATCGAGTGCAGGAGGTACCAGGCGACGTCGACTCCGCTCAGTGCCTTGGCGACCTCGGCCGCTCGGGCGGCGTCACCCTCGACGACCTCGCACGACTGCGACGACCACCAGGGAAGTTGCTCGACCTTCTCCGCGCTGCGGCTGAGCACGCGCACCTGCCATCCTCGCCGGAGCAGTTCGGCGGCCACCTGCCCGCCGATGTACCCCGTGGCGCGCGTCACGAGAGCGAGGCGCGGGTGTGAACGGTCCATGGTCAGCTCCCGAGGTCGAGGGCTCGGGGAAGGAGGAGGACCATGCCGAGCGACCACGCAAGAGGCGCGGCGATGCACGCCGTGATGCCGCCCGTGCGGTGCCTCATCACGGCACACACGCCACCGAGCACGAGGCCGGTGAACGCGAGCATCCAGATACCTGCGGCGGCGGTGACGAGGGTGTAGACCACCGTCGTCGAGACGATCGGCGCGTACGGATGCAGAGCGTCGTAGAGGGCCCCGCGGAAGAAAAACTCCTCCGCGACGCCGTTGACGAGCGCCAGCGTGAGGACGACGGGGAAGATGCCGCGGTCGGCGTGGTCGAGCAGAGCCTGCACCGGATCCCGTAGGTCGGGAATGCGGGTCAGCACGAGGGCACCCGCGAGGAAGGCCAGGGCCAGGGCCACGCCGACGACGACACCGAGAACAGCCGCGCGCGCACGGACGACCGGCACGGACGACGTCGAGCGGGTGCCCGCCCGACGGGCCGCGTACCCACCACCGAACCACACCGCAGCCAGCGGTGCCGTCGCGGGATAGAAGAGGGAATCGGCGGGCTCGATCGACAGGCTCCACGCCAGGACGAGCGCGCCGATGACGAGTGTCACCGCGCAGACGAGGCGCTACTGAGCCATCTGCGTCATCGAGTCACCGCATCGTCCACTCGCTCATCCGACCACGTCGAACGCACGAGATCAACCGCGCCCGACGGGGACACCGACGGGCCGGCACCCGGACTGGGTGCCGACCCGTTGGCTGCATCGTGGAGCGTGGCTGCGTCAGATCGTGACGTCGCCGCGGGGCGTCGTGAACGCCACCGACAGCACCGATGGGGTGCCGTGCGGGGCGACGAAGGAGAAGTCGACGGACGGCTCCCACTCCTCGCGGTCGACACCCGGCTGGCCCGAGAGGCCGAGCCACTCGCGCACACGCTCGGGGGCACCCGCGAGGGTGATGCCCTTGAGGGAGACGTCGCTCGAACCGTCGGACGAGGGGTGCTGCGCGTCGTCGTCCCACTTGATGAAGTACGGCAGCTGCGGGTCGACGACGAGGTCGCTCACACCGATCTGCTGCCAGGTGATCTCCGCACCGTCGGGGCGGTGGCGACGGCCCTCCGTCGTACCGCGGCCCAGCTTCTCGACCGGGGCGCTCATGTCGTCGAGTTCGACGACCCAGCCGATCCAGCCGCCGCCGTTGGCCGAGCGCGCCTTGACGGCCTGGCCGTACGGCATCTTGTCGACGCTGGGGTGCTCGAGCGCCTCGACGACCTCGAGGAACCGGTGCTCGGTGAGCGGCAGGATGACGTTGCGGGTACCGAACCGGGGGTGCACACCACCGTCGAGTGCCTCCACGCCGAGCTGCTGCGCGAGTCGATCGGCCGTTGCCTGCAGACCGTCGGACTCGGCCGCATACATCACGTGGTCAATACGCATGGTGACACTGTGCCACGCACCGGCGCGAGGGGTGTAATCAGGGTCACGCTCCCCCGGCGTCAGGCGATGGGCGCGTCCCTCGCGATGGGCGCGAAACTGTGCCGGTGGGAGCGCTGCGGTGCTCCCACCGACGGTGTTCTGCTCCACCGCCAGGTTTGCTCCCGCGGGCGGTCAGCCGCGAACGCCCCGCTGACGCATCGCTTCGTAGAGCAGGACGGCGGCGCTCGTCGCCACGTTGAGCGAGTTGACCTGGCCCACCATGGGGATGCGCACGCGCGTCGTCGCGGCAGCGAGTGCCTCGTCGGTGAGGCCGTACTTCTCGGTGCCGACGGCGATGGCGACCGGTCCGCGGTAGTCGACGTCGGTGTGCATGACGTCGGTGTCCGGCGTCGCCGCGACGAGGGGGATGTTCTGCTCGACGAGCCAGCCGAGCGTCTCCGCTGTTGACGCGGCCGCCACGGGGACGCTGAAGACCGTGCCCTTGGACCCTCGCACGACGTTGGGGTTGCCCCAGTCGGTGACGGGGTCCGCCGCGATGACGCCGTCGACGCCCACGGCGTCGGCCGTGCGAAGCATCGCGCCGAGGTTGCCGGGCTTCTCGACGCCCTCAGCGACGAGCAGGAGCGGGTTCTCGGGCAGCTCGAGTTCGCGCGGGTGGGCCTGGACGCTCGGCACGACGGCGAGGAAGCCGTCAGGGCCTTCGCGGTAGGCCACCTTCTCGAACGCGGCGCGCGCCACCGTCACGATCTCGGCGCCCGCATCGCGAGCGGTCGCGACGACGTCCTGCTGACGCGACGCGTTGAGCATCAACTCCTCGCACATGTAGAGGGAGCGCGGGCGGACGCCGGCCTCGAGCGCCAACGCGAGTTCCTCGTAGCCCTCGAGGAGCGTGACGCCCTCGCTCTCGCGGGTGCGGCGCTTGCGCAAGCCGACGAGCCCCTTGAGGCGCGGATTGGTCGCGGAGGTGAGGTGAAGGTCGGCCACCCGCCCATTCTCCCACCGCGAACGCGCCCGGCCAGCACGGCAGAATGGGGACGTGACCGAACGAGCGCAGCGCGCGGAGCAGTTGCCCGTGGAGCGGGCGCGGGTGCTCGCCGACACCCCCACCACGGCGCCGACAGCCCTCTTCGCCGTCGACCTCGATGCGCTCGAGCTCGGCGATGCGGCGCCTCTGCCGCGCGGGTTCGACCGGCTGAGCGAAGCCGCGCCGCTTCGGCGTCACGACCTCGCCGCGGCCGGTGACGAGGTGCTCGCGTGGGGCCTCCAACTCGGTGCGGGGATGACCGTGCGAGCGAGTGACACCCCGATCGTCGCGGGCGCGCTCGTCGTGCTCGGACTCGGCGTCGGGCGCCTCCGACTCCCGATTCCGTGCCTCGTCGTCGAGGTGATCGACGAACCCGAGCGACGCGGCTTCGTCTACGCGACGCTGCCCGGTCACCCCGAGTGCGGCATCGAACGCTTCCTCGTCGAGCGTCGGGACGACGGCGTCTGGGTCCGCATCGACGCCATCAGCCGGCCGGGATGGCTCCTGACGCGTGTGGGCGCTCCCGTAGCGCGTGTGGCACAGCGCTGGATGACGCGCCGCTACCTGCGCGCGTTGGCGCGCTGAACGGACGGAACTGGCCTATCGGTCGAGACGTTGCGCCGCCGCGAGCACCTCGGGCGCGAGCATTCGGCGGGCTCCCAGCACCTCGACGCCCACGAGTCGGCCGTTGGCATCGACGTCGAGCACGACGTCGATGCCCGGCTCATCGCCGGTGTCGACGGGCACGCTGCGCGCCACGCCGCCGACGCCCGGATCGGGGCCGAGGGCGACGTACGCCGCGTCAGCCTCGGCATCGAACGTCAGCCGCGCCGCGCCCTGCAGCGCGTCCGGCCAGGGTTCGCTCACAACAACGAGCGCAGGACGTCGGCGGCGCCGTCGTCCTCGATGGAGGCGGTCACCTCGTCGGCGGCTTCCTTCACCTCGTCCGGGGCCTGGCCCATCGCCACGCCGCGCGCGGCCCACTCGAGCATCTCGAGATCGTTGCGCTGATCGCCCACGGCGACCGTGTTCGACGGCTCGATCTCCAGCTTTCGTCGCACCAACTCCAGCGCGGAGGCCTTCGAGACGCCCTCGGGGTTGATGTCCATCCACGCCGTGTAGCCGACGGCGTAGTTGACGTGGTGCAGACCGATGCGATCGGCGAGTTCGAGGAAGTCCTCGCTCGTACCGGACGGCGAACGGAACGTCACGCGCGTCACGGGCTCCGACATGAGCTCCTCCCACTCCACGACGGTCTGCTCACCGTCGAGTTCCCCGTCGGGGAAGGGCGCGGTGACCTTGAACCCGTCCGGCCCCTCGACCGCGATGACGGCGTCCTCCCACTGCCCGCGCAGCATCGACAGCGCCGGCGCGGGGTCGAACGTCACCCGGTCGACGATCTCGTAGCCCGCGTCGAGCGAACTGTCGAGGCGCAGCGTGATGGCACCGTTCGAGCACACGACGTAGCCGCGGTCGAGGTCGAGCATCCGCAGGATCGGCGTCGTCGCGACGACCGCACGCCCCGTCGACAGAACGACATGGTGGCCGGCGGCGACGGTGTCGCGCACGGCGTCGCGAGTCGCGTCGTGCATGGTGCCGTCGTACTGCAGGAGAGTGCCGTCGATGTCGAGGCAGACCATGAGCGGTGGCCATTCGTGCGAGCCGGCACCTGCGCCGGGTCGGGCGCTGTTCGCGGCCGCAGCCTCGGGAATGACGGGCGTCGTGTCGTCGGACGGAGTCACACGCACACCCTACGCGTCGCGCCTTCCCGCGAACGTCACGGCGTGAGTTGCACGGGCGGCAGGAGGAAGGACGAACAGACGCCCAGGGCCCCTTCCGATCGCTCGGAAGGGGCCCTCGTCAGGTAAGGCAGATCAGTGGTTCTGGCCGAACCCGCCCTGCGGGGCCGAGCCGTACTGCTGGCCGTTGCCCTGACCGAACTGCTGCTGGCCCTGCTGGTAGCCACCGTTCCACTGCTGGCCGCCGTTCGTCGCCGAGGCGCTCGAGCCCTTGCGGCTCTGCAGGAACGCGACGACACCGACCGCGAGCGCCGCGAGCCCCGCGAGGAGCGTCAACCACACGCCGGCGCCGATCGTCGCCGAGTAACCGGATGCGGCGCCACCGTCACCGACGGCACTGGCCGTGCTCGGGAACTGCAGGATGCCGATGATGAGCAGCACGACGCCGAGGGCGGCCGTGACGATGCCCGTCACCTTCGCGTTGAGCTTGCCCAGAGCGGCGAGCACGCCGGCCACGGCGAGACCGATGGCGAGGATGAGGACGAAGATGCCGCCCGTGTTGCTCGACTCACCGAGCGTCGGGTTGGCCGAGTTGCTGTTGCCGCCGATGCCGTTGAGCGCGACGGTCTCACTGCCCGACTTGAACGTCACCCACGCGACGAACGGAGCGATGAGCGCCAGGAGGGCTGGCAGGAACGGGCCGAACTTCGCCACGGGGGACGCGGTCGAGGCGCTCGAGGTCTTCGTCGGCTGGGCCGACTGCGACTGACCGTACGCGGCCGACGTGTACTGGCCCTGCTGGCCGCCGTGCGCCGGGGTCGTGTGCTGGCCCGAGCCGTACGTCTGGCCGCCCTGGGGCGACGAGCTGTACTGACCGGGCTGCGCGTAGCCACCCTGCGGAGCGGAGTTGTACTGCCCACCCTGCGGCGCCGAACCGTACTGCTGGCCGCCCTGGGGCGAGGAGTTGTACTGCTGACCCGCGCCGTACTGACCCTGCGGAGCGGAGTTGTACTGCCCACCCTGCGGCGCGGAGGCGTACTGCTGACCTCCCTGGGGCGACGAGTTGTACTGCTGACCCGCGCCGTACTGACCCTGCGGAGCGGAGTTGTACTGCCCACCCTGCGGCGCCGAACCGTACTGCTGACCCGCGCCGTACTGACCCTGCTGGCCCGCAGCACCCGGGTAACCCAGCGCGTAGGGAGCCGACTGCTGCTGGGCGATGGGCGCGCTCGGGTAGGCCTGCGATTGCGCGGACGCGTCGTTCGCCGCACCTTGGCTGGACGACTGACCGGCGCCGGGCGCGAACGACGCCTGCATCGGCGACTCCGCACGCTCGGGGGACTGCCCCGGCTGAGCTGCAGCCTGCGGCTGGTCACGGTAGGCCACCTGCGTGGCATCGTTCTCGAACCGCTGGGTGTTGTCGTGCGCCGGATTCGGCTCAGCCGCCGGCGTCGAACCGCCCGCGATGCGGGTCTCTGCCTCTGAGTCGCCGCCGCCCCAGGTGGAGGCGGGCTTCTCGTTGTTGTCGCTCATGCGACCCTCCCGTGTCGAGATGCTGAAGTGTGATCTGCGCCCAAATCTACCGGGGAGCCCTCACGCCTGCAGCTTGAAGGCCTCCTTGTAGCTCAGGCGCCCACCCGTCTGCATGACGCTGCGGCTGTAGAGGCGCGTCGCGACCCGAGTGATGGCGACTGCAGCGACACCCGCGATGACGAGCGCGACGAGCGGCTCCCACCAGGCTGCATCGCCGGTGATGACGCGCGCGGGCATCGCCACCGTCGAGACGACCGGCACGAACGAGGCCACCTTGAGGGCCGTTCCGGTGAGCATCATGCCGAGCATGAGCACGACGACGACGAGCATCGTCACCGGCTGGGCGGTCGTCTGGACGTCCTCGCTGCGTGACGCGAGCGCGCCGGCCACCGCGAACATGCAGGCGACGACGAGGAAGCCCGCGAGGAAGAACACGACGAACCACCCCGAGGCACTCGCCACGGTGCCGATGAGCGTGCTCCACCGTGTCTGCGACAGCCCGATGAGCGCTACGCCGACGAGCAGCGTCACCTGGGCCAACGCGAGGACGGCGTTGCCGATGACCTTACCGGCAAGCAGGTGCTTGAGCGGCACCGCGCTGGCCAGGATTTCGACGATGCGTGACTGCTTCTCCTCGACGACGCTCTGCGCGATCGGCATGCCGAAGATGAAGGCGACGAAGTAGAACAGGAACGCGAAGACGAAGGTGACGAGCTTGCCCAGCCCGGCGTTGACGGATCCGGGGTCGAGCCGTTCGTCCGTCACCCTCGCTCCGCTCGAGAGCTCGGCGAGATCGACGCCCTGAGCCTTCGCGTTCGCGGCGAGCGTCTGCTCCGCGGCGGCGCTCGTGACGAACTTCTTCACGTCGGCGTCGACGTCCTTGTCACCGACGAGCGTCCAGCCGCCGGAGGTGGGCAGGAGCGCCAGATCGGCGCGACCGCTCTTGACCGCGTCGCGGGCGTCGGCGGGCGACGACGCGGAGACGCTCGTGTACTCGACCTTGTCGTGGTCGGCCTTCGCCGCCTTCTCGGCGGCGTCGACGAGTGAGCTTCCCGAGAGCCCGGCCGCGTTCTTCTGCGTCACGACGGCGATGGACGACGTAGGCGTCTTGCCCGAGAGCCAGATCTGGACGCCGAACGTGCCTGCGACGAGCAGGAGCGTCACGACGAGCGACATGAGGAAGTTCTTGTCCCGCGCCTTCACGGACAGTTCGCGCAGGGCGACGATCTGCCAGGCGGGGCGGGTCTGGGTTTCTGCGGCGGCGTTCATTCCTCAGGCCACCTCTCGGTAGATGTCGGCGAGTTGGGGCACGATCTCGTGGAACTCGCGCACTCGGCCGCGCTCCATGGCGCTGCGCAGGAGCTCGTCGGCGGCTGCGTCGCCGTTCGCGCGCGGCAGTTCGAGCAGGGCAACCGGGCCGTCGACGTCGGCGACGAAGATGCCGAGCGAACCGGCGACATCGCGCACCCACCCGGCGTCGGCGTCGAGGACGAGGCGGTGGCGAACGCGACCGCGGCGGCGCAGATCCTGCGCGCGCCCTTCGGCCACGACCTCGCCGCGCGCGAGGATGACGAGCCCGTCGCACAACCGCTCGACGAGGTCGAGCTGGTGGCTGCTGAACAGCACCGGCACGCCACGCGCCGTGTACTCGCGCAGGAGATCGGCCATCGCGTCGACGGCCTGCGGGTCGAGGCCGCTGAACGGCTCGTCGAGGATGAGCGCGGACGGTTCCGCGATGACGGCGGCCGCGATCTGCACGCGCTGCTGGTTGCCCAGCGAGAGCGATTCGAGCTTGTCCTTCGAACGGTCGGCGAGACCGAAGCGCTCGAGGAGGTCGAGGCCGCGCGTGCGCGCCGCCGACGCCGTCACGCCGCGCAGCTGAGCGAGGTAGACGAGCTGGTCGATGAGCGGCTGCTTGGGGTAGAGGCCGCGCTCCTCGGGCATGTAGCCGATGGCCCGACGCTCAGCCGACGTGATGGGCCGGCCCTCCCACAGCACGTCGCCCGCGCTCGGCTCGAGTACGCCCATGATCATGCGCATCGTCGTCGTCTTGCCCGCGCCGTTGCCGCCGACGAAGCCGGTCATCCGAGCGTCCGGCACGCTGAACGACACCTCGCGCACGACGACCTTGTCACCGAACGCGCGGGTCAAGCCTCTTGCTTCGAACATCCTTCTCGTGACCTCCCGGCTCGTGTGCGTTCCCCGTGGTGGAGCTACGAGAACCATCCTGACCAGCAGCGCGTATGAACGCCTCCGCCGCAGGGATGAACTTCAGGTGTCGGAGCGCTCCCCCGCGCGGACGAGTCCGGTCTCGTACGCGGCGACGACGGCCTGGACGCGGTCGCGCAGGCCTAGCTTCATGAGGACGTTCGACACGTGGGTCTTGACGGTGGCTTCCCCGACGAAAAGGTGCTCTGCAATCTCCGCGTTGGAGCAGCCCCGGCCGAGCAGGCCGAGAACGTCGCGTTCGCGCGGGGTGAGCGCGGCGAGGCGCTCGTCTGCCTCCTGCGAGGTGGAGGCGGAGGCAGCGGCGCGACGTTCGATGACGCGCCGGGTCACCTCCGGCGCAAGGAGGGCGTGGCCGTGGCCCACCGTGCGCACGGCGTCGGCGAGTTCGTCGGCCTCGGCGTTCTTGAGCAGGAATCCGCTCGCGCCGGCGTCGAGCGCGCTGAAGAGGTAGTCGTCGCGATCGAAGGTCGTGAGGATGACGACGCGGCCCAGCCCCTCTTCGACGAAGCGGCGCGTGGCCTCGATGCCGTCCATGACGGGCATCTGTACATCCATGAGCGTGACGTCGGGGTGCAGCTCGCGCGCGACCGCAAGCGCCTCCTCACCGTTCGCGGCGGTGGCGACGACGTCGAGGTCGTCCTCCACCGACAGGATGAGGGAGAACCCGCCGCTCACCATCCGCTGGTCGTCGACGATGAGGACCCTGAGCGATTCGGTCACGGCGTCTCCTTGTTCCTGGTCGAGGCGGCGAGAGGCAGGCGCACGCGCACACGGTATCCACCGGTGAGGCGCGGCCCGATCTCGGCCGAGCCGTGGTGGGCGCGCACCCGTTCACGCATGCCGAGCAGGCCCAGCCCGCTGCCGGACGTACCCGCGCGGGGGCGGCCGTCGTCGAGCACCTCGACCTCGACGTAGCGGCCGTTGCCCTCGCCACCCGCGCGCAGCGTGACGGTGGCTGCCGTGGCCGTCGAGTGACGCTGGACGTTGGCGAGCGCCTCCTGCACGGTGCGGTAGATGCTGTGCCCGACGTTGGCGGGCACGTCGACGTCGACGAGGTCGTCGAGGCGCACGTCGAAGGTGGGGGTGCGTACGCCCGCCACGAGGGCGGCGACGTCGTTCAGGCCCGGTTCGGGTGCGCGTGCGGCGCCGTTCGTGGGCTCGCCCGAGCCGTTCGCAGTGTGTTGTCCGTCGGCGCGCAGAGTGCCGAGCAGGGTGCGCATCTGCGTGACGGCCTCACGCGACGAGGCCTCGACGTTGCTCAGCGAGTCCGTCGCGCGCTCAGGGTCTTTCACCATCACCTTGCGGGCCGCTGCGGCCTGGATGCCGATGGCCGCTACGTGGTGGGCGACGACGTCGTGCAGTTCGCGTGCGATGCGCAGCCGCTCCTCGACGACGGCCTGCTCGGTGAGTTGGCCGGCCTGACGGGTGATCGTCTGGGCCTGCTGGTGGGCGAACGCGCGGGCACGGGCGCCACGCCACGAGTTCGCCCCGGCCCCGACCGCCGTCGCGAAGTAGAGCACGTTGATCATCAGCCCCTGCAGGACGGCTGCGGCCGTCGCGCCGAACCACGGGTCGCGCGCCTTGGCGGGCTGGGCGTTGTAGGAGTCGAGGAGGTCATCGTTCATCGCCGCCACGGACCACTGCACGCTCAGCCAGCCGAACATGAACAGCACGAGGCCCGCTGCCGCGAGGGTGACCAGCTTGCGGTCGGGCGCCCAGGCGAGCGCGGTGAAGATGGCGAAGAAGTACACGCCCTGCATGGCGATGGACGACATCACCGGCACCTGCGTCAGCCCCATGACGAACATGTGCGCGGCCGTGACGAGCATGACGGTGACGGGGAAACGTCGGCGCAGCACGAGCGGGCCGGCTCCGATGGCGGCGCTCAGATACAGCGCCCAACGCGGCCACAGGGAATCGGCCGAGAAGCCGAGTGCGCGCCACACCTCGAGACCCAGCAGCGCGCCGAGGAAGAACAGGATGGCGATGAGAACATCTCGCCTCAGCCAGGCGTCAGGTCGCCTGCGCACCCATTCGTCGTCGAGGCCGAAGAACTGTTTCACCCGACCGAGGGTAGAGCGCAGTCGCCGGGAGCACCTCCCTCAAGCGGCGGAGATGCTCGCACGGGGCTAGGTGTACTGATCGGGGACGTTGGTCAATCGTGAGAAGGGCGGCTGGTTCCCGCAGGCTGTATGGGGACGGTGCTGGTTGTAGTAATGGAGCCATCCGGCGAGTTCGCCTCGGCGCTCAGCCTCCGAGGTGTAACACCGGGCGTAGGCCCAGCCGTAGGCCATGGTGCGATGGAAGCGTTCGATCTTGCCGTTGGTCTGCGGCCGATACGGCCTGGTGCGTTTGTGCTTGATCCTCAGTTCAGCGCAGGTGTCGCGCCACAGATGTGAGCGGTAGGCGCCACCGTTGTCGGACAGGACTCGCTCGACCCTCACACCACGGGCCCTGAACCACTCGACCGCCCGGATCAGGACCGCCGTCGCGGTGAGGGCGGTTTCGTCGTCGTGGATCTCGGCGTAGGCGACGCGGGAGTGGTCGTCGATGACGGTGTGGACGTAGGCCTTGCCCATCAACGGATCGCTGTACTTGTTTCGGGGCTTGTCGGGAGTGGCGGCTCTGTTCTTCTCACCTTGCCTGCGCCCTACGTAGCGCCAGCCCCCGCCATCGGGAATGTTCCCGAGCTTCTTCACGTCGACATGCAGCAGGGAGCCGGGATGGTCATGCTCGTAACGGCGGACTGGCTCTCCGGTGGCGCGGTCTGCGTGTGAAAGCCGGTTTAGGTGCGCGTGGACCAGGATGCGGTGGACAGTGGACGGCGCGATCCCGAGTCGGCACGCCAACTGCACCGGCCCCTCCCTCAGGCGCAGCCGCAGATTGATGCAGCGCCGAGTGGCCTTCTGACTCGTCTTGTTCGGGGAGCGACGCGGCCGGGAAGACCGGTCTTGCATGGATTCGCCGTCTCGGTAGCGGTCGGCCCAACGCTTGACGGTGGGCCAGGAGACTTGGAATCGGGCGGCGACCTCGCTGATCGGCCAACCGTCGTCAACAACCATGCGAGCGACGATCAGGCGATGCCGTGGGGTGAGCGCCGCGTTGGTGTGGGACATGACTGAGCCTTCCTGGGGGTATGTGCCGCCCAGGAAGGCCAGATGCCGCCGCGGGCGGCGAGATTGTTTGGGTGAAGGGCAACGGGTGTGTGGGACCTCGTGGGCCTTGTCATCAGCCGCCGCCGAGGGCGGCTTCCCGGCTCAGGCTCCCGGGTAGGAATCGATGTTCCACCAGTGGCCATCGAAGTCGGCGACGCATGCGTTGTGGCCGCCGTGAAGTGCATAGTTGGGCTCGGTGACGGTCGATGCTCCGTGTTCCAAGGCCGTGGCGAAGAGGCTGTCGACGTCCTCGTCGCTGGCGACCACCAAGTTGCAGATCCCTGGCCCGTAATGCGGGTCACCGTCCTGAGTAGAGCCGAGCATGATGCCCCCATTGTCGCGCCAGGCAAGTTGCGCATGGGTCACCACGGTCGAGTCATCCGGGTCCCGCACGACCATCGCCGTGGTGAAGCCGATGGCTTGAAGGAAGTTGATGCCTCGATCGGCATCTGTGTAGCGCAGGCAGTGAAACAGCTGTGGTCTCGTCATGGCTACAGCCTTATCCTTGGAGCGCTTGAGCGTCTTGAAGCAATGGGAAATCAGCCCTCGACTGGCGCAGCGTCCATCCCGTCATCGACCTCCATTCTCGGGACAGGTGCGCCTGGTCGCTGTAACCAGCCGCTGCCGCAATGTCCGAAGGAAGGGCGCCGCTCTGGACAAGTTTCTTGGCGTGCTCGAAGCGAGCGATCCGCGCCACCTGCTTGGGCGAGAGACCGGTCTCGAGGTTGAACAGGCTGGAAAGTCGCCGTCTGGACAGACCAACGTCTCGAGCTAGGTCGGCGATGGGGATTGTGCCCCGGGCCTGATGGATCCGCGCCAGCGCTTCGAACATGTCTGCTCGCGGTGTGTGGGGATGCTGCTCGAGTCGTTTGGTGAGGAATGCCGCCAAGAGTTGGAACCGTCCTAGCCAAGTTGACTGCCGCAGCTGGTCGAGCAGGTGTGGGGGCCACTGGAGATCTGTCACATCAACCATCAACCCCGCCAAGGCCCCGGCTGGTAGTCCAAGTGAATCGCCCTGGGTTTCGTTCCGTTCTTCAAGCAAGGATGGAACCGATGAATCAGAAGTACTCGCCCGAGATGCGCGAGCGCGCGCTGCGGATGCTCGACGAGGCCAAGCCCGAGCATCCGAACCTCATGTCCGCGGTGCGACATGTCGCGGGCCTGCTCGGCATGAGTCCGGAGACGCTGCGCGTGTGGCACCGCCGCCGTGAGATCGACGCCGGGCAGCGCCCCGGCGTGCCGACCGACGTCGCCGAGGAGAACAAGCGACTTCGCCGTGAGAACGCCGAGCTGAAGAAGGCGAACGAGGTCCTCAAAGCCGCGAGCGTGTTTTTCGCGAAGGAACTCGACCGTCCCTGACGAGCATGATCCGCTTCATCGACGAACACAGGGATCAGTTCGGGGTCGAGTTCCTCTGCCGCGTCCTCCGCGACGCGGTGCCGGGGTTCCTCACCTCGCGCGGGTATCGCGCGGCGAAGACGCGCGTGCCCTCCGCCAGGCAGCTGAAGGACGAACTCCTCGTCCCCGAGATCCAGCGTCTTCACGAGGAGAACTACGGCGTCTACGGCGTCCGGAAGATGCATGCTCTCCTCCGGCGGGAGGGGTGGGACATCGGGCGTGACCAGACCGCGCGGCTCATGAAGCTCGCCGGGGTGCGCGGGGTGGCGCGGTCGAAGAAGGTGTTCACCACGAAGTCCGACCCGACCATCGCGCAGCCGATGGATCTCGTCGAACGCGACTTCACCGCTCCCGCGCCGAACCGGTTGTGGGTCGCGGACATCACGTATGTCGGAACGTGGGCGGGGATGGCGTATGTCGCGTTCGTGATCGACGTGTTCTCCCGCATGATCGTCGGCTGGAACGTCGCCGGGACGCTGCGCGCGGAGGTGCTGCCGTTACAGGCGTTGAACATGGCCGCGTGGGGCGCGCGCGGGTCGCTCGATGACCTCGTCCACCACGCCGATCATGGGTCGAACTACCTCTCGGTCGTCTACACGGATCGCATCAACGAGCTCGGCGCGACCCCGTCGACAGGGAGCGTCGGTGACAGCTACGACAACGCCCTCGCCGAGGCCGTCAACGGGCTCTACAAGACCGAGCTGATCCGTCGGAAGGGCCCGTGGCGGACGGTCGAGCAGGTCGAACTCGCGACGCTCGAGTACGTGTGGTGGTGGAACAACGCTCGTCTCCACGGCGAGCTCGATTACCGCACGCCGGTCGAGGTCGAGGAGGCGTACTACGCTGGCCTCGAATCAGCCCAGCCAGCGCTCGCTGGACAGGGAAGCAGGTAGGAACGAAACCCAGGGCGATTCAAAGAAGCCGGCGGGCCGAAAGGGGGTGAATCGACAGTTCGAGTCCCTGCTGGCGTCCCCTCGACTGGATCAAGGCCGGCGCGGTGTGAAGACCGGAAGCCAGTACGTCCAGTAACTGCCGTTCACCGCCAGCAAGCCAGCCACAGTCGATGGGTTCTGCGAGCGACAGCACCACCGTGACGCCCATCGAGGGAACCCCGTGATGGACGGCTTCGGTACTGGCGAAGTCGTACCCCACCCAGGAAAGGAGATGGGGCTGCAACCTCTGCGGGATGGATGGCTGCCAGACGGGCATGCCACCAACTCTAGAGAAGCCCGGCTCAGAGAACCGACAGTGATCTGGCGCTCATGGTGGTGTCCGCTACACCCTCGCCAGCCACCCACTGCCATGCCCGTGGCGGCTCAATCAACGTCTCCGGTCAGTACAGCTAGGCCACCCCTGGGGTCGGGTGACAGACGACGTACCTCCTGATTGGCTGAGTGGGTGTCCTACTCGCGGCGGCGCCTGAGCGTAAGCCGCACGCGGGCAGACAATTTCGGCAATCATGGCCGGGGCGGCACTCCCACGTGTGGGCCGGCCGTCCACTGCCTTGCACGAGACTCGATGTGGAGGAACTGACATGACGGTAGCGACTGACGCTGTCTTCGAGATGCCGGACGACGGCGACAACGAGGGCGGGCGCCCGAGCGAGCGCGACGAGCGCAACATCACCGACCCGGAGGCGGGCGGCGAAGCAGACCGCGTCGACGAGGACAACGTGCCCCAGTCCGGCCTCGACAAGGACCGTCTCCAGGGCGAGTGACGGCACCAACCCACCCCGCCGGAACACACGAAAGGGACATCACCCATGAGCCACACCCCCGAAGAACTCGAAGCTGCGCGCGAGGCCGCCCAGGCCGCCGTCGACACCGCGACGTCGTGGGACTACAGCGCCGGCGACGCCAAGATCGACAGCAAGCTGCGGGAGGGCCTCGATGCAGCGGGCGTCACCATCGACGATGACGAGTTCGAGCGCATCGTCCGCGAGATCGACGCGCTCACCGGTGACGAGGACGCGGGCACGCCCCAGGTGGGCGCCGCTCGCCCGACGACCGGCGCCTGAGCGCTCCCCGATCGGGCGGCCGCCGGCTGCGCGGGCGCGCTTGCGAGACATCGCGACCAAGCGTCGCAAGTGCGCCCCTGCAGCGTCCTCGTGACGCGCTCACCGGCGGCCACCCGACTGCCTGCCCTTGATGTGCCCGCGCCGGCCGGGCACGGGCACGCCAAAAACCACGCACACCAGAACTCGCACCGAACAAGGGAGATCCCATGGGTATCGACAAGCTCACCGACGCGTTCTCGAACGACGAGGACCACGACGAGGGCGGCGAAGACGCCCGCAACGAGGCTCGCGCGATCGACGAGGGCTCGCCCGAGCGCGAGATCGTCAGCGACGACCCCGGCACGCCCACCGAAACCACCGACTGACGGCGCGGTCTAGCTCGACGCGAGCGACACGACGAGGTTGAGCATCGTCGCGACGACGCCGACGCCCAACACGTAGCTCAACAGCGTGTGGGCGAGCACGAGGCGGCGCATCTGGCGGTTCTTCAGCGTGGTGTCGGAGATCTGGTACGTCATGCCGAGGTCGAAGGCTACGTAGGCGAAGTCGTAGTAATCGGGCTCGCCACCCTCGAAGTCGATGCCTCGCGCGCCCGGCTCGTCGCCGTAGTACAAGCGCGCGTAGCGGGCCATGTACGTGAGGTGCACGAGGAACCACGACGCGACGACGCTGCCCGCGCCGAGCAGCGCTTCCGGGGTGCCCGAACTCTTGTGCTGCCCCGCCGCGAGCAACAGGCCCACCCCGGCGAGGCTCGCCACGGTTCCACCGATGACGGTCGCCTCGGACAGCGCCACGCTCGGATCTTCCTCGCGCGCGTGCTCGGCGGCCTCGTGCTCGTTCATGGGTCGAACGGTGAGCCACGTCCACAGCCCGTAGATCGTGGCCGCCGCCGTCCAACCCGCCATGACGTGGAAGGCCAGGCTGCGCTCGAGGTACGTCATCGAGGCCAGGGCGACGAGGGCCCCCAGTGCCATGCATGCGGCAAGCCGGACGCCGATGCGCTGCGTCAGCGCGCGACGATTGTCTGAAGCCATGGCGGAACGTTATCGCTCGCGCGGGGTGGACGCCGTCGGTCGGCCGTGCACGGCCGATGTGAGGTACGGCCCGAGGTGTGAGCTGCGCCGGTCACAGACCGGGCCAGAGCTCACACCGTCCGGCCTGCAGCTGCCTCGGGTCAGATGCGCGCGGCAGCCTCACGGTGCAAGCCCGCGAGTACGTCGAGCTGCTGATCGGCGCGTCGGAGCAGTTCTTCGAGTTGCGCCGCGTCGAGACGCGGTTCACCCTCGGCTCGGGTGAGCAGCGTGAGCCAGCACCGCTTCTTGCCTTCGACGCCGAGGCTGAGGGCCTCGAGCTCGACCAGATCGCTGAGCGGCGAACGACCCTTCAGGGCCCCGTTCGGCTTGAAGCGGCCGAGGTATTCGCCGATGCGCGCGGCTGCCTGCTGAACCCGCGCCTCGCGCACCCCGAACCTGTCGGCGATGTCGCGCAGGGCCTGACGATCCTCGGTGACCTCGCGGGCGAGTGTCGCGAGTTGCTCACGTGCGCGAGCGTCGGAGTGGGAGGAGGCGGCGCGGTCGAAGAGGTCGCGTCCCCCGGTCGAGCCCACCCAGTGATGCTGAAGGTAGATCTGCAGAAATTGGTCGTCGCGCGGCAAGGTTCCTCCAAGGTCGTTGGGTTCGTTCCCGAGGCTACGGGCCGGAGACCTCCCCGCGGACCACCTCCCGGGGCGGGGGCGCGGACGAGCACACTTCGCGAACACGTGAGTTCGCGACAAGCGTTCGTGCCCGCCGGACAACAACCGGAACGCTTACAGGTGGTCACCTGTGCACTCCAAGCTCATCGTCGACAGTTGGCGCGAAGCATCCTTCGTGGCGGGAAAGAACCCGGTCGGAGCGCGTATTACCCACGAGACCACCACAGCGATAGCCCGGTCACTCGACAAGAAGGCAGCTAGCGGAATGCCGAGCCTCGGCCAGCTCACCGATTGCGATGACACCCGAACCCTCGTGACGGTTCCCGTCCTCACCGATGACTGGCGACGCTGGGCCGACAACTGGCGAGGCACCGCCTTCGTGCAGGTTCAGGGCTTCGTCACGCCGGTAGGTGAGCAGCGGCGTTACCCGGAAGATGCTCCGCACTGAAACCGGCACGAATCGACGCGGTCAGGGTGGCGTAGGTCGGGGAGCTGAACCAACGGGGTGCGCAAAGAACGCGCGAGTGCCCACACCGTCCTCATGACGATGCGGGCACTCGCGCGCGGGTCGGCGCGTCAGGCAACCAGGTCAGGCGATGACGGGCAGCACCTCGAGGCCGCCCATGTACTTGCGCAGCGCCTCGGGCACGCGCACGGAACCGTCCGCCTGCTGGTGGGTCTCGAGGATGGCGACGAGCCAGCGAGTCGTCGCGAGCGTGCCGTTGAGCGTCGCGACGGCGCGGGTGGCGCCCTCGCCTCGCTCACGAACGTTGAGACGGCGCGCCTGGAACGTCGTGCAGTTCGACGTCGACGTCAGCTCGCGGTACGTGCCCTGCGTCGGCACCCACGCCTCGCAGTCGAACTTGCGCGCAGCGGACGTGCCGAGATCACCTGCGGCCGTGTCGATGACGCGGTAGGAGAGCTCGCACTTGGCCAGCATCTCCTCCTCCCACGCCAGCATCTTGGCGTGCTCCGCTTCGGCGTCCTCGACCTTGCAGTACGTGAACATCTCGACCTTGTTGAACTGATGCACACGGATGATGCCGCGCGTGTCCTTGCCGTACGACCCGGCCTCGCGGCGGTAGCAGCTCGACCATCCGGCGTAGCGCACCGGCTCCGTCACGTCGATGATCTCGTTCGCGTGGTAGCCGGCGAGAGCCACCTCGGAGGTGCCGACGAGGTAGAGGTCGTCCTCCTCCTGCACGCGGTAGATCTCGGCGTCGTGCTTGACGTCGAAGCCCGTGCCCTGCATGGTCTCGGGGCGCACGAGCGTCGGCGTGATCATGGGCGTGAAGCCGTTGGCGATGGCCTGGTCGAGTGCCATCTGCAGCAGCGCCAGCTCGAGGCGAGCGCCGACGCCCTTGAGGAAGTAGAAGCGCGAGCCCGACACCTTCGTGCCGCGCTCCATGTCGATGGCGCCGACCTTCTCGCCGATCTCGAGGTGATCCTTCGGCTCGAAGTCGAACTGCACCGGCTCGCCGACCGTCTTGACGGTGACGAAGTCGTCCTCGCCGCCGGCGGGCACGCCGTCGAGGACGACGTTGGGGACGGTACGCATGAGTTCGTCGAACTTGGCTCCGGCCTCGTCGGCGGTGGCCTCGAGCTCCTTGACGCGGGTGCTCAGCGCGGTGGCGTCCTCGCGGGCCTTGTCCGCGTCGGCCTGCAAGCGCGCGACCTCGGCGTCGTCACCCGACTTCTTCGCCTTGTTGAGCGCGCCCATCGCGGCACCGACGCTCTTGGAGACCTGCTTCTGCTCGGCACGCACCTTCTCGAACTCGCCGAGGGACGAACGACGCGTCGCGTCGAGTTCGAGAATCTGGTCGACGACGCTCTCGTCGGCGCCGCGAGCCCGCTGGCTCGCGCGGACGGCGTCAGGGTTTTCGCGCAGAAGCTTGATGTCGATCACGAGGTAAGGCTATCGGGTAGGGGCAACCGGGTTGCCCGGAGACGCCCCGACGAGCGCAGAACCCGCCTGAGGGGAGAGCGTTGAACAACTCGTACCGTCCCAACGCACTCGTCACGGGCCTGTGAGGCCCTCCATTCATGGCCTCGACCACACGCGCGAGTCCTCCTCAAACCAGTCCGCAGCATCCAGCAGCATCTCGGCGGCCGGTTCGTTCTGCGTGCGCTCACGTGGCGCATCGACGCGTCGGCCGTTCACGAGAAGGTGGACCGAGGTAGACGTCACCAATGCATCGACTCGGATGCCCGCGCGCTCTACTGTCACGGTCGCTTCGGTCGCGCTCGCGGTAACACCTCGCAGCAGGAGAAGGTTCCGCAGATGCGCCGCAGCCGCCTCATCGCTGACGCCCTGGTCAACCGCAAACCGTTCGACGAATCGCTCCACTTCAGTTGCCGGATACCACTCGACGTCCTTTGGCAATCTCGCGTCGAACAGTTACGACCACGCGCCGGCGAAGCCCGGGCCCCAGCTCACGTTGGGCTCGCGCCCGGGTATCGGCCAGAGATACACGTACGCCAAGCCGAACTCTCCGTACCGTTCCCGCGACCGCCGGACAGCATCACAGAGTCGGCGCATAAGTCCGTGTCGCGGCTGGACGAGCAGGACGGGGACTTCCGTGTCCGCTAGGTCGCCGGAACCACCCGCCCGGCGGGAAGAGCGTTTCGCCCCCGATTCACCTTGTCGCGCGCCGGTCGACCCTCGCCGCACCGAATCACCCACCCGAACGCAAGACGATCGAGCAGGTCATCGAACGACCTCATCGGCATCTCCTCGCGAGAACCGCCCGGTCCACCACCACCTCATCGCCTTCGGCGGCGACAAGCGCGTGAACGTCGCGTCCTGGCCGCGAAAGGAAAACCTCGTCGAAGGTGCCCGACACCGCGTGTTCGATCTCGACCTGCCATCCTCGAGCCTGCCACCGCTCGACGGATGCCGCGCTGTTATCCCTCGATGCCACGTCGGCACCCTATCGATGAGGCACCGACGAAACCCCGGTTCGGTCGGTTCACAGCGGCCATTCCCACAGCGGCCTGGTCCAGGTGATGCGCTGCGCCGGGTCGTTGGAGTCGAAGAGTATGCAGATCAACCGGAAACGGGAGTAGTCGTGGTCGATCTCCCAACTGACCATCGACGGCGAATCCACCATCGGCGCGCTCGCCATGCACCGGTCGAGCTCTCGGTGGCCCTGCCGCGAGGCCTCGACGAGAAGCGGCGCTGCGAGAACCATCAGCGTCAGGATGACGAAGACAACACGGCGAGGGTTCACGCCCTGACCTTAGGGCGCCTCCCGACGGGAGCAGAACCCGCGACGGGCGCGGATTGTGGTGTCGGGAGCGCTGCAACACTGCCATCGGCACTGCTCAACCGGCGAGATACTCGTCCAGGGCTCGACGCAGGATGTCACTGGCACTCGTGTGCTCCCGACGCGCCCGCGCGCGGACAGCATCGATGCGCTCAGGGTCCAGCCGTACTGTCACGGTTTCGGCCGGACGCTTCCCCACGGTGCGCGGACGCCCGACCGGAGCCACCCGAGCCTTGGGAAATCCCGCCTGGGCGTCAGCGACGAGGGCCTCGATCGTTTCCTCTGTGATCGGCTGCCCATTCACCGTGCCCCACGAGCCACCGTCGGGGCGGGTTGCCGTGTCGAACTTCTCGTTCATCGCTTTCTCCCCTCTGGTAGGTCGAGCGTGGCCTTGCGTACCGGCATCGCGTGAATGATGAGCGTCCGCCTCTGGTCGAACACCAAAGCGACGACCTCCACGGGCCGCCCTTTCGTGTCGACTCCGATGCGTGGATACCGCTCGGCTGATCGTCTTCAAGGCGAGCTTGTCGTGCGAAACCAGTCGTCCACGCCTGCGTCACGTCCTCGGCGGACAATCCGTGCTTGAAGGCCGAGGGATGGAGTGTGACGGCGTCATCCACAACAATATTGTGTCACGAAACTCGCCCGAGAGACAGAACCCGCGACGGGCGCCGAAGACGGGGCCCGCAACGCTCGCATCGAGGGTGTTTCGCTCCCACAGCGAGGCATGCTCACCTCGGCAACCAGCCGTCGCCCGGCGCCGACGCTCGCCGACCGATACAGTCGTGAGGTGCCGAACTCCTCACCCTCGCAGGGCGCCCGCAAGCGCGCCGGCATCGTCGTCAACCCCACCAAGGTCGACGACCAGGACAAGCTGCGCCGCGAGTGCACCAAGGCCGCCAAGGAGGCCGGCTGGGACGAACCGCTCTGGCTCGAGACGACGCTCGAGGATCCCGGCGTCGGCCAGGCTCATCAGGCCGTCAGCGCGGGCTGCGACATCGTTTTCGCCGCGGGCGGCGACGGCACGGTCCGTCTGGTCGGCTCCGCGCTCACCGGCACGGACATCCCGCTCGGCCTCATGCCGCAGGGCACGGGCAACCTCCTCGCGCGCAACCTCGGCGTCTCCGTCGACGGCTCGGCCGCGCAGAACTTCGCACGCTCCCTCGTCGGTCACGACACGCGTATCGACGTCGGCCGCGTGCACGCCACGTTCGACGACGGCTCGGCCAAGAACGACACGTTCCTCATCATGGCCGGGTTCGGTCTCGACGGCGACATCATGGATTCGACGAGCGAAGGCCTCAAGAAGCGCGTCGGTTGGATGGCCTACCCCCTCGCCGGCATCAAGTACTTCACCGAGCGCCCCGAGCGCATGCTCGCCAGCTTCGACGACGGCGCCCCGCGCACGAAGAAGACGACGACGCTGCTCGTCGGCAACTTCGGCCGCCTCACCGGCGGGGTCAAGCTCATGCCCGACGCCACGGGCAACGACGGATGGTTCGACGCCGTCTGGCTTTCGGCCGACGGCCCGCTGCAGTGGGGCGCGCTGACGCGCCAGATCCTCACCAAGTCGCGCCGCAACACGAACCGCGTGGAGCGCGTGCGTGCGCGCCGCGTCGAGGCCCGCGCCATGGGCCGCGAGCGCGCCGTCGAGCTCGACGGAGACGTGATCGGCCAGGCACGCGACGTCAGCATGTGGATCGACTCCGACGCGCTCGTCGTGCGCATCGCCGACCCGAAGGACTCCAAGCTCTCCGACCTGCGCAGCCGCCTGCCCGGGCCGTTCGGTCAGGACTTCAAGGGCCTGCCCGCGAAGGCGAAGAAGTCGAGCACGTAGTCGGGTGAACCTCAGGCCGCGAGCGAGCTGACGATCGGCACGCCCGGGCGGTAGGCGATGTGCAGGTAGCTCGGGGCGTCGAGCATCGCCAAATCGGCGCGCGCGCCGACGCGGATGACGCCGACGTCGTCGCGCCGCAGCGCTGCAGCGCCCCCGGCCGTCGCGGCCCACAACGCCTCCGCGGGCGTCATGCCCATCTCGCGCACGGCGAGCGCGATCATGAACGGCATCGAGTTCGAGAAGCACGTGCCCGGGTTGCAGTCGGTCGCGAGCGCCACCTCGACTCCGGCGTCGAGGAGGTCGCGCCCGCTCGGGAACGGCTGACGGGTGGAGAACTCGACACCCGGCAAGAGGGTCGCAACGGTCGACGAACCGGCCAGTGCCGCAACGTCCTCCGTCGACAAGAACGTGCAGTGGTCGACGCTGGCCGCGTCGAACTCGACGGCCAGCTGCACACCGGGTCCCTCCCCGAGCTGCCCCGCGTGAAGGCGCGGCATGAGGCCCGCAGCTACGCCGGCGCCAAGGATCTCGCGCGTCTCGTCGCCGTCGAACGCGTGCGCGCTGTGCGGTTCGCAGAACACGTCGATCCAACGCGCGAGGGGCGCGCACGCTTCGAGCATCGCGCCGGTGACGAGGTCGACGTACTCGCGCCGATCCGTGTCGCTCGGCACGACGTGGGCGCCGAGGTAGGTCACTTCGTCGGTGAACTCCCCCGCAATGCGCAGCGCCCGCGCCTCGTCGTCGACCGACAGCCCGTAGCCCGACTTGATCTCCACGAGCCCGGTGCCCTGCGCCCGTGCCTGCTCTACGCGGGCGGCGACGAGTTCGCGCAGACGCTCGTCGGACGCCTGGCGTGTGGGGCGCACCGTGTTCGCAATTCCGCCGCCGTCGTAGGCCTCCCCCGTCATGCGCGCGGCGAACTCGGCCGAGCGGTCGCCGTCGAAGACGAGGTGGTTGTGCGAGTCGACGAACGCGGGGATGACGGCGGCCCCCTCCATGTCGAGGCAGCGGTCGGCGTCCGGGGCGTCGGAGGCAGCGCCCACCCACGCGATGTGTTCACCGTCGATGACGAGCGCGGCGTCACGCAGGAGCGCGATGCGCTCCTCTCCCCGAAGCGCCGCGCCACCCCCGTTCCGCGCGGGATCGTTCGTGACGAGTTCCCCGATGTTCGTGACGAGCGTCGTGCTCATGCGTCCTCCCAGAGTGTGGTGATGGCTTCGGTGAGCAGGGCCCCGACGTCACCGAGGCGGTGACGACCTGCTGTGACGACGTGGGCGCCGTCCGCGACGACGTCCGTGATGTCCTCGGCGGTGGCCGCGAGCAGCACCTGCTCGGGCAGGCACCCGGCGGTGCGGCGCGAATCGAGGCGCACGGCAACGGCGTCCGCGCGCATTCCGACCTCGAGGCGTCCGGCGTCCGGCCACCCGATCGTGTCGTGACGCGTGGCCGCGTCGAGCAACTCCTCGGGGCTGAAGCGGCCGCGGTCGTTCGTCACGAGGCGCTCGTGCATCTCGAGCGCGCGGGCGTCCTCGAACGTGTCGACGACGGCGTGCTGGTCGCTGCCGAGGCTGACGCGCACCCCGGCATCGGCGAGCGCGCGGGCGGGGCCGATGCCGTCGGCGAGGTCGCGCTCGGTCGTCGGGCAGAAGCACGCGACGGCGTTCGCGTCGGCGAGCAGCGCGATGTCGTCATCGCTCAGGTGCGTGGCGTGGACGGCCGAGAACCGGGAGGTCAGCGCGCCTGCGTCGGCGAGAAGCGCCACCGGCGAGCGTCCGTAGAACGCCTCGCACGCCTCGTTCTCCGCGGGCTGCTCGGACACGTGCGCGTGCACGGGCTGGCCGTCACTCGCGGCGAGCACCTCACCGATCTCGTCACGGGCGACGGCCCGGACGGAGTGGACGGCAGCGCCGATCCGCGTCGTTTCGTCGTCGGCGAGCAGGGCGTGTCGCGCGGCCCAGGCGGCCGCGGAACCGTCGCTGAAGCGCTGCTGGTCGTCGCCCAGCGGCGCGTGACCGTCGGCGGTGAGCCCGCCGTGGAGGTAACAGGTGTCGAGGAGCGTGAGGCGGATCCCGGCCTCCCGGGCGGCCTCGCGGAGCGCTTCGCCCATCGCGTTCGGGTCGTCGTACGCCGCGCCGCCGGGGCGATGGTGGACGTAGTGGAACTCGGCCACGCTCGTCATGCCGGCCATGACCATCTCGGCGAAGACGGCTCGCGCGAGCGTGCGGTAGTTCTCTGGCGTGAGGCGCCTCGAGACGGCGTACATGCGCTCGCGCCACGTCCAGAAGGTGCCGCCGTCGCCGTGGGTACGTCCGCGCAGCGCGCGGTGGAACGCGTGCGAGTGACAGTTCGCGAAACCGGGCAGGACAACCCCACCCAACGAGACGTCACCGTCGCCACGCTGGACGCCGGGTTCGATTGCGCTCCAGCGCCCTTCGGCTTCCGTCAGGCGAACGTTGTGCGCCACGCCCTCCGGCAGAAGTGCATGTTCGGCCCAGTACGTCGTCATCCGGCGAGGTCCTCGAGCACGCGGACGAGAGCTTCCACGCCGCGCACACAGTCGTCGGTCTCGGCGAACTCCTCGGGCGAGTGCGACGTGCCGGTCGGGTTGCGCACGAACAGCATCGCCGTGGGCACGCCGTGGTTGGCGAGGATGCCTGCGTCGTGGCCGGCGCCCGTGCCGAGCAACGGCACGCCGCTGAGCGTCGCGTCGAGCTGCTCGACGAGGCCCGCGTCGAAGGGCGTCGTCGGCGTCCACGACTCGGCGCGCCAGGACCCCCCCAAGTGCCCTGGCGCGCTCCTCGAGCTCGCCGACGACGGCCCGCACGTCCTCCTCCCGGGAGCCTCGTGCGTCCACCCACGCCGTGACGTGCGACGCGATGGCATTGATGCCTCCCGGCACCACGTCGAGCTTGCCGACGGTGGCGACGACGCGGTCGCCGCCCTCGCCCGAGCGGTCACGCGAGCCGCCGCGCCCCGCGTCGCCTCGATGAACTGCGCCGCCTTGAGCAGCGCGTCGTCGCGGTTGCCGAGGGCCGTCGTGCCGGCGTGGTCGGCGCGTCCGGGCAGGTCGGCGCGGAAGCGGCCGTGCGGCCAGATGTCGGTGCCGATGGCGACCGGGGCGTCGTCGAGATCGATGAGCGCGCGGCCCTGTTCGACGTGCAGCTCCACGAAGGTCCCGACCCGCGCGAGGGTCTCGTCGTCGCGCCCGAGCGTGCCCGGGTCGCGCCCGGCGCGCTGCCATGCCTCGGCCATCGTGACGCCGTCGGCGTCGGTGAGCGAGCGGGCGCGGTCGGCGTCGAGCGCACCGGTGATGATGCGCGAACCGGCGCAGGCGACGCCGAAGCGAGCGCCTTCCTCGTCGACGAAGTTGACGACCCCGATCGGCTTGCGCGGAGCGAATCCTTTCTCCTGCAACGCCTTCACGGCCAGGAGCGAGGAGACGACACCGAGCGGCCCGTCGAACGCGCCGCCGTCGGGCACCGAGTCGAGGTGCGAGCCGGTGACGACGCCCTCGCCGGGCGCGTCGTCCGGGTTGCCCCACCACGCCCACTGGTTGCCGGCGCGATCTTCGGTGACGTCGAGCCCCAGCGCCGCGCACTCGCCGACGAACCACTCGCGCAGTGTCGCGTCCTCACGCGTCCACGCGAAGCGCCGGTAGCCGCCGGAGCCGCCGTCACGGCCCACGGGGTGCAGGTCGTTCCACAGCGACTCGAATCGGCGGGTCTCGCTCACGTCAGTACCTCGCACTCGCTCAGTTGCCGGCCTTGGGCGCCGTGCGCTCGGCGGCGGCTCGCGTGGCGGCAGCCTGCGCGGCGTCGGCGCCGTCGGCGTCACGCACGGTGGGCGTCATCGGAATGCGCGCGCCACGCTCGTCGGCGACCTCGACGGCGCGGGAGTACCCGGCGTCGACGTGGCGGAAGACGCCCATGGCGGGGTCGTTCGTCAGCAGCGCGGTGAGCTTCGCGGCCGCGAGGTCGGTGCCGTCCGCGACGCCGACCTGGCCGGCGTGGATCGAGCGGCCGATACCTACGCCGCCGCCGTGGTGCAGCGACACCCACGTGGCGCCCGAACTCGTGGCGGTGAGGGCATTGAGCAGCGGCCAGTCGGCGATGGCGTCGGAGCCGTCGAGCATGCCCTCGGTCTCGCGGTACGGCGAGGCGACGGAGCCGGAGTCGAGGTGGTCGCGGCCGATGACGATGGGCGCGGAGACCTTGCCCTCGGCGACGAGCCGGTTGAACAGCTGTCCGGCCTTGTGACGCTCGCCGTAGCCCAGCCAGCAGATGCGCGCGGGCAGGCCCTCGAACTCGACGAGTTCACCGGCGGCGTCGAGCCAGCGGTGCAGGTGCTCGTCCTCGGGGAACAGTTCCTTGAGCGCGGCGTCGGTGACGGCGATGTCCTGCGGGTCGCCTGAGAGCGCCGCCCAGCGGAACGGGCCGAGGCCCTCGCAGAAGAGCGGGCGGATGTAGGCGGGCACGAAGCCCGGGAACTCGAAGGCGCGCGTGTAACCAGCGGTGCGGGCCTCGTCGCGGATGGAGTTGCCGTAGTCGAAGACCTCGGCGCCCTCGTCCTGGAACTCGACCATGGCCTGCACGTGGGCCGCCATCGACTCGCGTGACTTCTTCGTGAAGCCCACCGGGTCGCCCTCGGCCTCGCGCTGCCACTCGTCGACGGCGACCTCCGACGGCAGGTAGCTCAGCGGGTCGTGCGCCGATGTCTGGTCGGTGACGACGTCGATCGTGATGTCGCCTGCGCGGTGGCGCGCGAGCATCTGCGGGAAGACGTCGGCGGCGTTGCCGACGATGCCGATGGAGACGCCGCGCTTCTCGGCCTTCGCGGCGTTGGCGCGTGCGATGGCGTCGTCGAGGTCGTCGGCGATCTCGGTGAGGTAGCGCTTGGCGACGCGGCGCTCGAGGCGCGTGCGGTCGACGTCGGCGATGAGGCACACGCCGTCGTTGAGCGTGACGGCGAGGGGCTGCGCCCCGCCCATGCCGCCGCAGCCGCCCGTCAGCGTGATGGTGCCGGCGAGCGTCCCACCGAACCGCTTGCGGGCGACGGCGGCGAACGTCTCGTAGGTGCCCTGGAGGATGCCCTGCGTCGCGATGTAGATCCACGAACCGGCCGTCATCTGGCCGTACATCATGAGGCCCTCGGCCTCGAGACGGCGGAACTCGGGCCACGTGGCCCAGTCCGGCACGAGGTGGGAGTTGGCGATGAGCACGCGCGGCGCCCACTCGTTCGTCGTCACGACACCGACGGGCTTGCCCGACTGCACGAGGAGCGTCTCGTTCGGCTCGAGGTCCTTGAGCGTCTCGACGATGGCGTCGAACGCCTCCCAGGATCGGGCTGCGCGGCCGGTGCCGCCGTAGACGACGAGGTCGTCGGGGCGCTCGGCGACCTCGGGGTCGAGGTTGTTCATGAGCATGCGCAGCGGGGCTTCCGTCTGCCAGCACTTCGCGTTGAGTTCGGTTCCGCGCGGTGCGCGGACGGGGCGGGCGCCCTCCATGGCGGTCTCCTTCGGTTCGTGCTGGGGGTCAGTTGAAGTCGCCGGCTGCGCGCGTGGCGGCGGCGAGGACGTCGCCGTCGGCGACACGGGCGACGACGGATTCGATCTCGGGCGACAGGTAGCGGTCGGGGCCGGGGCGGCCCGCGCCGTCGAGCGTTTCGATGACGGCGGCGCGACCGGGCCCGGCGTGAGCGGGGCGCGCATCTGGATGCCGCGCGTGGCGGTGAGCAGTTCGATGGCGAGCACGCGCGTCAGGCCGTCGACGGAGCGGCGCAGCTTACGCGCACCGGCCCAGCCCATGGAGACGTGGTCTTCCTGCATGGCGCTGCTGGGGATCGAGTCGGCGCTGGCCGGGTTCGCGAGGCGCTTGAGTTCGCTGACGATGCCCGCCGCCGTGTACTGGGCGATCATGAGGCCCGAGTCGGTGCCGGGGTCGTCGGCGAGGAACGGCGGGAGGCCGTTGTTGCGGGCGCGGTCGAGGAAGCGATCGGTGCGGCGTTCGCTCATCGAGGCGACGTCGGCGATGACGATGGCGAGGAAGTCGAGCGCGTACGCGACGGGGGCGCCGTGGAAGTTGCCGTTCGACTCCACGCGGCCGTCGAGCGTGACGACGGGGTTGTCGACGGCGGCGGCGAGCTCGCGCTCGGCGACGGTGGTGACGTGATCGAGGGTGTCGCGGGCGGCGCCGATGACCTGCGGCGAGCAGCGCAGCGAGTAGGCGTCCTGCACGCGGGTGCAGGCGTGCGGGTCGCGGTGCGAATCGCGGATGCCGCTGGCGTCGAGCACCTTGCGCAGGTTGGCGGCCGACTTGGCCTGGCCCGGGTGGGGACGCAGCTTCTGCAGGTCGTCGGCGAACACGTCGTCGGTGCCGAGCAGGCCCTCGACCGAGAGGCCCGCGGCGATGTCGGCGGTCGACAGGAGCATCCGCAGGTCGGCGATGGCGAGGCACAGGGTGCCGAGCATGCCGTCGGTGCCGTTGATGAGGGCCAGGCCCTCCTTCTCCTGCAGGACGACCGGCTCGATGCCCGCGGCCTTGAGCGCGTCGGCGGCGTGGACGACGTCGCCGTCGGCGGTGGCCACCTCACCGTCGCCCATGAGCGCGAGCGCGCAGTGCGCGAGCGGCGCGAGGTCGCCGGAGCAGCCGAGGGAGCCGTACTCGCGCACGAGCGGCGTGATGCCGGCGTTGAGCATCGCGATGTAGGCGTCGAGCGTCTCGGGGCGGATGCCGGTGCGGCCGGTGGCGAGGGTGGAGATCCGCAGCAGCATGAGGGCGCGCACGATCTCGCGCTCGACGGGTTCGCCGGAGCCCGCGGCGTGGGAGGCGACGAGGCTGCGCTGGAGCTTCTGCCGCTTCTCGGGCGGGATGCTCGTGTTCGCGAGCGCGCCGAAGCCCGTCGAGATGCCGTAGTGCGGGATGGTGTCGCTCGCGAGGGCGTCGATGATAGCGCGGGATTTCGCGACTTCGGCGACGGAGTCGGCGCTCAGCTCGATGGTGGCGCCGTGGCGGGCGACGGCGACGACGTCGTCGATCGTGAGTGGGCCGACGCCGACGGTGACGCTGCCGGTGGGCTGTGCTGCAGAAGTCATGCGCCCATTGCATCGTGCGAGCCCGGGCGCGGCGTGACACGGGCGACGCGAACTGTCCCAGCATTGAGACAGTTGCCCTCGAATGGCTACCGTTGGTGCGTGAGTTCTGCCCCCGCCGCCGCCCAGGTCATTGCCCTGTTGCAGCTGCTCGCGGGGCGACCGTCGGCGCAGCCTGCCGCGACGTTGGCGCGCGAGTTGGGGCTTCCACGGTCGACGACGTACCGGCTGCTCGGGGTGCTCAAGGACGCGGGGTTCGTCACGCACTCGGAGGAGACGCGGCGCTGGGGGCTGGGCATCGCGGCGTACGAGTTGAGCTCGGCCTACTCGCGGCAGCAGCCGTTGCAGCGCATGGCCCGCGCGGTGATGACGCGCCTCGCGGAGAGCACGGGGCAGGCAGCGCACCTCGGGGTGCTGCACGGCTCGGACGTGCTGTACGTCATCGAGGAGCGGCCGCTCGGGATTTCACCGCTCGTGACGGACGTCGGCGTGCGCCTGCCTGCGAACGTGACGGCGAGCGGGATGGCGATGCTCGCGCACCTGCCGGCCGCGCAGGTGCGGGCGCTGTTCCCCTCCGGCGCGGAGCTCGTGCAGCGCAACTCCGGGGCGGATCAGCCGGAGACGGTGGCGGGCCTGCGTTCGGAGCTCGCGCAGGTGCGTCAGCGCGGGTACGCGCGGGAGGTCGGGCGCGTGACGCCGGGCTTCCAGACGGTGGCAGCGGCGGCACTCGACCTCAACGGCCTGCCTGCCGCGAGCCTCGCCATCACGTGGCCTCAGGACGCGGGCGACCGCGAGACCGAGTACGCCACAGTGGTCAAGGATGCCGCCACAGAACTGACATCTCGTCTGGCTGGATGAGGCAGCGGGGTCTCGGCACTGGCGGCTGTGCCCGCTGACCCGCACCTTCGGGTGGCACATGCCCACGACCCATTGGCGTGGTCACGACGGCCTTTGATGATGGAGAGTGGGCGCCGATGAGGTCGGTGACTGCCGCTGGCCACTGCGCCCCCGCCGTCACCCGATGGTCTTGGGCTGGACCGCCCGGCCCCGTCCTGACACCCCGCCCGCTCTCACAGCATCGGAGATGCAACCATGAACGACCGACCGATCGCTCTCGTCGTGGGAGCCTCCCGCGGCTTGGGACTGCTCGTCGCCGCCGACCTCGCGAAGCGCGGGCACCAGGTCGTTCTCGCTGCCCGCTCTCAGGAAACGCTCGACGCGGCGGCCCGCTGGATCACCCGCCAAGGGGTACCAGAAACATTCGTCCACACGGCCGTGATGGACGCCTCCGATGCGCGCAGTGTTGCCGACGCGGTCGAAGACGTCGAGACCACCGTCGGCCCGGTCGACGTGGCAATCCATGTGGCAGGCATCATCGAGGTGGGCCCGGCCGAGAACACGACGCGTGGGCACATGGAACACGCGATGAACATCATGGCGTGGGGGCCCGTCAACCTCGCGGACGCCGTGGTCGCGCGTATGCGCGAGCGGCAACGCGGCCGCTTCGCAGTCGTCACCTCGATCGGCGGCATGCTGAGCGCGCCACACCTGCTGGCCTACTCGACGGCCAAGTTCGCCGCGGTCGGTTTCACGGAGGGCTTGGCGGCCTCGCTCGCCGGCAGCGGCGTCACGGCCAGCGTCGTCGCGCCGGGTCTGATGCGCACCGGTTCGCACGCCGCCGCCGAGTTCTACGGTGACCGTCAGCGCGAGTACGCCTGGTTCGCGCCCGCCGCATCGCTGCCCCTCGTGAGCATGGATGCCCAACGCGCCGCGCACGCCATCGTCGGCGGGGTCCTCGCCGGCAAGCCCTACGTCATCCTCACCCCCGCGGCAAAGGTGGGCGCGCGCGTCCACGGCCTCGCGCCGGGGCTGACGACCCGCCTCCTCGGCGTCGTCAACCGGTTGCTTCCCGGCCCGGTGGACGGGGCCACGAAGCCGATACCGGGTGCCGAACTCGCGCCGTCCGCCGGGCGACTCGTCAAGGTGCTGACCTCACTCGGCGACCGATCCCGCCGGCGCAACCTGGAGCCGTGAAGCGGCCACCCCACCGGAGGTAGTGACACCCGACGGCGCCTCGTTAGCGTTGCAGGAGAGCAACGTAACGCCCCGACGGAGGTTCGCACCCGCCGAGACAGCGATAGAAAGGTTCAACATGTCCGAGATCACGCAAGAACAGGTCGTCGAGATCATGCGCGGTGAGCGCTTCGTCATGATGACCTCGATCGCCGACGACGGAACGCTGCACAGCCACCCGATGACCCCGAAAGAGGTCACCGACGACGCCGACGTGTGGTTCTTCATCGGTCTTCAGGGCGAGCAGGCTCAGGCGCTGCGCACCCAGCCGGAGGTCAACCTCGCCTTCGCCGAAACCGGCTCCTGGCTCTCCGTCGCTGGTCGCGTCGAGTTCGTCGAGGACCGACAGAAGATCGACGAGCTGTGGGACGACGGCGTGGCGGCGTGGTTCGACGGTGGCAAGGAAGACCCGAACCTTGGTCTCATCCGATTCGAGAGCGACTCCGCGCAGTTCTGGGGGCAGCCCGGCGGCAAGGTCTCAGCGCTCGCGAGCATCATGAAGGCCCGCGTCACCGGTGAGCGCCCGTCCGCCATCAGCGCGACGACCGAGATGTAGATCCGGACGAGCACGCGTCAGAGCTATCGCTCGACGAATGCTCGGGTGTCGGCCGGGTGCGCGTGGCCCCCGGCCGACGGCTCGTTCGAACCGAGCACTCCGACGCTGACGGCACTTGCCGTCACACCTCGAACCGCGAAAGGTGCTATGAGACATCCGCCCAGCTTTCGCATCATACGGAGTTCGGCCCACGCTCGGTCGGCCGTGTGGGACGCACTGTGGGATCTCGAGATTCACTCACGCGTGATCCCGTTCACCACCGTGACCCTCGTGCCCACCGAAGTCGGACACGAGAGCGGCCTGCGAGAAGGGTCACGGTTCGACGCCCGCACGCACCTCGGGCCCCTGACGATCGACGACGTCATGCGCGTCGACCGCTGGGATCGCCGGCGGAGGCTCGAATCGTGAAGGTCGGGAGAGTGTTCGGTGGCACAATCACCGTGCGTCTGAGTGACGTCGATGGCGGGAGCCGTCTCGACTGGCATCAGACGTACAGCGTTCACGGGCTGCCCGACATCGTCGCGTGGTTGGCAGTGCCTCTCGTTCGTGCCGGATACGTGAGAACTCTGAGCCGCATCATCGGATCTCAGGAACCGGCTGGGTGAGCGTGGCCTGCGCGGCCGCTACCGGCATCGCTCAGACTATCTCCCACTCGGCGACGGGGCCGGGAATCAGCGTGAACATCGGATGCGGCCGCGGCGCGCTCGCGGCCAAGTGCGCGCGGAACCACGGCGGGTCTCGCTGCTCGACCTTTCGGCACAGATGGGCCCACTCGTAATCGAGTTGCCCTTGCGCGAGCGTCAGCGATACGGAGGGCTCGAGGGGCCTCAAAAGCTTGTCCGAACGAAACGTGTAGCCACGTCGATCCGCTTCCTCAGCGAGTCGCCAAAGATACGACGTGATGGCGCGGATCGGGTCGTCGGTGGCACGAAACCTCAGCAGCTGCGGGTGGTTCCTGTACCCCGTGGTCTCGCCGGCGAGAACCTTCTGCGCGAGCAGCCCTTCACGCCATCCCGCCACGAGAGCGCGTCTGTCCAGCTGGGCAGGGTGAAGGCTCCATATGCGCATACCCTGAATTTACCGGCACCCCTAAGCCGTCGACATTCGGCTCCGAAGGGAAAATCGTGAACTCTACTGCCCGACATCGCTTCGACGGGTACATCCTGGGCGTCGGCACACCGTGTGGTCGCCGATTCGTCGTGGGGTGCTGGCAGCGCTCCCCGTTCGGCGCGTTCGCCGACATCATGGTGGCCCACCCGGACGGCGCGCGCGAACTCATCGCTCCCAACGAAGAAGTGGGAGCGTACGTCTGCGAGACGTACTAGTTCGATCAGGTCACGTTGTCGGACGTTCACGTCGCGCGCACCTCTTCGAAGTGGGTCATCGCCACCGATCGGTCGAGGCTTAGCTACGTTCGGTCGTCGCAGGCTCTTGGGCTACCCCTTGCGCCTGGTCCGTGGACCGCTCATCCACCCTGTGACGGCACGATTGTCGAACCCGCTGGCTCGTCGCCTCGTGGAGGGGGTTCAGACGCACGGGTCCGCAGGCCACGGGGCGCACGAGTATTACGTCGCCCAGGACCTTCGCCGTGTGGCGACGCTGAGCGGCTCGTGGGAAGGAGAGCCGATCGGCGTCCTGGCCCCCGTGACCCCGGCCCCGCAGTTCGGGTTCAGCTCCACACCGCAGATTCCCTCTCTGACGCGTGTCACCACGTTCATTGACCGGCCTGGCGCGTGATCTGAACGAGGCGGAAACGCCGCGGCCCCGCAGAACCTCAGAGGTTCTGCGGGGCCCGGCGTTGTGCGACGTTCAGCAGCAGCGGCTGCGCGGGTTGGTGTCCTGCGCGTCGGTGCGTTCGCGCCAGTACTCCTTCTTCGTCATCGGAGCCTCACCGGGGTGAGTGCGCTCGTGATGCGCGAGGTAGCGCTCGTAGTGGTTGTCGCCCATGACGGACGCCCAGTACCACCGCACCGAGTCGAAGGCCCGACGAAGACCGCCCGGCTGCTCCTGCTCCAGCCGGCAGTGCGTGTTCGTCTGCTCAGGCATGGACGCGACCTCCCGCGGGCGCACCCTCCGAGTCGAGCCCGGCCTCACGCCACTGCTCGAGAACGGCCTTCTCGTCGTCCGTGGCGGAGAAGCCGGCCGGCGCGAAGATCTTCGACGGCACCTTCTCGCCGGTGACGCCGTCGTCGGCTTCGCCCGCACGAACCGCCTTGATCGCGGCGATGACACCGGCGATGACGACGATGAGAACGAGACCCGCGAACAGGATCGACAGCGACTGCTGGATGAACGTGTTGCGGATGACCGCGTCGATCGCCTCCGGCGTCTTGGCCGTCTTGAAGCTCGTCAGGCCCTTCTCCTTGGCGTCGACGAACGCCTTGTGCTGCGCCCAGTAGCCGAGCTTCGGGTCGGAGGAGAAGATCTTCTGGTAGCTGGCCGTCATCGTGACGATGACGTCCCACGCGAGCGGAATGCCCGGGATCCAGGCCCACTTCAGCTTGCCGCTCTTGACGACGACGACGACGACGACCGTCAGCGCCACCGCGGCGAGCAGCTGGTTGGCGATACCGAACAGCGGGAACAGCGTGTTGATGCCGCCCAGCGGGTCGGTGACACCCATGAGGAGGATGGAGCCCCAGCCGGCGACGACGAGGAACGTCGTGATCCAGGCGCCGACCTTCCAGGACGTCTCACGGAAGCGCTTGAGGCCCGGGACGTTGCTGAGCGTGTCGGAGAGCATGAAGCGCGCGACGCGGGTACCGGCGTCGACCGTCGTCAGGATGAACAGCGCCTCGAACATGATGGCGAAGTGGTACCAGAACTGCTTCATTCCGGCGCCGGGGATGACCTGCGAGAACACGTTCGACATACCGAAGGCGAACGTCGGGGCGCCACCGGTGCGGGAGACGACCGACTCCTCGCCGACGTCCTTCGCGGCCTGCGCGATCTCGGCCGACTGGATCGGCGTGCCGCCGAGTCCGAGAGAGTTGACCCACGCGGCAGCCTTCTCGGGCGTGCCGCCCGTGACACCGGCCGGGGAGTTCATGACGAAGTAGAGGTGGTGGTCGATGATGGCGGCCGCGATGAGCGCCATGATCGCGACGAACGACTCCACGAGCATCGAGCCGTAGCCGATGAGGCGAGCTTGGCTCTCCTTCTGCAGCAGCTTCGGCGTCGTGCCCGACGAGACGAGGGCGTGGAAGCCCGACAGCGCGCCACAGGCGATCGTGATGAAGAGGAACGGGAAGAGCGAGCCGGCGAAGACCGGGCCGTTGCCCTCCTTGCCGAACGAGGTGATGGCTGGGATGTCGATGGCCGGGCGCGCGATGACGATGCCGAGCGCGAGCAGAACGATCGTGCCGACCTTCATGAAGGTCGACAGGTAGTCACGCGGAGCGAGCAGCAGCCACACCGGAAGGACGGCGGCGGCGAAACCGTAGATGATGATGGCCCACGCGAGCGCCGTCGGCGAGAGCGTGAACAGGTCCTTGCCCCAGTCGGTGCCGGCAACCCAGCCGCCGGAGACGATGGCGAGGAGCAACAGCGCGACGCCGATGCCCGAGACCTCGGAGACGGCGCCGGGGCGCACGAAGCGCAGGTAGCACCCCATGAAGAGGGCGATCGGGATCGTCATCGCGAGCGAGAAGACACCCCAGGGTGACTCGGCAAGGGCGTTGACGACGACGAGGCCGAGCACCGCGATCAGGATGATCATGATCGCCATGACGGCGAACATGGCCGCCCAACCGCCGACCGGGCCGAGCGTGTCACGGGCCATCTGGCCGAGGCTGCGACCGCCGCGGCGCGTGGAGATGGCGAGCACCATGTAGTCCTGCACGGCGCCCGCGAAGATCACACCGAAGATGATCCAAAGCGTGCCCGGCAGGTAACCCATCTGCGCGGCGAGCACGGGGCCGACGAGCGGGCCGGCGCCGGCGATGGCGGCGAAGTGGTGACCGAACAGCACGCGCCGGTCGGTGGGCAGGAAATCCTGGCCGTTCTCGAACTGCTCGGCCGGGGTGGCGAGATCGTCGCGCGGACGGATGACCTTGTACTGGATGAGGCGGCTGTACAGCATGTAGCCGATGACGTAGCTGCCGACGGCAGCCATGACGAACCAGATCGAGTTGACGTGCTCGCCGCGGACGAACGCGACCATCGTCCATCCGATGGCGGCGATGACGGCCGCGACGGCGATGACGATCTTCTGACGTCCCGTGATCTGGCGGGGTAGGTCGACCGCGACCGGGGGCGTGTTCCCGTCGCGCTCGGGGGTTTTGGTGCTCGACGCGGGCACGGAGACCTCCCTTTTCGTGTGAGTGTGAGCAGGGCCACGTTATGCGGTGTCGGGTAGGTCACAGGGCTTTGACAACGCACGCGCAGGTCACGCCTTCATCACGAATTTGGACGAACGTCACGCAGTGGGGCCGGTGGGGCGCGGTCCGTCGCCGAACCAGTAGCGACGGCTGTCTTCGCGGACGTCCTCGAGCCGGCCCCCGCAGGACTCGATGACGGCGCGCGAGGCGCCGTTCGTCTGCGCGCAGCAGACGAGCACGGGGTCGATGTCGAGCGCGGCGGCTTCGGCGAGCCCGAGCTTCAGAGCCTCCTTCGCGATGCCGCGTCCCCGAGCGGCCGGCCGCACGGAGTAGCCGATGTGGCCGCCGAGTTCGTAGAGGAACTCGTTGAGCGCGTGACGCAGGGCGAGGTGACCGACGAGGGCGCCGTCGTCGACGATCCAGAAGTAGGAGCAGTGGACGAGGCCGGTGTGCGGCGGACACATCGTGTTGCCCTGGCGGGCGCAGTCTTCGACGTAGGCGGCGAAACCGTCGGGGGTGATGTCGACGTCGGTGCCCGCGAAGAAGCCCGAGCCGTCCATGCCGCCCGCGCAGACCCAGTGGTCGTCGCGCGAGCCGGTGGTGGCGTCGCGGAACTCGCGCAGCATGGCCGACCAGTCGTCGTAGCGCGCGGCGTCGGGGGCGATGAGTTCGATCATGTCGGTCATCTCATCACCCCCGACGGTGGAGCGTCGATCAGTTTTCGGTGCGCTTACTGAGCGCGCAGTCCGTCGACGCCGCGGGGCTCGTCGCCGCGCAAGGTGACGCGGTGCATGACGCGGGTGTTCGTGTAGTCGCGGTTGGCGTAGTGGGAGGTGGCGCGGTTGTCCCAGATGCCGACGTCGCCGGGCGCCCAGCGGTGACGGATCGTGTGCTCGGGCTGCGTGAGGTGGGCGTAGAGGGCGTCGAGGATGGCGCGCGACTCGGCGTCGGAGACGCCACTGACGTGGGAGGTGAAGCCGGGGTTGACGAAGAGCCCGCGGCGGCCGGTTTCGGGGTGGACGCGCACGACGGGGTGTTCGACGGCCGGCAGTTCGGTGACGATCTCGCCCTCCCACTCGTGGCCGCCGTTCTTCTTGAGGAAGGCACCCCACTCGCGGTTGCCGTCGTGGACGGCGAGGAGCTGATCGGCGAGCACCTTGAACGGTGCGGAGAGCGAGTCGTAGGCGGCCTGGCTGTCGGCCCAGGACGTGTCGCCGCCGTACGGGGGCAGGGTGACGGCGCGCAGGATGCTGATGGCCGGCGGCTGCTTCATGAACGTGACGTCGGTGTGCCAGACGTCGGAGAAGGAGAACTCGGGGTCGCTCGAGTCGATGTTGTAGATCTCACGGCGCTCGTGGTTGCCCCCGACGGGGTGACCGGGCGTCAGCTCGCCGAGCAGGTTGCCGAGGCGCACCTGGGCATCGTCGTCGAAGGCGTGCTGGTCGCGGAAGAAGAGCACCTTGTGGGCGAGCAGGGCGCGGCGGATGTCGAAGGCCGCGATCTCGTCGATGGACGCCAGGTCGATGCCGTGGATAACGGCGCCCAGGGCGGGGCCGAGGCGCTCGATGCGCAGGCCGGGCGTCGTGGCGGGAGCGTGGGTGGCGAGAAGTGTCATGACAGCCTCTTTCGTTCGTTGCGCTTGCGCAGACGCCGGGCGGCGACGCGCCAGGTCGTTACTCGGGGCACCCCACCGCAGCGGAGGGTTGCCGCCCGACTAGCCGAGACTTGTCGCCGGGACTCGTGACCTGCTCATAAGGTAACAGGGGCCGACGCCAAACAAAAAGTTATATGTCCGGCGTCGTCCACATCGCGAACCCGCGTGTCGCCCGGCGCCCGCCGGCTGCACCGCTTGAAGAAAGTGCGCGCTCCAGTCGGCCACCTACAGCCCCGTGTCGACGCTCCAATTCAGATACCCGAGTTAGTCTGGAGTCTTGACAACGTGCCCAGGCAACGCACGGGGGTGGGCAAAATAATCGATGTAACAGTCGGAGCCGAGGTGGTGTCGATAGACCGAGCCACGTTCGTCGCGCTTCTCAATAACTCCGTGGTACATAGCCTCGTCGCCTACACCAAGACACTCGATCGGGGCCACATCGCCTTCAGAGACCTCGTCGAGCTGTGCCGTAAGGCAGAAGTTCCGTACCCGCTACTGTTCGCCCCGCGCTCAGTAGTCGAGGAACAGCTGGCCGCAAAAACGGAGAAGCTCCTGGCAGGAGTATCAAAGAGTCAATACTCAATGGCCGCCCGAGGGGGGCGTGTCAGATGGTCTGTGTAAGCCGTACCGAGAGGAACGGTAAGAATCATGACCATGACCGACGAGAAGAACCCAGGCGAGCCCTCGGGCCAGGAC
>NZ_QWLM01000005.1 GCF_003515945.1 Dermacoccus abyssi
CTCAACTTCGGACGAACCGCCCGATCTGCTGCCTGCTGACGACGAACCACTGAACACCTCCACGACGAGGTGTTGCGACGACCAGTTGAATCCGCCTTGGGATCCGGCGTCGGAGTGATGCCGGAGCTGGCCGGGACCGACGGGATGCCCGTCCCGGTCACGCCGCCACAGCGCCATCCGCAGCGGGATCATCACAAGGTCCGTGTGCTTGCTGGTCTGCGCATGCCAGGCGACGATGCGTTGCGAGAACACGTCGAGGATGAACGCGACATACACCCATCCGGCCCACGTCCGCACATACGTGAAGTCCGTCACCCACGTGTGATCCGGGCGCGGAGCGGTGAAGTCCCGGTTCAGCAGGTCCCCGGCACGGACCCCATCCTTGGCGGGGATCGTGGTGCGGATCGCTTTCGCCCGCGTGACCCCGGAAAGGCCCAGGGCCCGCATCGCGCGGTCCACCGCACCGCGAGACACGTCCTGGAGCAGGGCATCATTCCCAACCGCCTCGTCCCGGACCTGGTCTCGCGCATTCTCGAAGCGCGCGACGCGTACCTTACGGCCCACGATCTGGCGTGTCGGATGGGTGAGGCCACGCCGCCGGTTCGTGTCCGCGACGATCAGGGCGGCTGGGTGTGGGTAGACCCCGACCCGCTCGCTACGGGAGATCGGCTGACGACGTCAGGTCACGGAGTCGAACACGCCACATTGCGAGGATGTTGTGTTGTTTGTGCGCCTCATACGGCGCCTGAACAACACAACATCGTGCGCTCAGGCGCGGTTCGTGGCTGCGGGGCCGGGGCGGACCGAGACCATGTCGAGGTTGGCGTCCGGCGAGGCCGTCAACGCAGCGCGGACGGCGCCGGCCACCGACTCCGGGCGCAGGTAGTTCTCCGCGTCGTACTCGCGCCCCTCGAAGTCGTTGAGTTCGATCTGCATGTCCGTGGCCACGCGGCCCGGGTGAACGGAGGAGACACGGATCCCCGCCGGTCGAAGCTCCTCGCGCATCGCGTCGGTGAGTGCGCGAGCCGCGAACTTGGACGCCGAGTAGACGCCGCCGGGCCCGTTGGCCGTGAGCCCCGAACCCGAGTTGATGACGACGACCGTTCCGGACGCCTCCTCGAGAGCGGGCAGGGCGAGCCGAGTCAGATCCGCGACGGCGAACACGTTGACCTCGAAGGTGCGACGCCAGTCTTCACGCGAGAGGTCGCGGAAGGCGCCGCTGCCGAGTAGGCCAGCGGAATGCACGAGACCGTCGAGCCGCTCGAGGCCGAGCTCGTCAACCGCCCGCTCGACGGCGTCGGCGTCCGTGAGGTCGGCCGCGAACGGGCGGGCCGATGCGTAGCGCTCACAGGCCGCAGCGACCGCAGCGGGGTCGGTTCCGCCGACGATCAACTCGTGGTCGGAGGCCAGATCGTCACAGATCGCACGGCCGATGCCGCGCGTTCCACCGGTGACCAGGATGACGGGACGTTCGCTCATGACTCCACGCTATCGGCGTCCCCAGACAGACCGCATCCCCGACCGGTTCACGACCTCGCGCGGCCGGGGCGTCATGCGCGCTCCGGGCGAGCCACCGAGCGCACCGCATCGCGGCGCGGCCGTGCGCAACGGTGGGCGCCTCCCTGTCCGGAACCTGCGCAGGGATACCTGCTCCCGAGCCGTGTCACAACCACACAGGAGGGGACGTGATGAACATCAAGCGCGCAGTTTCAGCAACTCTGTTGGCCGGAGGGATTGCCGTCAAGGGCACCGGCGTTGCATCGTCCGCGTCAGCGGGACCGTCGATCGGCAAGACCTGGAATGCCGGAACCACGCTGTACTACGCCTACTACGCCGCGACCGACACCTTCTGCATCGGGCGAGGTTCATCGTCGCCCGCGCGACTCAGCGTTGCGTTCTCCAAGGGTGGCAGGGGGCTGCACTCCCTGACGCTGAACGCCAAGGTAGGCAAACAAGCGTGTTCGCAACTCAAGAAGAACTCTTCCCGTCTCTACGAGAACGACCGCGTGAAGTTCACGCTCGCGAACTGCCTCGGCGCCAAGTCCACCGGATACCTGCGCGTCTGACGCGCTCCTCGTGGTTCTCCAGGGCGCCGCGAGGACCAGGAGGCCCGTTTGCGTGGGGCAATCCATCAACATTGCGCATGTCATGCGACGCGGAACGTCGACCGGATCGCCGGGGTCGCGGAGCGTCAGACCCAGTGGCCGCGAGCCGGTTGAGGCGTCATGAGGTTGACATGCTCCGGCGTCAGGTCGTCGATCGCGTTGACGCCGACCAGACGCATCGTGCGTCGCATCGAGGTATGCATGAGGTCGAGCATGCGTGTGACGCCGCGCTGACCACCGGCCATGAGGCCATACATGTAGGCGCGCCCCACGAGCGCGTAGTCGGCGCCCAGCGCGACGGCGGCTACGACGTCGGCACCGTCCATGATCCCCGTGTCGATGCCGATCGAGAAGGCATCGCCGAGTTCGGCACGCACCTCGGGCAACAGGTGCAACGGGATCGGTGCACGGTCGAGCTGACGGCCCCCGTGGTTGGACAGGATGATCCCGTCGACACCGCCCTCGGCGATGCGGGCCGCGTCAGGCACGCTCTGCACGCCCTTGACGACGAGGCGCCCCGGCCACAGCTGGGCGAGCCACGCGATGTCGTCGTGGTCGAGTGACGGGTCGAACATGCGGTTGACGAGATCGGCCACGGTGCCCGAACTACGGGAGAGCGATGCGAATGACAGCGGCTCGTGGGTGAGGAAATCGAACCACCAGTGCGGGTGCGCCGCTGCGTCGAGGACCGTCCGGGCGGTCAGCTGCGGCGGGATGGAGAAGCCGTTGCGCGTGTCGCGCAGGCGTGCGCCCGCGATGGCTGTGTCCACCGTGACGACGAGCGTGCGAAAGCCTGCCTGCCAAGCCCGCTCGACGAGTGCTGCCGAAGCCTCGCGGTCGTTCCACAGGTAGAGCTGGAACCAGTTGTCACCGTCCGGCGCATGGGTCGCGACGTCCTCGATCGAGGCGGTGCCCATCGTCGAGAGGCAGAAGGGGATGTCGGCGTCGGCGGCGGCTGCGGAACCGGCGTATTCACCCTCGCTGTGCATCATCCGGGTGAAGCCGGTGGGGGCGATGCCGAGCGGCATCGCGACACGTCGCCCGAAGATCTCGGTCGAGGTGTCGGCATCCGAGACGTCGTGCAGGACGTGGGGCACGAATTCCACGTTCCGGTAGCTCAGCCGCGAGCGCCGCAGGGAGATCTCCGCCTCGGCGGCGCCGTCGACGTAGTCGAACGGAGCCTTCGGTGTGCGTCGCTTCGCGATCTCGCGCAGTTCCCAGACGCTCGTGGCTTTCTCCAGCCGACGCCCGACGCGATCGGTCGACGGTTTGGCGAACCGCACGAGCGATGCCAGTTCACGAACATCCGGCATGCGGCGTTCCAGCGCGGCGGGGATGGGGCGGGAGTGGTGCGAGGACGTCATCGCTCAACACTACGACCGCGGCCGAACAGACATCGGGCCGCGCCCCTGATCCTCCGGGGCGCGTTTTCCTCACACCGTCGCCGCTCGCTACCATGGTCGTAACGACGTTCGAGCCGTCATCAGCGGCGAGTCCCCGGAAGAACAGTGCCACCACATGGAGACACTCAGTAGAACCGGGCGGGAGTGGCCCGTCACAGCCGGCATGAAGCGGTCAGATCGCTCCCTGTGCACGCGGGTTCGAGATGGCAAGCAAGGTGGTACCGCGAGGTTCCGACACATGTCGGTGCCGTCGTCCTTGCACCCGACCTGACCGCGCAAAGGATGCCGCCATGACCTACCCAAAGGTCGACCTCACCCAGAATGCCACTGCCGCAGATCAGCACGCCGGTGAGGCATTCGGGATCAAGGGCGTGCCCTCCTCGCCCGCGTTCCCCGACATCGAACGCGCCGTCCTCGACTACTGGGCGGCCGACGACACCTTCCGCGCCTCGATCGAACAGCGTGACGCCGGTGAGAACGGGGAGAACGAGTTCGTCTTCTACGACGGCCCGCCCTTCGCCAACGGTCTGCCGCACTACGGCCACCTCCTCACGAGCTACGTCAAGGACCTCGTGCCGCGCTACATGACGATGCGCGGCAAGAAGGTCGACCGTGTCTTCGGGTGGGACACCCACGGCCTGCCCGCCGAACTCGAGGCGATGCGTCAGCTCGGTCTGAAGACCAAGGACGAGATCGTCGAGATGGGCATCGAGCAGTTCAACGACGCCGCCAAGGCGAGCGTCATGAAGTACGCCGACGAATGGGTCGCCTACGTGGGCCGCATGGGCCGCTGGGTCGACTTCGAGCGCGGCTACCGCACGTACAACGCCGGCTACATGGAGTCGGTCATCTGGGCGTTCAAATCGCTGTACGAGAAAGGCCTCATCTACGAAGGCCTGCGCGTGCTGCCGTACTGCTGGAACGACGAGACGCCGCTGTCCAACCACGAACTGCGCATGGACGAGGACGTCTACCAGAACCGTCAGGACCCGGCCGTGACGGTCGGCTTCACCCTGGAGACGGGCGAGAAGGCCCTCATCTGGACGACGACGCCCTGGACGCTGCCGAGCAACCTCACCGTTTCCGTCGGCCCCGACATCGACTACGTCGTCGTCGAGGCTGACGCCCCGACCGGCTCGAGCGAGCGCTACGTCATCGCCGAAGCGCGCCTCGCGGCCTACGCCAAGGACCTGTTCGGCGAGAAGCTGGACGCCGACGCCCTCGCAGGCAAGGTCGTCGAGCGACTCAAGGGCCGCGACCTCGTCGGCCGCCGGTACACCGCACCCTTCACGTACTTCGCGAACGACGAGAAGCTCGCGGGCACCGCCGCGTGGAGCATCCTGTCCGCCGACTACGTCACGACCGACGACGGTACGGGCCTCGTCCACATGGCCCCCGCCTTCGGTGAGGAGGACAAGGCCGCCACGGACGCCGCGGGCATCCCACCGGTCGTTCCCGTGGGCCCCGACGGCCGCTTCACCTACCCGGTGAGCGACTACGAAGGCATGCAGGTCTTCGACGCGAGCCCGCACATCATCGACCACCTCAAGGCGGCGACGAAGGGTGCGGGGGAGAAGGGCCACGTCAGCGACGGCACGCTTCTCGTGCGCCGCGAGAGCTACGACCACTCCTACCCGCACTGCTGGCGCTGCCGTCAGCCGCTCATCTACATGGCGGTGAGCTCCTGGTTCGTCGAGGTGACGAAGATCAAGGAGCGCATGCTCGCGCACAACGACGAGATCACCTGGGTGCCCGGCAACGTCAAGCACGGCCAGTTCGGCAAGTGGCTGGAGAACGCACGCGACTGGTCGATCACCCGTAACCGCTTCTGGGGCAGCCCCGTTCCGGTGTGGAAGTCGGACAACCCCGCCTACCCGCGCGTCGATGTGTACGGCTCCTTCGCCGACCTCGAGCGCGACTTCGGCACGCTGCCGGTGAACGCCGCCGGCGAACCCGACCTGCACCGTCCGTTCATCGACGAACTCACGCGCCCCAACCCGGACGACCCGAGCGGCCAGTCCACGATGCGCCGTGTCAGCGACGTGCTCGACGTCTGGTTCGACTCCGGCTCGATGAGCTACGCGCAGGTGCACTACCCGATGGAGAACGAGGCCTGGTTCGAGAACCACTTCCCGGCCGACTTCATCGTCGAGTACATCGGCCAGACGCGCGGCTGGTTCTACACGCTCCACATCCTCGCGACCGCGCTGTTCGACAAGCCGGCGTTCAGCTCCGTCATCTGCCACGGCATCGTGCTCGGCAGCGACGGGCAGAAGATGAGCAAGTCGCTGCGCAACTATCCCGACGTCTCGGAGGTCTTCGACCGTGACGGCGCCGACGCGATGCGCTGGTTCCTCATGTCGAGCCCGATCCTGCGCGGCGGCAATCTCTCTGTCACCGAGCAGGGCATCCGCGACGGCGTGCGTCAGGTCATGATGCCGCTGTGGAACGCCTGGTCGTTCTTCGCGCTGTACGCCAACGCGGCCAACGGCGGCGAGGGATACGAGGCCAAGTGGACGACGAGTTCGACCGACGTCCTCGACCGCTACCTGCTCGCCAAGCTGCGCGACCTCGTCGAGACGATGCAGGCGCAGCTGGACGCCTATGACATCGCCGGTGCCTGCGAGAGCGTGCGCGGCTTCCTCGACGTCCTGACGAACTGGTACATCCGCCGCAGCCGCGAGCGCTTCTGGGGCACGGGCGCCTCGGCGCAGACCGGTGACTCGCACGAGTCCCTGTCGGCCGAGGCCTTCGACACGCTCTACACGGCCCTCGAGGTCGTGACGCGCGTCGCCGCACCGCTTCTGCCCTTCGAGACGGAGCAGATCTGGCGCGGTCTCACGGGTGGCCGCTCCGTGCACCTCAGCGACTGGCCGGTCGCGGACGACCTGCCGGCGAACGACGAGCTCGTCGCCGCCATGGATCGTGCCCGTGAGGTCTGCTCGGTGACGCTCGGCCTGCGCAAGGCGGAGCGCCTGCGTGTGCGTCTGCCGCTCGCGAGCGTCACGGTGGTCGGTGAGAACCCGCACCAGCTCGAGGAGTTCGCGAGCCTCGTCTCCGACGAGGTCAACGTGCGTCACCTCGTCCTGGCCGACTCGGCCAGCGCCGACGCCGATCGCTTCGGTGTGAGCCAGCGCCTGTCGGTCAACGCTCGCGCTGCCGGCCCGCGCCTGGGCAAGAACGTCCAGCAGGCCATCAAGGGCAGCAAGTCGGGTGACTGGTCGGTCGACGCGAACGGCGTCGTCACCGCCGGCGGGCTCGAACTCGTCGAGGGCGAGTACACGCTCGACATGGCTGTCGACGCCGACAAGGCCGGCGCCAACACGGCGGCAGCGATGCTGCCGAGCGGCGGTTTCGTCGTCCTCGACACCGAAGTGAGCCCGGAGCTCGCCGCCGAGGGGCTCGCCCGTGACGTCGTGCGCGCCGTCCAGCAGGCCCGCCGCGACGCCGGACTCGACATCTCCGACCGCATCTCGCTCACCGTCACCGGTGACGACGAGGTCTGGGGCGCCACCGTCGCGCACCAGGACCTCATCATGCGCGAGACGCTCGCCGTCCAGTTCGGTTCGGCCGGTGCCGCGCACCAGCTGCCCGAGGGCGTCGGTACCGAGGCCGAGGTCGGCGACAAGCAGAAGGTCCGCATCGTCGTGAAGAAGGTGGAGGGCAAGTGACGCCCACGAAGCGAAGCGGCGCTCCTGACGCCGAGGCCCGCGAGGCCGAGCACCAGGCCGCGCTGCGCCTGCGGGTGCGCGAGATCGAGGACTCGATCCTCGCGCGCACCCCGGAGAACAACCCGGAGCCGTCGCTCGAGCGCGTGCGCCGGGCGATGGAACTGCTCGGCGACCCGCAGAAGACGTTCCCGATGATCCACCTCACGGGCACGAACGGGAAGACGACGACGACGCGCATCGTCGAGCGGGTGCTGCGCGAGCACGGCCTCAAGACAGGCCGGTTCACCTCGCCGCACCTGCACGACTTCCGTGAGCGCATCACGCTCAACGGGGAGCCGGTCGACCCGGAGCGCTTCGTCGCGGTCTGGGAGGACGTGGAGCCGTTCATCGCGATGGTCGACGCCGAATGCCTCGCCGCCGACGAGCCGACGATGACCTACTTCGAGGTCCTCGTCGTCCTCGCCTACGCCGTGTTCGCGGACGCGCCCGTCGACGTCGCCGTCGTCGAGGTCGGCCTCGGCGGCGTGTGGGACGCCACGAACGTGGCTGACGGCGTCGTCTCCGTCATCGCACCCGTGGCCATCGACCACACGCGCCTGCTCGGTGACACACTCGAGGACATCGCGGGGGAGAAGAAGGGCATCATCAAACCGGGCGGCATCGCCGTCGTCGCCGAACAGGCCCCCGAGGTCGACGAGATCGTGCGCGAGTACTGCCTCGAGGTCGACGCCACGATGCTGCGCGAGGACGACGCCTTCGGCGTGACAGCCCGCGAACCTGCCGTTGGCGGACAGATGATCTCCGTGCGTGGCCTCGCCGCCGAGTACGCCGATCTGTTCCTGCCGCTCTTCGGCGAGCACCAGGCGCACAACACGGCGCTCGCGATCGCGGCTGTCGAGGCGTTCCTCGGCGGGGGCGAGCAGAAGATCGACGACGACGTCCTGCGCGCAGCGCTCGAAGGCGTGACGTCGCCGGGTCGTCTCGAGATCGTTCGCCGTTCACCCACGGTCGTCGTGGACGCCGCGCACAACCCGGCCGGTGCGGCCGCGTTGCGTAAGGCGCTCGCCGACTCGTTCCAGTTCAACCGCCTCGTGGGTCTCGTCGCCGTGCTCGCGGACAAGGACGCCGAGGCCATCCTCACGGCCCTCGAGCCGACGCTCGACCACGTCGTCGTCACGCGCAACACCTCGCCGCGCTCGATGGCGCCGCGGGAGCTGGGCACGCTGGCGGCCGAGCTGTACGGCGACGACCGTGTCACCGTCATCGAGAACCTGCCGGACGCGCTCGACCACGCCGCACAGCTGGCCGACGAAGAGGGCATCGGCGGTGGTGTGCTCGCCACCGGGTCGGTCATCACGGCCGCCGAGGTGCGCATGCTCCTGGGGGTGACGAACTCGTGATCGCCGAATGGATCCGGCGCCTGCGTTTCACCGGCATCGGTGAGCGCAAGACGCGACAGCTCGCCGGCGCGACGATCGGCTGCCAGGCGTTCATCCTGTTCTTCTTCGCCCTCACGGCGTGGGGTCTGGAGAACGCCGAGCACCCCGACGGCGGCGGCAACCAGAGCCTCTACCTCTGGGGTGGCCTCGGTCTGGCTGTGCTTTGTCTGTACGCCTCCGCGTCGATGCGGAAGTCGATCGGCATCCCCCTAGGGTGGGTGCTTCAGGTGGCTACGTTGCTCACCGCGTTCATCGCACCACTGATGCTCATCGCCGGGTTGCTCTTCCTCGCGCTGTGGATCACCGCGCTCGTGCAGGGCGACAAGATGGACGAACTGACGCGCAACTTCGTTGGGAGTAATACATGAACTGGCTCGAGGCGATCGTCCTCGGCGTGGTGCAGGGGCTCACCGAGTTCCTGCCGATCTCGTCATCGGCGCACCAGCTCCTCGTCGGGCGCATCTTCTTCGGCAACGACGGTGGTGGCGCGGCCTTCACGGCGATCAACCAGCTGGGCACCGAGGCAGCCGTCCTCGTGTACTTCTGGAAGGACATCGTCCACATCGTCAAGCAGTGGTTCGGGTCGCTGACCGGCAAGGTCGAGAAGAACGACCCGGACGCTCGCATGGGTTGGCTCGTCATCATCGGCACCATCCCGATCGCCCTGCTCGGCATCCTGTTCAAGGATGCGATCGAGGGCACGCTGCGCAACCTGTGGATCACCGCGACGATGCTGCTCGTCTTCGCGCTCGTCATCATGGTGGCCGACATCCAGTCCGACAAGCGCCTCGAGAACAAGCAGACGGAGAAGGACCTCGAGCACCTGTCGTGGGCCGACGGCCTCAAGTTCGGTCTCTTCCAGGCGCTCGCGCTCATCCCGGGTGTCTCGCGTTCGGGCGGCACGATCGCCGGTGGTCTGTTCATGGGCTACTCGCGTCCGGCGGCAACGCGCTACGCATTCCTCCTCGCCATCCCGGCCGTGCTCGCCTCGGGCGCGTTGCAGGTCGTCGAGGTCGCCTCGGCCGGTAAGGACGCCGACTCGGGCAGTTGGGGCATGATCGGTATCGCCACCGTCATCGCCTTCGGTGTCGGCTACGCCGTCATCTCGTGGCTGATGAAGTACATCTCGACCCACAACTTCCGCCCGTTCGTCATCTACCGCATCGGGCTCGCGCTCGTCATCTACGTGCTGCTCGCCACCGGCGTCGTCGACGCCGCCGTGCACGCCTGACATCATCCGAAGCAAGCATTCGAAAACTTCCTCTGGAGGAACCCGTCATGACCGCACAGACCGAGCGTTCGCTCGTCATCGTCAAGCCCGACGGCTACCGTCGCGGCCTCACCGGCGAGGTCCTGCGCCGCATCGAGGCGAAGGGTTACACCCTCGCCGCGCTGCAGGTCACCGAGGCCACGCGTGAGCAGCTCGCCGAGCACTACGCCGAGCACGAGGGCAAGCCGTTCTACGAGCCGCTCGTGGAGTTCATGAGCTCCGGCCCCGTCGTCGTCGCCGTCATCGAGGGCAACGACTGCATCAAGGGCTTCCGTTCGCTCGCCGGCGCCACCAACCCGACGGAGGCCGCCCCCGGTTCGATCCGCGGCGACCTCGGCCGCGACTGGGGCCTCAAGGTGCAGCAGAACATCGTCCACGGCTCCGACTCCACGGAGTCTGCCGAGCGCGAGATCGGCATCTGGTTCCCCAACCTCTGATCGACCACGTGACGTGAAGGAGCGGCGCGCCCCGGTGGGCGCGCCGCTGCGTTTGCTTTTGATGGGTCACCCGGGGTTGACCCCGGCTCCGGCCAGGTACGCCGGGAGCCACAGCCGCTCCCACTCGGGAAACTCGTGTGCCCAGCGCACGTCACGCTCCGGCACTCGCTCGGCCAGCCGGTAGATGCCGGCCGAGCGCGTCCGGTAGCCGACGTTGACGAGTTCGCGGCGCAGGTACGCGACGTCCTCATGGACCGGTGCGAGCACAGCGCCCACCTCGGCTTCGGTGTACTCGCGATGTGGCTCGAAATGCCTCACGAGATCGAGAAGCACGGCCATGCGGGTGCTTCGTTTGGTCGGGATGGAGAGCAAGCGGCGCCCCTCGGCGTCGAAGAACGGGCGAATCGTGCGGCGCTGCTGTGCCGCCGCGCGCTCATGGGCCGTTGCGCCGGCGGTGGACGATCGGACGTCTGCGGATGCGTCGGCGCTCGCTTCGTCGTGTGGAGCGTCGTTCCTGGCGGGGTTGCGCGAAGCGTTCTCGAAGTGGCTTCGTGCGAGGGTGTAGTTCTCACCCGTCTCGCGCATCCGAGCTCGCACGAGTCGCTTGAAATCCTGGTCACGTGTCATGTCACACCTCACGGTCTGCGTCATCCCCAGCATGAACCGCAGCCGAACGTGTGCATGTGCGGTGAAGGCGTTTCGGCTCGAGAATCTGCTTCCCTTCACGCCGTCCGCGTGAGCTGGGGTCACGCGGTGCGCTGGGCGCGAGCCTGCGCCGACCCTCATTCTGCCCGTGGCAGGGCGAACGGCGCGAGTGGTTTTCGAGAAGACGAATGGCAGACGTGAGACCCTGAACGCGGGCGCCCGAGTTCACCTCGAGGAGGCATCGTGAGCGCATCGTGGAACGACCTGACCGAGCGAACCTTGCGTGAGATCGAGGGCGTGAACGAGCAGTTCCGCCCGACGAACTTCTGGGGGCCCGGCCTGCGTGAGCTTCTCCACGACCTGCAGGAGCGGGGCCTCGAGGAATTCAAGCGCTGGCCAACCGCGTCGTTCTGGTTCTATCCGCTCTACGGAGACGGTTTTTCCCCGGCGTTGAGCGAAGAGCTCCTCGACGTGGCACGAACGAGCCGGGAGGGCGTCAACCCGGGATACTTTCGGGCCGCACTCAGCGGCAGTCGCGACGCGTGGCGCGATCACGACGTCGCGAGCGCGTGGTGGAACACCGAGCAGTGGCCGTTCGATCTGCGCTCGCACGGTGAGAGTCGCGTGGGCCGTCCGCCGCAGGCGTTCCCCGTGACGAAGGACGATTCGGCGGTCACCGTCGGACGTGCCTACAACAACTACCTTCTCGTTCTCGCCGCGCTGTCGCAGCACGTCGACGCACCGCCGTCGAGCTTTCTCGAGATCGGCGGCGGCTTCGGCGCCCTCGGCGAGATCCTGATGAGCCGCGACGAGAACGTGCGGTACGTCGATGCCGACATCCCACCCCTCCTGACCGTTGCGTCCTGGTACCTCACCGAACTGTTCGGTGATCGTGTGACGACGTACCTCGACCGGCCGGATGCCGGCCCGCTCACCGTGCCGAACAGCGGCGTCGTTCCGAACTACCGTCTGCCGGACCTCGAGGAGGATTTCGAGGTCTTCGTCAACTCCTTCTCGTTCCAGGAGATGGAGCCCGACGTCGTCGAGAACTACGTCGATCTCGTCTGCGGCAAGGGTATTCGCTATGCCGTCTCGCTCAACTCGCGCGAGGGCAAACAGCGTGCCGCCGCGCCGGGCGAGCACGGGGCCCTGGATCCGGTGACCTCCGAGCGCATCGCCACGATGTTCGCCCGTCACGGGTTCGAGGTGGCCGGTCGCTACAACGACCCGTATGTGCGCAGCGCCGGGGAACTGCTCGTCATGAAGCGGCGCGGGTGAACACCGCTGCCGCGTCGAGGTGTCGACCGCGTGGACGTGCCGCGAACGTCCAGCCGAGTTTGAAATACTCGGCGGCGTGTTCGAGCGCCTGAGAAACCCGTCCCGCGACCTCGCGATCGACCTCGGCACCGCGAACACCCTCGTCTACGAAGCGGGGGAGGGCATCGTCGTCGACGAACCGAGCGTGGTCGCGCTCGACGCTGCCACGGGCCAGCTCCTCGCCGCAGGGTCCGATGCCAAGGAGATGCTCGGGCGAGCTCCGGCGAAGGTGCGCATCGTGCGTCCGCTCGCCGCGGGCGTCATCAGTGACGCCGACGCCGCCGAGCGGATGTTGCGCTACTTCATTGCCCGCTCCCGACCGTCGCGCCTCATCCGCCCGCGCATCGTCGTCTGTGTTCCTTCCGAGGTGACGGGCGTCGAACGTCGCGCGCTCGAGGACGCGGCGATGCGCGCCGGGGCGCGGCGGGTCGACGTCATCGAAGAGGCGGTCGCAGCTGCCCTCGGTGCCGGCCTGAACGTTCACGGGACGGCCGGCGCGATGGTCGTCGACATCGGCGGCGGCACGAGCGATGTCGCGGTCACGAGCCTCGGCGGCGTCGTGCGTGCCCACTCCGTGCGCATCGGGGGCCACGACCTCGACGAGGCCATCGCGAACCACGTCAAGAACGAGTACGCGCTCCTGCTCGGCGAGCGCAGCGCGGAGACGATCAAGACGGCCATCGGCTCGGCTTTCCCCATGAGTCACGAACTCACCCACGAGGTGCGCGGTCGCGACCTCATCACGGGCCTTCCGCGTGCGGTCACGCTGACGAGCGGGGAGATCCGCCGAGCCCTCGAACCGCACCTGCTCACGATCTGCGAGACGGTGCGCTCCACCCTCGACTCCTGCCCTCCCGAACTGGCCGGCGACGTCCTCGACGGCGGCATCGTCCTCACCGGCGGGGGAGCGATGCTGCGCGGCCTGGACGTGCGCATGAGCCACGAGTTGGGCGTTCCCGTCCGGTTGGCCGAGGATCCACTGACCGCGGTCGTCACGGGCGCGGGCACGTGCGTCGAGGATCCAGCAGCGACGCGGTCGCTGCTGTCGCAGGTGGAGCGTTGAGACGAGATTCGGGTGCGTCCGCGGCGGTGGCTGCGCCGGGACGCGGTACCCGGTCGCGCGCCCGACGCAGGCGCATCGGTGTCGCCGTCCTCCTCGTCATCGCGCTCGTCGTCAACCTCGTTCCGCCGGTGCGCGACGGCGTCAGTTCGCTCCTGTCACGTGGCGTGACGTCTCTCGTCTCGTCCCTCACCGGGCGCGACGCGGAGGTGAAGCGCCTGACGAAGGAGAACCTGGCCGCGAGCGAACGCGCTCGATCGGCCGAGGAGCGACTCGCAGCGGTCGAGGAATCGGCAACGCTCTCCGAACGATTCGGGGGCGGCAAGCACGATGTTGTCGTCGGTCATGCCGTCGCCTTCACGCCGGCACCTTCAACGGGTAGCGAGCGGAAGGTCGAACTCGACATCGGCTCGCGCGACGGCATCTCACTCTCGCAGGCCGTCGTGGGTGATCGCGGCCTCGTGGGGCGCATCACCGCAGTCCGGGCCGACTCCTCCACGGTCACGCTGCTCGCCGACCCCTCGTCCGTAGTGGGGGCGCGCGTCGAGCGCACCCGTTCCCTGGCCCGACTCAGCGGGAGCGCGCCGGCGGGTGTGGCCAAGCGAAGCGGCAGCGAGGTCAGCCTCGTCGTGGCCGGCGGAGGTTCGGTACGCATCGGCGACACCGTCGTCACGGCAGGCAGCCCGAACGGGTTCCCGTACCCCGCCGGTATTCCGCTCGGGAAGGTGAGCCGCGTCGAGGCCGACCACGGTCAGGCGGAGCGCAACGCCGTCGTGCGTCCCTTCGTCGACCCCGGTGCGCTCGAGGTCGTGGGTGTTCTCGTGCCGCAGGAGAACCACTGATGGCGCGCGTGGCTGCTGAAACCCCCGGTGCTCCCGGTCGCACGCCCCTGCGCGAGCCCACGACGATCGTGGCTCGGCCCTCCGCCGTCACGTGGAGCCGCGTTGCGTGGCTCGTTCTGACTCTCCTGCTCGCCGTCACCGTGTTGCCCCTCGTTCCCACCTGGGCGCCGTGGATGCTCGTGCCCCTGCTCGTCACCGCAGGCGTGACCGGCGGAGCGTGGTCCGCCGTCGCGTGGGCGATCGCCGCGGCGCTCCTGCTCGACCTTGCGCCGCCCGCGTCGTCGGCGCCGGGCCTCGCGCTCGTTCCCGCGGTTGCGGCGGCGTTCGTCGTCACCAGGGCCGCGAGGTCGTGGAACAGCGCCGCGTGGGTGCCGGCCATCGTGGGCGGCCTCGGAGCCCTCACCGCCTCCCTTGTCGTTCTCGCCCTGCGAGTGGTGGCGTCCGGCTCGGTTCAGGTCGATCCGTACTCGCTGCTCGGGTCGACGGCCACGACGGCCGTTCTCACCGCAGCCCTCGCTCCGACCTGGGTGCGGTGGACGTTGCGCGAGCAGGAACGAGGACGCGCATGACCCGGCTGCACCGAGGCACGCCGAGGGAACGCCGTCCGTTCGGACCGTTCCTCGTGCCGAGCTTCCGTGGGGCAGGTTCGCGTGGTGGGCGAGGGACGTCGGGACGTGCGCGGTTGCTCGTCATGGCTCTCGTCGTCGCTCTCGTCGCGACGGTCATGGTGGGTCGTCTCGTCCAACTGCAGATCGTCGACGGCGCGGAGAACGCGCGCGCTGCGGCGGACATCAACACGCGCCACGTCGTCGTGCCCGCGCAGCGCGGACGAATCCTCGCGGCAGACGGCACCGTGCTCGTCGGCAACGGCTCGACGACGACGCTGACCATCTCCCCGCAGGCTCTCGCACGTGATGATGCCCCGAAGCTCCTCGCGCGGGTCGCCTCGGCCATCGGCCGTGAACCGCAAAGCCTCATGGCCCGCACCAAGGCATGCGGCACAGAGGGCGCCGCGCCCTCGCCGGTCTGCTTCGCCGGGCACCCCTTCGAACCAGTACCGATCGCGTCCGATGTCGACGCCTCGGCCGCGAACGCGTTGCTCGAGCGACCTGAGGCATACCCCGGCATCGCGGTCCGACCGGCGGCCACCCGCACCTACGGCTCGCGCGGCGACTCCCTGGCCCAGGTCGCCGGCTACCTCACGGCAGCGACGGCCGACGACACCGACGTCGCGACCTCGGGGTCGGGTGTGCCGACGCTGCTCGGTCGCACGGGTGTCGAAAAGCAGTACGACGCCGTCCTGCGCGGACGCGACGGCAAGCGCTCCACCGCCATCGGACCCGACGGAACGGCGCAACGTCAGGTGGCGGACGTGCCGCCGGTGGCGGGCCAGGACGTCGTCACCTCGATCCGCCCCGCCGTGCAGGACGCCGCAGCGAAGGCGCTCGCCGACGGCATCGCAGCAGCCCGAGAACGCGGGCAGAAGGCCGGTTCGGGCAGCGTCGTCGTCCTCGAGGCGAACAGCGGCAACGTCGTCGCCATGACGAACCAGCCCACCTACGACCCGTCCGTGTGGAACGGCGGCGTGACGCAGGCCGAGTACGACTCGCTGCTCGACACCAGGGCCGCCGACCCGCTGACCAACCGCGCCATGTCCGTGGCCGGCCCGCCCGCGTCGACGTTCAAGGCGTTCTCCCTCTTCGCCGCGGCTCAGACCGGTGTGGATCCGAACGGCTCGTACTCCTGCCCGTCGTCGGTCATGATCGGCAACCGCTCCTACAGCAACTTCGAGTCGCAGGCGCACGGCACGATCGACATCCCGAAGGCGCTCGAGGTCTCCTGCGACACGGTTTTCTACCGGTGGGCGTACGACGCCTGGGTCAAGGCCGGGGGAGTGAAGGCGTCCACCGACGCTCCCGACCCGTACGCCAGCGTGGCCCGCGAGTTCGGCTACGGCGCGCGAACCGGGGTGGACCTGCCCGCGGAGGCGAGCGGCTCCATTCCCGACCGCGCGACGAAGCGCCGTGAGTGGGAGGCGACGAAGGCGGCTTCCTGCCGGCGGGCGAAGAGCGGGTACCCGGAGATCGCTGACAAGGACCGTGCCTCGTACCTCACGCAGGTGGCCAAGGAGAACTGCACGAGCGGCTACGTCGTGCGCGCCGGTGACGCGGTGAACTTCGCCATCGGCCAGGGTGACGTCGCCGCGACGCCGATGCAGGTCGCCACGTCGTTCGCCGCGCTCGCGACGAACGGGCGCGTACCGACGCCCCGCGTCGCCGTGGCAACCGCGCGTTCGGATGGCAGCGCCCGCACGGCGCTCGCGTCGCCCGAGGCCCGTGCGCTCAGCCTCGATGCCCGGATGTACGCCCGTGAACTCGAGGGACTCAAACGGGCGGTCTCGACGGGGACGGCCTCCGAGGCCTTCCGAGGCTTCGACCTCGACGCGCACGCCGTCTACGGCAAGACAGGGACGGCCGAGGTCTACGGCAAGCACGCCACCGCGTGGTTCGCCTCGTTCGGCGGGGCGGACGAGGACGGCAAGCGCTACGTCGTCGTCGTTCGGGTCGACGAAGGAGGCGAGGGTGGACGGACCGCCGCACCCATCGCGCGCTCCGTCTGGGACGCGCTCGTCAGGCGCTCTCGCTGAGACGAGGGCGCACGGCGGCTGGTGATAGCCTGGACGCGATCTTCGGCTCGTGCCGGAGTGCCGAGAACGAGGGGAAGCCGGTCGAATTCCGGCGCTGACCCGCAGCCGTAGATCAGTCCGCTGATGAGCCGGAATGCCTCGTCTCGGCTGTGTCTGATCACATCTGCCTCATCACACCCGTCGAGGTCAGCGGGAGGGGCCCGGCTCGTCGTTCGAGCAGGGTGTCGCCCACCGGCCACGCACCTGCCCGGAAGGTCATCATGACGACCCACCTGCGTCGCGCCGGATTCACCAGCGCCGCCCTCGTCGCTCTCGCTGCCGCAGCTTCGGCCCCCGCCACCGCAGCCCCGGCGACGGGAACCGACGCCGCGGCGTCCTTCCTCGCCGGGCAGTTCGCGGCGGGCGGGCACCAGCTCAGCTCCACCTACGCGGGTCAGACCTACCTCGACGCGGGCCTTTCCGCGGACGGCATCCTGGCCCTTACGTCGGCCGGCGTTGCGAGCAACGAAGCCGGTGCCGCCACGACAGCGTTCGCCAAGGGTGTGGGTGACTACGCCATGCCGGGCACCGACGTGTACGCCGGAGCTGTGGCGAAGTCCCTCATCGTCGCGAAGGCACAGGGGCAGAACCCGCGCGCGTTCGGCGGCGTCGACCTCGTCTCGAAGCTGCAGGGCCTCGAGAAGCCGAGCGGCCGCTTCTCCGACGTCTCGGCCTACGGCGACTACTCGAACGCCGTCACCCAGTCCCTCGCCGTCATCGCGCTGCAGAAGGCCGGCGCGCCCGCTGACGCGAAGGCCACGAACTACCTCCTCTCGCTGCGCTGCAATGACGGCGGATTCCGCTTGGCCGACGACGGTTCGGCGTGCGTCTCCGACCCCGACGCCACGTCGTTCGCCGTGCAGGCGCTCGCCGCCGCCGGCGGTCACGGCGCCGACGTGACGAAGGCCGTGAACTTCCTCGCCACGAAGCAGAACGCCGACGGTGGCGTCGCCGGCGGAACGGGCACGACCACCCCCAACGCCAACTCGACGGGCCTCGCGGCGGTGGCGTTCACCCTCGGCGGTCAGGGCGCGCGCGCTGTCAAGGCGCAGTCGTTCGTCGCCTCGCTGCAGTACGGCTGCTCGTTCCCCGCCGCTGTGCGTGGCGCCATCGCCTACGACCGCGCCGCGTTCGCGGCGATGAAGAGCGCCGGTGCCTCCGGCAAGCTCGCCGGCAACGAGACCCGCGCCACGTCCCAGGGTCTCTACGCGTTCACGAGGGCGCCCCTCGTCTCGTTGACGAAGGGTGGCGCCACCGCGACTCCCGCCATCTCGTGCTCCTCCGAGCCCACGTCGTCGCCCAACACCTCGACGTCCACGAGGAGCGCGCCGAAGCCGACGACCACCTCGTCGAGCAACTCGACGTCCACCTCCGCCACGCCGGCTCCCACGAGCACCGCGAGCACGGACGCCACCGCAGCGCCGACCTCGACGACGAGCCCGAGCGCGCCGTCCACGTCCACGGTGCCGCAGTCGACGTCGACGACGCCCGTCACCGGCCCGATCGTGAACACCGACAAGGTCTCGGACAACACCGTGCCGTTCGGCTTCGCCTTCGGCGCCGTCATCCTCGTCACCGCGGGAGGTGCCGTTGCGTACGCGCGTCGCCGCTGATCTCGCGCGCCTCGGCGCACCGGTTCTCGTCGGCGCCTCGGCCCTCGCGGGCCTCGGTGCCGTGACGACGGGTACCGCAGCGCCCGCGTCCGCTGCGGGTGCGTGCACGAGTGCGACGAGCGGCGTGACCGTCGTCGTCCAGTTCCCGAGCGGCTCGGCCACCGGCTGCGCGCCGGGTAGTCCGGGCACGGCGCTCCAGGCGCTGCGGGCCGCCGGGTTCTCGACGACCGGTTCCACGCAGTACCACGACGGCGTGCTCTGCGGCGTCAACGGGTACCCGTCGAGTTCGCCGTGCCGGATGCCTCCGCCGAACGCCTACTGGACGGTCTTCAGCGCCAAGCGCGGCGGCTCGTGGAACTACTCGAACCTCGGTGTCGCCTCGCTGCCCGCCACCCCGGGCGGAGTCGTCGGATTCCGCTTCGGCAACGGCACCGCGCCGTCGGTGCCCGTGCCTGCTGCGATCACGTCGCCGAAGCCGAGCACGACGAAGCCCACGACATCGACTCCGAGGCCCAGCTCGCCCAAGCCGAGCAGCACGAAGCCGACCACGTCGCAGCCGAAGCCGTCGAGTTCGAAGCCCTCGTCCAAGCCGTCCTCGACGAAGGCCGGCTCCACGACGGCTGCGCCGAAGCCGACGCCGAGCAAGCCGTCGTCGACGGCGGGTTCGACGAGCAGCCCCCAGCCGACCACCTCGGGGTCGAAGCCGGGCCAGGGTGCCACGTCGACTCCCACGGTCAAGGCAACGGCCCTCGTGACGAAGGACGGGAAGCCACTCAAGGTCATCACCTTCAGTGACGGCTCGTCGACGACGCTCGATGCGAACTCGAGCGATGCCAAGAAGTACAAGGTCGGTGTGAAGAAGAAGGGCGGTACGCCCGCCGCCACCAAGATGACCGGTACGAAGGTGCCCCAGCCGAAGAACACTGCTCACCCGAGCATCTCGACGTCGGGCAGTGTGCCCGGTCTCGCCGTGCCGGAGAAGAAGAGCTCAGGCAGCAACAACCTTCCCGGCATCATCGCCGGTGTCGGTGTGCTCGGCGTCGCAGCCGTGGGAGCCGGATACGCGGCACGTCGTCGCGGATGACCTCGGCCTCCGGCCATCGCCGTCGCGTCGTCCACCCCGGTGCGTGGTGGATGTGGGCGACGGCGATGGCCGTTGCCATCGCCACGACGACGAATCCCGTCCTGTTGGCCCTCGTGCTTGCCGTCGTGGTGCTCACGGTCGTCGCTCGGCGCCCCTATGCGCCGTGGGCCCGTAGCCTGCGCCTCTACGCGGCGCTCGGAGCCTTCGTCGTCGTGAGCCGCGTCGTTCTGCATGTCCTCGTGGGCATGAAGACGAGCGACACGATCGTCCTTCCGCTGCCGCAGGTGGAGCTTCCCGAGTGGGCTCGCGGCATCACTCTTCTCGGCCCGGTCGGTCTTGGCGGCCTCGTCGGTGCCTTCCTCGAGGGCCTGCGCCTCGCCACGATGCTGTTCTGCTTCGGCGCAGCCAACGCCCTCGCCAACCCCAAGCGCCTGCTCGCGGCCACCCCGCCGGCCGTCCGTGACATCGGGACGGCCACCGTCATTGCGTTGTCCGTGGCACCCCAGCTCGTCGAGAGCGTCCAGCGGGTGCGCAAGGCGCGCGTGCTGCGTGGCGACGCCCGCCGCGCCACGCGCGTCAAGCAGGTGGCCCTTCCCGTGCTGCACGACACGCTTGACCGCTCCATCTCCCTCGCGGCCTCGATGGAGGCACGCGGTTATGGCCGTCGGGCCGAGCGGCCCTTCGTGACGCGCTTCGTCATCGGCCTGCTCATGCTCGGAGGTGCGCTGCTCACGTGCGTCGGCGTCTACGGCACGATGCAGGGCTTCGGAGCCGAGGGAGTCGTGAGCGACGTTCCCTGGTGGACGACGGCGCCCGTGCTCGTCGTCGGCATCGTGGCGAGCGTGGTCGGGGTGGCATTCGCGGGATGTTCGATGCGTCGCACCCGCTACCGGCGCGACCCGTGGGGCCTGCTCGAGTGGGCCGTCGTTGCCTGCGGCATCGTGACGCTTGTGGCCGTTCGTACGGTTCTCGAGGACCAGCCCGACGCGCGCAACCTCTCGGTTTCGCCCCTCGCCATGCCCGTGGTACCCCTGTGGCTCCCGCTCGCGCTCGTGCCTGCGCTCCTGCCGGCGTTCTTCACACCCGAACCGGAACGCCCGCGGCGTACGAGTGCGCCCGAACGCACCCTCGACGACGCAGCTCCTGGGCGCGACGCGCGGGCCCTGCGAGGAGCCATCTCATGACCGAAACACGCAACACAACTCCCGCGGGGGACGTGGGTGGGCGTGACGCCGCCGCCGTCTGGACCAGAGAACCCGCCGTCATCATCGACGGCGCGACGCTGACGTACGACGGGGCCGAACACCCCTCGCTTCGCGACGTCGACCTGCGCATCGAACGCGGTGAACTCGTCGCCGTCATCGGCCGCACCGGTTCGGGCAAGTCGACGCTCCTCGGGCTGCTCACCGGACTCGTCCCGCACTTCACGGGCGGACTCCTGCAGGGCAGGGCCGTCATCGGCGGGCTCGACATCTCCGAGAACAAGCCCAGCGAACTCGCCTCCGTCGTCGGGTACGTCGGGCAGGACCCCCTCGCCGGCTTCGTCACCGACACCGTCGAGGAAGAACTCGCCTACGGCATGGAACAGCTCGGCGTCGCGCCGGAGGTCATGCGTCGGCGTGTCGAGGAGACGCTCGATCTGCTCGGTATCGCCGAGCTGCGCGAGGCTCCGTTGCGCGACCTGTCGGGCGGCCAGCAGCAGCGCGTCGCCATCGGCAGTGTGCTCGTCATGCACCCGCAGATCCTCGTCCTCGACGAACCCACCTCGGCGCTCGACCCCACGGCCGCCGAGGACGTTCTCGCCGTACTCACGCGCCTTGTCCAGGATGTCGGTTCGACCGTCGTCGTCGCGGAACACCGCATCGAGCGCGTGCTCCCGTTCGCCGACCAGGTCGTGCACGTAGGGGCGAACGGCGTCGTCACCTCCGGCGCTCCCGGCGAGGTGCTCGGGGCATCCGACGTCGCACCGCCGGTGGTCGCACTCGGTCGTGCCGCCGGTTGGTCGCCGCTGCCGCTGACGATCCGCGACGCGCGGCGGGTGCTCGTGGAGCGCGCCGCGAGTGCGCCCTTCACAGTCGAGGCACCGCCCATCCGCGGGACAGACGTGCCCTCGACTGCGCCGGTGCTCGAGGCGCGGGGCGTACGCGTTCGCCTGTCCGGCCTCGACGTCGTCGCGGGTGTGGACCTCGACCTTTGCGCCGGCACGGTGACGGCGCTCATGGGCCGCAACGGCTGCGGCAAGTCGACGCTCATGTGGGCGCTTCAGGGAAGTGGCCCGCGTGACGGCGGCAGCGTCGGCGTGGTCTCCGCACGAGGCGAATCGCTCGACCCCGCGAAACTGAACCCCGCGCAGCGCCGCGGTCTCGTCGGCATGGTGCCGCAGACCGCCGGGGACCTCCTCTACCTCGACACGGTGGGGGAGGAACTCGCGCAGGCCGATTCCGACGCCGGCCGCGAGCCCGGTGCTGCCCAGGCGTACCTCGCGAACCTGGCCCCAGGCATCGACCCGGCCATGCATCCCCGCGACCTGTCCGAAGGGCAGCGCCTCGCGCTCGTCCTCGCCGTCCAGCTCGTGGCCGAACCTCAGGTGCTCGTGCTCGACGAGCCGACCCGCGGTCTCGACTACGCCGGCAAGGAGGCCCTGCGGGCGATCCTGCGCACGCGCGCCGACGAAGGGCGGGCCGTTCTCGTGGCGACGCACGACGTCGAGTTTGCCGCTGCAGTGGCCGACGAGGTCATCCAGATGGCCGGGGGAGAGTTCATCGCGACCGGCAGTGCACGCGACGTGCTCACGGCGTCGCCCGCCCTGGCCCCACAGATGGCGAAGGTGCTCGCGCCCGTTCCCGCTCTCACGTTGAGAGATGCGCTGACGGTGCTCGGAGTGGCGTCATGAGTCCGCAGGCTTCTGCGAACCCGGAAGAGCGCGCGGGCACCGCCCGGCCGGTGAAACGCGCCGCCCGCTCGAAGGCAACGAGCGCCGTCCGTCTGAAGCCGCGCAGCGCCGCCACGATCCTCGTCGTCAGCCTGATCGGGTTGCTCGCGAACCTGTGGCCCCTCCTCGTCGAGGAGCAGTCGGCCGTCGCCGGCCACAGCCGTGACGCCCCGATGCTCTTCGCCATCCTCCTGCCGCTCATGCTCGTCGTGGTCCTGGCCGAGATCGCGGACGGCGGGATGGACGCGAAGGCCGTCGCGATGCTCGGCGTCCTGTCCGCCGTGGATGCCGTCCTGCGCCCCCTCGGTGCGGGGACCGGCGGTATCGAGGTGATGTTCTTCCTTCTCGTCCTCGGCGGCCGCGTCTTCGGAGCAGGCTTCGGCTTCGCGCTCGGCGCGACGAGCATGTTCGCCTCCGCCGTGCTCACTGCGGGCATCGGCCCGTGGTTGCCGTACCAGATGCTCGGAGCGGCCTGGGTCGCCATGGGCGCCGGCCTTCTGCCGTGGCGGCGCGGGCTCAGGTGGCCGCTCGAACTGCTCCTGCTGTGCGTCTACGGCGCCTTCGCGTCGCTCGCCTACGGGTTCGTGCTCAACATGTCCTTCTGGCCGTTCGCCACCGGCGACGACCCGGCCATCATGCCGGTGCCCGGCGCGCCGCTGGGCGACAACCTCGCACGCTTCGTCGCCTACACCCTGGCCACGTCGCTGGGTTGGGACCTCGGGCGCGTCATCACGAACGTCGCCCTCATCCTCGTCGCGGGTCGACCGATCATGGTTGCGCTGCGCCGTGCCTCGCGTCGTGCCGCGTTCGACGCGACGCCGCGCTTCGCCGAGGGCTCCCGCGCTGATTAGGTCGGCACCCGGCCCCGCTGATAATCTGAACTCTGCCGTCGATCGGCCGCGGACCAAGAGCGCCCCAGTGAACAGGCCTGGGAGCACCGCGCAACGATGTGTTGAAGGAGTTGGGCATGGCCCTGAATGCTGAGACGAAGAAGAAGATCATCGCCGAGTACGGCACGTCCGAAGGCGACACGGGCTCGCCCGAGGTGCAGGTTGCCCTCCTCACGGAGCGCATCAAGGGCCTGACGGAGCACGCTCGTCAGCACCCGCACGACCACCACACGCGTCGTGGTCTGCTCCTGCTCGTCGGTCAGCGCAAGCGCATGCTTCGCTACCTCGAGTCGGTCGACATCGAGCGTTACCGCTCGCTGATCAAGCGCCTCGGCCTGCGCCGTTGATCGCATTGATCACCATGATTTGACGCCGGACGGCGGTCACTCGTCTACGAGTGGCCGCCTTTCGGTGTTTCGAGGGGCCCGGACAGGTCGCTCGGCAGCAAGAAACGGGTCGCACACAACGACGATGTGCGCATCCGAGACGTAGATGAAACAAGAAGGAGGGCCCAAATGGAGGGTCCCGAGATCCAGTTCGCCGAAGCCGTCATCGACAACGGCTCGTTCGGCACCCGCACGGTTCGCTTCGAGACGGGACGTCTCGCGAAGCAGGCCAACGGCGCAGTCCTCGCCTACCTGGACGACGACACCTGCCTGCTGAGCACCACCACCGCCAGCAAGCAGCCCAAGGAGCACTTCGACTTCTTCCCCCTCACGGTGGACGTCGAGGAGCGCAGCTACGCGGCCGGCAAGATCCCCGGCTCGTTCTTCCGTCGTGAGGGTCGTCCCTCCACGGACGCGATCCTCACCTGCCGCCTCATCGACCGCCCGCTGCGCCCGGCCTTCAAGAAGGGCCTGCGCAACGAGGTCCAGGTCGTCATCACGGTTCTCGCGCAGAACCCGGACGTGCAGTACGACGTTCTCGCCATCAACGGCGCGTCGGCCTCCACGCAGATCTCCGGTCTGCCGTTCACCGGCCCGATCGGTGGCGTGCGCGTCTCGCTCATCGACGGCCAGTGGGTCGCCTTCCCGAACTTCTCGGACATCGAGCGCTCGGCGTTCGACATGGTCGTCGCCGGCCGTCTCGTCGGTGACGACGTCGCCATCATGATGGTCGAGGCCGAGTCCACCGAGTCGACGTGGAACCTGGTGGCCGAAGGCACCCAGGCCCCGACCGAAGAGGTCGTCGCCGAGGGCCTCGAGGCCGCGAAGAAGTTCATCCGCGTGCTCTGTGAGGCTCAGGTCGAGCTCGCGCAGCAGGCCGCCAAGGAGGTCCAGGACTTCCCGGTGTTCCTCGATTACCAGGACGATGTCTACGGTGCGGTCGAGAAGTCGGCCAAGGACCAGACGTCCGCTGCGATGACGATCGCAGGCAAGGCCGAGCGCGAGGACAAGCTCGACGAGATCAAGGACGCGCTCAAGGCCGAGCTCGCCGGCGAAGGCCGCGAGTTCGAGGGCCGCGAGTCCGAGGTTTCCGCCGCGTTCCGTTCGCTGCAGAAGCAGCTCGTGCGCGAGCGCATCCTGCGCGAGAAGGTCCGCATCGACGGCCGTGGCCTGGCGGACATCCGTGCGCTCTCGGCCGAGGTCGAGGTGCTGCCGCGCGTTCACGGTTCCGCGATCTTCGAGCGCGGCGAGACCCAGATCATGGGTGTCACGACGCTCAACATGCTGCGCATGGAGCAGCAGATCGACTCCCTGTCGCCGGTGACGCGCAAGCGCTACATGCACCACTACAACTTCCCGCCGTTCTCCACGGGTGAGACGGGCCGCGTCGGTTCGCCGAAGCGCCGCGAAATCGGTCACGGTGCTCTGGCCGAGCGTGCGCTCATGCCGGTGCTGCCGACGCGCGAGGAGTTCCCCTACGCCATCCGTCAGGTCTCCGAGGCTCTCGGCTCCAACGGTTCGACGTCCATGGGTTCGGTCTGCGCCTCGACCCTGTCGCTGCTCAACGCCGGTGTGCCGCTGCGCGCCCCGGTCGCCGGTATCGCGATGGGTCTCGTCTCCGCCGAGATCGACGGTCAGACGCAGTACGCGGCCCTCACCGACATCCTCGGTGCCGAGGACGCGTTCGGCGACATGGACTTCAAGGTTGCCGGTACCCGTGAGTTCGTCACGGCCATCCAGCTCGACACGAAGCTCGACGGCATCCCGGCCCAGGTTCTTGCCGGTGCACTGACGCAGGCGCGCGACGCTCGCCTGCACATCCTCGACGTGATGAACGAGGCGATCGACGCTCCCGACGAGATGTCGCCGTTCGCCCCGCGCGTTCTCGCGGTGAAGATCCCGGTCGACAAGATCGGTGAGGTCATCGGCCCGAAGGGCAAGATGATCAACCAGATCCAGGAGGACACGGGCGCCGACCTGTCCATCGAGGACGACGGCACGGTCTACATCGGTGCCACGGACGGCCCGAGCGCCGAGGCTGCGCGCGCCGCGGTCAACGCGATCGCCAACCCGCAGATGCCCGAGGTCGGCGAGCGCTTCCTCGGCACCGTCGTCAAGACGACGACCTTCGGTGCGTTCGTCTCGCTGCTTCCGGGCAAGGACGGCCTGCTGCACATCTCCGAGGTGCGCAAGCTCGTCGGCGGCAAGCGCATCGACGCTGTCGAGGACGTGCTGAAGATCGGCCAGAAGGTCCAGGTGGAGCTCAAGGAGGTCGACCCGCGCGGCAAGCTTTCGCTCGCCGTCGTCGAGGAGGCCAAGGCCGAGCCCGCGAACACGCCGGAGAACACGGACGCCGCGACGGCCGAGGCTGCTGCCGAGGTCGCCGACTCCGCCGGTCACATGGACCCGCACTCGGGTTCGGAGGACGATTCCGGTGACAAGAAGCCGCGTCAGCGTCGCCGTGGCGGTCGCGGTCGTGGCCGTGGCGCCGAGCAGGGCGAGGGCAACGCCGCCGCCGACCAGCTCGTCGACGCAGGCTCCGACGGCAACGAGGCGAAGGCGACCTCCGAGGACGCCTGAGCCACACCGGTTCGAGCATGAAGGCTCCGCTCCCGACGTTCGTCGGGGGCGGAGCTTTCCGCATGCGTGGAAGACGTTCCCTTTCACGGCCACGACTTTTCGGCGGGATTCGGGCTTCGTGGGAGGATGGGCGGGTGAGAGCAGTCGACCGGGCGGACGCGTTTCAGCGCCGTCACCCCGTGCTCGGGTACCCGATCGGTGTCGTGTACAAGTTCATCGACGACCAGGGCGCGTATCTCGCGGCGCTCATCACCTATTACGGCTTCCTCTCGGTCTTCCCGCTCATCCTGCTGCTGCAGTCGGCACTCGGCTTCTTCATTCACGGCAACGAGCGGCTGCACAAGCAGATCCTCGACTCGGTGCTCGGCCAGATTCCCGTGCTCGGCAACACGCTGAGCAACGCCGCGCCGAGCGCGTTGCGCGGCAGCGTCTCCGGCATCGTGCTCGGTTCGATCGTGGCCCTCTACGGTGGCCTCGGGGTGGCTCAGGCGCTTCAGCACACGAGCAACACGTGTTGGTCGGTGCCGCGCAACTCGCGCCCCAACCCCATCCTCATGCGCGTGCGCAGCGCTGCCGTGCTGCTCTTCCTCGGCGTCGCTCTCGTGTCCCTGGGGTGGCTCCCTCAGACGTGGCACGCGCCCGGTTGGCTCGTGCTGGCGCTCAACCTCGTGTTCGGCACCGTCATCTTCCTGCTCCTCATGAAGATGACGACGGCTCGCGGGCAGGGGTGGGGTCGTCTGGCTCCTGGCGCGCTGCTCGTGACGGTCGTGTGGCAGCTGTTCATGGCGGCGGGCAGTACCTTCACCAAGATCTTCGGCGCGCGTTCGAGCGACATCTACGGCACGTACGGCAGCATCCTGACGATTCTCGTCGCCTGCTACATCATGGCGGTCGCGTTCGTCGTGGGGTGCGAGGTCAACGTCGTGCTCCACCGCCGTCTGTACCCACGCTCGCTCATGACGCAGTTCACGGACGACGTCGACCTCACCCTGGCCGACCAGCAGGCGTACACCCTGCAGTCCACGATGCAGCGCTTCAAGAACTACCAAGCGATCGACGTCGTCTTCGACAAGAACAACGACGGTGTTGCCGATCAGCCCTCGGACCTCGACCTGCGGTGGCACGATGCAGTGGACGCCCACGAGGAATGGTTGAAGCGTGGGCATCCGACGCGGCCGTCCGGGATGTGGGGACTCACGGCCGAAGTGGAAGACAACCGCAGTGTCGACGGAAGCGAATGATGACGAACGACCTCAGGACGAACGAGCCGATCCAGCTCGGCCCCATGGTGCGCTATGCGGGGGAGCGCGAGGCGACGCTCTGGGCTCAGACGCGTGACGCGGGTGAGCTCACGGTGCGCATCGGCGAGAAGTCGTGGAGCGCACCCACGTTCGCGGCGCACGGGCATCACTACGCCCTCGTCCTGCTCGACGGCCTCGAGCCCGGCCAGGTGTACGAGTACACGGTCGAGGTGAACGGCGAACACGCGTGGCCGCAGCCCGATTCGCCGTTCCCCGCGCCGGTCGTCAAGATGCTCAAGGCCGATCGTCCGACGAAGATTGCCTTCGGCAGCTGCCGCACGAGCGTGCCGCACGACGCCAAGCACAACCGCACCAACGGCATCGACTCGCTGCGCGCCTACGCGCACGAAATGGCGCGTCACCCCAGGGACGAGCGGTGGCCCGACCTCGTCGTCCTGCTCGGTGACCAGGTGTACGCCGACATCACGTCGGAGGCCATGCAGGAGTTCATCGAGGAGAAGCGCGGCCTCGACAGCGAGCCCGGCGAGGAACTCAAGGACTACGTCGAGTACGCCCACCTCTACCGCCTCGCCTACAGCGAGCCGGCGGTGCGCTGGATGCTCTCGACGATGCCGAGCGCGATGATCTTCGACGACCACGACGTGCGCGACGACTGGAACACCTCGCTCGCGTGGCACGAGGAGATGAACAGGACCTCCTGGTGGCACGGTCGCATCGTCGGCGCGCTCTCGTCGTACTGGGTCTACCAGCACTGCGGTAACCTCTCGCCCGAGGCGCTCGCCGAGGACGAGGTCTGGCAGAAAATCACCGCGCACACCGGCAGCGACGAGCTCGACATCACCGACATGATCGAGGCCTTCGCGGAGAAGGTCGATCGGGACGCCCAGTCGTACCGCTTCTCGTACACGCGCGATCTCGGCGAGAGCAAGCTCATCGTCCTCGACTCGCGCGCCGCGCGCGATCTGCGCCCCGGCCACCGCGCGATGCTGGACGCCGAGGAGCTCGACTGGCTCGACGGTGAACTGCGCGGGGACGTGGAGCACCTGTTCATCGGTACGTCGCTGCCGTTCTTCATGCCCGAGGGCATCCACATGCTCGAGGCGCTCGACGAGGCCGCGTGCGACGGCGCGTGGGGCAAGACGATGGCGAGCCTCGGCGAGAGGATGCGTCAGACGATCGACCTCGAGCACTGGGCCGCGTTCAGCGACACGTTCTTCAAGGTGTCCGACATGGTGCTCGCCGTTGCGCGCGGCGAGCGCGGCGAGGCCCCGCGGACCGTGACGTTCCTCTCGGGCGACATCCACAACTCCTTCCTCTCGGAGGTGCAGGACGCCGAGGGCACCAAGTCGCGCATCTTCCAGGCCGTGTGCTCGCCGATCCGTAACCCGCTGCCGCGGCACGTGCGTGCCGGCCAGTCGATCATCGGCCGTGGTCTCGCGTGGCCGCTGCGCGAGGTCGTCAAGCGCACCCATGCCGTGCGTACCCCGCACTTCACGTGGCGCACGACCCACGGGCCGTGGTTCGACAACAACCTCGCCACCGTGGAAGTGATCGAGAACGGGCTTGAGTTCCGTTGGGAGGCGGGGGAGATCGTCGACGGCGACCTCGAGCACCCGCGTCTGCGGCTCGTCTCGGAAATCCGTGTCGACTCAGATGGTGACAGCAACCGGATGGACAGCAAGGGCGATCGCGGCCGGCTTCGGACGTGGCAGCCACTCGGCATGCGGATCGTCGAGCAGGTCAAGAAGCTGCGTCGTTAGGCTCGGGCCCATGAGCGAGACGATCAAGGTTGCAGTGATCGGCGCCGGTGGGCGCATGGGCAGCGAGGCCGCGAAGGCGGTCGAGGCGGCCCCGGACATGGAACTCGTCGGTCGCTTCGACGTCGGCGACGACCTCGGCGACCTGGGGGGCGCCGACGTTGCGATCGAGTTGACCGTGCCCGACGCGTCGCCCGGCAACCTCGCCCACTGTGTCTCTCAGGGCGTTTCGGCCGTCGTCGGTACGACGGGGTGGACCGAGGAGAAGCTCGCGACGCTGCGCTCGCAGGTGGACGCAGCCGACGGCGTCGGTGTGCTCATCGCGCCGAACTTCTCCATCGGGGCCCTGCTCATGATGAAGTTCGCGCGCGAGGCGGCGGCCTTCTACGAGTCGGTCGAGGTCGTCGAGATCCACCACCCGAACAAGGTCGACGCGCCCTCCGGCACGGCCGCGCACACAGCGCGCGCCATCGCCGAGGGCCGCCGCGAGGCCGGTCTCGGCGACGTTCCGGACGCCACGGAACACGACCCGGACGGCGCGCGCGGAGCCCGCATCGACGGCATCCCGGTGCACGCCATCCGCATGCGGGGGCGCGTCGCGCACCAGGAGGTGCAGTTCGGCGCGGAGGGTGAGGCCCTTACGATCCGTCACGACAGCTTCGAGCGCGTCAGCTTCATGCCCGGTGTGCTCACCGGCGTGCGGAACGTCGTGAAGACGCCCGGTCTCACCGTCGGGTTGGAGAACTTCCTGGGTTTGTAGTTGCTGGTCGACTTGGCGATATGTTCGGAGAAGGGAACCGGTGCCTCTGCAACCGCGCGCAGACTTCAGCGCGTTCAACTGATCGTGGGATTTTTCAACTGGAACTTCGAGAAGTCACTCAGGACGACACCTGATGCGCATGCCGTGTGTAGAAAGCGGACGCCGCCCTCGCTCGGAGCAGGCGGGCGGGTCCCTAGGCTCCTCACCTGCTGTGGACCGCGCGCGAGCCCGGTCTGGCTTAAGGGCCTACTGATCGATTGAAGCCTCTGTTCGGCGCTCTGAGTTCCAAACCAGTGCGCCGCACGACCTAAACTTGGGTGCCAGAATGGCTGCATGGAGCGGGCTTCAGCGGCATTCTTGAGAAGACCTTGGTGGGCGGTAGCAGGTCTGGTAGGGGTAGCCTTATGGCTGGAGGTGGCGCAGCGATGGCACGAGCTTTTTCCCGGCGCGCACGCGGTTGGCGAGGTCGTTAGAAATCTTGCCTACGCCCTGTTGGGCGCGGTTATCTTCGAGCGGATCATTGTGGAGATGCCAGCGCGGCGACGCCGCAAGTCATTTACGAGGGGCTTCGCCAGCGCTTTGAAGTCCTGCTAATGCCTGCAGCACTTGTGTGTCTCTACGATCAGGGTGCCAAAGAGTTGGGGATCGAAATCAACGTGTGGGATCGGCAGTCGATCGCTCAGGTGGGTGCCCGCCTTGAAGAGGTCGCGTCATGGGTCTTCGGCGAGGGTCGCGCCGGAATCGTTCGCTCCGCGAAGGTTGGGACCACAGCTGCCCTGCAGGACATTGATCGCCAACTCGTCTACCTCGACGAGGACGTGGCGTCGGCGGTGGCGCAGTTTCCACGCGTGGACGGGATCACGATGCTCCAACTTGAAGGCCGTGACGATGGGGGTATCACGGATGCTAGCGACGTACAGATCACGTGGGAGTTCCTGGAAGGTGCCCGCCGCCTGCTGAAGGCCCTCGTCGACGTCGGCGCCTACGAGACCTCGATTTTCAATGCTCGTTATGTCGATTCCGTGGCCGATCTCGCCGTGCCCTTGGATTGGGTCTACTGCAGCGCCTCCCGCCGAGACCAGCCTGCCTGATCGTGAGGCTGGCGAGAGGCAATGTTGCCCGTACCTGAGGGACTCGCCGTAGCCCCTGATGCCGGTGAGAGACCCACCCACCTCCTGCAGGAACGCACGTCTTGGCGACGCCTGGGCTCGGCACCGAACGAGATCAGATGAGCGCCGGAGCTCGTGGCGTTAGCCTCCGATGACTGGCCTCGTTGTGCGGGAATCAACTGTGTTGGAACACGTTCACTCCAGCTTCGGATCCTCGTCATGTCCGTTTCCTAGGTTCGGGCAATGACGGACGCGATCCTCGGGCCGCTCGAGCACCTCATGACCTCGTGGTGGGTGTACGCGGCGCTCTTCGGTCTGTGCACCGTGGACGCCCTCGTGCCGGTGTTCCCGAGTGAAGCGCCGCTCATCCTCGCCGGGGTCTACGCCGCGTCGGATCCGAACGGACCCGACGTCTTTCTGGTGGTGCTCGTCTCCGCGCTCGGCGCGTGCCTGGGTGACCACCTCTCCTACGGTCTCGGGCACGTGCTCGGAACGTCGTGGCTCGAGAAGAACCCGAAGCGCCGACGCACGGTCGAGCGCGTGCGCGGTGTCCTTCATCGGCGCGGTTCCTGGGCATTGCTCGTCGTGCGGTTCATCCCCGGAGGCCGCTGCGTGGCCACGCTCTCGCTCGGCGCGACCGGTTACCCGCTGCGCTCGTTCACCCCGTACGACCTGCTCGCCACCGTCGTGTGGGCCGTGCACGGCACGGTGATCGGCTACGTCGGCGGGCACGCGTTCGAGCACAACCCGCTCGCCGGAATCGCCACGGGTATGGGCATCGCCGTCGTCCTCGCGGGTCTGCTCGAGTGGCGCCGTCATCATGTCGACAAGCGGCCGGCCGCCTCGGCGGACGAGCGTGAACCCTCCTCGGCCGGTGCGCGGGGCTGACGCGGGGTGTCCCTGTTTTACCGAAGCAGATGGTGACGGTTGGGGTATATGGTGACGTTCGAACGTCACCAGATACCCCAACCGTCACCATGAGGGGCGGGCCTCTCGGTTCGATTCACCGGCCCGGCCGGTCCGCCGTGCAGCCCCTCACGCTCGCAGCACGACGAGGCACGCCGCGACGAAGTGGACGACAAACGCGGCCACCGTGCACGCGTGGAAGATCTCGTGGAAGCCGAACACCGTGGGCCACGGGTCGGGCTTCTTGAACCCGTAGACGACGGCGCCGATGGTGTAGAGGATGCCTCCCACGGCGATGAGCGTGATGACGGCGGTGCCGCCCGCGGCGTGCAGCGGGGCGGCGTAGAAGACGGCGACCCAGCCGAGGGCGACGTAGATCGGGGTGTAGAGCCAGCGCGGCGCGCCGACCCAGAACGTTCGGAACAGGACGCCGGCAACGGCACCGATCCACACGATGAGCAGGAGCGACAACCGCTGGTTGCCGCGCAACAGGACGAGAGCGAACGGCGTGTACGTGCCCGCGATGATGAGGTAGATGTTCGAGTGGTCGATGCGACGCAGGACTGCGTCGGCGCGCGGGCTCCAGTACCTGCGGTGGTAGAGCGCCGACGTGGCGAACAGCTGCGTCCCCGTCGCTCCGAGGACGAGGGCGCCTACGCGCCCGGCCGTCGTCGGCGCGAGGATCGCGAGCGCGAGACACCCCACGAGGCAGATCGGCGCGAGGACGAGGTGGAACCACCCGCGCAGCAGCGGCTTGGCCACGCGCACGACGTCCGCGTCGACGCCTTCGTGCGAGACGGGAGGCATTTCACCGGCATGCTGGCGTAGCGAGTCGCCGAGCGGCGTGCGCCAACGTTCGGTGGTCATCGTTCGTCCTTCGCGTCAGAGGTGGGTTCGGTGCGTGCCTCGACGAGGAGACCGAGCGTCAGTTCGAGCACGCGCCGCGGGTCGGTGAGGGCGTCGCCGTACAGTTCGCGCACCGTGTTCATGCGGTAGCGCACCGTCTGCGGGTGGACATGCAGGCGGCCGGCGACCTCGTCACGACGGCCCTGGTGCAGGAGCCAGCCGAGCAGCGTCTCGGCGAGCACCTCCCGTTTGGCGGGGGAGAGGTCCTCGAGGGGAGCCACAGCACGTTCGCGAAGTCGGGTGGCAACGAGAGGCGCTGAGTCCAGAGCGAGTTCGGGCAACAGCTCGTCGCAGTCGGCGCCGTCGTCGGCGCTCGCGAAACGCAGCGCGCGCAGTGCCTGACGGACTGATTCGCCGGCGTCGGTCCACGCCACGGTCGGCCCCAGAGCGGCGGGCGTACCGACGCAGCGCTCGAGAAGGCCGTTCCGAGCGTTGCTTCGCACGCCGGGGACGAGCACGACGGTGGGACCGTCGGCAATGGGAGACCACAGGGCGCGCTCGCCGAGGGCCGTGGCGAGCGCCGTGCGCGGTTCGCCGTCGACGACGAGGGCGGTGAGCGTTTCGGGCGCCTTCCACCGGGCCGATTCGGCGAGGTGCTCGAGGGCCGGGCGGGCCTCGCCCGCGACGAGGGCCGCCGTCAGCTGATCCCGGCGACGGGCCAGTTCACGGGTGCGGGCGGTGAGGGCCGCCGTGTGACCGGCGAGGCTCTGGGCGGACAGCTCGTCGATGAAGGCGAAGGTCTTCTCGGCGAGGGCCGCGACGTTCGCCGCCGGCTCCTCGGCGGCCACGGCGCTGCCGGCGAACTGAGCCCATGCGACACGAGCACCGACGCGGTAGGCGGCGAGCAGGGCGTCCGTGGAGCGACCGCTCGCTGCCTCTCCCTGTCCCAGCCGGTAGGCGCCGTCGAGGGTGGAACGGGAGGTCGCGCGGTCGCCCTCGATCTGGGTGGCGACGAACCCCGAGAGGGCCTGTTCGACGGCGCGCTCGATGTTGCTGCGTAATGCAGGATCGAAGGCGCGGTCGTAGCCGGGGACCTCCTCGACGATCGCCTCCACGCAGGCGCTCGCCGTCTCGGGCAGGGACGCCCGAAGCTCGGCCAGGGTACGCTCGGTGAGAATCGGCATGTTCACACTCTAAGAACAAATAGATCGAGAAACACGTCGGGTCTAGGCCAAGAATTGCGTCGATTGGGCTAAATAAACTGTCGACATGGCCGTAACCTCGCTTTCGCCCACTCGGACGACCTCGCTGCCGAGCGTGGCACAAACCTCTCCGGCGGGCTCGGCAACCCGCCTCGCCTGGCGTGCGGTGCGCGCCCTCACGACGCCTCTCGTGCCCGAGGACTACGTCGACCTCGTCGACCCGCTTCGCTCGCGCCGGTATCTGCGCGCCCGCGTCGTCGACGTCACGCCCGAGACGGCCGACGCCAGCACCGTGACGCTCCAGCCCGGCCGCGGTTGGCTCGGCCACCGCCCGGGCCAGTACATCCGTATCGGCGTCGACATCGACGGCGTGCGCCTGTGGCGCGCCTACTCCGTCACCTCCGGCCCGCGCGGCGACGGGAACATCTCCATCACGGTGAAGGCCCTCACCGGCGGGGTCGTGAGCGCGCACCTGCAGGAGAGCCTGCGTCCCGGTCAGATCGTCCAGATGGAGCAGGCCGACGGCGCCTTCACCTGGAACGGCGGCGCCGAGCCAGTTCTCTTCGTCACCGGCGGCTCCGGCATCACGCCCGTCATGGGCATGCTGCGTCACCGCATCGACGCCGAGGAGGCGTTCGCCGCCGACACCGAGCACGCCGAGAGTGCGCACGACATCGTCGTCCTGCACTCGGCGGCCCACCCCGAGGACGTCATCTTCGCCGACGAACTGCGCTCGCTCGACGCGACGGGCCGCATTCGCCTCGTCGAGCGTCACACCCAGGCCGAGGGGCGGCTCGAGCCTCGCGAGCTCGACGACCTCGTGCCCGACTGGCGCGATCGCACCACCTACGCGTGCGGTCCTGCGGGCATGCTGCGCGCGTTGCGGGAGTACGCCGACCTCAACGGCGTCGCCGATCACCTGCACACCGAGGAGTTCACCGTCGAACTGGCAGAGCCCGGCGAGGGCGGCGCGCTCACCCTCCACGACGGTTCGAACACGCTCGAACTCGACGTCGCCGGCGACACCGCCATCCTCGACGCCGCCGAGGCCGCCGGGGCCCTCGTGCCCTCCGGCTGCCGCATGGGCATCTGTTACGGCTGCGTGCTGCCCCTGCGCTCGGGAAACGTGCGCGATCTGCGCACCGGCGAGATCACCTCGGGAAGCGAAGGCGACGGCGTCATGGTGCAGACCTGCATCTCCAGCGTCGCCGGAGCTTGCGAGATCGGGCGATGAACCCCACACCCCACCACGCGAGGGACAACCGCCCCGGCGCCCACCGAACCCTTACGACTCACACGTCACCCCGACGAAAGGACGCACGATGACCGCGATGCAGAAGAAGGACGTCAACCCGGTCGCACACCTCACGCGCAGCGACATCGAGCGCCTCGGCGAGGAGCTGGATGCCGTGCGCGCCCGCATCGTCGAGAGCCGGGGCGCGAAGGACGCCGCGTACATCCGCGGCGTGATCAAGGGCCAGCGCTACCTCGAGATGGGCTCGCGCGCCCTGCTGCTGTTCTCCAAGAAGAAGCCGGCGTTCGTCGTCGGCACGGTCGGCCTGGCCGCCTCGAAGATCCTCGAGAACATGGAGATCGGCCACAACGTCATGCACGGCCAGTGGGACTGGATGCGCGACCCGAAGATCCACTCCTCGACGTGGGAGTGGGACAACGCGTCGCCGTCGGACCTGTGGAAGCACTCGCACAACGAACTGCACCACACGTACACGAACGTCATCGGCCGCGACAACGACCTCGGCTACGGCATCATGCGCGTCGACGAGGACCAGAAGTGGGTGCCGTTCTACCTCGGCCAGCCGGCGTGGAACTTCATCAACGCGTGCTTCTTCGAGTACGGCATCGCCGCGTACGACCTCGAGCTCGGCAAGTACCTCAAGGGCCGCAAGGACAAGGCCGTTTTCCAGCGTGACAGCCGCAAGGTGCTGCACAAGATCCGTGAGCAGTTCACGAAGGACTACGTCGCCCACCCGCTCCTCGCGGCGCTCACCGGTTCGGGCAAGCAGACGATCAAGGCCAACTTCATCGCCAACCTCACGCGCAACCTGTGGACGCACTCCGTCATCATGTGCGGTCACTTCCCGAGCGGCGTCGAGACCTTCACGAAGAAGTCGATCGTCGGCGAGAGCCGCGGCGACTGGTACCTGCGTCAGATGCTCGGCTCGGCGAACATCTCGGGCTCGAAGGCGATGCACGTGGCCACGGGCAACCTGAGCTACCAGATCGAGCACCATCTGTTCCCGGATCTGCCGAGCAACCGTTACGAGGAGATCAGCAAGGACGTGCAGGACATCTGCGAGCGCTACGGCCTGTCGTACGTCAGGGGCTCGCTGCCGCGCCAGGTCGCCTCGGCGTGGTGGACGATCATCCGTCTGTCGCTGCCCAACGACTTCGCCGCGAAGCTCGAGCGCAAGCCGCAGAACGTCACCGACCTCGTGCAGCGCCAGGTGCAGCCGAAGGCGGCCTGACGCCTGTCGACTCCCGTCAGCGGTGACGCCGACGAAAGAACCCGGCCTTCCCTCCTTGGGGGAGGCCGGGTCCGTTCGTTGTGTCGTTCCGTCGCCGGCCCGGTTCGTGACCGGGCCGGTCGACGGGTCAGATCAAGCGGATGAGCGCGGCCGTCGCGGCGGCCACGAGGACGACGACGATGAACGGCGCGCGCAACAGGAGCGCGACGACCGCGGCGAGCGCGGCGGCGGCGCGAGCGTCGAGCACCAGCTTGCCGTGGTCACCGACGAACGCCTGAACGCACACGAGTCCCGTCAGCAACGCGACGGGGAACAGGGCGACGACGTTCGACGTCTTCTTGCCTTCGAGGTACTTCGGCGGCAGGAGGTAGCCGATGAACTTGAGGACGAACGACAGGCCGCTCGCGAGCAGAACGGTGGTCCAGGTGCTCATGCGCCCGCCCCTTCCTCGGTGGCGTCGTCACTCGGCAGCGTCGGCACCTCGTCCGTGCGTGTCGACCACCACAGGCCGACCGCGATGGCCGCGACGACGGTGGCGAGCACCGGCAGGCCGGCCCGGGTGACGGGGGAGAGGCCGAGGGCGATGACGCCCGCGAGCCCGGCCGTCAGCTTGCCCTGGAGCGTGCCGAGGCGCGGCCACAGCAGGGCGAGGAACGCACCCACCGCTGCGGCGTCGAGGCCGTACTTCTTCGGATCGCCCATGGCGTTGCCCGCGATGGTGCCGACGAACGTCATGGAGTTCCAGAGCAGGTACACGCCGAAGCCGGTCCACCAGAAACCGATGCCCGACAGCTTCGCCGTCGGGCGACCGACGGCCATGGCGGCGGATTCGTCGATCGTCAACTGCGCAGCGACGACACGCCTGAGACCGCGGGGGCGCAGGATCGCGTTCAGCTGCAGGCCGTAAATGGAGTTGCGCACACCGAGGAGCGTCGAGGTCGCGACGGCGGATGCGCCCGTGCCGCCGGCACCGAGAACTCCGACGACGGCGAACTGCGAACCGCCCGAGAAGAGCAGGAGCGACAGCGCCATCGCCTGCCACGTGTTGAGGCCCGCCGCGATGGCGAGAGCCCCGAAGCTGATGCCGTAGACGCCGGTGGCGACGGCCAGTGAGATCGAGTCCTTCTTGACCGCGCCCTCGTCCTCGTGGAGCGCGTCCACGGGGCCGTCGTGTCGGCCGTCCACGTCGTGTTGCCCACCGCCGTGTTGTCCATTGCCGTGTTGTCCGTGACCGTGTTCCCCGTGACCCACGGCCGGCTCGACCTCGTCGCGCCGCTCGTCGGGCGTCATGCTTCGCGCCGTTCGTACGTGACGACGGTGAAGCCATCGCGCGGGTCGCGGTCGCTCTCGCGCCAGTGCTTCGGGTCGATGGTGGGGAAGTGGGCATCGCCCTCGGGCTCGAGGGGGATCTCGCTGATGAGCAGGTGTGTGACCTCGTCCATCGCGGCCTCGTAGATCTGTGCGCCACCGACGACGAAGGCGTCCTCGCCGGCGACCTCCTCGAGCGCCTCGTCGAGCGAGTGCACGACGACGACGTCGTCGCCCTTGGTGAGGTTCGGTGCGTACTCCGGGTTGCGCGTGACGACGATCGAGCGGCGGCCGGGCAACGCACCCATGCCCTCGAACGTGGTGCGCCCCATGATCATCGGGTGCCCCATCGTCGTGCGCTTGAAGTGTTTGAAGTCCTCCGGAATGTTCCAGACCATGTCTCCGTCGGCGCCGATGACGCCGTTGCGCGCGACGGCGGCGATGGATGTCAGGTGGCTCATGCCGGTTCCTTCGAACGCGCCGGGTCGGGAGCCGGCGAGGGGTGTTTCGGTGCGGTCAGACCGCGATCGGTGCCTTGATCGTGGGGTCGGCCTCGTAGCCCTCGAGGCGGATGTCGTCGAGGTCGAAGCCGTCGATGTCGCGAATCTCGGGGTTGAGCACGAGGCGCGGTAGCGGCTTCGGCGTGCGCGTCAGTTGCAGCTGCGCCTGCTCGAGGTGGTTGGAGTACAGGTGCGCGTCGCCGAGGGTGTGGACGAAGTCGCCGACCTCGAGGTCGGTCACCTGCGCCACCATGTGCGTGAGCAGCGCGTAGCTCGCGATGTTGAACGGCACCCCGAGGAACACGTCGGCGCTGCGCTGGTAGAGGCCGCACGAGAGCTTCCCGTCGGCGACGTAGAACTGGAACATCGTGTGGCACGGCGGCAGGGCCATGTCGTCGACGTCGGCGACGTTCCACGCGGAGACGATGTGGCGACGGCTGTTCGGGTTCGTCCTGATCGCCTCGACGACCTGCGCCAACTGGTCGACCTGCCGGCCGTCCGGGGTGGGCCAGCTGCGCCACTGGTGGCCGTAGATCGGGCCGAGGTCGCCGAACTCGTCGGCCCACTCGTCCCAGATCGAGATGCCGCGTTCGTGCAGCCAGCCGACATTGGTGTCACCGCGCAGGAACCACAGGAGTTCACCGAAGACCGAACGCAGGTGAAGCTTCTTCGTCGTGGTGACGGGAAAGCCCTGGGACAGATCGAAGCGCATCTGGTGGCCGAACACGCTGCGGGTGCCGGTACCGGTGCGATCGCCCTTGACGGCGCCTTCGTCGAGGATGCGCGTGAGGAGGTCGAGATACTGCTGCACCCGGCAACTGTACGGCGCTGCCCCCACACAGCCGTGCCCGTGTCGAGTGCCGGACTGCCTCGCGCGAGGCTTCGGGCCACAGCCGGAGGCCGTGCATTAGCCTGGGGCGCATGACGACGACACCTTTCGGACGCATGGTCACGGCCATGGTCACACCGATGAAACCTGACGGCTCCATCGACTACGAGGGTGTGGCTCGCCTCGCGAACCACCTCGTCGACAACGGACACGACGGCCTCGTCGTCAACGGCACCACCGGTGAGTCCGCGACGACCACGGACGAGGAGAACGTCGAGACCGTCCGCGCCGTCGTCGACGCCGTCGGCGACCGCTGCGCCGTCACCGCAGGCGTCGGAACGAACGACACCGCACACTCGGTGCGCGCGGCCAAGGCGCTCGCGGCCGTCGGCGCCGACGCCGTGCTCGTCGTGACTCCGTACTACAACAAGCCGACGCAGGCCGGCATCGTCGAACACTTCAAGGCCGTTGTCGGTGCCACCGATCTGCCCGCGATGGCGTACGACATTCCGAGCCGCACCGCCACGCCGCTCGCGAGCGACACGATCCGTGAACTGGCCAAGATCGACCAGATGCTCGCCGTGAAGGACGCCAAGGGCGACTTCTTCGAGGCGACCAAGCTCATGAACGAGACCGACCTGCTCTGGTACTCCGGTGACGACGTCTCCAACCTCATCTGGCTCAGCCTCGGCGCCGTCGGTCTCGTCTCCGTCGTCGGACACGTCGCCGGTAACGAGTTCCGCGCCATGATCGACGCCGTGGACGCCGGCGACATGACACGCGCCCGTGAGCTGCACACCCGGCTCATCCCGGCCATCGACGCCCTGATGAACACCTCGCAGGGCGCCATCATGGCCAAGGCCGCCATGGCCGACAAGGGTGTCATCGACAGTGACTTCATCCGCCTTCCGCTGCTGCCCGCCACGGACGACATGCGTGCGCGCCTGCGCGAAGGCCTGAGCGAATCGGGACTTTCGTGAACGACACCGCACTCGAACTGAGCGCACCGCCCGCCCTGGCCAAGAACGGCGTCCGCGTCGTCGCCCTCGGAGGCCTCGGCGAGGTAGGGCGCAACATGACCGTCGTCGAGTACGAGGGTCGACTGCTCATCATCGACTGCGGCGTGCTCTTCCCCGAGGACCATCCCGGCGTCGACCTCATCCTCCCGGACTTCGAGTACATCAAGGATCGCCTCGACGACATCGAGGCCATCGTGCTCACGCACGGCCACGAGGACCACATCGGCGCCGTGCCGTACCTGCTGCGCATGAAGAGCGACATCCCGCTCATCGGCTCGACGCTGACCCTCGCGCTCATCGAGGCGAAGCTCAAGGAGCACCGCATCCGCCCGTACACGATGGCGGTCAAGGAAGGTCAGCGCGAGCAGATCGGCCCGTTCGACTGCGAGTTCGTCGCCGTCAACCACTCCATCCCCGACGCCCTGGCCGTCTTCGTGCGCACCGGCGGCGGAACGATCCTCGGCACCGGCGACTTCAAGATGGACCAGCTGCCGCTCGACGGGCGCATCACCGACCTGCGCGCCTTCGCCCGCCTCGGTGAGGAGGGCGTCGACCTGTTCCTCACGGACTCGACGAACGCCGAGGTGCCCGGCTTCACCACGCCGGAGAAGGACATCACACCCGCCATCGAGCGCGTCTTCGAGCGCGCCGAGCGCCGCATCATCGTGGCCTGCTTCTCCTCACACGTGCACCGCGTCCAGCAGGTGCTCGACGCCGCCGAACTGTACGGCCGCAAGGTCGCCATGGTCGGCCGCTCCATGGTGCGCAACATGACGATCGCCGCCGACCTCGGCTACCTCAAGGTGCCCGACAACGTGCTCGTCGACGTCAAGAAGCTCGACCAGCTCGAGGACGACAAGGTCGTTCTCATCTGCACCGGCTCCCAGGGTGAGCCCATGGCCGCCCTCGCCCGCATGGCCAACCGCGACCACCGCATCGACGTCGGCCCCGGCGACACCATCCTCATGGCCAGCTCGCTCATCCCCGGCAACGAGAACGCCGTCTACGGCCTCATCAACGGCCTCATGCGCCTCGGCGCCAACGTCGTGCACAAGGGCAACGCCATGGTGCACGTCTCCGGTCACGCCTCCGCCGGCGAGTTGCTCTACTGCTACAACATCGTCAAGCCGAAGAACGTCATGCCGATCCACGGCGAATGGCGCCACCTCGTGGCCAACGGCAAGCTCGCCGCAGCCACCGGAGTGCCCGCCGAGCAGGTGCTCCTCGCCGAGAACGGCGTCGTCGTCGACCTCGTCGACGGCAAGGCCGCCATCACCGGCGCCGTGCCCGTCGGTTACGTCTACGTCGACGGCTCCCTCGTCGGCACCACCGACGAAGACATGCTCAAGGACCGCCGCGTCCTGCGCGACGAAGGCTTCATCACCATCACCGTCGTGCGCAACGCCTCCACCGGAGAGATCGTCGCCGGCCCCGACATCCGCACCCGCGGATTCGCCGAAGGCGACGAGGTCTTCGAACGCATCCGCCCCAAGATCGAGCAGGCCCTCGCCGACGCCCGCGGCAAGGGCATCACCGACACCCACCAGCTCCAGCAGGTCATCCGCCGCACCGTCGGCGGGTTCGTCGGAGGCAAGCTGCGCCGTCGGCCGATGATCATTCCGATTGTTCTGAACGCGTAGCCGGCGCTTCGCGCCGGCGGAGCGTTCAGAACAATCGGTCGCGGTGTGGTTTCACGCGCAGGGATGGACCTCGCAAGCTCGGCCTCCCCGGCGCGTGAAACCACACCGCTGCATTGTTTGGCGCGTCTTCCGGCCAGGCCCTGGCGGGCCTGTCTCGGTGCAACACACGGCCGTCCGCTTCTCGGAGTGGGCGGCTTTCGTATGGCTGTCACCGGCCCGTGGTCGGCGCAATTTCCGCCCGCCAAGCCATGGCGGCGTCTGGGTAGTCACTTGACGGTCGGACGCGGGCCCGGGCAACCGGGCGTACTGGTGCCCTTCTCGGCACTCCTTCCGGGCATCCTCCGGGCAAGGCCATTGCGAATGACTCGGGCCGCCGGTCCCCAGAACCGGCGGCCCGAGCCGTCCGTCACCAGGGGCGGGGCTCGCTCAGATCCCGCTCGTCACCCACCGGTGCCCAGCCGATGCCCGGCGTGTGCATGTACTCGAACGCCGGCCCGCGCTCCACGAGCGCACGCACCGCTGCGACGAGACGGTGCGCATGCTCCACCGTCGTCGCGAGGCCGATGGAGGCGCGCACCGCCGTAGCGCCCTTGCCGAGCCGCTCGTCACACAGCAGATGCGCACAGAAGCGGCCGTCGCGCACCGCAATGCCGTGCTCGTCCGCGAGCACCTGAGCCACGAGCGTCGGATCGTACCCGTCGACCGTGAACGTCGTGACGCCGACACCGTCGACAGGCTCCTCGTCGGAGCCGAGCACGTGAAGAATCTGCACACCCGGCAGCGCGCTCAAACCGTCGCGGATGATGCCGTGAACGCGGTGCTCGTGGTTCTCGATCGCGTGACGGTGAGCGCGCAGCTTCGCCGCGGCCGCCGCGAGAGCGATAGCGCCGACGGCGTTCGGCGTGCCGCCCTCGTGCCGTGCCGGGCCCTCGGACCACACGACGTCGTCCGTCGTCACCCGCTTGCTCGCACCGCCGGCCGGAAGGTACGGATCGGCTGCATCAAGCCAGTCTGCGCGACCCGCGAGAACGCCGGCGCCGTACGGGGCATACATCTTGTGACCCGAGAACGCGACGTAGTCGACGCCCCACGCGGCGACGTCGATGACGCGGTGCGGAGCCAGCTGCGCCGCATCGACGACCGACCGTGCCCCGTGGGAGCGCGCGACGGCGGCCAGTTCACCGATCGGCCAGATCTCCCCGGTCACGTTGCACGCGCCCGTGATGACGACGAGCGCGGGCGCATCCGACGTCGCGCGGAAGCGGGAGAGCGCGGCGTCGACGGTGGCGATCGCAGCCTCGGGGGAGGACGGCACCGACAGTCGCGTCGTGCGCTCGGCGGGCCAGGGGAGGAGCGCCGCGTGGTGCGCGGATTCGAAGACGAAGACCTGAGCGTTGTCGGGCAGGACGTGGGCGAGCAGAGCCAGCGCATCCGTGGTGTTGCGCGTGAAGACGACGTGGCTGTCCTTGCCGAGACCGACGAAGTGCGCCACCTCCGAACGCGCCTCCTCGAACCAGCTGGTCGTCAGACGCGAGGCGTACCCCGCCCCGCGATGAACCGAGCCGTAGGTGCGCAGGATGCGCTCCGCAGCCTCGGCAACGCCCACGAGGGCCGGAGCAGTGGCACCGTGATCGAGGTTCGCGAACTCGACAACCGTGTGGTGCAAGGTCGGCACACCGACGCCGTCCGAGACGGTTGCAGGGGTGGCCCGGGCGCTCGCCCGAACAGCAGAGAGGGAAGCGGGCAACGACTTCGGCTGACGGGTCGCAGCGAGCGTCGAAAGGACAGAACTCATAAGGAGACTCCTTCGTCAGGGGTCCGCCCGACGAGAGGCGTCGCGAACCCGCACTTGCTGCGTGCGGTCGCACGCAGCCAGGTCGTCACCCGGAGCACCCCACCGCGGTGGAGGGTTGCCGTCCAGCAAGCCGGGGCTGTGCGCTGGAACTCGTGACCGGGCAACACCGTGACACGCGACTCCTCGAACCGTCCACGAATGTGCCCGAGGTCGCCCGGATGGTGAGATGCGACTCGCTGTTCACGCCGCCCCTCGGGGCCGCCAGATCGTCGCGAGGTCCCCGGCGTGGGGCCGAAGAACTGCGCGCCTTCTCCCGTAATCTGGCCGGGTGGCGACACGGAAAACACCCCCGAACGACAGCGTTCTCGTAGCGAAGAAGAGTGCCCCGAACAGTCGGAGCACCACCTCCTCGCGCGCCCGCACCACCCCGGCGAAGAACGCGCCCCGCAAGCAGGCGCCCTCCAAGAGCGCGCCCGGCAAGGGGCGCGGTTCGAGCTCGGCTCAGCAGGGCCCGTCGGCCTCCAGCCGTGCCGCTCGTGGCGCCTGGATGGGGGTTTCCCACGTCGCCGGAGGCGCCGTGCGTCGTGTCGGCGCCAGCGCCGCCGAACTCGAGCCGGAGCACCGTCGCGACGGCATCGGCTTCTTCCTCCTCGCCCTCGGCATCGTTGTCGCGGCGCGCGAGTGGTGGAACCTGCCCGGCATGTTCGGTGACATCGTCCACGCCGTCGCCGCGGGAACGTTCGGCGTCATCGCCTACGTCCTGCCTGTCGTGTTCATCGGCATGGGTCTGCACATGTTCCGCCACCCGCGCGGCCACCAGCCCACCCACCGCATGTCGATCGGTCTCGGCATCCTCGCCCTCGGCTCCACCGGTATCGCTCACCTCGTCGGCGGACGCCCGGCCGCGGGTGACGTCGACGCCGTGCGTGACGCCGGCGGAGTGCTCGGCGTCATCTCCGGTGGCCCGCTGGCCGCAGGCCTGACGCTCTGGGGCGCCGGCGTCATCCTCGGCCTCGTGTCGTTCTTCGGTTTCCTCGTGCTGACGCGCACGCCGGTCAACCGCATCCCTCAGCGTCTGCGTGAGGTTGAGGCCACGATCTTCGGCGGTCACGCTCCGACCGAGGAGCGCGACTACGCCCAGCGCGACGCCGTCGCCGACGACCTGCACGGCGCCGACATCGGCAACCGTGCGCGCGGCGGAGCACCCCGCCGCGCCGCCGACGTGCACCACGGCGACGAGCCGTACGAGCAGGCAGCAGAGGTCGTCGGCCGCGGTCCGCGCGGTCGCGGGCGTGGCTCGCGCAAGACCCTCGGTCGTCAGCGCGGCGAGCAGCAGATCTACGACATCGACACGATCGAAGGCGGCGACCCGGCGGACGGCTCCGCCGACGAGGGCGAGCGCGCCACGTCGGCCGGCGCGGCAGCTCTGGCTCGGGCCCGCGGCTCGCGTGCGACCACGTCACGCCCGGCCACCACGGACGAGGCCGACACCGCCGCCGTCGAGACGGCCGGTGGCTCCAAGCAGCGTCCGGGCGAATCGCCCAAGGCCGCCGCAGCCCGCCAGGAGACGGCGCAGCGCCCGGCCGCCGAGGTGCCTCAACGTCAGGTCGAGGCTCAGCCGACGGAGCAGCTCCCACAGCGCGTCGAGCAGCTCGCCCTCGCCGGCGACATCACGTACACGCTGCCCGAGTCGACCCTCCTCGAGGAGGGCACGCCGCCCAAGGAGCGTTCGGCCGCGAACGACCGCGTCGTCGACGCGCTCACCGAGGTGCTCGACCAGTTCGGCATCGACGCCGTCGTCTCCGGTTTCACCCGCGGCCCGACGGTCACGCGTTACGAGGTCGAGCTCGGCCCCGGCGTCAAGGTCGACCGCGTCACGGGTCTGAGCAAGAACATCGCCTACGCCGTGGCCAGCGCCGACGTGCGCATCCTGTCGCCCATCCCGGGCAAGAAGGCCATCGGTATCGAGATCCCGAACGCCGACAAGGAACTTGTCAGCCTCGGTGACGTGCTGCGCAGCCAGGCGGCCCGCAACAATCACCACCCGATGGTCATGGGTGTCGGTAAGGACGTCGAGGGTGGCTACGTCGTGGCCAACCTCGCGAAGATGCCGCACATGCTCGTCGCCGGTGCCACCGGTGCCGGTAAGTCGAGCTTCGTCAACTCGATGATCACCTCACTCCTCATGCGGGCCACGCCCGAAGAGGTGCGCATGGTGCTCGTCGACCCCAAGCGCGTCGAGCTGACGGCGTACGAGGGCATCCCGCACCTCATCACGCCGATCATCACGAACCCGAAGAAGGCCGCCGAGGCTCTCGAGTGGGTCGTGCGCGAGATGGACGCGCGCTACGACGACCTCGCCGCGTTCGGCTACAAGCACATCGACGAGTTCAACAAGGCCGTGCGTGCGGGCAAGGTGACCCTCCCGCCGGACAGCAAGCGCAAGCTCGCGCCGTACCCGTACCTCCTCGTCGTCGTCGACGAGTTGGCGGACCTCATGCTCGTCGCGCCGCGTGACGTCGAGGCCTCGATCCAGCGCATCACGCAGCTCGCGCGTGCCGCCGGTATCCACCTCATCCTCGCGACGCAGCGCCCGTCGGTCGATGTCGTCACCGGCATCATCAAGGCCAACGTGCCGTCGCGTCTGGCGTTCGCGACGTCGTCGCTCGCCGACAGCCGCGTCGTGCTCGACCAGCCCGGCGCCGAGAAGCTCCTCGGTCAGGGTGACGCGCTCTTCCTGCCGATGGGCGCGAGCAAGCCGATGCGTGTGCAGGGCGCGTGGGTCAACGAGTCGGAGATCCACGGCGTCGTCGCGCACGTCAAGGCTCAGCTCGCGCCCAACTACCGCGAGGACGTTCAGCAGACGGCGCCCAAGAAGGAGATCGACGAGGACATCGGTGACGACCTCGACGTGTTGCTGCAGGCGGCCGAGCTCGTCATCACGACGCAGTTCGGTTCGACCTCGATGCTGCAGCGCAAGCTGCGCGTCGGCTTCGCCAAGGCCGGTCGCCTCATGGATCTGCTCGAATCGCGAGCCATCGTCGGCCCGTCCGAGGGGTCGAAGGCGCGCGACGTCCTCGTCAAACCCGAGGATCTGCCGACGACGCTGGCCCTCCTCAAGGGCGAGGACGTGCCGGAGCCGGACGGTGCTGGCGACGGCCCCGTCGACCTTGTGGCCCAGTCACAGGACGCGATCCCCGCCCAGGGGGAGCAGTACTACGACGGGCACGACGGCGGCGACGGCTCCGAGGACGCCTGGGAACTGACGCAGAACGGCCGCTGACGGAGAACTGAGACAACGACGACGGCGCCGCACCCGAGAGGTGCGCGCCGTCGTTCTGTCTGCTTCGCGGGGCGTGGCGTGTCCCGCCTCAGACGGGCTTGTTGTCAGCTTGGTCGTCACCGGCGTCCTCGGAACGGACGGCTCTGACCTCGCCGATGATCGCCTCCATCGTTGCCGTGATGTCGACCTGGCCGCTCACCGGGCCGGCGAGGAGGTGCTCGTCGGGACCGATGGCGAACAGCGATGGCGTGCCGAGGCGCATCATCGTCGCGACGGCGCGCGGCTCGTCGATGAGCGCGCGGTTCGGTTCGATGCCGTACGGCGCCAGCCCCTCGACCTCGGTCTCGTGGCCGACGATGCAGAAGATGGGAACGCCGCGCAGCGAGGCCTGCCACGTGGCGACGGAGTTCAGTACCTCCTTGCACGACCCGCATCCGGTGCTGACGTAGAGCAACACGGTCGGCCCGGCCCGGCCGATGTCCATGAGCGAGACCTTCGTGCCGGTGCCGTCGGTGAACAGCGCGTAGGGCGTCGGGCGCGTGACGTACTCGTCGTCTTCGACGACGTCTTGGGTCTCGGCCACTTCGGTGTCGGTCACCGGGAGGTCGGCAGCGTCGTCGACGGCGGGAGCGGGGGATGACTGGACCACGGGAGCCGGTGTCGCGCGGGCTGGCGGCGTCTCGAGGGACGTCTGCGTCACAGACGCGCCGGGAGCGTTCTCAGCGGCCGCGTCGTCATCGGCCGCAGGCTGTTCGACGGCCGACAGTTCTTCGCTGATCTCGTCGAGGAGCCCCAGGACGTTGCCCTTGCCGCTCACCGCACCGCCGGCGAGCATTCCGTCGGCGCCCAGCAGGACGGCGGTCGGGTTGCCGCCTGCGAACAGGCGGCCGATCTCGAAGGACGGGTCGAACATCACGTCGAAGTCGCCTTCGTCCTGCAGTCCGGTGGGTTCGTCCGGATCGCCGCTCAGCACGATGACGGTGCGCAGGTTCTCGTGCTTGTGCTGCCACGTACGGGCCCGCTCGATCACGGGGAGGCACGAACCGCAGTGCGGCGAGACGAGGAGCAGGAGGACAGGGCTGCTGTAGGCCATCTCGCGCAGGGTGACGCCGGCGTCCTCGCGGGTGCGCAGCACGGCGTAGGGGATGGGTTGACGCACATAGTCGTCGCCCGCGTCGCTGGGCGCAGATGCTTCCTGCCCGCCGCGGTGCCCCGCGATGAGCCACGTGAGCACGATGCCGACGAGCACGGCGAGGAGCCAGGCCCAGGCCTCGCCGTCGAAGTCGGCGCACCGCGCCACGACGCTGCGCCCGCGTGTCGCGTCGTAGAGCGTGACGAGCGCCAGGGCGACGAGCACCGCGTTGCGCACGGCGGTGAAACGGTCGACCGTCCCGAGACCCAGCTTGCCGAAGCACGAGCAGGTCACCGGCTCGTCGAAGCCCAGAGCGCGCACGATGACGACGAGGTACGCGACGAACACCGCGAGCGCGACGAGGGCGACGACGACGGCGAGCGCTCCTGACGTCACGAGAAGTGCCAACGCGAGCATTAGTTCCGCGAACGGCAGCAGCGTGGGTGCCTTCAGCCGAGTCAGCACGCCGGGAAGACGCAGGCTGACAAACGCTTCACCGACCGTCTCGCGGTCCACGAGCTTGGCCACCCCCGAGGCTGCGAGTACGAGCGACAGGAGCAACGGAGCAGTGGTCAGTGGCGCGTCATACACAGCGCTCAGCATAGGTGGCACCCCGCGCGTCGTCGGGCGCGGTGACGGTGCGCCACTACACTCGGTGCCATGACTTCCGCCCCCTCACGAAGCGTCGCCGTCGTCACCCTCGGGTGCGCGCGCAACGAGGTCGACTCCGAGGAACTGGCCGGTCGCCTCTCGGCCGAGGGCTGGACCCTCGTCGACGACGCCGCTCAGGCCGACGTCGCCGTCGTGAACACGTGTGGCTTCGTCGAGCAGGCGAAGAAGGACTCCATCGACGCTCTCCTCGAGGCGAGCGACCTCAAGGATTCGGGCCGCACGCAGGCCGTCGTCGCCGTCGGCTGCCTCGCCGAGCGTTACGGCAACCAACTCGCGGAGCAGCTTCCCGAGGCGGACGCCGTGCTCGGCTTCGACTCCTACTCCGACATGAGCTCCCACCTCACTGCCGTGCTCAACGGCCACAAGCCGGAGGCCCACACGCCAGGGGACCGTCGTAAGTTACTGCCGATCTCGCCGGCCAAGCGTCAGGAGGGAGCCTCCGGCCTCGCGCTGCCTGGCCACGGCGACGCTCCGACGCTCGAGCCCTCCGACGTGGAAGTCGCTTCGCCGGTGAGTACGCCGCGCGTCATTCGGGCTCGTCTTGACGGACGCCCGTGGGCCCCGCTCAAAATCGCTAGCGGTTGCGACCGACGGTGCGCGTTCTGCGCCATCCCGGCCTTCCGCGGCGCGTTCCTGTCCCGCCGTCCCTCCGACGTTCTCGCCGAAGCGCGTTGGCTCGCGGAGCACGACGTCAAGGAGGTCTTCCTCGTCTCGGAGAACTCGACGTCGTACGGCAAGGACCTCGGCGACCTGCGTCTGCTCGACACCATGCTTCCCGAACTCACCGCCATCGACGGCATCGAGCGTGTGCGTGTGTCGTACCTGCAGCCTGCGGAGATCCGCCCCGACCTGCTCGACGTCATGGCGAACACGCCCGGCGTCGCGCCGTACTACGACATCTCCTTCCAGCACGCCTCCGGGCCGCTCCTGCGCACGATGCGCCGCTTCGGTGACCGCGAGTCGTTCCTCACGCTCCTCGACGACGTGCGCCACCGCACGCCGAACGCCGGCATCCGCTCGAACGTCATCGTCGGCTTCCCCGGCGAGACCGAGAAGGATCTCGAGGAACTCGAGCAGTTCCTCGTCGCCGCGCGTCTCGACGTCGTCGGTGTCTTCGGTTACTCCGACGAGGACGGCACCGAGGCCGAGAGCTACGCGGACAAGGTACCCACGGACGAGATCGAAGCCCGCCTCGAGCACTTCCGTACGCTCACCGAGGAACTCAACCTCCAGCGAGCCGAGGAGCGCGTCGGAGAACGCCTCGACGTCCTCATCGAGGCGGAGGAGGACGAGGACGGCGAACTGCGTTTCGTCGGCCGCGCCGGACAGCAGGGCCCCGACGTCGACGGCGTCACCTACGTCGAGACGAGCGACGGGCGCCCCCTCGCCATCGGCGACATGGTGAGCGTCGAGGTCGTCGCCACCGAAGGCATCGACCTCGTCGCCGAGGTGCGGTGAAGCGGATGAGCGATCACGAGACCGAGACGCCCACCGGGGCGCGCAAGCCCGTCAGCACCTGGAACCTCGCGAACGTTCTCACGATGGGCCGTATTGCCCTCGTACCGTTCTTCGCCTGGTTCCTGCTCGCCGACGGCGGTGAGGACACCACCTACCGCATCATCGCGTTCGTCCTGTTCGTCGTCGCCTCGATCACCGACCGCATCGACGGCCAGATCGCCCGATCCCGCGGCCTCGAGACCGAGTTCGGCAAGCTCATGGACCCGATCGCCGACAAGGCGCTCATGGGCATGGCCTTCATCGGGCTGTCGATCATCGACGTGCTGCCGTGGTGGGCCACGATCGTCGTGCTCGCCCGCGAGCTCGCCATCACCGCGCTGCGCTTCGTCGTCATCCGTCACGGCGTGATGCCCGCGAGTCACGGCGGCAAGCTGAAGACGGCCCTGCAGGCGCTCGCCGCCGGGCTCTTCGTCCTGCCGCTTCCGGACTGGGGCCACATCGGGGCATGGGTCGTCATGGCGGCCGCCATCGTCGTCACCGTCGCGACAGGCATCGACTACTTCTTCCGCGCCGCCAAGCTGCGACGTGAGAGCGCCCGGACGGCGCGGGCGCGCTCGACGCAGTCATGGGCGAGCAGGACCGGCGCACCGTGACCGAGAACGACTCGGCCGATCTCGCGACGCGTCTCGTCGAGCAGCTGCGTGATCGTGGCCTGACGATCGCCACGGCCGAGTCCCTCACCGCCGGCCTCGTGAGCGCGGGTATCGCCGACGTTCCCGGCGCCAGCGCCGTGCTGCGCGGGGGAGCCGCGACCTACGCGACGCCCACCAAGGCCGCGGTGCTCGGCGTCGATGCCGACCTGCTGCGTGAGCGCGGTGCTGTCGACGCCGACGTCGCTCTCGAGATGGCTCACGGTGCCGTACGCCTCTTCGCGGCAGACCTCGCCGTGGCCACCACTGGCGTCGCAGGACCCGCCATCCAGGACGGCCAGGACGTCGGAACCTGTTACGTCGCCGTGGCGTTCTCCGGGGAATCTTCGGGTGAGCGAGGGCGTTGCCATGTCGACAGGTTTCAGTTCGTGGGGGATCGCGCCGAGATCCGTCGGGCAGCCGCCTGGGCGGCCTGGCAGATGGCGCTCGACCACACGCGGTGAACACCCGTTGGGGTTGTCACCCCTCAGCGCTATGTTGGAACCTGACATCGCCAATCGCGCGCACCGATGCGCCGTCGCCAGGAGGAAAGCATGATCTTGCTTCGCGAACAGCTCGGTGACGTGCTGCGCCAGCAGCGCCGCGCACAGGGGCGCACCCTGCGCGAGGTTTCGAAGACGGCCCGCATCTCGCTCGGATACCTCAGCGAGATCGAGCGCGGCGAGAAGGAAGCCTCCTCGGAGCTGCTCGCTGCGGTTTGCGAGGCTCTCGAGCTGCCCATGTCCGAGACGCTGTCGCTCGTCGCCGCGAGCGTTCAGGCAGCGGAGAAGGCCAGCGCCCCCGTCGTGCTGCACCCGCAGCGTGACGCGGTGGCCCGCGCCGCCTGACGCATCACGCCAGGACGAGGCCCGTCACCCGCTTCGAGCGGCTGGCGGGCCTTCGTCATGCTCGGACCGCGGAACGTCAGCGGCGTTTGCGGATGCCCTGGGGTGAGGAATGGAAGCCCGCCTCCAGCAGCGCCGCGACGAGGGGAGCCTCGTTGCCGAGGGCGGTGATGCCATTGACCGTACGCACGGTGAGCGACGAGAGCGCACCACGCGTCACGAGGTCGGCGAGGGCGCGGGCTACGGGTGCCCAGGCGGCGTCGTCAGCCGGCCACGTGAGGGCGGTTCGACCGCCACGTTCGAGATAGGTGACGAGCTCGCCGTCGGCGATGGCGACGAGGGCACCCGCCTTACGGCCAGGACGATGCCCGGCGTGAGCATCCTGGGCGGCCGGCCACGGCAGGGCCGCGCCGAACGGGTTGGCGGGATCGCAGGCAGCGAGCACGAGGATCTCCGGTTGGCGTCGACCCCACGGATCGGGCTCGGGCGCTCGTGTGGCACGCAGCGAGTCGACGGCGACGGCGGCCCCGAACTGGGACGCCCCCAGGCCCTCGACGAAGTAGCCGCGGCGCACGAGGCCACGCTCCTCGGCGCCGGCGAGCACCCGGTAGACGGCGGAGAACCCGCCGGGTACTTCTTCGTCCACGACGGCGCCGCGCGTGACGACCCCGTGTCGGACGAGCAGGAGTTCAGCAGCCATGAACGTGCGCTCGGTGAGGTCGTCGTGGGCCTCCGGCAGGAGCCGCCACCGGCCCGCGCCGTGCGCCGGTCCACGACCGTCGCGAGACCGGCGGCGGTCGGTCGCGAGCGGGTGGAGAGCGACGGGCCACGCAGGCGCGCGTACCGAGAACCGCGGTTACTCGGAACCCGCGGCTTGTGGGCACTGGCGCCGCCGCTGAGCAGGGCCCGCACCGGCGCGAAGGTGTCACCGCTCGCGGCGCCCTCCCACACGAGTTGCCAGAGGGCTGTCGCGACGGCGGTGTCATCGTGTGATCCGAGAGCTCCCGCGATGTCACGGAACAGGTGACTTCCGCCGCGGGCGAGGACGTCGCGCACCGAGCGCGACGTGACGCGCTGCGCAGCGACAGCGGTCTCGTGGCTCGTGGTGGTGTCAGTGTCGGTGGTGTGCGCTTCGGTGTGATCGGTGGTCTCGTCGTGGGCGCGCGGCGCAGGAGCGTGAGCATCGACTGAATCGCCGGCCGGTGCGTCGCCGGCGCCCGACCGAAGCGTCAAAGGTGCCGAGTCGGGCGTGTGGAAACTGATCCATCCGTCGTCGGCCGAGATACTGCCGTGGCCCTGCCAGAGCAGTTCACCCGAGGCGAGCAGTTCGTCGAGGTCGGCGGGCCGGTAGCCGCGAACCCGCGCCGGCAGGACGAGGCTCTCGATCGCGGACGCCGGCATGGGCACACCGAGCAGGGGTTCGAGCGCGGCCAGCACGCCGTCGGCACCGCGCAACGTGTCGCCAACCTGCTGCCAGCGGGGCAGGAACCGGGCGTACTGCGTGGCGGACACCGGTTCGATCTCGGCGCGAAGAGCCGCGAGGGACAGTCGACGCAGGGAACGCAGGACGGCGTTGTCGCAGTATTCCCCGGAGACGTCGCCGCCGCCCAGCGCGTCGGGTAGCAGGGCGCCATGCGTGAGGCGTCCGGCTCGTGTGAGGCGCGTGAGGGCGTTTCGAACGACGGACACCCCGAGGGCGAAGGCCTCGGCCGCCTGCTGCGCCGTGAACGGTGCGTGGCACGCGGCGTACCGCGTGAGCAGATCGTCGAGGGGCGTGTCGCCGGGCTCGAGGAAGGCCTGTGGGACGCCGGGCGGCAGGGCGACTCCGAGTGCGTCGCGCAAGCGAGCTGCGTCCTCGACGGCTGCGAGCCTCGTCCGAGAGCCCCACCGAACCTCTATGGCGCGGCGCTCACCGACGAGGGCGTTCCACCAGGCACGGCACTCGTCGGAACTCAGATTCGGGGCGGCAACGCTGTCCGGTGAGGCATCAGGTTCCCCGGTGTCCCGGCTCCCGGAATCATCGTCATCGGAGTCGTGACGCCCCGAGCGCGCAACGATCTCGTCGAGCGTCAACGGGCCGAGGGTGCGCAATGCGTCCGCGAGGTCTTCCGCGTGACGCATCCGGCGGCTCGGATCGAGCAGTTGCAGTCGGCGTTCGTGGCGACGGACGACGTCGGGGTCGAGCAGTTCCGCGATCGACAGGCCACCGGCCGAGCCGAGCAGGTCGGCGAGCAACTCCGGGTCGAGGGACAGAGCGGCGGCGCGGCGTTCGGCGAGCGGCGAGTCGCCCTCGTAGAGGAACTGGGCCACGTAGCTGAACAGCATGGCCTTGGCGTACGGACTGGGTGACGTCGTCTCGGTGTGCACCACCTGGATGGCGCGGCGCTCCACCGAGCGCATGAGCTCGACGAGGCCCGGCACGTCGTAGACGTCCTGGAGGACCTCGCGCACGGCCTCGAGCACGATGGGAAAGCTCGGATAGTCGCTCGCCACCTCGAGGAGCTGGGCGGCCCGCTGGCGTTGCTGCCACAGCGCCTGGCGGCGTCCCGGGTTCTGACGCGGGAGCAGAAGCGCCCGGGCGGCGCACTCCCGGAAGCGGGAGGCGAACAGCGCGGTGCCGCCCACCTCGTCGGTGACGCGGGCGGTGATCTCGTCGGGGTCGAGCACGATCGCTTCGAGCAAGGCCGCCGTGAGGGTGTCGTCGTCGCCCTCGGTGTCGAGCAGCCGGAAGACGAGACCGTCATCGGTGTGCATGGCCTGGACGTCGGCGCCGAAGCGTTCGCGCATCCGCGCGCCCACGACGAGGGCCCAGGGCGCGTGGACGGCTGCGCCGAAGGGGGAGTGGACGACGACCCGCCAGTCGCCCATCTCGTCGCGGAAGCGCTCGACGACGATGGTGCGGTCGCTGGGGAGGCGTCCGGTCGACTCCTGCTGCTCACGCAGGTACGTGACGAGGTTGCGGGAAGCGAGGTCGTCGAGACCGACGGCGCGAGCCCGGGCGGTGGCTGCGGCGTCGTCGAGGTCGCCGAGTTCGCGGGCGAACGCTCCGATGGCCCGCCCCAGTTCGAGTGGACGACCCAAGGAGTCGCCCTTCCAGAACGGCAAGCGCGCTGCCTGGCCCGGAGCCGGCGTCACGAGCACCTGGTCGCGCGTGATGTCCTCGATGCGCCACGTGCTCGTGCCGAGCGTGAAGACGTCGCCGACACGGCTCTCGTAGACCATCTCCTCGTCGAGCTCACCGACGCGACGGCCGGGGCCGTCACCGCCCGCGAGGAAGACTCCGTACAGCCCACGGTCGGGAATCGTGCCGCCGGACGTGACCGCGAGACGTTGGGCGCCCGGGCGTGAGCGCAGGATGTCGTCGGTGCGATCCCACACGATGCGTGCGCGCAGCTCGCGGAACGAGTCGCTCGGGTAGAGGCCGGACAGCATGTCGAGGACGGAGTCGAGCACCCCGGAGGTGAGCGAGGCGAACGGCGCGCTGCGCTGCATGAGCGCGAGCAGATCGGCGCGGGGGACGTCGTCCATCGCCACCATGGCGACGACCTGCTGGGCGAGGACGTCGAGGGGGTTGCTCGGCACCCGCAGAGGTTCGATCTCACCCGAGCGCATGCGCTCGACGACGACAGCTGCCGAGAGGAGGTCGCCACGGTACTTCGGGAAGAGCACACCGTGGCTCGTCGCACCCACCTGGTGGCCCGCGCGTCCGATGCGCTGCAGGCCGCTCGCCACGCTCGGCGGCGACTCCACCTGGACGACGAGGTCGATGGCGCCCATGTCGATGCCGAGTTCCAGCGAACTCGTGGCGACGACGGCCGGCAGGCGCCCTGCCTTGAGTTCGGTCTCGATGTCGGCGCGCACGTCCTTGCTCACGGAGCCGTGGTGCGCGCGGGCCAGGACGGCGGGAGCGCCTCGGCTCGTGCCCGCACCACCGATGAGTTGGGCGGCCGGCTTGCTCGCCCGGGCGTCGTAGCCGTGCATGAACCCCCCGGAATCAACGTCGGCTTCCGGCTCGTGCGCGTCTGCGGGCTCGCCGGGGTCCTCGGATTCCCCTGCGCTCGTGGCACGCTCGGCCTCGGCCGCCTCGAGGCGTTCGCTCCAGATCTCGTTGAGTCGCGCCGTGAGGCGTTCGGCGAGGCGCCGCGAGTTGGCGAACACCAGTGTCGAGGTGTGCGAGGCCACGAGGTCGACGATGCGCTCCTCCACGTGTGGCCAGATCGAGGCCGTCGCTTCGGGCGCGTGATCGTCGTACGAGGCCTCGTCGTCCGGTCTGGGCGTCGTCGCGAGGTCGGCCATGTCCTCCACGGGCACCACGACGTCGAGCTCCCAGTTCTTCGTGCTGGGCGGCTGCACCGTCGTGACCGGGCGTCCCCCGGCGAGGAAGCGCTCCACCTCACTCACCGGGCTGACCGTCGCCGACAACCCGATGCGCTGCGCCGGAGAGTCGAGCAACGCATCGAGCCGCTCGAGCGTCACGGCGAGGTGCGCTCCGCGTTTCGTGCCGGCGACGGCGTGGATCTCGTCGACGATGACGTACTCGACGCCCCGCAGGCGCTCGCGGGCGCTACTCGTGAGGAGGAGGAACAACGATTCCGGCGTCGTGATGAGAACGTCCGCCGAGCGCGACGAGAACGCGCGGCGCTCCGCCGGCGTCGTGTCGCCCGAGCGGACGGCGACGCCGAGATTCGGCTCCTCGAGGCCGAGGCGCGTGCTGGCGTGCCTGATGCCGACGAGCGGTGAGCGCAGGTTGCGCTCCACGTCGACGGCGAGGGCCTTCATCGGCGAGACGTAGAGCACTCGGCAGCGACGGTCGACGTCGTCGGGGCGCGGCGTGCTCGCGAGCCGATCGAGCGCCCAGAGGAACGCACTGAGGGTCTTACCCGAACCGGTCGGGGCGACGACCAGCGTGTGCCGACCTTCACTGATGGATTCCCACGCGCCCTCCTGCGCGGGAGTGGGCTCACCGAACGTTCCCGTGAACCACTCACGCGTGGCAGGGGAGAAGCGCTCGACGACGGAACTGCTCATGACGGAAGCCTCCCACGAGCCGCCGACAACACCGTCGTCTCGGTGTTTACCCGAAGCGTCACCGGCGTCGGTGGGCTCTCAATCACGCCGTGCGTCGGGGCGCATCCGGTTCGACGCGCAGCACACGCAGCGTCGCGGCGAGCATGACGTAGTGGTTGGTGAGCTGGACGAGTTCGATGGCCTCGCGCTCACTGAGCTGACCGCGCACTCGCTGCCAGGTCGCGTCGGTGAGGTCACCCGTGCGGGCCAACTCGTCCGCGGCTGCGAGCACGGTGAGTTCCCGCTCGCTCCACAGCGCCGGGCTGAGGTCGCCCGTGTCGTTGGCGTCGTCGACCTGGGCCGCGCTCAAGCCCGCGCGCTCGCCGAGGTGACGGTGGTGGGCGCTCTCGTAGGCGCACCCAGTGACGGCCGCGACGCGCAGGATGACCGACTCGCTCTCGCGCCGCGTCAGCGTGCCGAAGGGCATGAGTGAACCGGCGAACGCGAGCCACCCCCAGAACTGCCGCCGTCCCCGCCCGAGCGTCGTGATGAAGGCCGGTGGCTCGGTTCCTGTGACCCAACCCGCGATCCGCGAGCCCAGCCAGGCGACGGCTCCGATCTCGCGACGGCCGCCGGGTGCGATGCGCGCCGTCATCGTGCGTGCTCCCCGTGACGTGCGCTCGGCCTGCCGTCGGGCTGCGGAGTCGTCCACGGGGCGTCCTCGCTGCGGGCCACCTCGAGGGCTTCGCGCAGGTTGGAAAAGCCCCGCAACTCGACGGCACGCTGGGCCAAATGACGCAGCGGGACGACAGGGCGCACCCACGCCGGGGCGCAGACGGTGCGAGAACGGCGGGCGATGCCGCGTTCGATGCGGTCGACGGCCTGGGGCAGGGAGCCGAGGCCACTCAACGTGCCCCGGGACCCGAGCAGGGCGTGCGCTGCTCCCGTGTCGAACCCGCGGGAGGTCATCTCTGTGTCGAGTTCGGCGAAATAGGCGACGCCGACGCGGGCTCCGTCGGGGCGCAGTTCGATGCGCAGCGTGTCGCCGACCGCCTCGACGGCCGCCTTCGACGCCGAGTACGCACCGAGCAACGGTAGGTGCACCGCCGCCGCGAGCGAGGACGTCATGAGGAGGTAGCCGCCGGGGTGCGCCACGTGTCGCGCGGCCGCGCGGGCCGTGTAGTACGCGCCGAGGGTGTTGACCTCGAGCATGCGCTCCATGACACTCGGGTCGCCGCCCGTCATCGGCAGTTGCCGTGCGATGCCGGCGTTCGCGACGACGACGTCGAGGCCGCCGAAGTCGGCTGCGACGCGATCGACGACCTCGTCGACGGCGTCACGGTCGCTGACATCGAGTGCGTAGGAAGGGCTGTCGGCGGCCGAAGCAGCCGCTTCGAGCGCGTCGGGCTCGATACCGGTGAAGGCGACACGTGCGCCGTGGGAGGCGAGTTGCGTGGCCAGCGCGGCTCCGATGCCACGTGCAGCGCCGGTGACGAGCACTCGGGTTCCGGGGCGGACATGGGCGGGCGTACGTTCCAGCATGTTCTCCACCCTGGCACGCAGGGACGTGGCGCGTCCGCGGAGTCGGGGAGGTCGGCCGTCGGGCAAGGCGCTCGTTTGGCGAACCGAGTGCGGGCGGGAGAGTCTGGGGGAGTGCGTGAGAGTGAGTTCAATCGTCTGATGCTCGGCGAGTTCGGTGATGCCTACGGCCCGATGGTCGCCTCGAGCCACGTGCTCACCGACCTCGGCGGGCGCACCGCGAACGAGGCGCTCGCCGAGGGGGTACCCGCGCGCCGCGTGTGGGAGGCCGTGTGCGACGCCTTCGAGGTGCCGGAGTCGCGCCGTCTGGGTGAGGATCTCCCCATCGTCGAGCGCCCCTTCGAGTAGCCGGGACGCCTCCCGCCACGCCACGCTACACGTGATCGAACGCGTGTTCTAACTTTCGTGTATCGTCATCCACAGATGCGACGCCGGGGAACCCCCGTCCACAACGTGCGTGGGCTGTCATTGCGGGGTTGTCGGTGTTCGCCTCTAGCGTCTGATTCGACACCAGGTCACCCGCACGTGGACCGAGGGCTCGATCGTCTGTAGGCGCGCTCATCCACGATTCGACGAAGGAGAACGCCATGGCCAAGTCCCAGGCTCCCACCACTTCCCCAGGCGGCGACAAGATGAAGTCGCTCGACACCGTGATGGCTCAGATCGAGAAGGCTCACGGCAAGGGCTCGATCATGCGCCTCGGTGAGGACGTGCGCCCGCCCATCGAGGTCATCCCGACCAGCTCGATCGCGCTCGACGTCGCGCTCGGTATCGGCGGTCTTCCGCGTGGTCGTGTCGTGGAGATCTACGGCCCGGAATCGTCCGGTAAGACGACCGTCGCGCTGCACGCCGTGGCCAACGCCCAGAAGTCCGGCGGCATCGCCGCCTTCATCGACGCCGAGCACGCGCTCGACCCGGAGTACGCCCGCAAGCTGGGCGTCGACACCGACTCGCTCCTCGTCAGCCAGCCCGACACCGGTGAGCAGGCGCTCGAGATCGCCGACATGCTCATCCGCTCCGGTTCGCTCGACATCATCGTCATCGACTCGGTCGCCGCACTCGTGCCCCGCGCCGAGATCGAGGGCGAGATGGGCGACAGCCACGTCGGTCTGCAGGCGCGCCTCATGTCCCAGGCACTGCGCAAGATCACGGGTGCGCTCAACTCCACCGGCACGACGGCGATCTTCATCAACCAGCTGCGCGAGAAGATCGGTGTCATGTTCGGCTCCCCGGAGACGACCACCGGTGGTAAGGCGCTCAAGTTCTACGCCTCGGTTCGCATCGACGTGCGCCGCATCGAAACGCTCAAGGACGGTTCGGAGCCCGTGGGTAACCGCACCCGCGCCAAGATCGTCAAGAACAAGGTCGCTCCGCCGTTCAAGCAGGCCGAGTTCGACATCCTCTACGGCCAGGGCATCTCCCGTGAGGGTGGTCTCATCGACATGGGTGTCGAGCAGGGCTTCGTGCGCAAGTCCGGTGCTTGGTACACGTACGAAGGAGACCAGCTCGGTCAGGGCAAGGAGAACGCCCGCAACTTCCTCAAGGACAACCCGCAGCTCACCGACGAGCTCGAGCTGAAGATCAAGCGGAAGCTGGGCATCCTCGTCGACCCGGACGCCGAGGACGCGGCAGGCGTTCTCGACCCGGATGCGCCGATCGACGCCGAGGTTGCGGTCGACTTCTGATCGACGCCGGCGCGCGACCGGTAACCCGGCGCGCGCCGACTCGTGCACGCGCATGAACCACCGACCTGACGACGTCGGGCAGTCTCTGGGGCTGCCCGACTTCATCGACCCCTCCGACGTCGTCGAGGCGAGCTTCGACGCATCGACCACCTGGGGTGAGGAGCGCTCGAGCCCGGCATCGGGTGGTCTCGAGCCTCGCGATGATGAGCAGTCGTCTTCGGCCGGCTGGCGAGGCTCCTCGGGTTCGTCCTTCGGCGAGGGCGCACGGTCGTCGGGCCGTGGCGCCAAGGGCAAGGGGCGTAAGAAGAAGCAGCTCACGTGGGCCGAGAAGGCCGAGCGCCGGGAGAAGCGGGCGCAGAAGCGCCGCGAGGAAGAGGCGGCCGAGCGCGAGAAGGATCCGCTGGGGTTTGCTCGCGAGATCGTTCTGCGTCAGCTCACGGCCGCCCCGAAGAGTCGAGCGCAGCTCGCGGACAGGCTGCGCGAGAAGGAGGTCGACGACGACGTGGCGGAAGCCGTGCTCGACCGCATGGAGGACGTGAAGCTCGTCGACGACGAGGCCTACGCGGGCATGCTCGTGCGTTCACAGGTCGCCTCCCGCGGACTGGCGCGCAAGGCGCTCGCGCAGGAGCTCAAGCGCAAGGGCATCACCCCCGAGGTGGCCGAGGGCGCCCTCGAACAGGTCGACGACGACGCCGAGCGCGCCGTCGCCCTCCAACTCGCGCGCAAGAAGATGACAACGATGTCGCGCCTCGACGAACAGACGCAGACGAGGCGTCTCGCCGGGCTCCTCGCCCGCAAGGGATATCCGCCGTCGCTCGTGTGGTCGGTCATCAAGGAAATCCAGGGTTCGGCCGCACCCGACGAGGCGCACTAGAATCGATGGGCCATGGCTAAGACGTATGAGGTGCGCACCCACGGGTGCCAGATGAATGTCCACGACTCCGAGCGCATCTCGGGCCTGCTCGAGCAGGCCGGGTACACCGACTTCGCTGCGGTGCCCGACACCGAGCGCCCGGAGAACCCCGACCTCGTCGTGTTCAACACGTGCGCGGTGCGTGAGAACGCCTCGAACAAGCTGTACGGCAACCTCGGCCACCTGCGCCCGGTCAAGGACAAGACGCCGGGCATGCAGATCGCCGTCGGTGGCTGTCTCGCGCAGAAGGACCGCTCCGACATCGTCAGCCGCGCCCCCTGGGTCGACGTCGTCTTCGGAACGCACAACGTCGGCTCCCTGCCGGTGCTGCTCGAGCGCGCGCGCCACAACGCCGAGGCGCAGGTCGAGATCCTCGAATCCCTCGAGGTCTTCCCCTCGACGCTGCCGACGCGCCGTGACTCTGCCTACTCGGGCTGGGTCTCCATCTCGGTGGGCTGCAACAACACCTGCACGTTCTGCATCGTGCCCGCGTTGCGCGGCAAGGAGAAGGACCGCCGACCCGGCGAGATCCTCAACGAGGTCAAGGCACTCGTCGACCAGGGCGTCGTCGAGATCACCCTGCTCGGCCAGAACGTCAACACCTACGGCGTGGAGTTCGGCGACCGCCAGGCCTTCAGCAAGCTGCTGCGCGCCTGCGGTGAGATCGAAGGCCTCGAGCGGGTCCGGTTCACGAGTCCGCACCCGGCCGCCTTCACCGACGACGTCATCGAGGCCATGGCCGAGACGCCGAACGTCATGCCGAGCCTGCACATGCCCCTGCAGTCGGGCAGTGACAAGGTGCTCAAGGACATGCGTCGCAGCTACCGCAGCAAGAAGTTCCTCGGCATCATCGACAAGGTGCGCGAGCGCATGCCCGACGCTGCCATCACTACCGACATCATCGTCGGCTTCCCCGGCGAGACGGAGGAGGACTTCCAGGGCACGCTCGACGTCGTCGAGAAGTCGCGCTTCAGCTCCGCGTTCACGTTCCAGTACTCCATTCGCCCCGGCACCCCGGCGGCCACGATGGACGGCCAGATCCCCAAGGAAGTCGTGCAGGAGCGCTTCGAGCGCCTGATCGAGCTCCAGGAGCGCGTCTCCTGGGCGGGCAACCGTGAGCAGGAGGGTCGCACGGTCGAGGTGCTCGTCGCCCCGACCGAGGGCCGCAAGGACGCCGAGACCAACCGCATGTCGGGCCGTGCCCGCGACAACCGTCTCGTCCACTTCGCCGTTCCCGAGGGAGCCGAGCGCCCTCGCCCGGGCGACATGGTGACGGTCGAGGTCACCTACGGTGCGCCGCACCACCTCGTCGCGGACTCCGGTCTCGATTGGGGCACGTACGACGTGCGTCGCACTCGCGGCGGCGACGCCTGGCAGGCTCTGCAGGATGCGGCCTCAGCGGGAACGCCGGCCGGCGCGGCCAAGCCCGCCGTCGCGCTCGGCATGCCGTCGATCGGCAAGCCGGATACCCCGGCGCCGAGCGCCCCCGCCTGCGGCATCGGCTGACGCCGCTCCGCATCCCACGCCACGCGCCCCTACTGCCCGAAAGGTAGTGGGGGCGCTTCCGCGTCGGCGAGCGAACGTGCCACGGCGGGGAGCACCCGATCGGCGGCGCGCACGATGCCGATCTCGCGCGTGAGTGCCGGGTCGCACAGAGTCACGAGGCGCACACCGTCCGCGCCTGATCGACGCTGTTCGCGGGGGAGCAGGGCTACGCCCAGCCCCGCTTCGACGAGCCCGCGCACCGTACCCAACTCCTGGCACTCGGTCCCCAGACGCGGGCGGAATCCGGCCTCGGCGCAGGCCTCGTCGAGCACGCGTCGCATGCCGTAGTGAGCCGGCATGGTGACGAAGGTTTCCTCGGCTGCGTCGCGTAGCGTCACTTCCCCGCGTGAGGCCAACGGGTGGTCTTCGGGAACGGCCAGGGCGATCGGTTGCTGGATGAGCGAGCGCCACTGGAGGCCTTCCTCCACGCGCGGCTTCGGAGAGACGATCCCGACGTCGAGGTCACCTTCGCGCACGAGGCGACAGATCGTCTCGGCGGCGTCCTGCACGAGTTGGAAGCGTGCGTGCGGGTGACTCCGACGCACGTGGCCCAGCAGGTGGGGCACGAGCCAGGGGCCGAAACTGTGGAGGAAGCCGAGGCGCAGTTCGTCGTCGCCTCCGTGCATCTCGGCGATGCGCGCGCGGGCGACGGCCATCGTGAAGTCCGCGCGGCGGGCCGCGTCGACGTAGATGCGTCCGGCGTCGTTGAGACGCAGCCGCCGCCCCGGTCGATCGAACAACGACGCTCCGAGCGCTGATTCGAGCGTCGCAAGCCTCCGGGAGAGGGTCGGCTGGGTCGTCCCGAGCATCGCCGCGGCATCGGTGACGTTCTCCACCTCGGCCAGGGTCACGATCCAGCTGTGACCTGAGAGAACCTCCGGATCCTGTTCATGCGTCATGTGCATCAGTGTGGCACTGAGAGCGTATTTCCGTATGTGCGTCGCCCGGCGCAGAGTGAGGGACATGACAGCGACGGCGGAGACCGAGCAGCCCGGGGCGGCACAGCTCCCCGATGCACCGCGTGGCTATGTGCGCGGCGACGCCGGCTATACCCGCATCACGACGGCGCTCTTCGCGGCCGGTATGGCGACCTTCGTGTCGATGTACTCGGCGCAGGCCGTCCTGCCCGACCTCGCGCGTGAGTTCGATGCGTCCCCGGCCGTGGCAGCCCTCGCCGTCAGCGCGACGACCGGTGTGCTCGCCTTCGCCATCGTTCCGGCCAGCATCCTCTCGGAACGCTTCGGACGCAGCCGCGTCATGGTCGCCTCGGCGTTGCTCTCCGCGATCATCGGCCTGCTCATTCCTCTCGCGACCTCGCTCGAGGTCGTCCTCGCCGGCCGTGCCCTCCAGGGCCTGACCCTCGCCGGTGTGCCCGCCGTTGCCATGGCCTACCTCGCCGAGGAGGTGGACGGAGCGTCCCTCGGAACGGCCATGGGCCGCTACATCGCAGGCACGACGATCGGTGGGTTGGCCGGACGCATCGTGGCCTCGTTCGCGCTCGACGTCACGACGTGGCGGTGGGCACTCGAAGCGGCTGCCGTCGTCGCGCTGGTGTTCACCGCCCTCTTCGTGAAGCTCGCCCCCGCGAGCCGATTCTTCGAACCCAAGCGGATCGGTCTTCGCGCGTCGAGCGCCAATCTGGCCCGTCACCTGCGCAACCCGCGCATCATGGCACTCGTGGCTGTTGCCTTCCTCCTCATGGGCGGCTTCGTCTCGATCTACAACGTGCTCGGGTTCCGCCTCCTGCGCGAGCCGTTCACTCTGCCGCGGGCCGTGGTCGGCCTCGTGTTCTGCCTCTACCTGTCGGGCACGCTCACGTCCGCCTGGGCCGGACGCTTGGCCGACCGGTACGGTCGCGGGCCGGTACTCGTCGTCTCGACCCTGACGATGGCTCTCGGCCTGCTCCTCACCTGGTTCGACAACCTCGCGACGCTGCTCGTCGGCATGCTGGCGTTCACCGGTGGCTTCTTCGCCGCCCACGCGAGCGCCAGCGGGTGGGTGACGGCCCTCGCAACGCGCCATCGCGCCGAGGCGAGCTCGCTCTATCTGTTCGGTTACTACACGGGCTCGTCTGTCATCGGTGCGCTGGCCGGGTGGCCCTTCGCCACGCTGGGATGGGGCGGGACGCTCGTCCTCGTGCTTGCCGCCGTCCTCGCGGCGCTCGGTCTCGCCCTCACCCTGTGGCGTCGCGCGGGCCAGACGCCGACTCCCGCCGCGGCGTAAGCACCGCCGTGCGCGGCTGGTGCAAGCGTGCTCCGAGCTTTGGGAGAATAGGCGCGTGAACACCCCCGGTACCGATCGAGCGCTCGTGCGACCGCGCGTCATCGCCGTCGTCGGCCCGACGGCAACCGGCAAGAGCGATCTCTCGCTCGACCTTGCCGAGCGACTCGGCGGCGAGATCGTCAACGCGGATGCGTCGCAGTTCTACCGCGGTATGGACATCGGTACGGCCAAGCTGCCTGTGGGGGAGCGGCGCGGCATCCCGCACCACCAGATCGACACCCTCGACATCCTCGACGAGGCGACGATCGCGCGCTTCCAGCGCGAGGCTCGGGCCGACATTCAAGGGGTGCTGGCTCGGGGCAACGTTCCGATCGTCGTGGGTGGCTCCGGCCTCTACCTGCGGGCCGCGCTTGACGTCCTGGAGATCCCGCCGACAGATCCGCAGGTGCGCGCCCGCTTCGAGCGGCGCCTCGAGGACGAGGGCTCCGGCGCCCTTCACCGGGAGTTGGCCGAGCAGGATCCCGTGGCGGCTGCCGACATCCTTGCGAGCAACGGGCGCAGGGTCGTGCGCGCGCTCGAGGTGATCGCGTTGACCGGACGCCCCTTCAGCGCCACGGCGCCGACGAAAACCTTCCTCGAACCGACGATCGCGCTCGGCCTCCAGGCCGACCCGACGGAACTCGTGACCCGCATCGAGCGACGTGTCGATCTCATGTGGGAGCGCGGGTTGCTCGACGAGGTGCGTGAACTCGACGCCCGGGACATGCGCAACGGGCGGACAGCGAGTCGGGCCATCGGCTACTCCCAGGCGCTCGAGCACCTCGACGGCCTTCTCGACGAGCGGGCAGCCAAGGAAGCGACGGCGATCGCAACGCGCCAGTTCGCCCGCCGTCAGCGCGCGTGGTTCCGCCCGGATCCGCGGCCGGTGTGGCTGCCCTACGACGCACCCGATCTCCTCGCCCGCGCCCTGGCGGAGGTCGACGGCTACAGCCCGGCGCGGCACGGAAGGGTCGCGGCTGCGTCTGACGCCGTGTGACACGATGAGCGCGTGACGCGCATTCCATTCACCAAGGGCCACGGCACGCAGAACGACTTCGTCCTCGTGCCCGATCATGACGGCACCCTCGACCTCAGCGTCGACGACGTCGCCTTCCTGTGTGACCGCCGCGCCGGCATTGGCGGCGACGGCATGATCCGCGTCGTGCGCACGGCTGCGGTCCCCGAGGTCGCGGCGCTCGCCGGAGAGCTGAGTGGTTCATGGACTACCGCAACGCCGACGGGTCGCTCGCCGAGATGTGCGGCAACGGAACGCGCGTCTTCGCCGAATACCTGCGCTCGCGCGGACTCGTCGCGAGCGAGCAGTTCGCCATCGCGACGCGCGCCGGCGTCAAGGAGATGGTGGCCGTCCCGCACGGCTGGGCCGTCGAGCTCGGCCAGTGGCGCCTCGCCCGGGAAGAGGAGGCCGAGCGCCGCGGTATGGACTCCGTCGTCCAGGTCCACGGTTCGCCCGACCCCTTGCCCGCGCTCAGCCTCGACCTCGGCAACCCGCACACCGTCGTCGCGCTACCTCCGTCGGTGCACCTGGGCTCCCTCGAGCTGCACGAGGCACCGCACGTCGACCCTCACCCGGAGCACGGCAGCAACGTCGAGTTCGTCCATGCGATCGAGCACGCCCACATCAGCATGCGCGTGCACGAGCGCGGCAGCGGCGAGACGCGCTCGTGCGGCACCGGCGCTGCGGCCGCGGCCATCGCGACGTGGTGGTGGGGCGGCAAGCCTGAGGGCCAGCTCGACTGGAAGGTCGACGTTCTCGGCGGCACGCTCGGCGTGCACATCAAGGGCGACGAGGTTGCGCTCTCGGGGCCGGCTCAGCTCGTCGCCGACGGTGAGGTCGACCTGCCGCAACGCTGAGTCGCCCGGTCGGACAACGCTCGACGTGTGGTCGGCGAAACGGTGTGTGACCCAACGAAAAACGTCGTCAGTGAACGTGAACCTGAGCGATACTCAATGGCCTAGACGTCCGCGTTTGGCGCCGGTGCGCCAGTGTCCTCCGCAGCCTCCAAGGGCGTGGGTCCGCCGTCGGACGTGCGCACCACTTCGAGAATGCGGAACCCCTTGACCGATGTCAGGCGCGTGACCTCGTAGGCGTCGCCCAACTGCTCCACGAGCCACTTCGCCAGTGAGTCCGAGCCGAGGTTGCGCTGGACGACGAGGTAGGCGCGCCCGCCGACGACGAGGCGGGGTAGCCAAGTGAGCAGCATCGAATGCAGCACCTTCTTGCCCACCCTGATCGGCGGGTTGGACCAGATGAGATCGAACCGAACGTCGGCCGTAACCTGCGACGGGCGAGCGGTCGTCACGTTTGAACACCCCTGAGCCGCAACGTTCGTCGCGCACAGATCGAGGGCGCGTTCGTTGACGTCCACCGCCCACACGTGCGCATCCGGGCTCTCCAACGCGAGCGTCGTCGCGATCGGACCCCAGCCGCACCCCATGTCCAGGAAAGTGCCTGCCTCGGGCGGGGTCGGTGCGTGGTTGAGAAGAACAGCAGTGCCCGAGTCGAGACGGTCGGGGCAGAAGACACCGGGTGCGGTCTGCATGGCGACGCTGCGCCCGGCCAGGCGCAAGGTGAGGGTGCGCCGTTCGTCGGGTGACGCCGGCTCCGCAGAGAAGTAGTGATCGCTCATCACGGCACAGCCTACGACCGCCGCATTGGCTCGAGAACCGGCGCGGGAGCGGAGAACTCCGCCCGGGCGAGTCGCAACCGCGGGAGTAAATCGCTGGCCTCGCTCGTTGAACCCTGCAACGATCGAACTCTGCGCATCACCTCGACCGCAGCGACGCACAACGTGAGGATCAGCCCTGAACGAGCGCAACCCCGCCGACTTCCTTTCCCGCCGAGCCCAGGCGCTTGCGGACGGCGACGACACAACGGTTGTCTACGACGACCGCGGCTTTGTCGTCGACTCCTACGACGGTGACCAGATCGAGCGTGAAGAGCGCGCCGCTCTGCGCCGTGTGCACGGTCTGTCGACGGAGCTCGAGGACGTCTCCGAGGTCGAGTACCGCCAACTGCGCCTCGAGCGCGTCGTCCTGGCGGGCGTCTGGTCCGAGGGTTCGAGCGAGGACGCCGAGAACTCCCTGCGCGAGCTCGCCGCTCTCGCGGAGACGGCCGGCTCCCAGGTGCTCGCGGGCGTCGTCCAGCGTCGCCTGCGTCCCGACCCGGGTACCTGGCTCGGCAAGGGTAAGGCCGAGGAACTCAAGGAGATCGTCGTCGCCGAAGGTGCCGACACCGTCATCGCCAACGGTGAACTCGCCCCGAGCCAGCGCCGCGCCCTCGAGGACGTCGTCAAGGTGAAGGTCATCGACCGCACCGCGCTCATCCTCGACATCTTCGCCCAGCACGCGAAGAGCAAGGAGGGTAAGGCTCAGGTCGAGCTCGCTCAGATGCAGTACCTCCTGCCGCGTCTTCGTGGTTGGGGTGAGTCGATGTCCCGTCAGGCCGGTGGTCAGGCCGCCGGCGGCCAGGGCATGGGTTCGCGAGGTCCCGGTGAGACGAAGATCGAGCTCGATCGCCGTCGCATCAACACGCGCATGGCCAAGCTGCGCCGCGAGATCGCGGAGATGAAGACGACTCGCGACACCAAGCGCAGCGGGCGCCGTAACAACAACGTGCCGAGCGTCGCCATCGCCGGCTACACGAACGCCGGCAAGAGCTCGATCCTCAACCGCCTCACCAACGCCGGTGTGCTCGTGCAGAACCAACTGTTCGCCACGCTCGACCCGACGGTCCGCCGCGCCGAGACGCCGGACGGGCGCGGTTACACGCTGGCCGACACCGTCGGTTTTGTGCGCGACCTGCCACACCAGCTCGTCGAGGCCTTCCGCTCGACGCTGGAGGAAGTGGCCGACGCCGACCTGCTCCTGCACGTCGTCGACGGCTCCCACCCCGACCCGGAGTCGCAGATCTCCGCGGTGCGCGAGGTGCTCGCCGACGTCGACGCGAGCGATGTCAAGGAAGTCATCGTCATCAACAAGGCCGACATCGCCGCCCCCGACGTCATCGACCGCCTGATGCGCCACGAGAAGCACTGCATCGCCGTGTCGGCTCGTACGGGTGAGGGGTTGCCCGAACTGCTGCAACTCATCGCGGACGAACTGCCCCGCCCCGACGTGCGGGTCGAACTCCTGCTGCCGTACGAGCGAGGTGACCTCCTCAGCCGCGTGCACGCCGACGGTGACGTGCTCGGCGTCGAGCACCGCCCCGAAGGCACCCACGTGCACGCCAAGGTGACGAAGGAACTGGCCGGCGAGTTGGAGCCGTACCTGACGTCCAGCGTCGCCTGAGCTTCGCGCCACGGATTCGTCCGTCCCCAGCGGGCCTCAATAGGATGCGCTCGTGAGTTCGTCTTCCCGCACCACGGCCACCGCCGAACACCGCCGTCTGGCCCAGGCACCGAAGGACAGCGACCCGTGGCGTCTGTGGGGGCCGTACATGGCCGCTCGCCAGTGGGGCACGGTCCGTGAGGACTACTCTGCCGACGGCAACGCGTGGACTTACCTGCCGTTCGACCACGCCCACCAGCGCGCCTACCGCTGGGGCGAGGACGGACTGGCGGGTCTGTGCGACCGCTTCGGGTTCTTCAACGTCTCGCTGGCGTTGTGGAACGGTGAGGACGACCGCCTCAAGGAACGTCTGTTCGGCCTGACGAACGGTGAAGGCAACCACGGCGAGGACGTCAAGGAGGTCTGGTGGCCCACCGACGCCACCCCCACCCACTCCTACGGCACGTGGCTCTATCGCTACCCACAGGCCGCGTTCCCGTACAACCACCTGCGCGCCGAGGCCGCCTCGCGCGGGCGAACCGACGACGAGTACGAGCTCATCGACACGGGAGTCTTCGACGAGAACCGCTTCTTCGACATCGAGGTCACGCACGCCAAGGCGAACCCGACCGACATCTGCCTCGAGTACACCGCGACCAACCACGGCCCCGACGCCGCGCCGCTCGACCTCGTGCCGCAGGCGTGGTTCCGCAACACGTGGTCGTGGGGACGAGACGAGCGTGAACCCTCGATCTCCCTCGTCACGGAGAACTGCGTGCGCGCCGAACACGGCTGGCTCGGCGACTACGAACTGCTCGCCGACGGCGAGCCGCGCATCATCTTCTGCGACAACGAGACGAACGAGATCGCCGTGTTCGGCGCGGAGACCAACCCCCGTGAGCTGACGAAGGACGGCATCAACCAGCGCATCGTGGCGGGGGAGAGCGACGGCATCCGCCTCGACCACGGCACGAAGGTCGGCTTCTGGTACCACTTCGAGGCCATCGCGCCGGGTGAGAGCGTCACCGTGCGGCTGCGTCTGCGCGGCGTCGGGCGCTCGAACGCCCACCAGCCCAAGGGAACCGCCCACCAGGAGCCGGTGCCCGGCGACCCGGCCTTCGGTGAGGGCTTCGACATCGTCCGTCGGGTGCGCGCCGAGGAGGCCGACGAGTTCTACGCCGCGGTCATCCCGGCCACGGTGAGCGACGACGACCGTCACATTGCCCGTCGCGCTTTCGCGGGCCTGCTGTGGGGCAAGCAGCTCTACCGCTACTACGTCGAGGAATGGCTCGAGGGCGACCCGGCCGTCAAGGCGCCGCCGCGTGAGCGCGTCACCGGCGTCGAGGGCCGACACGGACGCAACGTCGGCTGGCGCCACCTCGCCCTGGCCGACGTCATCTCGATGCCGGACGAGTGGGAGTACCCCTGGTTCGCCGCGTGGGATCTGGCGTTCCACACCGTGCCGCTCGCGCACATCGACCCCGAGTTCGCCAAGCACCAGCTCGTGCTCATGTGCCGGGAGTGGGCCCAGCACCCCAACGGTCAGCTGCCCGCGTACGAATGGGCCTTCGAGGACGTCAACCCGCCCGTCCACGCGTGGGCCTGCTGGCAGGTCTACGCCATCGACGGCGGACAGGACCAGGCCTTCCTCATCCAGGTCTTCAACAAGCTGCTTCTCAACTTCTCGTGGTGGGTCAACCGCAAGGACGCCGAGGGCTCCTACCTCTTCGAGGGCGGCTTCCTCGGCATGGACAACATCGCGCTGTTCGACCGCTCGACCGCCGTGCCCCCGGGCTACAAGCTGGAACAGTCCGACGCGACGAGCTGGATGGCGTTCTTCTCGCTGTCGATGCTGCGCATGGCCCTCGAACTCGCGCGCCACGAGCGGGCCTACGACAACACGGCCACGACGTTCCTGCAGTACTTCATCAACCTTGCCCACGCGATGGACCGCACGACGCCGGAGAAGGTGTCGAGCCTGTGGAACGAGGAGGACGGCTTCTTCTACGACGCCCTCCAGCGCGAGGACGGCGAGATCATCCAGCTGCGCGTTCGCTCGATGGTCGGCCTGCTGCCGCTCATGGCCGTGCTCATCGCCCCGAGTTGGGTGCAGCACGAACTGCCCGACTTCGTACGCGAGGTCGAGTGGATGATCGAGCGCGAGCCGGCCATGATGAAGGCCATCACGCAGGCCGAGGCCGACTCCGGCGGCGAGAAGCTGACGATGACGCTCATCTCCAAGCGACGCCGCGGCCTGCTGCTCGAACGACTCTTCGACGAGAACGAGTTCCTCTCCGAGTTCGGTATCCGTTCGCTGTCCGCGGCCTACCGCGAGGAGTACACGGCGGAGATCGGCGGACGCTCGATGTCGATCCGCTACACCCCCGGAGAGTCCGACATCGACCTGTTTGGCGGCAACTCCAACTGGCGTGGGCCGGTGTGGTTCCCGGTCAACTTCCTCGTCGTCGACTCGCTGCGTCTGTACGCCGCGTCGGCGGAGGGCGACGTCGAGTACGAGTACCCGACCGGATCGGGGCGGATGGTCAAGCTGTCCGAGATCGTCTCCGACCTCGAGGACCGGCTCGTCAATCTCTTCCGTCTCGGACCCAACGGCCGCCCGGGCGACCAGCGTGAGTACCCGAACGGGCCGCTGTGGGACGAGCACGTCACGTTCAGCGAGTACTTCCACGGCGACACCGGAGTCGGCCTCGGCGCCGCGCACCAGACGGGGTGGACGGCGCTCGTGGCGCACTACATTTGCTCCGATCACGCGCCGCACCTGCCGGGGGTTCTGCCCGGCGAGTGAGCCGTGCGCTGTGGCCTGTGCGGGCGTCGTCCACAGTGACGACGCCCGCACAGTCGTTTCCACAGCCGTGCCCGCGTCGCGACTCGGAGGGCGTCCCGGTGCTGCCATAGGGTGGGCGCATGCCCGAACTGCCCTCGCTCGACGAACTCATGTCCGCGGCCGTCTCCGGCGTCGGCGGCGTCCCGCGGCCGGGGCAGTCGACGATGGCGAACGCCGTCCAGGAGGCCATCGAGCGCGACGAGCACCTGCTCGTGCAGGCGGGTACGGGCACGGGAAAGTCGCTGGCCTACCTCGTGCCCGCGATCCGTCACGCGTTCGAGGTGAACAAGCCGGCCATCGTGGCCACGGCGACGCTCGCCCTCCAGGCGCAGATCGTCGATCGCGACATGCCGCGCCTCGCCGACGCGCTCGAACCGCTGCTCGGGCGCCGGCCCACGTACGCGCTCGTCAAGGGGCGGCGTAACTACCTGTGCCAGCACAAGCTCACCGGTGGTTACCCGGACGACGACGAGGGCACGCTCATGGGCGTCGGCCAGGTCGACGAACACGCCGGACGCACCGGCCGCGAGGTCGTGCGCCTGCGGGAGTGGGCCGACGAGACCGAATCCGGCGACCGCGACGAACTCGTGCCCGGCGTGTCCGAGAGGGCGTGGCGCCAGGTCTCCGTCTCGAGTCACGAGTGCCTCGGCAGCAAGTGCCCCGTCGTCGAGGACTGCTTCGTCGAAATGGCACGCGCCGACGCGAAGGAGGTCGACGTCGTCGTGACGAACCACTCCTTCATGGCGATCGACGCCTTCGAGGGGCGCCAGATGCTGCCCGAGCACGACCTGCTCGTCGTCGACGAGGCCCACGAGCTCGTCGACCGCGTCACCGCGACCATCACCGACGAACTGACGACCGGAACGATCAACGCGGCCGCCAAGCGCTGTGGCCGCCTCGCCGAGACCGACGACCTCAAGCGCGGGGCCGAGGTGCTGGGCGAGGCACTCGAGCAACACCAGGAAGGGCGGCTGCTCGGAGTCTCCGACGTTCTCGAGGCGGCCCTGCGCACGATTCTCGACGCCTCACGTTCCATCGCCTCGGAACTGAAGCCGAAGAACCCGCAGGACAACGACGGCGTTCGCCAGATGGCTCGGGCCGCGATCGACGAGATCTTCGAGACGTGCGAACGCATCCTCGAGGAGCGGGAGCTCGACGTCCTGTGGGTCTCCCACAACCAGCGCACCGGCGTCTCCGCGCTGCGTGTCGCGCCGATGAGCGTGGCCATGCTCATGCGGGACAAGATCTTCGGTGAGCGATCGGTCGTCATGACGTCGGCCACCCTCGAACTCGGTGGCTCGTTCGACGCCGTGGCCGGAACCCTCGGCCTGCGCGGAGCGGGCGGCCCGCAGTGGAAGGGCCTCGACGTCGGCTCGCCGTTCGACTACCCCAAGCAGGGCATCGCCTACGTCGCCCAGCACCTTCCTCCGCCCGGGCGTGACGGACTCTCACCGCAGGCCCTCGACGAGATCGAGACGCTCGTGCGCGCGGCCGGTGGACGCACGCTCGGCCTCTTCTCCTCGATGCGCGCCGCCCAGGCCGCCGCCGAGGCGATGCGGGAGCGCTTCGGCGACGAGATCCCCGTGCTGTGCCAGGGCGAGGACCAGATGGGCACCCTCGTGCGCACCTTCGCCGCCGACGCCCGCACGTGCCTCTTCGGCACGCTGACGCTGTGGCAGGGCGTCGATGTGCCCGGAAGCAGCCTCCAACTCGTCATCATCGACCGCATCCCGTTCCCGCGACCGGACGACCCCCTCGCCTCGGCTCGCTCGCAGGCCATCGCGAAGATGGGCGGCAACGGGTTCATGGCCGTCTCGGCCACCCACGCCGCGCTGCGCCTCGCGCAGGGCGCCGGGCGCCTCATCCGGCACACCGACGACCGTGGCGTCGTCGCGTTCCTCGACTCGCGCATGATGACGGCCCGCTACGCCGGTTTCCTCCAGCGCTCGTTGCCGCCGTTCTGGCCGACCACCGATCGTGCGCTCATCCTCAAGGCGCTCGCTCGTCTCGACGAGAATGCCCCGGACGTCACCCCTCCGCCGGCGGCCGGTACGCGTTCGACGAAGCAGCCGTCAGTTCCCAGCCCCTCGTCGAGTTCCGTCCGCTCCTCGGGCGCTTCGTCGGCGTCCTCGGCAGCGTCGTCGAGGTCGTCGGCAGGTTCCTCGGCGGACGCGAAGGAGCGGGCGCTCGCCGCCGCAGCGGCAGCCGGCGTCAGCGGAATGGGGACGGCCAGCGCCATCAAGGCACCGACCAAGTCGACGCCGCCTCCGGTCGACGACACGGCCCGAACCGCCGTCACCGGCGGCGAGGCGTGGACGGCGGAGTCCGACGAGGAACTGCGCGAGGGCGTCAGCATGGGCCTGTCAGCCGAAGAGCTGGCCGACCACCTCGAACTCTCGGCGGAGTCGGTGCTCGCCCGTTGCGCGCAACTCGGCATCCGCCCGGCGGGGGAGTGACGTTCGCTGTGAGCAGCACGACGATCGGGGTGTTCGTCTCGCGAGGTGTGCTTGCCTCAGCGCACACGCAGCGGTCGCTGATCCGGTCGGCGCCCCGGTTGTCGGTGGCCGATGAGAGGCTGACGCCATGAACGAATCGTTGGCGCTGCCTCAGCTGGTGCTCATCACCGGCCCCGAGCGTGTGCTCGCGCAACGAGCGCTCTCGCACGTGCTCGAGGCCCTGGGTTCGAGCCACCCCGACGCGGAGGTCATCCGCCTCGACGCGCTCGAGTACGAGCCGGGCCGCCTGACGATGGACCTGTCACCGAGCCTATTCGGCGGGCACCGCGTCGTCGTCGTGCGCGACCTCGACGAGGCCACCGATCCGCTCGTCGACGAACTCTCCGACGTGCTCAAGCATCCGCTCGACGACGCCCACCTCGTCGTCCTCCACAAGGGCGGCAACCGCGCTAAGCGTGTCCTCGACGCGATGAAGAAGGCGAAGGCCCACGTCATCGAGGCGCCGGCCATGAAGTCGGACCGCGACAAGTCGGCCTTCATCACGAACGAGTTCCGTATCGCGCGCCGTAAGATCACCCCCGAGGCCGTGCGGGCGTTGCTCGAGGCAGCGGGCAAGGACACGTCGGAGCTGGCTGCGGCGTGCAAGCAACTCGTCGACGACACGACGGGCGTGGTCGACGAGAACGTCGTCGCCACCTATCACTCGGGCAAGGTCGAGGCCACGGGCTTCCGGGTTGCCGACGCCGCCATCGCCGGCAATGCTCCCGAAGCGCTTCGACTCCTGCGTCACGCGTTCGCCTCCGGGCTCGACCCGGTTCCGGTCGTGGCGGTCCTCGCCTCACAGCTGCGGCAGGTTGCCAAGGTGGCCACCGCCGGGGGAGGACGCAGCGCTGAACTCGCCAAGCAGCTCGGTATGCCCCCGTGGCAGATCGATCGTGCCCGCGGGGCGTCGCGAGGCTGGGACGGCGTCAGGCTCGGCCGGGCGATCCAGACCGTGGCGGCGGCCGACTTCGCCGTCAAGGGCGGCGGACGCGATCCGCAGTACGCTGTCGAGCACGCCGTGCTCGAGATCTGCAAGCAGCGTCACGCGCCACCCGAGCGAGGCTGAAGCCGATCGGACGCCCAGCGCGCCGGCCGATTGCGTGCCCGCGGGTTCCGGCTGGTAAGTTTGGACGAGTGCGTGTGGGCTCAGGTCGTGCGCACACGCAAGCAGTAACCAGCGGTCTCTCATCGCCAGGTGTCCCCACGCCATATCCGAGAGGCCGACTGTCGCCCTCACGACAGAACCATTCGACCGAAGAAGTGAGTTTTCGTGGCAAACATCAAGTCGCAGATGAAGCGGATCAAGACGAACGCTGTTCGTACGGAGCGCAACAAGTCCTACAAGGCTGAGCTGCGTACCTGGATCCGCAAGTTCCGCGCCGAGGTCGAGGCCGGTAACAAGGACGCCGCTACCACGGCCCTTGCTGCCGCTTCGAAGAAGCTGGACAAGGCTGTCTCCAAGGGAGTCATCCACAAGAACCAGGCCGCCAACAAGAAGTCGGCCATGGCGAAGCAGCTCAACAACCTCTGAGTTCTACCGTGAGTCCTCACGAGGACTCAGCACGACGAAGGGTCGTCACCGTCCGCGGTGACGACCCTTCGATGTTGAGCGGGGACCGCGGCACAGGTGCCGCGTTTCCGAGGCAACATCGAAGGTCGCCAGAGCCCGGTGCCCGGGCGGCGACGGCGGCTGCTGACATAATGACGGGCGAACAATCCGGCGTCGCGCTGACGCCGTACGACGCGAGTGAGGTACTTCCTTGAGCGACACCGAGCACGGCCACCGCTACACCGCCGAACTGGCGGGGCAGATCGAGAAGCAGTGGCAGGACGTGTGGGAGGAGCAGGGAACCTTCGAGGCCCCCAACCCCACGGGGCCGTGGGCCGACCCGCAGGGCGTGGCCGAGCGCGAGAAGGTCATGATCCAGGACATGTTCCCCTACCCCTCCGGTGCGGGACTGCACGTTGGGCACCCGCTCGGCTACATCGCCACCGACGTCTACGCGCGCTACCAGCGCACCCAGGGCAAGAACGTCCTCTACACCCTCGGTTACGACGCGTTCGGCCTGCCGGCGGAGCAGTACGCCGTCCAGACCGGCCAGCACCCGCGCAAGACGACCGAGGACAACATGGTCAACATGCGTCGCCAGCTGCGTCAGCTCGGGCTGTCGCACGACATGCGTCGCACCTTCGCCACGATCGAGCCGTCCTACTACAAGTGGACGCAGTGGATCTTCCTGCAGATCTTCAACGCATGGTACGACGAGGACGCGGGTAAGGCCCGTCCGATCGACACGCTCGTCGAAGCCCTCGAAAGTGGTCGCGTCGCCACGCCGGACGGCCGCGCATGGGCCGAACTGAACGCCACCGAGCGCGCCGCTGCCGTCAACGCCCGTCGCCTCGCGTACAAGTCGGACGCTCCGGTCAACTGGTCGCCCGGCCTCGGCACCGTCGTGGCGAACGAGGAGGTGACGGCCGACGGCCGCACCGAGCGCGGCAACTTCCCGGTCTTCAAGCGCAATCTGCCGCAGTGGATGATGCGTATCACCGCCTACGCCGACCGCCTCGTCGACGACCTCGAGCGCCTCGACTGGCCGGAGTCGATCAAGCTGCAGCAGCGCAACTGGATCGGTCGCAGCAACGGCGCGAGCATCCGCTTCGACGTCGAGAACCACGAGGGCGCTCAGCTCGAGGTCTTCACGACGCGCCCCGACACGATCTTCGGCGCGACGTTCATGGTGGTCGCCCCGGAGCATCCGCTCGTCGACACGCTCGTGCCCGACACGTGGCCCGAGGGCACGAAGGACGCGTGGAGCGGGGGCGCGACCAGCCCGCGCGAGGCCGTCGACACCTATCGTCGTGAGGCCTCCCGCAAGAGCGACCTCGAGCGTCAGACCGGCGAGAAGGGCAAGACCGGTGTCTTCACCGGTGCCTTCGCCACGAACCCGGTGACGGGTCGACGCATGCCCGTCTTCGTCGCCGACTACGTCCTCATGGGTTACGGCACCGGCGCCATCATGGCCGTGCCCGCGCAGGACGAGCGCGACTGGGACTTCGCGGCCGCGTACGACCTCGACGTCATCCGCACCGTGCAGCCGTCCGAGGGCCACCCGGAGAACAAGCCGTTCACCGGCGCGGGCGTCGCCATCAACTCGGCCACCTCGGGCCTCAGCCTCGACGGGCTCGGCATCGAGGACGCCAAGGTCAAGATCATCGAGTGGCTCGAGGCGAACGAGCGCGGAAGCGGCACGACGACCTACCGCCTGCGCGACTGGCTGTTCAGCCGCCAGCGCTACTGGGGCGAGCCCTTCCCGGTGGTCTACGACGAGAACGGCGAGGCGCACGCCCTGCCGGAGTCGATGCTGCCGGTCGAACTGCCCGACGTCGCGGACTACTCGCCGAAGACCTACGACCCGGAGGACGCCCAGTCCATGCCGGAGTCGCCCTTGTCGCGTGCGAGCGAGTGGGTGAGCGTCGAGCTCGACCTCGGTGACGGTCGCAAGACGTACACGCGCGAGACGAACACGATGCCCAACTGGGCCGGTTCGTGCTGGTACGAACTGCGTTACGCAGACCCCGCAAACGACGAGCGCTTCGTCGACACGGGCTGTGAGGAGTACTGGCTCGGCAAGGGCCGCGGCTTCGGCAAGGGCGTCGCGAACGACCCGGGCGGCGTCGACCTCTACGTCGGCGGGGCCGAGCACGCCGTCCTGCACCTGCTGTACGCGCGTTTTTGGCACAAGGTGTTGTTCGACCTCGGCCTCATCTCGAGCGAGGAGCCATTCCGCAAGCTCTACAACCAGGGCATGGTGCAGGCCTACGCGTACCGTGACGGGCGCGGCCAGCCGGTGCCGGCTGCCGAGGTCACCGAGCGCGAGGTCGACGGCGAGACGGTGTTCGAGTGGCAGGGCGAGCGCGTCACCCGTGAGTACGGGAAGATGGGCAAGTCGCTCAAGAACGTCGTCACGCCGGACGAGATGTGCGACGCGTTCGGCGCCGACACCTTCCGCGTCTACGAGATGTCGATGGGCCCCCTCGACGCGTCGCGTCCATGGGAGACCCGTGCCGCCGTCGGCTCGCAGCGCTTCCTGCAGCGTCTGTGGCGCAACGTCGTCGACGAGGGCAGCGGCGAGGTCACCGTCACCGATGCGCCGATGGATGACGCCACGAAGCGCGCACTCCACCAGACGATCGACGCGGTGAGCGCCGACTTCGAGAACCTGTGTTTCAACACGGCGGTCGCTCGACTCATCGAGCTCAACAACACGCTGACGAAGCTCGACGCCGTGCCCCGTGAGGCGGCCGAGGCGCTCGTGCTCATGACGGCGCCGCTGGCCCCGCACATCGGTGAGGAGCTGTGGAAGCGTCTGGGTCACGACACGACGCTGGCGTTCGAGCCGTTCCCGGTCGCCGACCCGGCGTTCCTCGTGCAGGACACCGTTGTGGCCGTCGTCCAGGTGGCCGGCAAGGTGCGCGATCGCCTCGACGTCGCCGCCGACATCAGCGAGGCCGACCTCGAGGCCGCAGCCATGGCGAGCGAGCGCGTGCAGTCGTTCCTCGAGGGCAAGACGGTTCGCAAGGTCATCGTCCGAGCTCCCAAGCTCGTCAACATCGTCGCGAACTGATGGCTGCGCGACGACGGGACGCCCCTCGTGTGGGCGTCGTCACGGACTCGACGGCGTGCCTGCCGGACGAGCTCGTGGCGGCGCTCGGCGGGACGCTCGCCGTCGTGCCGCTCACCGTGACGATCGACGGTCGCTCGCTCGTCGAGGGTGAGGGCGTCACCGGGGAGACGGTGGCCCAAGCCGAGGAGAACGAGCGGGAACTGTCGACGTCCCGGCCGGCGCCTGCGCGCATGGTCGGGGCCTACGAGTACCTCGCGGGTCAGGGCTGCACCGAGATCGTCTCCGTTCACGCGGCGGCCCAGCTGTCGTCCACGGTGAGTTCGGCGCGCCTCGCGGCGGCCGAATCGCCTGTGCCCGTCTCCGTCGTGGACTCCACGACGATGGGTATGGCGATGGGTTTTGCGGCGCTCGCCGGGGCTCGTTCGGCCGTGCGCGGTGAAGGCTTCGCCGCGGTCGAGGAGGTCATCCGTTCCGTGGCGACGACGTCGCGCACGGCGCTCTACGTCGACTCGCTGGAACCGCTGCGCCGCGGTGGTCGCGTCGGTCGGGCCGGTGCCCTTCTCGGCTCCGCGCTGTCGATCAAGCCGCTGCTGCGCCTCGAGGACGGTGTGATCGAGCCCTTGGCACGCGTGCGAACGACGGGCAAGGCCATCGAACGCCTGGGGCGGTGGGCGCTCGCGGAGGCGCGGGCCCTCGGACCGGGCCCGGTCGTCTGCGCCGTGCACTCCGTGACGCGACAGGACCTTGCCGAGCGACTCACGGGGCTCCTCACGGAATCGGCGGAGAAGGACACTGACGGAGCAGAGCCGGTGACCTGGGCAGAACCCATCGTGCAGGCACCGCTGGCCGCCGCCGTCACGGCGCACATCGGCAGCGGGGCGATCGGCGTGGCCGTGGCGCGGATGCCGGAGGATTCGTCGGGGCCGACCCGAACGGGGAAACCGACGCCGCGTGACGGTCTGATTCCGTCGTGAGCCGGGCGGGCAGCGTCCGAGCTTTCATCCACAGGCGTGATGCCTGCGCATGACCCCGAACTGTCGCTGCGGGCGCTTCCACAGGCTCAAGCGGCGCAGGATGGTGTTCACTCCGGAGGCCTTCGTAGCGTCACGCCATGACGACTCGATACGACAGCGACGACCGGCTCGACGAAGTGCTCGCGGAGATCGAACGGGCACGTCGCGAACCCGCGTGGACCCCTGAGCCGGAGCGCACGCCCCGACGGCTCATCCGCCCTCCTGCTCCGCTCGACGAGGCTCGCTGGGCGCCGTCACGCACGGCCGTTGTCGTGGTTGCACTGTGTGCACTGCTCGCTGCTCTCGTCTTCGGTGTGCGTGTCATGCTCACGCCGGACACATCGAGCGCCGCAACAGGCTCTTCAGCCAAACCGCTGCAGGTCGCGGGTCGTGCCACGGTGTCGAGCACCCCATCGGGCGCTGCCGCGGCGCCCACGAACGCTGCCTCGACAGCGGCCACCCCCGCCGCTGCGGCGTCGCCCTCGGTGCTCAATATCCACGTCGTCGGGGCGGTGCGCACTCCCGGCGTCGTCACGGTCACACCGGGCGCCAGGGTCGAGGACGCCGTCAGGGCAGCCGGTGGGCTGAAGGGAGCCGATGCTTCCGGCATCAATCTCGCGCGGCCACTCGCCGACGGAGAGCAGGTCATCGTGCCGAGGCCGGGGGAGTCCCCGCCGGTTCCCAGCCCGCCCGCGGCTCCGGCGGGTGGTCAACCGTCAGCGGGTGCAGCGGCCATCACACCGGGAACCCCGGGGGCCTCTGCAGGGGCGTCCGCCCTCGTCAATCTCAACACGGCCGACGCGGCCGCGCTCGACACCCTGCCCGGAGTGGGACCGGTCCTCGCGCAGAGAATCCTCGACTGGCGCACAGAACACGGCCGATTCTCGAGCGTCGAGGAGTTGGGTGAGGTCAGCGGCATCGGTGACAAGGCCCTGGAGCGGCTGCGCTCCAAGGTCACGGTGTGAGGAGCGAGCACGACCTCCGGCTGCTCGGCGCGGCATGTTGTGGCTGGGGCGTGCTCGCCGTGTTGCTCGCACTACGAGCCTCGGCCACCGAGGTCCTCGTGGTGGCGCTCGCCGCCGCAGCGCTGGGGGGAGCGCTGTTCCTGTCGCGGGTTCGGCGCGCGCTCGTCGTGGCCGTTGCCTTCTGTGCGGTCGTCACGGCGCTGATCGCCACGGCGGCCGGAGGACAACTCGCTCACCAACGTCAGGGGCCGCTCGCCGAGTTGGCGGCCGAACGAGCCAGCGGAACGTTCGAGGCCGTCGTCACGGGGCAACCCCGCGCCCTTGAACCTAAGGGGCCGGGCGCTGCGGAGACGCGGTATCTCGTTCCCCTCACCGTGCACCGAGTCCAGGCCCGCGGAACGCGGGTCGACGTGGCGACGCCGGTCGTCCTGATCGGTGACGGGCGGTGGCGGACCGTGCCGTGGAGAGCTCGGCTCGATGTGAAGGCCAGACTCGCGCCCTCGGAACGGCTCGGGTCTGCCCAGGCGCTGCTCGTGGCGCGCGGTGGACCTCATGTCCTTGACGGGTCGCCACCGGTCATCGCACAACTCGAAGTCTTGCGCCGGGGTCTGTCGCACGCGGCTCGAAACCTCCCGGACGACCCGCGCGGCCTCGTGCCGGCTCTCGTCGTCGGTGACGTTGCCGCGATCCCGACCGAGTTGAACGACGACATGAGCGTCACGGGCATGTCGCACCTCAACGCGGTGAGCGGGTCGAACGTCACCATTGTGCTCGTCGCGGCGTCGTGGTGTCTGTCCTGGTCTGGTCTGCGTCGGCGCGCCCGCACAGTGGCGGCTCTTCTTGTCGTCCTCCTCTACGTGCTCGTGTGCCATCCGGATCCGAGCGTTGTCCGTGCCGGAGCGATGGGCATCGTCGGCTTGCTCGGCACGTCGTGGGGCAGACCGAAAGCTGCCTGCCCGGCGCTCGGGGCGGCCATCACGCTGCTCCTCATGTGGGATCCGTGGCTCGCCGTGAGTGCGGGGTTCGCGCTCTCGGCGCTCGCCACGCTCGGCCTCGTGCTCTTCGCGAAGCGATGGGCGAACGCCCTGACGGAACGGTTGCCGCAAACGCCGTCGTCGAAGCTGACCCACGCGATCGAACTGTGTCTCATTCCCGTCGCCGCCCAGGCGCTGTGCTTGCCCATCCTCGTGGCGCTGAGTGGTGCCGTGTCGCTCGTTTCCCTGCCGGCGAACGTTCTCGCGGAGCCCTTTGTCGCACCGGCCACGCTCGCGGGGACGGTCGTTCTGCTCGTGGCACCACTCGTCCCGGCTCTGGCCGATCTGCTCGTGTGGGCGGCGGGTCTTCCCGCCTGGGTCATTTCCACGATTGCCCACGTCGCCGCGTCCGTGCCAGGGGGCTCGTTGCCGTGGCCGAGCGGGGCGCCCGGCATCGTGCTGGCCGTCGTCCTCCTCGCGGCGCTCCTGTTCGGGTGGCGAATCGTCCCGTGGCTCGGCCTTCGAGGGTGGGCATCCGTCACGTTGGTGGCGCTCGTCCCCGCGGCCCTGTGGCTTCCGATCCCCGGAGAGGGACGCGCAGATCCGGGGTGGCTGTATGCCCAGTGCGACGTCGGGCAGGGAGATGCCGCCTTGGTACGCACCGGTGAGCAGGCGGCGATCCTCGTCGACACCGGACCCGAGGAAGGGGACGTCACCGGGTGCCTCGATCGTCACGGCGTGACGCGTGTGGACGCCGTCGTGCTCACGCACCTGCATGCCGACCACGTCGATGGTCTTGGGGCCGTACTCGAGCGGCAGCCGTCGGCCGAGGTCTTCGTGACGTGGCTGACGAGCCACAGCTCGAGCCCTCGTGGTGGCCGAGGGGAGAGGGATGCCGATGCCCAGACGAGGCAGGTGTTGCGCCGTTACGGGAAGGTTGCGCAACGCCTCGCACCGGGTCAGCAGGTCCGTGTCGGTGACGCCGTGCTCGACGTCCTCTGGCCGCGCCGAGCGTTGGCGGCGGGTTCGCCGGTCAACAATGCTTCCCTCGTGCTCGATGTGGCGACGCCGAGCGTGCATGCGCTCATGCTCGGCGACGTCGAACGGGAGGCGCAGGCCGCGTGCATCGGGGAGGTGACGCGCCGAGCAGCGACGCGTCCCTACGACCTCGTCAAGGTCGCTCACCACGGCAGCGCGAACCAGAGTGCCGGGCTCTATCGGGCGGCTTCGGCGCGGGTCGGCCTCATCGGGGTGGGGGAGGGCAACGATTACGGGCACCCGAAGGAATCGCTCCTGTCGTTACTCGCCCAGAGCGGAACAGCCGTCTACCGAACGGACCTTTCAGGAGACCTCGACGTCGTACCCGTCGGTAGATCGCTCACGGTCGAACCGCAGAGATGACACCGGTGAGAGTCGCAGGAGATTTCACTCGCGAGCCGGAGGGAACCGTCTACAGGTTCGGCAGAGCGTCGGTTGCTTCCCGCAGCGCGTCGAGGGTGGCCTTGACCGCCGGCACACGCTGGAGGTCGGGCGTGGTGACAGCCTGAACCGAACGCCGGCTCGCCGGCTCGATGGCGATGGTGGCCACGCGGGGGTGCTGGGTCGAACGCAGGATGAGCTCCGGGATGAGGGCCACGCCCAACCCCTCGGCCACGAGTCCGAGCACGGTGACGTAGTCCTCGGTCTCGAACGCGACGTCAGGGGTGTAACCCGCCGAGGTGGCGAGCGAGAGCAGGTGGCCCCGGCAGCGCGGGCATCCGGCGATCCACGACGCGGACTCGAGCTCCTCCATCGACACGGAGCCCCTTCCGGCAAACGGGTGATCGGCCGGTACGGCGAGGCGCACCTCGTCCTCGAGCAGGTCGAGCGTGGTGAACCCCTCGAGATCCTCCGCGTGTGCCGCGATCTCGTCGCCGTCGTAGGAGAACGCGACTGCAACATCGCAATCTCCCGCCCGAAGCGCCGCGAGTGACTCCGGCGGCTCCGCTTCCGCGAAGGTGACCTGAACGTCGGGGTAGCGCTGCTTGACGAGCGACAGCGCTCGTGGGACGACGGTCGACGAGGCCGAGGGGAAGGCCATGAGGCGCACTCGTCCCGCCCTCAGGCCGGCGATCGAGGCCACTTCGCCCTCCGCCGCCTCGAGAGCGGCGAGCACCGGAGTGGCTGTGCGGGCGAGCACGTGGCCCGCCTCGGTCAGACGCACCGAACGTCCGAGGCGCTCGACGAGAGCCGTGCCCGTCTTGTCCTCCAAGCGGCGCACCATCTGGGACACGGCAGGCTGGGAGTAGCCCAGGGAAGCAGCGGCAGCGGTGAAGCTACCCTCCTGGGCAATGGCTTTCATGACCCGAAGGCCGGCGGCGTCGATCATCCGTAGAGAATAACCCGGCGTTATCGGATGTTGTAGTTTCTATCGATTGTCGAATGAGAGGGGCCACCTGTGACTGCAGAGTTGGCGGAGTTCGTCGCGCGGGGCGACCTGTTCGTGCTCACCGGGGCGGGTCTCTCGACCGAGTCGGGCATTCCCGACTACCGCAAGCCTGACGGCACCCGCCGAACGGTTCCCATGACGTTCCAGCAGTTCCTCAGCGGGGACGACGCGCGCCGACGCTACTGGGTTCGCAGCGCCGTCGGGTGGGAACGTTTCGCCGCGGCTCGGCCCAACGGCGGCCACCACGCTGTTGCAGCCTTGCAGCGCGCAGGTCTCGTGCAACACCTCGTGACGCAGAACGTCGACGGTCTTCATGCGGCCTCCGGAGCGGACGCCCTCGAACTGCACGGTTCTCTCTCCTCGGTGCAGTGCGTCGAGTGCGGCAGCCGCTCGGATCGATCCGAGTTCCAGGGACGCATCCGCGACGCCAACCCGAACCTCCCGCGCGACGTGGCCCTGTTGGCCGACGGAGACGCCGAGGTTGCCCGGAGTGCAGAGGATGCGTTCGTCCTCGTGGCCTGTCCGCACTGTGGTTCGCTCGTCGTCAAGCCCGACGTCGTGATGTTCGGCGAGAGCGTGCCCACCGCGACGGTTGAGCACTGCTACGCGCAGCTCGAACTGTCACGGGCGGTTCTCGTTCTCGGAAGTTCGCTCAAGGTGATGTCGGGCTTCCGGTTCGTCTCGGCCGCGCTCAAGGCGGGCAAGCCCGTGGCCCTGGTCGGTCTGGGAAGCATGCGCGGTTCGGAGCGCGCCGATCTCGTGCTGCACGAACCGCTTGGTGCCACCCTCACCGCGACATGCGAACGCCTCGGCCTGCAGGTGCAGACCGAGGCGAACGCGACGACGTGAGGGTGGGCGAGAGTCAGACGCTGCGCAGCACCGCCGTGACCTTGCCCATGATGCTGGCTTCGTCGCCGTCGATCGGCTCGTAGTTCTCGTTCGCGGGCAGGAGCCACGTCTTGCCGTTCGTGCGCTTGAACGTCTTCACGGTGGCCTCGCCGTCGAGCAGCGCCGCCACGATCTCACCGTTGGACGCCTCCGGCTGCTGGCGCACGACGACCCAGTCGCCGTCGCAGATGGCGGCTTCGATCATCGAGTCGCCGACGACCTTGAGCAGGAACAGTTCGCCGTCACCGACGATCTGACGGGGGAGGGGGAACACGTCCTCGACGGCCTGCTCGGCCAGGATCGGCCCGCCGGCGGCGATGCGTCCGACGACGGGGACGAAGGAGGCCTGCGGACGCTCGTTGCCCGAGTCGGTCTCGTCGTACGTGCTCTCGGACGCTGCACGCACCGAGGTGCCTCCGCGGTAACCGCGGGTGTCGGCGCCGTCGTCGGGGGAGACGACCTCCATGGCGCGAGGGCGGTTGGGGTCGCGACGCAGGTAACCCTTGCGCTCGAGCGTGGCGAGCTGGTGTGCGACGGAGCTCGGGCTCGTCAGCCCGACGGCCTCACCGATCTCGCGCAGACTCGGCGGGTAACCGCGCTCGTCGACCGAGCGCCGGATGACGGTGAGCACTTTCTGCTGGCGCGGGGTCAGTTTGCCCTTCGCGCGGTTGTTCATGGAGTGGACCTCACCCATGGCGTCTCCTCACATCGACGAAAACAGTGATCTCGCGGACGCGGACCTCGGTGCGGAGCCCTGATTCTCCCCGGAATTCCGGGGTTGTCGGTGGCCGCTGATTCGGTGTGAGCGTTCGGGATCAACGTAGGCACCACCGTACACAGTTTTCGCAAACATGTACGAGAAACACGCCGCCGACAGCCTTGCTTTCGAACGTTTGTGTCGTACAGTTGTTCTATCGCACGGATGTTCGATGCATCCGCGCCGAGTCAGGAGGAATGAACATGAGTGCTGTGCCCAGTCTGGACGTCCCGGCGGTCGCGCCGAGCCCCCGTCGTCACCTGCACCTCGTTCCGTCGGGGCCTGCGGTCGTCGATTCCCTCGAGGGTGGTCGTAGCACGCGGCGCGCCCCGTTGACGCGTCGTGCCGTTCTCGCTCGCCGTCGCTTCGCCGCCCTTCTGGCGCTTCTGGTTCTCGTCGGCGGTGGCCTCCTTGCGGCCAAGGCCGTGGCCGAAGCTAACCCTGCCGGTGGCGCGACGTCGGTCACGGTGAAGGACGGGGAGACCCTTTCTCAGATCGCCGCTCGTGAGCTGCCGTCCCTGCGTAACGACCGTGGTGTCGTGGCCATCCAGGAGGCCAACAGCATGAGCTCGATGCACGTTCAGGCCGGCCAGCGAATTCTCGTTCCGGCAGGCTGAGCGGCCCCCTCGGCGTGTCGCTGGGGCGAGCCGCACATCTTTTCCGCGTCATTGCTGGGGTTGGTGCGCCGGGTTTGCCGACACGGTTGCGAGCGGTCGCCAACGCAACCTAGGATTCCTAGATGTAGGGCACAGGTGCCCTAATGCCCCCAACATGTGGTTGTTTGCGGAAGAATTCCCGCGATGCCGGTGTTGGGGTTCATACCGTCACGAGGCGGTGGAATCCTGCGATCGAGAGGCGTGGCCCGTGCACTGTCCCTTCTGCCGCAACGCCGACTCCCGTGTGGTCGACTCCCGTTCGACCGAGGACGGCACCTGCATCAAGCGTCGCCGCCAGTGCCCCGACTGCGGCAAGCGTTTCTCCACCGTCGAGACCGCGAGCCTCACGGTCGTCAAGCGCTCCGGTGTGAGCGAACCCTTCTCTCGCGACAAGGTCATGTCGGGCGTGCGCAAGGCCTGCCAGGGCCGCCCGGTTTCCGACGATCAGCTCGCCGTCCTCGCTCAGCAGGTGGAGGAGTCGATCCGCTCCAAGGGGGCTGCGGAGATCGACGCCCACGATGTCGGCATCGAGATCCTCGGCCCGCTGCGCGAACTCGACCACGTCGCGTACCTGCGGTTCGCGTCCGTGTACCAGGCCTTCGAGTCACTGACTGACTTCGAGGACGCCGTCGCCGACCTGCGCAGGCACGCTCTGCGCGACGCCGGCTGAGCTCCACCGGCTTACCCCCTACTTCACGACACACCACACCTAACCCACGAGAAGTGCCAGGAGGCATGCGGTCATGACCGAGACCACGAAGGCTCGAGCCAAGTCGGGTCGCCGGAACAACGGCGTCACGATCGAGCGGATCTTCACCACCCCGGGCGTCCACCCCTACGACGCGGTGACCTGGGAGCTGCGTGATGTCGTCCAGCAGAACTGGAAGACCGGCGAGACGATCTTCGAGCAGCGTGGTGTCGAGTTCCCCGACTTCTGGTCGCTCAACGCCTCCACCATCGTCACGACGAAGTACTTCCGTGGCGCGCTGGGGTCGGACGCTCGCGAGAAGTCGCTCAAGCAGCTCATCGACCGCGTCGTGCTCACGTACACGAAGGCCGGCAAGGACAACGGCTACTTCGCGTCCGACGCCGACGCCGAGATCTTCGAGCACGAGCTCACGTACGCCTTGCTGCACCAGGTCTTCTCGTTCAACTCGCCGGTGTGGTTCAACGTGGGTACGGCGAGCCCGCAGCAGGTCAGCGCGTGCTTCATCCTGTCCGTCGACGACTCGATGGACTCGATCCTCAACTGGTACAAGGAAGAGGGCTTCATCTTCAAGGGCGGGTCCGGTGCCGGCCTCAACCTCTCGCGTATCCGTTCCTCGAAGGAGTTGCTGTCCTCCGGTGGCACCGCCTCCGGCCCGGTCTCGTTCATGCGCGGCGCCGACGCCTCGGCAGGCACCATCAAGTCCGGCGGCGCCACGCGTCGTGCGGCCAAGATGGTCGTCCTCGACGTCGACCACCCGGACATCGAGGAGTTCATCGAGACGAAGGCGCGCGAGGAGGACAAGATCCGTGCGCTGCGTGACGCCGGTTTCGACATGGACCTCGGTGGCCGCGACATCGTCTCCGTGCAGTACCAGAACGCGAACAACTCCGTTCGTGTCAGCGACGAGTTCATGAAGGCCGTCGTGGACGGCACAACCTTCGGCCTGCGTGCCCGTGACACGGGTGAGGTCATCGAGTCGGTCGACGCCCGCGAGCTGTTCGACAAGATCAACAAGGCCGCGTGGGAGTGCGCCGACCCGGGTGTGCAGTACGACGACACGATCAACGCGTGGCACACGAACCCGGAGACGGGCCGCATCACGGCGTCCAACCCGTGCTCGGAGTACATGTCGCTCGACAACTCCAGCTGCAACCTGGCCTCGCTCAACCTCCTGAAGTTCCTCAAGGACGACGACACGTTCGACGCCGTCACCTTCCAGAAGGTCGTCGAGCTCGTCATCACGGCGATGGACATCTCCATCTGCTTCGCCGACTTCCCGACGGAGTCCATCGGCAAGACGACGGTCGACTACCGCCAGCTCGGCATCGGTTACGCCAACCTCGGTGCGCTCCTCATGGCCACCGGCCACGGCTACGACTCGGACGGCGGCCGTGCGCTGGCCGGTTCCATCACGTCGCTGCTCACGGGTGCCGCCTACAAGCGCTCCGCCGAGATGGCTTCCGTCGTCGGACCGTACGCCGGTTACGCCCGCAACGCCGACGCTCACAACCGCGTCATGCGCAAGCACCGTGCCGCGAACGACGAGCTCGCCTCGCACAAGGACATGGGCGCCATGGCCAGCGACATCCACGCGCTCGCGACGAAGGCCTGGGCCGACGTCGTCGAGAACGGTGAGAAGGGCGGCTTCCGCAACGCGCAGGCCTCCGTCCTCGCGCCCACCGGCACCATCGGCTTCATGATGGACTGCGACACCACCGGTATCGAGCCGGACTTCTCGCTCGTGAAGTTCAAGAAGCTCGTCGGCGGCGGTTCGATGCAGATCGTCAACCAGACGATTCCGCGCGCGCTGAAGAAGCTCGGCTACCAGGAAGAGCAGATCGAGGCGATCGTCGAGCACATCGCCGACAAGGGCCACGTCATCGACGCTCCCGGCCTCAAGCCGGAGCACTACGAGGTCTTCGACTGCGCCATGGGTGCGCGCTCCATCTCCCCGATGGGCCACGTCCGCATGATGGCCGCCTGCCAGCCGTTCCTGTCGGGTGCTATCTCCAAGACGGTCAACCTGCCGGAGTCGGCCTCGGTCGAGGACATCGCCGAGGTGCACCTTGAGGGTTGGAAGCTCGGTCTCAAGGCCATCGCCGTCTACCGTGACAACTGCAAGGTCGGCCAGCCGCTCTCGTCGGGCAAGAACGAGAAGAGCTCCGAGCCCGCGACGGCCACGGAGACCGTCGCCGAGACGCCGGTCGAGAAGATCGTCGAGTACCGCCCCGTGCGCAAGCGCCTACCGAAGCGTCGCTCGTCGCAGACGACGTCGTTCGCCGTGGGTGGCGCGGAGGGTTACCTCACCGCCGGCACGTACGAGAACGGCGATCTCGGTGAGCTTTTCCTCAAGTTCGGTAAGCAGGGTTCGACGCTCGCCGGTGTCATGGATGCGTTCTCCATCGCCGTGTCGATCGGCCTGCAGTACGGCGTGCCGCTCGAGACGTTCGTCGAGAAGTTCACGAACCTGCGCTTCGAGCCGGCCGGTATGACGGACGACCCGGACGTGCGTATGGCGCAGTCGATCATGGACTATGTCTTCCGCCGCCTGGCGCTCGACTACCTCGACTTCGACACGCGTTCGTTCATGGGCATCCACACGGCCGAGGAACGCGCTCGCCAGCTCGAGACCGGCTCCTACACGCCGATCGAGAGCGACGACGAGCCGTTCGACGCCGAGTCCAACTCGCAGTCCGTCGCCCCGGCGGCGGCACGCGGTGAGCGTCCGGCAGCTGCCACCTCCACGGAGGAGCACGCCGACGAGGTGAAGTCCGGTTCCGGTGCGGCCTCCGCCCGTGAGGTCGGCTCCGAGATCCACAGTTCGGCCGAGCTCATGGAGAAGTTCCAGGGCAAGGCAGCCGACGCCCCGATGTGCATGACCTGCGGCACGAAGATGCGTCCCGCCGGCTCCTGCTACGTCTGCGAGGGCTGCGGAAGCACCTCCGGCTGCAGCTGATCGCTCAGCCCTGATCGAGTGCGGGGCGTCGTCCTTCGGGGCGGCGCCCCGCGCTCGTCTTATTTCGTGAGATGCGTCGGCGTCCGCGGCGCCCGGTGCTGTCTCATGATGTGAGCAGCCCGCGACCTCATTGGCGGGCGCAACCGCCACACCGGAAAGGAACTCTCCCTGTGAAGGCACTGCTGCTCGAGAACGTCCACCCCCTCGGTGAGTCCTTGCTCCGTGATGCCGGTTTCGAGGTCGAGACCCGCGTCGGGGCTCTCGACGAGGACGAGCTCATCGAGGCGCTCGAGGGTGTTCAGCTGCTCGGCATCCGCTCCAAGACCGAGGTGACGGCCCGCGTCCTCGAGAACGCGGCGAGCCTCGAGGCCATCGGAGCCTTCTGCATCGGCACGAACCAGATCGACCTGGACGTGGCAGCGCAGAAGGGCGTCGTCGTGTTCAACGCGCCGTTCTCCAACACGCGCTCGGTCGTCGAGCTCGCCATCGCCGAAATCATCATCATGGCCCGCCGTCTCACCGAGAAGGATCGCGCGCTGCACGACGGAGTCTGGTTCAAGGACGCCAAGGGCAGCCACGAGGTGCGCGGTCGCCGCCTCGGCATCGTCGGGTACGGCAACATCGGTTCCCAGCTGTCCGTCGTCGCCGAGATGCTCGGTTTCAAGGTCTACTTCTACGACACCGACGACAAGCTCGCGCTCGGAAACGCCACGCGGTGCAGCTCCCTCGAGGAGCTGCTGTCGGTCGCCGAGGTCGTCACGCTCCACGTCGACGGTCGCTCCGGCAACGCCGGCTTCTTCGGCGCCGAGCAGTTCGCAGCCATGCGTCCGCGGGCGCTGTTCCTCAACCTCTCGCGCGGCTTCGTCGTCGACTACGACGCGCTCAAGACGCACCTCGAGTCCGGCCACATCGCCGGTGCCGCCGTCGACGTATTCCCCGAGGAGCCCAAGTCGAAGGGTGAACCGTTCAGCTCGCCCCTGCAGGGCCTCGCGAACGTCGTCCTCACCCCGCACATCGGCGGCTCGACCGAGGAGGCGCAGGAGGACATCGGTCGCTTCGTCGCCGCGAAGCTGCGCGACTACATCCAGCGCGGTTCGACGACGCTCAACGTCAACCTGCCCTCGCTCAACCTGCCCGAGCGTCCCGGCCAGCACCGCCTCATCCACTTCCACCAGAACGTCCCCGGCGTCCTGGCCCGGATGAACGGTATCCTCGCCGAGCACGGCGTCAACATCGAGGGCCAGATGCTCGACACCTCGGCCGAGAGCGGCTACGTCGTCACCGACGTCGTTTCCCAGCTGTCCGAGGCGCTGCTCGACCAGCTGCGGTCGATGCCGGAGACGATCCGTCTGCGCGTCGTCAACTGAGGAGCCTGACGAGGCGCCCCGGGCCTTCCGCCGTGCGGCGAAGCGCCCGGGGAACGCCCGAGGACCGGAGGAGTCGTACGGGCGTTCCATGTCGTGCTGCGACGTAGGATGGATTCCGCTGCCTCGGTGACGAGACCTCACCTCGAGGCCGCGGACGAAGCATTCACGACGAACGGACGACAGGTAACCGATGGACGTGCACGCGCCGCCGCCTGACGAAGCGGAAGCCGCCCAGCGTCGGCTCGACCTCGCCCGGTGGGCGAGCACGTTCGACCTCATGCGAGCTCGGGCCGAAGCGGATCCGGTGTTCGTCGGGTCCGGGCACCAGCTTGACGCCCTCGCTCCCGTGCGGTGCGGCGAGGCGCGCGAGTTCATCGCCGACATGATGCGCTCGCCGGACGTCGACCTCTTCACGTCCCGTCTGGAGGAGTGGGCCGCTCGTCCCGGCCCGTACTCGGCTGCCGTGTCGCTGGCACGGCACTGGCTGCCGCGCGTCGTGGCCCACTGTGAGGGCCGACGTAGTGAACTCGAGGCGGCACTTGCCTGGGCGCTGCACACACCCACGTCCTACGACGAAGCCACGGCCGCGATCCGTCTCGTCGAGGAGACCGTGGGGGGAGCAGGCCCGGACCTTTCACGCATTCCGTCGGTGCTGTCGCTCATGTGGGCCACGGACACGGAGGCCGATTGGCCGATCCTGTGGCCGGGTGGATCGGACACGTTCCAGACCCTGGGATGGATGGGCCGTCATCTCACCCATGCGGAGCGCTACGTCGCGTTCGTCGACCTCGCACGCGCTTTCGCGCCCGGGCAATCGCACATCGCCCAGCGCGTCGTCAGCCACCTCGGTGACGACCCCTCGTTCGTCGGCTTCGGCGAGGCACTGCCCGCCCTCACGGAGGAAGCCGCTCGCCTGCACGCCACGTACACCCCCGGTGTCGGCTACGCCGCCGCGGAGGACGAGGCACGCGCTGCATCCCTTGCACTGCAGCTGCGTGGTCACGCCGCTCTCGTCGCGCGCGCCCTGCACAAGGCGCTCGAGCGTGTCACCGGCGTCGACCTCGCGGAGACGAGCCTGCAGACTCGTACCGACACGACGGCACGCGCCGCGTACCGCTGTGACTCGCACACGACGTGGCTGCTGCCTGCGAGCAGCGGTGGCGCACCCGGCATCCGGGTCTGGCTCACGCGCTCCGGCATCGCCGTCGGTCTGGTCTCCGGGGGGGAGGGCGCCTCGAGCTCCGCGCGTCACGAAGCGCTCGGCACGCGCCTCGACGGTGCCCTACCCGAAGGCCTCGAGTTCATTCATGTGGCGCCCACCTCGTCGTCGGACCGTCTGCGTCCGACGGGCGACACCTACGAGGGCGGCGACGTCTTCGTGGGGCGCTGGTTCCCGCATCCCGAAGGAGTGGGAAGCATCGACTTCGGCGACGAGATCGAGGAGACGGTTCGCCGTCTCATGCCGCTCGTCGACATCATGCGTGGCGCCGACACACGCGGCGCCGGCGTCGACGAGGAACTCGCCGTCGCCCTGCGCACGTTCCTCGCCGAGCGTCCGTACCCGGCCGAGCGCGACCAGTGGCACATCGAACGACGCCGTGAGTTCGCCGCGTCGTTGGAGCCCGAGGCGCTCGCGGCGTTCGACCTCGCGACGTTCCGGCGCATCATCGCCGGGGGAGCGTACGGCTCCACCGGCACGCACTCGGTCCTCGACGCCCGCCTCGCCGCGCTCGACGCGCAGGGCCTGGAGAACCTCTCGCGCACCCTGACGCACCTGCTGTGGGGCGAAGGCGACGACGCCGACCGCATCGACGCGGCCCTCGCGCCCACGAACTCCGACGACGTGGCACTCGACGAGTCCGTCGTCATGAAGCTTCTCGCCATCGCGCACCCGCACCGCTACTTGCCCGTCTACGCGATGGCCGGACGCGATGGCAAGGTGGCCATGGCGCAGGCCCTCGACGTGTCGCTGCCGCGCCGCCGTGAGCTCTCGCGCGGACGCCTGCACGTCCTCGCGGGCGATCGCCTGCGTGCCAAGCTCGAGCCCCTCCTGCCCGCCGATCCGTGGGGTCAGGCCCAGTTCGCCCACTGGCTGCTGCGCACCGGTGAGTCGAGCATCGACCCCGAGCGCGACCTGCTCGCCGAGGCCGCCGCCGACCTGCTCGTCGACGAGGAGTTCGTCCGCGAGATCGACGGCCTGCTCAAGGACAAGAAGCAGGTCATCTTCTACGGCCCGCCCGGTACTGGCAAGACGTTCATGGCTCAGCGCTTCGCCGCCGCGCTCCAGCCGGACCCCGCCAAGCGCGCCATCGTCCAGTTCCACCCCTCGACCTCCTACGAGGACTTCTTCGAGGGCTATCGCCCGCGCCTCGACGCCGGCGGCGCGATGGTCTACGAACTGCGTAAGGGCCCGCTGGCGCTGCTCGCCGAGGCGGCCGAGGCCGACCCGACGACGCCGCACGTCATGATCATCGACGAGATCAACCGCGCCAACCTGCCGCGCGTCTTCGGTGAACTGCTCTTCCTGCTCGAGTACCGCTCCCACTCGGTCATGACGAGCTACCGCCCCGACGAAGGCTTCCAGCTGCCGGCGAACCTGTACTTCATCGGCACGATGAACACGGCCGACCGGTCCATCGCGCTCGTCGACGCGGCGCTGCGTCGTCGCTTCCACTTCCTGCCGTTCATGCCGCACGAGGGTCCGATGGAGGGACTGCTCGCGCGCTGGCTCGCCAAGAACGACGGCCCCGTGTGGGTGGCCGGTCTCGTCGACCGCGTGAACGACGAACTGCGTCAGATCCTGCGCGGCCCGCACCTGCAGATCGGTCACAGCCATTTCATGTCGACCGATCTCGACGACGAGAAGTTGCGCCGGGTGTGGCAGTACGGCATCTACCCGTTCATCGAGGACCAGCTCTACGGCCGCGAGGACGTGCTCGCCACGTTCACGTGGGACGCCGTCGAGGCGCGCCACGGCGAAGCCGCTCGTGCGGAGGCCGCTTCCGACAGCGCCACGGCGCGCGACGGCGGATGACCGAGGCGGTGGCCGGCGAACAGGTGAAGACGGTCGTCGTCGGTGAGCATGCCCGCTCCGCACCGGTCCGCCTGAGCGCCGAAGGACGCAGCGCCCTCTTCGCCGTCGCCGACGACAAGGTCAAGGTGCTCGCCACCGCCGACCCGCAGACGGTCGTCCTCGAGACGACGTCATGGGTCGGATCGATCAGCGTGCCGGGCCTGCAGATCCGTATTACTCCGGCCGCGCCGATGCACTCGCTCTTCGCGATGCTGGCCGGCCTCGGCGACGAGGTCGTCTGGGGGCAGGGCACGAGCGGTTTCGCGAGTGACGAACTGCTCGACGGGTCAGCCCTCGCGGTCCTGCGGGCCATCGAAGCGGCCACCCGTCGCGGCCTTCTGCACGGTTACCAGTCGCGTCAGGAACCACTCGCCACGATCCGTGGGCGCCTGCTTGTCGAGGAGATTGCCCGACGTCCGTGGACCGCTGCGCAGCCCGAGTGCCGCTACGACGACTTCACGGCCGACATCGAGGAGAACCGCGTCCTCGCCGCCGCGGTGCGCGTCATCCTCACGGGTCACGGCTTGTCGCCGCCCACTCGGCGTCGAGCCGTCGAACTGCTCGCCCGCTTCGAGGGCGTCGGCTCGCCGTCCGCCGCCGAGCGCGCACCGGACATCGTCATCACGCGACTCAACGAGCACTACGAACAGGCGCTCGACCTCGCGCGTCTCGCGCTCGACGGTTTCGCCATCCGGCACGAGGAGGGCGTACAGCAGGCGCACGCGTTCCTGCTCGACGTCGAGTACGTCTTCCTGCGCTTCGTGGCCGGTGAGCTGCGCTCGCGTCTATGGCCCGGGCTGCGTGTCGAACAGACCGAACAGCTCGCCCCGGGGGAGTCGAGTGGGGTGCAGGCCAACGCCGACGTTCTCGTCAGTGGCCCGCGCGGTCCGGTGCTCGTGTTGGGCACCTGCTACCACCTCGGCACGCCGGACGCCGTCACCTCCGACGTGACGGCCCGCGCCCTGCAGCGCAGCGCAATGCCGCCATCGTTCGGCGCCATGACCGGCACCCGATCCCGCGGAGCGGCCGCTTCGGCGATGACGGCCATCGCGAACGACGCCGCCACGTTCTTCCCCGTCGTTGTCCAGGCCTCGTCCCTCGGCCTCGCGAACGCCCTCGTCGTCTACGCCCACGCGGCGCGCCGTCCGGCCTCACGCATTCGGATGCCAGGTACCGGAACCGTCGTCCACGCGCGCCACATCGACCTCGAACAGACCTGGCCCGAGATCCAGCAACAGCTCGATTCCCTCGCCAATACCGTGAGGCGTCTCGCCACCTGACGCACGCTCGCTATTCTGTCGGGGTGTCGACGAGCCTCGCCCTTCCCGAATCCGACGAACAGCGCCGAGCCGCCCTGCGCCGCATGCGCTTCGTGGCCACGGGCCTGCTGGCGTTCGCGGCGCTCGTCTTCGTCCTGACACACGGCCGAGCCGGCGTCTGGGGCTATGTCAACGCCGCCTCCGAGGCCGCGATGGTGGGTGCCGTCGCCGACTGGTTCGCCGTGACGGCGTTGTTCCGCCACCCGCTCGGCCTCAAGGTGCCGCACACCGCCATCATCCCGACGCGCAAGGACCAGCTCGGCAAGAGCCTCGAGGAGTTCGTCGGCTCGAACTTCCTCACGCCCGAACTCGTCACCGAACGTATCGGTCAGGCCGAGATTCCACGCCGGCTCGGTGAGTGGATCGAGCGTCCCGGCAATGCGGAGCGTGTCGTCGCCGACGCGGCCCCGGCCCTCTGTCGCGCCGTCGAAACCCTCGACGACGACGAGGTGCGCCACTTCCTCGACACCGTCCTCCTGCCGCGACTGCGCCGCGAACCCATCGGTGAACTCGCCGGCCATCTGCTCGAGGGCATCGTCGCCGACGGCACCCACCACGGTTTCGTCGACGTGTGTGTCACCGAGATGCACGTGTGGGTGAGCGAGAACAAGGAAGCCGTCTCCCGCATCGTCGGTGCCAAGGCCCCCTGGTGGTCACCGCAGTGGCTCGACGACGCCGTCGTCGATCGCATCCACCTCGAGATCGTCAAGTGGCTCGCCGAGGTGCGCGACACCCCGAACCACAACATGCGCAAGGCCATCGACGCCTTCCTCGCCCGCGCCGCCCACGACCTGCAGCACGACGAGCGTACGCAGGAGCAGGCGGAGAACATCAAGGAGCGTTTCCTCGACCATCCGAGCGTCGCCGACTCGGCGATCGCCCTGTGGGGGTCGGTACGCCGCATGCTCACTGACGCGCTCCTCGACGAGCAGGGTGCCCTGCGCGAGCGGATGGTCGAACACCTGCGCGCCCTCGGCGACCGGCTCCAGCACGACGAGGCATTGCGCGCCACCGTGGAGCGACGCCTCGAGTCGGGCGCGGCCAGCTTCGTCACGAGTTACGGCCACGAGATCACGACCCTCATCTCCTCGACGGTCGAGCGCTGGGACGCGCAGGACGCGTCGGATCGCATCGAGACGTTCGTCGGGCGCGACCTGCAGTTCATCCGTATCAACGGCACCGTCGTCGGTGGCCTCGTCGGCCTCTTCATCCACGCCGTCTCGCAGCTGCTTCCCTGACGATGACGCCGCGCCGGAGCAGGCCAACACGAGTGCGACATCGCCGTGTCGCACTCGTGGGGGCCACCGGCCTCACGCTCGCCTTCGCTGGCTGCACGCTCAACGTCCCCGATTCCACCGATCGCATCGGGTCGCGACCCTTTCTCGACAAGGCCGACAAGGCGCTCGCGGTCGCACCGAACGCTCTCGTGCGCAGCGAGTGCAGTGCCGAGAAACGTGCAGTCACACGGGCGTCGGCCGCCGAGCGGGAAAGCGACATGGCGTCGTTGTCGCTCGCGACCTGGCGCAGCGGCGACGTCGGGGTGACGACCCCGCTCAGCGATGGACGGGTGCTCTGGATCTTCGGCGACACCACACGGGCGAAGGGCACGAACCCCCGTGTGGTCGCCAACAGCATGCTCGTCGGGACGGGGCGGTGCTTCGACGAGGTGCGCGCTCCGGGAAACGGCCCGGTCATCGGCGGATTCGAGGGACGCCGTGTGTGCTGGCCCAACAGCGCCATGACGGTGCCGATGCGCGGTGCCGACATCGTCCTCGTCGGGTGCTCCCGGATCGAACCGGGGGAGGAGGGCCTCTTCGACTTCTCCTACCGCGGCATGACGATGGCCGTCTACGCCGTCGAGCGTGGCGGCGCGCCGCAGCCCGTCACCCGATTCGACGTGACGCCCGACAACGCCGATGCCGAGCAGATCAACTGGGGTTCGGCGCTTGTCGGCGACGAGGGCTGGGTCTACGTCTACGGCAGCCAGCAGCCAAAGGGCAGCACCGGAAAGGGTGCGTACGTGGCGCGAACCCGACTCGCGCAGCTGTCCGACGGCCCGGAGTGGCAGTTCTGGAACGGCCGCACGTTCGTCACCGACGCGGGGGCTGCCCGTCCGTTCCTTCTCGCGCACGAGGGTGTCTCACAGACCTTCTCCGTCGTGCGCCGAGGCGAGCGCTTCGTGCTCGTGTCGAAGCAGGGCGGTGAGTTCGGGCAGAACATCGGGGTGTGGAGCGCGCCCACCCCGTCGGGGCCCTGGCGGGGCGAACGGGCCGTGGCCGAACCGTACTCCCAAGGTGACGGCGTCGTCGCCTACCAGCCGCTCGCGCATCCGGAACTCGCGACGCCGAGTGGAGACCTCCTCGTCACGCTCTCGCGCAACACCGAGTCGTTCGCCGACCTCCTGGCCGATCCGCGTAAGGGACGCCCGAAGTTCCTCGAGGTACCGGCGCACTGAGCGGTGCTCTGACGGTTCTCCCACAGGGTTGACCACCGAAATCGCCTTGCCGAGCCGTGAGAGACTGGAGGAACTGTGACCAGTTCAGTGAATCCGTCCCCGTCCGCCGTATCCGAGGCTCTCGCAGCCGACGCGCAGGAGAGCGCTCCGTTCGTCCTCAACTACCCGGCGCACCTGCCCGTCGCCGAGGCTCGCGAGGAGATCATCGAGGCGATCCGTGACCACCAGGTCGTCGTCGTCGCGGGTGAGACCGGATCGGGCAAGACGACCCAGTTGCCGAAGTTCTGCCTGGAAATCGGTCGCGGCCTCGGCGGCGCCATCGGGCACACGCAGCCACGACGCATCGCTGCCCGCTCGGTCGCGGAACGTCTCGCCGAGGAACTCGAGGTCGAGCTCGGTGACGTCGTCGGGTACCAGGTCCGCTTCGTCGACGAGTCGTCGAAGAAGACGCGTGTGCGCGTCATGACCGACGGCATCCTGCTGTCGCAGATGCAGCGCGACCGCGACCTGCGTCAGTACGACACCCTCATCATCGACGAGGCGCACGAGCGCAGCCTCAACATCGACTTCATCCTGGGCTACCTCAAGCAGCTGCTTCCCCGCCGGCCCGACCTCAAGGTCATCATCACGTCGGCGACGATCGACCCGGAGCGCTTCGCGGAGCACTTCGCGAGCGATAAGGGCCCGGCGCCCATCATCGAGGTCTCCGGGCGGACGTTTCCGGTGGAGATGCGCTACCGCCCGCTCGTGCGCGAGATCGCGCCCTCGTCACCCAAGGACGAGCCCAGGGTCGAGGACATCGACCAGGTCACCGGCATCGTCGAGGCCGCCCAGGAGTTGTGGCGTTCCGGCAGTGGCGACGGTTCGAGCCAGGACATCCTCGTCTTCTGCTCCGGCGAACGCGAGATCCGCGACGCAGCCGACGCCTTGCGCGGCGCCGACTGGGGTCGCGCCCGGCACGACGTCGAGATCGTTCCGCTCTACGCCCGACTCTCCGCGGCCGAGCAGCACAAGGTGTTCGCGCCGCACAACGGCCGACGCATCGTCCTCGCGACGAACGTCGCCGAGACGTCGCTGACGGTGCCGGGCATCCGCTACGTCATCGACACCGGCACGGCTCGCATCTCGCGCTACAGCCAACGCACGAAGGTCCAGCGGCTGCCCATCGAGCCGATCTCGCAGGCGTCGGCCCGACAGCGCGCCGGCCGCTGCGGACGTGTGGCCGACGGCATCTGCATCCGCCTCTACTCGGAGGAGGACTTCGAGTCGCGTCCGGAGTTCACCGACCCGGAGATCCTGCGCACCAACCTCGCGAGCGTCATCCTGCAGATGACGTCGCTCGGCCTTGGCGACATCGCGTGCTTCCCCTTCGTCGATGCGCCCGACGCCCGTCAGATCAAGGACGGCCTGGCGCTCCTCGAGGAGCTGCACGCGCTCGACACGAAGGCGAGCGGGCAGCGCAAGAAGCTCACACCGACGGGCCGCACCCTCGCGCGCCTGCCCGTCGACCCGCGCATGGGGCGGATGCTCGTCGCCGCCGCGGCCAACGGGTCGCTGCGCGAGGTGCTCATCATCGTTGCTGCCATGTCGATCCAGGATCCGCGGGAGCGACCGGCCGACGCGCAGGCCCAGGCCGACCAGCAGCACGCCCGGTTCAAGCACGAATCGAGCGACTTCCTCGGCTACCTCAACCTGTGGAACTACGTGCGTGAGAAGCAGCGGGAGCTCTCCTCGAGCGCCTTCCGCCGCCTCGCCAAGCGCGAGTACCTGCACTATCTGCGCCTTCGGGAGTGGCAGGACCTGCACGCGCAGCTCAAGGCGGCCTGCAAGCAGGCGAAGCTGTTCATGAGTGACAACGCCGCGAGCGAGAACGCCATCCACGAAGCGCTGCTCACGGGACTGCTCAGTCACGTTGGTGTGCGTGATCGGGAGAAGCGTGAGTACCTCGGTGCCCGCAACGCGCGCTTCGCCATCCAGCCCGGATCGACGCTCTTCCGCCGCCAGCCCGACTGGGTCATGGCGGGCGAACTCGTGGAGACCACCCGGATGTGGGCGCGCACCAACGCCGTCGTCGACCCGCTGTGGGTCGAGAAAGCCGGCGCGCATCTCGTCAAGCGTTCGCACGCGGAGCCGCACTGGGAGCGCAAGCGGGCGTCCGCCGTCGCGCTCGAACGCGTCACGCTCTACGGCGTCCCGCTCGTCGTCGGGCGCCGGGTGGCGCTCGGACCGCTCGAACCCGAGACGGCCCGGGACCTGTTCATCCGTCACGCTCTCGTCGAGGGTGACTGGGATGCGCAGCACGCTTTTCTCAAGGACAACGCCCGCCTCATGGCCCGCATGGCCGACCTCGAAGCGCGCGCTCGCCGCCGCGATCTCGTCGTCGACGACGACACGCTCTTCGACTTCTACGACGAGCGCGTGCCCGCATCCATCGTCTCGGGTGCGCACTTCGACAGGTGGTGGAAGGAGAAGCGGCGCACCGAGCCCGATCTCCTCACCTTTACCGAGGACTTCCTCGTCGCCGACGACGCGGAGGCCGTGGACGAGACGGCCTACCCGAAGTCGTGGCGCCAAGGGAAGCTCAAGCTGAGGTTGACGTACCAGTTCGAGCCGGGCGCGGACGCCGACGGGTTGACTGTTCACATCCCACTGCCGGTGCTCAACCAGGTCAGCGACGAGGGCTTCGACTGGCTCGTGCCCGGTATGCGCGAGGAACTCGCCACGGCGCTCGTGAAGTCGCTACCGAAGAACGTACGTCGCAACTTCGTGCCCGCGCCGGATCATGCGCGTCGGGCGCTCGCACTCATGGACGCGGGTGGCGCGGCGGGCGAGCGTCCGTTCACCGACGAGCTCGCCGACGCCCTGTTCGACCTCGCCAAGGTGCGTGTGCCCGAGGGGAGTTGGGACACCGACCGCCTGCCCGATCACCTCAAGGTCACCTTCAGGGTGGAGGATGCTCGGGGCAAACGACTGCGTGAGGGCAAGCACCTCGCCGAGCTTCAGGACGCGCTCGCGGGACGTCTGCGTCAGTCGATGTCCAGGGCCGCCGGCGACCTCGAGAAGAAGGGCCTCACGGCCTGGACCCTCGACGACCTGCCGTCCACCTTCACGAAGAGCACGGGGCGCCAGCGCATCACCGGCTACCCGGCCCTCGTCGATCACGGCGAGAGCGTGGCCGTCGAGGTGCTCGGAACGCGCTCCGAAGCGACGCAGGCGAGCCGCCTCGGCACGCGTCGACTTCTGCTGCTCAACACCCAGGTGCCGTGGAAACGGATCCTCGGTCTGATGTCGAACCGCCAGAAGCTGGCCCTGGGCAACAACCCGCACGGTTCGATGACGGCCCTCATGGACGACGTGCTCGCCGCGGCGGTCGACTCCGTCGTCGCGGGGATGCCGAACCACGAGGTGCGCACGCCCGAACAGTTCGAGGATGCGCTGCGCACGGTCCGTCAGCAGGTGGCACCGCTCGTTCTCGAGGCGTCGGAGAAGCTCGCCCCGGTGCTCGAGCACGCGCACGAGGTGGAGCTCGCGCTGGGCAAACTCACGTCGCCGGCTGCCAAGGCGTTGCACGACGACGTCGCAGCCCACCTCGTCGCGCTCATCCATCCGGGTTTCGTCGCGCAGACCGGCATGGCTCGCTTGCCGCGCCTCGACGTCTACGTCCGCGCGCTGCTCGAGCGTGTGACGAAGGGCGTCACCGACACCGCGCGGGACGCCGACCGAGCCGATCAGCTCGCCACCGTGCGCGCCGAGTACGAGGACATGCTCGCGGCGCTGCGCCCCGAACGCCTCACCGACGCCGACGTAGTCGACATCCGCTGGATGATCGAGGAACTCGCCGTGAGCCTGTTCGCGCAGCGCCTCGGCACGGCTCATCCTGTCTCGCCCCAGCGCATCTACAAGGCGATGGACGCTGCCGAAGCGCTCTGATCTCCTCTAGGTTGGAGACATGGCGAGCATCTTCACGCAGATCATCGACGGCAACATCCCCGGTCACTTCGTCTGGCAGGACGAGACGTGTGTGGCCTTTCTCGTGATCGACCCGATCACCGACGGGCACATCGTCGTCGTGCCCCGCGAGGAGATCGAGGAGTGGACGGCCGCGGACCCGCAGGTGCTCTCGCACCTGATGGACGTGGCGCAGAAGATCGGGCAGGCACAGCAGGAGGCCTGGTCGGCCAAGCGCATCGGCCTGCTCGCGGAGGGCTACGAGGTGGCCCACCTGCACCTGCACGTGTGGCCGACGCAGTCGCCTGCGGACTTCGACCCGCACGACGTCGTTCACGGCCAGGACCAGCAGATCCTCGCAGCCAACGCGCAGAAGCTGCGCGAGAGCCTGCGCAGCGCCGGTCACGGCGAGCACGTCGTGGACGCGGCCGCGAACTGAGCGTTCCGCGAGTCGGTTGTTCGCCCGCAGCGATGCGGGAATCTTCCGTGTGACGGGGACGTTGCACCAGGCACATCGAATCGAAGGAGAGGCCAGTGCTCGACCCGGCTCAGCTGTTTCGTCTGGAGACGGACACGACCTCGCACGACCTGCGTGCGAGCACGATGGTCGTCGCCCTCGGCGGCTTCATCGATGCGGGCTTCGCTCAGAAGCTCATGTCCCAGCATATCCTCGGCACCCTCGAGCACACGGTCGTCGCGTCGTTCGACCTCGACCAGCTGCTCGACTACCGCGGCCGTCGTCCGGTCATGACGTTCGACCGCGACCGCTTCAGCGAGTACGACGACCCGTCGCTCGTGCTCTACCGCGTCATCGACGCCGAGGGCACGCCGTTCCTCCTGCTCACCGGCCCTGAGCCCGACTACCAGTGGGAGCGCGTCGCCGAGGCCACGCGCATGCTCGCCTCGATGTTCGGCGTCAGTCTCATGGTGAGCGCACACGGCATCCCGATGGCGGTACCGCACACGCGTCCCATCGGCTTCACGCGCTACGCCTCGAACCAGCGCTATCTCACCGAGAACGAGCCGCTGTTCGGAAACGTCCAGATCCCGGCCAGCGCCGAGGGGCTGCTTCACATTCGTCTCGCCGAGGCCGGCATCGACACGGCCGGATTCGCCGTCCACGTGCCGCACTACCTCGTGCAGGTCGAGTACGGCGACGCCGCCATCGCGGCTCTCGAGTGCGTCACCGGGCTCACCGGTCTCGCGATTCCGGCGCAGGAGCTGGCCGCCATCGCCGGGTTGCACCGGGCCGACATCGCCAAGCAGGTCGGGGAGAACGACGAGGTCACCGAGGTGGTCTCCGGCCTCGAGCAGCAGTACGACACGTTCACCGAGGGCCGCCGGCGCCGGTCGTTGCTCGCGGCCGAGTTGAACGAACTGCCCAGCGCCGACGAGATCGGCGAGGAACTCGAGCAGTTCCTGCGTTCGGGCAGCGACGAGAAAGAGGACACGCCCGGCGGCGAGCGTGGCGCCGCCCACCACGCCGACGACTCGGACGACTCCGACGGTTCGCCGAATCGCCCCCAGGCCGACTGACGAGGCCCGCGTTCGCGGTACCGGTTGCCCAGTCATCGGTGCGCTGCAAGGATCAGCCCATGTTCGGATTCGGTAAAGACAAAGACGACAAGCAAATTGAGCCGGCTCAGGGCTCGAACGGAACCTTCGATCGCGCCGCCAACTCCCTGGCCCAGCACCTCATCTCCACCGGGATCGACGGCGTCGCCACCTTCGGCTCCGCGGCGAAGGTGGCCGACGAGGCGTTGAAGAAGAACGGTTCACGCGAAGCCGCGGTCGACGCCATCGTGCGTTCACACACGAAGCTCGCGGGTGCGAACGGGTTCGTCACCAACCTCGGTGGCTTTATCACGATGCCCGTGGCCCTGCCCGCCAACATCGTCGGCTTCTACACCGTTGCCACGCGCATGGTGGCCTCCATCGCGCACCTGTACGGCCACAACCTGCGCGACGAGTCGGTCCGTTCGGCCATCCTGCTCGACCTCATCGGCGCCGATGCCACGCAGGTTCTCAAGGCCATGGGTGCGTTCAGCGGCGGTGTCGCGACGAACGTTGCGACCCGTCGTCTGCCCCCGGCGGCGCTCGCGGTCGTCAACAAGTCCGTCGCGTTCCGCCTGGGCACGCAGGTCGGGCGCAAGTTCCTCTCGCGCATCCCGCGCGTCATCCCGGTTGCGGGTGGCTTCATCGGTGCGGGGCTCGACGTCATGCTCCTGCGCAAGATCGCCGACGCGGCGCGCAAGGACTTCATGGCGGCCGTGCCGCCCACGGCCTGACGCTCCGCCGATCGTGACGACGCCGGCGCCCGCGGAATGCACCGCGTGGCGTCGGCGTTGTTGCTTTGTTCACCTGAATGCTCGTCAACCGGAGGCACTTCGATGGCACGTCCCACCTCGCTCGGTCGCCGCGTCACCCGACTCGCCGGCCTGAAATCCCTCGCTGCTGCAGTGACGGCGGCGTCCGCCGCCGGAGGTCCCTCGCTCACGACCCGCCTCAGCGCACTTCCGCGCCTGGCTCGCGCTGTGCGCTCCGGTTCGTACCGGGGCGTGAGCACCGCGCAGCTCGCGCTGCTCACGGCTGCTGCGGCCTACGTCGCCTCGCCGGTCGATCTGCTGCCCGAGGCGCTCCTGGGAGTCGTGGGTCTTGCGGACGACGCCGCCGTCCTCACGTGGCTGGCGAGCTCGCTCGTGCACGTCACCGACGACTTCCTCGACTGGGAGAAGCGCACAGGTGTGACGCTGGCGGGGGAGCGCGTGCGCTGAGGACGCCCTTGTCCACAGGTGCCAGCGCCTCGCACTGGTCGTGAGAAGTGTGGTCATGGCTTCGTGAAGCCATGACCACACTTCATCTCTCGGGCATGGGCCCGCTGCTCGCCCTCATGCCGTACGAGTTCGGCTTCGCTCCGACGGCGTCCCTCGTCGTCACGTTCATGGACGGCGGGCGAGTTGCGGGGGCTGCCCGCTTCGACGAAGCCGTCGTCACCCCGGAGCACGTTCACCACGTGCGCGATCGCGTCGTCGAGGCGTCGAATCGTCTCGGCACGAGTGGCGTCGTCGTCACGGCCTACCAGTGCAATCCCGGCGTCGATCTCGACCTGGTCACGCGGGCTCTCGCACCGGCCGTCGAGGTGGAGCACGCCCTCGTCGTGGCCCCTGACGTCTGGTGGGCAACGACGTGCACCAAAGGCTGTTGTGACGGTGCACTGGCCCCAGTGCCGACTGCCTCCGATGAGCCCTCCCTCGCATCGGCCCTCGAGGGACGCCTCGAACCGGCGTCATCGCGTGACGAAGCCGTGGCGGCCCTCCACGCGGTTTCGCCACTGGCCCAACGGGCCGTCGCCGACCTGCTCGTCGGGCTACCGGGCGAGACCGGCCGGGTGCGCGCGGCCTGGCGTGAGGTGGCCTCAGGCTCCGGGCACCCCCACAGCACTCGCGACCGTGAGGCTCTGGCGCTCGTCGTCGACGCCATGCCCGATCCACTCCTGCGCGACGAGATGGTGTGGAGCGTCGTGCCCGAACTGGCCGCGGGAGCCCGTACCACGCGGCAGTGCTGGTCCGAACCGGTGGGTTCGCAGCGCCTGTTGGAGATCCTCGTCGCCGTGCCCGAGCCGGCGCGAGCCCATTGGCTGTGTCTCGTGGCGCTCGCGCGCTGGCGGGAAGGGGAGCGGCCCAGCGCTGTGCTCGCCGCCGCCGAGGCCCAGGAACGGGGCGCGCGCCTACCTCTCGTCGACCTCGTCGTGAGGATGACCTCCTCCGGCATGGCGTACGAGGACTTCCTGCGGCCGACGAGGCCGAATCGTGCGGCGCGGCGCCGTCGCTGACGTCGTGGCGACGAGGCGAGAGAGTGCGGGCAGCCACCGGGCCGGCGCTTCACATCGTGGACATCAACAGGGGCCTTCCTGGCGCCTTCGCTGCACTCGCCCTAGTCTCGGAGCGTCAAGAGTCTCAGTCACACAAGCCCCGGCTGACTGAGCGGCAACCCTCCACCGCGGTGGGGTGCCCCGGGTGACGACAGGGCCGTGAACGCTGCGGCAAGCGCGGACTCGCCAGTCGCCTCGGCGAGTCCTTCGAGGAGGACACATGGCGAGCTCTCATTCAGCGCACGTCGCACCGGCCGCTGCGCGTCCTGTGCAGGCGTCGAGTGGGTTCAACGCGCAGGCACGAGCCGTCGCTCTGGGAGACGTCGTTCTCGAAAGTGGCCGCACGCTGCCGGACGTCGTCATGACCTACGAGTGCTGGGGCGAGTTGAACGACGACGCGTCGAACGTCGTCCTTGTCGAGCACGCGCTCACGGGTGATTCGCACGTCGTCGGCGATACTGGCGACGGGCAGCCCACCCCGGGTTGGTGGCCAGGAATCATCGGCCCCGGCGCAGCACTCGACACCGACGAGTACTTCGTCGTCGCCATCAACGTTCTCGGTGGATGCCGTGGCAGTACCGGCCCCATCTCGCTCGCTCCGGACGGCGAGCCCTGGGGCGGACGTTTCCCGCAGGTGACCGTCCGAGACCAGGTCCGCGCCGAGGCGGCGTGCCTCGAAGCGCTCGGTGTGCGACGTCTGCACGCCGTCATCGGAGGCTCCTTCGGGGGGATGCGCACGGCCGAGTGGGTCGCGGGGTTCCCGGACCGCGTCGAGCGGGCATTGGTCGTGGCGAGCAGTGGCTGCGCGACCGCGGACCAGATTGCCTGGGGTCACACCCAGGTCGTCGCCATCACGTCCGACCCGGAATTCCGCGACGGCGACTACCTGCGTCACGGCACGTTTCCCACGAACGGCCTCGCCTTGGCCCGCCAGATCGCTCACGCCTCGTATCGCAGCGCAAGCGAGTTCGAGGCACGGTTCGGCGCCGAGCCCCAGCCAGGTGAGGACCCGCTCGAGGGCGGTCGCTTCAGCGTCGAGGGCTACCTCGACCACCACGGGGCCAAACTCGCGCGACGCTTCGACCCGCTGGCCTACGTGCGCCTGACGCAGGCCATGGCGACCCACGACATCGGGCGAGGACGCGGCGGGCTCGACGCGGTGCTGGAGGCGTACGAAGGAGAACTCCTCGTGGCCGCAGTCGACTCCGATCGACTCTTTCCCGTGAGCGCATCGACGCGGATGGTGCGCGCCTACGGTCGCGGACGACTGCGCATGATCCACTCGCCCTACGGCCACGACGGATTCCTCATCGAGGCCGACCAGATCGCTTCGCTCGTGCATGAACTCGTCCAGCGACCGTTGCGCGTAACACCGCGGCTCGTGCGCGGCGTCGCATGAGTGGCCCACCGCAGGGGCCTCGGGTAGCGTGACGGCAGATTCCGAATTTCGCGAGTGAGGTCGCCATGTCCGTCATCGTCAGTTTCGCGCCCGGCCCCGAGGGCGAAGCCGCCCTCGCCGAGGCAGCTCGCCAGTCGAAGGATCTGGGTCGCCCGCTCATCGTGGTGTGCACGGTGCCCTCGGACGAGGCTCGCACCGCGGCCCGCAAGGCGGCCGAGGAGTACACCGGCGCACAGGTCGTCGATGTGCAGGACGGCGCCGACGCCGTGGAATCCATCCTCGAGGAGATTTCCCGAGTGCAGCCCGCCCTGCTCGTCATCGGGCTGCGCAGGCGCACCCCTGTCGGCAAGTTGATCCTGGGCACGAGTGCTCAGCGCTTGTTGCTCGACGCCCCGTGCCCCGTGCTCGCCGTCAAGCCCTGAGGCTCCCGAACGCCCTTCAGTTGCTGAGATGGCGGCCGATCCGGGGCAGGGAATGAACGTCAATCGAAGCTCGTTGAACCCCGTGATTCTGCGGTTTCGTGCGTCGAGTTTTATAATGGGTGAAGAAGCGGTCACCACCCGGAGCGCCAAGCGCGGGGTTTCGTGATCGCACTCCTCGTTCCGGTGTCGCTTCGATCGTCGCTGCCCTGCGGCCGACGACGGCGACGCATTACTTTCGGAAGGTAGTTGGTGACGACAGTGTCGAAGACCACGCAGCCCCCCGCACTTCCCGCGGATGTCGACCACCCGGCTCTGGCAGCTCTGTTCGAATCGGGTCGTGAGACGGGCTCGGTGGACAGCGTCGCATTGAAGGACGCGATCGAAGAGGCACAGGTGTCGTCCGCCAAGCAGAAGTCCGTGTTGAAGGCGCTGGCCGCCGAGAACATCGAGGTCGTCCTCGACCAGGCCCACGCCGAGCAGGCCGTGGCCACCACAGCCGGACGTCGTAAGACGGCCGTGAAGAAGACGACGGCCAAGACCACTGCGGCCAAGAAGACCACCGGCAAGAAGGCGACGGCGAAGACCGCGACCGCGAAGGTTGCGGCTGTCGAGGAGTCGAGCGAGGCGGACGAGACCGCTAACGAGGCTCCCGCCAAGAAGACGACGGCCAAGAAGGCTGCCGCGAAGAAGACCACGGCCAAGAAGGCTGCCGCCAAGACGGCCACGGCCAAGACCGCGACGGCGAAGAAGGCTGCTGCGAAGAAGGCAGGTAAGGCCGCCGACGAGCCCGAGGTCGACGAGGTCGAGCCGGTCGACATCGCGGCCGAAACCGGTGACGATGTCGAGACGCCCGAGCAGGCCTCCGACAGCAAGGCCGGCGACACCTCCGAGCCGGAGGACGAGAAGGGCGGCTTCGTCCTGCGTCAGGGCGACGAGGACGACGCTCCTGCTCAGCAGGTCGTCACGGCAGGCGCCACGGCAGACCCGGTCAAGGACTACCTCAAGCAGATCGGTAAGGTCGCGCTGCTCAACGCCGAGCAGGAGGTCGAGCTCGCCAAGCGCATCGAGGCCGGCCTGTTCGCGGAGCAGAAGCTCGACTCCGGCGACAAGATCGACATGAAGCTCAAGCGTGAGCTGTGGTGGATCGCCTCGGACGGCAAGAACGCCAAGAACCACCTCCTCGAGGCCAACCTGCGTCTCGTCGTGTCGCTCGCCAAGCGCTACACCGGTCGCGGAATGCTCTTCCTCGACCTCATCCAGGAAGGCAACCTGGGCCTCATCCGTGCGGTCGAGAAGTTCGACTACACCAAGGGCTACAAGTTCTCGACCTACGCGACGTGGTGGATTCGTCAGGCCATCACCCGCGCCATGGCCGACCAGGCGCGTACCATCCGCATCCCGGTGCACATGGTCGAGGTCATCAACAAGCTGGCCCGCGTCCAGCGCCAGATGCTCCAGGACCTGGGCCGCGAGCCCACCCCGGACGAGCTGGCCAAGGAACTCGACATGACCCCCGAGAAGGTCGTGGAGGTTCAGAAGTACGGTCGCGAGCCGATCTCCCTGCACACCCCGCTCGGCGAGGACGGTGACAGCGAGTTCGGTGACCTCATCGAGGACTCCGAGGCCGTCGTCCCGGCCGACGCCGTGAGCTTCACGCTGCTGCAGGAGCAGCTGCACTCGGTGCTCGACACGCTGAGCGAGCGCGAAGCGGGCGTCGTCTCGATGCGCTTCGGTCTCACCGACGGTCAGCCGAAGACGCTCGACGAGATCGGCAAGGTCTACGGCGTGACGCGCGAGCGTATCCGTCAGATCGAGAGCAAGACGATGAGCAAGCTGCGTCACCCGTCGCGCTCGCAGGTTCTGCGCGACTACCTCGACTGAGTAGCGGCTTTCACCGCCGAAGGGCGCATCCCATGGGGGATGCGCCCTTCGGCGTGTGCACGTCGTCGGAACCCTTCACGCCGAAGGATGGTGGGTTTGGCTGAAGGTGGCAGGGATATCGGTCGCATCTTCGGCCAAACCCAGCACCAGCGTTCGCCCGCGTGGCGTCGGACGGAGGATCGGCGCGAAAACGGACGAACCCGGCTCCACGCGTCAGGGGAGAGCCGGGGTCATCTCGTGTGCGTCAGGGGCGGTTCCGGCGGCCGAGTGCCGTGAGGTAGGCGCGACCCGAGGCAGGGACGAGGAGGGCCTTCACCCGCGCACCCCACGATGCTTCGTCCCGTGCAGCCCGGACCACCCGGTCACACGCTGACGCCTGGGACCGGCCCGTCGTCGGCGCGTAGCGCGAGGCTTCCATACCTGAACACGCTCGCTCGAGGGCCTCACGCACCGTGGTGCCCGACTCCGGGTTGTCCCGGGTGAACGCCTCTGCGGTGGCTCGTGGCGACAAGCCCTCCGGCGTCGTGTAACCGAGATCGCGCAGCGACCAGAGCATGGCGTGCCACGCTCCCTCGTCACGTTCGCGATCCGTCGATGCCGTACGGGTGACCTCCTGCCGCTTACGTCGACCCGCCAGGGGCAGGACCGACGCGAGCAGCGCGACCAGGGCAAGACCCCCCAGCACCGCGAGCACGTGGGCCCAAGGGAAGGAGTCCGAGTCGGGCTTGGCCGGCTGGGTCGTGCTCGACGAGGTGCTCGTCTCGCTCGACGGGCGCACGCTCGAGGTGGACGAGGACGTGCTCGTCGAGCTCGTGGGCGCACTCGAGGACGAGGACGCCGACGAGTCGCCGGTGGGGGTGTCCGGCGCGTAGGGCGGCGGCGCACCCGAACGCAGGCCGGGCGTCGGGTCGAAGCGCGTCCACCCCATACCGGGGAAGTAGACCTCCGCCCAGGCGTGGGCGTCCGCAGCTCGCACCTCGTACGTGCCGCTGCGCTCCGTGCCGGGCAGGAAGCCGATGGCCACACGCGCGGGCAGCCCCATCTGCCGCGCTCCCATGACCATGGCCGTCGCGAACTGAGTGCAGTAGCCCCGTCGCGTCTCCAGGAAGTTCGACAGCGGATCGAGCTCGCGACCGTTCTCCGAACGGGTCGGGGCCAACCTGAGCGAGTACGTGAACGACGGGTCGGTACGCAGATAGCGCTGCAGCGCGACGGCCTGCTCGAACGGTGTTCCCGCGTCGGCGGCCCCGGAGGACTGATTGAGCCGAGTGATGCGCTGCTTCGCCGCCTCCGGGAGTGTTGCGGTGTCGAGATCCTTCGCCGTGACACTGCCACCGACTCCCGCGCGCTCGTTGCTCGTGGGTCGTGCGGCCGCAGTGTACTCGCGGTAGAGCACCGAGTAGGCCGGCGCGGGCTGCGACAGGAACGGCACACCGTTGTTCGTGCCGACACGGAAGGTCGGGTTCGCGGAACCGAAGTTGGCCGCACGCAGCTGCGCAGGCGCCGCGACGAACGGCGGTCGCATGCCGTTGAGGGTCACGGACATGCGTTCCGTGCGCGCCGGCATCGAATCCTCGGCGCCGGGGTTCGGCAACTCGGTGTTGGGGCGGGCATCGGTGAACGGGCCCGACGACTCGGCGCGCCAGACGCCGTCAGCGTAGGAAGAGCTCGTCGTGGCACGCAACGGCGCAGGAGTGGTTGCCTGGGTCGTGTAGGTGAGCACGGGCGCGGCATTGCGAGAGTTCAGGCTCTTGCTGAGGTCGAGCGTCTCGGAGAAGTCGACCGAGTTGTTGACGCCCTGTGCTCCGCCCTCGGCGAGCGCGGGGGTGGCTCGCTGTGGCACTGAGGGGGCCAGGACGAGAGCCGTGAGTACGGCAACCGCCGTCATGGCGGCGAACACCGGCAGGGAGCGCATGAGGCCGGTGCGCAAGCTCGAGCCTTCGGCGAAGGACGCTGCCAGGACGACGAAGGCCCAGGCGATCGCCGCCGCGACGAAGTAGCGCGCGCGAAGGGTGTCACCGAGTGCGGTGGTGGCCAGGATGAAGGGCGCCGCCACCGGAAGGACCGTGAGCATGGGCATACGTGCGGTGCCGCCCACGTAGTCGACGACGAGCGTGACGAGACCCGCGGCGAGAGCCAGCATGACGAGGACGCCGAGCATCGCCGGCAACGGAGCGACGGAGGTGTTCGCCGCTTCCTGGGCAGAGGCGGCCGTTGCCTTCACGGACGCCGCAGTGAGTGACCCTCCCTTGGCGACGAAGACTCCCAGGGTGGCGACGGCGAGTGCGACGAGCTGTGCCGTCACGATGAAAGCCGGTGTGCGGTGTGTGAAGCGGCACACAGCGCCGACGAACCACACGAGAGCGACGACGGCGAGTGCGGGCCCCACGAGGGCAGAGCTGCTCGTCAGTTCCACCAGCGGCCAACTCGCGGCCAGCGCCAGGAGCAGGAGGGCGACGTCGGAGGGGATTTGACGACTCTTCATCGAAGATCACCTCCGGACATCGCGGGGTACAGGGACTCGGCGATGGAGTCGTAGGGGGAGATGGCGACGGCGTCCCAACCCAACCGGGTCAGTTCGTTCGCGCCGTCCTCCGCGCTCGCGCCGCCCACCCAGGCGAACGCCGGGGAGTGGTGTGGGGCCGGGGGGAAGTGATCGGCGCTCGTGTGCAGGAAGAGCAAGGTGGGGCTCTCCTCGATGGTCAAACGGTCGGGCAGACTCTCACCGGCGCGAGCCAGGGCGTCGAGGATGTCGTCATGGTTGTCGTACTCGCGCTCGCCGACGGTCGCAAGGGTTGCGAGGTTGTGGTTCTCGAGCTCGGTGCATGCCGAGGCCGCTGCGCTGATCAGCCACTCCCACGGCTCGTTGGTACCGGGTCGTGGCACGTTGCCGAGCACGACCACATGGATGCGGGGCTGGGCCGGCGGGTCGAACTGACGCACCATGAGCTCGCCCCGGTGCGCCGTGGCGGGCCAGTGCACGGTGCGCAGGTCGTCGCCCTGGACGTACTCGCGGATGCTGGCACCGGGTCGCCCGGCGTGGGTCGCGTGAGCGGAGATGACGGTGTCGTCGCCGTCACCCTGAGCGACGGTTTGCGGCGTCTCGAGACTCACCGTGTGGGCGCGCACGAGCCAGGTCGAGGCACGGCCCTGCTCGAGCGACGTCTCGAAGAGGCCGAAGGGATCGGACGCGACGAGTCGCGCCGGTCCACTCGTGAAGGAGCCACGGTGACGTGCGGTGACGTCGTAGGCCGCCCGACCCCCTTGAACCTGCGAAAGGGGCCACCTCGCCACGCCGTGGCGGGTGAACGTGTGTGGCTCCTCGAGCGTCGTCTCGATCCATCCCGCACGCCGGGCCTTCACGCCGAGCGTGATCTGCCCCTCGTCACCGACGCTGAGGCGCTCCGGGGGGCCGTGACGGGTCACGTCGACCCGACCGGTCCGAGCGGCGACGGCGATGAGGAAGGCCAGCAGCGCCAGCACCAGGACGAAGATGCCTGCACGCACCACATCGGTGAAGCCTGAGGCCGCCCCCACGACGACGAGGAGTGCCCCCGCCACGAGGACGAGCAAACCTCGGCGGGTGGGGCGCGGCAGCGACTTCACCGGGAGGCGCGCTGGGTCGGCACGCGCACGTCGGCGATGACGTCGGCGACGACCTCGCTCGCGCTGAGGTCGTTGCGGCCGCGGCGCAGAAGCACGCGGTGGCCGAGCACGGCCGGTGCCATCGCGGTGACGTCTTCGGGGATGACGTGGTCGCGGCCGGCGAGTGCGGCGTGGGCGCGCGCGGCGCGCAGCAGCTGCAGGGACGCACGCGGGCTGGCGCCGAGGCGGACGCTTGGGTGCTCGCGCGTGGCGGAGACGACATCGACGACGTACTGCCGCAGTGCTTCACTCGTGTGAAGACGGGAGATCGCACCCACGCAGGCGGCGATCTCGGCGGCGCTCGTCACCGGACGCAGAACGCTGAGGGGATCGGTGACACCGTGGTGCTCGAGCATGTCGAACTCGGCTCGGGGCGAGGGGTAGCCCATGCTCACCTGCGCCATGAACCGGTCTCGCTGTGCCTCGGGCAGCGGGAAGGTTCCGTCCATCTCGACGGGGTTCTGCGTGGCGACGACCATGAACGGGTCGGGCAGCGCACGCGTCGTGCCGTCGATCGTCACTTGGTGTTCTTCCATGGCCTCGAGCAGCGCAGCCTGCGTCTTGGGGGACGCGCGGTTGATCTCGTCGCCGATGACCACGTTGGCGAAGACGGCGCCGGGACGGAAACGGAACTCGCCGCTCGTCTGGTCGTAGATCGTCACGCCGGTGATGTCGCTCGGAAGCAGGTCGGGCGTGAACTGGATGCGGCGCAAGGATGCGTCGACAGAACGGGCCAGGGCTTTGGCCAGCACCGTCTTGCCGACGCCGGGCACGTCCTCGACAAGCAGGTGCCCGCCGGCGAAGAGCACCGTCGTGGCCACCCGGACGACGTCCGGCTTGCCCTCGATGACCTGCTCGACGTTGCGTCGCACAGCGTCAGCCGTCGCGATGACGTCGACGCCCGAGCGGCGGCTGGAAGCGGGGGCGGGGTAGCCGTGATCGCGTGACGAGGTGTCCATACGAACCGATCTTGCCAAATACGGCGGCCCCCTGTCCTGCACAGGCACGTGGGGATGGTCGAAGGTGTGCCTTCCCACGCCGCTCCACCCTGCTCCACCCCGTCCTCCACCGCGCTCCCCACTTCGCCCCACGAGGCGTGAGTCCGCTGTGGAGCGCGCTTCGTCCTTGGTGGAATATCGCGGAATTCCGCGGAAGTCCCTGCGGTCCATTCGCCGTGGAGCGTCGTGGGGCAAGCTTCTGCCGGGTCTGGCGCACGATTCTCCTCCACCGCACTCCACTCGTGAATTTCCTTGCAACCACTGGGGCGCTTCACCAACTCGCCGGTCGATTCCGGGCAAGGGGGGAGACTTTGTGGGGTGAAGTGGAGTAGAGTGGGGGACATCGGATCGACGTGTCGGTGACGGGAGGTGCCCAGCCGTGTTTCTGGGTACCCATTCGCCTCGACTCGACGACAAGGGCCGCATGTTCCTTCCGGCGAAGTTCCGCGAACGTCTCGCCGGCGGGCTGGTCATGACTCGAGGACAGGAACGCTGCCTCTACGTCTTTCCGATGGCCGAGTTCGAGCGCATCGCCACGGCGATGAACACGACGCCTGTCACCTCGCGTGCGGTGCGTGATTACCAGCGCGTCCTGCTCTCGGGGGCCTCCGACGAGATCCCTGACAAGCAAGGACGCGTGACGATCCCGCAGCTGCTTCGTGACTACGCAGGTCTGTCGAAGGAATGCACGGTGATCGGTGCGGGTAACCGCATCGAGATCTGGGACACGCAGGCGTGGAACGACTACCTCGCCGGCGCGGAACAGCCGTTCGCCGACCAGGCGGAAGAGGTCGTTCCGGGGTTGCTGTAGCCCTCTGCGTCCAGGTCTCCGGCCGCTGCTTTCCGGCACACCTTCCCCGGTGCCGGAGCGCAGCGGCGGGGGCCCTGGACGCAGAGTCGCAGCGGCCCGACCACCACGCACGAGGACCGACGTCCGACGACCCGAGCACTGAGGGAGTGAACATGCGAGACGAGTTCGCGCCCGCCGCCGATCGTCACGTTCCCGTCATGCTCGCCGAGATTCTCGACGTTCTCGCCCCGGCCCTCGAGCGTCCGGGAGCTCTGTACGTCGACGGCACGCTCGGGATGGGTGGCCACGCCGAAGCCGTCCTCGAACGCTTCCCCGAGGCAAGCGTCGTCGGAATCGACCGTGACGCGCAGGCCCTTGAACTCGCCGGCGAGCGTCTGGCTCGCTTCGGTGAGCGCTTCCGCGGCGTTCACGCCGTCAACACGGAGCTCGCAGACGTCCTCGACGGGCCGGCCGACGCGATGCTCTTCGACCTCGGCGTCTCCAGTTTCCAGCTCGACGAACTCGAGCGAGGCTTCTCCTACCGCGCTGACGCGCCCCTCGACATGAGGATGGACCAGTCGAGTGCGGGGCAGACGGCGGCCGACGTCCTCAACACCTACTCGCAGGACGAGCTCGAGCGCATCCTGCGCGTCTACGGCGAGGAACGCTATGCGCGCAAGATCGCTCACGCCGTCGTCAAGGAACGGGAGAAGCAGGCGTGGACCACCTCCGCGCGGCTCGTCGAGATGCTCCGCTCCGTCATTCCGTCTGCCTCGCAGCGTCAGAGCGGTCACCCCGCCAAGCGCACCTTCCAGGCTTTGCGCATCGAGGTCAACGACGAACTGCGTGGCTGGGAGAACACGGTCGACACCGCGCTCGACACCCTCGCCGTCGACGGTCGACTCGCCGTCCTGTCGTTCCACTCCCTCGAAGACCGCATCACCAAGCAGGCCTTCGCTCGGGCGTGCCGTTCCACCGCACCGGCAGGGCTTCCGGTGGAGCTGCCCGAGCACCTTCCCGAGTTCGAGCTGCTCCTGCGTGGCGCCTCGACTCCCTCGGCAACCGAACTGGAGCACAACTCGCGTTCCGCCTCGGTGAAACTCCGTGCCATCCGTCGTACCCGACCGAAAGGAAGCCAGTCATGAGCCAACTGGCCGCCCCCTCCCGCGCACCCCGTTCCACGCGCGCGAGTTCCCGACCGGCACGCACGACGAGGCGCCCGGCGCCCGCGTCTCGCGCGGCGGCCGTTCGTCCGGTGCGTGCCCGGACGGAGACCGTCGCGGGCAAGCGTCCGGTCTCGGGTTTCATGGCGCTCGTCTTCGTCTTCGCGTTCGTTTCGGCGCTGTCGTTGCTCCTGCTCAACACGATGCGCGCGGAGCAGTCCTTCACGCTCAACAAGCTGCGCAGTGATGTCGCGACGCTCGACGACCGTCAGCAGGGTCTCGACAGCGAGATTTCCGCGGTCTCCGCACCCGAGCACCTTGCGGTGAAGGCCGAGGAGTACGGCATGGTCCGGGCCGAGCAGGTGCGCTACGTGAACCGCACCACGGGCAAGCAGGTCGGCGTGGCGACTTCGGGCCAGGCAGGTCAGCGTCTTAGTGTGAACACGCTGTCGACGACCCCCGCGAGCAAGGCGGCGGCCGACGTGCTCGACAGCGGCACCATCGGACTGCACATCACGGATCCGGTGGCCAAGGCGAAGGCCGCGGCGGACGCGAAGGCCAAGGCCGACGCCGCCAAGGCGAAGGCTGAGGCGGATGCGAAGGCCAAGCAGGCCAAGTCCAAGGACGCCAAGGCGAAGGGCAGCGACGCGAAGTCCGACGCCACGAGCACGACCGGGAAGTAAGAGCAAGAGCTTTCGTCCGCGACGAGGGGAACCCGTGGAACAACGTCGCAGGCCGGCGCCCTCGAAGGCGCGTCCGGTGCGTATGTCGCGACCGGCCGAGGCGCGTCTGCGCGCCGTCGGTCACCCCCGTCGTCGTACCCGCACGATGCTGGCCGTCTTCGCCATCATCCTGTCGTTGTTCACCTGGCAGCTCGTCAAGGTTCAGTGGATCCAGGCGGACGAGATCGCGCAGAAGGCCACCAACAACCGTCTGACGACATCGAAGGTCCCCGCCGCCCGCGGTGAGATCACGGATTCCGCCGGGACGGTGCTCGCACGCAGCGTGGAGCGTCGCGACGTCGCCGGTGACCCGGTGGCCGCGAAGTCGTTCCGGGAGCGCTCGACCAACGGCAAGCCCAAGGGCATCGACGGCGTCTCCCAGGAATTGGCTCGCATCCTCGGGGGAGACGCAGCCGAGATCCGGGCCACGTTCGAGCGCGCCGATGCCCGCGACACTCGGTTCGTCTACCTCGCCAAGGACATCAGCCCCGCTCAGTGGAGCCAGATCCGGGCGCTCGACCTGCCCGGAATCACGTCCGAGCAGGTGCAGAAGCGCGAGTACCCGCAAGGCACGGCCCTCGCTCCGTTGCTCGGTTCGGTCAACGCACAGGACGTGCCCGGTGGCGGTATCGAGCAGATGCTCAACACGACCTTGCAGGGCAAGGCCGGCCTGCACCAGGTCGAGCGTGCACGCAACGGCTCCGAGATCGCGACGGGTGAGAACCTCGACCGCAAGCCGGTTGCGGGCCGTGGTGCCAAGCTGACGATCGACAGCGACCTGCAGTGGTTCGCGCAGAACGAACTCGCCGCACAGGTGAAGTCGTCGAAGGCGGTCTCGGGCGAGATCGTCGTCGCGGACAAGGCGGGGAACATTCTCGTGGCGGCGAGCTACCCGAGCTTCGACAACAACGACATGTCGACGGCCAAGTCCGAGAACCTGCAGAACCGTGCCTTCACGGACACCTTCGAGCCCGGCTCCACGCAGAAGATGGTGACTGCCGGCGCCGTCCTCGAGGAAGGCATCATGACGCCGAAGTCGCATGTCGAGGTGCCGCCGAGCCTGAAACGCGCGGGACGTCCTTTCCACGACTCGCACCCACACCCCACCGAGTACCTGACGTTTGCCGGTGTCATCGCGCAGTCCTCGAACATCGGCACGATCCTCGCGGGGGAGAAGCTGCCCAAGGAAAAGCTGTACACCTACATGAAGAAGTTCGGCCTCGGGGAGGCCACCGGGATCGGTTTCCCCGGCGAGTCCACGGGCATCGTGCCGAAGGTCTCGACCTGGAAGGGCGACACCTGGTACACGATCATGTTCGGTCAGGGGCTCGCGAGCAGCGCTGTGCAGCAGGTCGGGCTGTTCCAGGCGATCGCCAACGGTGGAGTGCGTGAGCCGCTCAAGCTCGTCTCCGAGGTTCAAGGCGGCGACGGTGCGATGCAGCCCTACACGGACGAGCGGAAGTCGACGCGCGTTTTCAGCGCGAAGACCTCGAAGGAACTCGTCGGCATGATGCAGGGTGTCGTGACGAAGGACGGCAGCGCGCCGAAGGCGGCCGTCCCGGGCTACGACGTCGCAGGCAAGACGTCGACGGCCGAGCGCTACGACTCGGTGAAGGGTGGCTACGACGGCGTGACCGCAGGTTTCATCGGTATGGCGCCGGCCAAGGATCCGCAGCTCATCGTGTCGGTGACGCTGCAGCGTCCGCAGGCGGGAACGTTCGGTGGTGACCTAGCGGCCCCCGTGTTTTCCAAGGTGATGGCCGAGGCGCTGCGCCAGCGTAAAATACCGCCGAACAAGAGCGACAAGCTTCCGTTCCCGATCAAATACCGCTCAGAGGAGTCGACGTCCAAGTGATCGAATTTTCGCTCGACGAGATCGCACGCATCACCGGAGGTCACCTCGTCGGTGCCGACGCCACGGTGAGCGCATCCGTCGTCACGGACTCCCGCGAGTGCGTGCCGGGCAGCCTGTACGTCGCTCGCGTCGGTGAGCACGCGGACGGGCACGATTACGCCTCGGCCGCACGGGACACCGGTGCCGTCGGCGTGCTCGGTGAGCGTGCTGTCGACATCCTGCCGACCGTCGTCGTCGAGAATTCGGAGCTTGCCTTCGCCAAACTGGCACGCGGCGTCGTGGATGCGATTGCCGACCTCGAGATCGTGGGCATCACGGGGTCGTCCGGCAAGACCTCGACCAAGGATCTCCTCGGGGCCGTCCTTGCCCGGTTCGGCCCGACGGTGGCACCTCACGGCTCGCTCAACTCGGAGGTCGGTGTTCCCCTCACGGTGTGCCGGCTCGGTTCGAACAGCCGTTACCTCGTGGCGGAGATGGGTGCCTCCGGCGTCGGTCACATCGAGTACCTGACGAAGATCGCCCCGCCGAAGGTGGGCATCGTCCTCAACGTCGGCAAGGCGCACATGGGTGAGTTCGGATCCGTCGACGCGATTGCGCAGACCAAGGGTGAACTCGTCGAAGCCCTGCCCGAGGACGGTTTCGCCGTGCTCAACGTCGACGACGAGCGCGTGCGCGCCATGGCGTCACGGACGAAGGCCACGGTGGTCCTCGTCGGTCTCGGAGAGGACGCCGACTACCGCGCGACGAACGTCGAGGTCGACACCTCAGGTCGCGCCTCCTACGACCTCACGTGCCCGGCCGGTACGGCGCGTGTGCGCCTTGCCGTGTTCGGTGAGCACCAGGTCGGCAACTCGCTCAGCGTCATTGCAGCGGCTGTCAGCCTGGGGCTCGATCTCGACACCGTGGTGGAGGCGCTGGCCGCCGCCGGAGCGACCTCTCGCTGGCGCATGGAGGTTCACGAACTGCCGGGCGACATCACGCTCGTCAACGACGCCTACAACGCCAACCCCGACTCGATGCGTGCCGCGATGCGCTCGCTGGCCCACATGGGACGCGAGCGTCACAGCATCGCCGTGCTCGGTGAGATGCGTGAGCTGGGGGAGAGCTCCTTCGACGAACACGCCGGTGTGGGTCGTGAGATCGCGGCCCTCGGGATCGACGAGGTCTACGTGATCGGCGCGGGTGCCGCGCCCATCGCCGTCGGGGCACGTGAGGCCGGAATGGCGGCCGAGCGCGTCCACGAGGTCGAGAACGCGGACGCGGCGCACGACGCACTCGTGCGCGATCTGAGCGCGGGCCGCATCCTGCTGCTGAAGTCGAGTCGTGACTCGGGTTTGCGTCTGCTGGGCGATAGGTTGGTCGAGGAAGCCGGAACGTCCGCGTTTCCCGCAACGGAGGTGACCGCATGAAGGGCGTCCTCATCGCGGCCATCGTGTCGCTCGTCGTCGGGCTTTTCGGCACCCCCATGTTCATCAAGTTCCTGGTGCGCAAGGGGTACGGCCAGTTCATTCGTGACGACGGCCCCACGACGCACCACACGAAGCGTGGAACGCCGACGATGGGTGGAGCGGTCATCATCGCCGCGAGCCTTCTCGCCTACGGAATGGCCCACCTCGTCACCATGACGCCCGTGACGGCCAGCGGCATGCTCGTGCTGTTCCTCATGACGGGCCTCGGGCTCGTCGGTTTTGCGGACGACGCGATCAAGATCACCAAGCAGCGATCTCTGGGTCTGACGTCCGTGCAGAAGCTGCTCGGCCAGACGCTCGTGGCGGTCATCTTCGCGGTGTTGGCCCTTCAGTTCCGCAACGACGCCGGCCTCACCCCCGCCAGCTACAACATCTCCTTCGCACGCGACTCGAACGTCTCGCTCGCCCTCGGCGGCACGGTCGTCAGTCTCATTCTGTTCGTCATCTGGGCGAACCTGCTCATCGCAGGGACGTCGAACGGCGTCAACCTCACGGACGGGCTGGACGGTCTGGCCACCGGCGCCAGCGTTATGGTGTTCGGCGCGTACGTGCTCATCGCGATCTGGCAGTTCAACCAGAACTGCCAGAACGGCCTCGCCTCCAACGCCGCCAAGTGTTACGACGTGCGTGATCCCCACGACCTCGCCGTCGTCGCCGCAGCCCTCATGGGTGCCTGTTTCGGCTTCCTGTGGTGGAACGCGACACCGGCCAAGATCTTCATGGGTGACACCGGCTCGCTCGCCCTCGGTGGCGCACTCGCCGGCCTGGCCATCACGACGCGCACCGAGTTCCTCGTCGTCATCCTGGCGGGCCTGTTCGTCCTCGAGACCCTCTCGGTCATCCTTCAGGTCGGGTCGTTCAAGTTGCGCCGCAAACGCATCTTCCGGATGGCGCCGTTGCACCACCACTTTGAGATGGTGGGCTGGAACGAGATCACGGTCGTCATCCGCTTCTGGATCATCGCCGGCCTGTGCGTGGCCTTCGGCCTCGGAATCTTCTACGCGGAATGGAACGTCAACCAGTGACCGACAACGAGCTGTGGCCGCTCGACCCGAGTTACGAACCGCTCGGGGGCGAGCGTGATCTGACGCATCGTGACGCCGACTGGTCCGGCCTCTCGGTCCTCGTCGTCGGACTCGGCGTCAGTGGCTTCGCCGCCGCCGATGCGCTGCTCGAACGAGGGGCGAACGTGCGCGTCGTCTCTCGCGACAAGACCGACGTCATGGCCGAACGGGCCCAGATACTCGAGGTGCTCGGCGCCGAGATCGCGTTCGGTGCGGAGTACATGACGAGTGCGCCCCAGGGCACGCAGCTCGTCGTCACCTCGCCCGGCGTCCCTCCCACCGATCCGCTCCTGACGGACGCCGCGGATCGCGGCATCCCCGTCTGGGGGGAGGTCGAGCTCGCGTGGCGCATGCGCCCGCGTGAGGGCGCGGCCCCGTGGATCACCATCACCGGGACGAACGGCAAGACGACCGCCGTCACGATGCTGGAGTCGATCCTGCAGGCCCAAGGTCTGCGCGCTGTGGCCGCGGGCAACGTCGGCATGCCGATCATGGAGGCCATCCTCGATCCGCAGCCGTTCGACGTCATCGCCGTCGAACTGTCGACGTTCCAGTTGCACTGGTCGCGCAGCGTCTCGCCGTTCGCGTCGTGCCTGCTCAACGTCGCGCCCGACCACGTCGACTGGCACGGCTCGTTCGAGGAGTACCGCCGGCAGAAGGGACGCGTTTTCGAGCGCACCCAGGCTGCCTGCGTCTACAACGTCGACGACCCGACGACGGAGGCGCTCCTCGAGGAAGCTGAGGTCGTCGAGGGCTGTCGTGCCATCGGCTTCACGCTCGGCACACCGGCTCCGTCGATGGTCGGAATCGTCGAGGACGTGCTCGCCGACCGCGCCTTCGTCGAGGAACGCCGCACGAGCGCGGCGGAACTGGCCGTCCTGCGTGATCTCGGCCCGAACGCGGCGGCGCCGCACTACGTCGCGGACGCACTGGCCGCAGCAGCGCTCGCCCGTAGTTACGGCGTCTCACCCGCCGCCGTGCGCAAGGGGCTCATGGACTACTCGCCGCAGCCGCACCGTATGGCGCTCGTCGCGACGCTCGACGGCGTGCGGTACGTCAACGACTCCAAGGCCACCAACCCGCCGGCCGCGGCCGCGTCGCTGACGGCGTACGAACCTGTCGTCTGGATCGCCGGCGGCCTGCTCAAGGGCGCCGATGTGAGCGAACTGGTCCGCGACAACGCGACGCGTCTTCGCGGGGCTGTGCTCATGGGACGTGACCGGGACGCCATCGCACGTGCTCTTGCCGAGCACGCCCCCGACGTTCCCGTGGCGATCGTCGAGGAGAGCGAACCCGAGGCCGCGATGACGCAGGCGCTCGAACACGCGCGAGGCATGGCACAGTCGGGGGACACCGTCCTGCTTGCCCCGGCTGCAGCTTCGTTGGACATGTACGCCTCCTACGGTGCGCGCGGTGACGCGTTCACCCGCATCGTCGAATCCCTGGGTGGCGCTGACGCATGACGACCCGCACACCCTGGCGTGAGGAGACCTCACAGGACGTGTGGGGTGAGCGACTGCGACGGCGACTGGGCTGGCTCGAGTCGCCTCTCGCGACGTACTACCTGCTGCTCGGCTCCACGTCGGTGCTCGTCGTGCTGGGCCTCGTCATGGTGCTGTCCGCCTCGAGCGTCCAGTCGTACATGCGCGGTGGATCGGTTTTCTCGCAGTTCACCAACCAGTTGATGTTCGCCGTCATCGGCCTCGTGGCTGCGGCGGTGTTCAGTCGGCTGCCGACACCGTTCCTCAAGAAGGTCGCCGGCATCTTCTTCCTGCTCGCCGCAGCGATGCAGGCCGCCGTGATGATTCCCGGCGTCGGAGTCGAGGTCCTGGGCAACCGGAACTGGCTTCAGGTCGGTGGGCTGCGAATCCAACCGTCGGAGATCGGCAAGATCGCCATGATCCTCGTCGTCGCCGTCATCCTCGACAACCGTCGGGCTCAGCTGTACGACTTCAAGAAGTCGGTGTTGCCGACGTTCTGGTTCGCAGGTCTGCTCGGCGGTCTCGTCATGGCCGGGCGCGACCTCGGCACGACGATGGTCTTCGCCGTCATCTACCTGGGGATGCTGTGGGCCGCGGGTGCCAGGGGATCCTGGTTCGCCTGGCTGGGCCTGGGTATCGCGGTGCTCCTTCCCGTCGCGGTCATGACGAGCGGTAACCGCACCTCGCGCATCGGTGCGTGGCTCGGTGGCTGTGACGCTCCGAGCGACATCGATGTCGCTGCCTGCTACCAGAAGATCCACGGCTCCTGGGCTCTGGCCGACGGTGGCCTGTGGGGCCTCGGCCCCGGCGCCTCGCGCGAGAAGTGGGGCTGGCTGCCGGAGGCGCACAACGACTTCATCTTCGCGATCATCGGCGAGGAGCTGGGCCTGCCTGGCACGCTCGCCGTCCTCGCGCTCTACCTCGTCTTCGCGTACGCCTGCTACCGCCTCATCGCGCAGTCCACCGACATGTTCGTGCGCGTCGCCACCGCAGGCATCATGATGTGGATCTGCTTCCAGGCCGTCGTCAACATCGGCTCCGTTCTCGGCCTCCTGCCGATCGTGGGTGTGCCGTTGCCCCTCGTCAGCGCCGGTGGTTCCGCTCTCGTCATGACGCTCGTGGGCATCGGGATCCTTCTGTCGTTCGCACGCCGCGAACCACGGGCTGCCGAAGCCCTGCGCGCCAAGCCCCGTCTCGTCCGCCGCACGATGGCGGTCCTGCCCAACCGAAAGGGTCGCTCATGACCACCCTCGATCGCGTTCTGCTCGCCGGTGGTGGCACCGCCGGTCACGTCTCTCCGTTGTTGGCCACCGCGGAGGAGATCACCCGCCGTCACCCCGATGCGGTCGTCACGGCTGTCGGCTCGCCAGGTGGGCTCGAGGAACGCCTCGTGCCCGAACGTGGATTCGCGCTCGCGTTCGTGCCGAAGGTGGCCTTCCCGCGCCGCCCGAACGGCGCAGCCCTTCGCTTCCCGGCCGCCTTCCGTGGCGCACTGCGCGAGGCCGATCGTCTCGTCGAGACGCACCGCCCCCAGGTGATCGTCGGGTTCGGCGGGTACGTCTCGACGCCGATGTACCTCGCGGCTCGCAAGGCCGGCGTGCCCTTCGTCATCCACGAGCAGAACGCCCGCCCGGGTCTGGCGAACAAGCTCGGCGCGCGCTGGGCCGAGCACGTCGCGATAACCTTCCCCTCGACGCCGATGAAGGACGCCGAGATCGTCGGTATGCCGCTGCGCCGAGAGATCACCGAGATCAAGCCGGCCATGTTGCGTGCGGAGGGTCTCGAGCACTTCGGCCTCGAGCCGGGCCGCCCGACCGTGCTCGTCACCGGTGGCTCGCTCGGTGCAGTGAGCCTCAACGAGGCCTTCCGCGCTCGTGTCGAGCAGCTCACCGACGCCGGCATCCAGATCCTCCACGTCACCGGACGGGGCAAGGGCTTCGGGGTTCCCGAAGAGACGGGCGGTGCCCGTTACGTCGTCGTCGAGTACGTCGACCGCATGGATCTCGCCTACAGCGCCGCCGATCTCGTCGTGACGCGCAGCGGCGCCGGCATGGTGAGCGAACTGACGACGGTCGGCCTGCCCGCCGTCTACGTGCCGCTTCCCATCGGCAACGGAGAGCAGAAGCTGAACAGCCGCGACGTCGTGGCGGCCGGCGGCGGCATCGTCGTCGACAACGACGACTTCACGCCGGCCTGGATCGACGAGAACCTCGTGCCGCTCGTGCGTAACGAGGAGCGCCTCGCGGCAATGCGCCGCGCAGCCGCCGGTCAGGGCCACGCCGATGCCGCGGGCAAGCTCGTCGACCTCGTCGAGGACGCCGCCTCGACGTCGAAGGGGGCATGAGCATGGGCAACGGTGTGAACGAGAGGTTCGATTTCTCCGAGTCCCTGCCCAACCTCGCCGACGTCCCGCACGTGCACATGATCGCCGTGGGCGGCTCAGGTATGTCCGGCGTTGCGAGGCTCTTCCTGGCTGATGGTGTGCAGCTCAGCGGATCCGACAACGTGGAGCTCCCGGTGCTCGACGACCTGCGTGCCCAGGGTGCTCGTATCGCTGTCGGGTACGCGGCAGCGAACGTCGCCGAGGTGCCGGACGGCGCCGTGGTCGTCGTCTCGAGCGCGATCAACGAATTGAACCCCGAACTCGTCGAGGTGCGCCGCCGCGGGCTGCGCGTCCTCCACCGTTCGCAGGGTCTGGCCATGCTCATGCAAGGCCGCCGAGGTCTCGCCGTCGCCGGCGCGAACGGCAAGACGACGACGAGTGGCATGGCCACCGCAGCGCTCGCCGCGCTCGGGGAGAAACCGTCGTTCGCAATCGGCGCCAACGTGGCCGGCCTCGGGGTCAACGCGGCACCGGGGGAGGGCGACGTGTTCGTCGTCGAGGCAGACGAGAGCGATGGTTCCTTCGTCGTCTATCACCCGGACGTCGCGATCGTGACGAACATCAAGGACGATCACCTCGACTTCTACGGCACGTCCGCGAACCTCGCGAAGGCGTACGAGATCTTCGCGGCAACCATCGCGACCGACGGTCTTCTCGTGGCCTGCGCCGACGACGACGGCAGCCGCGCGCTGGCGGACGAACGTCGCGAGGCGGGAGCGCGCGTGCTCACGTACGGGCGCAGCGACGACGCGGATGTGCGCATCGTGAGTGAACACGGTGCCGGATTCGCCTGGGGTGCTCGTGTGGCACTTCCCGGCGGGCGGGAGGTCGATCTTGCTCTCGAGGTGCCCGGCGCACACAACGTCCTCAACGCCACCGGCGTCCTCACGGCCCTCGTCGAGGGGCTGGGCATCGATGCCGAGCGCGCGGCGCACTCGCTCAGTGCCTTCCGCGGAACGTCGCGCCGCTTCGAGCCCCGCGGCGAGGCCGCGGGCGTGCGGGTCGTCGACGACTACGCCCACAATCCCGGCAAGCTCGAAGCGCTCGTGCGCACCGCTGACGCCCTCAAGGAGTCGGGCCGGCTCTTCGTCGTGTTCCAACCGCACCTGTACTCGCGGACGCAGAACGCCGCTCTCGGTCTCGCGGAGGCGCTCGACGGTGCCGACCGTGCTCTCGTCCTCGACGTGTACGGGGCTCGTGAGCAGCCGGTCGAGGGTGTCTCGGGTCGCCTCATCACCGATGCGATGACGTCGGGTGTCGCGACGTTCACGCCGACGGCCGACGATGCGCTCGCCGTGCTTCTGGAGGAAGTTCGCTCGGGCGACCTCGTCGTGACCGTCGGCGCCGGTGACATCACGAACTTGGGCCCACGCATCCTCGAGAGCCTCGAGCGGCGCTAACCCTCAACTTGATGATGACACCCTCTTTTCCCGTAGTGACGGGGAAAGAGGGTGTCTTCGTCGCGGATGTCCGGGGGAGGTGGCCTCGGCGGCGGATCGCGTTGGCCTGCGCGGGCGAACCGGTACTTCGCGGGTAACGTTCAACGGGATGTTGAAGTGTTCGCCAAGTGGTCGACGGTTCGCGTAGCATCGAGTTCGCATACCCGCACCCGCGTTCGAAAGGCCCCTCCCCGTGGCAACTCCCCAGAACTACCTGGCCGTCATCAAGGTCGTCGGTATCGGCGGCGGTGGCGTCAACGCCATCAACCGGATGATCGAAGTCGGGCTCAAGGGAGTCGAGTTCATCGCGATCAACACCGACGCCCAGGCGCTGCTCATGAGCGATGCAGACGTGAAGCTCGACGTGGGCCGCGAGCTCACGCGGGGTCTGGGCGCCGGCGCGACCCGGAGGTCGGCCGCAAGGCCGCCGAGGACCACGCCGAGGAGATCGAAGAGGTCCTCAAGGGCGCCGACATGGTTTTCGTCACTGCGGGTGAGGGTGGCGGTACCGGTACCGGTGGCGCCCCCGTCGTCGCGAAGATCGCCAAGGGCCTCGGTGCGCTGACCATCGGTGTCGTCACGCGTCCGTTCACCTTCGAGGGCCGTCGCCGCGCCAACCAGGCCGAGCTCGGCATCAACGCGCTGCGCGAAGAGGTCGACACCCTCATCGTCATCCCGAACGATCGCCTCCTGTCGATCTCCGACCGCGCCGTGTCGATGCTCGACGCGTTCCGTTCGGCCGACCAGGTTCTCCTCTCGGGTGTTCAGGGCATCACCGACCTCATCACGACGCCGGGTCTGATCAACCTCGACTTCGCCGACGTCAAGTCCGTCATGCAAGGCGCCGGTTCTGCCCTCATGGGCATCGGCTCGGCTCGCGGCGAGGACCGTGCGGTCCAGGCCGCGGAGCTCGCGATCTCCAGCCCGCTGCTCGAGGCGAGCATCGACGGTGCGCACGGTGTGCTTCTGTCGGTCCAGGGTGGCTCCGACCTCGGTCTGTTCGAGATCAACGAGGCCGCGCGCCTCGTGCAGGAGGCCGCCCACCCGGAGGCCAACATCATCTTCGGTGCCGTCATCGACGACGCCCTCGGCGACGAGGTCCGCGTCACCGTCATCGCGGCGGGCTTCGACGGCGGCGCTCCGCAGAAGCGCTCGGACGAGTCGCAGCGCTCCGGTGGCAACGCCGGTGGCGGCGCTCAGCGTCAGCAGCAGTCGTCGATGACGCAGGCGCCGTCCGCGGCCCCGGCTCAGCAGACGCAGCAGCCGGCGGCCCCCCAGACGATCCAGCCGGCCACGGTGCCGGGTACGACGTCGGGCCCGACGCGCGTGTCGGCTCCGCCGGCGCGTCAGCAGCACGGCCAGGAGGCCGGTCAGGACGACTCGGGTCAGTCCGGCTCCGAGCAGCGTCAGGGCAGCTCCGCAGCGGGCACCCAGACGCAGGGTCAGCAGCAGGTCGCGCGTCCTCCCAAGGAGGTCACCTTCGAGGACCGTGACGACCTGGACGTCCCCGACTTCCTCAAGTGAGAAAGGCCCCGGTCGATGTTCTACTGGCACGACCGGCGTGACCTGCCGCAAGGCAACCTGGAACGGTGCTTCACCGACTCCCTCTCGGGTGTCAGCGAGGCGCCGTTCTCGGCGCTGAACCTCGGCCTTCACGTCGGTGACGACGAAGCGCACGTTCGCGAGAACCGTGACCTCCTGTCCGCGGAACTCGGGGGCGTTCCCATCGCCTGGATGAACCAGGTTCACGGACGCGATGTCGTCGAGGTGACGCCCGATTCGCTCGGGGAGGTCCACGCCGTCGATGCCATGGTCACCAACTCGTCGGATCTCGCGCTCGCGGTCATGGTGGCGGACTGCGTCCCGGTTCTCCTCGAAGATGCCGAGGCAGGTGTGCTCGGCGTTGCTCATGCCGGGCGCCCCGGCATGCTCGCAGGCGTCGTGCCCGCGGCTGTTGCTGCCATGCGTGACCTGGGGGCCACATCGGTGCGCGCCACGCTCGGCCCGTCCGTGTGCGGACGCTGTTACGAGGTGCCGCACGAGATGTACGACGGTGCTCGGACGCAGTACCCCACGAGCGCCGCGATCACGCGCTGGGGCACCCCGGCCATCGACGTCGCCTCCGGTGTGGCGTCACAACTCGCCGAGCTCGACGTGCCGTTCGAGTGGATCGCCGGGTGCACCGTCGAGGACGAGCGGCTCTTCTCCTACCGCCGTGACGGACGGACAGGCCGCGTCGCCGGTGTCATCGTCCGCCGAGACGGATCGGAGGCGGCGTGATCGAGGTCGACGACGAGCGTCGGGCGGAACTCGCCACCCGGCTCGAGCAAGTGCGTGAGCGCATCACGTCGGCCACCCGTGACGCAGGGCGCGACGAAGAGCCGACCCTCGTCGTGGTGACGAAGTTCTTCCCGGTCTCGGATCTCGTCGCGCTCGCCGAGTTGGGCGTCACCGACGTCGGGGAGAGCCGCGAGCAGGAACTGCACGAGAAGGTCGACTCGCTGCGTGAAGAGCGCCCCGATCTTCTCAAGGCTCCGACCCGGCACTTCATCGGCCAGTTGCAGAGCAAGAAGGCCAAGCGCGTCGCCTCGCTCGTCGACGTCGTGCAGTCCCTCGACCGGCCCAAGCTCGTCCCGCTGCTCGGCGCTGCGGGTGCGGAGCGCGACACGCCGCTCGAGGTTCTCCTCCAGGTTGATCTCGAGGAGAACTCGCAAGGACGTGGGGGCGTGGCGCCCGCTGAGCTCGCCGCTCTGGCCGACGAGGTGGCCCAGGCGTCAGGGTTGACGTTGAGCGGCCTCATGGCCGTTGCCCCGCGCGGCGAGGAGCCTGAGCGCGCTTTCGAGCGGCTTGCCGCCCTGCGCGAGAGCTTCCTCGCAGACCACCCCGCGGCGCGCGTGTTGTCGGCGGGGATGTCGGGCGATCTGGAGGCCGCGGTGAAAATCGGCGCGACACACCTGCGTGTCGGTAGCGCAATACTCGGTTCACGCCCTGCTGCCAGGTAACTTCGAACGCGACACCGACGAGCACGTGGTGCCCTTCCGCAGGGGCCAGGGCGGACCAAGGAGCAACAAGTTATGAGTGGCGCACTGCGCAAGACGATGGAATACCTCGGCCTGTCCGACACCGACCCTCATGCAGCCCGGAACGTCGACGCCTATGGCGACGAGTACGACGCCGCCTACGACGAGCGTGACCCGGAGACGTACGAGGCGTACGAGCGTCGCACTCCCGCCGAGGTCACGCCGCTGCGGCCCGAGGTGGCCCACCACGACATCCCGGACATGGAGGCCTCGAGCATGAGCCGCATCACGACGATCCACCCTCGCACCTACAACGAGGCGAAGGAGATCGGCGAGGCCTTCCGCGACAACGTTCCGGTCATCATGAACCTCTCGGACATGGACGACACGGACGCCAAGCGACTCGTCGACTTCGCCGCCGGCCTCGTCTTCGGCCTGCACGGCTCGATCGAGCGCGTCACGAGCAAGGTCTTCCTCCTGTCCCCGGAGAACGTCGAGGTCTCGACCTCCGGCCCCGAGGTCGCCAAGGCGACGCGAGGCCTGTTCAACCAGAGCTGACACCCGGCGTCCGACGTCGGTGGGGCCGCGTCTTCCCGAACCGGGAAGACGCGGCCCTGCTCGTACGTTGACCCAATCGACCCGATGACCATGCGGAGGAAACATGGACGTTGTTCGCCACTCCGTGGCCACGTTGCTCGATCTGTACTTCGTCGTGCTCATCGCACGACTGGTCTTCGACTGGATCCAGCTCTTCGCGCGCGAATGGCGCCCGAAGGGACCGGTTCTCGTCGTCGCGGAGTTCGTCTACACGCTGACGGACCCGCCCCTGAAGGCCATCCGGAAGGTGGTTCCGCCCCTGCGTTTGGGAGGCATCGCCCTCGATCTGGCCTTCATCATCCTGGCCCTGGCTGTGCAAGTGGCCGCGAATCTCCTAAGGTGAGCGTAGGAGTATTGTCGATTGCCCGGCTTCCGTGCCGGGCATGATCCGTAGCCACAGGGTGTGCCCGTGGCTCGAGCGTTACTGAGGTGAACACATGGCGCTGACGCCAGAAGACGTCGTGAAGAAGGAGTTCTCGAAACCCAAGGGCTTCGGGCGCAGCGGTTACGACGAGATTCAGGTCGACGACTTTCTCGACGAGATTGTCGTCGAGTTGCGCCGACTGAACGCTGAGAACGACACCCTGAGCGACAAGCTCGACGACTGCCGTCGCGGGCAGGGCGGGGCCGAGTCCGACGCCACGATGGCCGGGCAGCCCGCTACGCGCGGTGCTGCAGCCGTCCCGGCGCTCACGCCGGTTGCCGGGGGGCAGGGCTCGTCCGACGCGGACAAGGCTGAGATCGAGCGTCTCAAGGCCGAACTCGCCAAGGCCCGTGAGACGTCGTCCACGTCGCAGCAGCCCGTCAAGAGCGACACGTCCGGTTCCGACGCCCTGAACAAGCAGGTCGGCGATCTGACGAGCGAGCGCGACGCGGCGAAGGAAGCTGCGGAGACCGCTCGTCGTGAGGTGGCCGCGGCTCAGTCCGAGCTCGAGGCGGCGCGCAAGCGTGTCAGTGAACTCGAGAACGAACTGCGCTCGACGAAGAACCAGCAGCAGAACGACTCGGCCGCCCTGGCGGCCCCGAGCGACAACGGCGCAAAGGCGGGTGCCGGCGACGCCGCGGGCGTCCTCGCCCTCGCCCAGCGTCTGCACGACCAGCACGTCAAGGACGGCGAGAACGAGCGCGACCGCCTGCTGAGCGAGGCGAAGGCCCACCATGAGAAGGTCGTCGGGGAGGCCAACTCGAAGAGCGAAGAGCTCCTCAGCTCGGCCAAGAAGCGCCACGACGAGCTCGTGACGACCGGCCAGAAGCAGCATGACGACCTGGTCAGCAAGGGCCAGAAGCAGCACGACGACCTCGTGAGCAAGGGCCAGAAGCAGCACGACGACCTCGTGAGCAAGGGCCAGAAGCAGCACGATGACCTGGTGCGCACCGGTACCGAGAAGTCGACGAGCCTCGTGTCGGAGGCCGAGGAGCGCCGTAAGGGCATCCTGGCCGACCTCGAGACCCGCCGCACGTCGCTCACCGGCGAGATCGATCGTCTCAAGGGCTTCGAGACGGACTACCGTTCGAACCTCAAGGGTTACCTCAGCGAGCAGCTTCGCAAGCTCGACGAGAAGGAAACGCAGTCGCCCGCCGACAAGCGTCAGTGATCTCGGGACGAGGGGCCCCGACACCACCCGGTGTCGGGGCCCCTCGTCATGTTCGGTCACGCGGGTAGCGACGGGCGTGACGGCCAGTTCCCCACGCCGGGGTGGATTACTTGTCGGTTAGGCGAATTCGTCGGCGGATCACGCACGACGCCTCAACTTGTGCCCTATCCTCTGACCTTAATCAGGCTCGCTCGGAGCATCGTGCGCCGGGCGAGCCACCACCAAGGGGAAGAGAAGACGATGGCAACCAAGGACGCTGCGGCTTCGGCGCAGGATCTGGCCGTGAAGGCCGAGGAAGAGCCCTGGACCGACGCTGAGCTGGTCGAGGTGCGCGAGGAACTCGAGGCTGAGGTCGCGCGCGTGCGAGCCGAACTCGAGAGCCTGGCCAGCGACCTCGAGGGGCTGCTGCGCAACCCGGGTGACGGCGCCGGCGATGACGAGGCCGACGTGGGTAACGCGAACTTCGAGCGCGACCACGAAATCTCGCTGGCCCGCAAGTCCGCCGAGGTGCTCGAACAGAACGAGAAGGCCCTGGCCCGCATCGACGACGGCACCTACGGCGTGTGCGAATCGTGCGGCGGTGCGATCGGCAAACTTCGACTTCAAGCCTTCCCGCGTGCGACCCTATGCCTGTCATGCAAGCAGAAGCAGGAGCGTCGCTGAGTTCCGCGACCACACCCGACCACCCTCGAACGCCCCGCGGGGCGTCGACGAGGCACCTCGCCGTCCTCGGCCTGGCGGCAGCCACGGCCTACGGCATCGACCAGGCGACGAAGGCGTGGGCGCTCGACGCCCTGGCCGACGGGCACCCGCGTGAAGTGATCGGGTCGTTCCTGCGATTCCAGCTCACGCACAACCCGGGGGCTGCCTTCAGCCTCGGCACGAACTCGACGATCTTCATCACCGCGATCGCGGTAGCCGTCGTCATCGCGGTGCTCGTCACGGCGCGCAAGCTGCGCAGCACGGGCTGGGCTCTCGCGTTCGGTCTCATCGTCGGGGGAGCGGTGGGTAACCTCACCGACCGCTTCTTCCGTCCGCCGGGCGGCGGCAAGGGGTACGTCGTCGACTTCCTCCAACTGCCGAACTGGCCGATCTTCAACGTGGCCGACATCGCGATCTGCACGGCTGCGGCCCTCGTCGTCGTGCTGACGTTCCGCGGCGTCGGCCTGGACGGCATCCGTGACCGTGATCGAGAGAGAGAAACCGAGAACGACGGGAACGAGGACGCAGCATGAGCGAGGTCAAGGCGCTTCCGGTTCCCGAAGGGCTCGAAGGGGAACGCGTCGACGCGGCCATCGCCCGCCTGCTCGGCTTCTCACGGACTCGGGCGGCAGAGCTGGCTGCCGAGGGCGCTGTGAGCGTCGACGGCAAGGTCGTCGCCAAGTCCGAGCGTGTGAGCGCCGGCTCCTGGCTCGAGGTGACGATGCCCGAGCGCACCGGCCCCCGCGAGGCCAAGCCGCGGGTCGAGGCGATCCCCGGTATGCGCATCGTCCATGACGACTCGGAGATCGTCGTCGTCGACAAGCCTGCGGGCGTCGCAGCGCACCCGAGCGTCGGCTGGGACGGACCCGACGTCGTGGGCGGTCTCGCCGCCGCCGGTTACCGCATCTCGACGTCCGGTGCGCCCGAGCGTCAGGGCATCGTCCAGCGCCTCGACGTGGGCACGAGCGGCCTCATGGTCGTGGCCAAGAGTGAGCGCGCCTACACGCTGCTCAAGCAGGCGTTCCGCGACCGCACGGTCGTCAAGACATACCACACCCTCGTTCAGGGGCTCCCGGACCCGATCGAGGGCACGATCAGCGCGCCGATCGGGCGTCACCCCGGCCACGACTACAAGTTCGCCGTGATGAACTCCGGCCGGGCTTCGGTCACCCACTACGAGCTTCTCGAGGCCTTCCGTTCGGCGTCGCTGCTCGAGGTGCACCTCGAGACGGGGCGCACGCACCAGATTCGCGTGCACTTCTCCGCGATGCACCACCCGTGCGTCGGCGACCCGCTGTACGGCAGCGACCCCAAACTCGCCAAGACCCTGCGTCTGGACCGCCAGTGGCTGCACGCCGTCGAGCTCGGTTTCGAGCACCCAGGCAGCGGTGAGCACGTGACGTTCACCTCGCCGTACCCCGAGGATCTGGCGCGCGCGCTCGACCTCATCAGGGGCTGAACAACGCACTTGCCCGTGTTCGCGGGGGTCGTCACGAGGGTCGTGCGCTCGTGGTCGATCCGCCGTGAGCGAACGCCGCGCTCAGCGCACAGGCGGTTGTCGGTGGCCGGTCGTAGACTCGTCCCCGATGTCCAGTCAGTCGCGCAGCTTCGTCCACCTGCACAACCACACCGAGTACTCGATGCTCGACGGTGCAGCCCGTATCGATGACATGTTCGCCCGTGCCCAGGAGTTCGGCATGCCGGCGATCGCCACCACCGACCACGGGTACCTCTTCGGTGCCTACGAGTTCTGGTCGAAGTCGCGCAAGTACGACGTGAAGCCCATCATCGGGCTCGAGGCCTACCTCACGCCGGGTACGCACCGCACCGACCGCACGCGTACGACCTGGGGCGAGCGCGGCCAGGAGGCCGACGACGTCTCGAACCGCGGTCTCTACACCCACATGACGTTGCTGGCGAAGAACAACGACGGCATGCACAACCTGTTCCGCATGGGTTCGCAGGCCTCACTCGATCAGGTCTACTCGAAGTACCCGCGCCTCGACCGCGAGTTGCTGCAGCAGTACGGCAAGGGTCTCATCGGCACGACGGGCTGCCCCTCGGGCGAGATCCAGACCCGCCTGCGCCTCGGGCAGTACGACAAGGCCGTCGAGGCGGCCGCCGAGTTCCGTGACATCTTCGGCGAGGGCAACTTCTACTGCGAGCTCATGGAGCACGACCTCGACGTCGACATCGAACGTCGGGTGCGCAGCGACCTGCTCAAGCTGGCGAAGGACCTGGGCCTGCCGCTGCTCGCGACGAACGACCTGCACTACACGAACAAGGAGGACGCGGTTCACCACGATGCGCTGCTGTGCATCAACTCCGGTTCGCGTCTGACCGACCCTAACCGCTTCAAGTTCGGCTCGCACGAGTTCTACCTCAAGTCGGCCGACGAGATGCGTCACCTCTTCCGCGACCACCCGGACGCGTGCGACAACACGCTGCTCATCGCCGAGCAGTGCGAAGTCTCCTTCACCGAGGGCGAAGGCCGCTACATGCCGCGCTTCCCGTGCCCCGAGGGGGAGGACGAGACGTCGTGGTTCATCAAGGAGGTCGAGAGCGGCCTCAAGCGGCGCTTCCCCGAAGGGGTGCCGGACTACGCGATCAAGCAGGCTCGCTACGAGCAGGACGTCATCGTCGGCAAGGGCTACCCGGGCTACTTCCTCGTCGTCGCTGACTTCATCAACTGGGCCAAGGACAACGGCATCCGCGTGGGGCCGGGGCGTGGTTCGGGTGCAGGTTCGATGTGCGCCTACGCCATGGGCATCACCGACCTCGACCCGATCCCGCACGGTCTGATCTTCGAGCGCTTCCTCAACCCCGAGCGAAAGTCGATGCCCGACTTCGACGTCGACTTCGACGAGCGCCGGCGCTCCGAGGTGATCCGTTACGTCGTCGACAAGTACGGAGACGACCGCGTCTCGTACATCGTCACGTACGGCACGATCAAGGCGAAGCAGGCCGTCAAGGACGCCTCGCGCGTCATGGACTTCCCGTTCACCGTCGGTGAGCAGATGACGAAGGCGATGCCCGCCGACGTCATGGGTAAGGGCGTGCCGCTCGCGAAGATGTACGACACCGAGCACGCGCGCTACGCCGAGGGCGGCGAGTTCCGCGCGCTCATCGAGTCCGACCCGATGTTCAAGAACATCTTCGATGCCGGTGTCGGCCTCGAAGGGCTGAAGCGTCAGTGGGGCGTGCACGCGGCCGGCGTCATCATGTCGAGCGAGCCGCTCATGGACGTCATCCCGATCATGCGGCGCCTCCAGGACGGGGCCGTCATCACGCAGTTCGACTACCCGAGCTGCGAGACGCTCGGCCTGGTCAAGATGGACTTCCTCGGTCTGCGAAACCTCACGATCCTCGACGACGCCCTGAAGAACATCCAGGCCAACCGCGACGAGGAGGTCGACCTCGACGCGCTGAGCAAGGACATGACGGACGCGCGCACGTACGACCTGTTGGCGCGGGGTGACACGCTCGGTGTCTTCCAGCTCGACGGCGGCGGCATGCGCCAGCTGCTGCGTCTCATGCAGCCGGACAACTTCGAAGACATCTCCGCTGCTCTCGCGCTCTATCGTCCGGGCCCGATGGGCGCCAATGCCCACACCAACTTCGCGCTGCGCAAGAACGGGCGCCAGCCGATCGACTACATCCACCCCGAGCTGACGGACGCCCTCGAGCCGATCCTCAACATGACCTACGGCCTGATCATCTATCAGGAGCAGGTCATGGAGATCGCCCAGAAGCTGGCCGGTTACACCCTCGGCAACGCCGACCTGCTGCGTCGAGCCATGGGTAAGAAGAAGAAGGAAGTGCTCGACGCCGAGTACGTCAACTTCGAGAAGGGCATGCTCGACAACGGCTTCTCCGTAGAGTCGGTGCAGACGCTGTGGAGCATCCTCCTGCCGTTCTCCGACTACGCGTTCAACAAGGCGCACACGGCCGCCTACGGGCTTGTGTCGTACTGGACCGGCTACCTCAAGGCCAACTACCCGGCCGAGTACATGGCCGCGCTCCTGACGAGCGTGCGCGACGACAAGGACAAGTCGGCGCTGTACCTCAACGAGTGCCGACACATGGGCATCAAGGTGCTGCCGCCCGACGTCAACGAGTCCATCGGTAACTTCGCCGCTGTGGGTGAGGACATCCGCTTCGGTCTCGAGGCGATCCGCAACGTCGGTTCGAACGTTGTCTCCGCCATCGTCGCGACGCGTGAGGAGAAGGGACGCTTCACCTCCTTCGAGGACTTCTTGCGCAAGTGCCCGGCGACGGTCCTCAACAAGCGCACCGTCGAGTCGCTCGTCAAGGCCGGCGCCTTCGACGACCTCGGCCACCCGCGTCAGGGCCTCGTGCAGATTCACGAGTCGTACGTCGACGCCCTCATCGAGGAGAAGCGCAAGGAGGAACACGGCCAGGATTCGCTGTTCGCCGGCTTCGGTGACGACGCGCCGGGCATCGAGTTCGCAGCCCTGCCGCAGATCCCGCCGATCGAGTGGGACAAGCAGACGAAGCTCGCGTTCGAGCGCGAGATGCTCGGCCTGTACGTCTCCGACCACCCGTTGTTCGGCATCGAGGCTGCGCTGTCGCAGTTCTCGGACACGTCCGTCGCAAAGCTCCTCGGTGAGGACTCGCTGCCCGACGGGGCCATGGTGACGATTGCCGGTCTCATCACGGGTCTGCAGGTCAAGCGCACGAAGAAGGGCGACCTGTGGGCCATCGCCACGGTCGAGGACATGGACGGAGCCATCGAGTGCCTGTTCTTCCCCTCGACCTACGCCACGGTCTCCACGATGCTCAGTCAGGATGTCGTGTGCGCCGTCAAGGGCCGCGTCAACCGTCGTGACGAGTCGGTCGCGCTCAACGCGATGGAACTCACGCTGCCGGAGCTCACGGACGGCCCACGCGGCCCGGTGACCCTCCACTTGCCCTATGCCCGCGCCACGCAGGGCCTCGTCGAGCGGCTCAAGGAGGTACTCGGCGAGCACCCCGGCATCACGGAGGTGCACCTGCGCCTCACCCGGCCCGGTCGCACGCTTACGGTCAAGCTCGACGACAGTCTGCGCGTCAATGCGACCCCGGCCCTGTTCGGCGACCTCAAGGCGCTGCTGGGCCCCGCCTGCCTCGGCTGAGCCGACGACGAAGAGAAGGAAACATGACGACGAACGGCCCCAGCGCACCCCAGGCGAAGCGGGTGCCGCACGAGCGCATCCACCACGGCGACGTCTTCGTCGACGACTACGAGTGGTTGCGCGACAAGTCCGACCCCGAGGTCATCGCGCACCTCAACGCGGAGAACGGCTACACCGACGCCGTCCTCGCGCCGCAGCAGGAGTTGCGCGACCGGATCTTCGCCGAGATCAAGGGGCGTACCAAGGAGACGGATCTGTCGATCCCGGTGCGTGACAAGGACTGGTGGTATTACGCCCGCACGGTGGAGGGCCAGCAGTACGGCATCAGTTGCCGAGCACCGTACCGCGAGGGCGACAGCCGTCCTGTGCCGACGCCCGAGGCATCGCTTCCGGGGGAGCAGGTGCTCCTCGACGGCAACGTCGAGGCCGCGGGCAAGGACTTCTACTCGGTCGGTGGGCTGGCTCTCAGCCCCGACCAGAACCGTCTCGCGGCGCTCATGGACTTCGAGGGCGACGAGCGCTACAAGATCAGCGTGCGCACGATCTCCACGGGTGAGGTTCTCGAGGAGAGCGTCACCGGGGTCGGCTACGGCCTCGTCTGGGCCGCCGACGGTGAGTCGTACTACTACACGCGCGTCGACGAGGCGTGGCGGCCCTTCCAGGTGTGGCACCACGTCGTCGGTGAGGACCCGAGCGCGGACACGCTCCTGTTCACCGAGGAGGACGCCTCGTACTGGGTCGGCATCGGGGGAACGCACGACGACCGGTGGCTCGTCCTGTCGCTCGGTTCGAAGGACACCGCGGAATTCCACCTGCTCGACCTGCAGGACGTCGAGGCAGGTCTGCGCGTCGTTCAGCCGCGCACTCCGGGGCTCGACTACGACATCGAGATCGACGGTCAGCGCCTCTACATCGTGCACAATCGCGACCGCGTCGACTACGACGTCTCCTGGGCGCCCCTCGCGACGCCGGGAATCGAGCACTGGCAGCTGCTCCTCGAAGGAGGAGAGGGCGAGCGCCTCATGGGCGTCTCCGCGTTCCGCGACTTCGTGCTCGTCGGGCTGCGTTCCGGTGGCCTCGCCACGGTCAAGCTGCTGCCCAAGGAGGGCGACGGTTTCGGCGTCCTACGTGACCTGCCGTTCTCCGGCGAGCTGATGTCCGTGGGCGTCGGCGCCAACCCCACCTACGAGGCGACGACGCTCATGGTGGCCACCGAGTCGTTCGTCGAGCCGCGCTCGGTCTACGACTGGGACACGACGACCGACGAGGTCACGCTGCTCAAGCGCCGTGAGGTGCTCGGTGGCCACGAGCCGTCCGACTATCAGCAGCACCGTCTGTGGGCCACGGCCCCGGACGGGGCACAGGTGCCGATCTCGCTCGTGGCGCACAAGGACGTCGAGGCCGACGGCACCAACCCTGTGCTCCTCTACGGCTACGGCTCCTACGAGTCGTCGATCGATCCGTACTTCTCGGTGCTACGTCTCAGCCTCCTGCAGCGTGGTGTCGTCTTCGCCATCGCCCACGTGCGTGGCGGTGGTGAGATGGGCCGATCCTGGTACCTCGACGGCCGGTTGGAGCACAAGAGAAACACGTTCGACGACTTCGTCGCGTGTGGGCGTCACCTCGTCGACACGGGTTGGGCTTCGCCGGATCGCCTCGCTGCAGAGGGGGGTTCCGCCGGTGGTCTGCTCATCGGCGCGGTGATCAACGAGGCACCGGAGCTGTTTTGCGCGGTCGTCACGCAGGTGCCGTTCGTCGATGCCCTGACGACGACGCTCGATCCGTCGATGCCGTTGACGCAGGGGGAGTGGGAGGAGTGGGGCAACCCGCTCGCCGATGCCGAGGTGTACGCGTACATGAAGTCGTACGCGCCGTACGAGAACGTGCGTGCCGAGCGCTACCCGGCCGTGCTCGCCACGACGAGCCTCAACGACACGCGCGTGTTCTTCGTCGAACCGGCCAAGTGGGTGCAGCAGCTGCGTCGCACCGTGACGAGTGACCAGAGCGAGCGTCCGATCCTGCTCAAGACGGAGATGGTGGCCGGCCACGGCGGTGTGAGCGGCCGGTACGAGTCGTGGAAGGAAGCCGCGTTCGAAACGGCCTACCTGCTCGATCGCCTCGGCGCGACGAAGATCGTGTACGGCGGCTGACGCGGGGCGTCAGCTCGCCGGAAGGCGGAAGAACACGCGGGCTTCGTCCGCGATGCGCTCGACGAGGTGGCTCTCGCTCACGAGACCGTGACCCAAGGCCTCGAACTCGAGGAGCCGGGACGGCACGCGGGCTCGCGTGCAGGCGGCGTGCAAGGTTCTCGCTTCGGGAGCGAGGCTGTCGTCCGTGCCGACCGCGACGAGGGTGCGTGGCAACCGACGAGCGTCCTGGTCGAGGCGAAGCCCTGCGTGTTCGTCGCCCAGCCATTGGGCGAACGCGTGGCTCATGAGGCCGGAGTCGGGTCCGGCCGGCGCGTTCGGAGCGAGCGAGCCGAGCGTGAGGTCGAGGTTGGGGTTGGTGAGCAGCAGACCGTCGACGCACTCGGGCCATTCCTCACCGGCCCGCGCTGTGGCGACAGCGAGTGCGCCACCGGCCGAATCGCCCGCCAGAACGCTCACACCGGTGTTCTCTTCCCTCAGTACCGCCTGCACGGCCGCGATGGCGTGAGCAAACGTGTTCTCGGGGGCGAGGGGGTAATCGATGGCGATGACCCCGTGGGCCAACCGCATCGCGAGCAGGCGGCAGTACCCGTCCTGGAGCTCGACGTCCCCGAAGAGGCCGTAGCCGCCGTGGAGGAAGAAGAACGTCGTCGCGGAGGCGTGGATGGTACTGGGCAGGTAGCGACGAACCCGGACGCCGGCGACCGAGTCGTCCGCGATCTGACCGTCGAAGGCTTGCCCCACCCGTTGTGCGGCACGCGCCCGCGCTCGGCGACGCAGTTCGCCGATGTCGTACAGGCGCGCACCGTCGTTCATGCGCTCGGACCGGCCTTCGACGTTTCGACACTCGCCTTGATGCGCTTGAGCGTGGCGTTCATTCCGGCGACGAGGTTGGCCTCGAAGTCGGCTTCGCCGCCGAGCACCTTGTCGATGAGGACGCGCGAGATCTGGGTGGTGCCGCGAGTGGGAACGTCACGTCGCTCGACGAGGCGGGTGCGCTCACCCTCGGGAACGAGCGTGAAGCTCCACTCCGTGTTGTTGTCGAGCACGCGGAAGGCGACACGCTGCTGGTGGCTGAAGTCGGTGACCTTGGACCGAGTGGGCCACCACAGCTCGCCGTCACGGTTGATGTTGAGCATGAAGGTACCCTGACGAATCGGTCCGCGCGCGATGACCTTGCGGCACTGGGGCGACCACTGCGGCATCCGGCGTAGGTCGCTGACGACCTCCCAGACACGCTCCACAGGAGCATCGATGATCACATCGGATTCAAGATTCTCAGCCATGAGGCCACCGTAGCGCGACGCCAAGAACGTGCTCGCCTCGGATCGGTTACCGCGGGGTAGTAGGAGTTCCTTCGGCTCGGCGCAGGATGACGTCGGCAACCGCTGCCGGGCACTGGCTCGGGAGCCAGTGATTCGCCCCTTCGAGGACGACGAGCTCGTACGGTGCCTCGACGTGGTTGCCGCAGGCTCGAACGCCCGCCTCGTCGATGAAATCGTCGCCGGTGCTCCACACCATCGTCGTGGGAACCCGGACCGCTGGGCAGCTCTGACTGGAGAAAGGCAATCCGCGGTACCACCCGAGACCGCCGGGCAACGCGCCGTCATCGACGATCTCGGTGCGGAAGCGGGCAACCTCGTCGGGCGTCATGCCACCCGCGCGCATCGCCCGGTCCATGACGCCTCCCGCCCGACGTGCGAGGAGCTCGGGGACCTTCGGGAGCTGGAAGGCTCCCATGTACCAGGAGCGCGCGAGCTGACGCCCGCGCATGGCGCGCAGGAACGCTTCGGGGTGGGGGACGGAGATCGCCGTGAGGGTGCGGATCCTGTCGGGATGGTGCGCGGTCACCGTCCAGGCCACCGCGGAGCCCCAGTCGTGACCGACGAGGTGGACGGGTGCGCCGAGCGTGTCGATGAGCGCCACGACATCCTGGGCGAGCCGCGGCATCGCGTAGTCACGACGCCGCCGCGGGCGAGCGCCGGGGGAGTAGCCCCGCTGATCCGGAGCAATCGTCCGATAGCCGGCCTCGTTGAGGCGCGCCGTCAATCCTCGCCACGACGACGCCCGCTCGGGAAATCCGTGAAGCAGCACGACGATCTCGCCGTCCAGCGGCCCCTCGTCGACGACGTCGAACGTCAGAGCGTGGTTACGGAAACTCGTCACCCGAGAAGAAGACATGGAGCCCAGACTGGCACGGCTCGGAGCGGTCGGGGCGGTTCTGTAGACGATGCGCGGCGTATGTGACGCCGAACGTCTACAGAATGGGGGCTTCCTAAGGGATCTTCGGGGCGGATGGCGATGTCTTTTGACGACATCTGATCCCGCACCGTTACGGACGAAGGCCAGGAGTGTCCGGCTCGCTGGCGCTCGCCGGGCTCTCCTGGCCCTCAACCTCCACTACGCGGAATCAGATGTCGTAGTACATCTCGAACTCGTGCGGGTGCGGACGGAACCGGATCGGGTCGACCTCGTTGAGGCGCTTGTACTCGATCCACGTCTGGATGAGGTCCTCCGTGAACACGTCGCCCTCGAGCAGGTACTCGTGGTCGGCCTCGAGCGCGTCGAGAACGGCCGGCAGCGACGCCGGAACCTGCTCGATCGCGTCGTGCTCCTCGGGCGGAAGCTCGTAGAGGTCCTTGTCCACCGGCTCCGGCGGCTCGATGCGTTTCTTGATGCCGTCCAGACCAGCCATGAGCTGCGCCGCAAAGCACAGGTACGGGTTCGCCGACGGGTCCGGCACGCGGAACTCGACACGCTTCGCCTTCGGCGACGTACCCGTGATCGGGATACGCACACACGCCGAACGGTTACGCGCGGAGTACACGAGGTTCACGGGAGCCTCGTAACCCGGCACGAGGCGGTGGTAGGAGTTCATCGACGGGTTCGTGAACGCCAGCAGCGACGGAGCGTGCTTGAGCAGACCACCGATGTACCAGCGGGCGATGTCCGACAGGCCGCCGTAGCCGCGCTCATCGTAGAACAGCGGCTCGCCGTCCTTCCACAGCGACTGGTGCGTGTGCATACCCGAACCGTTGTCACCGAACAGCGGCTTCGGCATGAACGTCGCCGACTTGCCGTTCGCGAACGCCGTGTTCTTGATGACGTACTTGAACTTCATGACGTCATCACCCGACTGCAGCAGGGTGTTGAACTTGTAGTTGATCTCCATCTGGCCGGCGTGCCGACCTCGTGGTGGCTGCGCTCGACCTCGAGGCCGACCTCGTGCAGCTTCAGCACCATCTCGTCGCGCAGGTCGGCGAAGTGGTCGACCGGCGGGACGGGGAAGTAACCTCCCTTGTACCGGGTCTTGTACCCCAGGTTGCCGCCCTCTTCGACGCGGCCCGTGTTCCAGGCCGCCTCGATCGAATCGATGTAGTAGTAGCCGGCGTTCTGCTTCGTCTCGAAACGCACGTCGTCGAAGACGTAGAACTCGGCCTCGGCGCCGAAGAACGCCGTGTCGGCGATCCCCGTCGACTTGAGGTAGGCCTCGGCCTTCGCCGCGATGTTGCGCGGGTCGCGCGAGTACTGCTCGCCCGTGAACGGATCCACGATCGAGAAGTTGATGATGAGCGTCTTTTCCTTGCGGTACGGGTCGACGAACGCCGTCTTGAGGTCCGGCACGAGCTTCATGTCCGACTCGTGGATCGCCTGGAAACCGCGGATGGACGAGCCGTCGAACATCTGGCCCTCTTCGATCGCGTCGGCGTCGAAGCTCTCGGCCGGGATGTTGAAGTGCTGCATGACCCCGGGGAGGTCGCAGAATCGGATGTCGATGAACTTGACATCCTCGTCCTTGATGAATTTCAAAGCCTCGTCAGCGGTCTGGAACATTGATCCTCCTGATCGGATGGGCGAGACCGGTCGGCGTCGCACCGCGTGTTCACCACGACAGTAGTCGGGGGGAGTTTCCCTCTCGTGGCTTCAATGTTTCAGCGGTGTTACACACGTGCCGATCTGTCGAAGTGTCCGGGACGCGTCCCGGACGCACGGATTAAACCTATCGGTAGGCACGGCCCTAGGGTTGGAGCAACACAGATCGTGCCTCACAGTGCGAGACGATCAGGTCCGGAAAAGGAGAGACGATGACGAGCCCCGAGGCCCACACCGACCCCGCCGCAGGGCGCCCCGTCGAGGGGCCGGGTTCACTGGGACGCTTCCTTCCCCGTATCGGCGCACTGCTCATCGACTGGTTCCTGTGCTCCCTGATCGCGGCGGCATTCCTCGACTACCGCTGGGGCGGCTCCGGCGCCGAGGGGTTCAAGCCGCTCCTCGTCTTCGCGATCGAGAACTTCCTGCTCGTGAGCACCATCGGCATGACGATCGGTCACCGCATCTTCGGGCTCGTCGTCCAGCGTCCGGATGCAACGCCTCCCGGTCTGGTCTCCGGCGCCGTGCGCACCGTCCTGCTGTGCCTCGTCATACCCGCCGTCGTCACCGACGGTTACGGACGAGGACTGCACGACAAGATCGCGGGAACGCTCATCCTGCGCACTCGCTGACGCGTCGCCGCCTGCTGAACAACGAAGGCTCCTTCCCCAAACGGGGGAAGGAGCCTTCGTCGCGTTCGAATCGAGCGGTCAGCGTCCGCGCATGGCCGCACGGTTGACGCGCGGCTTGTTCGGGTCGACGCCGGCGGGCACTCCCGGCTTGAGTCCGCCGAGGGCGCGCAGGCGCTTCGTCACCTGGCCGGACTCGTCGTCGGTGAGCACCTTGGGGAGCTTCTGCATGTCCTTCGTCAGACGCTCGACGGGGACGGCCTCGTCGTCCGTGCCGACGCGGATCGTGTGCACCGGAACCTCGGGACCGAGCACGCGGCTCGTGCGCTTGCTCTCCTGGGCGAGGAGGCGGGTTGCGCCGCCCTTGGGGCCCTCGGCCACGAGCACGACGCCCGGCTTGCCGACGGCGCGGTACACCATCGCGGCGCTCGAGAGATCCTTGACCTGACGGCTGCGACCCATGTCGGCGCCGACCGGCTCCTGCTCGACGAACCAACCGCGACGAAGCGACGACATCGCCGCCGCGCTTGCACCCGGCTGACCCGAGATCGACTTGTAGATCGCGGTGTTCGCGCGGCGCGCCAGCACCACCATCGCTGCGAGCAGACCGAACAGCAGCCCCAGGATGCCGAAGTAGATCGGGTGGCCGAAACCGAAACCGATCGCGAGGAACACGAGGAAGACGAGGGCGAAAGCCCCCACCATCCACGGGATCAGCGCCGGGTCGTTCGCGCGCGTCGTCTCGAAGACCTGCTTGAACTGGGACGAGCGACCGGGAGCCTTGCTCGCTCCCGCCTCACCGCGACCGCGCCGGAAGCGTGACTTCTTGGGCTCGTTCGAGCCGGAGGATGTTGCCATGCCGATCAGGATACGTCGGAGCGCGTGCGCTCGACCAACGACGCCGCCTCCTGGCGGGCCGGGGACGATGCCGCTTCGGCGAGGTGCTGGAGGTTCTCCGGCAGGGCCTGGCCGCGCTTGGCCATGACCTGTGCGTAGAGGCGTCCGGCACGGTAGGACGAACGCACGAGCGGGCCGGCCATGACGCCGGAGAATCCAATCTCCTCGGCGCGGTCGCTCCAGTGGACGAACTCCTCGGGCTTGACCCACCGGTCGATCGGGTGGTGCAGCTTCGAAGGACGCAGGTACTGCGTGATCGTGATGATGTCGCAGCCGGCCTCGTGCAGATCCTGCAGGGCCTGGTCGATCTCGTGCTCCTCCTCACCCATGCCGAGGATGAGGTTCGACTTCGTCACGAGCTCCTGCTCGCGCGCCATCGTCAGCACCTTGAGCGACTTCTCGTAGGTGAAGGCCGGGCGGATGCGGCGGAAGATGCGCGGCACCGTCTCGAGGTTGTGTGCGAACACCTCGGGGCGTGCATCGAAGACCTTGCCGACGAGCTCCGGCACGGCGCCGAAGTCGGGAGGGAGGATCTCGACGCCCGTGTTGGGGTTGAGTTCGTGGATGAGACGCACGGTGTCGCCGTAGAGCTGCGCAGCGCCGTCCTTGAGGTCGTCGCGGGCCACACCGGTGACGGTGGCGTAGCGCAGGCCCATCTCGCGCACCGACTCCGCGACGCGGCGCGGCTCGTCGAGGTCCAGGGGACCGGGCTTGCCGGTGGCGATGTCGCAGAAGTCGCAACGACGCGTGCAGGTGTCACCACCGATGAGGAACGTGGCCTCGCGGTCTTCCCAACACTCGAAGATGTTCGGACAGCCGGCTTCCTGGCACACGGTGTGCAGGCCCTCGCCCTTGACGAGCTTCTGAAGCGAGTTGTACTCCGGGCCCATCTTGGCGGTGGTACGGATCCAACTCGGCTTGCGTTCGATGGGGGTCTCGGCGTTGCGCGCCTCGACGCGCAACAGACGACGGCCTTCGGGCGCGACGGTCAAGACACTGACTCCTTGCGGTGGTTTGGCATGGCCTTTCCAGCACAACAGCCTACGCCTGCCGGAACTTCCCGAGCGACTTCGAGAGTCGTCACGAACGATGCCGGGGCGACAGAAGATCAGGCAGACGCGCCTCGACGAGGGGAAGCACCTCACGCACGGGTACGTCGCGGCCGAGCTCCTCGCTCAGGGTGGTCACCCCGGCGTCGGAAATGCCGCACGGAACGATGGTCTGCGTCCAGCCGAGATCGCAGTTCGCATTGAGGGAGAAACCGTGCATCGTGGCGCGCTTCGAGACGCGCACGCCGATGGCGCCGATCTTGCGGTCGGGACCCTTGTCGTCGGCGAGCACCCAGGTACCTGTGCGACCCTCGACGGTGGTGGCCTCGACCCCGAGGTCAGCGCACACACCGATCATGAGCTGCTCGATGCGGCGCACGTGCGCCACGACGTCGATGGGGATGGGCAGCGCGAAGATCGGGTACCCGACGAGCTGACCCGGGCCGTGCCACGTGATCTTGCCGCCGCGGTCGACGTCGACGACGGGCGTGCCGTCGAAGGGACGCTCGTGCGCCTCGGTGCGCTTGCCGGCGGTGTAGACGGGGGTGTGTTCGAGCAGGAGAACCGTGTCCTCGCCACCCGCAACGACCTCGGCGTGAATCTCCCGTTGTTTGCTCCAACCGGCCTCGTAATCGACGAAATCAGGATCGAAGCCGAGGTGGATGACGCGCATGAGGGGAGCCTACGCCCGGGTTCATGACAGGGCTCTCGGAGGGGGTTGTGGATAACTTCTGCGCCGCTCGCCGCGATCTTGGCAGGCTGAAAACGGCGACCCGATCGGGCGTCAGATCGCAACGGAGCAAGGAGGCCGTCATGACGCAGGAGCCACGGCTCGAGGGCTACACGGTGGAGGAGTTCATCGGTGCGGGCGGCAGTGCAGATGTCTGGCGCGTCACCGCACCCGGCGGTGCGAGCCTCGCGGCGAAGGTGTTCCGCGAAACCGGTGAGGCCTCCGGACGCGCCGAGTGGCGCAGCATGCGTCGTCATGCCGGGGATCACGTCGTGCCGGTTGTCGACTTCCTCCGCGACGACGACGGGCGCAGCGTTCTGCTCATGCCGTACCTGCCGGGCGGGAGCTTGCACGACGTCGTCGTCGGTCGCGGCGGACTCACGGCGGGGGAGTGCGTGACGGCGCTCGCGCCCATCGCAGGAGCGCTCTCGCGCATTCACGATGGTGGGTGCGTCCATGGTGACGTCACCCCGCGCAACGTCTTGTTCGACGATGTCGGACGACCATTGCTGAGTGATCTCGGTGCCTCACGTGTCGCTGCGCTGCCCGGGGAAGCTGAATGGGGCAGCGCGGGTTTCGTCGCCCCCGAGGTTCTTGAGGGGCATGCTCCTGCGGCGTCGAGCGACGTGTTCTCCCTAGCTGCCGTTGCGTGGTTCGCGCTCGTCGGGGAGGCGCCCGCGCCCGCGTCGCTTCGACCGCCGCTGAGCGAACTCGTGCCTGACGTTCCGGAGCCCCTGGAGCGCCTCGTCGCGGCCGGTCTGGCCCTCACTCCGTCGGCTCGTCCGTACTCCGACGACGTGGCTCGCAAGCTACTCGAGGCTGCCGACCCGGTGGCTGTGCCCGTCGATCGGTCGCTGCCTAGAGCGCCCGGGGCGGATGCGCCGGCCGAATCGATCACACGTCGTCTGCGGGAAGAAGCGCAGAAGCGACAGCTCGCGGAAGGGCCGCAGACGCGCCGAGAGGCAGGCCGGGGCCGCCGTCACGGGGAGAGCCCACAACGGGGGAGGTTGCTTCTCGTCGGTGCACTGGCGGTGGGTGTGACGCTGGTGGCCGGAGCCGCTCTGTGGCCCACGGATGATGCTCCCGACTCGGTGGAGGCTCCGGCACGAGGCGCCGCGGCGGAACACTCGCCGTACGCCGCGCGGGGCACAACCTCCGAGCCGAGAGCGACGACGTCGACGGCGCGCCCCTCGGCCTCCGGCAAGGCGAGCACCGCCTCGAAGGACTCGTCGAGTGCCACCTCGCACCCACCGACCCGCGGCGAGGTGGAGGCACTGCTCGCCTGTCGCGCCGAGGCCTGGAACAGCGTCGATCAGCGCCGGCTCGAGCGATGCCTGGCGCCGAAGTCGCCGGCGCTGACGAGCGACAGCGCGGCCCTACGCCAAGCGCAGCGTGACGGCATCGTCTATTCGGGGGTCTCCTACCGCGTCGCGAGCTACACCCCCAAGACAGGCGCTGCCGGGACGGCCGGAGCCACCGCAACAGTCACGCGCTCGGGCTACACGGTGACCCATGGCAACGACCGGTCGCGCAGGGCGAGTCAATCCACTCAGGTGGAGCTGCGCCTCGTGAGCGATGCCGGGCAGTGGCGGATCAGTGAGTGGAGTGGTCGCTGAGATCGGCCGCGAGGCGGTCGAGGACCTGATCGAGGTTGGAATCCATCCATGTGAAGCCGGACGCCTGCAGGACGGCCGGGCGCACTCTCGTCGAGGCGGTGAGCTGGGTCGACATCTCGCCCAGAACTGCGCGCAGTGCGAACTCCGGCGCCGGCACCACGGCTGGGCGGCGCATCGAGCGACCCAGCGCCTTGGCGACACCGGCCTGGCGGCACGCGAGTGGCGCCGCGAGGTTGACCGGTCCCGTGATGTCCGGGTGGTCGATGAGGTGGGCCAGGGCGCGCACTTCGTCACGCAGGCTGATCCAGCTCCACCACTGACGACCGGAGCCCAACGGGCCGAGCACGCCGAACTTGGCCGGAAGGGCCATCTGGGCGAAGGCCCCGCCCTGTGCGGAGACGACGAGCGTCGTGCGGGCGAACGCAACGTTGTGGCCGTCGCTCGTAGCCCGCTCGGCACACCCTTCCCAGTCGACGACGAGGTCGGCCAGGAAGTCCGACCCGGCTGACGAGGTCTCGTCGAGGACCTCCTCGCCGCGGTCGCCGTAGAAGCCCATCGCCGAGCCGGAGACGAGGCGCTTCGGCGTGCAGTGGGCCAGCGCCTCGACGAGCGTCGCCGTTGTGTCGATGCGAGAGTCCCGTAGGGCTTTCTTGTACGAAGCCGTCCAGCGATGGTCACCGATGCCGGCACCCGCGAGATTGACCACGACATCGACATCGTTCAAGGCGGCGGCCAACTCGTCCACCGGTTCACCGGGGGCGGGCAGCGCGACCTCGTACGGCGGCACGGGGTGCCTGCGCACGAGTCGCACGACAGTCTCCCCGCGTTTGCGCAGAAATGCAGACAGCGCACCGCCGATCAATCCGGAGGAACCGGTGATGGCGATGCGCTGCCTGGTCATGGTTCAGGTTAAGCCGTCGGACCGCCTGAGTCACACCTCGAAGGCGCCCTCTTCCAGACGGGCCTTGACGGCCGAGAGGAAGCGACCGGCGTCCGCGCCGTCGACCACGCGGTGGTCGTAGGTGAGGACGAGGTACATCATCTGGCGGACCGCGATGGAGTCGTTGCCGAACTCGTCCGTGACGACAACCGGGCGCTTCGTCATCGCGCCGGTGCCGAGGATGGCGACCTGCGGCTGGTTGATGATCGGCGTGTCGAGGAGCGAACCGTTCGAGCCGATGTTGGAGATGGTGAACGTGCCACCACCCAACTCGTCCGGCGTGACCTTGTTGTCACGCGTACGCGCGGCAAGGTCGGCGATCTTCTTCGCGATGCCGGCGATCGACAGGTCGCCGGCGTCCTTGACGACCGGCACGAGCAGGCCGCGCGGCGTGTCAACCGCAATGCCGATGTGCTCGGCGTTGTGGTAGACGATGTTCTCGCCGTCGACCGAGGAGTTGACCTGCGGGAAAGCCTTGAGTGCCTCGACGACCGCCGTCGTGATGAACGGCAGGTAGGAGAGGTTGACGCCCTCGCGGGACTTGAAGTTCTCCTTGTTGCGCGCACGCGTGGCGGCGACCTTGGTCATGTCGACCTCGACGACGGCCGTGAGCTGCGCCGACGTGGCGAGCGACTCGACCATGCGCTGGGCGATGACCTTGCGCAGACGCGACATCTTCTCGGTCGTGCCGCGCTTGGCCTGGGCCTCGGCGGACGCCTGGGGAGCGGCCTGCGGCGTGGCCGAAGCTGCGGGAGCAGCGGCAGCCGACTCCTGTGCGGGGGCCGGTGCCTCTTCCTTGGGCGCCGAAGCGGCCTTGGCGGCGTCGAGGACGTCCTGCTTACGGATACGACCGCCGACACCGGTGCCCTTGATGGACGACAGGTCGATGTTGTTCTCGGCCGCGATCTTGCGCACGAGCGGCGTGACGTACGTGCCGGAGTTGTCGACCTTCGTCGAGGCCTCCTGCTGCTTGTCACCCTGGTCGCCGGAGGAAGACTCCTTGGCGGGAGCCTCCTGCTTCGGCTCTTCCTTCGGCTCGTCCTTGGCCTCGGGAGCCTTCTCGGGCTCGGAGGTCTCGGACTTGTCCTCGGCAGCCTCGACGGCCTCGTCCTGCTTCTCGGAGTCGACGGACTCCTGCGGCTGCTCGGCCTTCTCCTCGGACTCGGCCGAGTCGTCGGACGAACCGCCCGCCTCGCCACCGATGACGGCGAGGTCGGCGCCGACCGGCACCGTCTCGTCCTCGGAAACCAGGATCTTCGTCAGCTTGCCCGCCACGGGGGAGGGAACCTCGGTGTCGACCTTGTCCGTGGAGACCTCGAGCAGCGGCTCGTCGACGGCGACATCGTCACCCTCGGCCTTGAGCCAGCGCGTGATGGTGCCCTCGGTGACGGACTCGCCGAGCGCCGGCATCGTCACCTTCTCGCCACCGGAGACCTCGCCGCCGGAGGAGGCAGCTTCCTGCTTGGGCTCTTCGGACTTCTGCTCCTCGTCGGAGGACTTGGACTCCTTCTCGGAGGAGGTCTCCTCAGCAGCTTCCTCGGTCTTCTCCTCGCCCTTGTCCTCGGCCTCGGCCGAGTCGTCGGAGGAGTCGGAACCGCCGGAGGCCTCACCGTCGCCGACGACGGCGAGGTCAGCGCCGACCGGCACCGTCTCGTCCTCTTCGACGAGGATCTCCTGCAGCGTGCCGGCAACTGGGGACGGAATCTCGGTGTCGACCTTGTCCGTGGAGACCTCGAGCAGCGGCTCGTCAACGGCAACGGTGTCACCGACGTTCTTCAGCCAACGGGTCACGGTGCCTTCGGTCACCGACTCGCCGAGGGCCGGCATGGTCACGCGGTCAGACATGGGTGGAGGTCTCCTCAATCCAAATTGCACGTTTGGGGTCGCGGATGAAGTTGTCGACTCCGGGGGCGGGTCGCGAAACGGGCTCCCGATCAGACCCCATCTTGTCACTGTCGAGCGAGGTTGCGGAAACCCGGGCCAGTACCCGTCAGTAGGAAGTTGGGCTTCCTCGGAACGGCCCGGGTTCGCGCGGGGAGGGCCGCGTCAGGACGCGGCGACCTCGAGCAGCGTGCGCACGGCAAAGCCGGTGCCGCCCTTGGGGGTGAAGCCGTAGGCGCCGCCCTCGTTGAACGCCGGAGCGGCGATGTCGAGGTGCACCCAGTCGATCTGCTCACCGTTCTTCTCGCCGACGAACTCCTTGAGGAACATGGCGGCCGTGATGAGCCCGCCCATGCGCTCGCCGGTGTGCTTGAGGTCGGCGACCTCGGAGTTGATGCTCGGGCGCAGGTGGTCGAGCAGCGGCATCGGCCACATGTGCTCGCCCACGCGGTCGGAGGCGGAGATGACGTCGTCCCGGACCTCGTCGTTGTTGCCGACGACCGCGGCCGTGCGGTTGCCGAGAGCGAGCACCGCAGCGCCCGTGAGGGTGGCGATGTCGATGATGAGATCGGGCTCCTCGGCGCTGGCGTAGCAGAGGCCGTCGGCCATGACGAGGCGACCTTCGGCGTCGGTGTTGTCGATCTCCACCGTCGTGCCGTCGTGCATGCGGATGACGTCACCGGGGCGCTGGGCGTCGGCGCCGGTCATGTTCTCGGCGAGGCACAGGTAGCCGGTGATGGCGACCGGCAGTTCGAGTTCGGCGGCAGCTTCGACGAAGGCAGCGACGGCGGCGGCGCCGGCCATGTCGCACTTCATCGTCACCATGCCGTTGGCGGGCTTGATGCACAGGCCGCCGGAGTCGAACGTGATGCCCTTGCCGACGATCGAGATGTGGCGCTTGGCGTTGTTCGGCTTGTACGTGAGGGTGACCAGACGCGGCGGGCGCGCCGATCCGCGCCCGACGCCGATGAGGCCGCCGCACTCGGCCTTGGCGAGGGCCTTCTCGTCCATGACGGCGACCTTGACCTTCGAGCTCGCGAGGCGCTTGCGCACGATCTCGGCGAACGAACCGGGGTAGAGGTCGAGCGGCGGCATGTTGACGAGGTCACGGGCCCAGTTCTGCGCGTTGGCGCGGATCGTCGCGTCGGCGACGGCCTGCGTCAGGCCCTTCTCCTTGGCGTCGGCGACGAGGATCTTCACGTCGTCGACGGGCTTCGTCGGCTCCTTCTTGTACTCGCCGTACACATAAGCGCCCAGGAGGACGCCCTCGGTGACGGCGCCGACGGCCTCGGCGTGGCTCGCGGGGAAGGCGAAGACGGCGCTCTCGACGTCCGTGAGCGCGCGGGCAGCGCTACCGGCGGCGTCACGCTGCGCGCCGATGTCGGTGAGGGCATCGTCGCGCTCCTGGCCGGAACCGACGGCCAGCACGAGGCCCTCGGTACCGGCGATTCCGGCGAGGCGCACGACCTCGTCGGCGCCCGCCTTGGCCTTGAGGGTGCCGAGGGCGGCGTTGACGGCCTTCACGGTCTCGGCGGAGACGCCCTGCGGGTCGACGACACGGGCTCCGTCCTTCGACTTCGCGGTGAGGACGACGAGGACGTCGGCCTTGGACGCGGCGGTGGCCTTGTCGCTGAGGTTCACGGTGGTCACGTGAAGTGCCTTTCTCTTGCGAATGATCGACCCGCGAGGGGTCGCGAACTGCTCCTCGTCGACCCTAGCGGCCCCATCCGCCCCGGACGATCGTCCGGGGCGATAGGTTCGGTTGTATGAGTGAAGCGAAACTGTCCCCGCTCGACGAGCGCCACCGCGCCCTGGGGGCCAAGATGGCCGACTTCGGTGGGTGGGCCATGCCGATCGAGTACCCCGGCGGCGGCGTCGTGCGCGAGCACACGGCCGTGCGCGAGCGTGTCGGCATCTTCGACGTCAGCCACCTCGGGAAGGCGACGGTCCAGGGCGAGGGGGCCCTCGACTTCGTGAACGCATGCCTGTCCAACGACCTGCGCAAGATCGAACCCGGCAAGGCTCAGTACACGATGTGCTGCGACGAGTCCGGCGGCGTCGTCGACGACCTCATCGTCTACGTCAAGGCCGAGGACGACCTGTTCCTCATCCCCAACGCCGCCAACACCGCCGAGGTCGTGCGTCGTCTCGCCGAGGCCGCCCCGGAGGGCATCAACGTGCGCGACGCGCACGAGGAGTTCGCGGTCCTCGCCGTTCAGGGACCCAAGTCGGACGAGGTCGTCTCGGCGCTGGGCCTGCCGGTCGACCACGACTACATGAGCTTCGACGAGGCCGAGTGGGAGGGCCGCCCGCTCACCGTCTGCCGCACCGGCTACACGGGTGAGCGCGGCTACGAACTCGTCAGCCGCTGGGAGGACGCCCTCGCCCTGTGGGACGCACTCCTCGAAGCAGCCGCTCCCTACGAGGGCCTGCCCTGCGGGCTCGGCGCTCGCGACACGCTGCGCACCGAGATGGGCTACCCGCTGCACGGTCAGGACCTGTCGCTTGAGATCACACCCGTCCAGGCTCGCGCTGGCTGGGCCGTCGGATGGAAGAAGGACTCCTTCTGGGGTAAGGACGCGCTCGCGAAGGAGAAGGCCGAGGGTCCGCGTCGCATTTCGCGCGGCCTCAAGCTGACCGGTCGCGGCATCCCGCGTGCCCACTGCGTCGTGCGCAGCACCGAGGGCGAGGAACTCGGTGAGGTCACCTCGGGCACGTTCTCGCCCACGCTCGGCCAGGGCGTCGCGCTCGCGCTGATGCTCCCGGACGTCGCCGAGGGTGACACCGTGGCCGTCGACGTGCGCGGTCGTCTCCTCGAGGCCGTCGTGACGAAGCCGCCGTTCGTCGAGGTCCAGACGCGCTCCAACTGACCCCGCGCCGACGCCGTTCGGCGCACTCACGACGAAGCGGCCGCTCCCCTCGCCAAGGGAGCGGCCGCTTCGCTGTGATCGGGTTCGGCGTCAGATACGTGTGCCGCCACCGAGGACGTTGCCGAGGATGTCGCCCCAGTTCGGGCCCGCTTGCTGCTGGGGTTGAGCCTGCTGGCTCCCCTGTCCGGCCGACTGGGCACCCGGCACGGAGCCACCGAGAACGCCCGAGAGGATCTGCGTCAGGATGTCGGCGCTGGAACCGGCGCCGGCCGAGGCGTTGGTGCCCGCGCCTCCACCGAGAACCCGCTTGGCGAGGTAGGAGATGACGATCGGCGCGATGATCGGTATGAGTCGTCGCACGAGGTCGTTGCTCGTGCCCGGCAGACCGCCGAGCTGGTTGACGACGGCGTCCTGCTGGTCGCCGAAGACGTGCTGGGCGATCTTGGCGCCGTCGTCCGTATTCACCTCGTCGAGCGTGGGGGAGGAGTCGACGTGGCCGCCGAGCGCGTCGAGCAGGGCGCTCTGCCCGCCGGGGTGCTGGATGTTGGCCTCCATGCCGCCGAGGAGGGCAGGCACGACGCTGCGCACGGCGGCCTCGGTTTCCTCAGGGCTCGCGCCCACCTGCTCGGCGAGCTGATCGATCGGAAGCTCGGACAGGATCTCGGACGTAGCGGACATGTGCGTCTCCTTCGAAGATCGGTTTCTCCGTCACCCTAGTGCCGCCGTCGACGCGGCACGGCTCGTAGGCTCACAGGCATGGACGAGTGGAACTGGACCAGTGAGACGTCCGCCCGTGCCGGCGGACCCTTCTCCTCCCAGGAGGACGCCGAGGCCTGGCTGTCGCAGACATGGCAAGACCTCCTCGACGAGGGTGTCGAGGAGGTCACGCTCATGAATGGTGAGGAGGCCGTCTACGGGCCGATGCCGCTGAACGACTGAGGCGTCAGTCGATCTTCTCGCCGCGCTTGACGGCGGGCCGGGGGAAGCGGCCGCGGCGGATCTGCATGGCGCGCATGATGGCGTAGCCGGCGCCGCCGCGCGGTGCTGCGCCGAACTTCTGGATGAGGCGCTTCTTCGTGCTGCGCCACATGAAGATCGCGTCGAAGAGGGCGATGAGCAGCACGGCCCACACGATGATGAGCCCAAGAGACTGGATCGACGGGTTGGGCACGAACATGACGATGACCGCGACGAGCATGAGCGGAAGTGCGATCTCACCGATGTTGAGGCGTGAGTCGACGCGGTCGCGGATGTAGCGCTTCCCCGGGCCGCGGTCGCGGGCGGGAAGGGCGCTGTCGTCGCCCCGCTCGGCTGCGGCGCGCTGGGCGAGGCGCGCCTCGCGGGCGCGCTGCTTGTTCGCCGCTTTGGCGGCCTTGCGGTCGGTCTCCACGAGGGGGCGGCGACGCGCTGCCTCTTGATCCTTGCGCTTGGGCGTCGGGCGGTTCTTGGCGCCCGGACGCTCCTTCACCGGGGAAACGGGGGTTTCCGCCGTCGTGGAGGCTTCGACGCGTGTAGCGCCCTGGGTCGTGGTCTTGTCTCGTCCGAACACCCGATCATGGTAGGTCACCCTCGGCGCGCGGGATCGGACGACTCGCTCGCCGCGGACGATACCGTGGCCGGTGTGAACACGAATGACACCGTCGTCGACCTCGAGCAGCTGCGCGAACGCGTCCGTTCCCTCATGCCGAAGGTCGTCGAGGACCTCAAGGATCTGACCCGCATCCCGAGTGTTTCGCTCGGCTCCTTCGACCAGACGCAGGTTGCTCGTTCGGCCGAGGCCGTCGCCGAGCTGTTCGCTGCGGAGGGCATGGACGTGAAGGTGGTGGCCGAGGGTGGACGCCCCGCCGTCATCGCCCACAAGAGCGGCCCGGCCGGAGCCCCGAGGGTTCTCATGTACGCCCACCACGACGTGCAGCCGCCGGGCGCGGACGCAGATTGGGACACGCCGCCGTTCGAGCCGACCGAACGCGCCGGTCGTCTCTACGGCCGCGGCGCGGCGGACGACAAGGCCGGTGTCATGGCGCACCTGGCCGCAGTCCGCGCGTGGGGAGACGACCTTCCCTGCGACGTCACCCTGTTCATCGAGGGGGAGGAGGAGATCGCCTCCGACTCCCTGCCGGCCCTGCTGGAGAAGTACGCCGACGAGTTGCGCTCCGACGCGCTCGTCCTCGCCGACTCCGCGAACTGGGCCGTCGGTACGCCTGCCCTCACGACAACGCTGCGCGGCACGGTGCGTGCGGTCGTCACCGTCCGCACGTTGAAGCACTCGGTTCACTCGGGGATGTTCGGCGGAGCCGCGCCCGACGCCCTCACGACGATGTGCCGCCTCATGGCCGAGTTGCATGACGCAGAAGGCAACGTCGCGGTACCTGGTCTCGATGCGTCCGAGCACACCGAGATCGAGTACGACGCCGACCAACTGCGCTCGGACGCCGGCATGCTGCCCGGCACGCAACTCATCGGCACGGGTCCGCTCACGTCTCGCCTGTGGCTCAAGCCTAGTATCACGGTCATCGGCATCGATGCCCCGGGCGTTGACGTGGCGAGCAACACCCTCACCGCGAGTGCGCGCGCCAAGCTCTCCCTGCGCGTCGCGCCAAGCCAGGATCCGCAGGCGGCCTTCGACGCGCTGAAGAAGCACCTCGAAGACGCGGCGCCGTGGGGCGCCGAGGTCAACGTCGAACTCGACGAGTTGGGTGCGGGCTTCTCCGCCGACGCGAACGGTCCGGTCTACGAGGAGGCGCGTGCGGCCTTCGCGGACGCCTGGCAGAACGAGCCGGTGGACGTCGGCATCGGCGGTTCCATTCCCTTCGTGTCCCTCTTCGCCGAGATGATGCCCGACGCGGCACTCCTCGTCACGGGCGTGGAGGACCCGGACACGCGCGCACACGGCGCCAACGAGTCGCTCCACCTCGGCGAGTTCGAGAAGGTCTGCCTCGCCGAGACCGTCCTCCTGCAGCGGATCGCCCGACGCCTCGGATCTGAGTGAACCTCCACTCGAGCGTGAGCCTCACCCTCGCCCCCTCCGCGGTGGACGAGAGTGAGGCTCTCCTGTGGGTGGCCCTCGTCGTCGGGATCGCCCTCGCGCTCGTGCCGTCGACGTATCGGTGGGGTCGCCATGGGGTCACAGCCGTCCACGAGGCGGGGCACGCGCTTGTCGCGCTGCTCGCCGGACGACGGCTTCGTTCGATCCGACTCCACCGTGACTCCTCGGGAGAAACGGTGAGTGTCGGACGTTCCGGCGGACCCGGTGTCGTCCTCACCCTCCTCGCGGGCTACCCGGCGCCCTCCCTCGTCGGGCTCAGCGGGGTGTGGGCCGCCCGACACGACCACGTCGAGGCCTGGGTACTCGTGCTCCTCGTCGTGCTCGGAGGGACGCTGTTCCTGCTGCGCAATGTCTTCGGCGTCGTCGTCATGCTCGCCGTGCTGGCCGGTCTCGTCGCCCTGCGCCGCTGGGCCGAACCCGAGCAGGCGCTCGCGGCGTGCGCGCTCGTGTCCGCCTTCCTGCTCGCTGCCGGTCTGCGTGGGGCACTCGAACTTTTCGCCTCCCGCGTCGGAGGCAACGACGCCTCCGCGCTCGCCCAAGCCACCCACCTGCCCGCTGCTCTATGGAAGACGACCTTCGTCGCTGTGGCCCTGGCTGCCGCGGTCGCAGGCGCCTGGGTGCTCGGCCTCCAGTGGCCCGCGGTTTCCGGATGACCACCCCGGCGGGCGTACAGTGGTACACCGGGAACACGCACGCGCGTGCCGCTGTTGCCCTACACACGGCCTGGAGACCACCAGGACCGAGGACGTGAGAGAGGATCGATCCACGATGACTGTGGAGACGAACACCCAGACCGAAACCGGTACGCACGGCGTCAACCTGAGCGACGTCGCGGCCTCCAAGGTGAAGAGCCTGCTCGAGCAGGAAGGACGCGACGACCTGCGTCTGCGCGTCGGCGTCCAGCCCGGCGGGTGCTCCGGCCTGATCTACCAGCTCTACTTCGACGAGCGCACCCTCGACGGTGATCTCGTGCGCGACTTCGACGGTGTCGAGGTCGTCGTCGACCGCATGAGCGCGCCCTACCTCGAAGGCGCCTCCATCGACTTCTCCGACACCATCGAGAAGCAGGGCTTCACCATCGACAACCCCAACGCCGGCAGCTCCTGCGCCTGCGGCGACAGCTTCAGCTGATCCTTCCCTCGCTGCGTTGTCCGGTCTGAACCCCTCGCAAGCTCGGAGTTCAGCCTCGGTGCGACACAGCTTCGGGCACGACGCGCGAAAGCCCACCCCTTGTGAGTTTGCAAGCTCACTCCCACCGGGGTGGGCTTTTCGCGCGTCGTGGCGTCCGCTTCCAGCGTGGTCCTGTTCGTGACGAGGGCCGTACTGAATTCGTCCGAGGGCGGTCGCTCGTGCGGCAAACGCGCGTTCGGTCGACCCGGGGGCGTCCCAGTGCGCGTCAGCGTCGGCGATTTTCGACGACGTGGGCGCCCGTCCGCGCACCCGCGATAGGTTGGCCCACGTGAAGATCGCAGTGACGGGTTCCATCGCAACCGACCACCTCATGACGTTCGACGGGCGCTTCGCCGACTCGCTCGTCGTCGAGCAACTCGACAAGATCTCGGTGTCGTTCCTCGTGAACGACCTGCAGATCCGGCGCGGGGGAGTGGCCGGCAACATCGCCTTCGGCCTGGGCAACCTGGGCCTCCGCCCCGTCCTCATCGGTTGCGTCGGCGCGGACTTCGCTGATTACGGCTCCTGGCTCGAGCGCCACGGCGTCGACATTTCCGAGGTGCGCACGTCGGAGACGCACCACACCGCACGTTTCGTGTGCACGACCGATCGCGACATGGCCCAGATGGCCTCGTTCTACCCCGGCGCGATGTCCGAAGGGCGCGAAGTCGAGATCGGCCCCATCTCCGAACGCCACGACGGCTTCGACCTCGTTCTCATCGGCGCCCACGACCCCGAGGGCATGCGCCGCAACACCGAGGAATGCCGACGCCGCGGCCTCCCGTTCGTTGCTGATCCCTCGCAGCAGCTCGCCTTCGCCGACGGCCCCTTCATCCGCGAGATCATCGACGGTGCCGACTACCTGTTCACCAACGAGTACGAGTCGCACCTGACCGAGCAGAAGACCGGTTGGAGCGGCGAGGAGATCCTCGAGCGCGTCGGTGTGCGCGTCGTGACGAAGGGCAAGGACGGCGCCACCATCCTGCGCAAGGGAGAGGAGCCGATTCACGTCGACGTCGCCGCCATCTCGGGGGCCGTCGACCCGACGGGCGTCGGCGACGCCTTCCGCGCCGGATTCCTTGCCGGGCTGTCGTGGGAGCTCGACCTCGCCCGATGCGCGCAGGTCGGCTCGGTCCTGGCCGCGCACGTCATCGAGACCGTCGGCACCCAGGAGTACGTCCTTCGCCAGGAGACCTTCCTCGAGCGTCTGCGCGCGGCGTACGGCGACGATGCCGTGGCCGACGTCCAGGCGCACCTGAGCTGCCGTCGTCCTTGAACCCACTCGACCTCACGAGCGAGTGGGATTTCTCGCTCGCCCGTTTCGACCTCGACGACGACCTCGTCGCGCTGGGCGCCGACCTCGCCCCGGGCACGATCGTTGCGGCCTACGCGCACGGCGTCTTTCCCATGGGGCTGGGGGAGGGCGGTGCCCCACCGATGGGGTGGTGGTCCCCGCAGGAGCGGGGCGTCCTGGAACGCGACGCCTTCCACGCCTCCCGGTCACTGCGCCGTTCGGCACGTGCCTTCGAGGTGAGCTTCGACCGCAACTTCGCGGGCGTCATCGCAGGGTGCGCCGATCCTTCCCGTGACGGCGCCTGGATCACGTCCGAGATCGCGGCCGCGTACACGCGCCTGCACGAACTCGGGGTCGCGCACTCCGTCGAGGTCTGGGACGACGGCTCCCTCGTCGGGGGCCTCTACGGTCTGGCCATCGGAGGGCTGTTCGCAGGGGAGTCGATGTTCCACCGCGCGACCGACGCCTCGAAGGTCGCTCTCGGCGCGCTCGCGCACGCCGTCTACGAGCGTGACGACGTGCCGAGGCTCATCGACGTCCAGTGGCGCACGCCGCACCTCGGCAGTCTCGGGGTCACGGAAATCGCACGTGACGCGTACCGTGCTCGGCTGCCCCAGCTCGTCCACGCCCCGCCAATCGCGGCGTTCGGCGGCTCGGGCCGCGGCCGTTAGTGAATCGTTAACGCCCAGTACCGACCCCCACCCTCAGTGCCACCTGTGCCTGGGATAAGGTCTTACCGTGCCTGGTTTGGATCTGCGGAAGGTGGACGCTGTGCGTCGGCCCCTTGAAAAGACGAGCCCAGCGCGGCGTCGTCGGATTGCTGCTGTTGGTCTCGGTGGAGCTGCGCTGCTCCTGTCGGCGTGTTCGCCGCGCGTCGAGCGCGGTTACCTGCCGCACGGCGTCACGAAGAACGCCAACGAGGTCATCGACTTCTGGCTCGGTACTTGGTACTGGACCTTGGCTGTCGGTGTCCTCGTCTGGGGCCTGATCTTCTGGTGCATCGTGCGCTACCGCCGTCGCAAGAGCGACACCGGTTTCCCGGCGCAGATGCAGTACAACGTGCCGCTGGAGATTCTCTACACGGTCGTGCCGATCGTCATGGTCGCCGTGCTCTTCGGCAAGACCGTCGGCCTCGAGAACAAGCTCCTCGACACGTCGCAGAAGCCTGACGTCACGATCAACGTCGTCGGCAAGCAGTGGAGCTGGGACTTCAACTACGCCGACGAGAAGGTCTACGAGACCGGCGTCATGGCGGACATGAAGGCCGGCAAGCCGGGCGCCGAGAAGGGTCTGCCCACGCTGTACCTGCCCGTGAACAAGCGCGTCGAGTTCGTGCTCACCACGCGTGACGTCATCCACACGTTCTGGGTGCCGCAGTTCATGCAGAAGCTCGACATGATCCCGAGCCGCGTGAACCGCTTCGCCGTCGACACGACGGAGGAGGGCACGTTCAAGGGCAAGTGTGCCGAGCTCTGCGGTGCGTACCACTCGCAGATGCTCTTCAACGTCAAGGTCGTCTCCCAGGAGGAGTACGACAAGCACATGGACGACCTTCGCAAGCAGGGTAAGACGGGCTTCCTGTCCAACTCCCTCAACCGCGCCAGCGTCGACCCGAAGGACCAGCAGTTCCTGCCGGACGGTCTGGACTCGTCCGACATCGTCAAGGAGGGCAAGTAATGGCATCCGTCGCCACCCCAGCGGCTGGAACCGCGGAGCGCCCCGATGGACGGCGCCCTGAGGACTTCCACGCAGGCCGCACGGTTGTGAAGTGGATCACGACGACCGACCACAAGGTCATCGGCAACCTCTACTTCATCACCTCGTTCATCTTCTTCCTCATGGGCGGCGCCATGGCGCTGGTCATCCGCGCTGAACTGTGGGAGCCCGGCCTCCAGGTCGTGGACAACCCCGAGCAGTTCAACCAGATGTTCACCATGCACGGCACGATCATGCTGCTCATGTTCGCGACGCCGCTCTTCTCGGGCTTCGCGAACGCGCTCATGCCGCTGCAGATCGGTGCACCCGACGTCGCGTTCCCGCGACTCAACATGTTCGCTTACTGGCTCTACCTCTTCGGCAGCCTCATCGCTGTCGGCGGCTTCCTCACGCCGCAGGGTGCAGCCTCGTTCGGTTGGTTCGCGTACGCGCCGCTGTCGAGCTCGACGTTCAGCCCCGGCCTCGGTGGAAACCTCTGGGTCTACGGCCTCGCGCTGACCGGTTTCGCCTCGATCATGGGTGCGGTCAACTTCGTCACGACGATCGTGTGCATGCGTGCACCGGGTATGACGATGTTCCGCATGTCGATCTTCACGTGGACGGTGCTCATCACCTCGATCCTCGTGCTCCTCGTCTTCCCGGTTCTCGCCGCCGCTCTGTTCGGCCTCGGCCTCGACCGCACCATGGGTGCCCACGTCTTCGACTCGGAGACGGCCGGCGCCATGCTGTGGCAGCACATGTTCTGGTTCTTCGGTCACCCCGAGGTCTACATCATCGCGCTGCCTTTCTTCGGCATCATTTCCGAGATCCTGCCGGTGTTCTCGCGCAAGCCGATCTTCGGTTACAAGACGCTCGTCTTCGCGACGATCGCCATCGCGGCCCTCTCGGTCTCGGTGTGGGCTCACCACATGTACGCAACCGGTCAGGTGCTCCTGCCGTTCTTCGCGGTCATGACGATGCTCATCGCCGTGCCGACCGGTGTGAAGTTCTTCAACTGGATCGGCACCATGTGGGGCGGTTCGCTCACCTTCGAGAACCCGATGCTGTGGGCGCTGGGCTTCCTCGTGACCTTCCTCTTCGGTGGTCTCACCGGTGTCATCCTCGCCAGCCCGGCGCTGGACTTCCACCTGTCCGACTCCTATTTCGTGGTCGCGCACTTCCACTACGTCATCTTCGGCACCGTGGTGTTCGCGATGTTCGCCGGCTACTTCTTCTGGTGGCCGAAGTTCACGGGTCGCATGCTCAACGAGACCCTCGGCAAGATTCAGTTCTGGATGCTCTTTGTCGGCTTCCACATGACGTTCCTCATCCAGCACGTCCTGGGTGTCGAGGGCATGCCACGTCGTTACGCGGACTACCTGCCGGAGGACGGCTTCCAGTTCATGAACCAGGTCTCGACCGTCGGTTCGTTCCTGCTCGGCGCGTCGATGATCCCCTTCCTCTACAACGTGTACATCACGTGGAAGAAGGCGCCGATCGTGAGCGAGGACGACCCGTGGGGCTTCGGCGCGTCGCTCGAGTGGGCCACCTCGTGCCCCCCGCCGCGTCACAACTTCAACAGCATCCCGCGTATCCGTTCCGAGCGTCCGGCGTTCGACCTGCACCACCCCGAGGTCGGTGTCTTCTCGGTGCTGCCTTCGCCTGAGACGGTCAACCAGCTCGACCGAAAGGGCACCAACGCATGAAGACTTCGGCCAAGCTCTTCCTCTACCTCGGACTCTTCTACGTTCCGCTGATCTTCATCTACGGTCACTTCACGGAGTGGTCCGAGCCGGTCGGCGCCGTGGGTCTGGCCCTCAGCGCCGGGTTCGGCCTCATGATCGCGGGTTACTTCGCGATGACCGACCGCAAGATGGACCTCGACCCGAGCGACAAGCCCGAGGGTGAGATCAACGAGGTCTCCGGCGAGGTCGGCTTCTTCTCGCCGTACTCGTGGTGGCCGCTGTGGCTGGCCGCGTCGATTTCACTCCTCGCCCTCGGCCTGGCCGTCGGTTGGTGGATCGTCTTCGTCGCAGCTCCGCTGGTCGCCCTGGCCGTCGTCGGTTGGGTGTTCGAGTACTTCAGCGGAGAGCACGCGATCTGATCGCTTCCTCGCAAACGAAGGGCCGTACAGTTCTGAACTGTGCGGCCCTTCGGCATGCCTGGTCGCGAGAGCAAGTGTGAAGCGACATCGGCCTCGTACAAGCTGTGGGTTTGAGGTCAGAAGCGCGCTGAAGGGTGGTCTGCGAAATCTGACCAAAAACTTACCGTTCGTTTCGGCCACCTCGTGACGATGCCGGGTGAGACTCGACGAGTCCCATCAACTCGTGGAGGTTGCCATGTCCGAGCGTTTCACGCACCGTGAAGTCCGAGGAGATGCTGCGCCGCTCAACGGCGGCACCCCGAAGGGGAAGCGGCGAGTTCAGCCCGCGCCGGTAGCGCTGTGGACCTCTACCGCGCGCGGACGCGCTTTGGGCCGATGGGCGACGGCGTGCTGCGCTGCGGTCGTGCTCACGGGGTGCAGTGGGGAATCGGGGCCGGCCGCGTCGAGCGGGGACGTGGCACCGTCCGACATATCTCGAATCGCTTCCGGAAACGCATCGTCCTCCAAGACGACCAGCGCACCATCGAGTACGTCATCGAACACGAATGGCCAGAGTCGTGAGCTCGTCGTCCCGGACGCAGCCAAGGCCCACACCCACGAAGGTGCCAAGGCGTTTGTGAAGTTCTACTGGGAGACGTTGGGAAGCCTGGACAAACGTCCGAAGTCCGGCGTGATTCCCAGGCTATCGGCTAGCTCATGTGAGGCGTGCAAGATGCAAGAAGAGGCTGTCCGAGCTCTGCTGCACACTGATGCTCATTACGAGGTGAAGTCTGATGTGATCAGCCGACTGACGGTGCGCCCCGATTCGACAGCCGACTCCGTTGTTGTTCGATTTCACGAACGCTCGACGGGGCGCGTCCGAGTCGAAGGGGAGGAGCGATCGGCTGAGGGTGACATAGATCAGGACTCCGCTATGCGGGTTGATTGGACTCCCCGCGGCTGGGTGATTGGGGAAGTGGGTGCAAAGTAGGCGCGGAGGGCTAATTGCAGCGGGCTTAGTTATTGGGTTACCTACACTCGGACTAGTTCCAGATGCAGTCGCAGCGGGTCCTTGTCGCGCAAGTCGTGGGTGCATGACGAAAAGTGGAATTACGGTCGTAGTCACAACTCCTGGGGTCGCTGTACGGAAGGCTGGCACCCTGCCGGAGCGTTCCCGTGTGGGCCTTCCGTCGCATGCCGGTCGAGGGTCACCGAAGATAACTCCAACCCTATTGAGTACGCGTGGTGCGAGGGGAACTATTCGGCTGCCTTCGGGTGTTGGCCTGCAGAGTGCAGCAGAGTTGCCGCTGATCACGGAGGACCCGTGCATTACGGCTGACACCGTGGCGAAGTATTCATGCGTCCGTACGAGGATGAGCGGCGTTGAGGCGGGCGTCGACGGGCGTGTCAGATGGTCTGTGTAAGCCGTACCGAGAGGAACGGTAAGAATCATGACCATGACCGACGAGAAGAACCCAGGCGAGCCCTCGGGCCAGGAC
>NZ_QWLM01000006.1 GCF_003515945.1 Dermacoccus abyssi
CTGCCGAGCTCAACGGGCGCCCACGCAAAACGCTCAACTGGGACAACCCAGCCGAGCGCCTGCGTGATCTACTTCAAACCACGTGATCAATCAGGTGTTGCGAGGACCACGAGAATCCGCCGACGCTGCGGGGCCTTCGTCATGTCCCGGTTGCTTCAGGCGCGCACGCGTTCCGCACCGGCATACACGTTGAAGTGGTCGCGGCGCATCATGCCGACGAGCACGAGCCCGTACTCCTCGCAGAGATCGACGGCCATCGACGACGGCGCCGACACCGCGACGATGCCGCTCACGCCCGCGGCGACGGCCTTCTGCACGATCTCGAAGGACACACGTCCCGACACGACGAGCAGACGGTCGCGCGCAGGGAGCAGCCCGTCCATGAGTGCTCGGCCGAGCACCTTGTCGACGGCGTTGTGACGGCCGACGTCCTCGCGCACGACGTCGATCCGCCCGTCGTAGGTGGCGAGCCCGGCGGCGTGGAGACCTCCCGTGCGTTCGAACGCCCTTTGCTGTTCGCGGAGGGTGTCGGGCAGGTCGCGTGCGACGTCGACGTCGAGCACCTGAGCCGAGCGCGGCCCGACGGCGCCGAGCGTCAGTTGGTCGGCACTACAGACGCCGCAGGCCGCGCCGGTGACGAAGGATCGGGGGCGGGGTGGTGTCGTGTGCGGCGCGAGCGCGATCTCGATGACATCGACGTCGTTCTTCCAGCACCCGCGCAGCTGCGTGACGTCGGCCGGAGCCTCGACGCCGGATTCGACGAGGAGCCAGCCGGCAGCGAGTTCCGTGTCGTGCCCCGGGGTTCGCATGAGCACGGCGAGCGTCGTGTCACCGAGGTGGAGTTCGAGGGGCGCCTCGACGACGAGGTCGTCGGCGCGTCCGCTCATGCCACCGGCGTTGACGCGGTGGACGCGGCGACGGGCTGTCATCTGCGACACGCGGAAAGCGTACAGTCGCGAACATGGCTGACGCGAGAACCCATGTGAAGGAACGCACTTCGGCGCCTGAGGGCTTCTTCGAGACCGAGGCCGCCGGGTTGCGGTGGCTCGGTGAGGCAACGGCGAGTGGCGGAGCGGACGTCGTCGAGGTGCTCGACGTCGACTCGCGTTCGCTCACCTTGGCTCATGTCGAGTCGGCCTCCCCATACGCCGAAGCGGCTCACGCCTTCGGCAAGGCGCTTGCCGCGACGCACGCCGCCGGAGCCCCCGGCTTCGGCGCCCTTCCGCCGGGCGCGGGTCACTACTATTTCGGTCCGCTCAATCAGCCGATCTCGCTACCCACGGACGTGTACGACGACTTCGGCACCTTCTACTCGCGTGCCCGCCTGCACCCCCTGGCGGGGCGCGTCGACCTTCCCGGGCGGGAAACTCGCCTCCTCGACGATCTCTGCAGGGCACTGGAGAACGGCGCAGCCGAGTTCGGCCGTTCCGCCGTCACGCCGGCACGGGTGCACGGCGACCTGTGGAGCGGCAACGTCATGTGGTCACCGAACGGCGTGGTACTCATCGACCCGGCAGCGTGCGGCCACCACCCGTTGGCGGACCTCGCGATGCTCATGATGTTCGGCGCTCCGCACGTCGAGGAGATCGTCGCGGGCTACGAGGCGGCGCGACCGTTGCGCAGCGGTTGGCGTCAGGAGATCCCCCTGCACCAGCTCTTCGGCTACCTCGTGCACCTTGATCTCTTCGGTGGCGCCTACCTCTCCCCAACGACTGATGCGCTACGAGCAAGTGCCGAACTCTGCGGCGTCTGAGACGGAACCGATGTGACTGCGCTCACGTCGTAGTGTTGGCATATCAACCACGGGGCAGGGGAACATCATGTGCGAGCATGACGCCTTCACTCACACGCCAGGATCGGGCCACGGCACGACGCGACGAACGTTACTCACTGGCGCCCTCGCCGCGCCGCTCGTGGCGGGTGTCTCCGCCGGATCGGCCACGGCAGCCACCACGGTGACGCGCTGGGTGAAGCCGCCGTACACCGACGCCTACCCGGCGATGCAGGTCAAGAACGCCGTGGGCCGTCTCGGTGAGGCGGTGCCGGTCACCGGCTACTTCGTCAACACGACGTGGTTCAAGATCACCACCGGCGAAATGGCGGGTACGTACGTCTCCGGTTCGGGGCTGACCACGACGAACCCGGCCACCCAGACCTTCGCCTACCCCTCACCCGACCCGTTCTCGCTCCCCCCGGTTGGCTCCCGCCTCACGCGTTACGTCATCAGCCGCGACTTCTATGTCAGCACCCGCGCGTCCGCGTCCTTCTCCGCCGCGCGCAGAACATCGATCGCGCCCCCGCACGAAGGTCACCGGCAAGCTCGTCTCGAGCGACTGGGTGAGGCTGGACGACGGCCGCTACATCACGACCGCGCTGCTCGCCACCGCACCAGTCGTCCGTGCCTTCAACGGCCGCGTGCCGAGCGGAAGGCTCCGCGCGTTGCCCGCCTACCTACGAGCACCGTCGGCCGCCGCATCGTCCCTCGAGCGCGTTGCGGCCATGCAGTTCATCCGGATGGACACGGCGTTCGCGAAGGTCTTCGGCTACCACATCACCGTCGAAGAGGGCTACCGCTCGCTGTACTGGCAGAAGCACTGGTACGCCCAGTACGGCGCGCCTCGCGCTGCCTATCCGGGTACGTCGAACCACGGCATGGGGCTGGCCGTCGACATCCGAAGCGGTGCCGGATCGCCCTTCATCTTCGGTACACCTGCTGACAAGTGGCTGACCGCGAACGGCGCAGGTTTCGGCTTCGACCGCTCGTGGTGGCTCGACCAGGGCCGCCCGAACGCCGAGTTCTGGCACTACAACTTCATCGGCTGACAGAGACGGCGAACCTCAGGCGAGGTTCGCCGTCCACCACTGCGCGAGGTCGCGGGCCGAGGTGTCGACGGCCGTCGCCCAGTCGAGCGCCGATTCGTCGGCGTCGTCGGAGACGTGCTTGACCACGCGCACCGGCACCCCAAAGGTCTGGCAGGCCATGACGACCGCGTACCCCTCCATGTCGACGAGCGACGCGCGCTCGGCGAGCACGTCACGCACCGCAGGGTCGCTGACGAACAGGTCACCGGTCGCGAGAACGAGCTCGGGGTCGCCGAAACCCGTCGTCAGTCGCTCACGCGGGTCGTGGCCGAGCGCACGGATGGCGTCGGCACTCATGTCGTGGTTCAGCACGACGCCCGGCTCGAAGGCACCGCGCAGCACGGGCCGGAGCGCCCCGCAGCTGCCGAGGTTGACCACGGTGAGCCCCTCGCGACCGGCTTCCCCGCGCTCCGCGAGAGCACGCGTCGTGGCGATCGCCGCCGCCGCCTTCCCGAGCCCGGTGATGACGACCTCGACATTGTCGGGCAGATAGCGCGTCTCGCTGCGGGCAGCGGCAATGACGAGGAAACGCTCGCTCATGCCTCGAAGCGCTCCGTGTCACCGGAACCCACACGAACGACCTCCGGGTAACCCTCGGTGAAGTCGACCACCGTCGTCGGACGAGGCTCCACCGACTCCGCGTCGATGACGATGTCGACGAGGTGATCGAGTTCCTCCTTCACCGCCCAGCCGTACGTGAACGGCTCTTCCTGATCGGGCAGGATGAGCGACGTCGACAGCAACGGCTCCCCCAACGCCTCGACGATGGCACGCGCCACCGGGTGAGTGTCGAGACGCACGCCGACGGTCTTCTTCTTGGGATGGACAAGCTTGCGCGGCACCTCGCCCGTCGCCGGCAGAATGAAGGTGTACGGTCCGGGCGTCGCCGCCTTCACCGCGCGGAACGCTGCGTTGCTCAACTGCACGAGCTGCCCCAACTCCGCGAAGTCACGGCACACGAGCGTGAAGTCGTGCTTCGCGTCGAGCTTGCGGATCCGAATCATCCGCTCCTTCGCCTCGGCATTGCCGAGCGTGGCACCGAGCGCGTAACCCGACGACGTCGGGTAGGCGATGAGCGCGCCGTCACGCAACGCGACCACGACCTGCGCGATGAGACGCGGCTGCGGGTTCTCGGGGTGGATGTCGAGGAAAGTGGCCATGCCTCACGCTACGCCGCGCTGCTGCTCCCCGTCGATGCGTGGATCCTGGTCGAAACCCCGCCGGCGGGTGTGCAGAACGTAGGCCGCCATGATCAGGGGCCACTGCTCGTACGCCGCGCGGAACGCCGCGTTCGCCTCGCGCCATCCGTCGTGCTCGAAGTGCACCCGACTCCCCCAGTCGTTCTCCGAGAAGCGCACGGACACGTGACTCGGCGCGTCCTGTTCGCCCTGCCACCAGCACCACCACGTGACCTGCTCGCCGGGTTGGAGCACCTCGATTCGTCCCCACACGTCCACCCCGCCATCGGACGACGTCCACGTGACATCGGCGCCTGCGACACCGCCCAGTGAGGCGCTTTCGAACGTCAGGGGGTCGCGGCTGAACTCACGCGGCCACCATCGGGAGAACTCGTCGACGAAGAGAGCAAAGGCGAGCGACTGCGTCACCGGGACGTCGTACGTCAGCCGGATGGGATCCACGAAACGTCGCCCCCTTCTCACTCAACGGGTCGCTCCATCTGACCACAGCGGCTCCGTGTGTCGGGGGGTTTGGGCGCACCCGTTCGTCGTCAGGATTCGTTGGGCCACCGTCAGGGTTCGACGTGCATCCGAACGTCGGTCGGAAGGAGCACGGTACGGCTCACGGTGCACAGGCGTTCGTGCGAGAGCTCGACCGTCTCCGGGTACACCTTGCGAGCAGCGTCGCCCGCTTCACCCTCCGGGAAGCGCACGCTGAAGGTGACGTCGATCGGACCCATGTGGTTGCCCTGCTCGTCACGCAGCTTGTCGCCCTCGGCGACGACGTCGAACTGCTCGGGCTCGCTGCGGCGCGAGGTGAAGATGTCGACGTCGATCGCGCTGCACCCGGCGATGGCCGTGAGCAGGAGCTCGACGGGCGTGAACTGCTCGTCCTCGCCCGAACCGAAGTCGAGCGTGCCGCCGCGCGCGTTCGTCGCGGTGAAGCGACCGGCGCTCGTACGGGTGAGGGAAACACTGCGGTGGGCATCGGTAGAAGTCATGGGGCCATGGTGCCACTAGGCTCTTCGGGTGCCCCTCGTCACCGCTCCTCAAGGTCCCCCGCCCGGCAAGGGCCAGCTCGTCCTCGTCCGTCACGGCGAAACCGAATGGTCGCGCGACGGGCGTCACACCGGAACCACCGACCTCCCACTGCTTCCGGCCGGCGAAGCCGTTGCGCGCGCGGCGGGGCAGGCGCTCGCCGGTCGTCACTTCGTCGCCGAGTTCGTCTCACCGCTGACCCGGGCGCTGCGCACCGCCGAACTGATCGGCCTGAAGAACCTCGAGATCGACGAGGACCTGCGCGAGTGGGATTACGGCGGCTACGAAGGCAAGTCCACGCCGCAGATCCGCGACGAGGTCGGTTACGACTGGGAGATCTTCAGCCACGGCGTCGTGCCGGGTGAGACCCCGGGTGAGACGGTCGAGGACGTCGCGGCCCGCGCCTCGCACGTCCTGAACCGCGTCATGCCGTTGCTGGAGAGGGGGGATGTCATCCTCGTGGCCCACGGCCACCTCCTGCGCATCCTCGCAGCCGTCTACCTTCGGCAGGAGCCCCGCTTCGCCGCCCAGCTCATGCTCGACGCCGGCGCGGTCTGCGCCCTCGATCACCACCACGACGTGCCCGGGATCCTCAGCTGGAACACGACGCACCTGCCGTCGGCATGACCTGCGGGATCGGGTTGTCGGTGGTCGCTCCTAGGGTGTGAGCCATGCGCATCCTCCACACCTCCGACTGGCATCTCGGCCGGTCCTTCCACGGTGAAGGCCTCGGCGATGCGCACGCGCGCTACCTCGACCACCTCGTCGAACTGACCCGCGAGGAGAAGGTCGACGCCGTCGTCGTTTCCGGTGACATCTACGACCGGGCACTGCCGAACCCGCGCACCGTCGAACTGCTCGACGACGCCCTCGTGCGACTGCTCGACACCGGGAGCCGCGTCGTGGTGACCTCCGGCAACCACGACTCGGCCACGCGCCTCGGGTTCGGATCCCGCGTCATGGAGCACTCCGGGCTCCACATCCGCGCCGCCTACGAAGGCATCGCGCGCCCCATCGCGATACCGGGTTACGGCAGCCAGGACACCGCCGGCCATGTGGTGGCGCTCCCCTACCTCGAGCCGTCCGTTGCGGCCGGGGCGTTCGACACAGAGTCGACGCACCGGGCCGTGCTCACCGAGGCGGTGACGCGCGGTCGCACCGCGCTGCCTGACGACGGGCTGCCGGTCGTCGGCATGGCACACGCCTTCTTCGCAGGCGCCACGACGAGTGAGTCCGAACGCGACATCTGCGTCGGCGGTCTCGGCGTCGCGCCCCGCTCCGTCGTCGACGCCTTCGACTACGCGGCACTCGGGCACCTCCACGGCGCGCAAACCCTCAGCGAGTCGGTGCGCTACAGCGGCAGTCCGGTCGCCATGTCGTTCAGCGAAGCGGCCCACACCAAGGGCACGTGGCTCGTCGACGTCGCCCGCGGCAGTGTCTCCGCCGAGTTCATCGAGGCACCGATCCACCGTTCGCTCGCCATCCTGCGCGGCGAACTCGACAACCTGCTCGCCGATCCCAAGCTCGAACACGCCGAATCGGCCTGGTGCCAGGTCACGCTCACCGACGAGATCCGGCCCGCAGCGGCCATGGATCGCGTGCGAGCGCGTTTCCCCCACACCCTGCGCCTCATCTTCGACACGCCTCGTACCGAGACCCAACCGATCACCTACGCCGAGCGACTCAAGGGCCGTGACGACGTGGAGCTGTGCTGCGACTTCCTCGCCCACGTGCGTGGCGGACGCGGCCCCAACGCCACCGAGCGCACCGCTATCGGCAAGGCCGTCAGCGCGGCTCTGCGACGCGGTGACGAACCGATGGCAGACGACGGCTCGATGTTCTCCCTCGAGGATCTGCGATGAGACTTCACACCCTGCGCCTGGAGGCGTTCGGGCCCTTCCCTGACCGTGTGGACGTCGACTTCGGTGAACTCGACCAGGGCATCCTGCTCGTCAACGGCCCCACCGGCTCGGGCAAGAGCTCGCTCCTCGATGCCGTCGCGTTCGCGCTGTTCGGCGACGTTCCGGGCAGTCGACGCAGCCTGCGCAACGCTCTGCGGAGCCACCACGCCGCGCCAGAGACGGCGCCCTGGGTCGAACTCGAGTTCAGCGTCGGCCCCGAGCGCTGGCGCGTACGCCGGGCGCCCGCGTGGGACGCGCCGAAGCGCCGCGGTTCGGGAACCACCACGCGCCCCGCGTCGGTGAGGCTCGAGCAGTGGCGGGAGGGCCAATGGCACCTCGTCTCGTCCCGTATCGACGAGGCGGCCGACATGGTCACCGACACGCTGGGCATGGGTCTCGAGCAGTTCGCCCAGGTCGTCCTGCTCCCCCAGGGCGAGTTCGCCCAGTTCCTGCGCGCCAAGCCCGAAGACCGCCGGGCCCTGCTCGAGCGGCTCTTCGACGTCGCCCGCTTCGACGCCGTGGAGCGATGGTTCGCTGAGACGAAGAACGAACGCCTCCGTGCCAGTGAGGCCTCGCTCGAACACATCCGGGGTCACATGACGGTCGTCACCGACACGCTCACGCGTCTTGACGACGACGAGTTGCCACCGGCCGTCTGGTCCGACGAGAGCGTTGCCGACCTTCCCGAGGTGTTGCGGACCCTCCTCGCCGCCCTGCGCGGGCGCCGTGACGACGCGGGCACGCGGGCGGCCGAGGCCGCGGCCGCAGCCAAGCAGGCCGAACGCGCCGTCGAACGCGCCGGCGCGTTGCTGGCCCTGCGTGAGGCCCACGAGCGGGCGCGCACCGACCTCGACGCCTGGCCCGCCGAAACCGTCACCCAGATGAAGAATGACGCGGACGCCGCCGATCACGTGGCGGGCGTGCTTCGCCTCGCGCAACGCAGTGGACGCGCCGACAAACAACTCGAGCAGGCACGTGCCCGGCGCATCGAGACCGCCGGAGCACTCGCGGAGATCACCGGGCTCGAGGCGCCTGGCGAACGTCACGATGCCGACGCCGTTCTCCCGGCCGAGGCGCTGAAGGCTCGGTCACAAGCGCTTCAGGCGCTGCAGTTGCACCTGCCGCGAGCCCTGCGCGCCCTCGACGACGTCGCCGCCGCTCGGCGCCATGCATCAGCGGCCGAGCAGAAGGCCGTCGCCACGAGGGAGACGATGGGGACGGCGAAGGAGGAGGGCGAACGTGCCGACGAAGCTGTCGTCGTCGCGGAGGAGACGCTCAGCTCGCTGCCTGACGTGCGAGGCTCCCTCAACGCCGTTCACGCTGCGCGTCGGATTCTTCAGGAAGTCCCTGCACACAGCAGGGCCGTGACCACAGCAACCGAAGCGCGCGACGCAGCAGTGGCCACCTTCACCGAACGTGAGCACGACGCGGTGGCCCTGCGTCTGGCCCGGCTGGCCGGTATCTCCGCCGAGATCGCCACCGATCTCACGCCCGGCAAGGCGTGCCCCGTGTGTGGCTCGTGCGAACACCCGAACCCTGCGACTGCGTCACCGCAGGCACCCGGCCCGCAGGCGATCGAGGCGGCGGAACGGGCTGCCCGGGATGCTGACGAGAAGCGTCGCCGTGCCGAAGCCACACTCGCCGGCGCCGAGCAGGCCTGGGCGAGCCACCTCGCGCACCTGCAAGCCCGCCTCGACGACGTCGTGGCCGCTGTGCCGGACGGGGAGACATCCCCTGCGGGGAGCGATGACACAGCCGAAGCCCTCGTTGCCGCCGATCTCGTCGATGACGACAGCGCGCTGCGTCAGACCGAGCGCGACCTGAACGAGCGAGCCCAGCGTCGGGAAGAAGCGGCCGTGACGCTGGAAAAGGCTCGATCGGCACAGACGCGAGCCCACAGAGGCATAGCAACCGCGGAGAAGGACGCTGCCGCCGCCGTTGCACGCCGCGATGGCGCGAAAGAAGCACTGGCGGCTGCCCTCCAGCACCTCGCGGAAGCCGAGTCGTCCACACTGCAGTTCGTTTCGGACTACACCGACTCCAACAACTCCCCCGTGCTGCGCGGCACCACGCTGCCCGAAGGTGCCACCGACGGCACGAGCGTGGTTGCCACGGCCACCGGCGACGATGACGCTGCGCAGAACCTCGCGGACGAGGAGCACGAGGAGGCCGTGCGCACCCGCGTCCAGCAGCTCGCTCGGTCGGTCGACGACGCGCGTCGACAGCTGACTGCGATCGACCGCGCGCGTGACGCCTTCGCCCGCGCGGACGCGACCTTCCGTACCGCAGCGACGCAGAGCGAGAGCGCCCAAGTCGAGCTGTCCGACGAACTCGTCGCCAAGGGTTACGACGACGTCGAGGCGGCCTTCGCCGTCGCCCTCGACGAGGACGAGCTGACGAGTCTGCGCGCCACGTGGCAACACGCCATCGAGGTCCGCGCGGCCGCGGGCGCCACCTTGGCCGACGACAGTGTGGCGTCTGCGGCGCACTCCCCCGCTCCCGATCCTGCGCGGCTGCGGCGGAGGGCCGACATCTACGCACGCCGCGCGAACGAATCCTCCACCGAGGCGTCCCGATGGGCGCAGGCCTACGAGATCCTCGACTCGATGCGTGACCGCATCGCCGACGCCGTGCGCGAGCATCTCCCCGTCGCCCAGGCGGCCCGGGAGATGAGCGACCTCGCGAGCACGTTCTCCGGCATCGGCGAGAACACGCACCGCATGAGGCTCACGAGCTACGTGCTCGCCGCCCATCTCGAGACCGTGACGGTGATGGCGAACGAGCGCCTGCACTACATGACCGACGGGCGCTACCAGCTGAAGTACACCGACGAGCGGGCCAAGGGCACCGCCCGCAGCGGACTCGGTCTGGTCGTTGTCGATGCCTGGACCGGCCGCAGCCGCGACACCGCCACGCTCTCCGGCGGCGAGGCCTTCATGGCCTCCCTCGCCCTCGCGCTCGGGCTCGGTGACGCCGTGCGTGCCGACTCCGGCGGCATGGAACTGCACACCCTCTTCGTCGACGAAGGCTTCGGCTCGCTCGACCAGGACACGCTCGAGCAGGTGATGGAGGTACTGGACGGGCTGCGCGAAGGTGGGCGTCTCGTCGGCGTCGTCAGCCACGTCACCGAACTGCGCGCCCGAATCCCCTCTCAGATCGAAGTTCGCAAGACCTCCGAGGGTTCCACGGTTCACCCGATCGTGTCCGGATTCGCCGTGTCAGGCGCGGTCTGAGCGCCGCCCTGTGAAACGCTGGGCGCATGCGTGCGATCCGTCAGTCCAAGAAGCTTCAGAACGTGCGTTACGACGTGCGCGGCCCGATCCTCGAAGAGGCCCAGCGCCTCGAGGCCGAGGGCCACAAGATCCTCAAGCTGAACATCGGCAACACCGCCCCGTTCGGCTTCGAGGCACCTGAGGCAATCCTGGCCGACATGAAGCACCACCTGCACCACGCGCAGGGCTACAGCGACAGCCGCGGCATCTACTCGGCGCGCACCGCCGTCGCGCAGTACTACCAGAGCCGCGGCCTGCGCGAGACGCTCGTCGATGACGTCTTCATCGGCAACGGCGTCTCGGAGCTCATCAGCATGGTGCTGCAGGCCTTCGTCGACGACGGTAACGAAATCCTCGTTCCTGCCCCCGACTACCCCCTGTGGACGGGTGCCGTGACGCTCACCGGCGGCAAGGCCGTGCACTACCTGTGCGACGAGGAGAACGGGTGGAACCCGGACCTTGCGGACATCGAGAGCAAGATCACCGAGAACACGCACGCCATCGTCATCATCAACCCGAACAACCCCACGGGCGCCGTGTACTCCGAGGACGTCGTCAAGGGCCTCGTCGACATCGCACGCCGCCACAACCTCGTCGTCATGGCCGACGAGATCTACGAGAAGATCCTCTTCGAGGACGCGGTGCACCACCACGCCGCCACCTACGCAGGTGACGACGTGCTGTGCCTGACCTTCAGCGGCCTGTCCAAGGCCTACCGGGTGTGCGGCTACCGTGCCGGCTGGGTCATGATCTCCGGCCCAAAGCACCTCGCGGCCGATTTCCTCGAGGGGCTCACCCTCCTCGCCAACATGCGCATGTGCGCCAACGTCCCTGCCCAGCACGCCATCCAGACTGCCCTCGGCGGCTACCAGTCGATCCAGGAGCTCATCGGTCCGGAAGGTCGCTTCTACGAGCAGTCGATGCTGGCGTGGCGCATGCTCAACGACATCCCGGGTGTCAGCTGCGTCAAACCGATGGGCTCGCTCTACACGTTCCCGAAGCTCGACCCAGAGGTCTACCCCATCGAGAACGACCAGGACTTCGTCATCGACCTGTTGCGCGCGAAGAAGATCCTCGTGACGCACGGAACCGGGTTCAACTGGGTCAAGCCCGACCACTTCCGGCTCGTCACGCTGCCCGACGTCGACATGCTCGAAGAGGCCATCGGACGTATCGGGGACTTCCTCGAGGACTACCGCTCCTGATGCCCCGGTGCGGGTCGAACCTCCGCCCCTGAGCATGGAACGAAGCCCCATCGCCTTCTCGGCAATGGGGCTTCGTTCGTTCTCCGTCACACGGTGAGGATCAGTCCTCGAACGCCTCGGGCGGCGGGCACGAGCACACGAGGTTACGGTCGCCGTACGCACCGTCGATGCGACGAACCGGCGCCCAGTACTTCGCACGCGGGTCGGTGCTGCCCGGGTAGACGGCCTCGCGACGCTCGTAGGGGTGGTCCCATTCGCTCGTCAGCGACAGCGCGGTGTGCGGTGCGTGACGCAGGGCCGAGTCCTCGGCCGCGACCTTGCCGTCGATGACGTCCTGGATCTCGGCGCGGATGGCGAGCATCGCCTCGACGAAGCGGTCGAGTTCCTCGAGCGACTCCGACTCCGTCGGCTCGACCATGAGTGTGCCCGCGACGGGGAAGCTCATCGTCGGGGCGTGGAAGCCGTAGTCGATGAGGCGCTTCGCGACGTCGTCGACCGTGACGCCGGATTCCTTCGTCAGGGCGCGCAGGTCGAGAATGCACTCGTGCGCGACGAGACCGTCGGTGCCCGCGTAGAGCACCGGGTAGGCCTCACGCAGACGAGCGGCAACGTAGTTGGCGTTGACGACGGCGAACTGCGTCGCGCGCGTCAGACCCGCGCCACCCATGAGGCGCACGTACGCCCACGAGATCGGCAGGATGCTCGCCGAACCGAACGGCGCCGCCGAGATCGGACCGACGCCCGTCGCCGGGCCAGCCTCCGCGAACAGCGGGTGGTTCGGCAGGTGCGGAGCGAGGTGCTCACGCACTGCGACCGGGCCGACGCCGGGGCCACCGCCGCCGTGCGGGATGCAGAACGTCTTGTGCAGGTTGAGGTGCGACACGTCGCCGCCGAACTTGCCCGGCTGGGCGAGGCCGACCATCGCGTTGAGGTTGGCGCCGTCGACGTAGACCTGGCCGCCCGCCTCGTGCACGAGCGAGCAGATCTCGGTGATCGTGTCCTCGAAGACACCGTGCGTCGAGGGGTAGGTCACCATGATCGCGGCGAGGTTCTCGCCGTGCTCCTTGAGCTTGCCCTTGAAGTCCTCGAGGTCCACCTCACCGGAAGCCGCCGTCTTGACGACGACCACCTTCAGGCCGGCCATGACGGCGGACGCCGCGTTGGTGCCGTGCGCCGAGGCGGGGATGAGGCAGATGTTGCGGTGCCCCTCGCCGTTGGCCTGGTGGTAGGCGTGAATGGCGAGAAGGCCGGCGAGCTCACCCTGCGAGCCGGCGTTCGGCTGCAGCGATATGTCGTCGTAGCCGGTGATGTCGCACAGCCACTGCTCGAGGTCGGTGATGAGCTCGCGGATGCCCTCGTTCTGGTTCGCCGGAGCGAACGGGTGAAGGTTCGCGAACTCGGGCCACGTGATGGATTCCATCTCCGTCGTGGCGTTGAGCTTCATCGTGCACGAGCCGAGCGGGATCATGCCGCGGTCGAGCGCGTAGTCGCGGTCGGCCAGACGGCGCAGGTAACGCAGCATGGCCGTCTCGCTGTGGTGGCTGTTGAAGACGGGGTGGGTGAGGTACTCGTCCTCACGCACGAGCGCCTTGGGCAGCGCCGACGCCTCGTCTGCCTCGCGGGTGCGGAAGCCCCACGCGGCGCCGAGGGCGTCGATCTCGCCCTGCGTCGTCGTCTCGTCGAGGCTGATCAGGACGGTCTCCTCGTCAGCCTTCCAGACGTTGACGTCGTGCTCGAGCGCAGAGTCGACGAGCGCCTGCGCGCGTCCCTCGCTGCGAACGGCGAGCGTGTCGAAGAAGGTGTCGTGGACGACCTCCAGGCCGGCCTTCGGCAGCGCAGCGGCGACGAGACGCGCCTTGGCGTGAACGTCCTCGGCGATCTTCGCGAGCCCCTGCGGGCCGTGGTAGACCGCGTACATCGACGCCATGACGGCGAGCAGCACCTGCGCGGTGCAGATGTTCGACGTCGCCTTCTCACGGCGGATGTGCTGCTCACGCGTCTGCAACGCGAGGCGGTAGGCCTGGTGGCCGTCGGCGTCGAGCGAGACACCGACGAGGCGCCCCGGCATGTTGCGCTCGAGCCCGGCGCGCACCGACATGTAACCGGCGTGCGGCCCGCCGAAGCCCATCGGAACACCGAAACGCTGCGAGGTACCGACTGCGACGTCCGCACCCCACGAGCCGGGCGACGCGATGAGCGTCAGGGCGAGCAGGTCAGCGGCAGCCGTGACGAGCGCACCGTGCTCGTGGGCGGCCTCGGTGAGCGCCTTCCAGTCGACGATCTGACCGTCGGCGCTCGGGTACTGCACGATGACACCGAAGACGGACTTGCCACCCGCAGCTTCGACGAGCGCGTCCGCGTCCTTGACGTCGCGCAGGTCGGCGACGACGACCTCGATGCCGAGCGGCGTGGCACGCGTCTGCGTCACGGCGATGCTCTGCGGCATGACCTGCTCGTCGACGACGAGCACGGCGTCCTTGGCCGACTTGCTCGCACGGCGCATGAGCGTCATGGCCTCGGCGACGGCGGTGGCCTCGTCGAGCAGCGACGAACCGGCCGTCGTGAGACCCGTGAGGTCGGTGACGACGGTCTGGAAGTTGAGCAGAGCCTCGAGGCGACCCTGGGAGATCTCCGGCTGGTAGGGCGTGTAGGCCGTGTACCAGGCCGGGTTCTCGAGAATGTTGCGGCGGATGACGCCCGGCGTGTGCGTGCCGTAGTAGCCGAGGCCGATCATCGACGTCAGGACGCGGTTACGCGAAGCCTTCTCACGCAACTCGGCGAGCACCTCGGCCTCTGAACCGGCGGCCTCGAGGGTGAGCGGCTCCTTCTGGGCGATGGCCTGAGGAACGGCGCGAGCCACGAGGTCGGCGACGTCGCTCGCGCCGATCGTGGAGAGCATGTGCTCGAGGTCGGAGTCGCCCGGGCCGATGTGGCGGGCGACGAAGGGGGCGAACGAATCGCTTGTCATGGGTGACTCCCTGACGCGTGTCGATGGGCGACGGCCGACGGTCTGGTCGGCTGCTCCCCCTCTGTCACGCACGACGGCGCTTCAGAGTTGCTTCACCCGATGGTCCACTTCGCCTGAGAGGTTGCGGGGAGGCTTGCCCCTTCGGCGCCCCGGCTCGCGGCCGGAGTCTCTCCCACCGGATTCGACAGCGAGCACAACAGTACCCGACACCGCCGTTGCGGTGTCGGGTACGAGAAGGCTGGTGGAAGCGGTTCAGCCGGCGCGCTTCGCGGCGCGGCGCTTGCGCAGTTCGTCGCCCGGGTGCTCGGCGATCTCGGTGGCGTCGGGACGCTCACCAGGGAGTTCGGCAAGGGTGCCTTCGACCTCGGCCCAGACGCTTCCGAGTGCGATACCGAACACGCCCTGGCCGCCGCGCAGAAGGTCGATGACCTGGTCGTCGCTCGTGCACTCGTAGACCGACGCCCCGTCGGACATGAGCGTGATGCCCGCGAGCTCCTTGACGCCGTGGTCGCGCAGTGCTGCCACCGCGACGCGGATCTGCTGGAGCGAGACACCGGCGTCGAGCAGGCGCTTGATGACCTTGAGGACGAGGACGTCGCGGAAGGAGTACAGGCGCTGGTGGCCGGAACCGCTGACGTTGCGCACCGACGGTTCGAGCAGGCCGGTGCGGGCCCAGTAGTCGAGCTGGCGGTATGTCACACCGGCAGCGCGGCAGGCAGCCGGGCCGCGGTAGCCGAGCATCGCGTCGTCGATCTCGACCTCGCGCGTGACATCGGCGTCGATCGGCGCGGGAGCCTCGGAGTGAGACTCGGGCGCTTTGCCGGTGGAAACCACGGCGACCTCCTGGAAGAAACAAGGCGTGAGCACGTTGACCCGCGCCCTCTTGACTCCTCAAAGGTAGAGCCGATTCAGGGTCCGATCAATGACAGCGCGCACGACACGCCGGATAAATTTCCCGAAATTTCGCGGATCACGACTCGATCACAAACACTAAAGGTTCACTTGACGCTTAGTTTTGTCGAATCATTGGGGGGTCAACCAACACTTCACTCTTCGGGTTCTTCGAAGTCCTCTGCGCTGACATGGTCAAGGAATTCGCGGAACTTCTCGACCTCTTCCTCCTGCTCGTCAGCGACCTGAACGCCCACTTCGTCCACGATGGCGTCCGCGATGAGGATGTCCACAGAAGCGCGCATCGCGAGAGCGACGGCGTCACTGGCACGAGAGTCGACGCGTCCGCCGTCGTCGAAGACGAGGCTTGCTTCGTAGACGTCGTCGCGTAGCGCCGTGATCTCGACACGTTCCAGCGAACGGCCCGCCGCGCCCGCAACGTCGAGGACGAGATCGTGTGTGAGGGGCCGCGGGGAATCAACACCTTCGGCGAACAACGCGATCATCGAGGCCTCGGGCGAGCCGATCCAGATGGGTACGTGCGTCACTCCACCTTCAATACGCAGAAGGAGGACGGGGCTGGTCGTCGGCAACTCGACTCGGATGCCGGAAACTTCGGCGCGCTTCACATGTCCACGCTACCGCGCAACCGCGACCGGGAGCGACCTGCGGAACACCTCGGGTGCCACCGACCGGCGACACCTGCAACGTCAGTGACGCAGGCCGGCCTTCACGAGGGCCACGTGCAACGCGAGGCAACGCTGAGCGATGACGGCGCGCTGCGACTCGTCACGCAGTGGAACCTGCTCGACAAGACCGATCTCGCGGTCTGCCGCCAGGCGGAAAGGACGCAGATGACGGCCCTGAACACCGAACTCGGCAAGAGCGGCTGCAGCCGTCGCCACGGCGAGAGCCTCACCGTCGAAGTGCCCGTCCGCGCCGGGGCGCACGAGACCGAACGTTTCGAGCTCGGCGATGAGGGCGTCCGTGCCGCCGGCCCCACGAGCAAGCTCTTCGCGGGTGAGCGAGAGTGTCTCGGTCGCATCCGCGGCGAGCGTCTCGACATCAGGCACGTCGGGGTCGGCCGTCGGCGTCGGAACGCTGGGAACGGCGCTGACGAAGTCGGCGTCCTGCGGGGTGAGGCCACGGTCGTAGGCGTCGAGCGCCTCACGGATGACCTTGAGGGGCCAGAATCGATCGCGCTGGGCCCGCAGGACGAAGCGCAGACGCTCGACGTCCTCGTCGCTGTAGCGGCGATACCCGGAGTCGGAACGTTTCGGGGAGACCAGACCTTGGGCGTCGAGGAAACGAACCTTCGAGACCGACAGGTCGGGGAACTCCTCGCGCAGGGTCTTGAGAACCGCGCTGATCGTCAGGCCGTGCTGTGCCATGGAGCGGAAGTGCCTCAGCTCTGCTCGGGTGCGGAGTGTGCGGCGGCGTAGTACGTGAGTCGGTACTTGCCGATCATCACCTCGGCGCCGGTGACGAGCGGCAGATTGTCGACGAGCTTGCGGTCGACGTAGGTGCCGTTGAGCGATCCGATGTCCTGCACGCTGTAGCCGTTGCCGGAGCGAACGAAGATGGCGTGACGGCGCGAGACCGTGATGTCGTCGAGAAAGATGTCGCTCTTCGGGTGACGCCCAGCGCTGACCTCGTCTGCGTCGAGCAGGAATCGCGCACCGGAGTTGGGTCCGCTCAGCGCGATGAGCAGCGCGGTGTTCGGGCGTAGCGCCTCGACCATCGCCTGGTCGGCCGGCGAGAGCACACGGGGTGCCTCGTGCGACAGCTCACGCGGCTCCCAACCAGCTTCGCCGGGCACGCCGATCGTCGTGGCATCACCGGAATAGCCGTTGTACTCGTCAGCCATGGTGTACCCCATCCCCTGCGCCTTGCGGCGCCGTGTCGTGAGCGACTCGTCCGCACGGGGCGAGCCGTTCGATGTGGTGGTCAGACTACCGTCACCCGACGGAACCGAGGAACCGCCGGGTGACGAGAAGACTTACAGGACGTGTCAGTCGAGCGAGCCGGTGTAGGCGTCGGCGTCCATGAGGCCGTCGATCGCAGAGGCATCGCTGGGGCGGATCTCGAACATCCAGCCGGAGCCGTACGGGTCGGAGTTGACCGTGCCGGGCTCGGCGTCGAGCGTGTCGTTGACGGCGACGACCTCACCGTCGAGCGGCGAGTACAGGTCGCTGACGGACTTCGTCGACTCGACCTCGCCGCAGGATTCGCCCGCCGTGACGGAGTCACCGACGGACGGGAGGCTGACGTACACGACGTCGCCGAGGGCGTCCTGGGCGTACGCCGTGATGCCGACGCGCACGACGCCCTCGCCCTTGTCTGCGACCCACTCGTGGTCTTCGGTGTAACGAAGGTCGGCCGGGTACTGCAACTCGCTCATGGTTCTCCTCGAGTCGGTCGGTGAGCAGGCGTCTGGTCAGTCTCTTCGGTGCAGCGAGGTGATCTGCATCGAGGTTTCCTCGGAGACCTTAACGCGAGCGCCTGCTTGTGTCAGCGTATCGGTCACACCGCCCGGAATGGCCATCGCGGTGCTCATGGTGTGCGGATCGCCGATGGCGCTGATCGTGAACTTATCCGGCAGGCTTCGGCCTTCGACGCTCGGGCGGCCGTCCACGTCGGTGAACCAGGACGACGCGACGATGCGGTTGCCACCGACATCGATGGACTCGGCGCCGGCGTCGCGTAGCTCCTGGACAGCGTCGAGGATGTTGGCCGCTGTGACGTCTCCGCCGGCGGAATCGACCTCGATGATGATGCCGGGGCCCTTGACCTGCACCGTTCCGTTGAGGATGGCGAGTTGGTCGAGACGCTTCTGCGCGTCGGCCACGGCTGCCCGGTCTCCGCCGCGAGCGAGCTGTTCCTTGCTCGTCGTGAGGTCGTCGAGTTCCTTCTCCAGGCGCGCGGACTGGTCGTTGACGTTGCCCAGGAGCGCCACGAGGTCGGCCTGCGAGAGGTTGTCGAGGCCGGACTTCTCGTTCTGCTGCACCTGCGTCATGACAGCGAAGCCGAGGCCCAGGGCGAGCACCGCCGCCGTCAGACCGCCCGCGAGGGAACGCGGACCTCCGAAGGCGTAGCGTCGCCAGGGTTGGGCGGGAGCCTCGTGCCCGTCATCGGGCGTCGCGTCGGACTGCTCAGCCGAGGTCGCGATCGACGGGGAGGTCTCGGCGCCTTCCTCAGGAACGTGCTTCTCCCCCGGCAACGCCGCGTCCTCGGCCGGCTCCGACGACGCCTCAGCGGGGTCGATTTCGGTCGGTGCGTCGAGGTCTGGCGCCTCGGGCGTCTTCTTCTGCTTCTTGCTCATGCCTTGAACACGTGTCGGCGGATCGAAGCGACGTTGGTGAAGATACGCAGGCCGAGCACGACCACGACGCCGGTGGACAGCTGGTTACCGACACCCAGTTGGTCGCCGAGGAACACGATGAACGCGGCGACGACGACGTTCGACAGGAACGAGACGACGAAAACCTTGTCGTCGAACAATCCGTCGAGGGCTGCACGGATACCGCCGAACAGCGCATCGAGCGCGGCGATGACGGCGATCGGCAGGTACGGCTGCATCCACAACGGAACGTCGGGGTGCAGCCACAGGCCGAGCACGAGGCCGATCACGAGGCCGATGGCGGGAATCACGTCAGCTCCTAACGAGGGGAAGGGCGAAGTCAGCGCACCGGCTGAGCGTGGGCGATACGGATGGTTCCTTGCGCAGGCACCGTGACGTTGCCACGGGAGGTGGAGATGGTGAAATCCGATTTCCGCAGCGACGTGAGGTAGTCCCCCGAGAACCCGCTCTCGAACTTGTTCTGCATGTCGCTCGGACCGATCGCGGTGACGGTGTACGGCGTCGCGAGCGGACGGTAGTTGACGAGGATGGCCGAGCCGGCGAAGCGCACCGCGCTGAGTGATGTGATGCGCTGACCGTTGACGCTGACGGCGGTCGCCCCCGAGGACCACAGACCGTTGATGACGTGCTGCAGATCGCTCGAGGTGAGGGCGTTCTCGTCCTCACCGGTGCGCGGATCGCTGTCGGCTGCATCGGCCTCGGCGTCCTCGGGGTTCTCGATGACGACGGTGAGCCCGGGCCCGCTGACGGCGGCCGCTCCAGCGGTGCGCTCACCGGCCGTGAGGTCGGCGCTCAGGTTCGAGCGCTCCTGGCGGGTCAACGCTGACGAACGGTTCGAGTCCAGTTCCGTGCGTAGTGCCTCCACCTCGGCGGCGGAGTCGTCGTTCGCCTTCTGTTTCGCCTCGACCTGTTCCGCGAGTTGCGCGTGACGATCGGCCTGCACCGAATCCGGCACTCGCAGGGCATGGGCCGCCGCGCCGAGAAGGAAGCCGAGGGCGATGACCGTCACGACGAGCAGCGGCGAACGGCCCGGACGACGAACCAGCCCCTCACCCGTTGCCTCGCGCTTGCGGGCCACGTCTTCGTAGAGGGGGTCGATCGGCCGCTTCATGGCGTCGAAGATGAGCGCCATGCTCGCGGCCGGGTCCTGGACACGTACCTCGCGCGTCGTTCCCGGCGAGCGCGGCTTGCGTCGGATGAGTCGGTGCGGTGCCATCACACCGCCCGCGCGCGAACGACCTTCAGCATCTCGCGCACCTGGACGGCGTACAGCAGGCCGGCGAGCCAGTACAGGCACACACCCCACAGGACGAAGGCCCAGGCGGTAGGGCGCGCCAGGTCACCGGCAGCGCCCTCGATCTCGGCGAGCAGGAGAAGGGGGAAGGCGTACAGAAGGTTGAAGGTGGCCGCCTTGCCGATGAAGTGCACCGGCGGCAGCGGAAGGTTGTGCCGACGGACGGTGGGCGCCATCGTGAGGATGAAGACTTCGCGCAGAACCAGGGCGAGCACCACCCACATCGGCAGGATTCCACGCATCGCGAGGCAGACGATCGTCGCGACGATGTAGAGCCGGTCAGCCATCGGGTCGAGGATGGCTCCGAGACGCGACTGCATGTCGAACTTGCGGGCGATCTTGCCATCGAGGTAATCGGTGAACCCCGCCACCATGAGGACGACGAGGGCCGTCTTGTCCCACTCCGAAAGGATCAGCCAGACGAACGCCGGAACACCGACGAGCCGCAGGAAGGACAGCACGTTCGGCACCGTCCAGATGCGGCTCGAAAGCTCCGGTTCAGCGGTCGTCACAGGCCAAGACTAGGCGATGGCCCCGCGCGGCGCGCACCGACCGTCGAGCCCGCGGCCCCTAGCATGGAGCCGTACTGCACCGACCCCGAGGAGCTCATGTCCGCCGCACGCAACACCCTGTTCACCGCGCTCGCCTGCCTGAGCGCGGCCGCCGCCTCCCTGACGGCGCCGGCGTCCGCGCAATCACCCGCTGAGGCCTCTGCCCCCGCGAGCGCCGCGACGACGACCGCCACCGGCCTGCGTGCCGCGTCGAACGCCCTGTACGAGAACTGGGCCGGCTACCAGGTTGCGGCGAAGAACCCGACGCAGGCCCGGGGTTCGTGGACGGTACCGAAGGCGTCGTGGCCCGGACGTGACGGCTACTCGAACATGTGGGTGGGCCTCGGCGGCGGAAACCGTGCGCAGGGCCAGCTCATCCAGGCCGGAACGGAGCACGACTCGAAGTGTGTCGCCCTCCGGGCGGGCAAGTGCTCGAAGTGGAAGAACGACTACTACCTGTGGGTCGAGACGTTCCCTCAGCGCTCGCAGGAACGCATCACGAATCTCCCCGTCTCCCCCGGTGACCCTGTCCGGGTCGCGGTGCGCTGGTCGGCGCGGGACAGCCGTGCCTACTTCACGCTGTGCAACGAGCGCCTCCAGCGCTGTGTCGTGACCTCCCGCGCCACGAGCGCGCCGAAGGGCGTTGCCGAGTTCGTGCTCGAACGCCCGAGCCGCGCCGACGGACGCCCGCTCGCCCTCGCGAACACGGGCACCGTCTCGTTCCGTCAGCTCAGCGTCACCGACGCCTCGGGCACGCGGGTGCCGAAGAAGATGGCCCACACGCGCATCTTGATGTTCAACGGCAACCTGCTCGCATCGCCGGGCGCGTGGTCGGCGAGCGGCAACGGCTTCCCGGTGACGTTCAAGCGCGCGGCCTGACGCTGCCGGTTCAGCCCGCCTGGGGTTCGATCCGGCGGATGGTGTCGTCGCCGTCGTCCGCGCGGACCGCCGAGGGCTTGAGCAGCTGCTGGAGCCGCAGCGGGAACTTCATGGCGACGAGGAGGATGACGATTCCCGTGAACGACGCGGAGAGCACGATGATCGCTCGACCGAGCGACATCGTCTCCGCGAGCGCGGCTCCGACGACGGGCGACACCGCTCCACCGAGTGCGCCGACGTTGTAGGTGAAGCCGAGCGCTGCGGCGCGCTTCTCGATGGAGAACCAGCTCACCATCCACTTGGGCACGAGGCCGCCGACGCCGGCGCCGAAGCACTGCTGGACGAACAGCAGCAACCCGATGAGGGGCGCGTGGTCCGAGGTCAGCGTGAAGATCGGCCACAGCAAGGGTAGGGAGATGAGCAGGCTGCCCCAGTAGGCGCGAGTCGTGCCGAAGCGGTCGCCGGTGAAACCGGCCAGGATCGCACCGAAAGCCGTACCGAATCCGCTCCAGAAGAGGATGTCGCTGACTTCTCCGGGCGAGAGACCGAGGTCGGTCTTGAGGTAGGTCGGCAGCAGGGCCGTGATGGGCCAGGCGAAGAAGAACACGGTGAAGACCACGACCGTCACGGCAACGGCGGTGGGCCAGCGCTGAGGCTCGAACTGCACGAGGAACCAGACGAACACTGCCGTGATGAAGACGGACATCGGTGCGACGGTCCCTGCGCCGTGGACGTAACCACCGAAGATGGCGAGGAGAACCGCGAACGTCGCCAGGGTGAGGAGGACGTTGAGAATGCGGTGCGGGCCGCGGTAGAGCGTCGTGAACATGTCAGGCGTTGCATCCACCCGACCGGAGTCCTTCGCCCGGCGGAAGTCCTCCGGTTCGGGCAGACCACGGCGCAGCCAGAGGGCGAGCACGATCGGCACGAGACCGATGGCGAACAGCGCTCGCCAGCCCCACGCGGGCACCACGAAGCGGTAGACCTGAGCGACCAGCACTCCACCGATGGAGAAGCCGCTGATGAGGAAGGCGCTCGCCTTGTTACGCAGGTGCTGCGGCCACGACTCGATGACGTAGGTGGCGCTCGCGGAATACTCCCCCGCCATGCCGAAGCCGATGAGAAGGCGTGCGGCGAACATCATGACGTAGCCGGTGGAGACTGCACACAACAGTGAACCGAGGGAGAACGTGACGATGGCGAGCACCATGGCGTCACGGCGTCCGAGGGTGTCGGCGATGGCGCCGAGCACGAGACCTCCGAACCAGCGGGAGACGAACGCCGCGCTGATGAGGGTGGCGGCCTGGACGCCGTTGAGGTCGAACTCGTCGGCCACCTCGGTGAGGACGAGCGTGATGATGACGAAGTCGAAACCGTCGAGCAGGTACCCGAGCCACGCGGCCCAGAAGGACTTCCACTGCGTCGGGCTGACCTCGCGGTACCAGGGCAGGTCGGACGCGGGCGCGTCGTCACGCGGCGGGCGCTCGGAGGCGGATGGCGTCGTCATGGCGTCAGCATAGGCAGTGTCTGCAGCGTGGGGCGTAGCGTTGGTGCCATGGATGCCATCACGCTCATGCTGGACCTCGCACAGCGCCCCCTCGACGCGGCCGGGTACCTGCGCCCGCAGCTGACCCACGAGAAACTCAACGCCCACCCTGGCGGGCACGACAACTCGATCGGATGGCTGCTGTGGCACACCGCGCGCGAGATCGACGCCCAGGTCGCGCAGTTGTCCGGCGACGAATTGATCTGGACGGCACAGGGTTTCGATGCGCGCTTCGGACTCGATGTCGACGATGACGAGATCGGCTTCGGCCACAGCCCTGAGCAGGCGCGGGCGGTCGTCGTCACGGATGTCGCGTTGCTGTTCGAGCACCTCGAGGCGGCCGTGGCGGCGCAGAAGGCGTACATCAGCTCGCTGTCCGCCGCGGACCTCGACGACGTCGTCAACGACTCGTGGGATCCGCCCGTGACGCGCGGCGCACGCCTCGTCAGCTGCACCGAGGACGCGCTGCTGCACCTCGGCCAGGCGCTCTACGTCGCCGGCATGACATCGCTCGGGGAATGACGAGCCGTGGGCTGCGTCAGGCCGTCGTTCACGATGTACCAGGCTCCAGGGTGAACACAGAAACGTTCGGGCCTCACGCCATCGCGTGAGACCCGAACGTCCTCGGTCGGGCTGACAGGATTTGAACCTGCGACCTCTTGACCCCCAGGCGTCCAGACGGCTCCGCCAGAGCCGAAATCCCCATGATTCCGGGGCTCAGATCATGCAGAGGACGTCACGAGATGCATGGGTTACAGGAGTCTGGTCCCCTTCTGGTTCCCTTTCGAAGACGATCCCCGAGGTCTACCAGCCTTGCCTCAAGACCTCAGCTTCCTCAAGACCTACCCGAGAAAACTCAGAGGACAGACGCTCCACCACCCTCTGTGCATGGTCAGTCTTGAGGTCGCCAACCCATCGCCACGAACCGCCTCTCCCTTTCACTTTCACCTCGGAGAACCGCCCGACTTTCCGGTACCAGCGAACTTGCACGGTTCCGGCGGAGCCGCCGTTGAACTCACGCATCAGAATCCGCGAAGGCTTGGGAACTACCCGTAACCGCACATAGCCACCTGATGCCTGAGGGTCGGGAACCGTTAGATCACTCGGAGCGCGGTCCCCTTCGCTAACGGTTTCAAGCAGCAACAACGGGAACATCCTGGTCCCGTCGATCCGGACGCTATCGCAAAGTGGTTGAACGCACACCGCGTATTCTCCCTTTTGCTCCACGATCGTTCCGAGTTGCAAGACCGGCGATGGGTTGGCGTACCTGCTGCGTAGCGACATTCGCATCGAGAACACCTGATCTGAAAGCCGCTTCTCCTCCAGAGTCTCCACGAAAAGATGAGTTGCCTCGGCGGCGAGCTTCTTCCTTCCGATGCCAACGTCCTGCAGCTTCTGCACTGTTTCGGGGCTGAACCCTTCCGCAAGAAGCTGGAGCCGGAGCTCCGCGGTCATTGAGTCGAGGGTCGACACACCTCGCGAGCCAATCCCGCTGTTGTGCTTGAGCCACTCACGAACACGCGGTAAGCCCACATGCGAACCGACTTCATGGTCCTGCACGATCGCCGCCAACTCAGACGAAATCAGGCCTTCAACCTGTCGCTCGACGTCTTCTGGATGAACTAGAGATACGCGCTGGCCAAGCACGGCGCCGTCGATCTCTGGCCCCAGGGCGGCGAGCAGCCGGTGAGCATCGTTTCGGATACCCGCGAGAGCGGAGAGCGAAGCAGTCGTTACAAGCCCGACGCTATGGCGACCAAATTCCTCAACGACGACATTTGGCAAGTCAGAAACGGCGCGGCGGCGATCCGCGAGCTCCGTCGAGATGCTCTGCACATGCTCCTTTGCGAAGACAGAAACTCGGACCGGACCGCGGCTGAACGCTACGTGACGATCATCGTCCCATTTCAGCTCGTCCTCGTCCAAGCTATCGCTGGTGGCATCGGCTATACGATCCGTGATCTGCCTAAGGTCTGGTTCCCCTGTATACACCGTGACCAAACGGAGCCGCCTGCGGGGAGACTTAGTGTCGTCGCGTAAAACTGCTCGGATCAATTTCTCTGATGTCGCACCATTGTCGCCGTTGAGGTTCCAATCTAGAATTAGCGCGTCGGCTCGCTTCGCTGTGCGAACGAATGCCGACCTGAAATCTTCATTCTCTTCCGCCGACTGCGGCGACAGAATGGCGCAGGATAGAGCCGCCTCTGCAAAACTTCGCGAGACTGCTTGAACATCAAGTTCATCGCCTTCGGTTGATGAGTTCGGTGCGATCAGCTTGAGTGGTGAACCAGCCGACGAAAATTCGTCGTTATCCCAGTCCTCATCGGCGACCTGCGTCGGTTCCGACTCTCTGCGAAACGCCTCGTCGTCGATCATCAAAATCGTCTGTAGAAACTCCATCACCTGTCGGCGTACATGAAGCTCGAATCTCGTAGCCAACTCAACTCTCGCTTTCATCAGGGAGAATGATCTTGAACTGAGCTCCTCGATCTGCGGCCGGAGCGGCGAGGGTGATATCTGCGCCGTCCCGCCGCAGAACCTCTCGGGCCACGAACAACCCGTAACCGGACCCGGAGGGCTTTCTTGAGAAGCCTTGCTCGAAGACTGCTTCTTCATCCCCCACGCTGATCCCCGGCCCTGAATCTGTCACAGTAATCGACCCAGGTGACTTGTCGAGGTAGATCACCCGATCGCCCGCGTAGCGACTAAGCCAGTAGATTGCGTTATCGATGAGATTGACTATCACTGGGTACAGGGTCGATGGGTACATGCGAACATGCATCTTCTCAAATGACTCCGAGAATTGGAGCACGATCTGCTCCTGGACGAGACGTTTCTCAAAAACATCGTGAAGGTAGCGCTGAATGTCTATGCCCCGAATTTCGACAGGCTCGCGGTAGAGTCGGCGATGAAGTGGCGTGAAGAGCTTCAGGTACCCATCGAGGTGGTCGAAGGAGACTCGCAAGTCGGTATACAGCGGCCGCAGTCCAGAATTCTGCTGCGCCCACGACCGGAGGCGCCGAAGATTGTCACGGACGGACTTGATGCTGTTCTCAAACTCGTGCGTAACTATGTTGACGGCCATTCCGATCTGTACAAGTTCGAAATCCTGAGCCGCGCGATCGGTCAGCGCTTCAACTCGTGCCTCTAGCTGTTCGACTTGGTCCACCAGAGATACATCGTCAATTGATCCCTCTTGCGACGACCAGGCAACAGCACGCAGTTGCTCCGAGATGGCATTGAGTTCTTCAACTTGAATGACTGCCACGTTCCGCACGCGTCCTTCAAGTGAGTTTCGAAGCAATGTGAAGGCCTCATCAGGCATACCCGAAACATCAGTGGCGCTTGCTTCTTGCAGGACACCGACAGCGGCATCCTCAACAATGCGGTGGGCATTCCTGACGGACTCTCTGGCATGATCACCAATCTCTGTCGAACGTCTCCTGAGTTCCTGCCTTGCTTCGTTGGCAAGAGCTCGCGCCTCCGAGACTGCTTCGCTGACAGCCTGGTCGAAACGAAGCCGTCTGTGCAGGGCAGCATCTAGAGCGAGTCCCGCCTCGCCCAATGTCGATTCAATCTCGCGTTCGGCTGGCTCAACGACCGTGGCGAGCACTTCAGAACGAGCCGCCTCGTATGCGACTGAACGACGACTCAGGTCAGCGCTTAGTGCTACGCCGCGGGGCCGCTTGACCTGAAGGTCCGAAGACAGCTCGCGGAGCTTGGTCCGTGCGGCCAGCTCGGCTCGAACCAGCCGATCGGCGCCCGCCGAGGGATCAGTATCGCGTTGCGCTGTCTCGATCGCCGAGAGGACGTCAGCCCGTATTTCCTCGACTCGCGCTTCGGGAACCCGCGTGTCCACGGCATCAAAGAATCGATCGAGCGCGGCGCTGTACTCAGATCGACGGACTCGGACCTGTTTACTTCGCGCGCGTCGCGCCTTCTCCATTCGTTCGTTTGCGAGACGTCCTTCTTCATACGTCTCAGCCTGAGCGCCGCCCTCTCGGAAGAACTCCGACGCAACCTGGAGCAGGAAGTTCTGAAGAACAGCGCGAAACTGACGGTACGCCTCGTTCGTGGCGAACCCCTCGCGACCCGCCTTCTCTCGAAGGTGGCTATTCTTGGCGCGCGAAATCTCCACGGCTCCAAACATGCGGCGATAGGAGAAGAAATGATCCGAAGCAGACTTGGTTCGCCGCAACTCCACATCGAGCCAATCGAATCTGCTGTCGCCGTATGGTAGAACCATAATTCCGTCTCGGTAAATGTAGAGACCGCCGTATCGATCCAGCTTCTCCGTGATGAGAAAGTAGTCGTTGGGATCGAGTCGAGACTGCTTCGCCCTGCCCTGGATATAGGCAAGATTCAGTTTGAATGGCCCACATTGAGTTTTGACGCCTCGGGCGGCAGGCCAGGCGAGTGGAAACGCTATCGGCTCGCCGCCGAAAATCGACACCGTTCCCGTGAACTGACCATACTCATCAAACTGGCCCTGAAAGTGGTGGTCAGCATTCAGAAACTCTTCAACTGTGAAAAACTCTTGTTCCTCGATCAGATCACGAACGTTGTCCGGAGCACGATGATCCCGGAACACTGTGCGCAGCTCGGGAGCGCTATGACCCGGCGTCATGGTGTTTGCGAAGCCGATCAGGGTTCTGAGCAGTGGCGCCGCCTCCTTCGGCGTAGGCGGCTCAAGGTCTGCCTCTAGGTCCGGCGAGGTCGGCAAGATCAGGAATGCAGTCCCCGAGTCGAAGGACGATAGGTCGACACCAGCCACGCTGGAAATTTCGTCCAGGTCGGTTTCGCCCCAGCGCCTGATATCCCGTTCGATCCGCTCGTATAGACCCTCATCATCGTCAGTTACAAGCTCGCGAAGGTTGGAAAGGATCTGCTCCCCCATCTTCCGAGCGTCTGGCGCCTCACCCTCAGACAGTTCTTCAACGGGCACGACCAGTTGCGCAAGATCAGCGTGGGAGAGCTCGAATACACCCCAATGGATCAGCGATGTGACGCGAGGATGCCCTTGAGCTTTGGTTACGACCAGCGTCTGCGGTCCGATCGCTGCGATCGCGAGTCGGCCGATTCCCTTCTCGCCCAGGATCGCCCGCTGAGGGCCTGCGTGACTTCGAGCAGTTGAACTCTGCGTGGACTTGGATGAGGTGCCGAGGGTGAGCCATCTTCCTTCAAAGTCCGCACGCGACATGCCGTCCCCGTCATCCCGGATGACGAAGGCGTCTTTGAACCTAATGAAGTCTGCTTCCGCTCTGGTGGCGTAGGCGTCATGCGCATTCTTAAACAGTTCGCTAATTGCACTCGGGATGCCAGCAATTTGCTGCCGGCCCAACATGTCGACGGCCCTGGCACTCGTCTTGAACTCAGCCATGTTCGCCAGTTCGGACGGTCTTCAAGTGCTCGCTGATGTGCTCGCCCATCGCTTTCGATACAAGCACGGGCACCGCGTTCCCGATCTGTCGCGTGACGGACTTGAAGCTTCCAAGGAAATTAAAGTCGAGGGGGAAGGTCTGCAACAACGCAGCTTCACGAACGCTGATAGCGCGATGTTGCGTCGGATGCCCGTACCGGCCATTCGTGATATCCGTGCATTTGGTCGTGAGAACGGGCGCTGTGTCGTCGAACCTCATTCTGCCGTACGTATCCTGGTGCCCTTTGCTCTTGCGGTGGCAGTCAAGCCATAGCTCCTCCGGCCACTCCGATCGGCTTCCGCCCTCAGGCAGAGTCATGATTCGACGCAGGTTCAGATCGCCAAGGGCTCCAGAACGATGGAGTGGGTCATCTGCGTGTGCTTCACCGGCCTGGATAGCAGGCAAGGCACCGATCCAGTCTCGCACCGTGGAGTAGGGTTCTCGGTCAGGTCCGTGTGTTGGCACAGGAAAGTCGATAGAACCATGTCGAGATGCCAGTAATACCAAGCGCTTACGACGCTGCGGAACACCGTAGTTCCGGCAGTCCACTACTTCCCATCGAGTCGAGTAGCCGGCGCGAGAGAGATAACGAAGGAATCGGTTCCAGGTCGAGCCGCCCGGAATCCTCTGCAGACCTGGAACGTTTTCGACGATGAGAGCGTCAGGTCTCAACCGATCCAGGAATGGAATGAGCGTCAGCAACAACGACCGCTCCTGCGGGCGGGCTCTAGACCCAGTCGGCCGCATTGAACTGTACGGCTGACACGGCGCGCAGGCCGAGAAGACTAGCGGGGAATCGTCATCAACTAGGTGGTCGAAGGCATCCACACTGAGCTTGCGGACGTCGACCTCGTGAAACTCCGCTTCGGGGAAGTTGGCGCGATAGGTAGCCGAGGCGGCAGCGTCGAAATCGACTGCCGCGGCGATCCGCATCCCCGCGGCACGAAGACCGGCGCTCGTTCCTCCACAGCCGGAGAAGAAATCGATCACCGTCGGTCGGTGCACACATTGCTCATGGGTCGTTGAAGTAGCCACCTCTGTCAGTGATGAGGTCACCCGTTTCCCCCATCTCGCCCACGCTGGCTATCGATTCCACGTACGAAGGACAGAACATCGCTTCGAAGGAAACGCCAGGCTCGTCCCATCTTCTCCCCAGGCAAAGCCCCAGAGTTGACCAGGGAGGGCACAGTCTTGGTACTGACTCGAAGGAGGGTTGCGGGCTCCTCGGTAGTCAGGACCTCGTGTTCTGTCATCTTCTCGCAATCTCTCACTGTCGCTCGTAAGTTCAGTCTAACCGTGGACGCGGACGTGACGAGGCTCCCGCGCCGTCCCTGGCAGCAGCGCGCTGGGAAGCATCTCTGCTGCGGATGCCCGTCTGAAGCTCGCCTGAGGATCATGCGGACCGCTCGACTCGTTCACGGGGCCTTGACGTCGGACGCTCGGCTCGAAGTAGGGAGACAAGGCTCACAGGTCCGATCCAGAGGAACTTGATGGCGTTCCAGATGAGCAGCAGGACCAGCAGATGGGGCCAGCCGGGACCGCCGTCGTTGATGATCGTGGTGCAGATCGCGGCGGCGTGGAGGTAGGGCACGGCCAGGAGCATCGCGGGGATGCCCCACTTGAGGCCGCGTCTGGTCCGGATGGCGTTGAGCAGCAGGTTGGTGGGTGCGTAGCGGAGTACGCCGTAGCCTCGTGCGCTGAGCGCGACCGATGTGCGGAGCATCGCGGGTCTCTCTTTCCTCGTCATAGCGCGACGGTGTTCCGTCGTGGAGGCGGCTATGAACCGAGCGCTCTCAATGGGGCCGTCCCGTAGGACCCGCGTAGCTGAAGAACCTGCCTCGCCGTCCAGTCTACGACCGTGCTCTGACAGAGGGAACCCGTCGTCGGCAGGCAGGTGTGTACCTCGTCGGTGACCTTGGAGCGAGAGGACACCGATCATGGCGACGTTGGCGCAACACGTACAGGGTGGGCGGATGGCGCGAGTCGCATTGTCGATGCTCGCCGAGCCGAACGACGCCGCCACCGGGCGCGTCCTCGCCCAGGTCGGCGGGATCGAGACGCGGCGGCTGATCGAATCCAACGACTCGGTGCCGGGCCTTGCCCGCGCGGATGCGCTGATGTGGCGCGAACGGCTCGCCGCTCGGATCACACCCGACTGCCCGACCGGGTGATCGAGACGAAAGGCGGAGAGTTCGGCACTCTCATCCCGGGGGGCAAGGAATGGCCCGCCGGTCTGAATGACCTGCGTGCGCCATACCTTTTGTGGACGCGCGGGGCGACATCGTTCCTGATGGCGGCGCTGAGCGATCGCGTCACGATCACCGGCTCCCGAGCCTCAACGTCGAACGGGGAGCATGTCACCGGCGACTTGGCGACGGGAATGGCCGACGAGGAACGCGTTGTTGTCGCCGCCGGCGCCTACGGGATCGAGGGAGCCGCGCACAAGAGCGTGCTCGCCGCGGGCGGTCAGACCATCACGATCCTGGCGAACGGGCTGGACCGCCCGTACCCGGCCGGGCACCGTGAGCTGCTGAACCGGATCGGGGATGTCGGCCTGCTGGTGAGTGAGCTGCCGCCAGGAGCTGCGCCGACCAGGCACAGGTTCTTGGCCCGCAACCGGCTGCTTGCGGTGCCCTCGGGTGTGACCGTGATCCCTGAGGCCGGTCCCCGATCCGGGTCGATGACCACGGTCATCGCCTCACGCGAACTCGGCCTAGCCGCCGGCGCGGTGCCCGGCCCGTTGACCCGCGTCGCGAGCGCGGGCCGAACGAACTCATCAAGCAGGGTCTCGCGTCGCTCGTCACTCAGCCCAGCGACGTGATCGCCTTGCTCGACGCCGACCCGAACCCAGGGCGGGCCGTGACCCGGCCTGAGGCTGGGCGATTTCGGGCACCAATATCCGTCACAGAGCGCGCCCGGATGCTCTCTCTGACGGCCGCTTGCGCTAGCCGGGTTTCACAGGCTCGGAGCAGGGCCTGCCGCGGCGCTCTGCCGCGGGGGCTCGGTCGTTGTGCCCTCGATGGTGGCGGCGTGTGCGCGGTTCAGGGGGGCGCGGGCGCGGATGGCGTCGATCTCCTGGCTGGTGCTCTCCGGCGCCGGGCCGAACGGGGTTCGGTCGTCGGTGATGCCGTAGCGGTCGCGGTAGGCGGCGACGGTGCGGGCAGCGCTCCACCATGCCGCCTGCTGTTTCTCGCCCTTCGATGCCGTGCCAAGGTCGGCCGTCCACGGTTCCTCATCGGTGAAAGCGCCACGGAGCACGGCGTCAGCGCGGGCTTCGATCAGCTCGCTACGCTCGTCCAGTGCTTCTGCATGTCCTCGGCCATCTGCCCGCTGGCGTGCGGGATCAGTCAGACGATCAGCCTCGGGGGCTTGCGGGTGCGGCCTGATCCGGCGGACCGGATGGTGATGCGCGCGACGCGGGTGTGAAGGACGGAGGCGATGTCGTCGGCCTCGTCCAGGCTCCGCACGGCGACTAAGCGCGGGAGCAGGGAGTCGAGGTCGTGGTGGTTGGCTTCGGCGTGACGCGGCTCGGCCGACAGCGCGCCCAGGGCAACCTGGATAGCCGACGCAGGCATCCCTTTGCACGTCATCCAAGACATCCTCGAACACGCCTCAATGGAGACCACTCGCGGCTATCTCCACCCCGACGACCGCCACCTCGCCTCAGCAGCCGAGCAGGCCAACGCCTTCCCCTTCGCCACCGGACAGCGCAAGCAGGCCCGGCGCAGCGGCCCCTCGACCAGGGGTCTGTGATGTGCGCCCGCGTCCGCGCGAGCAGCCTCGCAGTCGTTCTGGTCCCCTTTTGGTGCCCTTCTCCACAGGGGAGCGGGTCGAGGCGGTCTCGCTGTCCACAGGCGCCCGCCCGGCGCGACACCGAGGGGACCAGAGGGGGACCACCGAAAACCACCCTCGGACATGAAGAAGCCCAGGCGAGAAACCTACTCTCACCTGGGCTTTTACGTCGGGCTGACAGGATTTGAACCTGCGACCCCCTGACCCCCAGTCAGGTGCGCTACCAAACTGCGCCACAGCCCGTTGCGCCCGAGAGCGCAAGCCCCGAAGGGCGAAATGAACCTTACCCCACGGTGGCGGGCGCCTCACAATCGGGTGACGCGCGCCCCACTCGCAGGGGTCAGCGAGGCTCAGAAGTCGAAGATGTCCCCCGCGATGTCGCCGATGGCGTCACCGACGGAACCGAATACGTCGCCGAGGCCGCCGGCCATGTCGCCGAGGTCGAACAGGCCCGCACCGTCACCGAGCAGATCAGCCAGTCCGCCGATGGCCTCGATGCCGAGATACGCAATGTCGTCACCGAAGAACAGCCAGAAGAAGGGGTCGGATGCCAGGCCGCCCATGATGTTGCCGTAGCCCTCGAGTTGGGCCGCCTTGGCGACGTCGCCGATCACCGACGCCCAGCGCTCTGTCAGCCCGAAGATCATGGCGTACGGCAGGTAGCGGCTGAACAACCCTGCTGCCTCTTCGTACTTGATCTGACTGGCCTCCGCCGTCGCGATGTACTTGCGGAAACCGAGCGTCTGGATGCGAACAGCCGTGCCGTCGGCCGTGCGCGGCGAACGGCCCGCGAGGCCGAGGAAACCCTTGCTGCGCGGGTCACGCTCGTACCAGCCGCGCTCTATCGTCTCGCGGTACAGCGAGTCCGTGATGTGCCGCAGTGGCCCCCGCAGCTGGCGCTTCATCTGCTCCAACCCGACGTACTTCACGCCGGGCGGGAAAAGCGCGTTGAGGAAGTCGGCCTCCACCTGCGTGATGATGTCGTCGCGCGGGAACTCGTTCTGCACGAACAACCACGAGTCATCCTGCTTGTCGATGCGAAACCACCCGCGAAGGGACAGATCGATCATCATGGCCCCGATGTCACGCGGGTCCACCTTGCCGTCGACCACGGTGCCCGCGAGAGCCGCGCTGACGCCCTTGGGCGGCGCGAACTGCACGGCGGCCTCACCGGCCCACTCCTTGCGCCCCTTGACGCGGCGGACCTCCCCCGTGCCGTCAGCCGGCGTGAGACCGGGCGTGACGCCGACGTACTCGTAATCGTGGTTCCAACCGAACATCGATGACCTTTCGTTCGCGGGGCGCTCACAGCCTAGCCACCGCGCTCAGCCTCTGGCAGACCGGCTCAGCGATCTCCGGAAAACTTCGCGCCGTAGTTTCGCGCCACGGCGAGCACATACAAGATCGTCAAGCGAGAAACCGCCCGATGACGCAGCAGCCATGCCGACCAGCATCGGGTTGCGGTGCATCTCGGCGAGCATCTGCCCAGCCACGGACGTCGGACGTCCCGTCTGGGCGGTGTCGAGTTCCTTGGACCACGCACCGACGAGTTCGAACGCCACCGCCTAGGCGAGGTAGCCGCCCACGAAGCCCTCGCTCTGATCGTTCGCGAGCTGCTTGCTTTCGACCTTCGCGAGGTAGTGCTTGAACGACGCCGCCTCCCGCTTGAGACGCTCGCCGTCGGAGCTCAGCCATGACCCCCGGCGCCCCAGCATCCCGCGGAACGCCGGATTGCGGGTTGCGACGCCGTGGGCCACCATCTCGTCGCCCAGCGCCGTCGCCACCTCCTCGACATGCCCCTGGAGGCGGTGCTTGAGCGACGACAGAGACACGTACTGACGCGGCACGGCGTCACCGGGCGTCTGCGTCAGGCCGGGCCGGAAGAGAGCATCCATGAGCAGTTCCTCAGCGCGGCTCGCGGTGTCACCGCGAGGCGGCAGTTGCGTCGCAGAGACGAGTGCCCAGTCTTTACCCTCCTGCTCGATGGCGAACCAACCGCGCAGTGACAGGTCGATCAGCATGGCGCTCACCCCGCACGTGCCGAGCTTGCCGTCGAGCAGCGCTCCGACGTAGGGGGCACGAAGCCCCCGTGGCGGGTCGAAACGCACCACCTGCGCCTCCCGATGGACATCCGGCACACCCGAGGCCGTCTGGTTGGCGTCCTGCGACGGCTGGTCCTTGTGCGAGCGGCTGAACATGGCGACCCCGTTTGAGTGTGCTGGCTCGCCATAGGCGACGGCCGACGTCTCGAACAGAGACGGCGGCCGGTCGTGGCCACAGCTGGATCAGCGCTGCTTGCGCTTCTCGCGCACGCGCACCGAGATCTCGATGGGCGTGCCGTCGAAACCGAACTCCTCGCGCAGGCGACGCTCGATGAAGCGGCGGTAGCCGGCCTCGATGAAGCCGCTCGCGAAGATGACGAAGCGCGGCGGACGCGTCGAGGCCTGCGTCGCGAACAGGATGCGCGGCTGCTTACCACCACGCACCGGGTGCGGGTGGGCCGCCACGACCTCGCCGAGGAACGCGTTGAGACGGCCCGTCGGGACGCGCTGGTCCCACGAGTCGAGAGCGACCTCGAGCGCCGGGACGAGACGGTCCGTGTGACGCCCCGTGGCGGCGGAGATGTTGACGCGCGGCGCCCACGGCACCTGCACGAGCTCGCGCTCGATCTCCTTCTCCAGGTAGTAGCGGCGCTCCTCGTCGAGCAGATCCCACTTGTTGTACGCGACGACGAGGGCGCGGCCTGCGTCGATGACCTGCTGGACGACACGCACGTCCTGCTCGGCGATGCTCTGCTCCGCGTCGATGAGGACGACGGCGACCTCCGCCTTCTCCAGCGCCGTCTGCGTGCGCAGGGACGCGTAGAAGTCGGCGCCGCGGGTCTGGTGAACGCGTCGGCGGATACCGGCGGTGTCGACGAAGCGCCACGTCTTGTCACCGAGTTCGATGTATTCGTCGACCGGGTCACGCGTCGTGCCCGCGACGTTGTCGACAACGACGCGCTCGGAGCCGGCGAGCTTGTTGAGCAGCGACGACTTGCCGACATTCGGGCGCCCGAGCAGCGCGACGCGACGGGGGCCGCCGCGCGGGTAGGCGCCGGCGACGGCCGACTTGTCCGGAAGCTCGTTGATGATGGCGTCGAGGGCATCACCCGTGCCGCGCCCGTGAAGGGCCGAGACCGGGTAGGGTTCGCCGAGTCCGAGCGACCACAGCATCGCGGCGTCCGCCTCGGTGCGGTTGTCGTCGACCTTGTTGGCCACGAGCACGACAGGCTTCTTCGAGCGGCGCAGCAGCTTGACGACGGCCTCATCGGTGTCGGTGGCACCGACGGTGGCGTCGACGACGAACATCACGGCGTCGGCGAGTTCGACAGCCACCTCGGCCTGCTCGGCGACACGCAGGTGAATACCCGTGGCGTCGACCTCCCAGCCGCCGGTGTCGACGAGCGTGAAGCGACGTCCGACCCACTCGGCGTCATACGCCACGCGGTCACGCGTCACACCCGGAACGTCCTCGACGACGGCCTCACGGCGGCCGAGGATGCGGTTGACGAGAGTCGACTTGCCGACGTTGGGGCGGCCGACGACGGCCACAACGGGGCGCAGGTCGGCTTCGCTGAAGCCCTCGTCGTCACCGCCCTCGCCGCTGAGGAGGGCGCGGTCCTCGTCGCTGAGGTCGAAGTCCTCGAGCCCGACCCGGAGGGCCTGCTCGACGGACTCGTCGCCTGGGAAGTTCTGCTCGTCGCTCACGCGTCATACCTTCGAATGTCGGAAAGTTCTGCGCGGTTCGCTCGTCGATCGGAGTCTGATCCGTGTCGCGCCGCGCCATGACGCCGAACGGGCGTCAGACACTATTCTCGCGCACTTGGGCGAAAAGTCAGATTCGGGCAGCGCGCACGTGCTCCGCGAGGCGCATACGCAGCGCCTCGGTGGCCACGGCAACGCGCTCGCGACCGGTGACGGCAGCGACCTCGGGCACGCCTGCGAGGTCGAACGGTTCGCCGAACGTCACCGACAGGCGTGAACGCACGCGCGGCAACGCACCCTTCGAGCGACCCGCCGTTCCCGACAAGGCAACCGGAACGACGACCGCCTTCGTTCCCAGCGCAAGGAACGCGGCTCCCTGCTGGGCGCTCGCCACCTCGCCACTGCCGCGCGTTCCTTCGGGGAACACGCCGACGACCCCGCCTGCGCGCAGGACCTCCCGTGCGCTGGTGAGCGCCTCACGGTCGGCGCTGCGCTGCGTGATCGGGATCTGCCCGACGCCGCGCAGGAGCCAACCGACCGGCCCGACGAAGTACGCCCGCTTGACGAGGAAGTGCACCGGTCGCGGGGACGTGATGAACCCCAGCGGCCCGTCGATGAAGCCGACGTGGTTCGCGACGAGAATGACCGGCCCACGCGAAGGCACGTGCGCTTGACCCGTCACCCGTGCGCGGTACAGGAGCCGCAGCAGCCCGACGCCCAGACGTTGGCCTACTCGTACGCCTCGATCAGCGTCCACGGGACGCGGCAGCCGAGAGGCCAGCCGCTCGTCCAGGTGTTGCGCAGCGCTGCGCAGACGCTCAGGCGGTTGCACGCTCGACGAGGGTCAGCACAGCTTCGACGGACTGCTGGAACGTCAGTTCGCTCGTGTCGAGGGTGACGACACCGTCAGCGGCGGTCATGAACTGGGAAACGGTCGAGTCGGCCTTGTCCCGGTCGACGATCTGGGCGTGCGTCGCGGCGATCATCGACTCGTCGGCACCACCGTGCACCTCCTTGGAGCGACGAGCCAGGCGGGCCTCCTCGCTCGCCACCATGAGGATTCGCACCTCCGCGTCCGGCGCGACGACCGTGGTGATGTCGCGGCCCTCGGCCACCACTCCCCCGTGGTCGGCGGCGATCTGTGCCATGAGCTCGCGCTGACGCTGCTGCAGCTTGGGGCGCACCGCGAGGTTCGTCGCGACCTTGGAGACCACCTCGGCGATGCGCGTGGTGCGGATGTCGGAATCGATGGGGTTTCCGCCCATGGAGATGCTAGCAGCCTTCGGATCGGTACCCATCTCGAGTGGCATCGCGGCGACGGCGTCGGCGACGGCCTCGGTGTCGTCGAGGTCGATGCCCGCGTCGAGGCAGTACCACGTGAGGGCCCGGTACATGGCGCCCGTGTCGAGGTAACCGATGCCCAGGTGCGCTGCGACCTTCTTGCTCACGCTCGACTTGCCGGAGCCCGAGGGCCCATCGATGGCAACCCGGAAACCGCTGCTCGTACTCGTCATGCGGGGATCCTAGTGCGTCTCGAGCACATGAACCGACCAGCCCTTGGCCGCCAGGGCCTCGCGCAGCACCTCGGCCCGGACCGGCAGCACGTCGATCTCCAGCAGACCTGCGGCGACCGAGGCGTCGTGCTCGAGGCGCAGGTCCTCGACGCTGACGCCGCTCTCCCCGACGACGACGAAGAGTCTCCCGAGAGCGCCCGGCTCGTCAGGGACGACGACGGCAACGGTCGCGTAGGTCGTCGGCGGCGTGCCGTGCTTGCCGGGAATGCGCGCCTGCCCGTCCTGGCCCGCCGCGATCGTGCCTGCGATCACAGCGCGGGGGCCCGGCCCGAGGCCGTCACCCGCCGCAGGCGAGTCTGGCTGCTCGACGGCACGCAATGCGTCGCGCACTGCGGTGAGTTCCTCGATGAAGCGGTCCACGACGGGGCGCACGGCGCGCGCGTTACCCGCGAGGATCTGCGTCCAAAGGAGCGGGTCGCTCGCGGCGATGCGTGTGACGTCACGGACGCCCTGGCCGCTCAACCCGACAGCGGGTTCCGAGAGCTCGCGCAGTTGCGCCGCGACGAGGCTGGCGGCCAGCTGCGGCACGTGCGAGACGGCCGCGACGGCGGTGTCGTGCTCCTCGGGCGCCATCGTCACGACGCGCGCGCCGACGGACTCCGCGAGCGAGATGACATCACGCACCCGCTCCGCCTCGGCACCGTCGGGGCACACGACCCAGGTGCGGCCCTCGAAGAGGTCGCTGCGCGCGGCGACGGCGCCGCTTCGCTCACGTCCCGCCATCGGGTGCCCAGGAACGTAACGGGCAGCGGCGTCGGCGCCGGCGAGCTCTCGCACCGCGACGACGACGGCGTTCTTCACGCTCGCGACGTCGGTGACCGTGGCTTCCGGCCAGCGTTCGAGCTCGGCCGTAATGACATCGGCCGTGACGTCCGGTGGGGCCGCGACCACGACGACATTAGGCGCTGCATCGTCATCCGACGCGAGACGACCGCCGCCCATGTCGGCGGCCAGAGCCGCGGAAACCGGCGAGGTGTCGGTCAGCGTGACGTCGACACCCCGCACCCGCAGCGCGAGCGCGATCGACGTACCGAGCAGCCCGGCGCCGACGACGCGTACACGCTGCGGAACGCTCACAGCCCGGCGGTCTTGTACAGCGCCGCGACCTCGCGCTTGTTGAGCGGGCGCATCTTGCCCGGGCGAAGGTCGCCGACCTTGACGGGGCCGACCTGCGGGCGGGCAAGGGCGATGACCGGGTGGCCGACGGCCTCGAGCATGCGACGCACGATGTGGTTGCGGCCCTCGTGGATGACGACCTCGACGAGCGCCATACCCGGCTGGCTGTCGACGACCTTGAACGAGTCGACCTTGACCGGCCCGTCCTCCAGTTCGATGCCTTCACGCAGGCGCTTGCCCAAGTCGCGCGGCACCGGACCCTGGATCGTGGCGAGGTAGACCTTCTCCACGCCGTAGCGCGGGTGCTGCAGACGATTGGCGAGATCGCCGTCGTTCGTCAGCAGGAGAAGGCCCTCGGTGTCCTGGTCGAGGCGTCCGACGTGGAAGAGGCGCTCGGTGCGTCCTTCGAGGTACTCCCCCACGGACGGGCGACCCATGTCGTCCTCCATCGTGGAAACGACGCCGGTGGGCTTGTTGAACGCGATGTAGACGAGCGTGTCGTCGAGCTGGATGCGCGCACCGTCGACGTGGATGACCGAGGTCTCGGGGTCGACACGCGTGCCGAGCTCGCTCACGATCTGACCGTCGACCTCGACGCGCCCTTCGGCGATGAGGTTCTCGCAGTGACGGCGCGAGCCGACGCCGGCCTGCGCGAGCACCTTCTGCAGGCGCGTTCCCTCGTCGACGTGCACGTCGCGCTGCGCAGCCTTCTTGGGCTGACGCTCGCGCGGCGGAGCGACCGGCTGGCCGTCCCTCGTCGTGCCGATGCCGAGCACGTCGGCCTCGTAGCGGCTGACCTTGCCTCCGGAGCGCGGTTGACGCGGGTGCTGCGCTTGTCGCGCGCACCGGGGCGGGGCTTCTTGTTGTTCATCCGTGTCCTTGTTCCACTAGTTCGTCGATGATCGCAGCGTCCGGCAGGTAGGGCGCCAGCGGCGGCAGCTCGTCGAGCGAGCCGATGCCGAGACGCTGCAGGAAGTACGGGGTGGTGCCGTAGAGCGTGGCGCCGCTCTCGGCGTCGGAGCCGACCTCGGTGATGAGGCCGCGCGTGACGAGCGTGCGCGTGACGCCGTCGACGTTGACACCGCGGATCGCGCCCACGCGCGAACGCGAGATCGGCTGGCGATACGCGATGACGGCGAGGGTCTCCAGGGCAGCCTGTGTGAGCTTCGCCTGCTGGTTGCCGAGAAGGAACTTCTCGACGGCGTCGGCGTAGACCGGCCGGGAGTACATCCGCCACGAGCCGTCGACCTCACGCAGGGTGAAGCCGCGCTGCTGGGCGCGGTACTCGACCTCCAGGCCTTCGAGGTTGGCGCGGATCTCGCTCTCGCCCACACCGAACGCGGACGCGAGATCGGGCACCGAGACGGGCTCGTCGACGACCATGAGAACGGCTTCCAACGTCGAGCGCAGACCGCCCGGAAGGTGGTGCACGACAAGGGGTTCGTCACCGTCGCGCGGCGCCGCCCGGTCGGGCTGCTCCTGCGGCATCTCAGTCATCTCCACCTCCGTGCACTCCTTCATTGTCCCAGGGCTCACCGTCGAACTCGTCCGAGACGACGATGCGCGCGTCGGGGGCCGCGCTCCAGCGCACGCTGAGCGGCTCGAGATGGGCCTCCTGCTCGAACGTCACGGCGGATTCCTTGAACAGTTCGAGCACCGCGAGGAAGCGCGCCACGACGACGAGCGTGTTGTCCGCGTCGGCGACGAGCTGCGCGAACGTCAGCTGCTTACTGCGTCGCAGTTTCGACGTGACGATCGTGGCCTGCTCGCGCACGCTCACCTGCACGGCGTGGAGGTGATCCACCGCCACAGTCGGCGGCACCTTCGGCGTCAGTGCCCGCGCCGCGACGACGGCGAGTTGCTCCGGCGTCGCCGTCATGACGAGTTCGGGCAGGAGCCCCGCGAAGCGCTCCTCGAGTCCGGCCTGACGCGCGACGAGGCGGCCGTGGGTCTGCATCCGCTCGTCGAGGAACGTCGCCATGTCCTTGAACGCCCGGTACTGCAGCAGCCGGGCGAAGAGCAGATCGCGGGCCTCGATGAGCTCGAAGTCGTCCTCGTCGGCGGTGAGGCTCGGCACGAGCCGCGCGGCCTTGATCTCGAGCAGGGTCGCTGCGACGAGGAGGAACTCGCTCGCCTCGGACAGATCCCACTCGTCGCTCGCGGCGCGCGCACGACGAATGTGCGCGATGAACTCGTCGGTGACCTGCGAGAGCGAGATCTCCGTGACGTCGAGACGGTGCTTTGAGATGAGGCCGAGCAGGAGGTCGAACGGGCCGTCGAAGACCTCACCGAGGTGGACGTGGAACGGCGTCGTCGCGGCCCGCCTCGTGAGAACTCCGCCGGGTGTCTCCTGCGTCTCCTGCGCCTCAGGCGCCGACGCGGTCGGCGCCTCGTCGCTCACCGGCGTCTCGGTCAGGGTGCGCCGCCGCGCGAGATGAGCTCACGCGCCAGCTGACGGTAGGACTCGGCCGCACCGTGGTTCGAGGCGTACTGCGTGATCGGCTCCGCGGCGAGCGTGGCGTCGGGGAACTTCACGGTGCGCGAGATGACGGTGTGGAAGACCTTGTCACCGAAGTGGTCGACGACCGAGCGCACGACGTCACGGCTGTGCAGCGTGCGCCCGTCGTACATCGTGGCCAGGATGCCGTCGATCTCGAGACGCGGGTTGAGGCGGTCCTGAACCTTCTCGATCGTCTCGACGAGCAGGGCCACTCCGCGCATCGCGAAGAACTCGGCCTCGAGCGGAATGACGACGCCGTGCGAGGCGGTGAGCGCATTGACGGTGAGCAGTCCGAGCGACGGCTGGCAGTCGATGAGGATGACGTCGTACTCGTCCTCGACGGCGCGCAGCACGCGAGCGAGAACCATCTCGCGGGCCACCTCGCCGACGAGCTGGACCTCGGCGGCCGACAGGTCGATATTGGCGGGCAGAACGTCGAGGCCCGCCATCCGGGTGTGCTGGATGACGTCGTGAATGTCGTGGTCCTTCTCGACGAGAAGGTTGTAGATCGTCACATCGAGATCGTGCGAGCGCACGCCGAGGCCGACCGACAGCGCACCCTGCGGGTCGAAGTCGACGAGCAGCACCTTACGGCCGTACTCGGACAGCGCCGCGCCGAGGTTGATGGTCGACGTCGTCTTGCCGACGCCGCCCTTCTGGTTGCACATCGAGATGATGCGCGCCGGGCCGTGCGAGTCGAGCATCGGAGGCGTCGGGAAGCCGGGCAGGGGTCGACCGGTCGGTCCCCACTGCCCCGTCGCGTCGATTCCGGGCAAACGGTCAAGTTGACCTTGAGGATTCGCCGCCTTGGGCGTGCCGTCGGACGTCACTCGCAAGCCTCCAGTGATAGTTGAACGTTTGGCATCTCGCCAATCCCCTCAAGACTAGCGCGCGGCCTCGCGCCATGCCCAAACGAGCGGCGGATCAGCGGGCTCGCGGGTGCGCCGCGGCGAAGGTCTCGCGCAGCTGTTGCACCGAGACCATGGTGTAGATCTGCGTTGTCGTGACCGACGCGTGCCCGAGCAGTTCCTGCACGACCCGGACGTCGGCGCCGCCCTCGAGCAGATGCGTGGCGAACGAGTGACGCAGGGTGTGCGGCGATATCTCCCCCGTGAGCCCGGCGGTCTCGGCGCTGCGACGAATGACATCGAACACGCTCTGGCGCGTGAGGCGCGAACCGCGCTGGTTGAGGAACACGGCCGGCGTTCCCTTGCCCTTCTGGGCGAAGCTCGGCCGCTCGCGGGTGAGGTACGCGGTGAGGGCATCAGCCGCGTACGAGCCGAGCGGGACGATGCGTTCCTTGCTGCCCTTTCCGAACAGGCGCACCGATTTCGTCGTGAGGTCCACGTCGTCGACGTCAAGGCCGACGAGTTCGCTGACGCGCGCGCCGACCCCGTAGAGAACTTCGAGCAGGGCACGATCGCGCAGACCGCCGGGGTTGCCCTCTCCCCCCGTTGCCTCGAGAAGCCGCTCGACGTCGTTGATGGGAATGGCCTTCGGCAACTTGCGCGCCGGCGTGGGTGGTGCGACGTCGGCCGCCGCGTCGTCGCTGCCCGTCTCCAGCGACGTGAAGGTGTGGAAGCCGCGCACGGCCACGAGGGTGCGGGCAGCCGAACTCGCAGCCAGCGGCTTGTGCTCCGCATCCCCCTCACGCAGGTGACGAAGGAAGGCCTCGACGTGCTTCTCCTCGATGCCCTCGGGCGAGCTCACACCGTCGGCGGCAAGGAAGGCGAGGTAACGGGCGACGTCCCGGCGATACGCGGCCAGTGTGTTCGCCGAGACGCCCCGCTCGACCTGGAGGTGGTGCAGCCACGCCGTCGCGGCGTCACGCAGCGCGGCGGGCGCCTCGTTCATGTCGCCTCGTTCGTTCCTCAGCCGGGCAGGTGCAGCGTCGGCTGCGCGTCCTCGGCCGGGAGCGTCCACGTGTGGCGATCGGCGTCGCTCTGGTCGCCGGAGCGCAGATCCTTCACCTGATCGGCGTTGGGAACGCCGTCGCTCTCGCCGCCGAGGAACCACACGAAGGGGATGCCGCGACGGTCGGCGAACTGGATCTGTTTGCCGAACTTGGCTGCCTTCGGCGAGACGAGCGTCGGGATGCCACGAGCGCGCAGTGCGGCCGCCACGCGCATGCTCTCGTCACGCGATGCCTCGTCCGTCACGGCGACGAGCACCGCGGTGGGCGTCGGGCGCGTGGCGGCGAGGCCCCGCTCACCGATGAGCTTCGCGAGCAGGCGTGAAACACCGATCGAGAGGCCCACACCCGGGTAGGTCTTCTTGCCGTCGCTGGCGAGCGCGTCGTAGCGGCCACCGGAGCAGATCGAGCCGTACGCCTCGTCACCGACGAGCTGCGTTTCGTAGACCGTGCCGGTGTAGTAGTCGAGACCGCGCGCGATCTTGAGTTCCGCGACGAGCAGACCGGGCGCGTGCTCGGCCGCGGTGTCGATGACGGCCTTGAGCTGCGCCAGCCCCTCGTCGAGAATCTCGTGCTCGACGCCGAGAGCGCGCACCTTCTCGACGAAGCTGGAGTCGCTCGTCGAGATCGCGGCGAGGGCGAGCACCTTGTCGGCGTTCTCGTCGCTGACGCCTTCGGCGACGAGCAGTTCCTTGACCTTCGCCGGTCCGATCTTGTCGAGCTTGTCGACGATGCGCAGCGTGCCGGTGATGTCGTCGATGCCGAGGCCGCGGTAGAAGCCCTCGGGGATCTTGCGGTTGTTCACCTGGATGCGGAAGTCACCGATGGGCAGGCGCTTGAACACGTCGGCGATGACGAGCGGGAGCTCAACCTCGTAGTGGAACGGCAACTCCCCCCCGTCGACGATGTCGATGTCGGCCTGAACGAACTCGCGGTAGCGCCCCGCCTGCGGGCGCTCGCCGCGCCAGACCGGCTGGATCTGGTAGCGGCGGAACGGGAACGTCAGCTTGCCGGAGTTCTCGAGCACGTACCGGGCGAAGGGCACCGTGAGGTCGAAGTGCAGGCCGAGTCCGGCCTCCTTCGCGTCGCTCTCGTCGGCAGCCAGGCGGGAGACGGCGTAGATCTCCTTGTCCGCGTCACCACCCTTGCCGACCAGACGCTCGACGGGCTCCACGGCCCGCGTGTTGATCGGCTCGAAGCCGTGGAGCTCGAAGACCTCGGCGATGACGTCGAGCACCATCTGCTCGGCGTAACGCTGTGCGGGAAGCCATTCGAGGAAGCCGGAGATCGGCGTGACCTTGCTCATGAGGTGAGTCCTTGGAGATACGGGTTGGTGGCGCGCTCACGCGCGATCGTGGTGGCCGGGCCGTGCCCGGGAAGAACGAGGGAGGAATCGGGCAGCGGAAGCACCTTGTCGCGCAGGCTGCGCTGCATGGCTTCGGCGCTGCCGCCGATGAGGTCGGTGCGGCCGATCGAGCCGGCGAACAGGACGTCACCGGTGACGACGGTGCTCGTCACCGACGCCGCCGTGGCGTCGTCGAGCCCCTGGGGAACGTCGTCGATCGTGAACATGACCGAACCCTCCGTGTGCCCCGGCGCATGGGTGACGCCGAACGTCAGGCCGGCGAGCTCCAGTGGGGCGCCCTCGTGGATCGAGACGACCTTCTCGGGCTCCTGCCACGTGGCGGCCTTGCCGAACGACTGCTCGAGCATGCCGCGAAGCTGCGGGCCGAGCTGGGCGTACGGATCGACGAGGCGGTAGCGGTCGTCCTCGTGGATGTGCGCCGCGATCGTGCCGCCGCACACCGGCGTCACGGAGAAGGTGTGGTCGAGATGGCCGTGCGTGAGCAGTACCGCGGTCGGCTTGAGGTCGAAATCGGCGAGCACGTGCTCGAGCTGGTCGGTGACGCCGATGCCCGGGTCGACGACCACACACTCGGAGCCGCGCTCACGCGCGACGACGTAGCAGTTCGTGCCCATGGCGGCAGCAGGGAAGGAAACGGTCAGCACCCGCCCAAGCCTACTGGCCGCGGCCTCTCGGCTTTCGCGCGTACCTCAGTGCCGTGAAGTGTGTTGCCCGTCCGGGCGTGACATTGGCCGCATCCCACCTAGACTGATCGGGTTGCTGCCGGGGTGACGCATGACCGATTCCCCGGCTACGTCGAGAAAAAGGCATGAACGTGTCCGAGGACTCCACCACTCCCACCCCGACGCCCGGTTCCATCAAGTCGAGCGCAATGCCGAAGCCCACCGCGGTTCCGGCCGCCGCCGAAGCGTCCGGGACGCCCGCTGCCGCTCCTACAGCGCCCATCGCCCCCGTTGCCGAGTCCACGTCCAACGCGGCCTCGTTCGGCCGTGTCGGCGAGGACGGCACGGTCTACGTCAAGACCCCGGACGGTGAGAAGGCTGTCGGTTCCTACCCCGGCAAGAGTGAGGACGAGGCGCTCGCCTACTTCGCGCGCAAGTACGACGAACTGCACGCCAGCGCAGCCCTGCTCCTGCAGCGCGTCACGCAGACTGACGTTTCGGCCCACGACGCCACCGAGTCGCTGAAGAACCTGCGCAAGCAGGTCGGCGAGGCGAACGTCGTCGGTGACCTGCCGGCGCTCGACGGCATCGTCGAGGACATCTCGACGGCGCTGCGCGTCAAGGCGCAGGTCGAGGGCGAGCAGCGCGCCGCCGCGAAGGCCGAGGCGCTCAAGCAGCGTGAGGCTCTCGTCACCGAGGCCGAGCAGATCGCCGCGCAGGACCCGGAGAAGGTGCAGTGGAAGAAGTCCACCACCCGCATGCGTGAGCTCCTCGACGAGTGGAAGACCCACCAGAAGGGCGGCGCGCGCCTCGACCGTGACGTCGAGTCGACGCTCTGGCAGCGCTTCTCCGCGGCCCGCAACGGCTTCGACAAGACGCGACGCGCGCACTTCAGCAAGCTCGACGAACAGCACGGTGCGGCGAAGAAGGAGAAGGAGCGCCTTGTCGCCGAAGCCGAGAAGCTCCAGAACTCCACCGACTGGGGTTCGACGGCGTCCGCGTTCAAGCGCCTCATGGGTGATTGGCGTGCCGCCGGCCGTGCGTCGCGCGCCGACGACGACGCGCTGTGGCAGCGTTTCAAGGCCGCGCAGGACGCGTTCTTCGCGGCCAAGGACGAGGTCGTCGCAGAGGAGAACAAGGAGTTCGAGGCGAACGCCAAGGTCAAGGAGGAGCTGCTGGCCCAGGGCCAGAAGATCCTGCCGGTCAAGGAACTCGGCGCCGCCAAGGCGCAGCTGCGCGCGCTCCAGGAGAAGTGGGACGCCGCGGGCAAGGTGCCGCGCAAGGACATGGACCGGCTCGAGAAGGGCATGCGCCGCATCGAGAACGCCGTGCGTGACGCCGAGCAGGCGCAGTGGAAGAAGTCCGACCCCGAGGTCAGCGCCCGCGCCAACTCGATGGTCGCGCAGTTGGAGTCGGCCATCGCCGACCTGCAGGCCGGCGTCGACGCCGCCGAGGCGTCGGGCAACTCCAACAAGGCCAACAAGCTGCGTCAGGAGCTGAACGCGAAGCAGTCCTGGCTCGACCAGGTGCGTTCCACCGCCAGCGAGCTCGACGGCTGAGAGGTTTGATCTGATGTTCGGATCCGGTCGGTTCACGACGGATTCGGCCGCCGAAGGGCTGGTCGCTTACCTGAGCACCAGCCCTTCGCCGTTCCACGCGGTCGAGTCCACGGTACGTCTGCTCGAGGAGGCGGGCTTCGTCCGTCTTGACGAGGTCGACGTGTGGCCCACGGCGCCAGGGCGCTACGTCACGACGCGGGGCGGTTCGCTCGTCGCGTGGTCGAGCGAGCAGGTTGGTGAAGGCGCCTTCACGAAGGCTTCGGCGGAGGCGGTGCCCGGCTTCCGCATCGTCGGTGCGCACACCGACTCCCCCAACCTGCGCATCAAGCCGCGCCCCGATCACGAGCGCGCCGGATGGCAGATGCTCGGTGTCGAGCCCTACGGCGGCCTGCTGCTCAACTCGTGGCTCGATCGCGACCTCGGCCTTTCGGGGCGCGTCTCCGTTCGCCAGGCCGACGGTTCGGTCGGCACGCGCATGTTCCAGTGCGACGAGCCGCTGCTGCGCGTCTCCCAGCTCGCCATCCACCTCGACCGTTCCACGAACGACGGGCTGACGCTCAACAAGCAGACCCACATGGAGCCGCACTGGGCGCTCTCGCAGGTGCCGACGTTCGCCGAGTGGCTCGCCGACCAGGTCGGCGTCGAGGCCCTCGACGTCCTCGCGTGGGACGCGATGACGCACGACACGCAGGCTCCGGCCCGCACGGGGCTGCATCACGAGTTCGTCGCCGGCGCCCGTATGGACAACTTGGCCACGAGCTTCGCAGCGACGACGGCGCTCCTCGACGCGGTGGAGAACCCGGCGGACGAGCCCGTCATCCCCCTCATCGTGCTGTTCGACCACGAGGAAATCGGCTCGATGTCGGAGCGGGGCGCGTTCTCGGCGTACCTGCCCACCGTTCTCGAGCGCATCGTCTTGGCCCTCGGCGGGTCACGCGACGCCCTGCACCGTTCCCTCGCGCGCACCGTCATCGCCTCGGGCGACATGGCGCACGCCACGCACCCCAATTACGCAGACCGTCACGAGCCGGCGCACCACATCGCGATGAACGGCGGCCCGGTGCTCAAGGTGAACACGAACCTGCGCTACGCGACGGACGCCGTCGGGGCGGCGCACTTCGCGGCCGCGTGCCGTCAGGCGGGCGTACCCATGCAGGAGTTCGTCGTGCGCTCGGATCTGCCCTGCGGCTCGACGGTCGGCCCGATGACGGCGGCCCTCTCCGGTGCGACGACGGTCGACTTCGGCGCCCCCACGCTCTCGATGCACTCCATCCGTGAACTCGTCGGTGCGGCCGACCAGGCGATGTACGCGGCCGCGCTCGCGGCCTTCCTCGCCCCACGAGGTGCGTGAGACGCGGGCTGCTGCTCGACTGACGAGGAAAGTGCAGGTTGTGCGTGGTATTTCACGCACAACCTGCACTTTGGTGCATCAGTCATCGAGCGGGCTTAATTCGGTTGCGTCGAATTGGCGCACCGGCGTCAACTGGGACGATGTTTGAGCACTTCGCACTTCGTCCGCTCCAGGTCGGCGACGCAGCCGACATGTCCGAGGTGCTGTCGGATCCTGAGCTCTATCGGTTCACGGGCGGTCATCCCCCAACGACGGGCGAACTGGAACGCCGCTACGCGGTTCAAACCCGAGGTGGCTCCCCCGCCGGCCTCGAGATCTGGATCAACGAACTCGTCGTCGTCCGGACTGACAGCGGCGAGCGGCCAGTGGGCTTCGTTCAGGCCACCATCCCTGTCGACACCGGGCCCACAGAGATCGCCTGGGTGATCGGAGTCCCCCGTCAGGGAAACGGTTACGGCCACCGCGCAGCCTCGCTCCTCATGGAGCAGCTTCGAGAACGAGGCATCACCGACGTGCTCGCTCACATCCATCCCGACCACACGGCGTCACAGCAGATCGCGCAGCGGCTTGCGATGGAGCCGACCGACATCACGATCGACGGCGAGCCCCTGTGGAAGGGCACGACTCCCGAACCAACGCGAGGTTGACTGAAGCCCTCTGCGCGCCCAGGTCGAACGGGTCAGGTCTCCTGTGTCGCTACCCCGGTCTCGTCGGCACTGTCGCCCGGCTCCCCCGGCTGGTCCTTGGCCTTCGCTCCCGTGCCCGTCAGTCGGTAGACGTCGAAGACGCCGCTGACGCGCCGGACGGCACGCATGACGTGGTCGAGGTGGCTCGCATCGCCCATCTCGAACGTGAACTTGCTGACGGCCACGCGATTGCTCGCCGTCGTGAGGGCCGCCGACAGGATGTTGACGTGCTGGTCGCTCAGGGCGCGTGTGATGTCCGAGAGCAGGCCGTTGCGGTCGAGCGCCTCCACCTGCAGCTGGACGAGGAAGACGCTCGCCTGTCCCGGCGCCCAGGCCACCTTGATGAGGCGCTCCGGCTGACGCTTGAGGTCGTCGATGTTCGTGCAGTCGCTGCGGTGCACCGACACGCCGCGTCCCGTCGTCACGAAGCCGACGATGTCGTCGCCCGGCACCGGCATGCAGCAGCGCGCGAGCTTCACCCACACGTCGTCCGTGCCGACGACGGTGACGCCCGGGTCGGCCTTCATCCGCGGACGGCCGGTGCGCGGCGTCGCCGCCTCCGCCATGTCCTCGGTGGTCGCCTCTTCCCCACCGAGCGCCGAGACGAGCGAGCGCACGACCGCCTCGGTGGAGATGTGCCCGTCACCGATCGCGGCGTAGAGCGCGTCGATGTCGGCGTGGTTGAGGCGGGTGGCGACGTCCGTCAGGCTGTCGTGCGACATGAGCCGCTGCAGCGGCAGACCCTGCTTGCGCAGCGTCTTCGCGAGGGCGTCCTTGCCCTTCTCGATGGCCTCCTCGCGACGCTCCTTGCTGAACCACTGCTTGATCTTGCTCTTGGCTCGCGGCGACTTGACGAAGCCGAGCCAGTCGCGGCTCGGACCCGCGCCATCGGCCTTGGACGTGAGCACCTCGACGACGTCACCCGTGGCGAGGGTCGTCTCCAGCGTGGCGAGGCGTCCGTTGACCCGGGCACCGATGCAGTGGTGCCCCACCTCGGTGTGCACGGCGTACGCGAAGTCGACGGGCGTCGAACCCGCCGGCAGCGCGATGATGCCGCCCTTGGGTGTGAAGACGTACAGCTCGCGGCTGCCGACCTCGAAGCGCAGCGACTCGAGGAACTCCCCTGGATCTTCCGTGTCGCGCTGCCACTCGAGCAGCTGCCGCAGCCAGGCCATGTCGTTCGTGCCGGCAGCAGGCGACGCAGCCGGGCCGGCGTTCTCGACGCCGCGCTTCGCGTCGTCCTTGTACTTCCAGTGCGCGGCGACACCGTACTCCGCGCGACGGTGCATGTCGTACGTACGGATCTGGATCTCCACCGGCTTGCCGCCGGGGCCCACGACCGTCGTGTGCAACGACTGGTACATGTTGAACTTCGGCATCGCGATGTAGTCCTTGAACCGCCCCTGAATGGGCGTCCATCGCGTGTGCAGGGTGCCGAGCACTGCGTAACAGTCGCGTACCGACTCGACGAGCACGCGCACCGCGACGAGGTCGTAGATGTCCTCGAAGTCGCGCCCCCGCACGATCATTTTCTGGTACACGGAGTAGTAGTGCTTCGGGCGTCCGGTGACCTCACCCTTGATGCGCGCCGCGCGCAGATCGCTCGCGACCTGCTCCTTCACGGTGCGCAGGTAGGACTCGCGAGCCGGCGAACGATCGGCCACGAGACGCACGATCTCGTCGTAGATCTGCGGGTACAGCGTCGAGAACGACAGATCCTCGAGCTCCCACTTGATCGTGTTCATCCCGAGGCGGTGAGCCAGCGGAGCGTAGATCTCGAGCGTCTCGGTGGCCTTGCGCTGGGCCGAGGCTTGCGAGACGTAGCGCCACGTGCGCGCGTTGTGGAGACGGTCGGCGAGCTTGATGACGAGCACCCGGATGTCCTGCGCCATCGCGACGACCATCTTGCGCACCGTTTCGGCCTGCGCAGCGTCGCCGTAGGTGACCTTGTCGAGCTTCGTCACGCCGTCGACGAGGCGGGCGATCTCGGGCCCGAAATCCTTCGTCAGCTGGTCGAGGGAGTAGTCCGTGTCCTCGACGGTGTCGTGCAGCAGCGCGGCGGCCAGCGTCGGCGGCGTCATGCCGAGTTCGGCAAGGATCGTCGCGACGGCGAGCGGGTGCGTGATGTACGGGTCGCCGCTCTTGCGCACCTGGTGACGGTGGCAACGCTCCGCGACCTCGTAGGCCCGGACGATCAGCGCGGTGTCGGCCTTGGGGTGGGTCTCGCGAACGGTGCGAAGCAGCGGTTCGAGAACGCGGTTGTTGCTCGGGCGCGGACCGCCGAAGCGCACCAGCCTCTGGCGCACTCGCGACGACGAACTCGAACCGGACTGCTCAACCATGGGCCGATAGTAGTGGCAAACGCCACTCAGTCGACGACGAGGCCCGTGTGAACGGGCCAACGCTCCAGGCGTGCTCGGCCGTCGAGGAAGGCCAGTTCGACCAGGACGTCGAACCCGACGACGCTTCCGCCGACCTTTTCGACGAGCTCGCACGACGCCACAGCCGTGCCACCGGTGGCGAGGACGTCGTCGATGACGAGCACTCGCGCGCCCGGCTTCACGGCGTCGGTGTGCATCTCGATGGTCGCCGAGCCGTACTCGAGGTCGTACGACTGCGCGACGACCTCACCGGGCAGCTTGCCCTTCTTGCGAATCGGGACGAATCCGACGCCCATGCGCTGGGCGAGCGGTGCCCCGATGACGAACCCACGCGCCTCGACGCCCGCGACGACGTCGACGCCGCCCTCGTGACGCTCCGCGAGGAGATCGAGCACCGAACCGAAAGCCGCGGCGTTCGCGAACAGCGGCGTGATGTCCTTGAACACCACGCCCGGCGTCGGGAAGTCAGCGACGTCCCGAGTGTGCCGAGCGACGAGGCCCGCCACCCGCTGCTGGTAGTCCGTCATCACTCGTCTCGCTGCGCAGCCGGGTGTGCACCACGACGACGCATCGTCGCCGAAGCGCCGCTCGCTGCACCGGAGGCAGCCCGGCTCGTCAGCACACCCGAGGACTCGGCGCCGTGGCCGGCTTCCTCGTCACTGTCACCCGCGGCCCGCTTCTGGTAGGCCTTGGCGCGACGCGCCAGCTCCTGCACGCCCTTCTCACGACGACGCAGGTCGGTGAGCGCCGGCGTCGCGATGAAGATCGAGGAGAACGTACCGACGGCCACACCGATGAACAGGGCGACCGCGATGTCGAGCAGCGTGCTCGGGCCGATGAAGAAGACACCGACGACGAGGATCGCCGCGATCGGCAGGAGGGCCACGACCGAGGTGTTGATCGAACGCACGAGCATCTGGTTGACGGCGTAGTTCGCGGCTTGGTCGAAGCTGCGGCGTCCCGTCGCGAAGGCCTCGGACGCGTTCTCGCGCACCTTGTCGAAGACGACGACGGTGTCGTAGATCGAGTAACCGAGGATCGTGAGGAAGCCGATCATCGTCGCCGGCGTCACCTCGAGACCCGTAAGGGCGTAAATACCGACGGTGAAGAACAGGTCGTGGATGAGGGCGATGAGCGCAGCAGCCGCCATCTTCCACGTGCGGAAGTACAGCGCGAGCACGACCGACACGAAGGCGAGGAAGACGAACAGGGCGACGATGGCCTTGTTCGTCACGCTTTCACCCCAGGAAGGGCCGATGAACGAGGTCTCGGCACTCGTGGCCGGAACGTCGAACTCCTTGGCCAGGGCGTTCTTGACGGCCTCCGTGGTGGCCGGGGTGCCGTCGCCGAGCTTCTCGGCCTGCACGCGGACCGTGCCCTCACCGAGCTTCGAAACACGCAGGTTCGATTCGGTCTTCGTCACCGACGTGACGGCGTCGGCAGCACGCGTGTCGTAGCTGGCCGTGTTCGAGATACCGGGAACGCGGATCTCGGAGCCACCGGTGAACTCGAGGCCGAAGTTGAGGCCACGACCGAACAGACCGGCTGCGGCGAGGACGAGCAGCACGGCGGTCAGGGCGTACCAGCGCTTGCGCTTGCCGATGAAGTCGAACTGACGACGACCCGTGTAGAGGTCGTTTCCGAACGTTGCGAAGCTGGCCATCAGGCGGTGCCCTCCTGAGCTGTGCGGCGACGGTCGGCCAGCGTCACGCGGCCGCGACCCGCGTACGTGGCGGTGCGCGCACCGAGACGCTCCGGGTCGAGACCCGAGGCCGGGTGGCCGTTACCGAAGAACTTCGTACGGGCGAGAAGTGCCACTACGGGGTGGGTGAACAGCATGACGACCAGGAGGTCGATGAGCGTCGTAAGGCCGAGCGTGAACGCGAAGGCCTTGACCGTGCTCTCCGACAGGACGTACAGCACGACGGCCGCGAGGAAGTTCACCGCGTCCGAGATGATGATCGTGCGCTTGGCCCGGGCCCAACCGGTGTCGACCGCGGCTCGTAGTGGCCGTCCCGAGCGCACTTCGTCTCTCACGCGTTCGAAGTACACGATGAACGAGTCGGCGGTGATACCGATCGCGACGATGAGGCCCGTGACACCCGCCATGGACAGACGGAAGTTGTTGACCGAACCCAGCAGCGTCACGGCGAGGTAGGTCATGGCCGCTGCGACGAGCAGGGACGCGACCGTCACGAGGCCGAGCGCACGGTACTGGAGGAGCGAGTACAGGACGACGAGGCCGAGACCGATGGCGCCGGCGATGATGCCCTTCGTCAGCTGGTCGGAGCCGAGCTCCGGGCTCAGCTGATCGGACGTGAGTTCCTTGAACGACATCGGCAGCGCACCGAACTTGAGGGAGTCAGCGAGCAGCTTGCCGCTCTCGGCTGTGAACCCACCCGTGATCTGGGCCTGGCCCGACGTGAGCGGCTCACGGACGTTCGGGGCCGAGATCGACTGACCGTCGACCGTGATGGCGAAGCGGTTGCGCGGCTCCTGAAGGAGCGCCAATCGGCGCGTCACGTTGGCGAAGGCCGTCTTGCCCTCACCGTTGAGCTTGAGGTCGACGGCGATCTCGCCCGTCTGGTTGCCCTGCTGGTTCGTGGCCATACCGCTGCTCGCGTCCGTGAGATCGGCGCCCTTGACCTCGACCGGTCCGAGCAGCAGCTTCTCGTTGCCCTCCTTCGAACAGACGACAACCGGCTTGTTCGCCGGGATGCTCGCCGCGACCTCCTGGTAGGAGGGCGTGCAGGCATAGACCTGGAGCAGCTGGTTGTACGTCATGTTCGACGAGGCGATGCCGGCCTTGACCCACGCGGCGTCGACCTTCTGCTCGCCCCACGCGGTGTCGCTGGCGTTCTCCGGGCCGGCCTGCTTGTAGGCCGAGGGCAGGACGTCCTTCGACGAGCTGGAACTCGACGGTGCAGGCGACGACGATCCACCCGAGGAGCTCGCCGACGGGGAGGTCGATGCCGAAGCCGAGGGCGTCGCCTGGTTCGCGCCGGAGGTCTTGATGACCTCGGGCAGGCGGTAGGGCGACTGTCCCTGCTTCGAGCCCTGGGCCGTCGCGACGACGGCGCGGAAGTCGAGCTGCGAAGAGCGCGACAGGGAGTCGAGCACCTGACGGCTCGGGTTGCCCGGAATCGACACGACGATGTTGCGCGCACCGAGCGTCGTCACCTCGGCCTCGGCGGTGCCGGACGCGTCGACGCGGTTACGGATGATGTCGACGGCCTGCTTGACCTGCGACTCGTTGACGGACGAACCGCCGGTGACGACAGGTTCGAGGACGACCTCACGGCCACCCTCCAGGTCGAGACCGAGCTTCGGCAGCCAGCTGTCCGTTGCCGCGATTCCGCCGATGAGAGCCAGGAACACGATGAGGAGGCCGGCGAGGCTCTTCTTCGGGCTGGACGGCGGAGTCTTCTTCGCCTTCGCGCGGTTCGGGCGGTTCGAGTCGATGTTGTGCGGCGCGCCGGTCGGCGTGCTCATCGTGCGTCGCCCTCGGCGCCTGCAGCGTCGTCGCCTCGGTTCTCGTCCTGAACCCGACCGGAGACCGGGTCGACATTGGCCGGCAGCAGCGCGCGGCGGTCGAAGCGGATCACCGTGCCGGGCGCCACCTCGACCTCACCCGTGGCGTCGTCGAGGCGACGCAGCGTGCCGTACATTCCACTCGTCGTACAGACCTCGTCGCCCACGCTCAGCGCAGCCTGCGCCCTCTGGGTCGCCTGGGCTCGCTTGCGTTGGCTGAAGAACATCAGCGCAATGAGGAGGAAGGGCAGGAGCAGCAGGAGCATCGAGAAGCCGGAGCCTCCCGACTGCGATGCGGCAACCATGTTCGGCATGAAAATCCTCACGTAGTTCTCGGGTCTGCCGGGGTCCGCATCCACGTCAGGTGCCGGACCACTGGCCGCACCACCCTACCCGGTGAAGCGCCCGTCCCCACCCTCGGCCGGGTCGAACAGCGCGCCGCCCAGGGACGATTCCGGTGGGGTGAGCCCGAGGTGACTCCACGCGAGCGGCGCCGCAGCGCGCCCCCGCGGCGTGCGGATCATGTAGCCCTCGCGCACGAGGTACGGCTCGGCCACGGTCTCGACGGTGTCGGGCTCCTCACCGACGGCGACGGCGAGTGTCGACAGGCCCACAGGCCCACCACCGAACCGGCGGCACAGGGCCTCGAGCACGGCACGGTCGAGCCTGTCGAGACCGCTCGCGTCGACATCGAAGAGGTCGAGCGCGGCTCGGGCCGACCCCAGGTCGACGACCTGACGGCCGTGCACCTGCGCGTAGTCACGGACGCGGCGCAGGAGTCGGTTCGCGATGCGCGGGGTACCGCGCGAGCGACCGGCGATCTCCTCGATGCCCTCGCGTGTCGCGGGCACGCCGAGCAGGTCGGCGTTGCGCGCGAGGATGGCAGCAAGATCGCTCGCCTTGTAGTAGTCGAGGTGGCCGGTGAAGCCGAAGCGGTCACGCAGCGGCGCGGGCAGCAGCCCCGCACGCGTGGTGGCGCCGACGACGGTGAACGGCGGCAGTTCGAGCGGGATGGCCGTCGCGCCCGGCCCCTTGCCGACGATGACGTCGACTCGGAAGTCCTCCATCGCGAGGTAGAGCATCTCCTCCGCCGGGCGGGCCATGCGGTGGATCTCGTCGAGGAAGAGCACCTCGCCCTCGGTGAGAGAGCTGAGGATGGCCGCCAGGTCACCCGCGTGCTGGATGGCTGGTCCGCTCGTGATGCGAATAGGGGCCTCGAGCTCGCTCGCCACGATCATGGCGAGCGTCGTCTTGCCGAGCCCGGGAGGGCCTGAGAGGAGGACGTGGTCCGGCGGAGCACCGCGTCGGCGCGCCGCCTCGAGCACGAGACCGAGCTGATCACGCACCCGCTCCTGACCGGGGAAGTCGGCCAGCTTCTTCGGCCTCAGGGCCGCTTCGAGCTGCTGCTCGTCCTCGGAACCGTTCGGGTCGACGAGGCGCGGCGAGATGTCGGCGCTGTGGTCCTCGAAGTGTGCCGGACTCATCGGCCGAGCTCCCGTAGGGCCAGGCGCAACAGGACGGGCGTCGTGGCGCTGTCGGCCTCGGGCAGCTTGGCGACCTTGGCCACGGCGTCATCAGCCTGCTTGGCGCTCCAGCCGAGCCCCACGAGCGCCTCTGCCACCTGCGAGTCACCCGGTGTCGTCGCGGCAGGTACCTCGGGCGTGGCCTTTGTTTCGCCCGTACCGACGGGCACGACCTTGTCGCGCAGTTCGAGGACGATGCGCTCCGCGCCCTTCTTTCCGATGCCGGGCACCTTCGTCAGAGCCGTGACGTTGCCCGTGGCGATCGCCGACGACAGCTGCGCCGGGTCGTGAACGGCCAGCATCGCGAGCGCGAGGCGCGGCCCCACCCCGCTGACGGTCTGCACCTGCTCGAACAGGGCGCGTTCGTCGTCACCGCCGAAGCCGAAGAGGGTGAGCGAGTCCTCACGCACCACCAGCGACGTCGCCAGGCGCATCGGCGCCCCCCGGGCGCGCCGAGGCGGCCGTCGCAGGCGTGGTGTGGACGAGCAGCCCGACTCCCCCGACCTCGAGGACGACGGTGTCGAGCGTCGCTGCTGCGACGGCGCCGGTGAGGCTGGAGATCATGGACGGGCTCCTCGGGTGGTGGCGTCGCGGGAGGCGGACGAGCGCAGCGGCTCACGATACTGCTTGGCCGCCGAACGGGATCGACGCGCCGCAGCAGCTTCTGCGGCACGGTACTGAGCTGCCGCCGGGGCGAGTGGACGCTCGCCGTCGGTGTTGGCCCGACGGGCGGCACCCGCACCACGCCAGTGGTGACAGATGGCAAGAGCCAGAGCGTCGGCGGCGTCAGCAGGCTTGGGGGCGCTCTCGAGACCGAGGATGCGCGTCACCATGGCCGTCACCTGAGCCTTGTCGGCCCGCCCATTGCCCGTGACAGCTGCCTTCACCTCGGACGGCGTGTGCAGACCGAGCGGCAACCCGCGCGACGCAGCAGCGAGCATCGGAACGGCGGAGGCCTGGGCGGTGCCCATGATGGTCGAGACGTCGTTTCGGGCGAACATGCGCTCGACGGCGACGGCGTCCGGCCTGGTGCGTTCGAAGACGGCCTCGAGTTCCACCTGCAACTCGTGAAGACGCTCGTGCAGTGGGGTGTCCGCACCGGTGCGGATCACGCCGACCGTGACGATCTGCAGGCGTCCGCCGGGAGCGCCCTGAACCACTCCGACGCCGCAGCGCGTCAGACCGGGGTCAACGGCGAGCACACGCATGCGCAACGCTCCTTCCGCTGACGGGACCGCTCCGGCACCTGACCAACAAGCTGACAAGACGATGAGTCGATGCGAACACCTGTTCGCACCCGATCACTCTACCGTCGCACACGCCGAAGGCGACCCGACCCGCCGAGGGTCGAGCCGCCTTCCGCTCGTGACGTGCTTGCCGATCAGTCCTCGGCGTCGAGTTCGGCGAGAACCTCGTCCGAGACCTGACCGTTGGCGAAGACGTTCTGCACGTCGTCGCTGTCCTCGAGTGCCTCGATGACACGGAACATCTTCTTCGCGCCGTCCTTGTCGAGGGGAACTTCCATCGACGGCATCCACGAGGCCTCGGCGGAGTCGTAGTCGATACCGGCCGACTGGAGCGCCTCACGCACACCCACGAAGTCGCCCGCTTCGGAGACGATCTCGAAGGACTCACCGAGGTCGTTGACCTCCTCGGCACCGGCCTCGAGGACGATCTCGAGGACGCCGTCCTCCGTCGCGTCGTCCTTGTCTCCCTGGTCCTTGGGCACGATGACGACGCCCTTGCGGTTGAACAGGTAGGCGACCGAACCGGAGTCGGCCATCGAGCCGCCGTTCTTCTGCAGAGCGGTGCGAACCTCGGCGACGGCGCGGTTCTTGTTGTCCGTCAGGCACTCGATGAGCACGGCGACGCCGCCAGGGGCGTAACCCTCGTACATGAGGGCCTGGTACTCGGCTCCACCGGCCTCTGCGCCCGAACCGCGCTTGACGGCGCGGTCGATGTTGTCGTTGGGGACCGACGACTTCTTCGCCTTCTGGATGGCGTCGTACAGCGTCGGGTTACCGGCCGGGTCCCCGCCACCGGAACGGGCCGCAACCTCGATGTTCTTGATGAGCTTGGCGAACAGCTTGCCGCGCTTGGCGTCGATCGCAGCCTTCTTGTGCTTCGTCGTCGCCCATTTGGAGTGGCCGCTCATGTCTCCCTCTCGCTGGTCCGTCGTGCCGTTCCTCTGGGGTTCTGTCGCGGTGCTCCTTCACCGAAGGCCCGCGGGGCGGCTCACGACGACACGCGCGTCCACCCGTCAGATCTGTCGGCAGTCTAACGGGGTGCGCTCCTCGCCTCACATCTGCTCAGGTGAACCACAGTTGCCGCGACACGCCACTGCAGGTTCATACTTTCGACGTGACATCTTCGAACGGGTCCGCGTCGGTCACTGCGGAAACTGACGAGCGGGCCGGCGGGCACCGGAAGAAGGGTGCCGGCGCGCTCGTGCTCGGCGCGCTCGGTGTCGTCTTCGGCGACATCGGCACGAGCCCCCTGTACTCCGTGCAGAGCGTGTTCAACGCCGGCCACAACGCCGTCATCGCCAACGAGGCAGACATCTACGGAACGATCTCCTGGATGTTCTGGTCGCTCACCATCATCGTGACGATCAAGTACGTGCTCTTCGTGCTCCGCGCCGACAACGACGGCGAGGGCGGCATCATGGCGCTCGCGGCGCTCGTGCGCCAGGGAGTGCCCAAGGGCGGCAAGCGCTGGAGCGTCGTCATGCTTCTCGGCGTCATCGGAGCGTCGCTGTTCTTCGGCGACAGCGTGATCACCCCCGCGATCTCCGTCATGTCGGCCGTCGAAGGCCTCGAAGTCGTGCGGCCCGGACTCAACCAATACGTCGTACCGATCGGCGCCGTCATCATCACGATCCTGTTCCTCGTGCAGCGCAAGGGCACCGAGGTCGTCGGCAAGTTCTTCGGCCCCGTCATGATCCTGTGGTTCGTCACCATCGCCGCCCTCGGCATCGGCCAGATCGTGCGCGACCCGCACATCCTCAAGGCGTTCCTGCCGAACTACGCCACGCTGTTCGTCGTCGAGCACCCCTTCATCGCGTTCATCGCCGCCGGCTCGATCGTCCTGTGCGTCACCGGCGCCGAAGCCCTCTACGCCGACATGGGTCACTTCGGGCGCGCCCCCATCACCCGAGCCTGGTTCCTCCTCGTGTTCCCCTCGCTCGTCCTCAACTACATGGGCCAGGGCTCGCTCATCCTCACCAACCCGGACAAGATCGCGAACCCGTTCTTCCTCCTCGCCCCCGAATGGGCGAAGCTACCGCTCGTCATCCTCGCGACCATGGCCACCGTCATCGCCTCCCAGGCCGTCATCTCCGGTGCGTTCTCCGTGGCACGACAGGCCGAACGAACCGGTTACCTGCCCCGAATGACCGTGCGTCACACCGGCCAGGAGGAAGAGGGCCAGATCTACATTCCCGGGGTCAACTGGGTGCTCTTCATCGGCGTCATGCTTCTGCTCTTCGCCTTCCGCAGTTCGGAGAAACTCGCCGTCGCCTACGGCCTCGCCGTCACCGGCACATTCCTCATGACGACGACGCTGTTCCTCGTCTACGCCCACAGCACGCTCAAGTGGCGCACCTGGCGCATCGTCACCCTCGGCGTCGCGCTCTACCTCTTCGAAGGCATCTTCTTCCTCGCCAACGTCGCCAAACTGCTGCACGGCGGTTGGCTGCCCGTCGTCATCGCACTCGGCATCGGCATGTCCATGCTCACCTGGCAGAAGGGGCGCGCCATCGTCGCCACCCGCCGCCAGAGCATCGAAGGTCCCCTCGCCACCTTCGTCGAAACAGCCCGCAGCGGCGACCTGCGCGAAGTGCCCGGCACCGCCGTGTTCCTCCACCCCGACAAGGACACGACGCCCCTCGCCCTGCGCGAGAACGCCAACTTCAACCACGTCATCCACGAGAACGTCTTCATCGTCAGCACCCTCAGCGCCAACGTGCCCCACGTCGCCCCCGAAGACACCGTCATCCTCGACCAACTCGGCAACGACTACGACCGCATCACCCTTCTCACCCTCAAGTACGGCTTCCAGGACGACCAAGACGTCCCCGCCGCACTGCGCATCGCCAAGGAACAAGGCGTCGACATCGACCCCGACACCGCCTACTACTTCGTCTCCGAAACCAGCCTCATCGACACCGGCCGCCCCGGCATGAACAAACTGCGCAAACTGCTCTTCATCGCCATGACCCACAACGCCGCCGTCCCCGCCGACTACTTCCGCCTCCCCAAGGAGCGAACGGTGATGATGGGAGCGCAGATCCTTTTGTAGGGCGCTCGCGCCCTACAAAAGGATCTGCCTGTCTTTTCCCTTGCGCTGTCGCACCGGGGGCGTCCGCTTCCAGCCGGGTTCGGTTCTTGAAGAGCGTTGTGGCTTGGGTGCTTGCCTGGCTTTTCAGGCGGCGATTTCTGGGTTGGGTTTTCGAGGAACGGGGGTGTTCAGCGCCAGGCTGATGTTGTCGTCAGACCCTCGACGTGGTCGTCGAATTCCACCGGGCGCGGCAAGTGGGTGCGGCCCGCCAAGTGCAACGCCCGCACCACCGGCTTCGCGCGCACCCGACGGACATCCGTCACCGCCTCGTTGTGGAACCGGTGCGCCAACTCCACCCGCTCACACGCGTCGCCCAATCGACGCCGCACCTGCGTGCCCGCCGCCCACCCCGGAGCCCAGTCCTCGACCACCGCGCCGAGGGCCGCCGTCAGCTCGCCCTCGATGAGCGCCCGTTCCTCGGGCACACCCACCTCCTGCACCTCTGCGGTGATCTGAGCGCCTTCCGACGCCTCCAGCGACGCACTCGCCGCCGACGCCAGGAGAAACGCACTCGCGGCGTCCAGGTCGGCGCCGTTCGCCAGTTCCAGGGCAACCTCCGCGCGCCGCACCAACTGGGCGTCGAGCGCCGCGAGCGACCCCTCGACCCGTGCGTGCAACCGGTCGAGCCGGGCAGCCGTGTAGCTCAGGTACCACGCGATGGCGAGCGCTCCCGCGAGCAGGAGCGCGACAACGGTCCATTCCTGCACGGCTACGACCTCCTCGCGATGCGCAACGTCCGCTCACTCACCTCGTGCGAGCTCGCCACCGTCTCGTACGCCGTGAGGATGTGGCGTGCGACGGTGCTCCAGTCGTAGATGCGGGCGCGCTCCGCGCCCCGACGCGCCAGGTCTGCGCGGCGCTGGGGGTCGTCGAGCATCGCCGTCACACGGCGGGCGAGGTCGCCCTCGTCGCCCGTGCGGAACAGGACACCGCAGCGCCCACCGTCCAACACGCGCGCGAACGCCTCGAGGTCACTCGCCACAACCGGCACCCCGGCGCTCAATGCCTCGACGAGGATGATGCCGAAACTCTCACCGCCGGTGTTCGGCGCGATGTAGAGGTCGACCGAGCGGAACAGCGACGCCTTCTCCGCATCGGAGATCATGCCGAGGAACTCGATGCGCTCACGCATCTGCTCGGGAACGGCCTTGATCACCTCGTCGCGCTCCCCCGGCCCGGCGACGAGCAGCCGCACACCCGGGTAGCTGCGGGCGATCTGCGGCAGAGCGCGCACGAGGACGTCGAGACCCTTGCGCGGTTCGTTCATCCGCCCGAGGAACGCGATCGTCGGGCGCTCGTCCGTGCCGCGCCAGGCAGGGTTCTGGGGTGCCTGCGCAAATTGGTCGACGTACACACCGTTCGGGACGACGACCGCGTCACCACCGAGGTGACGCGCCACCGTCTCACGCGCTGCCTGCGACACCGCGATGCGGCCCGTGATCTTCTCCAGGCCAGGACGAAGCAGCGGGTGCGCGGCGTGCAGCGCGCGAGAACGCACGTTGGAGGTGTGGAACGTCGCCACGACGGGTCCGTCATACGCCCACAGGGCGAGCATCGACACGCTGGGGCTGACCGGCTCGTGCACGTGCAGGACGTCGAACTGACCGCGCTCCAACCAGCGGTTGACGCGGGCAGCCGTCAGTGGGCCGAAGGCGAGGCGCGCCACGGAGCCGTTGTAGCGAATCGGCACGGCACGCCCGGCGCTGACGAAGTAGTCGGGCATGTGCGTCTCGTCGTCCGCGGGCGCGAGGACGCTCACGTCGTGGCCAGCGCCGATGAGGTACTCGGCGAGGTCGCGCACGTGCAGCTGCACGCCGCCGGGCACGTCGAACGAGTACGGGCTGACGAGACCGACGCGCATCGTGTCAGTTCCCTCGCGGCGCGCGGTTGCCGAGGTCGTCGACGAAGACGCGCTGCATCATGTGCCAGTCCTCGGTGCGCTCGACGATCGCCGTCGACAACGCATCGACGCACTGCTGCGTGGCCGCGAGGACGTCGGCGCGCATGTCCGGCGACGAACCGGCATCGACAGGGTCGTGGAAGCGGATCTCGATGCCTCGCATCGCGCGACCCCTCGGAGGGTCGTAGGTGATCGTGACGGGGTACAGGCGAGCACCCGTGCGTCGGGCCAGAATCGCGGGCCCGGCGGCGACCCGCGCGTCGTGTCCGGCGAGCTTCACGGTGACGCCACGCTGCGTGAGGTCACGGTCCGACAGCAGCGGCGCAAAGGCGCCCGGCACCCGCAGCGCCGCCTCGACCTGACCCATGACGTCGATGCCCTGCGTCAACGGGATAATCGTCATGCCGAGGCCCTCACGGAACTCGAGGAACGCGCGGAAGAGCTCGTCGGGTTCGAGACGTTCGGCAACGGTCGTGACGTGCGCGAGCTCGGTGGCGGACCATGCGCCGGCGAGATCCCAGTTACCGAGGTGGCCGAGGTAGAGGACGATCGACTCCCCCGCCGCAAGGTCCGCCCGCACCTGGTCGATGGCACCGGTGGTGCGCACGAGCGAGCGCAGATCGTCATGCGAGAGCGACTGGAGGCGGAACGCGTCGCACCAGTAACGGAAGTAGGAGCGCAGGCCCTCACGGGTGAGGTCGTCCAGGGCTGCGTCATCGAGTTCCGGGCGGACCCGGGCGTAGTTCGAGCGCATCCGCTCGACGTCCTTGCCGCCGCGACGGTGAAGGACGTCCGCGATCTTCTCGAAGAGCGCGTACGCAGCCGGCTCGGGCAGGGCGCGCACGGCACGCCATCCGGCCTTGAAGGCGAGAACGGTGGCGGCGTCCTGCGCTCGCTTACGGGAGAGAGCGGGCCGAGCCATCACTTCGCGAGAGCCTTGCCGAGCGCCTGACCACGCACCATGAGCATGCGCTGCAGCACGGTAATGAAGGAGGCGACTGCGAGCAGGGCGAGGACGATCGTCAGGACGATGTACGGCAGGTCGAACAGGCCCGTGAGGCCGGTGGTGACGAGAACCGCGACGAGACGGTCCGCGCGTTCGGCGATGCCGACGTTCGCCTCCATGCCGAGGCCTTCGGCGCGAGCCTTCGCGTACGAGACGACGGAACCAAGCACGAGGCAGGCGAGCGCGAGGCAGGCCATGAGGAAGTTGTCGCCCTGGCCGGCGAAGTAGAGCACGAGGCCACCGAAGATGGCGGCGTCACCGACGCGGTCGAGCGTGGAGTCGAGGTAGGCGCCCCACACCGACGAGCGACCCGACAGGCGGGCCATGTTGCCGTCGAGCATGTCGGAGAAGACGAAGGCCGTGATGAACAGCGTGCCGACGAGGAACTCGCCGCGCGGGTAGAACCACAGCGCGCCGAACGAGACACCGAGCGTGCCGACGATCGTGACGACGTCAGGGCTGATGCCGAGGCGCAGGAGCAGCTGCGCCAGGGGGCGGAAGATCGCGGAGAAGAAGGCGCGCGCGTACTTGTTCAGCATGGTGACTCAACTGTAGCGGTTCGATACGTCGAGCCGAGGTGCGCGCCGCGCCGGACGAGTCACATCTCACCCCGCGTTCACGAGCCGCACGCCCCGCGAGGTCGAGGCCGTCAGTCGGTTGGCCAGGACGCCGCGATGCGCTGACGGCTGTCCTCGAGAAGCACCGGGAGAGCCTTCGTCTGGCCGACGATCGGCATGAAGTTCATGTCGCCACCCCAGCGGGGCACGATGTGCTGATGCAGGTGCGCAGCCACGCCGGCGCCCGCGACATCGCCCTGGTTCATGCCGAGGTTGAATCCGGCCGGGTTCGACGCCGCCTTGAGCGCGCGAATGCCCTGCTTCGTCAGCTTCGTGAACTCCTCGGTCTCCGCGTCCGTGAGGTCGATGTAGTGCGGCACGTGACGGTAGGGGCACACGAGCAGGTGGCCCGGGTTGTACGGGAAGAGGTTCATCACGACGAAGCAGTGCTCACCGCGGTGCACGATGAGGCCCTCGGCGTCGTCCTTGCCCGCCGCCGCGCAGAACGGACAGCCGTCGCCGGCGTCCCTCGAGGGGCGGTCGGCCTCGATGTAGGCCATGCGGTGAGGCGTCCACAGTCGGCCGAACCCGTCGGGCTCCCCCGCGAAGTCGTGCTCGGACTCGGCGTGCTCGGGAGTGAAGTCCTCGTTCTGCGTGACCATGCGCCCCATCCTAGGGAAACCCGCGCGCCGGGTCAGACCGGAGCGATCTCGGCGAGTTTCTCCACGAGCCGCTCGTCGCTCGCAGCGCCCGCGTGGGCCAGGCCGCCCACGCGCTCTGCCACTTTCTGTGCGACGGCTGCGGCATCGCCTTCACCCACGACGGCGACGGCGCTCGCGAGTCCGCCGAGGCCGCTTGCGGCGTCCTCGAGGTCGAGCCAGTCGTCGTCGGTGAGTTCCGCTGTCACACCCGCCCACACGACGCCCGCGGCCATGACGCCACGTTCGGCCAGCGATCCGACGCTCTCGCGCGGCAGCGAGCCGTCCTCACCGAGGTAGAGCACGACGGCGTTCGCCGCCGGCTTCGACGGGCAGGCGATGCAGCGCTCGAGCTGGTCGAGGGCCCAGATGATGTCGCTCATCGCTGCTCCTTCGTGGCCGCGAACGGTGCGTCGCGGTGCATGTGTCGCTCCTCCGGGGCACCGAATCCGAGACGCTCGTACAACGGGCGCGCCTTCGGACGCGTGTTGAGCAGCATCCGCTCGACGCCGCGCGCGTCCGCCCAGGCGTCGACGGTGCGGAGCATGCGTTCGCCGAGTCCCGCGCCACGCTCGTCGGGCACGACGAAGACGAACGCGACGTACAACCACGGCTTGGCGCCGCGCGCGAGCGTCGGCATCCGGTGGACGAGGGCGCACTGCACGATGCCGACGACGGTGCCGTCGGAACGGGTGGCGATCCACGTGGGTACCTCGTCGAAGGCCGAGAGGAAGTCGTCCGCGTACTCGGTCACGAAACCGGCCCGATTCGGGTGCCCCTCCTCGAGGTCCGAGCGCAACCGAAGCGCTGCACAGGCGAAGGCGTCGTCACGCCTGGCCCGGGCGATGGTGATCGTCATGGCGCCAGTCAACCACGGCTTGACCCTTCGGCAAACGCCCCGCGCCGCACGGCAAACCACGATGTGAGACACGAGTCCCGCCCCTCGATACCGCCCGGGATATCCTCGGACCAGGTCACGAGCGCCAGCGTCAAACCCCGGTTTGCTGGCCGGCAACCCTCCCACCGCGGCGGGGTGCTCCGGGTGACGACCTGGCCCGGCGTCGGATACGCCCGGGCAAGCGCGGAAGCAGAGCTTCCGGCGCACCCCGCGTGCGAGGTTCGCGCACGGGTAGCGACCTTTCGAGGAGTTGTCATGAGCGCTCAGGACTGGGCTTTCGAGACCAAGCAGATCCACGCCGGCCAAGTGCCGGACGGGGATACCGGATCGCGCGCGCTGCCGATCTACCAGACGACCTCGTTCGTCTTCGACTCCGCCGAGACCGCGGCCAACCGCTTCGGCCTGTCCGACCTCGGCCCCATCTACACCCGCATCGGCAACCCGACGTCGCAGGCCGTCGAGGAGCGCATCGCGGCGCTCGAGGGAGGCGTCGGTGCGCTGCTGCTGGCCTCCGGCCAGGCCGCGACGACGTTCGCCATCCTCAACGTCGCGCAGGCCGGCGACCACGTCGTCGCGTCGGCCGCGCTCTACGGCGGCACGTACAACCTGCTCAAGTACACGCTCAAGCGCCTCGGTGTGGAGACCACCTTCGTCGAAGACATCGGTGACCTCGACGCGTGGAAGAGCGCCATCCGCCCGAACACCAAGCTCCTGTTCGGCGAGACGCTGAGCAACCCCGACCAGAAGGTCCTCGACGTCGCGGGTGTTGCCGGTGTTGCCCACGACGCCGGCCTGCCGCTGTTCGTCGACAACACCGTCGCGACGCCGTACCTGCTGCGCCCGATCAAGCACGGCGCGGACGTCGTCATCCACTCGGCGACGAAGTACCTCGGCGGCCACGGCACGTCGATCGCCGGCGTGCTCGTGGACGCCGGAACGTTCGACTACGCCAAGGAGCCGGAGAAGTTCCCGCAGTTCAACGAGCCGAGCGAGAGCTACCACGGTCTCGTCTTCGCCCGCGATCTCGGCGTCGGTTCGGCGCTCGGCGCGAACCTCGCGTTCATCCTCAAGGCACGCGTCGAACTGCTGCGCGATCTCGGCTCCGCCGTGTCGCCGTTCAACGCGTTCCTCATCGCGCAGGGCCTCGAGACCCTGTCGCTGCGCGTCGAGCGTCACGTCGAGAACGCGAAGAAGGTCGTCGCGTACCTGAGCGAGCACGCGCAGGTCGAGAAGGTCTTCTACGCCTCGAAGGACGACAGCCCGTACAAGGAGCTGGCCGACCGCTACCTGCCCACCGGTTCCGGCGCGGTGTTCTCCTTCGAGATCGCCGGCGGCATCGACGCGGGCAAGGCGTTCGTCGACGCTCTCGAACTGCACTCGCACGTGGCCAACATCGGTGACGTGCGCTCGCTCGCCATCCACCCGGCGACGACGACGCACAGCCAGGGCAGTGACGACGACCGCCGCGGCGCCGGCGTCACGCCCGGCCTCGTGCGGCTGTCGGTCGGCATCGAGAACGCGAACGACATCATCGCCGACCTCGACAAGGGCTTCGCGGCCGCGAAGGCTGCCTCCGCCTGATCGCAGGCACCACCGGACAACGACGAAGCCGCCGCCCCAAAGTGGGGCGGCGGCTTCGTCGCTGTTCGGATCAAGCCTCGGAAGGTGCCTCGGCCGCCGTCGGCGACGTGTTGTTGCGCGAGGCGATGTACGCGGCGATCTCGGCCACGGCCTCGTCGACCGGCACACCGTTCTTCTGCGAGCCGTCGCGGTAGCGGAAGCTGACGGCTCCGTTGTCGCGGTCCTCCTCGCCGGCGATGAGGATGAACGGCGCCTTCGACTTCGAGGCGTTGCGGATCTTCTTCGGGAAGCGGTCGTCGCTCGTGTCCATCTCGACGCGCACGCCGGCCCGACGCAGCTTCTCGCCCACCTCGCCGAGGTAGTCGTAGTACTCCTCCGCGACCGGAACCCCGAGCACCTGGACCGGTGCGAGCCACGCCGGGAACTGTCCCGCGTAGTGCTCGACGAGCACACCGAGGAAGCGCTCGATCGAACCGAACTTCGCCGAGTGGATCATGACCGGCTGCTGACGCGTGCCGTCCTGAGCCTGGAACTCGAGGCCGAAGCGCTCGGGCATGTTGAAGTCGTACTGGATCGTCGACATCTGCCACGTACGGCCGATGGCGTCACGTGCCTGCACGGAGATCTTCGGGCCGTAGAAGGCTGCGCCGCCCGGGTCGGGCACGAGCTCGAGGCCCGAGGCGTTCGCGACGTCGGCGAGCACCTGCGTCGCGACCTCCCACTGCTCGTCGGTGCCGATGAACTTGTCCTTCTTGTCGCCGTCCTCGTCACGCGTCGACAGCTCGAGGTAGAAGTCGTTCAGCCCGAAGTCACGCAGCAGCCCGAGGATGAAGTCGAGCAGGTGCTTGATCTCGCCCGGCGCCTGCTCCGGCGTCACGTAGGAGTGGGAGTCGTCCTGGGTGATCATGCGCACGCGTGTGAGGCCCGAGAGAACGCCGGACTTCTCGTCGCGGTAGACCGTGCCGAACTCGAAGAAACGCAGCGGCAGCTCACGGTAGGAGCGTCCGCGCGAACGGAAGATCTCGTTGTGCATGGGGCAGTTCATCGCCTTGAGGCGGTACTTCTGCCCGTCGAGGTCGAGCGGCGGGAACATGCCGTCGGCGTAGTACGGCAGGTGACCCGAGGTGTAGAAGAGGTCTTCCTTCGACACGTGCGGCGTGCCGACGTAGCTGAAGCCCTCTTCGATGTGGCGACGGCGGACATAGTCCTCCATCTCCCGCTTGATGATGCCGCCCTTGGGGTGGAACACGGGCAGGCCGGGGCCGATGTTCTCGGGGAAGCTGAACAGGTCCATCTCCGCGCCCAGCTTGCGGTGGTCACGCTTCTCGGCCTCGGCGAGACGCTCGAGGTAGGCCTTGAGCTGGTCCTTCGTGGGCCACGCGGTGCCGTAGACGCGCTGCAGCTGGGGGTTCTTCTCGCTGCCGCGCCAGTAGGCGGCAGCCGAGCGCATGAGCTTGAACGCGTTGCCGAGCACCTTCGTCGACGGCACGTGCGGGCCGCGGCACAGGTCGCCCCAGGCGACGCTGCCGTCACGACGGACGTTGTCGTAGATCGTCAGTTGACCGCCGCCGACCTCGGCCTCTGCGCCCTCGGCGGCATCGGCCGCGTTGCCCTTGAGGCCGATGAGCTCGCACTTGTACGGCTCGTCCTTGAGCTCCTCGAGGCCCTCGGCGTCGGTGATGACGCGACGACGGAACGTCTGGCCCTCGTTGACGATCTTGAGCATTGCCTTCTCGAGCTTCTTGAGGTCGTCGGGGGTGAACGCCTCGGCCACGTCGAAGTCGTAGTAGAAACCGTCGGTGATCGGCGGACCGATGCCGAGCTTGGCGTCGGGGTTGGCCTGCTGCACGGCCTGGGCGAGCAGGTGTGCGGCGGAGTGACGCAGGACGGCGAGGCCCTCGGGCTCCTGCGCCGTGACGGGCTCGACGACAGCGCCGGCCGGCACCTCGCGGTGCAGGTCCCACAGGTCGCCGTCGACGCGCATGACGAGGACGGCCTTGTCGTCGCCGAACAGGTCCGTGCCCGTCGTCCCGGCCTCCACCTCGCGCTGGGCACCGGCGACGGTCAGGGTGATCTGTTCGGACACGGGAGGTCTCCTTGGAAGTCGGGATGGGGGCGCACCTGCGTCGACCCGATGCAAGGTTACCGGCTCCCCGAAGTGCCGGGCGAGCCGGTTTGCCGGGCGATCAGAGGTTGTTGACGATGACGGCGGCGAGGCCGCTCGCCACGAGGACCAGGACGACGAGGACCGCGACGAGGAACGCCGACATCCCGCCGCCGCTCGGCGCAGGTGCGGGACGCGGCGCCGCTCTGGCGCTGGCGACACGTGCCGGGGACGCCTGATGCGCGCGCGGCGGGGCACTGGGTCGGGCCGGCGCCGGTGCGGGGCGTCCGGAGCCGCCGGCCGCAGCACGACGGCGTTCCTTCTTGATGGCCGCGATCCACTCGCCCGCCGACGGCGGACGCTCGGCAGGGTCCTTGCGAAGCGCCCACCGGATGGCGGCGTCCACGCGCGGCGTCACCCCGTCGACGCGGCCGACGAGCGACGGCGCTTCGCGTGGCGGTGGGCCTGGCGCAGTTCCTCGAGTTCCCGCCCCGCGAAGGGCGGTTCGCCCGTGAGCGCGTAGTAGAGGACGCATCCGAGGGCGTAGACGTCCACCGCGGGCCCGTCCTCGGATGATGCGGTGAAGCGCTCGGGCGCCATGTAGGCCCACGACCCGAGAATCTGGGAACCGGCGGCTACCTTGTGGCGGTCGACGACGGCGATACCGAAGTCGGCGAGGTAGACGAATCCCTTGCGGTCGACGAGGAGGTTGGCGGGCTTCACGTCGCGGTGGACGACGCCGGCGGCGTGCGCGTCGTCGAGGGCCGAGGCGGCCTGCTCGACGATCTCGATGGCCGTACCGAGAGACGCCGGCCCGAACTGACGCACGACGCCCGAGAGGGAGTGCCCGTCGACGTAACGCATGTCGAGGTAGGCCTGGTCGTCGATCTCGCCGTAGTTGTGGATCGGCACGATGTGCGGCGAGTTCATACGCCCCACGAGGTCGGCCTCGCGGCGGAAGAGCTTGAGGTAGTCGGCCTCGTCGGCCTCCTGGTCGGCAATCACCTTGAGCGCGACGACACGGTCGTAGCGCGTGTCGCGGGCCCGCCAGACACGCCCCATGCCGCCCTGCCCGATGACGTCGAGCAGTTCGTACGGTCCTAGGTGTTGCACGCGGACACCTCCCCTTTCTCGCGGCGACGCCAACCTTACGGTCTCGTCCTGCTTCGCCTCGCGTGTACGCGCCGAACGCCGGGTCCCCCTCTACTTGCGGGTGACCCGGCGTTCGCTTCGACTCGTTCGCGGGTCAGTCGGTTCCGAACTCCATCGCCGCTTCGTCGAGGGCGATCGCCTCGGCGTCCGCGTTGGGGTTGGACGCGATCTGCTTCGCGCCGCCCGGCTCGAGCTGGCCGACGAGGTCGGTCTGCGCGCGGCCCAGGCCGCCCGAGGCGGCGTAGAACTCGAGCTTCTCGCGGGTGTCGGCGATGTCGAGGTTGCGCATCGTGAGCTGACCGATGCGGTCGACGGGACCGAACGCCGCGTTCTCGGTGCGCTCCATCGACAGCTTCTCCGGGTGGTAGCTGAAGTTCTCGCCGACGGTGTTGACGATGGAGTAGTCCTCACCGCGACGCAGGCGCAGCGTCACCTCACCGGTGACGGCGGTGGCGACCCAGCGCAGCAGACCCTCGCGGATCATGAGCGACTGCGGGTCGAACCAACGGCCTTCGTAGAGCAGGCGGCCGAGGCGACGACCGTCGTTGTGGTACGCAGCGATGGTGTCCTCGTTGTGCACGGCGTTGAGCAGTCGCTCGAAGGCCGTGAAGATGAGCGCCATGCCGGGAGCTTCGTAGATGCCGCGCGACTTGGCCTCGATGATGCGGTTCTCGATCTGGTCGCTCATACCGAGGCCATGACGACCACCGACGGCGTTGGCTTCCTGGAACAGCGCGACGACGTCGCCGCCGAAGTCGTCGCCGTTGATGGCGACGGGCAGGCCGCGTTCGAAGCGAACGGTGACGTCCTCGGTCTCGATCTCGACGGACGGATCCCAGTGGGCCACACCCATGATCGGCGAGACGATCTCCATCGACTCGTCGAGGTGCTCGAGGGTCTTGGCCTCATGCGTGGCGCCGAGGATGTTGGCGTCCGTGGAGTAGGCCTTCTCGGCCGAGTCGCGGTAGGGCAGACCGTGCTCGGTGAGCCACTCGGACATCTCCTGACGGCCACCGAGCTCGGTGACGAAGTCGGCGTCCAGCCACGGCTTGTAGATGCGCAGCCCCGGGTTCGCGAGCAGACCGTAGCGGTAGAAACGCTCGATGTCGTTGCCCTTGAAGGTGGAGCCGTCACCCCAGATGGAGACGCCGTCCTCCTGCATGGCGCGCACGAGGAGCGTGCCCGTCACGGCGCGGCCCAGCGGCGTCGTGTTGAAGTAGGTGCGACCGCCCGAGCGGATGTGGAAGGCACCGCACGCGATGGCGGCAAGACCCTCCTCGACGAGGGCCTTCTTGCAGTCGACGAGACGCGAGAGCTCGGCACCGTACTGCCCGGCGCGGCCGGGGATGCCCTCGATGTCGTCCTCGTCGTACTGGCCGAGGTCGGCCGTGTAGGTGCAGGGAACGGCGCCCTTGTCGCGCATCCACGCCACAGCGACGGACGTGTCGAGGCCACCGGAGAACGCGATGCCGACGCGCTCGCCGGTCGGCAGTGAAGTCAGAACCTTGGACATGCCGCCGACTCTATCGGCCCAACGACTAGTTATGCAAAGCGATCGCATACCTACTCATTCGCGCGTTCATGGGCGCGTTCCAGACTATCGGGGGCGCTGGCGCTTGCGGGCATGATGGGGGCATGGATACCGCTGCGGGACAGGCCGGAACGAGCTTCGACGCGGTCGTCCTCGTCGGCGGCCGCGGTTCGCGTCTCGGCGGCGTCGACAAGGCCGCTCTCGACCTCGGAGGGCACCCACTCGTCGACGCCTCGCTGAACGCTGCTCGGGGCGCGCGGACGCTCGTCGTCGTCGGTCGAACCTCGGCGCCACTCCCCTCACGCGCGGTCCTCACCCAGGAGGAACCGGCCGGATCGGGCCCCGCCGCCGGGTTCGCCCGAGGCCTGACATCGATTACCGACCCGGCCTCCTGGACACTGCTCCTGGGCTGCGACGTGCCGGGGGCTGGCGACGCGGTGCGTCGCCTGCTCAACGCCAGCGCCGCTGGTGGCGACGCTGATGGCGTCGCTGATGTTGACGGGTTCGTCCTCACCGACGCCGACGGGCGCGCGCAGTGGATGCTCGGGCTCTACCGGACAGCCTCGGTTCGGGTCGCCGTCGACGCTTCCGCCGCGACGAACCTCTCGATGCGCGCGCTGTTCGCCGGGCTCGATCTCGTCCTCGTACGTCCGGCAGGCCCGGAGTGGCACGACATCGACACGTGGGCCGACCACGCCGCGTGGACCGAACGCCTCGACCCGCAGCGGCCGGCCTGACTCCCGTCCCGATGTCGCGGCGGTCGCTTGGGCCGACTTTCCTGCGCTTGGGCCGACTCGGCCTCGGCCCAACCGCATCGAAGTCTGCCCACCGGGATGACGACAGTACGCTGACATCATGGTGACCATGAGCACCCACCCCGAGCAGTGGACCCGCTGGGTCGAGAAGGCCTGCACCGCGCTGGACCTCGACCCGGCAGATGTCGACATCGATCTCGTCCACGAGCTGTCGAAGAACGTCTCGCACGAGGTGACGCGGCCACTGGCGCCGGTCTCGAGCTACCTCCTCGGCATCGCCGTCGGGCGACGCCTCGAGCGGGGCGAGCCCGTGGACGCCGCGGCTCAGCGCGAAATCGCGGACCGCGTTCCGCTCACCGACTGACGTCGTGCGCTGATCGACTCAGCCGCCGATGGCATTCATCGGGCGTGGCGGCTGCAGGAAGCCTGGCTCGTTGATGCCGTGTCCGGGCAGCTTGCCTGCGAGGCACTCGTGGATCTTCGCGGTGATGTCGTCGTCGCTCGCGCCGGAGCGCAGGATGTCGCGCAGGTTCGTCTCCGTGCGCGAGAACAGGCACGAGCGCAGCTGGCCGTCGGAGGTGAGGCGCAGGCGGTCGCACGCCCCGCAGAACGGCATGGTGACGCTCGCGACGACGCCGACGCGGGCGGGTCCGCCGTCGACCTCGAACAGTTCGGCCGGTGCGGCACCGCGGCCAGGCACCTCCGTGAGCGTGTGGTGCGCGCGCAGGGCATCGAGGATCTCGGCGCCCGTGATCATTTCGGTGCGCGACCAGATGTGCCCGCCGTCGAGCGGCATCTGCTCGATGAAGCGCAGTTCGTAGCCTTCACGGATCGCCCACTCGAGCAGGTCGTTCGCTTCGTCGTCGTTCTCACCGCGCAGCAGCACGGTGTTGACCTTGATCGGCTCGAAACCGGTAGCGCGGGCGGCGTCGAGACCGGCCATGACGTCGTCGAAGCGGCCCCGACGGGTCATCGTCTTGAAGCGCTCCGGGTCGAGGGTGTCGAGGCTGACGTTGAGTCGCGCAAGTCCCGCTTCCCGAAGCGGTTCCGCGAGACGGGCAAGGCCGATGCCGTTCGTCGTCATCGAGATCTCGGGGTGCCCCTCCGGCCCCTCGAGTGCCGCGAGACCTTCGACGATGGCGACGATGTCGGGGCGCAGAAGCGGCTCTCCCCCGGTGAGCCGGATCTCGGCGATGCCGGCCTCCACCGCAACGCGCGCGATGGTGAGCATCTCCTCGAGGGTGAGCAGCGTCGGTTTCGGTGCGAGCGGCACACCGTCCGCCGGCATGCAGTAGGTGCAGCGCAGGTTGCACTTGTCCGTGAGCGAGATGCGCAGGTCGCGGTGGACGCGTCCGAAGGAATCGACCAGCCCGTGGGTCATGTCAGGCCCGACCAGACGTCGTCGCCGTCGGTGTTGTGCTGGTGCTTCCAGATCGGCAGGGAGCGCTTCACCTCTTCGACGAGTTCGTTGCACAGCGCGAACGCCAGGGCCCGGTGCGGTGACGACACCGCTGCGACGATCGCGATGTCCCCGACGCCGAGGCGTCCGACCCGGTGCGTGACGGCGATGCGGGCGACACCGTCAGGGTCGAGCCGCGCGGCTACGTCGGACGCGATGTGCGCCATCGTCTCGCTGGCGCTGGGGTGGGCCGAGTAGTCGAGGTGCGTGACCTCACCGTCGATCTGCGGGTCGTGGTTGCGGACCGCTCCGACGAAGCTCGCGGTGGCTCCCTGACGGGCGTCCTCGACGGCGTCGAGGTGGGCCTGCAGATCGAGCGGCGCGTCGACGACGTCGGCGATGAGGACCGGCATCAGCGCCCGCCCCCAGAGGTGCTCGAACGGTGACAGCGCATTGGTTCATGCTATCCCAGTCGGCTTGACGCCCGGTGTCCTCCACCTGGGTGAGCAATGGGTAACGAAAACGCGGAACCCAAGGGATTCCGCGTTTTCTGTGGTGGATGTAAAGGGACTCGAACCCCTGACCTCTCGCGTGTGAAGCGAACGCTCTAACCAACTGAGCTATACATCCGTGTGGTGCGCGGGAAACATTAGTCGAACTCCTGCCCGACACCAAACCGGCCACGGGCCGCTCAGCCCAGGCCGGGCACCTTCACGAGGAAGTCCTTGGCGAAGTCCGGGAACCAGCCCGGCACGCCGGACACGGCGAACATCGCCCAGAAGATCGCCAGCACGAGCGCAAACGTCAGAAGGGCCGCGATGGCCTTGGCCCACAAGCCCTTCTTCTCGAGCCAGTCCCACCAGGCCTCGACGGTGCCGCGCACCCACTTGAGCAGGTTCTGGGCCCACTCGAACTCACTCGCCCAGATACCCAGCCCGATGAAGATGATGACCCAGCCGGGCCCCGGGAACGGCAACAGGATGATGCCGATGAGGACGACGATGAGACCGAAGATGGCCACCGCCATCCGGTAGATCTGCGCGCTTCGAGGGTTGGCGCGGATGCGTCGTCGCCACTCCCAGCGATCGCGATCGCCTCCGTCGACGGGCGTCGCCCCGTGTGCCTGCTCCTCGTGCATGGCAAGGAAGCCTACGAGGCGCAGCGCCTTCGTGCACCTTGACCGGTGAACAGCGTGTCAGGAGAGGAGTTCGTCCTGACGCTCGGCGAACACCTCGGCAAGTCGTGCGCTGACGCGGCCCGGCGTGCCCTCCTCGCCCAACTGCCGTTCGTTGATGGCGTGAATCCCCTGCACGTTTCGCGTCGAGGACGTGAGGAACGCCTCATCGCATTCCGTGAGGACATCGAAGCTCAGCGGCTTTTCGACAATCTCGATTCCGGCCTCGCGGCCCCAGCGGATGGCGAGGTCACGGGTGATGCCTGCGAGGGGGCCGTCCTCGAGCGGCGGCGTGACGACGCGCTCCCCCAGTACGACGAAAATGTTGGAGCCCGTGCCCTCACACAGGTTCCCGAGGGTGTTCGCGAAGATCGCCTCGCTGCCACCGTTCTGCTTCGCGGCGGCCAGTGCGACGACGTTCTCGGCGTACGAGGTCGTCTTGAGTCCGGCGACCGCCGAGTTCTCGTTTCGCGTCCAACGCACGGTCGCAACCTTCGTCGTCGGCGCCGGGCGCGGTACGGCGGAAGCAGTGACGATGTGGGTCGGCGGGGCGTTGCCGCGGTCGGAACCGAGCGGCCCGACACCGCCCGTCACCGTGTAGCGCAGACGCCCGAAATCGATCTGGTCACCTTCGAGCACGGCGGCGATACCGTCGTCGACCTTGGCTCGGTCGAGCTTGGGCAGCCCCAGGCCGGCGAGCGAGCGGTCCATGCGGTCGTGGTGCATCTCCAGCGCGAAGACACGGCCGTTCTCCACCTTGGCGGTCTCGAAGACGCCGTCCCCGACCGTCACGCCGTGATCGATCGGCGAGATGGCGGCCCCGTCGTCGACGCGTCGACCTTCGACCCAGATTCGGACGCTCATGCATTCCTCCCAGTGTGTGGGCCATCAGCGATGCCCAACAGTCGACGTGCCTTAAGTTCGGTCTCGTGCCACTCGGTGCCGGGGTCGGAATCCCAGGTGATTCCCGCACCCGCACCGAACGACACTCCACCAGAGACTATCGGCCCGGAGGCCGATTCGTTTCGGTGTATTTCGCGACCGTTCTCGCGCCAAAACGTCCGGATTCCGACGGCGAGTTCAGCCTGCCCGGTTGTGCCGTCAACCCACCCGATCGCGCCGCAGTAGGGGCCGCGCGGGGCGGTCTCCAGTTCGGCGATGACGTCCAGCGCACTGCTCTTCGGAGCGCCCGAGACCGACCCTGGCGGGAAGGTGGCGTCGAAGACCTCGGGCCAGCGGACACCGTCGCGCATCTGCCCACGCACGGTCGACACGAGATGAACGAGCCCCGGGTGGTGCTGGGCCTCGAGCAGACCGTCGACGCTGACCGTTCCCGGCCCACAGACGCGCTGCAGATCGTTGCGCACGAGGTCGGTGATCATGATGTTCTCCGTGGCGTCCTTCGCGAGCATGCGCTCGAGCGTCGAGGCGGTGCCCTTGATCGGTGCCGACGTCAGCGCGCTCCCCTCGCGCGCCAGAAAGAGCTCGGGCGAGGCGCTTGCGATGTCGACGTGCCCCTCGACATCGACGCGGCACGCGTAGGGCGCCGGATTGTCGACGAGGAGATCCGCGAAGAGGTGATCGAGATCGTCGCGTTCGGCACCGTCTGCGCCGTCCCGCTCGAGAACACGGCAGAGATTGACCTGGTAAACGCGGCCCCGTGCGATGTCGTCCCGGATCGCAGCGACGCCGCGTTCGTAGGCCCCGCGGTCGAGGCTCGTGCGCCAGGCGCCTTGCGCCACCGTCGATGCCTGGTGATCGGGCTCATCGCTTCCCAGTCTCGCCTCGAGAGCCCCTGCCCACGCGCGATCTTCGTGGTGGACGACGTGACGCAACCGCGCCGCCGTGACCCGGCCCTCGAAGGTGACGACGAGCGCGTGGAACGCCGGCTCGTCGAGCGCGGCGAGGTCGTCGTGGACGGACTCCACACCCCACGCACTCACCGTGCGGAACAGGGCGCGTTCGCCGCGCGCCTGCTCGATACCGCCCATCACGCCGCAAGGCTAGAACATAGGAAAACACCCCCGGCGCTCGGCCGGGGGTGTTTCGAGGTGGTGGGCGATACTGGGTTTGAACCAGTGACCTCTTCCGTGTCAAGGAAGCGCGCTACCGCTGCGCCAATCGCCCGAGAACGGGATTGGAGCGGACAACCGGGCTCGAACCGGCGACCTCAACCTTGGCAAGGTTGCGCTCTACCAACTGAGCTATGTCCGCCTGTTTCCTCGACCTCGCGGTCTCGGCAACGACGAGAACGTTACCCGGTTCATCGATCGTTCACCAAATCGCGGATGTGCACAGCGCTCAGGCGGCTTCGCTCACTCCTCGACGACGTGGATCGCCGACTCCTCGGCGCTCTCGTCACCGCCGGCGTAACCCTCGTCGGACGCGACGAGGTCCTTCTCCTCGTCCTCTCGTTCGCCCTCGTCCGGGGCGACGAGGCGACCGGCCTCACGCGTGTCGGCCTGCTCCGAGACACCATCGGGGTTGCCGTACGCGGAGTCGGGGTCGACGTCCGGCGTTTCCTCGGCCAGGCGCTCGTCGAGGGTCTCGGTGCCGCCGTGGTCGGCCCAGCGGGGCTCCTTCTCGGGGGCCGCGATGCCGGCGTCGAGGGCCTCTTCGTACTCGCGGCCACTCATGTCGTCCGCGGCCGAAGCCTGATCGGCGAATTCGCTCAGCGTGCCTTCGTCTTCGTGGTTCGTCATGGGACCATCATGACAGGCGGATCCGGCGGCACGACGTGGGAGCCGGGGCCGAAACGCGAACGATCCCCGCAGCGGAAGGGCTGCGGGGATCGTCATCGAACTGGTGGGCGATACTGGGTTTGAACCAGTGACCTCTTCCGTGTCAAGGAAGCGCGCTACCGCTGCGCCAATCGCCCGAGGTGGAGACGGGATTTGAACCCGTGTAGACGGCTTTGCAGGCCGTTGCCTCGCCTCTCGGCCACTCCACCACGCGAGGAAATCTCGCACGTGTCCAAGAAGACACAGAGCGGACAACCGGGCTCGAACCGGCGACCTCAACCTTGGCAAGGTTGCGCTCTACCAACTGAGCTATGTCCGCCTGAAGCTTCGCGCAGTGCGCGTCGCAACGAGGTGAAACTGTAACCCATCCCTGTCGCGGGCGCCAACTTGTCGCAGGCACAGGGGGCCTCGGCCCAGGGCAGGCACCGCCGTGGGCACGAGATCGACTCGTCCACCGCCCGCACTCACCGGCAGCTCAGGCCGAGCGACGCTCCGCGTCGTCCTGCGTTTCAGTGCCTGCGGCCTCGTCATGGGCACCGTCGGCCGCCGTGAGCCGCGCGGGGGTTCGCTCCCCCTCGGGACGCACGTGGCTCGCGCCGAGGGAGTCGAGGTCCTCCTGGTCATACGGGCGATCGCTCGTCTCGAGGACGCGGGAGCGCACCTTGGCCACCTGCTCCTCGATGAGGCCCTTAGTACGCGCACGCACGCCCTTCGGCGCCGAGGCAACCGGCCACAGCCGCGCGACGGCCGAGTTGAGGGCCGCGCCGATGAGCACCGAGATCGCGAGGAAGTACAACCAGATGAGCACGATGATCGTCGCGGCGAGGGGCCCGTAGATCGAGATGCCGCCCACCGAAGCCGACAGCCAGTTACGCAGGAAGACCGAGATGACGACCCACGCGACGAGCGTGAAGGCGGCCCCGGGCAGGTCGCGCACCCACGGCGTCCGGATCGGCGTGGCGATGTAATAGAGCGTGGCGAAGGCCACGATCGTCAGGCCGCCGACCACCGGCCAGTACAGCGACAGAAGGAACAGGAAGCCCGGCGGCAGGAGGCGTCCGAGCAGGTCCGGGCCGAGCACGATGAGCGGCAACACGACACCCATGACGAGCAGCGCGCAGAAATAGAGGGCGACCGAGAGCATGCGCGTCCGCACGATGCCTCGCTCCCCGCCCTGGCCGTACATGATCGAGACGGTGTCGATGATGACGTTCACCATGCGCGAACCGGACCACAGCGAGATGAGGAACCCGATCGAGACGACATCGGGGCGGCCGCCGTCGAGGGCGTCCTGCAGGGTCGGCATGAGGACGTTCTGCAATGCCTCGCCCGACAGCACGCTCGCCATGGACGCCTCGATGGAGCCGGTGATCTCGTCGACCGTGCGCCCACCGAGCGCCTGACCGACGTAACCCATGACGCCGAGCAGCCCGTAGACGAGGGGCGGGAACGACAACAGGGCGAAGAAGCCGGCCTCCGAGGCGAGACCCGTCACGCGGTAGCGCATGCACTGTCGCACCGTGACGAGCACGAGGCGGATGAGTGCGTAGAGGCCCGGCACACGGCGGGCCCAGGTGCGAGCGAACGTGCGGAATCGGGAGGGCTCCTCCACGACCGGTTGCTCACTCACGCCGCAAAATTAGCGACCGAACGGCCCGAATTCGTGCTGCCACGCCCGAGCGTCCACCCGAAAGTAGTCGAATCGAGGGTTGTCCCCTGCTCGTGGTTAGGTAAAGCCCATGGATATCTGGCCGGGCAAGCCCTACCCCCTCGGTGCCACGTTCGACGGCACCGGCGTCAACTTCGCGATCTTCTCCGAGGTCGCGGAGAAAATGTACCTCTGCCTCATCGACGAAGATCTCAATGAGCAGCGCATCGAACTGTCGGAGGTCGACGGCCACGTCTGGCACGCCTACCTGCCCGGCGTTCAGCCCGGTCAGCGTTACGGCTACCGCGTCGAGGGCCCCTACTCCCCCGAGGACGGCCAGCGTTGCAACGTCAACAAGCTGCTGCTCGATCCCTACGCCAAGGCCATCGACGGCCAGATCGACGGCGACGAGTCGCTGTTCAGCTACTACTTCCTCTCACCGGAGAAGCGCAACGACGAGGACTCGCTCGGCCACACGATGTTGAGCGTCGTCATCAACCCGTACTTCGACTGGGGTCACGACCACCCGCCGCAGCACGAGTACCACGAGAGCGTCATCTACGAAGCCCACGTCAAGGGCCTGACGATGACGCACCCGGACGTGCCCGAGGAGATTCGTGGCACGTACGCCGCCATCGGTCACCCCGCGATCGTGGGCCATCTCGTCGACCTCGGCATCACGGCCATCGAGCTCATGCCCGTGCACCAGTTCGTGCAGGACACGACGCTGCAGGAGAAGGGCCTGACGAACTACTGGGGCTACAACACGATCGGCTTCCTCGCGCCGCACAACTCCTACTCGGCGTCGGGGTCACGCGGCCAGCAGGTCACCGAGTTCAAGGCGATGGTCAAGGCCCTGCACGAGGCCGGCATCGAGGTCATCCTCGACGTCGTGTACAACCACACCGCCGAGGGCAACGAGAACGGCCCGACGCTCGGCTTCCGCGGTCTCGACAACGAGGCGTACTACCGCCTCGTCGACGACAACAAGGCGCACTACTTCGACACCACCGGCACGGGTAACTCGCTGCTCATGCGCAGCCCGCACGTACTGCAGCTCATCATGGACTCGCTGCGCTACTGGGTGAACGAGATGCACGTCGACGGCTTCCGCTTCGACCTCGCCGCCACCCTTGCGCGTCAGTTCCACGAGGTCGACCGTCTGAGCGCGTTCTTCGACATCATCCAGCAGGACCCGGTGATCAGCCAGGTCAAGCTCATCGCCGAGCCGTGGGACGTCGGTGACGGCGGCTACCAGGTCGGCAACTTCCCGCCCCTGTGGACGGAGTGGAACGGCAAGTACCGCGACACCGTGCGCGACTACTGGCGCGGTGAACCGGGTTCACTCGGCGAGTTCGCGTCGCGCCTGACGGGTTCAAGCGACCTGTACGCCCACTCGGGTCGCCGCCCGATCGCGTCGATCAACTTCGTCACGGCGCACGACGGCTTCACCATGCGCGACCTCGTGTCGTACAACGAGAAGCACAACGACGCCAACGGTGAGGACAACAACGACGGCGAGAGCCACAACCGGTCCTGGAACTGCGGCGTCGAAGGCGAGACAGACGACGAAGGCGTGCTCGCGCTGCGCGAGCGTCAGATCCGCAACCACCTCACGACGCTGTTGCTCTCGCAGGGTGTGCCGATGGTGCTGCACGGCGACGAGCTCGGTCGGACCCAGAACGGCAACAACAACACGTACTGCCAGGACAACGAGATCTCCTGGATCGACTGGGATCTCGACGAGCGCGCTCACTCGTTGCTCGAGTTCACCAAGCAGCTCATCGCACTGCGTCGTACGCACCCGGCGTTCCAGCGCCGCCGGTTCTTCGCCGGCGAGGCGCAGCACGGCGGGCGCAGCGAATGGGGCGACATCGTGTGGTTCCGCGCGAGCGGCGAGGAAATGCAGGACGAGGATTGGACCTCCGGTGCCGGCACCCTCATGGTCTACCTCAACGGCGACGCCATCCACACGAACGACGCCAAGGGTCAGCCGGTCGTCGACGACCACTTCCTCATGTTCTTCAACCCCGGACACGAGGAAGCGGAGTTCACCATTCCCGACGTCGTGCGCGAGGCGGACTGGAGCTTCGCCATCACGAGTTCGCAGGACGACGAACAGGAGAACAGCGAGTGGAACGAGGGCGAGCAGGTGAAGCTGCCGGCGCGCACCGTCGCCGTGCTGCAGGCACCGCGCGAAGCCGAGTGAGCGTTCGCTCCTTGAGCTGAACGCGACGAAGGCCGTCACCGTCCACTTCGGACGGCGACGGCCTTTGTCGTTTCGGCGCTGACCGGTGTCCCACCCTCACAGCTGCGCGAGCGCGGCCTTCTGCTCCTCGACGTCGAACGTCGCTTCGGGCCACGTGAGGTCGAGCGAGCGCAGGTGCTCGAGGAGCAACTGCTGCACGGCCAGGCGCGCGTACCACTTGTTGTTCGCCGGAACGACGAACCAGGGCGCGATGTCCGTCGACGTGCGCTCGAGCACTGCCTGGTAGGCATCCTGGTACTCGGGCCAGTAGGCGCGTTCCTTGAGGTCGCCCGGGTTGAACTTGTAGAACTTCTCCGGGTTGTCGAGTCGCTCGGCCAGCCGCGCCTTCTGCTCGTCGGCATCGATGTGGAGCATCACCTTGATGATCGTCGTGTTCTTGGCGACGGTCGACTCCTCAAAGGCGTTGATCTGTCCGTAGCGGCGCATCCAGACCGGGCGCGAGACCAGGTCGTGGACACGCACGATGAGCACGTCCTCGTACTGGCTGCGGTCGAAGACGCCGATGTAGCCAGGCTTCGGCAGAGCGTTGCGGATGCGCCAGAGGAACGGGTGAGCCTGCTCCTCCTTCGTCGGTGCCTTGAACGACGTGAGCTCAACGCCCTGCGGGTCGATGCTGCCGATGACGTGGCGCATGATGCCGCCCTTGCCCGAGGTGTCCATGCCCTGAACGACGAGGAGGACGCTCCGACCGTCGGGGTGACGCTCACTGGCGTAGAGACGCTCTTGCAGGTCGGCGAGTTCCTCGCCGGTCTTGCGCATGAGCTTCTCGGCCTTCTTCTGGTCGCCGTCGAACGCGGGGGTGCTGCTCGCGTCGAGGTCGGCCAGGGAGAAGCCGGGCGTCACCTTGAGCGCCGAGGTGAAGTCGCTCAGCTGCGCCTTGTGCTTCTTCTTCGACTTGTCCTTGCCGACCTTCTTCGCGGCCTTGACTGCCTCGTCCTTCTTGGCCTTCTTCGCGGCTTCGGTGGCGGGCTTCGACGAGGCCTTCTTGGCGCTGCCCTTCTTCTTGGCAGGAGCCTTTTCGGCCTTCGCCTTGGCCTTCGCGGCCTTCTCCGATGCCTGCTCGGCGACCTTCTTCTTGTCGCTCGAGGTCAGTTCGTCGTCACGCTTCTTCGACTTCGTGTCGGCGTCGGCGTTGGCGGACGCCTTGTCCTTGTTCTTGCCCATGCTTGTCATCATCACAGAACGCGACGTGTCGCGCTACGGTTTGGCGCTCAACCGGCGTCATCTTCGTGCGGTGATTCGCCGACTCTCGATCGCGCGCAGAAGGCCTCGGCGTCCGTTGAGGTGGGCAGAGCCCCGGCTCGTCAGGCGAGGTAGTCGCGAACGACCGTCTCCCAGCGCTCCGGGTCGGTGTTCCACTCGCGCACGTGTCGCGCGACCTCCCAACGTTCCCAGCGCACGAGATCCGGGCGCGCCGCAGCGACAGCCGCGCTCGGCCCGTACGGCACGAACTCGTCGTTGACGGAGTGGATGACGAGCATCGGCTTGACGAGTTCGTCGGCGCGCTCGACCCAGTTCGTCAGCTTGATGTCGACGGCTTCGCTCACCCCGATGGTGTGCCGGCTCGTGCGGCTTCCGAGGAGGAACCCGGACAGGGTTGCGAGGCTCGGGTGCACCCGGTTGGCGCGCGCGTGGTGGAGCATGACATCGGCCCAGTCGAGCACCGGACCGTCGAGCACGACCTTGTGCACGAACGGCGCAAACTCGGAGCGCGCGAGGAACTGCATGGTGATGGCACCACCCATGGACCACCCGAGCAGATCGACGCTCGTGGCGCCGTGCGCGAGGGCGTACTGAACGGCGGTCTCGACGTCCTTCCACTCGGTGAGTCCGAGGCCGTAGCGCCCGTCGAGGCTCGGCGGCCCCTCGAAGTCGTTGCGGTAGCTCGTGACAACGCAGGTGATACCGAGGTCGTGAAGCACCGGTACGGCACGCAGGGTTTCGCCGCGACGCGCGCCACGCCCGTGGACGAGAACGGCCCAGCGTTGACCGTCCCCGGCGTGTGTCACCCATGCGGGCGCGGGCCCGTACTCCGTTTCGAGGACGACGTCCTCGGTCTCGATGCCGTAGGCGTCCTGGGGTGACCCGTCGACGTACCAGCCACTCCACCGGGCGCGCCCGGGTGCGAGGTCGCCGCGGGTGACCGAGTCGACGCGACGGATGATGTCGCCGTGCTCGGTCTCGCCGAGCACCTCGCCGATTCGGGCGTGACCGCGTTCGTTGTCCCAGAAGAGCCCATAGCGGCCCGGGGCGCGGGACTCGACGGTCGAGGCGAAGACCGCGGAGGTGACACGTCCGTCGCGTCCGTGTCTGACGGTGAGCACCGTTGCGTCATCCGGACGTTCGCGCTCCGGCGTGACGAGTTTGCGCGCGAAGAACGCGGCAACGGCCACGGACGCGAGCGAGGTCGTGGCAGCGAGGGAGCCACCGACGATCGCGCCGATGGCCAGGGAACGGCGAGCAGATGGACGTTGCACGTTCCCATCCTTTCACCGGCGCGCGAGAATGGTCGGCATGGATCTGCCTCTCGACCTCCCCGTCGCGCCGATGCTGGCCAAGGCGGCGACGCGCGTGCCCACCGACGCCGGCTACACGTACGAGCCCAAGTGGGACGGATTCCGTTGCATCGTGGCGCGGGACGGCGACGAGGTCGAGTTGCAGTCACGCGGCACGAAGTCGCTCACGCGCTACTTCCCCGAGGTGGTGGAGCACCTGCTCGGGGTTCTGCCGGAGCGGATCGTTCTCGACGCGGAGATCGTCGTGACGAGCGGCGAGCCGGGCGCGCAGCGCCTCAACTGGGACGCGCTCGGTCAGCGGATTCACCCTGCGGCCTCGCGCATCGAGAAGCTGTCCACCGAGACGCCCGCGCAGGTGATCGCTTTCGACCTGCTCGCACTGGGCGACGAGGATCTCACTGCCCTGCCCTACACCGAGCGCCGCGCACGGCTCGAGGCGGTGTTCGCCGACTTGCCGGACTCGGATTCGCTGTTCCTCACCCGCACGACCGACGACCCTGCCGAGGCGCAGCGTTGGTTCGAGGAGTTCGAGGGCGCCGGACTCGACGGCGTCGTGGCGAAGGCCGACGACGGTGCGTACGAGCAGAACAAGCGCACGATGATCAAGGTGAAGCACAAGCGCACTGCGGAGGCGGTGCTCGTGGGCTACCGCGTGCACAAGAGCGGGTCCGGCGTGGGGTCGCTGTTGCTCGGCCTCTACGCGGACGACGGCAAGCTCTACAACGTCGGAGGCATCAGCGCCTTCACCGCCAAGCGGCGCGAAGAACTCGTCGAGGAGTTGGAGCCGCTCGTCGTGCGCGACGAGGAGGGTGACGCGGTGACGGGTGAGACGGACCGTTCACGCTTCAGCGCGTCGAAGGACGTGTCGTTCGTCACGATACGTCCGGAACGCGTCGTCGAGGTGGCGTTCGATCAGTTGGAGGGCCACCGCTTCCGTCACGCCGTGTCGTTCCTGCGCTGGCGCCCGGACCGTGAGCCGGAGTCGTGCACGATGGAGCAGGTCGACCGCGCACCCGCGTATGACCTGGGACGGGTGCTGCGCTCGTCCTGACAGGCGACGCCGTCAGGCGCTGATGGCGACATCCTCGTCGACGAGGGGCGCCGGCGCCTTCTTGCCGAAGCGCTGCTGCGCGGCCTGCTTGCTGATGCCGAGGCTGGAGCCGATCTGCGACCAGGAGTCGCCCTTGGCGCGACGCTCGGCGACGACCCACTTGATGGTGTCGCTCATGAGGTTGTTGAGCATCGCGAGGCCCTCGAGCTCGTCCTTGGTGAACAGGTGCGTCTGCACCCGGAAGCCCTCCATGATGCGGGCGGCGGCCTCTTCGACGGACTTCTCGGAGATGCCGCGAAGCTCCTGCGGCAACGGCTTGCTGATCTTCGGCATCCGATGATGGTAGGAGCCCCGTCACGTAGATGTCAATTTGGCTTGACATGACGATCGGCTGATTCGCGCAGCTGGGCGGTGCCCGACGGGCCGCGCAACCGCGTTGGGCAGAGTTCCCTGCGGCTGGGCCGAGGCGGTCACTACTCAACCGCAGAAAACCCTGCCCAACAGTCGTGGCGCCGCATCAGGCGTCGGTGGTGGGCGCCTTCTTCGCGCGGCTCGGCTGGACGCGCGGGGGCTCGCCGGGCATCTTCGGGTAGTCGGGCGGGAAGGGCATCTCGGGCAGGCCGCGCTCGACGTCGGCGTCCCACAGCGCAATGGCGGCGGCCACGTCCCCGACGTGATCGTTCATCGACGCGCCGTCGGCCGGCTCCCAGGCGTCACCACGGTCGGCAACGATGCCCGGGACGGTTCGGACGGTGAAGTCGCTCGGCTTCACGTCTCGCAGCTCAGACCAGGCCACCGGCATCGACACCGGTGCTCCCGTGAGCGGCCGCGGCGAGTAGGCCGCGGCGATCGTCCGATCGCGGTTGGCCTGGTTGAAGTCGACGAAGACCTTCTCGCCGCGCAGCTCCTTCCACCATTCCGTCGTCACGAGATCGGGTAGGCGCCGCTCCAACTCGCGCGCGATGCCGATGACGCCATGGCGCACGTCGAGGAACTCGTGCGTCGGCGCGATGCGCGCGTACACGTGCACGCCCCGGTTACCGGACGTCTTGACGAAGGGGGTGAACCCTAGCGACTCCATGAGCTCCTTGAGTGCGAACGCCGCCTCGACGGCATCCGTGAAATCACGGCCCGGCTGGGGGTCGAGGTCGATGCGCAACTCGTCCGGGTTGTCGTTGTTGTCCGCCTTCACCGGCCACGGGTGGAACGTCACCGTGTTCATCTGCGCGCACCATGCGAGCATCGCCGGTTCGTCGAGCACGAGTTGCTCGTGGGCCCGCACGCTGGGGTAGGTGCACATCACCGAGCGCGCGTACGCAGGCGCACCCTTCGGCGGGTTCTTCGAGAAGAAGGGCTTCTCCCCCAGGCCCTTCGGGTAGCGCTCCAACGCGATGGGCCGGTCACCGCTCCATCGCAGGAACGGCTCCGCGACGGCGAGCAGGTACTCGACGACGTCGAGCTTGCTCACCCCGTCGTCGGGATAGACGAGGCGATCGGGACTCGAGACCTTGACCTTGCGGACCTCGTCGTCCGGTCCGGGAATCTCGAGGACGACGGCTGCAGCGCTCATGTTCGCCACCCTAAGCCGATGGTGAGCGGGCGCCGCGTCACCGATGCCGCGTTTCCCAGGCAACATCGGGAAGGTCTGGGCAGCGCCCGACGTTGGACTTTGCACCCCACCCGCGAAGGAGCGACATGAGCGACCTGCCCCGCACCATGAACGACACCACCGACGAGCAGTGGCGCGAGAAGCTGACGCCCGAGGAGTACGCCGTCCTGCGCCAGGGAGGCACCGAGCGTCCGTTCGTGGGCGAGTACACCGACACCGAGACGGCGGGCACGTATCGCTGCCGTGCCTGTGGCGCAACGCTGTTCACCAGCAAGGAGAAGTTCCACAGCCACTGCGGATGGCCGTCCTTCTACGCGCCCGAGGATGCCGAGAACGTCACGCTCCTCGAGGACCGCAGCATGGGGATGGTGCGTACCGAAGTGCGGTGCGCGAACTGCGACAGCCACCTCGGCCACGTCTTCCGCGGCGAGGGCTACCCGACGCCGACCGACGAGCGCTTCTGCATCAACTCGATCAGCATGACGCTGGAGCCCGCCGACGAGAACTGAACAACCACGACACATCGGGCCCCTCCACGTGCACAGTGGAGGGGCCCGATCTGTGTGGGCGAGCATGGTTCAGCCTTGTGCGCCCAACTCGTTCTTGCGGATCTTGCCCGTCGCAGTCATGGGCATCGCCTCGATGACGCGGATCTCGGGAACCTTGTAGGCAGCCAGGCGCTCAGCAGCGAACTCGCGCAGCCGGTCGGCATCGACCGCCTCGGTGACCGTGACGAACGCGACCGGGCGCTCCCCCGTCTCGTCGTCGGGCTTTGCAACGACGGCGCACGCTACGACGGCAGGATGAGCCGCCACCGCCATCTCGACCTCGGCCGGGAACACGCTCATCCCCTTGACCTTGATCATCTCCTTGTCGCGTCCGAGATAGTGCACGAAGCCCTCGTCGTCGATACGTCCGTTGTCGCCGGTGTGGAGCCATCCGTCGACGAGCTGACGCCGGGTGGCTTCCTCGTTGCGCCAGTAGCCACTCGTGACCGACGGGCTGCGGACGATGATCTCGCCCGTCTCGCCCACGGGCACCGGTGTCTGCGTGCCGAATTCGACGACGGCGATGTCGGTTCCCGGCACGGGCAGGCCGCAGAAAACGGGCTCGGCACGCAGGTCCATGTCGTCTGCGTGCAGCCCGTAGGGGCTCGTGTCCATCGTGTGCGTCTCGGTCATGCCGTAGGCGGCCTCACGAAGCACACCGCCGTCCGGGACGGCAGCCGTCCATGAGGCACGCACCTCAGGAGTCATCTTGCGAACGAACGAGACGGCCTGCGGATCGGTGAGCGACGACAGATCGCGCGCGCCGATGTCGTCGCGCGCCATGAGTTCGAGATAGTTCTCGACCGTGCCGACCATGACCTGGACGTGGTGCTCTTCAACGGCATCGAGCACGGCGTCGGCGTTCCACCGCGACAAGAGAACGCTCGTACCGCCGAAGACGACAGGGAGCAGGATGCCGAGATCCTCCCCGGCGATCCAGAAGATCGGCAGGTAGCACAACGCCGTGAAGTCACCGTGGGCATCGAGGCCGTTCGCCCGTGCGGTGCTCGCCGCTGTGTAGACCATGTCCCCCTGCGAGTGACAGCAACCCTTCGGCAGACCCGTCGTGCCACCGGTGTAGTTGAGCGCCGCGAGGGCATTCCACTCCCCTGCGTCATCATCCACGCGCGGCCCATCGGTCATCCGGGACGAGCCGTCGTCGACCACCACGACCTCGCACTCGTGCTCCACCTGCGCCGCACCGTCACGCGCCGGCTTCTCGGTGACCGACGACGTCACGATGATCCGTGCCCCGCTGTCGCGCAGCTCGTGGGCCACCTCGTGGACGCTGAACATCGGGTTCACCGGCACGTGCACCGCGCCGAGACGCAACACCGCGAGGAACGTGACGACGAATTCGTGTCGGTTGCCCAGGTGCACTGCAACTCGGTCACCCTTCGTTACGCCGTGCTCCCGAAGCCACCCGGCGACACGACGATGGGCGTCGTCGAGTTCGCGGTACGTCATCGTCGTCGGGCCGTCGACGAGGGCGACCCGATCCGGTCGCTCCCCCGCCCAGTGCTCAACGTGTGCGGGCAAGGTCACCCGACCGATCGGGTAGTCGACCTCGTCGCTCCACCCCGACCCGCGGTGGCGTGACTGCCGCGCCCTGACGTCGTCAAGGTAGGCCTCCAGTGTCATCGTGTTCTCCCCCATGTTGTGCTCCTTCACCAGGTGTCGATGTACGGCCGTGTCGAGCGCTCGCCCGGGAATCCGCCGATGAGCTGAGAAATGCGCTCACGGGTCTCGGCGGGGTGGATGATCTCGTCGATCTCGTCGAGGCGTGCCGCGTTGAGCGCCTTGCCCTGCTCGTACTGCTGCGCGACGAGTTCCTCGAACCGCTCCTCACGAGCCGCAGGGTCTTCTATGGCGCCCAGTTCCTTGGCGAAGCCGAGCCGCACCGCTCCTTCGAGTCCCATGGCGCCTATCTCCGCCGTCGGCCAGGCGAGCGTGGCCGACGTTCGCCGGAAGCCCCCGCACGCCATCGCCATCGCGCCGAGGCCGTAGCCCTTGCGGGTGATGACGACGATCGTCGGCACCGTGAGGCGCGCACCTGCGACGAACATCCGGCTCACGTGCCGTACCGTTCCCTCGCGCTCGGCGTCGGGGCCAACCATGAATCCCGGTGTGTCGCAGAGGGAGACAAGCGGGATGCCGTAGCCCTCGCACAACTGCATGAAGCGCGCGAACTTGTCGCCGGCCGCCGCGTCGATGGCCCCGCCGAGCACACCGCAGTCGTTGGCCATGACGGCACAGGTGCGTCCGCCGATCTGGACGAGCGCGGTGACAGCATTCGGCGCGAACTCGGGCCGCAATTCGAGGACGAAGCCGTCGTCGGCGAGCGTCTCGATGGCCGTGCGGATGTCGTAGACAAGCTTGCGGCGCTGGGGCACGAGCGTCGTCAGCACGTGTTGGTCGGGCGCCTCGCCCGTGCCAGGGAGTCCGGAGAGCAACCAGAGGTAGTCGCGCGCCGCTTCGACGGCCTGCGCGTCATCGTCGACGACAAGGTCGACGACACCGTTCGGCGCCTGGACGCTCATCGGCCCGACCTCGTCTGCCGCCACGCGGCCCAGTCCGCCACCCTCGATCATCGCGGGGCCCGCCATACCGATCGAGCTGTCGGCCGTCGCGATGATGATGTCGCACGTGCCCGCCATGGCCGCGTTGCCGGCAAAGCAGCGGCCGGTGACGACGGCGACCGTCGGGACGAGGCCGTTGAGCGCACCGAGCACCGCGAAGGTGCCGAGGTCGAGGCCCGTGGCGCTGACGAGCATCGCGTCGACGTCACCGGGACGCCCGCCGCCGCCCTCGGCGAAGAGCACGACCGGCAGTCGGCGCTCGCGCGCGACCTCGAGTGCGCGGTCGGTCTTCTTGTGGTTGAAGTACCCCTGCGTTCCGGCGAGAACGGTGTAGTCGTACCCGAGCACGACGCAGGTCAGCTCACCGCCGTCGACCGGTACCCGCGCCACACCCGTCACCATGCCGTCGGCGGGCGTCGACGCCTTGAGGTCGTCGAGGTCGCGGCGTGAGCGTTGAGCGGCGATCGTCGCCGAGCCGTACTCGTGGAACGTTCCGGCGCCCACGAAATCTCGAATGTTCTCGCGCACCGAGCGGTGGCCGGTGGCGGCGCGCTTGGCCATGGCCCCGGGGCGGGCCCCATCGGCGATCCGGGCGCGGTGCTCGTCGAGTTCAGCGGCGAGCGGGTTCTTCTCGGGCACACCGTCCCCTTCCACGTGTGTCACGTCACACACGCTAAAGGCTGAGCCATCCCCTCCACGTCGATCGCGAACAGCCGATTTTGTCGACGTTCGGCGTCACATACGACGCGCAACGTCTACAGAATCAGACATCGTCGTCAGGCGAAGGCGGCGCACAGGGACGCCGCTCCGGCGCGCCCCTCGTCGATCGCCTTCTCGTACGGCTCGCGCAGCATGAGCGCCATGGTTCCCGCGTACGTCACCATGAGGGCAGACGCCAACGCTTCGGCTCGTTCACCGGCAATCGGTGTGGCCGTCTCGAGCAGCCGGTCACGCAACAGCGCCGTCTCGAGGTCGAGGATCTCCCGCAGTTCCGGCGCCGGGTCGGGGAACGCCGCAGCCGTACCCGTGAAAGCGCACCAGCGCTCCGTCATCCGCTCGGACTGGTAGGTGCGCAACGCGTTCCACAGCGCGAGCACGCGCCCTGCGTCGTCCGGGGCTGCGGCGATCTCGTCGTCCCAGACCTGCTTCCACACCTCGTACCGACGATGCAGAGCCGCCGCGATGAGGCCTTCCTTGTTCCCGAAGTGCGAGTAGAGGCTGGGCGGCGACGCCCCCGCGGCCTTGAGGATCGTGTCGACGGGCGTGGCGAAGGCACCCTCGACGAACAACAGCGCGTCGGCAGCGTCGAGCAGGCGCTCGCGAACGGGTTTGCGGGGTTCCACGGCGCCAGAATATAACGTGCGTTATCGTTGGTCTAGAACGAGCGTTCATCACGACGATCAGTGAAGGAGTGACCGTGCCCAGCATTTACATCGACGGCGCGTGGGTCGAGGCCGCATCCGGCGAGACCCGTGAGATCACCTGCCCCGCCGACGGATCCCACGTCATCACGGTGAGCGAAGGCGCCGAGGCGGACGCGCAGAAGGCCATCGCGGCCGCCCGCCGCACGTTCGACGACGGCGCCTGGTCCGCGACGCCCGCCAAGGAGCGCGGCGCCATTCTCGACAAGCTCGCCGACCTGCTCGAGCGCGACAAGGACAAGGTCGCCCGCGTCGAGTCGCAGGACACCGGCAAGCGCTTCGTCGAGTCCCAGTACGACATGGACGACATCATCGGCGTCTTCCGTCACTTCGCCGCTCTGGCCGACAAGGAGGCCGGCCGCGTCGTCGACACCGGCATGCCCAACGTCGCGAGCCGCGTCGTCACCGAACCGGTCGGCGTCTGCTCACTCATCACGCCGTGGAACTACCCCCTGCTGCAGACGGCCTGGAAGATCGCCCCGGCCATCGCTGCCGGCAACACCTTCGTCCTCAAGCCCGCCGAGCTGACGCCGCAGAGCTCGATGTGGCTCATGGACGCCCTCGCCGAGGCGGGCCTCCCCGCGGGCGTCGCGAACCTCGTCACCGGCCCCGGCGCCACGGTCGGATCCGAGATGACGACGAACGAGGACGTCGACCTCGTCAGCTTCACCGGCGGCCTCGTCACCGGCCGCGCGATCATGGCAGCGGCCGCACCGACCGTCAAGAAGATCGCCCTCGAACTCGGCGGCAAGAACCCCAACGTCCTGTTCGCCGACGCCGACATCCCGGCCGCCATCGACAACGCCCTGACGGCAGTCTTCCTCGACTCCGGCCAGGTCTGCTCGGCCGGCACGCGCCTCGTCGTCGAGGAGTCCATCCACGACGAGGTGGTCACCGAACTCATGCGCCGCGCCGAACTCATCCGTCTCGGCGGCCCGTTCGACGACAACGCCGAGACCGGCCCGCTCATCAGCGAAGCCCACCTCGAGAAGGTCGACACCTACGTCAAGGAAGCCATCGAGGACGGCGCGAAGCTGCTCACCGGCGGCAAGCGCGGCGAGGGCGAGCTCGCGAAGGGCTCCTACTACCTGCCGACGATCCTCGACGGTTGCGACAGCTCGATGCGCTGCGTCCACGACGAGTCCTTCGGCCCCGTGCTCACCGTCGAGACGTTCTCCGGCGACGACGCCAAGTCCGCCGAGGACGCCGCCGTCGCCATCGCGAACGACACGATCTACGGCCTGGCCGGCGCAGTCTGGACGCAGAACGCCGGGCGCGCCGAGCGCATGGCGCGCCGCCTGCGTCACGGAACCGTGTGGATCAACGACTACCACCCCTACGTGCCGCAGGCCGAGTGGGGCGGCATGAAGCAGAGCGGTATCGGCCGCGAGCTCGGCGAGCACGGACTCGGCGAGTACCTCGAGACCAAGCACATCTGGCACAACATCGACCCCGCACCGGCCGACTGGTTCAGCGGCCGCGAGGGCTGACCTGCCGCGCCCGCCCCGGGCCGAGCAGCACACATATCGCACCCGGTGAGGTTCGCCCCGTCGAACCAACCATCCGCTTTCAGGTCTTCGAACGAACTCTGTGGGGCAGGGTTTGTTCGAGGACGACCATGTGAGAACACAAGGAGATTCATCTCGATGAAGAAGCGTTACGACTACGTCATCGTCGGTGGCGGCTCGGCCGGCTCCGCGCTGGCCAACCGCCTCTCGGCCGACTCGAACACGAGCGTTCTCGTGCTCGAGGCCGGGCGCGCCGACTTCAAGATCGACCCGCTCATCCACATGCCCGCCGCGCTCATGTTCCCCAGCGGCAACCCGCTCTACGACTGGCGTTACGAGAGCGAGCCGGAGCCCTTCATGGGTGGTCGGCGTGTCGCGCACACCCGCGGCAAGGTGCTCGGTGGCTCCAGCTCGATCAACGGCATGATCTTCCAGCGCGGCAACCGAGGCGACTACGACAAGTGGGCCACGTTCGCCGGCATGGAGGACTGGGACTACGCCCACTGCCTGCCCTACTTCAAGCGCATGGAGACGACGCTCGCGGGCGCCGACGCCTGGCGTGGCGGTTCCGGTCCCCTCACGCTCGAGCGCGGCCCGGCTACCTCTCCCCTGTTCCAGGCCTTCTTCGAGGCCACCCAGCAGGCCGGCTACGCCCCGACGGATGACGTCAACGGCTACCGCCAGGAGGGCTTCGCACCCTTCGACCACACGACGAAGAACGGCTCGCGCATGAGCGCGTCCCGCTCCTACCTGTGGCCGGTCAAGAACCGCAAGAATCTCGACATCGCGACGCTCGCCTTCGTCACGAACTTGCGCTGGGACGGCAACCGCGTCACGGGCGTCGACTTCGTGCGCGGCGGTCGCCGCAAGCACTCCGTCGAAGCCGGCGAGGTCATCCTGTGTGGTGGCGCGTTCAACACGCCGCAGCTGCTGCAGCTCTCGGGTGTCGGCAACCCCGAGGTCCTCGCGGCCGCGGGCGTCGAGACCCGCGTCGACCTGCCGGGCGTCGGCGAGAACCTCCAGGACCACCTCGAGGTCTACCTCCAGCACGAGTCGGTGCAGCCGGTTTCCATCCAGCCCTGGCTCAAGAAGTGGAAGGCACCCTACATCGGCGCGCAGTGGCTCTTCGCCAACACCGGTGTCGGCGCCTCGAACCACTTCGAGGCGGGCGGCTTCATCCGTACGAACGAAGAGGTTCAGTACCCGAACCTCATGTTCCACTTCCTGCCGGTCGCAGTGCGTTACGACGGCACGGGCGGCGGTCACGAGCACGGCTACCAGGTGCACATCGGCCCGATGAACTCCGACGTGCGCGGCCACGTACGCATCACGAGCAACGACCCGAAGAAGCACCCGAGCATCCTGTTCAACTACCTGTCGACCGAGCGCGACCGCCGCGAGTGGGTCGAGGTCGTGCGCGCCGCGCGCCACATCCTCAGCCAGCCCGCGTTCTCGCCGTTCGACGGTGGCGAGATCTCCCCCGGAAGCGCCGTCCAGACGGACGAGGAGATCATCGACTGGATCGCGAAGGACGCCGAGACGGCCCTGCACCCCTCGTGCTCGGCCAAGATGGGCACCGACGAGATGTCCGTCGTCGACCCGAACTCGATGCGCGTGCACGGCACCGAGGGCCTGCGGGTCGCCGACGCGTCGGTCTTCCCGAGCATCACGAACGGCAACATCTACGCGCCGGTCATGATGGTGGCCGAGCGTGCCGCCGACCTCATCGCAGGCAACACGATGCTCGCTCCGGAGAACCCGCCCACCTACCGCGCCAAGGCCGGTATGCCGCTCTACCCCGAGGGCGACCCGCGCAATGACGCCTGGGACGCCAAGAGCGAGATCCCGAGCGCTGCCGCCATCGTGGGAGAGCCGCGATGAGCTCGGTGACGCCCGCCCCCGACGCCGAGGTCGAAACACCCGGCGAAGCCCGGATCAAGCCTGTCGTCCTGTGGACCACGGCCGTGTTCATCGCGGTCGTGGCCGGGTGGGCCCTCATCGACCCGAAGGGGGCCGAGAGCCAGCTCGGCACGGTCGTCGAGTGGATGGGTGGCTGGTTCGGCTGGTTCTACATCGCCCTGGCGACGATCGTCCTGTTCTTCGTCGTGTACCTGGCGCTGCGCTTCGGTCGCATCCGTCTCGGGCACGACCACGACCGTCCCGAGTACTCGACGTTCGCCTGGGCGAGCATGCTGTTCGCCGCCGGCATCGGCACGGACCTCATGTTCTTCGCCGTCGCCGAACCTGCGTCGCAGTACCTCGCACCGCCGCAGGGCAAGGGCGAAACGCTCGACGCCGCGCGTGAGGGCACCGTGTGGACCCTGTTCCACTACGGCATCACCGGCTGGGGCATGTACACGCTCATGGGTATCGCCCTCGGCTACTTCGCCCACCGCAAGGGCCTGCCGCTCGCGGTGCGTTCGGCGCTCTACCCGCTGTTCGGCAAGCGCATCAACGGCGGCATCGGCAACGCGGTCGACATCGCCACGGTGCTCGGCACGATCTTCGGTGTGGCGACCAGCCTCGGCATCGGCGTCGTCATGCTCAACGTCGGTCTCGACCTGCTGTTCGGCATCGACCAGGGCGTGCCCGCGCAGATCGGTCTCGTCGTCGTCGCCGTCGTCACCGCGACGATCTCCGCGACGTCGGGCATCGACAAGGGCATCCGCATCCTCAGCCAGCTCAACGTCATCCTCGCGCTGTTCCTCGCGGGTTGGGTGCTCGTCTTCGGCGACACCCGCTTCCTCCTGCGCGCGGCGACGATGAACGTCGGTGACTTCGTCAACCTCTTCCCGGGCATGACGCTCGACACGATGGCGTACGACTACCCGGGCGAGTGGATGAACCTGTGGACCCTGTTCTTCTGGGCCTGGTGGATCGCCTGGGCAAGCTTCGTCGGCATGTTCCTGGCCCGCATCTCGAAGGGCCGCACGATCGGCCAGTTCGTCGTGGGCACGCTGACGATCCCGTTCCTCTACATCGTCATGTGGGTGACGATGTTCGGTAACACCGCGATCAAGCGGATCATGGACGGTGACAAGGCCTTCGGCGACGCCGCGATCAACACGCCGGAATCCGGTTTCTACCAGCTGCTCCAGCAGTTCCCGGCGGCAACGTTCATCATCGGTCTGGCCACGTTCGTCGGCCTGCTGTTCTACGTGACGTCCGCCGACTCCGGCGCCCTCGTCATGGCGAACCTCAGCTCCGACCTGCCGGACGCCGAGACCGACGCCAAGCCGTGGGTGCGTGTCCTGTGGGCCGCCGCGACCGGCGTGCTGACCATCGCGATGCTCATCGTCGGCGGTATCACCGCGCTGCAGTACGCGACGATCGTCATGGGTCTGCCGTTCGCCTTCGTCATGATCCTCGTGATGATCGGTATCCACCGTGCGCTGACCGGCGAACAGCGGCACGCCAGCGCGATGCTGGACTCGCTGCGCTCGGGCACGATCGGTGCGCCGCCGACCGCGAACGGCTCGTGGAAGAACCGCCTCGCGCGTCAGTTCGGCAGTGTGTCTGCGAAGGCCACGGAGGAACGCATGGACGAGGTCGTCGTCCCGGCTCTCGAGGAGGTCGTCGCCGAACTGCGTGAGCGAGGCGTCAACGCCGAGCTCGAGCACCTGGCGCAGCCGACCAAGCAGCTGCGCCGTTCGGTGACCCTCACCGTGCACGCGGCCGACCCGCGCGCCGAGGACTTCCACTACACGAGCCAGATCCGCAGCATCAAGGTCGCGTCCTACGGCGCGCGCATGATCGAGGCGGACGACATCTCGTGCCAGCTCGAGGTCGTTGTCCCCGGCGGTGGCGCGTACGACGTGCTCACCTACTCCAAGGAAGAGATCGCGCACGACGTGCTCGACCACTACACGTGGTGGCTGAACACGAACGCCACGGTCGCCCAGGAAACCGAGTGACCATCGGCTGACGCACGAAGGCGGCGGGTACCGGATCTGATCCGGTACCCGCCGCCTTTGTCGTGCTGAACAGGCTCGGCGGGTCAGCGCATGCGCGCGACGAACTCGCTCATCGTGATCTGCGGGCCGGAGAAGAACGGCGTCTCCTCGCGCACGTGACGACGAGCCTCCGTGTACCGCATCTCGCGCATGAGGTCGAGGATGCGGTACATCTCGTCGGCTTCGAAGGCCAGGATCCACTCGTAGTCGCCCAAGCCGAACGACGCGATGGTGTTCGCGCGCACGTCCGGGTACTCGCGGGCGGCCATGCCGTGGTCGTGGAGCATCTTCTTGCGCTCGTCGTCGGGCAGGAGGTACCAGTCGTAGCTGCGCACGAAGGGGTAGACGCAGATGTACTTGCGTGGCGTCTCGTCGGCCATGAACGCCGGGATGTGGCCGCGGTTGAACTCGGCGACGCGGTGCATGGCGACGTTCGACCAGTAGGGCTCGAGGTGGCGGCCGAGGTCGGTGGCGAGGAAGCCCGAGTAAGCCTTCTGGAGCTCGTCGATCGACTCGCCGTGCCACCAGATCATCAGGTCGGCCTCGGCGCGGAAGCCGGAGAGGTTGTACGTGCCGCGCACGGTCACGCCCTTGCCCGCGAGCGAGTCGAGGTACTGGTCTGCCTCACGCGCGATGGCCTCACGGTCGCCGTCGACCTTGTCGACGATGGTGAAGACCGACCACATCGCGTAGATGCGGGAAGCGTTGATGCGGTCGACCGTGACGTGCTTCGGCTCGGGGCGCGAACTCGTCTTCTCGGGGTTCTGCGGGTTCTCCGGCTGCGGGGTGGTCACCGTGATTCTCCTTCGGGTGCGTGCTTGTTCGGAACAGGTTCGGGGGCTCAGGCGAGCGCGTCTTGAGCGGCGAGGTCGTCGAGGACGCGGTCGGCGGCGGCGCGCGCCGTGGCGACACAGGCGGGGATGCCGACGCCGTCGAGGGCCGCCCCGGCGACGTCGAGGGCGGGCAGCCGCGTGAGGTCGTCACGGATGCGTCGGACACGCTCGACGTGGCCGAGGGCGTACTGCGGCAGACCGTTCGCCCAGCGCTGGACGTGGGCGTCGAGCGGGGCGGGAAGGTCGAGACCGGTCGCCTCGCCTAGGTCGTCCAAGCCGAGGGCAAGGAGTTCGTCGTCGGCATGATCGAGGACGGCCTCGTCGCGATGGCGCCCCATCGACACGCGGACGTAGGCCACGTCCGGCGCGGCCTCGGCGAGCCACGGCCACTTGACGCTGGAGAAGGTCGAGGCCTTGATCGTGCGTCCGTCCACCGGAGGGACGAGGAAGCCCGTTCCCTCGGGAAGGCTCGCGTGGACGGAGGCCGGGAAGGCGTAGGTGACGATCGCCATCGTGGCGTACTCGATGCCGCCGAGCGCGTCCGAGGCTTCGGGCGCGATGGCCGCGAGCAGGCGGGCGGCTGCGGGCGCCGCCGTCGTGACGATGACGCCGTCGGCCTCGTGCGGTTCGGGCAGACCGTCCCGTTCGACTTCGAGGTGCCACGTGCCGCGATGGCCGAGCGAGCGGCGCAGCTCGGTGACGCGCGCACCGGTGACGACGTCCACGCCGCGATCGGCGAGACCGGCGCGAAGCGCTTCGGGCAGCGATCCCATGCCGTCAGTGGGCGCCCCGAACACCTGCCGTGTGTCGTTCGACGAGACCGCCGACGAAGCGGCCCGGGCGGCCTCGGTGAGGCGCCCGCCGTCGCGCAGGGCCTTGAAGAGCGGAGGCACACAGGCACGGGCCGAGAGCTCGCGGGCGTTGCCTGCATAGACCCCGCCGAGCAGTGGCTCGACCATGCGGTCGACGACGGCGGCGCCGAGGGCCTGCTCGACAGCGTCACCGACGCTGATGTCGGCCAGGTCATCTGCGCTGTCACCGGCTTCGGAACGGGGCACCGAGATCTCGACCGGACGCTCGTCGGCGGCACGAGCCACCTCGTCGTCGGAGAGCAGCCCGCGGGCCGACTCGGGGTCTGACGGAATGCCCATGAGTGTGCCGGCAGGTAGCGCCTCGAGCGAGCCGCGGGACCACAGGAGGGCCGGGAAACGTTGGGGGTGAACGGCCTCGACGCCGAGCTCGGCGAGCAGGTCGACCACCTCGGGGCGGCGCCAGAGGGCCGACTCGGCACCGACATCGACGCGGTGCCCGGCGATCTCCTCCTGGCGCAATTTGCCGCCCACGCGCTCGTCGGCTTCGAAGACGGTGATCTTCCACGAGGGCGCCGTCGTCGCGAGATGCCACGCGGCGACGAGACCGCTCACTCCACCACCGACGATCGCGACCGACTTCATGCTCCCAGTTTCCCACTCTCAGCGCGGGTTGGGGTCGCCGGGGCGGCGCGTTGGGGGCAAGTCGTGACGTTGGTCCCGACTCGGGCGGCAGCGACCCACCAGGGAGCGACGGGTGCGGCTACTCCCCCGTACTTCCGTCGACGGCCTGACGCAGGAGGTCGGCGTGACCGTTGTGCCGCGCGTACTCCTCGATCATGTGCACGAGGATCCACCGGAGGCTCACTGTTCCTTCGTCCTCCCGAGGGTTGACGGCGAGGGCGTCCAGACCGGCGTCGTGGGCGAGGGCTTCGTCGACGATACGGTCACTGACCGCGACGGCGTCGTCGAACCACGCCCACAGTTGTTCCTGGGAGTGATCGGCCGCGTGCTCCCACGCCCAGTCCACACCGGCTCCGTGGGAGTGCGCGAGCCAATCGGGGCGCTCGATGCCGCCCGCGAAGGTGAGGTTGAACCAACCTGCCTCCACCATCGTGAGGTGCAGCATCAGCCCGGCGAGCGTCATGTCCGTCGGGGGCAGGGCCCGACGCAACTGCTCGTCGTCGAGGCCGGAGCACTTCCACCGCAGCGTGTCGCGGTGGTGCTCGAGCATCCCGCGCAGCGTGGCGACCTCGTCGCCCTGCACCGGCGCCCAGCGCCTTTCGTCAGCCGACATCGCTGAACCACCTGTCATCTCGGGCGCTCCGCTCTCCTCGTCAACGACGTCACCCTACGTGCGGGAGGCGAGCGAGGCGTTGACCTCACCGAGAACGTCTGCGGCGCGCCGCAGATCGTCCTCAGCCAGCGTGAACGGAGTCCGGAGTCGCCCTTCGAGGCCACGTCCGTCGAGGGAGAACGCACTGCCCGGCGTGAGGGTGAGACCACGCAATGCCGCCCGTCGCACGATCTCGCTCGACTGCGCGCCCGGCAGCCTCCACCACAGCGACAGGCCGCCGTCGGGAAGGTCACAACTCCACCCCGGGCAGGCCCGGGCTATGGCGTCGCGCAGGAGAATTCGTCGACCGGCCAGCTCTGCGCGACGCTCGTCGTCGAGGCCGGATTGATCACGCAGCAGGCCGGCGAGAACGATCTGTTCGAGCACCGGCGCTCCGAGATCGAGCGTCACGCGCGCCGACGCGATGGCACCGATGTAGCGGCGCGGCGCGCGCACCCATCCGAGGCGCAGTCCGCCCCAGTACGTCTTGCTCGCCGACCCGACCGTGATGCACTCGGGAGCAAACGCCGCCATGGGGCGAACGCGCGGCGCCGCGTCGAGCCACAGGTCGGCCAGGGTTTCGTCGACGATGCCGACGATGCCGTGCTTCGCCCACAGACGCGCGAGGTCATGGCGGTCTTCCTCCCCCATGAACCGGCCCGTCGGGTTGTGAAAGTCCGGGATGACGAGCATGGCCTTCGGCGCCCGGCGCGCGAAGGTTTCGGCCGTGGCCCGCACATCGAGACGACGCTCGTCGTCCGATTCGACGGCGGGCACGAACCGCGCGCCACGGCTTCGCAGCGACGCAAGCGAGTTCGGGTAGCCCGACGGCTCGACGGCCACGGCGTCTCCCGGTGAAACCAATGCCAATGCCGTAGCGGCCACACCGGCGAGAGCGCCCGTCGTCACGAGGATCTGATCGGGCGTCGTCGGCACGCCCCGCGCGGTGTAGCGCTCAGCGAGGGCATCACGGAGGTCGGGCACGCCGTCGCGGAAGTACCCGCCTTCGTGGGTGTAGGCCGCCAGGTGCCGCGAGGCCTCCGCGAACCGTTCGGCGAGGCCGCCCACTGCGGCTGGAGCCGTGTTGGTGAGGTTGATTCCTCCCTGCGGATCGAACCCGCCGAGCACGCCGCTCACGGGTTCGCCACCGCCCGAGACGGGGCCACCGGGGATGCGCACGCGCGTTCCGGAGCCGCGGCGGGCTGCGGCGAAGCCACGCTCGCGCAGCAGTGCGTACGCGTGAGTGACCGTCGTGCGCGACAGGCCGAGCGCCACGGCAGCATCACGCTCGCTCGGCAGGCGGGTGTCATGCGTCAGCCTGCCGTCGGCCACGAGACGTTCGATGCGGTCGCTCAACCAGGCGTACGCCGAACCTCGCTCGGGCGGTGGGCCGACGAGGCGCGCGAGGGCATTCGCCCCGATCCTGCGTTCCATGGGGCCACTGTGTTCGAATTGGCTATACAAGACAAGGCCACTTCTGCTGCACTCTGGTTTCATGAGCACCATGTCGACGGCCCAACCTCAGCCCGACGCGCCCGCGCGTCCTTCGCGTGGATCGCGCCAGCTGGCCAATCTGACGCCGATGGGTCAACTGCGTGCCGGCAAGCTCGGTCGTCGGCTGCCGCAACTCTTCATCGGCCTGACGCTCTTCGGCGCCGCGATGGGCCTGTTCGTGCGAGCGAACGTCGGCCTCGAGCCCTGGGGCGTCTTCCACCAGGGCGCAGCCTGCACACCGGCTGGTCGATGGGCACCGTCACGATCGTCGTGTCGTTCATCGTGCTGCTGCTGTGGATCCCCATGCGTCAGTGGCCCGGGCTCGGCACCGTGGCGAACGCGGTGTGGCTCGGTTTCGTGCTCGATGCGACGATGGCGCTCGTCTCCGAGCCGAACTCCATCGTGGCGCGCTCGGCGCTCTTCGCCGTCGGCCTGCTCGTCAACGCCATCGGCGGCGCGATGTACATCGGAAGCCAACTCGGCCCCGGCCCCCGCGACGGTCTCATGACGGGCCTGCACCGCATCACGGGCCTCAGCGTCCGCCTCGTGCGCACGAGCATCGAGGTCGTCGTCCTCACTTCGGGCTGGCTGCTCGGCGGTGGCGTGGGCGTCGGAACGGTGCTCTATGCGCTGCTGATCGGCCCGCTCGTGCAGTTCTTCCTCCCGTGGTTCACGGTCGAGTTGGACGGGCACCGAGCCGAGGGTGCCAAAGCGCCTGAGGGCCCGGGGAAAGAGAACGCCACATACCCCGAGGGTGACTGAGCTTTGCCGAGGCAGCTGAACGGCGTCAGGCGTCGGCGACGGGTCGCGAGTCGCCGGCCCTGACGCCCCGCACGATCGTCAGTCCGAGGACGACGAGACCGGCCGCGAGGAGAGATCCGCCGGCCATCTCCGAATCGAGGGGCGCGAGGAACGCGAGCGCCGCACCGAGGAAAAGTGCCCTGCGGGTGCGACGGCGCTCGAGCAGCAACAGCGCTGCGGCCGGCACCACGGCGAGTGCGTACCAGGACTGCACGACCGGGGCGAGGAGCACCACCGCAGCGAACACCCCGATGCACGTTGCGAGTCCGGCCTTGAGGTCACCCGTGGGCCTGGTGAGCGCCAGGACGATGACCAAGGCGACGGCGAGCGCCATGCCGAGCGAACGCACGACGGGCACGGCGTACATCTCGAGGCCGCTGCCGGTCTGTGCGAGCAGCCATTCGAGCACGACGCCTACGGCGGTGGGCGCGGACGCCGGGGTGACGACGACGCCCGGCACGCTGAGCACCTTGACCCATCCGAGCCCGAGCCCGTAGGGAATGCCGCTTGCCGCGACGGTGGCGGCGGCGATGAGACCACCGGCCGCGAGCCTGACGAATCGTCCGGGTACCCGCACTGCCCCGGGCAAGGAGACGAGAACGACGGGAACGACCGCGACCACGGCCGTGAACTTCACCGCAGCGGCAAGACCGACGAGCACGACGCCGATCACCCACCGACGTTCGGCGGCGAACACGAACGCCGCGGCCACGAGGCCCATGACGAGGGCATCGTTGTGCAACCCGCCGACGGCGTGGACGAGGACGAACGGTGACGCGATCGCGAGGGCCGTCGCCCTCGCCGGGTCGATGCCGAGGTGGCGGGCGAGGCGCGGAACCGCCCACCCAGTGAGGGCGAGCCCGATCAGGGCGGGCACCCGCTGGAGCAACAGCAGGAGCGTGGGATCGCCGAACACCTCGCGCGTCAGAGCACCCCAGATGATGGGGATCGGCCCGTACGGCGTGGGGGTGTAGCGCCAGATCGGGTCGACCATCGAGGTGAGTAGCTCGGGCATCTCGCCCGGGGAGATCGTGTACGGGTCACGCCCGGACGCCGCGACGGCGCCCTGGGCCATGTAGCTCCACCCGTCGTGGGAGAAGAGCGGCGGCGCGATGAGCAGGGGCGCCATCCAGCGCAGAGTCACGCCCCGTACGTGACGGACGCGTTCGTCGGCCGATCCTTCCGCCGGGGTCCGCACGAGGCTCACCCATGCGTGCGTGAGCAAGGCGACGCCGATCAGCGTGACGACGAGGGCGAGGAAGCGTCCTGGCGCGTTCGTGCCCAACCACTGCAGCGGGGCGACGAGGAAGCGCACCGGGCTCGGAGGCAGCTCGTTGAGGACGAGCCCCGCGAGGAGCAGGAGCACCGAGCCGCACACACCCCGGCTGACGAGGGTGCCGGGCAACGTCGGAGCACGCATGTGCCGGAGCGTCAGCGAGCGGAGATCTCGTGAACGCGGGCGACGACGCGCGTGATGACGTCGGGGTCGGTGCTCGGCAGGACGCCGTGGCCGAGGTTGAAGATGTGGCCCTTCGCGCGACGGCCTGCGGCGACGATCTCGTCGACCTTGGCCTCGAGGGGCTCCCAGGGAGCGAAGAGGAGCGCGGGGTCGAGATTGCCCTGGAGAGCGTACTGACCGCCGGTGCGTTCGCGGGCGGCGTCGAGGTCGACGCGGAAGTCGACACCGACGACGTCGGCGCCCGCCTCGCCCATGGCGGAGAGCAGTTCACCGGTACCGACGCCGAAGTGGATCTTCGGCACGTCGAGCCCCTCGACAGCGGCGAGCGCCTGACGTGAGTGCGGCTGGACGAAGCGCAGGTAGTCGGCAAGCGGGAGGTTGCCGACCCACGAGTCGAACAGCTGGACGGCACTGGCGCCGGCTTCGGCCTGCACGCGCAGGAACGCACCGGAGATTTGGGCGAGACGAGCGCACAGGTCGTTCCAGAGCTCCGGGTCGCCGTACATGAGCGCCTTGGTGTTCTCGTGGTTCTTCGAGGGCCCGCCCTCGACGAGGTACGAGGCGAGCGTGAAGGGTGCACCCGCGAAACCGATGAGCGGCGTGCCGCCGAGTTCGGCGGTGAGCAGCTTGACCGATTCGGTGATGTCCGGGACGGCGTCGGGCGTCAGCTCGGGCAGGCGGTCGAGGTCGGCGCGCGTGCGGATCGGCTGCGCGACGACCGGGCCCACGCCCGCGACGATGTCGAGGTCGACGCCGACAGCTGCGAGCGGCACGACGATGTCACTGAAGAAGATGGCGGCGTCGACGTGGTGACGACGCACGGGCTGCATCGTGATCTCGGTGACGAGGTCGGGGCGGCGGCACGACTCGAGCATCCCGACGCCTTCACGCACCTTGCGGTACTCGGGCAGCGAACGGCCCGCCTGCCGCATGAACCACACGGGCGTGTAGGGCACTTCTTCGCCGCGGGCAGCCTTGACGAGGACGGAGTTACGCGGGTCGACATTCGTTTCGCTCACGCTCGAAATCCTCTCATGCGCACCTGGCTTCGGCAGCGGCGAACCACCCGGAGGACCCCGGTCGATCTGACAGTGTGAAGCCATGGCCTCCCCCGCCGAAACCCTGCACACCGAACGCCTCGTCCTTCGCCGCTTCGCACCCGATGACGACGCCGACCTCGAGTTCGCTCTCGAGCTCCATGCGAACCCCGATCTGGCCCGGTTCATCCCGTCGGCCGTTCTCACCACCCGCGAGGACGCGGCCGCGTGGTTGCGCCGGATCGACGGCAACACCGCCCCGGGACGCGGCTGGTGGTGCGTCGAGGCCGAGGGCGCGCCCGTCGCGGCCATCCTGCTCAAACCGATCCCTTTCTCCGCCGGGTACACGAACGCGGCGACGGAGGATGTCGAGATCGGGTGGCGCGCCACGAGCACAGCCACCGGTCACGGCTACGTCACGGAAGCGGCCCGCGCCGTTCTCGACGCGGCGCTGGCCGGTGGCCTCGACCGGGTTGTCGCCGTCACCGACCCGGCCAACGTCGCCTCACGACGGGTGACCGCGCGTATCGGCATGACGCACCTCGGGCGCACCGAGCGCTACTACGACGCGTCGCTCGAACTGTTCGTCGCGCGCAGCGACCGGTCGGCCTGAGCCGTCAGATCGACACGAGGCACACGCCCACGACGGTGAGTGCCACACCCGCCAGCTGAACCCCGCGCAGTCGCTCGCCGAGGAAGCCGCGGGCGAGCAGGAGCGTCGCGACCGGGTAGAGCGAGCCGAGCACGGCGACGATCGAGACCTGCCCCTGGGCTGAAGCGGCGGCGAACAGCAGGTTCGCGACGAGGTCGCCGATGCCGAGCAGCGGCAACGCAAGAAGGAGACGAGGCGTCAGAGGTTCGCGGGCCGCGTTCCGTGAACGCAGGACGAGGAACGTGGGGATGAGCAGCGACAGGCTGCCGCACCGCATGGCGAGCATGGAGCCGGACAGGTCGTGCCGCGCCCCTCCGTCCATGAAGTACAGGGACAGCCCGAACGCGACGGCGGCGATCGCGGCGAGCGTGACCGGCCTGTGGCCCACCTCATGCGACAGTTCGGGTCCACTTGCGAGCACCGCACCCACGAGGGCGACGACAAGGCCCACCCCGACGATCGTCGTCCACGCGTCGCCACGGAGGAGACCGAGCGTGACGGGCACGATGGCACCGAGGGCCGTGATGGGCGAGACGACGCCCATCGTCCCGGTCGACAGCGCCGCGTACAGGCACAGCAAACCCACGGCGCCACTGAACCCCGCCGCGATGCCCCAGAGCGCCCACGCCGTGACGGGCGAATCCCCGTGCGAGCCCCACAAACTCACGGACAGGAAGAACACGAACGCCGCAGCGAGGCCACCGAGCTGAGACAGGGTGACGACCTTGACCGGGTGCATCCGCTTCGTCAGAACGCCTCCGGCGAAGTCTGCGCTACCCCAGACGGCGGAGGAGAGAAGGGCTAGGAACGTCACCACATGCGCAGGGTAGGACGCGCGGCGTGCCTCCCGTGAATTCGCCCCTTTCCGGCCTAATCTTCTGGCCATGGGGATGCAGACATTGAAGCGCGACGACGCCGAGCACTTCGCCGACGTGGTCGATGCCGTCAAGGCCGCGCGGGTGCGTCCCGAACTCTCCCTCACCGAGGTGCCCCCGCCGCGCCGTATTGCTCCCCACGCCGTCGCTTTCTCCGCCGAGGTCGTCGACCCGCGTGACGACGACGCCGTTCTCGGCACCGGACGTTTCGTCCTTCTGCACGACCCCGCGGGCCCCGAGGCCTGGCACGGCACCTGGCGCGTCGTGACGTTCGCTCGCGCCGAACTCGAATCCGAGATGGCCACAGACCCGGCGCTCGGCGCTGTCGGCTGGTCCTGGCTCGTCGAGTCCCTCAAGGACGCCGGCGCCACGTACACCGCGGAAGCCGGCACCGTCACCCGCGTCGTCAACGAGAGCTTCGCCGGCCTCGCCGAGCGTCCCTCGAGTGTCGAGCTCGAAGTGCGTGCGTCGTGGACCCCGGATGGCAACGACATCGCCGCCCACCTGCAGGGTTGGGCCACGCTCATGTGCACGGTCGCCGGCCTGCCGCCGCTGCCCGAAGGGGTGTCCGCCCTGCCGGGGCGCTTCTGATGACGTCCGACTCCCCCGCCGGCGACAACGCGTCGCTTGAGGACGCGCAGCCGACCGACGACAAGCCGAGCTATCCCCTGCTCGCCGAACCGGCTGACGGCGTTCCCGAGATCGTGACGACGGCCGCGCGTCTCAAGGAGTGCTGCGCCGCCATCCGCGCCGGCTTCGGGCCCGTCGCCATCGACGCCGAACGCGCGTCGGGCTTCCGCTACGGAAACGACGCCTACCTCGTCCAGCTGCGGCGCAAGGGTTCGGGCACCTGGCTCATCGACCCGGTGCCGTGCAGCGATCTCAGCAGCCTGAATGCCGCCATCGGCAAGGCCGAGTGGGTTCTTCACGCCGCAACGCAGGATCTTGCCTGCCTCAAGGCCCTCGGTCTTTACCCGAAGGCGCTGTTCGACACCGAACTCGGCAGCCGCCTCGCCGGCCTCGCCCGCGTCGGGCTCGCCGCCGTCACGGAGCACTACGTCGGCGTCACGCTCGCCAAGGAGCACTCGGCCGTTGACTGGTCGACGCGTCCGCTGCCCCACGACTGGCTCGTCTACGCCGCGCTCGACGTCGAGCGTCTCGTCGAGGTGCGTGACGCCCTGGCCGCCGACCTCGAAGCCCAGGGCAAGGGCGAATGGGCCCGTCAGGAGTTCGAGGCGCTGCTCGACTTCGAGGGCCCGACGCCGAAGAAGGACCCGTGGCGACGCACGTCCGGTCTGCACGCGCTGCGCGATCCGCGCCAGGTCGCCCGGGTGCGTTCGCTGTGGCAGACGCGCGAGGACATCGCCCAGCGCCGCGACACGACGCCGGGTCGCGTGCTGCCCGACGCGCTCATCATCGATCTGGCCCGCCGCAACCCCAACGACGTCGCCGGTCTCGTCGGCCCGCCCGCCATCCGCCCACGCGTCGGTGACGGTTCGGCCCGACGCCGCCGTCCGCGCCCCGCGCACCGGGGACTCGCGCGCTACGGCGAGCGTTGGCTCAACGCGCTCAAGAACGCCGACTCCCTGCCGCAGCGCGAGCTGCCGCCCCTGACGATGCGTACGAACGCTCCCCCGCCGATCCGGGCGTGGGCCGATCGCAACCCAGCCGCCGCTGGTCGTCTCGACGACGTCCGCTACGGCCTCCAGCAGTTCAGCGAGAAGCGCAACGTGCCCGTCGAGAACCTGCTGACGCCCGATCTCCTGCGCCGCACCATCTGGTCGCCCCCCGCCGATCAGAGCGAAGCCGGATGGCGTGAAGCCCTCGCCGCCGGGGGCGCACGCCCCTGGCAGTGCGACATCGTCGCGCCGCTTCTCGCCGAGGCCGCGCTCGATCACCCGACGAATTGATCGACCCGCGTACTCACGGGTAACCGAACGGGTTAGCCTGGCCTAGTCAGCTTTGTCTAACTTCGGGAGGCAACGTGCCCCGCACGCTCCATGAGGTCGTCTTCGTCGACGGTGTTCGTACGCCGTTCGGCAAGGCCGGTGAGAAGGGCATGTACGCCCAGACCCGCGCCGACGACCTGGTCATCAAATGCATCCGTGAACTCATGCGTCGTCAGCCGAACCTCCCGCCAGAGAGCGTCGACGAGGTGGCCATCGCCGCCACGACGCAGATCGGTGACCAGGGCCTGACGATCGGCCGTATGGCCGCTCTCCTGTCGGGTCTGCCCAAGTCCGTTCCCGGTTACGCCATCGACCGCATGTGCGCCGGCGCCATGACGGCCGTGACGACGACCGCGTCCGGCATCGCGTTCGGCGCCTACGACATCGCCATCGCCGGCGGCGTCGAGCACATGGGCCACCACCCCATGGGTGAGGGCACCGACCCGAACCCGCGCATCGTCGCCGAGAAGCTCGTCGACCCGAGTGCCCTCGTCATGGGCAAGACGGCCGAGAACCTGCACGACCGTTTCCCGGCCATCACCAAGGAACGGTGCGACGCGTTCGCCGTCGGCTCGCAGAACAAGCTCGCCAAGGCCTACGCCGAGGGCAAGATCCAGCAGGACCTCGTGCCCGTCGCCACGCGTCACGCCGAGAAGGGCTGGGGCCTGGCCACCACCGACGAGCCGCCGCGTCCGGGCACCACGGTCGAGGACCTCGCCGGTCTCAAGACGCCCTTCCGCGCCCACGGCAACGTGACCGCCGGTAACGCCGCCGGTCTCAACGACGGCGCCACGGCCTGCATCCTCGCCTCCGAGGAGAAGGCCAAGGAACTCGGCCTGCCCGTCGGCATGCGCCTCGTCGGCTACTCCTTCGTCGGCGTTGACCCCGAGGTCATGGGCATCGGCCCGGTCCCGGCCACGGAGAAGGCTCTCAAGCAGGCCGGTCTCACGATCGACGACATCGACCTGTTCGAGCTCAACGAGGCCTTCGCCGTCCAGGTGCTCGCCTTCCTCGACCACTTCGGCATCGACGCCGACGACGAGCGCGTCAACGCCTACGGCGGCGCCATCGCGACGGGTCACCCGCTCGCCAGCTCCGGCGTGCGCCTCATGACGCAGCTGTCGCGCCAGTTCGCCGAGAAGCCCGAGGCCCGCTACGGCCTCACGGCCATGTGCATCGGCATCGGCATGGGTGGCGCTGTCATTTGGGAGAACCCGAACCACCCCGACTACGGCAAGGAGAAGGTGGCCTGATGAACGACGCATCGAAGAACCAGGCTCACGACGAGGTCGTCACGCACGCCCTCGCGCAGGACATCCAGCTCCCGCGTCACGACGGCACGACGTCCGGCACCTTCGTCCTCATCACGCTCGACAACGGCTTCGACCACACGAAGCCGAACAGCTTCGGCCCGCTCGGCCTCGCCGAGCTCGAGGCTCAGCTGGACACGGCCGCCGAGCGTGCGGCCAAGGGCGAGATCGTCGGTCTCGGTGTCACCGGGAAGCCGTTCATCATGGCTGTCGGCGCCGACCTGACGGGCATCCCCGCCATCACGAGCCGCGAGCAGGCCGTCGAGATCGCCGAGCAGGGCCACCGCGTCTTCTCGAAGATCGCCGACCTCGACATCCCGACGTTCGCGTTCGTCAACGGCGCGTCCATGGGTGGCGGCGTCGAGATCGGGCTCTACTGCGACTACCGCACGATGTCCGCGGACGTTCCGGCCTACTCGTTGCCGGAGTGCTTCCTCGGTCTCGTGCCCGGCTGGGGCGGCACGTACCTGCTGCCGAACCTCATCGGTGTCGAGAACGCGCTGCAGCTCATCATCAGCAACCCGCTGTCGAACAACAAGATGGCCACGGGTGCTCAGGCGTTCAAGCTGGGCGTCGCCGACGAGCTCCTCGCGCCGGTCACGTTCCTCGAGGACTCGCTGCGCTTCGCGTCCGACGTCATCTCGGGCGAGAAGAAGGTCGAGCGCCCTGAGCTCGACAAGGACGAGTCGACGTGGAAGGCCGCCTGTGAGAAGGCCCGTGCCTTCACCATGCAGAAGACGGGTGGCGCTGCCCCCGCTCCGCTGCGTGCGATCGACCTCGTGGAGGCTGCCCGCACGAACACGCGCGAGCAGGGCTTCGAGGGCGAGAACGAGGCCCTCGGCGACCTCATCATGAGCGACGAGCTGCGCGCCGGGCTGTACGCGTTCGACCTCGTCCAGAAGCGCGCCAAGCGTCCCGCCGGTGCGCCGGACAAGGCGCTCGCACGCAAGGTGACGAAGGTGGGCGTCGTCGGTGCCGGCCTCATGGCCAGCCAGCTGGCGCTGCTGTTCATCCGCCGCCTCGACGTGCCGGTCATCATGACAGACCTCGACCAGGCGCGCGTCGACAAGGGCGTGGAGTACGTGCACGCCGAGATCGACAAGCTCCTCGAGAAGAAGCGTGTCTCCCCCGACAAGGCCAACCGCCTCAAGGGTCTCGTCACGGGTTCGACGAGCAAGGACGGCTTCGCCGATGCCGACTTCGTCATCGAGGCCGTCTTCGAGGAGATGGGCGTCAAGAAGAAGGTGTGGTCCGAGGTCGAGGCCATCGTCACGCCCGAGTGCGTCCTCGCGACGAACACCTCGTCGCTGTCGGTGACGGAGATGGCGGAGGACCTCGCGCACCCCGAGCGCGTCGTGGGCTTCCACTTCTTCAACCCGGTCGCCGTCATGCCGCTGCTGGAGATCATCCGCGGTGACAAGACGGACGACGCGACGCTCGCCACCGCGTTCGCCACGGGCAAGCAGCTCAAGAAGACCTGCATCCTCGTGAAGAACTCGCCGTCGTTCGTCGTCAACCGCCTCCTCGGCCGCTTCATGGGCGAGGCGGGCAAGATCGCGGACGAGGGCACGCCGGTCGAGACCGTCGAGAAGGCGTTCGCCGGCATCACGCCGATGCCGCCGTTCATGCTCATGTCGCTCGTCGGCCCGGCGATCGCGCTGCACAACAGCGAGACGCTGCACGGTGCGTTCCCGGATCGCTTCTACGTCTCGCCGAACCTGGCGAAGGTCGTCGAGGCTAAGATCCCGGGCTTCTACGGCAAGGACGGCAAGCTCAACGAGGAGGTCTTCGCTCAGTTCGAGAAGACCGGCGCCACGGAGCTCACCGCCGAGCAGGTGCGTGACCGCGCCCTGGAGGCCCTCGCCGACGAGACGCGTCGCATGCTCGACGAGGAGGTCGTCGCGGCTCCGATGGACATCGACCTCGCGATGATCACCGGTGCGGGCTTCCCGTTCTGGAACGGTGGCGTGACGCCGCTGCTCGACCGCCTCGGCATCTCCGAGAAGGTCACCGGTCAGCGCTTCCTGCCGAAGGGTGCTGCCAGCGTCGCCGGCTGATCCAGCTTCGCGCAAAAGAACGCGCGGGGAGAGCACAGATGCTCTCCCCGCGCGTTCTGTGTGTCCTCGAGCGCGTGCGACTCGCCGTTCCAAGACGGACGGTTGATCGCGAGGAGTGAACGGGTATCGTCGAGAAACACGCCGCGTGGTGAACGCACTCGGTGGACGGTTCTTTATCTCATACATGAGATATAGCATGGAGAGCATGGTTCAACAGCAGCTTGTACGCATCGGTGGCACCATCCGTGAAGTCCGGCTCGAACGCGGTCTGACGCAGAGCGCCCTCGCGGCGCAGGTCGGCACCTCGCAGAGCGCGGTCGCCCGCATCGAGCAGGGCGGCCAGAACCTCAGCATGGAAATGCTGACCAAGATCAGCAGAGCACTCGATTCGGAGATCATCACCGTGGCCAGTAGCAACCTCCCCCTGAACATGCGCATCGAGGGCGGCAAGCAGCTCTCCGGTTCGATCGACGTCCGCACGAGCAAGAACGCTGCGGTCGCCTGCCTGTGTGCCGCCATGCTCAACAAGGGACGCACCACGCTGCGCAACCTCGCTCGCATCGAAGAGGTCAACCGGATCACCGAGGTGCTCAACTCCATCGGTGTGAAGACGCGCTGGCTGCCGGACTCGAGCGACCTCGAGATCACGCCGCCGGAGAAGATCGACCTGTCGACGATCGACGAGGTCGCCGCGCGCCGCACCCGCACGATTCTCATGTTCCTCGGCCCGCTCATGCACGAGTTCGACACGTTCGAACTGCCGAACGCCGGCGGCTGTGACCTCGGTGCGCGCACCGTCGAGCCCCACCTGCACGCGCTGCGCGCGTTCGGCATGTCCGTCGAGGCGTCGAACGGCTACTACCACGTGTCCGTCGACAACTCGGTGCGCCCGACGAAGCCGATCGTCCTCATCGAGCGTGGCGACACCGTCACCGAGAACGCGCTGTTCGCCGCCGCTCGCTACGAGGGAAAGACGATCATCCGCAACGCCTCGAGCAACTACATGGTGCAGGACCTGTGCTTCTTCCTGCGCGAGCTCGGTGTCTCCATCGAGGGCGTCGGCACGACGACCCTCGAGATCCAGGGCGTCGGCGAGATCAACAAGGACATCGAGTACTTCCCGAGCGAAGACCCGATCGAGGCCATGTCGCTCGTCGCCGCGGCGATCGTGACGAAGTCGGAGATCACGATCAAGCGCGTGCCGATCGAGTTCATGGAGATCGAGCTCGCCATCCTCGAGGAGATGGGCTTCCGCTACGAGATCACCGAGGAGTACACGTCCGCCAACGGCGAGACGCGCCTCGTCGACCTCACGACGAAGCCGGGCCCGCTCAAGGCGCCGACGGACAAGATCCACCCGCTGCCCTTCCCCGGCCTCAACATCGACAACCTGCCGTTCTTCGCCGTTATCGCGGCGTGCGCCGAGGGTCAGACGCTCATCCACGACTGGGTGTACGAGAACCGAGCGATCTACCTCAACGAGTTGACGAAGATCGGCGCCACGGTGCACCTCATGGACCCGCACCGCGTCATGATCGAAGGTCCCGCCAAGTGGCGTGCCGCCGAGGTGATGTGCCCGCCGGCGCTGCGCCCGGGCGTCGTCATCCTGCTGGGCATGCTCGCGTGCCCCGGCACGTCGATCCTGCGCAACATCTACGTCATCAACCGTGGCTACGAGGAGCTCGACGAGCGCCTCAACGCGCTCGGCGCCGACATCACGAGCTTCCGCGACGACGAGTTCAGCAACTGAACCTGACGCACTGAGTCGCCTCGACGACGAGCCCGCCCGGTCACCACTCGGTGACGGGGCGGGCTCGTCGTTCCCGTACTTTCTCGTCAGCCCACGACGCGCTGCCGCTCCTGAGCGATCATCTGCTTGTGGTCGGCGTCGAGCTGAGCCCGGCTCGCCGGCATCGCGACGCGTTGGGTTCTCGCGGTACTCGCACGCTTGGCGAAGGTAGCGGGGAAGCCGTTGGCCTTCGTCGCCGCCGGGCGCTGCGGCGTGTACAACCATGCCGTGAAGAACGAGTCGAGCTGCTGACCGCTGATGCGCTCGGCCAACGCGATGAAGTCGGCGATGCGCGCGTTGCCATCGGCCTTCTGACGCGTCCAGGTCTTGAGAATCTTCGACATCTTCGCCTCCCCGACACGGTTGCGCAGAGCGGCGAGTGTCATGGCGCCACGGTCGTAGACCGCAGCGTCGAATTCGTTTCCGGCCCCGGGATCACCGATCGTGGTCGACCAGAAGTCCTCGTCCGGAGGCGTGAGGTAGTAGCTCTCCAGGAGATCCTGACGCGAACCCTCTCCCTGCTTCTCGGACCACAGCCACGTGGCGTATGTGGCGAAGCCCTCATTGAGCCAGATGTCCTTCCAGTTGTGAACCGAAACCGAGTCACCGAACCACTGGTGGGCCTGCTCGTGCACGATGACGCCCTCGCTCGGGCCGTCGGCCCAGAACACGTTGGAGTACACGGGGCGCGTCTGGTTCTCGAGCGCGAACCCGAGGGGCGCGTTCGGAGCCACGCCACCCATCGTCTCGAACGGGTACGGGCCGAACTGCTTGGCCTCCCACGCGACGATCTCCGGAGTACGCGCCAGATCCGCAGCCGCATACCGCTGCTGGGGGCTCTTGACGGTGGTGACGGCGTTGAGCCACGGAATGCCCTGTGACGTGCCCTTGGTGATGGTGAACTGACCTGTCACGAAGAAGGCGAGGTACGGCGCCATCGGCTGCGACACCTGCCAACGCCACGTCTGCCACGGCCCCGAGACCTTGTTCGACTGCAGCGTGCCGTTGCTCAGTGCCTCAACGCCCTTGGGGACGGTGATGGCGATGTCGTAGGTCGCCTTGTCACGCGGGTGGTCGTTCGAGGGGTACCACCACGCAGCCGATTCCGGCTCTCCGAGGGCCGCGGCGCCGTCCGGCGTCGTGACCCAGGGCGTGAAGCCCTTGACCTTCGTCGTGCTGGGGTTGCCGCCGTAGGTGACTTCGACGGCCATGCTCTCCCCCTTCTTGAGAGCACGCGAGGGAGTGACGACGAGTTCGTGCTCGCTCTGGGTGAACTTGGCAGGACGCCCGTTGACCGTGACGAGCTTGGCGCGCAGCGCGAGGTCGAGGTTGAAGCGGCCCAGGCTCTGCTTCGTCGTGGCGAAGACCCAGGTCTTGCCCTTCACCGTGTTCTTCGTCCGGTCGTACTCGACGTTGATCGAGTAGTGGTCGACGTCGTATCCGCCGTTGCCGTAGTTGGGGTAGTACGGATCGCCGATGCCCGCGGAGCCGGACGGCGCCACGGCGGCGGTGGCAACCCCCATCGGCGTGAGGACGACGGTGGAGATGGCGGCGGCGCGACGCCATGAGCAGCGCTTCATTCTGTGAGCCCTTTCGCGAAGGGCGGCGTCTGTCGTCACCCTGCGAGGTCCAGGCAACCACGTGGCACGACCTCCGCGAGAAATACTCGCGGGAAACTTGAGACAGCTCAAGACCAGCACCCGCGAAGGGCTGCAGGCGCGCCATCGCAGCGATGGCATAGCCTCTCGTCATGGCCCTGCACGCATTCCCCGAAGCACTCGCCCACCGAGGTTTCTCGGGCGGCGACGATCACACCCTCGAGAACTCGATGTCCGCGTTCGACGCGGCCGTGAGGCTCGGGTATCGCTGGGTGGAGACCGACGTGCACGCCACCGCCGACGGGGTGCTGCTCGCGTTCCACGACGAGACGCTCGACCGGACGACGGACGCCCGCGGCGTCATCGCGCAGCTCCCGTGGTCTGTGGTCTCGGAGGCTCGCATCAACGGCGTCGAGCCGATCCCCCGCCTCGACGATCTGTTCACGCGTCACCCGCAGCTGTGCGTCAACATCGACGTCAAGGCTGCCGGGGCGATCGAGCCACTCATCGCGTGCATCGAGCAGCACGGAGCGCACGATCGGGTGCGGGTGACGTCGTTCTCGGAGAAGCGCCGGCGGGCGGTGCTCTCGGGCCTCAGCCGACCGGTACGCAGTTCGCCCGGGCAGGAACTCATGACGGCGCTGTGGGTGAGCGCCCACGTTCCCGTCGTGGGGCGGATGCTGTTCAGGCGGCTCGCGAAGGGCATCGACGCCCTACAGATCCCCGAGCGCCACGGACGGGTGCGCGTGCTCGACGGGGCGCTGCTCAACGCCGCGCTCGCGGCCGGCGTCGAGGTGCACGTGTGGACCGTCAACGAGCGCTCCGACATGGAGCGGCTGCTCGACTTCGGCGTCGACGGCCTCGTCACCGACCGAGCCGACACCCTCAAGGACGTCCTCGTCGCGCGCGGTGAGTGGCCCGACGTGCCCGCCAACTGAGCGGGGTCCAGGGCCGTCGCGCAGGAGGGGAAGGATTCTTCCCTTCTTGCGTATAAGGGCCCGGCTTGGGCACAAGAAGGGAAGATTTCGCACCGTCTCGTGCCTCCATGGCCTGGCCCGCGTATCCCTCCGGCCGGGGCATTAGGCCTGGCGCTGCCCGTCGAGGATCTCCTCGACCTCGCGGATGAGTGCGGCACCCGTGCGGCCCCACGAACGCAACTCGGTGTCGCTCCCTCGCGTCAGAGCCCGGCGCCAGCTGAGCACGCGACTCATGCGACCCAGGAGCAGGGCGTCGTCGACGGCGCGGTGCAGGACGCTCGAACCGAGCGCATCGCCCCACCCGCTGGAGTACGCCCGCAGCAATCGCGCCCGCGCCTCGGCGGCAGCGGCGTCGTCGAGGCCCTCGGTCGTGGCGCGCAGCGGCTCGTACAACGACAGCAAGGGATGACCGACGTACGCGTGCATCCACTCCGTGATGCGGGCCTTCGTCAGACCCGCCGTGGTGCCGTCGGCGAGAACCGTGCCGGAACGCAGGTCGTCGTGCTGAACCGTGAGCGGCAGGCCGAGTTCTTCGAGGCGGCGCGCCGTGGACGACAGCGCCGACCAGTGGTTCGGCGACAACCCGAGCCGCCGCCACTGCTTGACGATGTCGCCGGGTGTCAGCTTGAGGACGCCGTCGCGCACCATGTCGTCGGCGACGGCAGCCGAGGCCCGCTGGATTCCGGCGTAGCGGCGCAGCACCCCCGACATGAGGCTGAGGCGTGACTCCTCGGTCTCCACCTCACGCAGACTGCCACTCTCGGCGGGCATGAGGAACCAGCGACGCTCGCGGTCGGCGGCCCAGATCGACGGCACGGCGTCGGGCACGACGGTGGCCAGGTGCCCCATGAGCACCGACTCCGAGGTCGTCTCCGGAAGGCCCGCCACCATACGCACGCGCCCGTGATCGGTGTCGGCCACGAGGCGCGTGAACCACGGCGTCAGTGTCGGCTGCTTCGGCGTCGTCGCGTCACGCGTGACACCGCGACGCTCGAGCACCTCGTCCATCCAGCGGCTCGCGTCCCACATCCAATCCTTGCTCGCCCACACCTCGGTGGCGGGGCCGGGGACGAGTGCGCCGGGAAGTGGCGGAAGGTCGTCGTACCGTGCCACTCAGGCGACGTCCTTGCCGTTTGCCAGGCGGGGGCGCAGGTCGGCGGTGATGGCGTCCGCCGTCAGGCCGATCTCGGTGAGCACCTCACCGCGCGAGGCGTGCAGGAGGAACTCCTTCGGGATGCCGTACGTGTCGACGCCCGCAGCGACGCCGGCCTCACGGAAGGCGCGCGCACACGCGGAACCGACACCGGCCTCGACGAGGTTGTCCTCCACGACGACGACGTGCTTCGCGCGAGCAGCCAACTCGACGAGCTCCGGGGCGACCGGGAAGACCCACCGCGGGTCGACAACCTGAACGGCGAGTCCGTCCGACTCCAGGGTCTGCGCCACGTCGAGCGCGACACCGACCATCGAACCGACACCCGCGACGAGCACGTCCGGGTTATCGGCGTCCTTCATGACGTCGAGGCGCCCGATGCGACGCTCGGCGACGAGCGGCTCACCGACGTCGCCCTTCGGGAAGCGGATGACGCTCGGCGCATCGTCGATCGCGACGGCGTCGCGCAATTGCTCGCGCACCTGGGCGCCGTCACGCGGCGCGGCGAGGTGCAGGCCGGGCACGATCGAGCAGATCGACATGTCCCACATGCCGTTGTGCGAGGCGCCGTCAGAACCGGTGACACCCGCGCGGTCGAGCACGAACGTCACACCCTGCTTGTGCAGCGCGGCGTCCATGAGGAGCTGGTCGAACGCGCGGTTGAGGAACGTGGCGTACACGGCGACGACCGGGTGCAGCCCGCCGTAGGAGAGCCCGGAGGCCATCGTCACGGCGTGCTGCTCGGCGATGCCGACGTCGAAGACGCGCTCGGGGTACTTCTTCGCGAAGTCGTCGAGGCCGACGGGAATGAGCATGGCCGCGGTGATCGCGACGACGTCGTCACGCTCGCCGCCGAGCGCCACCATCTCGTCGCTGAACTCGTCGGTCCAGATGCGCCCGGAGACCTCGAACGGCAGCCCTGTCTCGGGGTTGAACTTGCCGATGCCGTGCCACTGGTCGGCTTCGTCGGAGTAGGCGGGCTTGTATCCGCGCCCCTTCTGCGTGATGACGTGCACGAGCGTGGGGCGGCCGTAGTCGCGCGCCCGACGAAGGGCCGTCTCGACGGCCTGCTCGTCGTGGCCGTCGATGGGGCCGAGGTACTTGATGCCGAGGCTCTCGAAGACGCCCGTGTCGGGGTAGACCATGTCCTTGAGGCCGCGCTTCACACCGTGCAGCGCCTCGTACATCTTGTTACCGACCTTGGGCGTGCTCTGCAGGCGGCTCTTGCCCCAGTCGAGCACCTGGTCGTAGGTGTGCATCGTGCGCATCATCGCGAGGTGCTGCGCCATGCCGCCGATCGTCGGCGCGTACGAGCGCTCGTTGTCGTTGAGCACGATGACGAGCGGCAGGTCGGGGTCGGCCGAGATGTTGTTGAGCGCCTCCCAGGCCATGCCGCCGGTGAGTGCGCCGTCGCCGATGACGGCGACCGTGTGCCGGTCGACCTCGCCGCGCAGACGGCGCGCCTTGGCGATGCCCTCGGCCCACGACAGCGAGGTGGAGGCGTGCGAGTTCTCGACGACGTCGTGCTCGGACTCTTCACGGCTCGGGTAACCCGAAAGGCCGCCCGACTTCTTGAGCTTGCTGAAGTCGTGACGTCCGGTGAGCAGCTTGTGCACGTAGCTCTGGTGACCCGTGTCGAAGACGAACGTGTCACGCGGCGAGTCGAAGACGCGATGCATGGCGATGGTCAGCTCGACGACACCGAGGTTGGGGCCGAGGTGGCCACCCGTCTTGGAGACGGAATCGACGAGGAACTGCCGGATCTCGGCCGCGAGGTCATCGAGCTTGTCGACCGGGATGCCCTTGAGATCGTCCGGCCCCGAGATGGTTTCCAGCAGGGTCACGTCTGAATCAGCCTTTCGAGAGTGCAGTCTCTTGAGTCTAGGTCGTTCGACTTCAAGGTTCCATGCGAGTACACCCCGTGGTGTCTGTGCGTTACCGAAGAGTCACCTCCTCCCCGTCACAACCGCGGCACGAACGTCTTGCCCCGCATCGCCTCGTGGACGAGACGCACGGCGTGCGCCGTGGCGCGCAGCCGCAGCCCCTCGGCCGACAGGTGCTCCATCACCTGCGGAACGGCGCGCGGGGGCAGCTCGTCGGCCAGGTCGACCCGAATACGTCGGTACGACTCGCGCATCGCGTTCAGCTGCGCGTCGACGTGCCACGTGGCCACCCAGGCGAGCGCCACCGGATGCCGACGCCACGCGTCGTAGGCGCGGAAGTCGGCCGGGCACTGGTCGAGGAGCCACTGCGTGGCAGCCTGCTCCCACCCCGGCGCTCCTGGCGGCGGCACTCCCCTCGGCCACCCCGGAGGGCCGCCCTGCACGACATCGGACATGGCGTCAGCGTACGCCATTTTTCGAACATACGTTCTACTGTTTCGGAGTGGCCCGACGCCGCGCCACCGCACCCACCCCGAGCACGAGCAGGCCGGCGATCACACTCCAGAAGGCAGAGCCGACGCCACCAGCGTCACGCCCGAACCGGCGACGACGAGCGTCACCGCGGCCGCCTCGCGCGTCGCGACGGGCTCGAGTGCCGACGCAGCAGCTGCGGCGAAGGTGCCGAACAGGGCCACCGCAGCAACCGCCGCGAGCAACCCCTGCGGCGCCACGAGGGCCACTGCGACAACGGCGGCCGACGCCGGCGCCAACGCAACGTAGACCACGCCGCACGCGACACCCGCGATCCACCGACGATCCCGATGGGGATGCGCTTCGGGGCCCGCCGCGAGCGCCGCGGAGATGGCGGCCAGGTTGATGGCGTGCGCACCGGCGACCGAACCGGCAACACCCGCCGCGCCCGTGTAGAGAAGCGGTTTGCGCAGGCCGAGGCGGTACCCGAACGACGCGAGCACCGCGACGCCCGGCAGGTTCTGGCTCGTCATCGTCACAAGGAAGAGCGGCAGCGCGATGGCGACCATCGCCGTCGCGTCGAGGTGCGGCGTGACGAACTCGAGGTGGGGCGCGAGTGTCGTCGCCCCCGTGCGTGAGAAGGCTCCGTCGACGCCCATGACGACGAGCGCGGCAGCGAGCGCGGCCAGCACCGCCCACCGTCGCGCGAACGCCGTCGCGACGAGCGAGGCGAGCAGGACACAGCCGATCTGCCACGGAGCACGGGGCAGGTCGATGAACGGCTTCGCGCAGATCGTGAGGAGGATGCCCGCGAGCATGGCGCTGGCGAGAGCAGCGGGGATGCGTTCGACGAGCTTCTCGAGCCACGGCACCGCACCGCACAGGGCGAGCAGCACGCCGCAGACGGCGAATGCTCCGACAGCTCCGGCGAACCCGCCGGCGGCAGCACCGGTCGTCGCGAGGAGCGCCGCGCCCGGAGTCGACCACGCCATCGTCACGGGCATCCGAGTTCGCAGGCTGCACACGATGCAGCCGAGCCCCATCGTCATCGGCTCAGGGTACGAACGCTTCACGCCAACGGCTCACGCCTGTCCACGGATGCGGCGCCAACGGCGATTCGCGCCCGATTTCTCGAAGTCGCCACGCAGCAACTTACGCATTGGTAACTTGAGACGTGGACCACATAGTCAACCGAAGGAAGAATATGTTCTCCGCACGCCGCACCACGTCCGTCGCCGTTGCCGCAGCAGCTCTCACGGGCGCGACGACCCTCACGGCCACCGGCGCTCAGGCTGCCGAATCGCAGCCGAAGGACACCGTCTGGAACCTCGGCTACGACGTCGCCGCCACGACGAACGTCAAGAAGATGAACCAGAGTTCGTCGACGACCGGTTTCAGCTTCTCCACCGTTCACGTCGAGAAGGGCACTCTGAGCTCCGACCTCATGCTCAAGGACCTCAAGACGCCGGTAAAGCTCGGCGGCCTCCAGATCGGTTACGCCACGATAGCGGTCGAGCCGGTCGGCAAGGCGACGGGCACGATCGACGCCACGACGCACAAGGTGACGCAGACGCAGAAGGCGTACCTGCACATCAAGGATCTCTCCCCCGCCGGTCACGGCCTCATCAACCTCGTGGGCAAGAACTGCAAGACGTCGGCGCCGGTCGAGATCCCGGTGAGTGGCACGATGAAGGGCGGCTCCGACCCCATCACCTTGAGCGGCAACTTCACCATTCCCAGCTTCACCGGCTGCGGAACCGGCGGAACGCTCAACAAGCTCGTGACTAAGCAGGTCAGCGGACCGGGCAACACCATCACGTTGAAGCTCACGCCGCGCGCCTGACTCGCGCAGCTCCTGACGTGGGGCGGACCGTCATTGCCGACGGTTCGCCCCACGTCTGTGTCCGCGCTCGCGTGTCCGCGCTCGCCCCGAGCCGCAGCGTGCACAATGGCCGCATGGGTACCTATGACGCATGGCTCGAGCAGGCCTCCATCGACGACGCCGTCCGCGAGCTTCGTCCGGACTACCGGGCAGTGCTCGTCGTCGCCGAGGGGTTGAGCGGCGGCGAGTCGAACGAGGCGAGCGAAACGCTGCTGTTCGCCGCCGAGGAACACGTGCGCCCGCTCCTGGAGCACACGAAGGTCGAGGAACTCCCCCACATCGCCGCATGGCGCGAGGCGTTCCGCGCCTTCGGCGCCAAGCCCCAACGCACCCGCAACTCCGCGGAGGCGCTCATGCGTCGAGCTGACGCCCTTCCGCGCATCAACGCGCTGACCGACGCCTACAACGCCGTCTCCGTCCGCTTCCAGACGCCGCTCGGCGGCGAGAACCTGGCCGCTTACGACGGGCCCCTGCGCCTCGTACGCGCGACCGGGGACGAGGAGTTCGGCACGCTCGCCTCGGGCGCCGAGACGGTCGAACACCCCGAGCCCGGCGAGGTCGTCTGGCGCGACGACGCCGGCGTCACCTGCCGCCGGTGGAACTGGCGCCAGTGCTACCGCACGCGTCTGACGGAGGAGACGACCGACGCCGTCTTCATCTGCGACGTTCTCGACGTCGACCCAGGCGACGGCGAGCAGCGAGCCCGCGAGGTCCGGGCGGCGCTCACCGAAGCTCTCGAAACCGTCAACCCGGGAGTGGAGATCAGCTCGCGCATCGTGTGAGCCACCGATGCGCGAGAGGAGGCGCCTGCCGCGGGAAGCAAACCGGCCAGTCTTACTGATTTCTGACCAAAACCTTACCGCCGCCGCGCCCCACGCCTGCGCTACGCCGGCCTACGTTCGATCCATGAGTGCGAACATCGAACTGGGAAGCGTCGCGGATGTCACGGCCGCGGCGGCCGCACTGGCGGGCCTGGCACTCAGCGCCCGATCCCTCAAGGTCGCGCAATCGGCGAACGACACTGCAGAACGCACCCGCACGGAGACGATCGACGCCGCACGCACCGCAGCCTCACGGGAAGACGACCGTGATCGACGAGCACTCGCAAGCCACCTGCAGGCGTGGTGGGCCTACACCGAGGACCCGTCGATCAGCACGAACGGGGCGAAGATGTACGGCGTCGTGGTCTCCAACCGCGGATCGACGAGCGCCGTCTTCCACGACGTCAGGATCGCCACGGTGGGCAACAACCATCCAAGCGGCGAGGACATCGAAATCGTCACCGTGCCGCCGGGGCTCTACTTCGTGGCAAGCAACGCCGTCACAGGAGGATCGGCGTGGGGCAGACCGGTGCTGGTGACCGACGAAAGCGCATTCTTCCCGCTCACGTTCGCACGAAAGTACGACGTCACGACCATCCGCTTTCGCGATCAACTCGGCACGCCATGGCAGTGGAGACCCACGGACGGATTGGTGGAGGTCGCGCCGGAGGCCGGTCGGGAAACCGCCGCGACGCCTTAGCCCACATGGAGCCTCGCAATGGGTAGCGTGACCCGCATCACACCCGGCCATCACGAGGTGCTGCATGCCCAACGTCGCCGCGTCCATCTGGACACACGCTTCCCGCAACCCTGACCGTCCCGCCGTCCGAAGCCTCGAGAAGAGCTGGTCCTACGAGGAGCTTCGCTCCCACGTCGCTGAGTGGGCCGGCGCCTTGCGTGAGGCCGGCCTCGAGCGCGGCGATCGCGTTGTCCTCATCGCGCCGTCGGTGCCCGAGTTCGCTGCCGTCTACCACGGCGCCCAGGCTGCGGGCATCGTCGTCGTGACGCTCAACGTCATGTCGACGCCCGCCGAGATCGGTTACGTGCTGGGCGATTCCGGAGCCCGACTCGTCATCGCGTGGCACGCAGCGACGACGGCCGCCGAGCGCGCGGGCGCCGAGGCAGACGTCGACATGTGGAGCCTGGAACCCCACGCCCCGGTCACCTGCGAGACGCCGCTGTCCGAGCCCGTGGAGCGCGACGCGTCCGAGACCGCTGTGCTCCTCTACACCTCGGGCACGACGGGTAAGCCCAAGGGCGTGCAGCTCACCGTTTCGAACCTGCTCGAGACGGCCGAGATCTTCATTCGACAGCTCGAACTGGAGCCGACGGACGCGTTCGGCACCGGCCTGCCGCTGTTCCACGTCTTCGGTCAGTGCATCTGCATGAACACGATCCTCGTCGGCGGTGCGAGTCTCTCCCTGCTCAGCCCGTTCGAACCGCAGGCCATGGTCCGCATGATCCGCGACCACGAACTGACGATCGTCGCGGGCGTTCCGACGATGTGGAACTACCTCCTGCACGTCGCCGGTGACTTCGGCCCCGCTGACTTCGCCAATCTCCGCCTGGCTGCCTCCGGCGGCGCGAGCCTGCCGGTGGAGGTCATCCGCGCGTTCGAGACCCGCTTCGGCTGCACGATCCTCGAGGGGTACGGCCTCACGGAGACCACCGGCGCGGCGACGTACCACTCCCCCTTCATCGAGCAGCGCGTCGGCACGACGGGCATCGCTCTGCCGGGGAGCGCCGTCGAGGTGCGCGGCGCTGACGGGCAACCCGTCGCCGTGGACGAGGTCGGCGAGGTCTTCATCACCGGCCCCATGGTGATGAAGGGCTACTGGAACCGTCCCGAGGCCACCGAGGCCGACCTCGTCGACGGGTGGTTCCGCACCGGAGACCTCGGCGCGCTCGACGCCGACGGGTATCTGCGCATCGTCGATCGCGCGAAGGATCTCATAATTCGTGGCGGCTACAACGTCTACCCCCGCGAGGTCGAGGAGGTGCTCTACGAGCACCCGGACGTCGTCGAGACGGCCGTCGTCGGCATCCGCGACGACACATACGGCGAGGAGGTCGGGGCCGTCGTCGTGCTGCGACCTGACGCGTCCCCCGACCCGGAGACGTTGCGCGCGTGGCTCAAGGAACGGCTTTCCGCGTACAAGGTGCCACACCTGTACCGGTTCGCGGACGAACTGCCCAAGGGCGCGACGGGAAAGATCCTCAAGCGCGCCATCGAGTGGACCCACGACGAGGAGAAGAACGATGACTGACGTCCAGACCGTCAAGGGGGTCGTCGACTCCGGCGACCTCGGTGCGACGCTCGTCCACGAGCACGTCTTCGTGCTCGGCGAGGAGTACCGCGTCAACTACAGCGAGTGGGACGAGGACGCCCGCGTCGCCGATGCGTCCCGCCAGTTGCAGGAGCTCAAAGAGCTCGGCATCGACACGATCCTCGACCCGACCGTGCTCGGGCTCGGGCGCTACATCCCGCGCATCCAGAAGGTGGCCGAGGGAACCGACCTCAACATCGTCGTCGCGACGGGCGTCTACACCTACGACGACGTGCCGTTCCAGTTCCACTACACGGGCCCGGAGACCCTCTTCGGCGGTCCGGAGCCGATGACCGAACTGTTCCTCAAGGACCTGCGCGAGGGCATCGCCGACACGGGCGTGCGCGCTGCGTTCCTCAAGTGCGCCATCGAGGAGAAGGGCCTGACGCCCGGTGTCGAACGCGTCATGCGGGCGGTCGGCGCGGCGAATGCCGAGACGTCGGCTCCGGTCACCGTGCACACGCACGCGGGCAGCGAATCCGGACTCGTGGCGCAGCGTGTGCTCGCCGAGGAGGGCGTCGATCTCGGTCGTGTCGTCATCGGCCACAGCGGCGACTCGACCGACCTCGATTACCTGTGCAAGCTCGCCGACGCCGGAAGCTACCTCGGCATGGACCGTTTCGGCATCGACGTTCTCCTGCCGTTCGAGCAGCGCGTCGACACGATCGTCGAGCTGTGCCGTCGCGGTTACGCCGAGAAGGTCGTCATCGCCCACGACGCGTCGTGCCTCATCGACTGGTTCCCCGAGGGACTCATCCCCCAGGCCCAACCGAACTGGAACTTCCGGCACATCAGCGAGGACGTGCTCCCTGCGCTGCGCGAGCGCGGCGTGAGCGACGCGGACATCCACACGATCCTGGTGGACAATCCGCGTCGCTACTTCGAGTAAGTTGGCCGTCGTTCGGCGGGCGAAGATCAGTTCGCCGAGGACGTCATGGAGTCGGAGCTCTTCATGTGGCTCTTCATCTCGGTGCTCGTCGGCATGTTCGACGACGAGTTGCCGGAGCCCCGGCCGTCGTTGTTGCAGGCGGCAACGCCGAACACGGCGCAGGCGGACAGGGTGATGGCGGCAAGGCGCTTCCTGATGGTTCCTTCTCTCGCAAACGGTGTGCATGAGGCATTCGGCGCCCTCACCCGAATGGATGGGAGACGGGGTGTGGTCTACCTCACACCGACCGAGACGGTGTGCCATCCCGAGGAGCCGTCGGGCGTCACCTCGGCTTCCTGCGATGTCTGCACCTTGCCGTCGGCGTACCGGCAACGGGCCTTGATCGTGTGCTGCCCCTTGGGCGCGTCCCAGGACAGCCACCACTGCCGCCAGTAGTCGATACCGACGTTCGGGCCGAGCTTCGCCGTCTGCCATTCGCCGTCGTCGATCTGCACCTCGACCCCGACGATGCCCTGGTGCTGGGCCCACGCGACGCCGCCGATCGCCAGGCGTCCGGCGTCGATGGTGCGGCCGGCGCGGGGTGTGTCGATGCGCGCCGAGGGCTTGATCGGTCCCTTCTCGCTCCAGCCGCGGTCGGTCCAGTACGCGCGGTGCTCGGCGTAGGTGGTGACCGTCAGCTTCGTCACCCACTTCGTCGCCCCGACGTAGCCGTAGAGGCCCGGCGTGACGAGACGCGCGGGGAAACCGTGCTCGCGCGGCAGCGGCTCGCCGTTCATCCCGACGGCCAGGAGAGCCTGACGGTTCTTGTCCTGGAAGGCCTCGATCGGCGTCGAGCAGGTCCACCCGTCGTCGGAGACGGAGAGCACCTGGTCGGCGCGCTGCGCGGACGCGCCTTGGCGAGCAGGTCGCGCACCGGGACGCCGAGCCAGCGGGCGCCGCCCGCGTACTCGCCGCCCACCTCGTTGCTCACGCAGGTGAGGGTCACGTCCGCCTCGACGAGCGGCATGGCGAGGATGTCGTCGTAGGTGAACTCGAGTTCCTCCTCGACGTCGCCGTCGATGACGAGTCGCCACCCGCCCGCGTCGACGTTGGGCACGACGAGCGCGGTGTCGATGCGGTAGAAGTTCGAGTTCGGGGTGACGAGCGGCGTCACCCCCTTCACGGTGCGCTCCAACCCCGCGGGCATGGCGGGCAGCGAGCGGCTCGGGCGCGGCAGTGCGCGCACCATCTGCGTCACCTGCGAGCCGATCTTCTGTCCCATGCCCGCGGCCACGGCTCCGAGCCCGGCAAGGGCTCCCGCGCTCAGCATCGTCCGGCGCGTCACGTCGCCCGAGGCCACGCCAGGCGCGATGCTCGACGAACCTGACGCCGACGACATCACCGCCACGAAGCTTCCGACCCCGACGAAGGCCGTCGCGAGCGACGGGATGACGGCGAAGACTCCCCCGCCCGGCCGGGCCCACGCGGCAAGGCCGGCGAGCGCGACGAGGACACCGAGCAGCGCAACACCGCGCACGAGCCGCGTCCGAGCGAGCAGCCCAGCGAGCGCGCCGAGCAGGCCGGTGACGAGCGCCACGGAGGCGAGCAGGACGGGCTTGTCAGCGGTGCCGAAGGTCGACACGGCGAAGTTCTTCAGCCAGGTCGGAGCCGCATCGACAACGGCCGAACCGACCGCGAACGGCGGCGAATAGCTCGGCCCCGTGATCGCCGCGACGAGGGGCCCTGCCCCCGCGCCGGCGATCGTCGAAGCCAAGCCGACGAACGCTGCTTGCCCCTTGCCGAGGTGCGCGGCCGTCACAGCTGCACCGAACCCAGCACCTTCGAGGTCGGCTGGGCCGAACCGCCGGCCGGTTCCATCGACACGGCGACCTCGCGGGCGGCGCCGGCGTCACCGTGCAACGGCATGGCGATGAGCCCGTCCTTCTCCGGCTCGGGCAGCAGGCCACCGGAGACCAACTTCCCGGAGGAGTCCTTGACCCACATCTGGTACGCCATGCCGTCCGGGGCGCGCCCCATCGTCGTCGACGTGACGACGGCTTTGTCCATACCCATCGAACGGGTGACGGTGATCTTGTGCTCGCCCATGTCGATGACCGACTCACGGGCGTCGTCGGCGTGCATGACCTCCGCGACTGGTGCCGGCATGGAGCCGGCGTCGTCGCTCGCGATCCGTACCCCGGCCACCGCGATGACGATGGCTGCGGCGGCAGCACCGAGCCACAGAATTGCTCGCCGGGCCGCGCGTGGCGTCTGGGAACGCTCCGCGGCGACGGGCACGACGGGTGGCAGCGGACGGGTGCGAGCCACCTGAGCGAGGAGCTCACTGCGCACGTGAGCGGGCGGCGTCAGCTCGGGGGCGGGCAGCGTTGCCGCCGCTTCCTGGAGGGAGAGCACCTCGCCAAGCGCCTCGGGGTGATCGCGCAGGTAGGCCTCAACGGCCTCACGCTCCTCGGGCGTCACGGCGTCCACCGCGTACGCTCCGATGAGTCCGTAGGCGTCGCCCGGTCGAACGTCGCGCTTCATCGTTCACCTCCCATGGTGTCGCGCAGGCGGATGAGTCCGTCGCGGATGCGTGTCTTCGCCGTTCCGAGCGGCAGGTCGAGCAGGGCGGCCACCTCGGTGTGGGTGTGTCCGCCGAAGTAGGCGAGTTCGAGCGCCTCGCGCTGAACCGGGGTGAGGGTCGCCATCGCGCGCCGGACGCGCTCGGCCTCGAGGCTGCTCACGACGGCTTCGCTCGTCGAGTCGAACGCGACCTCGCGCTGTTCGACGGCGTACCGCCCTTCCCGGGCGCTCGCCGTCTCGGCGTGACGCACCCGGTCGACGGCCCGCCGGTGCGCGATCGTCATCATCCAGGACATGGCGGACGCCTGCTTCGCGTCGTAGCGAGCCGAGTGGCGCCAGATGTCGAGGTAGGTCTCCTGGAGAACCTCCTCGGACTGCGCCGGGTCGCGCAGCACGCGCACGATGAGACCGAAGACGCGGGCACTCGTGTCGTCGTACAGCTGCGCGAACGCGGTGTTATCACCTCGCGCGCAACGTTGGACGAGTTCCTCAGCACGCGTCGGAGCACCTGACGGATCCGGCACAGGAGCGAGCGACGCGGCACGGGCCGCACGCGCGGATGACGTTAACCGCACTCACTCCCCTGCTGACGTTGGTTGTTCCTCATGCCCGGCGTTCGGAGCCCAGCTGCGAACGGATGGGTCGGACGGCGCACATTCTGCCCGAACCGTTCCACCGTGTGCGGGCGAGAAGACATATGTCGACTTCCGAACATGTTCCGAATATCATGGGTTCATGTCACTCGCGGCGAACCTCCCCCACGTCACCCGACGCTCCTCGGACCTCAGCAAACACTCGGCCGAGGTCTTCGCCGAGGCCGAGAACCACCCCGTCACAGTGACTCGACGGGATGGTGAGTCGCTTGTACTCATGTCCCAGCGCGAAGCGGACGCTCGAGCAGAGCTTCTCCACATCGCTGCGACTCTCGTCACGGTGACGCTCGAGGACGGCCCCCTCAGTGAGCGCATGGCTAACCGCTATCCCTGGATGTATGCCCTGAGCACTGCGGAACGCGAGCAGTGTGCCACCGACCTCGTCGAGGCAGCACGCGCCTCCTTCTCGACGGGGCAACCGCATCTGGCGATTACCAAGCTCACGAGTTGGCGGGAGACGGCCACCGCCATAGCCGCGGGGCTGGGCACCGAGCCTGTGGAATGGCTCGATGACGAACCCGTCGTCGAGCGCCCCTGAGCATGCCCAGGGAAGCGGTCGTACCGCGGCCGGCCAAAAAGTCGGAGTACGTGCTGAAATACGCGACGAAACAGTCCGAGAAGGGCTGGCGCGATCTCGTGGCCACGATCCGCAATCCCATGAGCGACAGCTGGGATTTTCTCACTCGTACTCCCCTGTCGAAGACTCCGAACAACTACCCGCTGTAAGGCTCGCTGGCTTCGATCAGTCGTGGAGGCCGAACGTATCAACGTTGGCAGCACAAGCCCACGCTCAAGGGCACGGCCCGTATTTGGTTCTACGTGGACGGCAGCACCGTCTACCTGGAGCAGGTTCACACGGCTCATCCCAACGAGACCAAGTAACTGCGGCTCGGCCCGCAACGCCGTCGGCCCGGCTCCCTGAAGGGAACCGGGGCGACGGTGTTCAGCTACCTGCTGTTACCGCGTCACGCACTCTTGACGATGTTGCGCAGCACGTACTGCAGGATGCCGTCGTTACGGTAGTAGTCGGCTTCACCGGGGGTGTCGATGCGGACGACCGCGTCGAACTCCACCGTCTCGCCGCCGTCCTTCGTGGCCACAACCTTGACCGTCTTCGGCGTCGTGCCCTCGTTGAGGGCCTCGATGCCGGTGATCTCGAAGGTCTCCGTACCGTCCAGACCCAGGTCGTCAGCCGTCTTACCGGCCGGGAACTGCATCGGCAGGATGCCCATGCCGATGAGGTTGGAGCGGTGGATGCGCTCGAACGACTCGGCGATGACGGCCTTGACGCCCAGCAGACGCGTACCCTTCGCAGCCCAGTCACGCGACGAGCCCGAACCGTACTCCTTGCCGGCGAGCACAACGAGCGGCGTACCGGCCTCGGCGTAGTTCATCGCGGCGTCGTAGATCGTGTTCTGCTCACCGTTGTTCGTGAAGTCGCGCGTAAAGCCACCCTCGACGCCGTCGAGGAGCTGGTTCTTCAGGCGGATGTTCGCGAACGTACCGCGCACCATGACCTCGTGGTTACCGCGGCGCGAACCGTAGGAGTTGAAGTCCTTGCGGTCGACGCCGCGCTCGGCGAGGTACTTGCCCGCGGGGCTGTCGGCCTTGATGTTGCCGGCCGGGGAGATGTGGTCGGTGGTGACCGAGTCGCCCAGCTTGGCGAGCACGCGGGCGCCCTTGATGTCGGTGACCGGGGTCAGCTCCATCTTCATGCCCTCGAAGTACGGGGGCTTGCGGACGTACGTGGACTCGTCGTCCCACTCGAACGTGCTACCGGACGGCGTCTCGAGACCCTGCCAGCGCTCGTCACCGGCGAAAACGTCCTTGTACTGCTCGAGGAACATGTCGCGGTTGATCGAGGACGCGATCGTCGAGTCGACGTCCTGCGCGCTCGGCCAGATGTCCTTGAGGAAGACGTCGTTGCCGTCCTTGTCCTGACCCAGGGCTTCGTTCTCGAAGTCGAAGTCCATCGTGCCGGCCAGCGCGTAGGCGATGACGAGCGGCGGGGAGGCCAGGTAGTTCATCTTCACGTCGGGGTTGATGCGACCCTCGAAGTTGCGGTTACCCGACAGGACGGAGACGACGGCGAGGTCGTTCTCGTTGACGGCAGCGGAGATGTCGTCCGGCAGCGGGCCGGAGTTACCGATGCAGGTGGTGCAGCCGTAACCGACGAGGTGGTAGCCGAGAGCCTTGAGCGCCGGCCACAGGCCCGCCTTCTCGTAGTACTCGGTGACGACCTTCGAGCCCGGAGCCATCGACGTCTTGACCCACGGCTTGACCTTGAGGCCCTTGTCGGCGGCGTTCTTCGCGAGAAGACCGGCCGCGAGCATGACCGACGGGTTCGAGGTGTTGGTGCAGCTCGTGATCGAGGCGATGGCGACATCACCGTGGTCGATCTCGAAACTTCCACCGTCACGGTTGACCGTGGTCGGCTTGGAGGGGCGCTCGCTCTTGCCTGAGATCGGCGAGTTCGTCGGGGCCGAACGCGGGTCGGAGACCTGGTCGGCACTCGTGTTCACCGAGTCGGACGCAGGGAAGGTGCCCTCGAGCTCCTCGTCGACCGAGCTGTCCTCGATGCTGTTGCCGTTGACGACGTAGTTGTCGAGATCGGCGACGAACTGCTGCTTGGCCTCGGACAGCAGGATGCGGTCCTGCGGGCGCTTCGGGCCGGCGATCGACGGGACGACCGTCGACAGATCCAGCTCGAGCTCCTCGGAGAAGCGCAGCTCGACGCTCGGGTCGAGCCACATGCCCTGCTCCTTGGCGTACGCCTCGGCGAGGGCGACCTGCTCGTCGCTGCGGCCCGTGAGGCGCAGGTAGTCGAGGGTCACGGAGTCGATCGGGAAGATCGCACACGTGGAGCCGAACTCGGGGCTCATGTTGCCGATCGTGGCGCGGTTCGCGAGCGGGATGGAGGCGACGCCCTCACCGTGGAACTCGACGAACTTGCCGACGACACCGTGCTCGCGCAGCATCTGCGTGATCGTGAGGACGACGTCCGTGGCGGTGACGCCCGAGGGGATCTCACCGGTGATCTTGAAGCCGACGACGCGCGGGATGAGCATCGAGACGGACTGGCCGAGCATCGCGGCCTCGGCCTCGATACCGCCGACGCCCCAACCGAGGACGCCGAGGCCGTTCTCCATCGTGGTGTGGCTGTCGGTACCGATGCAGGTGTCGGGGTAGGCCACGCCCTCGCGCTCCATGACGACGCGCGCCAGGTGCTCGATGTTGACCTGGTGGACGATGCCGGTGCCCGGGGGGACGACCTTGAAGTCGTCGAAGGCGCCCTGGCCCCAGCGCAGGAACTGGTAACGCTCGTTGTTGCGCTCGTACTCGAGCTCGACGTTCTTCTCGAACGCGTCGTTCGTGCCGAAGGCGTCGATCTGGACCGAGTGGTCGATGACGAGCTCGGCCGGCGAGAGCGGGTTGACCTTGTTCGTGTCACCGCCGAGTTCGCCGGCGGCCTCACGCATCGTGGCGAGGTCGACGACACAGGGAACACCGGTGAAGTCCTGCATGATCACGCGCGCGGGCGTGAACTGGATCTCGGTGTCCGGGTCGGCCTTCTCGTTCCAGCCACCGAGAGCGGAGATCTGCTCCTTGGTGACGTTCGCGCCGTCTTCGGTGCGCAGCAGGTTCTCGAGGAGAACCTTGAGGCTGTACGGCAGGGTCTCGTGGCCCTCGACCGTGTTGATGCGGTAGATCTCGTAGCTGTTCGAGCCAACCTCAAGGGTGCCCTTTGCTCCGAAGCTGTCCGTGCTCTGACTCACGCCGACTCCTTCGTCTGTTGCCTGGGAGCGCGCCCCTCGGGCCCGCGTCCCGCGTCATTTATCTTGACGTCAAGATAACTTAATCACACGCTGGGAACGCCCCTCAGCAAAGGCAAACCTAACTTTGCCACCTGCCCTCGCCGAGGCCGTTCTCCTGCCTTGATCGTAGGTCGCCGAGCCCGTCATGTCGCCCCACTAGGCGAGCCCGATGTCGACGATCTCAGGATGCGTTCGCCTCACCGGGGGGTCGCAGCACCGCGATGCACTCGACGTGCTGCGTCATGGGGAACGCGTCGAAGCCGCGCAGAGCATCGACCTGGTAGCCGCGATCGGCGAAGTAGCCGAGGTCACGCGCGAGCGCGGCCGGGTCGCACGCGACGTAGGTGACGACGCGGGGCGCGAGGTCGGCGATCGTCGCCACGACGTCGCGGCCCGCACCTGCACGGGGCGGGTCGAGGACGACGACGTCGGCGCCGGTTCCGAGGTTGGCCTTCGCCACGTCGGACGCAAGGAGGTCGACGTGGCGGGCTCCGCCCATGTTCGTGCGGGCGTACTCGATCGCCTCGGCATCCGCCTCGACGCCGAGCACCGAACCGCTCGGGCCCACGAGGTCGGCGAGGGCGCGCGTGAACAGGCCGACGCCGCAGTACAGGTCGACGGCCCGCTCCCCCTCCTGCGGGTCGGTGGCGTCGAGGACGACGTCGAGGAACGTGGAGGCAGCCGCCGGGTGCACCTGCCAGAACCCACGGGCGCTGACGTCGAACTCGGCGCTGCCGTGGGCGGTGTCGACGATCTCGCGCACCGCGGGGGTCTTCTCGCCCTTGGGCTGCGGCAGCTCGATGCCGACGATGTCGCCGACGGAGGGGCGCACGAGGTCGAGGCCCGCGACCGAGGAGTCGAAGCGGTCACGCAGCGCCGCGGTGAAACCCTCGTCCGAGACGACGCAGTCGTCGATCTCGACGAGTCGGTGTGAGCGGTGTTCGCGCAGGCCCACAACACCGTCGTCGACGGCGAGTTCGAGGCGGGTGCGCCAGCGCAGCCCGTCGGGGTGGCCGGGCAGTTCCTCGACGGTGAAGTCGGGGGCCACCTCGTGAAGGTCGATCTTGGCGATGCGTTGCAGTTGCTCGCGCACCACCTGCGTCTTGAGCGCGCGCTGCGCGGGCAGGGCGACGTGCTGCCAGTCGCAGCCGCCACACATGCCGGGGCCGGAGAACGGGCACGGCGCGGGGACGCGATCGGGCGAGGCGTCGAGCACCTCGACGGCGTCGGCGCGAAGGAACTTCGACTCGCTCGTGCCCTCCGTAATCCGCGCGACGACGCGCTCGCCGGGCAGCGTGTGCCGCACGAAGACGACGCGGCCCTCGTGGCGGGCGACGCAGTGCCCGCCGTGCGCGACGCCCTCGACGGCGAGTTCCAGCCGCTCGCCCTCCATCGGGCGGCCCTTGCGGGCCTTGCGACGGTTCATTCCAGAGCGGCGACCGGGTGCAGAACGTGACGTTGCCATGTCGTTCACCCTCCCCCGGATGTCCCGGAACACGCAACGCAGCAGGGCCTCACCTTCGATAGGGTCGCCTCGTGAACTACGTCATCATGGGCTGCGGCCGCGTCGGTTCCTTCCTCGCACGCACGCTCGAGGACACCGGCCACAGCGTCGCCATCGTCGACCGCGACGAATCCGCCTTCCGCCGCCTGCCGAGCTCGTTCCTCGGACGCCGCATCGTCGGGGTCGGCTTCGACCGCGAGACGCTCATCGCCGCCGGCATCGAAGAGGCGTTCGCCTTCGCCGCCGTCTCCAGCGGTGACAACTCGAACATCCTCTCGGCCCGCGTGGCACGCGAGACGTACGGCGTCGAACGCGTCGTCGCCCGCATCTACGACCCGGGCCGCGCCGAGATCTACCAGCGCCTCGGCATCCCCACGGTCGCACCGTTCGCTGGACCGCCGACCAGGTGTTGCGGCGCATCGTGCCGCAGGAGAGCACCGCGGTGCACCACGATCAGTCGGGCACCCTCGCCATCCTCGAGATCCCCGTCCACCCCGCGTGGATCGGGCACGCCTACGACGAACTCGAGCAGGTCACCACCTCGCGCGTCGCGTACGTCTCGCGCCTGAGCACCGGCATCCTGCCCCGCGCCGGCCTCGTCCACCAGGAGGGCGACATCGTGCACTTCGTCGTCGAATCAGCCCGCCGGGAGCTCATCGAGGCGTTGCTCTCGCAGGGCCCTCACACCGACCTCACGAACCCGCTCGCGCGCGAGCACTGAGAGGCACGTCATGCGCATCGTCGTCGTCGGGGCCGGAAGCGTCGGCCGATCCATCACCCGCGAACTGCTGAGCAACGAACACAGCCTGCTCGTCATCGACAAGTACGCCCGCGAGGAGCGCGTCAAGGCCATCCCGGACGCCACGTGGCTCCTCGCCGACGCGTGCGAGGTGGCCACGCTCGAGGAGGCACAGCTCGAGCACGCCGACGTCGTCGTCTGCGCCACGGGTGACGACAAGGTCAACCTCGTCGTCTCCCTGCTCGCGAAGACGGAGTTCGGCGTGCCGCGTACCGTGGCCCGCGTCAACAACCCGCGCAACGAGTGGATGTTCGACGAGGGCTGGGGCGTCGACGTCGCCGTCTCCACCCCGCGCCTCATGACGGCGCTCGTCGAGGAGGCCGTCAGCGTCGGCGACCTCGTGCGCCTCTTCGAGTTCCAGCAGGGCAAGGCCACGATGGTGGAGCTCACGCTCCCCCTCGACTCCCCCTACTGCGGCAGTAGCGTGGCCGATCTCGCCCTTCCGCCGGAGTGCGTGCTCGTCGGCATCATCCGCGACCAACTGCCGATGGCGCCGGTGCCCGAGGATAGCCTCCAGGCACTCGACGAACTGCTCTTCCTCGCCACGCGTGACGCCGAGCGCACCCTCGCGGCGAAGCTCACGGGACGGCGTCGCGACGAGGTGCAGACGGTCCTGAGCGACCGCAACTTCTGAGGTCGCTCAGCACTGCGGGCAAGCGGCGTCAGGCGCCGTGCTCGCGCGCCTCGTGCTCGAGACGTTCGTGGCCTTCGCGGTCGTCGTGCAGTAGCGCGTCGTGGGTGTCCAGCGGGGTCTCACCGCGCAGGAGCAACAGCGCCATGAGGGCGAGGGCGGCGAGGTACAGCGGCCAACCGAGCGCGATCTTGGCGACACCGAGCATCGTCACCTGGTCGGCCAGGTAGAGCGGCAGCATGACGGCCAGGCGCACGGCGAACAGGGCCGCGAACACCCACGTCAGGCGCGTGCAGACCTTCACCATGGCGCGGCTGCGCTGCCACGCCGTGGGGTCGTCCTTGAGGTTCGGGTCGCCGCCCGCGACGATGAAACCGACGAGCGGCCAGCGCACGACGATCGACGCAATGCTGATGGCGAGCATGACGCCCGCCTGGATGAGACCGGGCAGGAAGACGTCGGACGCGTTGCCGGAACGCTTCGCGAGAAACGCAGCGAAGGCCGTGGCGAACGCCGCAGCGACGACAAACTTCACCGTCTGACGCTGCACGAGGCGCAGCACGAGCGCGACGACGAGCACGACCGCCGCGGCAATGAGCGCTTGGTTGAGGTTCTTCGTCGCGGTCCACACCGCGACGAACGCGACCGTCGGCAATGCCGCCTCGAGCGATCCGCGCCACCCGCCGACCGCGACGGCGAGGCGCTCGCGGATGACGGCCTCGACCGTGTTCGCCGAGGGCTGGTGGTTCTCGGTCACTGGGATTCCTCGTTCTCGAGCAGGAGCTCGTAGGCGGGGTTGAAGATCGTGGGCCGGTTCTTCACGGTCGTCAGGAGCCCTTCGACGGCGAGCGCGGCGCCGACGTGAATACCGACGACCTCACGGCGACCGAGCATGACGAGCGACGCGGGCTGGACCGAGGTGTCGAACGGGTCGAGATCGACAACGAGGTCGGGCACACTCTCGGAGCGCGGCCTGACGGTGACCTCGCTGACGCGCCCTTCGATCCTCACCCGGCGTCGAGCAGGCGCGAGGGCGTAGCGGGAGGCCTCTCGTGCTCGCTGGGCCGCGGCCTCTTCCTCCCCCGACGGGCCGGGGAGGAAACGGGCACGCAGCTTCGCGACCATCTGCTCCATCAGCGCGTCTCGGTGATCTCCGGGCCACGCTCCAGCGGGCCGACGGCGGGATCGCTCTCACCGGCGGACTGCTCCTGCTCGCGCACCTGGGCGAGCAACTCCGGCGGCAGGGTGAATTCGAGCAGCTCGCGCGGCGCGCGGGCTTCACCCCCGCGTCGCACGACGACGGAACGCACGAATTTCATGGCGCGCTCCGCGGCGTCGTCGTCGAGGGCCGCGTGGCCCGACAGCACGGCGCGCAGGAACCAGCGCGGGCCGTCGACGCCGATGAAGCGTGCCGGCGAGAAGGTGGTGCGGCCGTCGGGGCCCTGGCTGGGCATGCGCGCGTGCAGCTCGGTGCCGAGGTCGCCGTCGACCTCGTCGGCCGTGCCGCCACCGGCGAGGATCGACTCGGCGATCTCGCGGCGGATGCCGTACCAGATGCCGCTCGTCTTGGGCGCGGCGAAAACCTGCAGCTGAACCGCGGAGGCGCCGCCCTCACCGATGACGGCGGTCATGCCGGTGAGTAACTGCGTGCTCTCGTCGACGTCGAGGCGAAGCTCGACGTCCTCACCAGGGGCGAGCAGCAGCGCGCCGAAGTCGATGCGGTCACCCTCGGGAGCGTCGTCGACGTCGAACGGGCCGTTGGAGAGGTCGACGTCCTCACGCGGGCGCAGGCGCGAACGGCGGCGGCGCTCCTCGGGGGTGATCTCCTCGGACGTCACGTCCGCCGACTCGGTGGCCGTCTCGTCGGTGTCCTCGCTGAGGTCGACCTCCTCGTCGCCCTCGACCTGCGAGGCTGCGTCGTCCTTCTTACGTCGGAACATGGCCATGATCAGTCAGTCTCCTTCTCGGCGCGAGCCTGCGTGGCCGCGAATCCGCCGGTCGAACCGTGCCCACCGGCGCCACGCGACGAGTCGTCGAGGTCGTCGACGACGACGAACGTCGCCTTCTCCACCCGCTGCACGACGAGTTGCGCGATGCGGTCTCCCCTGGAGACGGTGAACGACTCGCGGCTGTCGGTGTTGACGAGGTTGACCTGGATCTCGCCTCGGTAGCCGGCGTCGACGACGCCGGGCGCGTTGACGATGGTGATGCCGTGGCGAGCGGCCAACCCGGATCGGGGGTGGACGAAGCCGGCGTATCCCTCAGGAATCGCGACGGCGATACCCGTGGGAACGAGCGCGCGGTGACCGGGCGCGAGCGTCAGGCCGACGCGTGCCCGCAGATCCGCACCGGCGTCACCCGCGTGGGCGTACGTCGGCACCTCCAGCCCCGGATCGAGGCGTCGGATGGGGACGGTGAGATGTCCGTCGTCGTCGCGGCTCGGTGCGTTGTCCATGCCTCAGGCGCAGTCGCGGCAGACCGGAAGGCCGCCGTCCTCTTCAGCGAGCTGGCTGCGGTGGTGAACGAGGAAGCACTTGCTGCAGGTGAACTCGTCCTCCTGGCGCGGCAGAACGCGCACGGAGAGCTCCTCACCCGACAGATCGGCGCCGGGAAGCTCGAAGCCTTCGGCGTGCTCGGTCTCGTCGACGTCGACGCTGCTCGAGGACTTGTCGACCCGACGGGACTTCAGTTCCTCGATCGAGTCTTCGCTGACGTCGTCTTCGTTCTTGCGCGGGGCATCGTAGTCAGTTGCCATCAGTACTCTTTCTTCGATGAGTGTGCGGCGTCGCGCTTGTGGCGCTCACCGCTGATCCCCCGCTGCAACGCGCGGATGACCCGATTTGTGCCCGCATACTAGCGCGCCTCGGGGAAAAGGCAATCCGTGAGGTCGGCAAAGATGCCGGGAGCTGTCGCGATCGCCATCGCTTTGCCCATCTCGCCGCCCGGTGCGCCCCCGATCAAAGCGCCTGCTTCGGTGGCGATGACCTGCCCCGCGGCCTGGTCCCACGCATTGATTCCGGACTCGTAGTAACCATCGAGCCGGCCCGACGCGACGAAGCAGAGGTCAAGTGCCGCGGACCCGCCGCGTCGGATGTCGCGCACCTTCGGCAGCAGCTGCGCCACGGCAGCGCCCTGCTCTTCACGCTTGGCCGCTTCGTACCCGAAACCGGTGCCGACGAGCGCGAGCTCGAGACGCTCGCAGTCGCTGACGGCGAGGGGCTCGCGTCGCCCGTCGGCCGTGACGAGGTGGGCGCCCTGGCCGTGGGCCGCGGCGTAGGTCTCCCCCAGCAACGGTGCGCTCACGGCACCCGCAACGGGCAGCCAGGCGCCCTCACGCGTCGTGTCGCCGATGCACACGGCCACCGACACCGCGAAGAATGGGTGACCGTAGAGGTAGTTGACGGTGCCGTCGATGGGGTCGACGACCCACGTCAGGCCCGAGGTGCCCTCGCTCGCGCCGCCCTCCTCACCGAGGATCGCGTCGTCGGGACGCTCGGCGTCGATGCGCTCGCGCAGCAACTGCTCGCTGCGCTGGTCCATGACGGTGACGACGTCGACCTCGCTCGACTTCGTCGCTTCGACCCCGAGGGAACGCGGGCGTTCCGTCACGACGAGGCGCGCGGCGTCGTCAGCCATGGCCGTCGCGAGATCGCGCAGACGAGTGAGCTCCTCGGCGTTCAGCCACTCGGGCAGGGCGAGCGGTGCGTCGGTGTCGCGTTCCATCGGGTTCTCCTTCGCGCAGGTGCGCTTTGACGGTACGACCTCAGTCGCGACCGCACAGAGCGGGCTTGGCGGCGCGCAGGTTCGGGCAGCAGCCCGGGGCGCAGATCGACGGCATGGCCTCGCCCGGCCACGCGGGGCACTCGGGCGTCTCGTCACGGGCCTCGGCCGCGCGCTCCTCGACGAGGTCGACGAGGCCGTGCACGAACTCGTCGTCCGTGCCCACGGTCGGCACGCGACGCATGACGAGCCCGAGGCGTTCGGCGGTTTCGGCGGCCTCGGTGTCGAGGTCGTAGACGACCTCCACGTGGTCGGAGACGAAGCCGATCGGCGCGACGACGACATGCGTCACGCCGCGCTCCGCGAGGTGCTCGAGGTGGTCGTTGATGTCGGGCTCGAGCCACGGCTGCGACGGCGGGCCGGAACGCGAGCAGTAGACGAGCGCGCCCTCGAGGTCACGCGAGAGCGTTGCGTTCGCCTCCGAGAGGATGGCGGCCCCCAGCTCGTCGTGCTGCTGCCAGTAGAGGTTGCCGTCACCGTCGCCGGGTCCGGAGGTGTCGTCCATGCCGAGCGGAATCGAGTGCGTGACGAAGACGACCTGCACCTGCTCGTCCGGTACCCCGGCGAACTCGCGCAGGGCGTCGGTGACGAGGCGGACGTTGGCGCGGGCGAAGGACGGGTGCGTGGCGAACTGACGGATCTTGTCGATCTCGAAGCCGGGCAGGCCCTCATCCTCGAGGGTGTTCACTGCGGCCGCGAGGTCCTCGCGGTACTGACGGCACGAGCTGTAGGAGGCGTACGCGCTCGTCGTGACGGTGACGATGCGGCGCATGCCCTCGCCGTGGGCGTCGCGCAGGGTGTCGGTGAGGAAGGGCTCGCTGTTGCGGTTGCCCCACAGGATCGGCGTCGTGATGTCACGACGGTCGAGTTCGGCGCGCAGCGCGGCGATGAGGGCCCGGTTCTGGTCGTTGATCGGGCTGCGCCCGCCGAGCTCCTCGTAGTGGTGGGCCACCTCGGCGAGACGCTCGTCGGGGATGCCGCGCCCGGCCGTCACGCGGCGTAGGAACGGCATGATCTCGTCGGGCTTCTCGGGTCCGCCGAACGAGGCGAGCAGGACGGCGTCGTACGGTTCGAGCGGGTTGGTGTCGGTCACGACCGGTCTCCAGTTCGAAGGGGCTGAGGGGCATTGAGGTCGAGCACCACGGCGATCATGCGCAGGGCGAAGGCGACGAAGACGCAGCCCCAGAGCACGGGCACCGTGTAGTACGGCGTCTCGTGCGCGATGACGACGAGCGAACTGCCGAGCAGGGCCGGCACGACATAGAGCTCGCGGCGCAGCACCTCGGGCACCTGCCCGACGATGACGTCGCGCATGAGGCCGCCACCGATGGCGGTGAGGACGCCGACGAAGATCGCCGTCGTCGCACCGGCGCCGTAGGCGAGGGCCTTGATCGAGCCTGCGACGCAGAACAGCGCGAGGCCGGCGGCGTCGAGGAGGCGCACGAGTCGAGCGATACGGCTCATCTCGGGGTGGAGCGTGAACGCACACAGGCCCGCGAGGACGCAGACGCCCATGAGGCGCCAGTCACTGACGCCGACGGGCGGCGTCTGACCGATGAGCAGATCGCGCAGCACCCCGCCGCCGAGTCCGGCCATTCCGGAGAGGATGACGACGCCGAGGATGTCGAGCCTCTTGCGTACGGCGACGAGCCCACCGGAGAGCGCGAAGACGAACACGCCGATGAGGTCGAGGAGGAGCTGCAGAGAGCCGCTTTGCGTGAGCACCATGGCAGCGACACGTTATCGCGGGCGGCGCGCCGTCCCTGCATCAGGCGGGCGATAATGGCACAGTAGCGGCTACACAACTGGTAACGGATGGAGTTGCGTCGTGCAGGAATTGCGTTTGATCGGGGTCTCGGAGGACGGCAGCGGCCTCCTTCTCGCCGACGACGACGGGGGTCGCTTCACCCTTCCCATCACCGACGAACTGCGCACCACGATCCGACGTGACCGCCGCGAGCCGGCGTCCGCCGACGGCCAGGCGAAGGCCGAGAACCCGCTGCGTCCGCGCGACGTTCAGGGCCTCATCCGCGGCGGGGTGCCGCTCGAGGAGATCGCCGAGCGTGCCGGGTGGACGCTCGAGAAGGTGCAGCGCTACGAAGGCCCGATCCGCGCCGAGCGCGACTACGTCTCCGGTCTGGCGCAGGGTGTTCAGCTGTACGGGCGAGGTGAGACGACGACGCTGCGTGAGCGCGCCGACCGTCGTCTCGCCGAGCGCGGCGTCGAGGCCGAGCGCGTCGTGTGGGACAGCTGGAAGAACGACGACGCCCACTGGACCGTCACCGTGCGCTTCCCCGCCGGTGGTCGCCAGCGTGAGGCCACGTGGCTGTTCGACCCGGTGAACCGCGCACTGCGCACCGTCGACGACGAGGCCCGTTGGCTCGGTGGCGACGAGATCGCCGCCGCTGACGAGGAGGCTCCCGAGCGTCAGAAGGCCGTCGCGCGCAAGAAGGCCGGCGGTTCCGCTCGCGCCGCACGCCCGGCGTCCGTCTACGACGTCGAGGCCGAAGGCGGTCTCGAAGACGCACAGGCTCCTCACCTCGGTGCGACGCTCGGCTCGAGCGACGACGCCGGCAAGCCTGCCGACCTGACCGCGTCGATGCGTGCGCGCCAGGCGAGCCGCAGTCGGTCGAAGGGCTCGGGTCGCTCGAACGCGTCTCGCCCGACGGCGCTGCCGAACGTGACGAGCGGCTCCCCCGACGTCACGCGCGTCGAGCGTCTCGACCTCGGCGCGACGCCTCCCCCGGCGCCGAGCCACCCGCGTCCGGAGGAACTGCACGCTCGTTCCGACAGCGACGCCGACAACGCGAACACGAACGCGAACGCTGAGAAGAACGATGACACCACGCGCCGCGCGACGGCCGGTGTGACGGCGCTGCCGACGCGCAAGACGGCCGACGCGCCTTCGCCTGACGAGCCCGACGCCGATGGTCACGCTGCCGATGAGTCCGACGATGTGGCGGCCGAGAAGTCGACGTCCACGGGTTCGCGTCGCCGCAAGAGCCGCCGCTCGCGCGCCAACCTCGAGCAGGCTTCCGTGCGCGCGGCGCTGCACGACGACGACGCCGAGCAGGACGAGTCGCTCTTCGGCGAACTGCCCGGCTTCCACGACGGTGGCGACGTGCACCAGCTGCACGACGTCGAGGACGACGCGTTCGACGAGGCCGACCTCGACGACGCGGACGACGTTGCCGAGGCCGACGTCGAGGACGCAGTCGACGACGGCGTGAGACGAAGGCCTCAGGCTCCGCGGTGGCCGATGACGAGGTCGTTCAGGAGGAGTCGCTCTTCGACGAGGTCGACGAACCCGCTGAGGCTTCGGCTCCCGCGAAGAAGAGCACCCAGAAGCGCACCTCGGTGCCCGAGCGTGCGAGCCAGTCGCGCAAGAGCAGCCGCCCGAGCGTTCCGAGCTGGGACGACATCATGTTCGGTGGCCGCGGCCCCAAGAAGTGACTTTCAGGGCTGAGCCTCTGCGCCAGACCTGACGGACAGGAGAACGCCCGACCTCGCGCCCCGTGCGCTGAGGTCGGGCGTTCGGCGTTCGCGTGGAGGTTTACCGAGCGGTGTCCGTCGGCGTGAAGGTTCGGTAGCTCGTCGTTGCGAGGCGTCAGCGGTCGCTGCGATCCCAGCCGTCGTCGCCATCCCACTGCGGCCGGTAGGACGACGATCGGCGCTCCTGCTCGGGCATGCGGCGCGTACGATCGTCGCGCGGCTCCCCGGTGTTTCGGGAATCCGACGTCGGCACCGGAAGCGTCCGGCGGTTCTCCTGCCACGCGTCGTACGGGTCGTATCCGCCGCGGGAACTGCTGTCGAACTCGTCGTACCGGTCGTCGTCCTGGTTGTACCGATCATCGTCGCGATAGCGCTCGCCTCGTGGATTCCCCGTCGGTTCGTCGCGGTGCCAGCGCCGCGTGCGCGGAGTCGTCGGCAGGTCGTCGGGTGCGCGGGTGAACGCGTCGTCCGAGGTCTCCGTCACGGTGTCGGCGAAGGCGCCACCGCGTCGGGCGCCACGACCGTCATCGTCCTCGCTGGTAACGCGGCGGCGCGGCCACGTCGGTCCGCGTCCGGCGTTCCACAGCATGACGAGCACGGCCCACCCGACGAGGAGGACAGCGGCGGAGTAGAGGCCGATCGTCGCGTCGGTCGGCACGACGCAGGCGTAGATGCCACCGATGACCCAGGCGAGCTGGAGCACCGTCTCGGAGCGCGCGAAGGCGCTCGTGCGCACGGCCTCGGCGAGGTGATCCTGAATGAGCGAGTCGACGGCGAGCTTGCCCAACTGTTGACCGAGACCGGCGACGAGGCCGACGACGATGGCCGTCACGAGGGTGAAGTGCACCGCGCAGACCACCATGGCCACTGCGTCGGCCAACATCGAGCCCACGACGACGGTGCGCGGCGCGAAGTTCTTGACGAGCGAACCGAGCACCGTGCCGAGCGCGTTACCCAGCGCTGCGGCGCCGACGACGAGCGCCAGCAGTGTCGTGGCGCGATCCTCCCAGCCAGGTAGCGGGTGGGTCTTCATGAGGAAGGCCATGAACATCGTGAGGAAGCCGCTGATCCAGCGCAGACCGACGTTGGCGCGCAGCGCGGAGACGATGACGCTCGGCAGGCGCACCTGGGCGCGTCCGGAGCGCAGTGAGTCGGTGCGTTCGGAATCGATGTCAGGCGGCAACAGAATGGCGAGCACCGTGCCGACGACGAAGAGCAGGAACGCGGCGCGGAAGGCCCACGTCGCGCCGAACAGGGCCGCGGCACCACCGGCGAGCGGGCCACCGATCGATGCGCCTGCCACGCCAGCGAGGCTCATGCGGCTGTTGGCCTTGACGAGCGTCATGCCGTAGGGCAGCAACCGTGGTGTGGCGGACGATCGGGTGACGAGGTAGGCCTTGCTCGAGACGAGGATGGCCAGGGCCGTCGGGAACTGCCAGGTGGAGCCCTTCTCGATGGCGTCGGCGAGCACCCAACAGAGGAAGCCGCGCAGCGCGAGCGTGCCGCCCATGGCCCAGCGGCGCCCGTGCCGGTAGCGGTCGAGCAGAGGGCCGATGAGCGGCGCCACGATGGCGAACGGCAGCATCGTGAGGACGAGGAACAGCGCGACGTGATCCTTCGCCTCGCCGGGCTGCGCGGAGACGAACAGCGTGCCGGCGAGGCCGACCATGACGGCGGCGTCGCCGGCGTTGGAGAGGGCGTGCACCTCGATGAGGCGCCCGAGGCCACTCTCCCCCGCGCCCTGGGCGTTGCTCGCCCGGCGGGCGGCGCGCAGCGTCGTCTTCGTGGCACCCGCGCTCAGGCGGTAGGCGCCGCGTGCTGCACGCCCGCCCATGACTCCGGCACTGCGCAGGCGTTCGGCGCGTCCGCGGTGGGGCGCTGCCCCGACGCGTTCGCGCCGCTCCTCTCGCTCGTACCGTTCGTTCATCGCGCTCGCCTCAGCCGGCCGCGCCGCGCGACTGATCGGTGAAGGTCGAGGGCGGCACGGGGCACACGTCGAGGTCGAAGGGCATCTGCTCGGCGCCGATGGCGCGGGCGGCGTGCGACGTCATCCGACGCATGAAGTGACGACGGCACAGCACCTCGTACTCCACCAGCGGCGTCTCCGTCTGGTCGCCGGTGTCACCGACGACGACCTGCTCGCCTTCGACCACCATCGTGCCGTCGACGACGCGGGCGTTGTGGGTGGCGCGCTTGCCGCACCAGCACAGGGCCTCGACCTGGAGCAGCTGGGTGCGGTCGGCGAGTTCGAACAGGCGCCGCGAGCCGGGGAACAGCTGCGTCTTGAAGTCCGCGGTGATGCCGAAGGCGAAGACGTCGACGTCGAGTTCGTCGACGACGCGCGCGAGTTGGTCGATCTGCTCCGGCAGGTAGAACTGCACCTCGTCGGCGATGACGTAGTCGAGGCCGCCAAGCGTCACGCCCGCGGAGACGGCGAGATCCCACAGGTCGACGTCGTCGCTCACTTCGATGGCCTCGTGACGCAGGCCGAGGCGCGAGGAGATGACGGCCTCACCGGCGCGGTCGTGCTGGGTCAGCACGATGCCGCGCTGCCCGCGGGCCGCGTGGTTGTGATCCATCTGCAGCGCGAGGGTGGACTTACCGCAGTCCATCGTGCCGGTGAAGAAAACGAGCTCAGCCACGGGCAGTCACCTTAGCGCGGCGGAAGGTGGAGGAAGGGCACGTCGAGTTCCTGCGGCGTCATGGCGCCGTGCTGGCCGATGAGGGCGAGCACCTGATGGCTCATGACGCGCGAGTCGACGTAGCCACGGGCCGCGCGCATCGAGACGACGACGTCGCCGAAGCGGCCCGCCGTGCCGGCGTCGAGAGCGCCGACCCAGCCGAGGTCGCTCAGTTCCTCGCGGGTGAGCACGTGGCCGTCGCTGCCGACCTCCTTGCGCCAGGCGGCGAGGACGTCGTCACGCGCGCCGGGCTCGACGTAGAGGTGCAGCGCGCGCATCTCGCCGCCAACGGTGCGCACGCCGTCGCGCAGGTGGGGGGTTTTGGCGATGTCGACGCGGGCGTCGAGCGGGACGTCGACCATGCCGTGGTCGGCCGTCAGAGTGAGGGACGTGCCGATCGGGCGCTGAGAGGCGAGGCGCTCGAAACCGCGGTCGAACGCTTCGAGTTCGGCGGCCCACTGCGGCGAATCGATGCCGTGCACGTGGCCGGCCTTGTCGACCTCGCCCCAGTAGAGATAGACGAGCCGGTGGCCACGCCGGACGGCGGCGAGCGCTGCGTCGATGCGGTCCTCGAGCGCCTCGGCGCCGTAGAACACCGCGCCGCGCAGGGCGGCGTTCGTCAGGCCGGAGCCTTCGAAGTAGTCCGGTCCAATCATCGCCGGGCGCAGGTCGGCCTGGTCGGCGCGTTCGAAGACGGTGGCGTTCGGCTGCCAGACGCGCGGTTCGGGGCCGCGCTGCCACGTCAGCTCGTTGAAGAGCATGCCGGTGGCCGGGTCGACGACCTGGTAACCGGCGAGGCCGTGGGCCCCCGGCGGCAGGCCGGTGCCGAACGTGCCCATGGAGGTGGCGGTCGTCGTCGGGAAGCCTGCGGCGAGCGTCTGAACGTGGTCGAGGTGTTCGTGGAGGAACGGCGCGTGTGCGCTGCGCTTGCGCAGGAGCCGCGCGCCGAGTCCGTCGGCGAGCACGACGATGCCCGCCTTCGCCTGCGGCAGCTTGCGCCCCTCCCCCTCGAACGCGGCGGGCGCGAGCGTGCGCGCGACCGAGGGAAGGACGGACGCGAGGCCTTCGGTGTCGTACCGGGGTGCCTTCATGGAGTGGGCCCGGTCAGCGTCGGCCGACGACGGCCGACAGGGCGTTGGCGAAGCTCATGGCCTGGTTGAGGCTGCCTTCACCCTCGGCGTCGGCGGAGATACGCAGGCTGATGTCATCGCCGGTGATCGTGCCGTCGTAGCCGTGGTCGGCGTCGCACTGCGGGTCGCCGCACGTGGCGGGCAGCAGATCGACGCGGCTCACGGTCCCCCACCCGACGGTGAGCGTCACCTCGCGCCCCAGCGTGCCCGGGCGGTAGGTCTCGGCGTCGGCGACGACGTGCGTCAGCGTCACGCCGCGCACGAACGACAGGGCCACGGCCTCCGACGTCGCGGTGACGGCCGAGTGCCCCGAGCCGGGCCCGTGGGTGCGCGGGTCGGCGTGGTCGTCGGCGTGCGCGATGACGAGCTTGTGCGGGGTGAGCGCGAGAACCGTGATGTGGCGGTGGAATTCGTCCTGGTCGAACGTCGTCTCGAGGTGCACGAGGTGGTGACGCACCTCGTCACCGGCGAGCGCCGTGGTGACGACGTCGCCGACGAGAGCCGGGAAGTAACCGGCCTTCTCGATGTCGCGGACGAGGTCGGCGGGCAGGGTGGCAGACATGCGTGCCATCATCCCACCTTCGTCGCCCCCGGCGCGTGTCGGTCGCCCGAACCTCACGTCATGGCCCGGCGCCCGGAATCCTGGCGCAGCGAGTGCGGCGCCAGCGTGATGCGGGCGCCCAGGACATCAAGGCCGGTGGGGTTGGTGCTCACCGGGTTGAGTTCGAGGTGGGCGATCTCGGGGTTCTCGTCGGCGAGGATCGCGACGCGCGAGACGAGGTCTTCGATGGCGGCGCGATCGGCGGCGGTGCCGTGGCTGCCGTCGAGCAGCGGCCACGCCTTGATGGAGCTGACGAGGTCGGAGACGTCGCTCGTCGTGAGGGGCGGGATGCGGTAGCCGACGTCGTCGAGCAGGTCGGTGGGCGGGCCGCTGACGGAGAACGTGACGACGGGGCCGAAGAGCGGGTCCTCCGAGCTCGTCACGACGCAGCCGATGCCCGGCGTCGCCATCGACTGGACGACGAACTGGTCGGCCCCGAACTGGGTGAGGCGTTCCTCGAGCGCTTCGAAGGCCTCGACGACGGCGAGCGGCGAGCGCAGGTCGGCGCGCAGGGAGCTCGCCACCTGGTGGCGCACCTCCGGAGCGATCGACTTCACGACGACGGGGAAGCCGAGCTTCTCGGCTGCAGCGACGGCTTCCTTCGAGGTGCGCACCGGAATCGACTGCCACACGGAGATGCCGGCAAGACCGAGGAACTCGGCGACCTCGTCACCGGTGAGGTCGCGGCCCTCGGGCTGCTCGGTCATGACGCGGCGCACCATGGCGCGCACGCCCTTGCGGTCGATGCCCTCCGGCGCGAGGGGCTCACCGCGGTCGCGCTGGAGCCAGCCGGCGTAGTTCGTCACGGCGGCCAGGGCGCGGATCCCGTCCTCGGGCATGGGGTACGACGGCGTGACGACGCGCTCGCCGTCAGGGCTCGTGGCGGTGAGGGCCTCGGACGCGCCGTGGATGCCGAGGAAGGTGGTGATGCACGGCTTGTCGTAGCAGGCGCTCACCTCCGCGACGGCCCGCGCCACCTCGGTGCCGCCGGAGATGAGCGGCGGGATGAACGAGGCGATGACGGTGTCCACCGATTCGTCCTCGAAGGCTGCGACGAGGGCGTCGCGGAAGCTCTCGACGTCGGCATCGGGCGCGAGGGCGACAGGGCCCCGCGTCACCTCGAGCTTCCAGCTCAGTGCGGCGTCACCGCAGAGCGCGCCGAGGGCGTCGGAGTTCGTCACGACGGCGACGCGGCGCCCCTTGGGCAGCGGCTGGTTGATGACGAGCTGGGCGACGTCGAACAGCTGGTGGACGTTGCCGACGCGGATGACGCCGCTCTGGCGCAGCATCTCGCGGAACGCGGCCGGGCTCGTGCGGGTCTCGCGGACGCGGTGGCCCGGGGGCACACCGAACGCTGAGACCTCAGGCTTGACGACGATGACGGGCTTGCGCAGCGCGAGCTGACGGGCGATGCGCGTGAACTTGCGCGGGTTACCGACCGACTCGAGGTAGAGGCCGACGGCGTGGGTTTCGTCGTCGTCGATCCAGTACTGCATGAGGTCGTTGCCGGAGACGTCGATGCGGTTGCCGGCGGACGCGAAGTCGGAAAGACCGAGGCCACGACGCCCGGCGCTGGCGAGAACCGCGATGCCGAGCGCGCCGCTCTGGGCGAAGAGGCCGAGGTGGCCGGCGGGCGGCATCTCGTAGGCGATGGAGGCGTTGAGGCGCGTGTCGGCGCGCGTGTTGATGAGGCCGAAGCTGCTCGGGCCGACGACGCGCATGCCCTGGCTGCGCGCGAGGCTGAGCAGTTCGGCCTGACGCTCGGCGCCCTCGGCGGAGCCGGTCTCGGCGAACCCGGAGGAGACGACGAGCAGCGCCTTGACGCCGGCCGGGCCGCACTCGCGCACGACGTCGAGCACCTGCGCGGCAGGCACGGCGATGATCGCAAGATCGACGCGGCCCTCGATGTCGCCGAGGCTGCGCACGGTGCGGTAGCCGTCAATCTCCTCGACGCTGGGGTGGACGACGTCGACGCGACCGGTGAACCCACCCTCACGCAGGTTGGCGAGCACGCGCCCACCGACCGACGGGCCCTTGCTCGAGACGCCGATGACGGCGACGGACGACGGGTTGAGCAGGGCGCGCACCGACTGCGATTCGCTGCGCTGCTCGCGCGCGAGGCGCACGGCCTGCGACTTCTCGTTCGGTTCGATCTCGAACCGCACGGAGATGACGCCGTCGTCGAAGTTGCGCTTGACGTCGTAGCCGGCCTCGGTGAAGACCTGGATCATCTTGCGGTTCTGCGGCAGCACGTCGGCGACGAACTCGGCGACGCCGTTCTCGGCGCCGATGGCGGCAAGGTGTTCGAGCATGACGGAGCCGACGCCGCGGCCCTGGAAGCTGTCGGCGATGTTGAAGGCGACCTCGGCCGAGGGAGCATCCGGCCCACCGAGGCGGTCGTAGCGGCCGATGCCGATGATGTCGTCACCCACGAGACCGACGAGGGCGACGCGCTCGACGTGGTCGACGTGGGTGAAACGCGTGACGTCACGGTCACTCAGGCGCTTGATGGGGGCGAAGAAGCGCAGGTAGATGGACTCTTCGCTCTGGGCAGCGTGAAAGCGGTGAAGGCGTTCCGCGTCGTCAGGGCCGATGGGGCGCACGTGCGCCACGGAGCCGTCACGCAGGACGACGTCGGCCTCCCACTCGCGCGGGTAATCGGCTGACGCGGACTCCACCTCATCGCTCATGACTTCATTCAACCACCGTGGCCTGCGACGGACGTGTGAGTCCAGCGGCCTCCTCGATCGCTCGATCGCCACAGCTCGCCGTCGGTGCGTGAGAGGGCGAGGAACTCCTGGCCGAGGGTGCGCACATCATCCATGCCACCGGTGGGCGCGTCCTCGCCGCCGCTCGATTCGCTCCAGCTGCGGCCACCGTCGGAGGAGACGCGCAGCGGGTTGTCGTCGGAGGTGCGCGTCGTGGCGTCGGCGGCAGTACGCGGGCCGCCGGAGGCCGCGACGATGTGTTCGCCGTCGGACGTGGCCAGCGAGATGCCGCCCTGGGTGGGCAGCGACAGGTTGCCGGTGCCGAGAAGTTGCCAGGTGCCACCGCCGTCGGTGCTCGTGACGGTGGTGAAGCTCGTCGTCTTGGCGGAGACGGCCTCGTCGCAGACGGCGACGAGACGGTTGGTGCCGTTGCCCGCGATGGCGCTGAACGGCTTTCCGCTGCAGGCTGATCCGGGGTTGAGGGGTGCGAGGCTGTCGCCGGCCAGACGCCAGGCACCGGGGGCGTCCCCGCTGCCGGGTTCGTTGCCGGCGAGGACGATGAGGCTGTCACCACCGACGACGAGGTCCGCGGCGTCGATCTGGCTCGTGGGCGTCGCGGCGGCGATCGTCTGGGCCAACCGCGGGGTGTCTCCGCCGCCGAGGCGGGAGATCTCCAGACGGCCCGAGCAGGTGCCCTGGATGCAGCCCGACGCCGTGAGCGCGAGGGTTTGTTTGTCGTGGACGACGACGTCGAGGACGTTGCTTCCGGGGTGCTCGACGTGGGTGAAGGTGCGCCCGCCGTCGTGGGTGGCCCACAGGTCGCCGCCGTAGACGTAGCCCGTGGTCGGCGAGGTGAAGAGCACTTCGCTCAGCGCGCCGGCGGGTTGGACGCGCGGCTGCGTGGCCCCGGTTGCCGCAGACGTGTCGGCGGAGCTGAACGTGTGCATCTGCGTCCACGTCTTGCCGTCGTCGGTGGAGCGCACGAGGGCGGGGCACGGCGTGCCCGAGCAGTCGCCTTCCCCGAGGCCGAAGAGGGTGTCGTCACCTGCGTTGGTCACCGACCAGAGGACGAACTTCTTGTCGACCGCCGAGATGGTCTGCTCGCCTTCGACGTCCGCGGCGCCACCGGGCGCCGGGGGCTGAGCCTGTTGGGCATCGGCGACGGTCTCCCCCTGGGCGACGCCGGTGGGCGCGAAGGGGTCGCGCACGATGGTCCACGCGCCGATGAGGCAGAGCCCGATGGCGCCGAAGGCTGCCAGCTGGGCGATCCACGAACGTTGCGGTGCGAGACGGCGCAGCCAGCCGGGCACGCGGCGCTCACGCGCGGGGGTGCACGGGGCCTGCTCGCTCGGCGGTGTCACGAGGAAAGGGTATCGAGCCGGGCGCCGTCACCGACGACGCCGCGCCTCTAGCGAATTCGCTCGACGGCCGACGCCGCTGCCTTTTCGAGGTCGGCTCCGGTGTTGGCGAGCGCCTCGTCGAGGTCGGTGTAGCCGGTGTGGATCGGCTCGACGGCGACGATCGTGTCGTCGATGAGAGCGCGCCCCTCCGGGCGGACCTCTCCCCCGAGCATGACGACGGGCACGCCGTGACGGCGGGCGATTTCGGCGACGCCCCAGGGCGTCTTGCCGAAGCGGGTCTGCCCGTCGATGCGGCCTTCGCCGGTGAGCACGAGGTCGGCGTCACGCACGGCCTCTTCGAGACCCACGGCCTCGGCGACGACCTCAAGGCCAGGCCGGAGCGTCGCACCCGTGAGAGCGAGGAACGCCGCACCGAGTCCCCCGGCAGCACCCGCCCCGGGCAGGTCGCGGACCTCGCGGCCTGTGGCCGTCTCGAGAACGTCGGCCCATCCTGCGAGCACCGTCTCGATGACGGGCACCCGCGCGGGCGTCACGCCCTTCTGCGGCCCGAAGACGGCGGTGGCGCCGTCGGGCCCGAGCAGCGGGTTCGTCACGTCACTGGCCAGGATCACCTCGACACCCGCAAGCCGCGGGTCGAGCTCCGACAGGTCGAGCGACGCCACGTTGTTCATGCCCTCGGGCGTCGGAGTGACCGGCCTGCGGTTGGAGTCGAGCAATCGCCCACCGAGAGCGGAGATCATGCCCGCGCCACCGTCGTTCGTTGCCGATCCTCCGAGGCCGATGACGACCCGGCGCGGGTCGAGATCGAGCGCGGCCGAGACGAGGTGCCCCACGCCAGAGCTGCAGGAGAGGTACGGGTCGCGCAGTTCCAACTCGATGTGATGCAGCCCGGCCCCCTGCGCGACGTCAACGACGGCGAGGCGTTCCGAAGCGACCCACCCGAGCTCAGCTGTGCGAGGACGTCCGAGCGCGTCCGTGATGTCCACGGCGATCAGCTGACCGCCCAGCGCCGCCATGAGGGTTTCGGTTGTGCCTTCTCCCCCGTCGGCCACCGGCAATTCGACGACGTCCGCCGACGGAAGGACGCCGCGCACTCCCCGAGCCAGCGCTGCGGCGGCGTCGACCGCCGAGAGCGCTTCCTTGTAGGAATCGGGGGCACAGACAACCTTCATGGGGCTGACCTCGTTCTCATTCGCCTCGCGGGGCGACGATCATCGGGATGGGCAGGTGGGCGAGCATCCGGCTCGCCACTGTACCGATGAAGGTCTGTTTGCCCTGCGCCAGGCGGGACGAACCGATGATGAGCGCGCTGTCGGGCTTCCACTCGATGTTCGCGATGGCCTCCTTGAGGTTCTTGCCCTGACCGACGTGAGACGTCACTTCGTCCACGTCGACCTCCTCGGCGGCACGCTCGAGCGCCGCCCGCACGCTTTCGACGCGTTCGTCCGGGACGTCGACGTCCGTGCCGAGCTCGAGCAGTGAGACGAGCCGCAGCGGAAGGCTGACGCGCTCGACGCCGCGGATGGCTTCCTCGAGGATCCGGCCGGCGCCGGCGCGGGGCCCGACCGCAGCGACGAGTTCGGTCAATTCAGCAGGAGCGTCCTTGCGGTAGCCGCGCGGAGCCATCGCGACCGGCACCGGCGAGGCGTGCAGGAGCGCGGTGACGATGGCGTTCGTCGTGAGCGCCCGGGTGCCGGGGCCCGCGCCGATGAGGATGAGATCGGCGTCGATCTCCTCGGCGGCGTCGAGCACGCCCGCCGCGACAGAACTGCTCCGACGCACGTGGAGGACGACGCCGTCGAGGTCGGTCAGCGCGTCGAGGTGCTTCTGCACGCGCTCACTGGCCTGGCGCACGACCTCCTGGGTGAAGCTGACATCGCCGAACGTGTGGGCGCCGAACGTCTCCTCGCGCACGACGTAGACGACGGCGAGCTCGGCCCGGAAGGTGCGGGCGAGCGTAGCGCCGAGGGCGAGCGCGTCCTTGGAGCGGGAGTCGCCGCCCCACGCCACGAGATATCGCACGGTCGAGTCGCTCATCGTGGTTCACCTTCGCCTGTTGTGTGGTTCGGCCCTGTCGGCACACCGCTGAGACCGCCGTCGGTGACGAGGTCGCCTTCCTGCGTGATCGTGACGTCGCCGCCGATGACGCCGTACTGGGTGCCCTCGGCGCGCCAGCGCTGAAGGTCTTCGAACGAGCCGGTGCGCAGCGTCCGCCCCCGGAAGAACGCCGCATCCCGCGACCACTGCAGGGCCATGAGCGCGAAGCCACCCAGGAGCGAAACGACACCGACGACGACCACGGCGCCGAACCCCCAGATGGTCACGTTCTTGCCGTTGTCGTCGAGCAGGTAGTCGGGTTCGGCGTACGACTTCACGGCGTAGGCGAACATGAGGAAGAGGAACGCTCCGCCGAGGCACGGAATGAGTCCGCGGTTGACGAAGTGGCGCGCCGAAGTGCGTAGCGAGTGCCGGTAGAACCAGGCACACGCGAAGCCGGTGATGCCGTAGTAGAAGGCGATCTGCAGCCCGATCGCGCCGATGAGCGCGCCGAGGATGTTCGTGCTGATGAGGGTCATGAGCAGGTAGAAACCTGCCGAGACGATGCCCATCCCGAGCGTCGACCACGTCGGGGTCTGGTAACGCGGGTGGACGGTGGAGAACTTGGCCGGCAGCGCGCGGAACACGCCCATCGACAGGGCGGTGCGCGCCGTCGGGAGGACCGTCGTCTGCGTCGAGGCGGCCGACGAGGTGAGAATCGAAATGGCCAGGAGCGCCAGCCCGGCGTGGCCGAGGAAGGTGTCACCGAAGAGCGACGGACCGATCGCGGTGAACACGTCGTCGGCGTTGGATTCGTTGCCGAGCCCGATGCCCTTGTCCCCCGTTCCGGCGAACGCGACGGTGGCGATGGAGACGAAGACGTAGATGACGAGGAGCAGCAGCGTCGAGATGACGGCGGCACGGCCCGGCGTGCGGCTGGGGTCGTCGGCTTCCTCGTTCGTCGAGACGGCCGAATCCCAACCCCAGTAGATGAACACGGCGAGCAGCACTGTCGAGGACAGCACCGACATCGAGAGTCCACTCGGCCACAGCCACGACAGCGACGGCTTCGCCGAGCCTGCTGGGGCGCTGCCGGAGTAGACCTTCCACAGCGCCACCCCGACGACCATGATGAGCGTGAGCACCTCGATCGTCAGCAGCGCGTACTGCAGGCGGGCGGAGACCTCGATGCCGCGGAACGAGATCCATGTCATGACGCCGATCCACAGGAGGCCGGCGGCGGTGGACCAGAACGTGCTCGAGTCAAGGCTGTTGTGCAGACCGAGTTCATTCGCGAGGGTGAACGAGTAGGCTCCGGCGATCTGGGCGAGGTTGGCCATGACGATGATGTCGGCGATGACGATGCCCCAACCGCCCATCCAGCCGGCCACGGGGCCGAAGGCGCGGGTCACCCAGGTGAAGGTGGTGCCGCAGTCGGGTTCGGCCTCGTTGAGCTCTCGGTAGGCCACCGCGATGAAGTACATGGGCAGGAAGGCCAGCAGCATGATGGCGGGCGCCTTGAAGCCCGCGCCACCCGCGACGACGAAGCCGAGCGTTGCGGCGAGTGAGTACGCGGGTGCCGTCGAGGCCACGCCGACGACCACGCTCCCGGTGAGGCTCAGGGCGCCCGCGCGAAGCCCCTTGCCCTCGGTGACGACGGTCGCGCCCGATCCTGCGTCGCTCATCTCACTGCTCCCGCATGCCCCAGGGGGAACCAAAACCCTCGGGCTTCGGCGCCTTGAGCAGGTCGAGGAACGGCACGGCATCGAACGCCTCGGGGCCGAGGACGCCGGCGCCGGACCACGCACCGATGGCAAGGAGTTCGAGAGCGACGACGGGGTTGATCGCCGTCTGCCAGACGACGCACTGGGAGTCGTAGTCCTTCATCGTCTGCTCGTTGTCGACGACGTGGTAGAGGTACGTCGAGCACGGCTCGCCGTCCGTTCCGGTGCCGGTGACCCACAGGCCGGCGCAGGTCTTGCCCTTCATGCGCGGCCCGATGGTGGTGGGGTCGGGCAGAGCTGCTGCGACGACGTCGCGCGGCGAGATCTGCTGGCCCTTGACGGTGATGAGTTCCGTTGAGTCGAGGCCGAGGGTGTGGAGCACCTTGAGGATGCCGATGAACTCCTTGCCGAGGCCGTACTTGAAGGTGACGCGCTTGGCGTCGACCCAGCGCGGCATGAGGAGCACTTCCTCGTGTTCGATGTTGACGCACTCCACCTCGCCGATGCCCTCGGGGAAGTCGAAGGTTTCGGGCTCACTGAACGGCGGCGTGGTGAACCAGCCGCGGTCCTTGTCCCAGACGACGGACGGGTTGAGGCATTCCTCGATCGTCGTCCACATGGAGAAGGACGGCGCGAAGATCTCGTTGCCGTCGTCGGTGACGACGAGGTTGGCGCCATCGCGGGTGCCGAGTTCGTCGATCTCGGAGAAGAGGTGGTCGGCGGCGTAACGGGCGAACACGTCCGAGAGGCCGGGCTCGACTCCGATGCCGACGAGCGCGAGGCGTCCGGCCTTGTCCCACGCGTCGGCCTTGGCGAACTGCTCGTCGCCGAGCTTGACGCCGACGTTCGCGTACGGCTCGCTCTCGTGGGGTCTCGAGAGAGACATCGCCATGTCGAGGTAGTCGGCGCCCGCGGCGAAGGCTCCGTCGAAAATGGGCATGACGAAGACGGGGTCGACGGCGTTGAACACGTGCGTGATCACGTGCTCGCGGCAGAGCGCCTCGACGCCCTCGGCGCTCGACGCGTCGATCTGAGCGGAGGCGACTCGGGTTTCGCCGTCACGACGCTCGGACGCAGCGCGGGCGCTCGCCTCGGCGCGCTCGGCCGAGTAGTCGGCGACGACGAGTGCGTCGAAGAAGTCGCGCTCGACGAGGAGTTTCGCGGGGGCGAGCCGACGCCGCCGGCGCCGATGAGCAGGATGCGCATGGTCGTGTGGTCCGTTCAGAAGGTCGGGCGGTTCGGGACGTGCTGACTGCGGTGTGATCTCAGGTCAGCCGCACCGGGCCGTCGACTCGTGCGTGTGCCCGGATCACCCCTACGGATCCGCGGGCATCGCCGCTTTGCCCGCGCCTCCACCAGACGTGCTCGTGAGACGCAGATCACTATGAGCGCGAGCATAGGCCTCGCCTCTGACAACCACTAGCGATGCGTCAGCCCGTGGATAGCGAGCAGGCGGGAGAGGCTCCCCACAAGGTGACGGTTGGGGTACCTGGTGACGTCTGACCGTCACCAGGTACCCCAACCGTCACCAAACTTCGCAGAGAAGACGAGGGCCGAGCCGTACCCTGAGCCCATGCGGCCCGGCCTTTACGAAAAGCTCATTACTGCTCGCCTCGCGGCCGAGTTGGAAGAACTGCGGGACCGCTTCACGGTGACGAAGGGCGTCGTCGACGAGGCCATCGCGCCGGAGGTTCTCGCTCGCCACCTGGCGAAGTCACTCGTCCGCCATCTCGCCAGCGACGAAGGCCCGAGCCGCGTCAACGAGATCCTGCGAGCACTCGAGGACGAGGACGACGAGCTGCTTCCCGAGGACGAACTCGCCGAACTCCTCGCGCTCTCCCCCACCGCAGGACTCGGCGCCGGGCGTCAGTACACGCGTCGCCCGAGTACCCGCCTGTCGGAGGCGGCGCTGCTGACGAACGCACAGGGCGAGCCGAGTATCGGCGGCGAGCTGCGCAACGAGCTCGCAACGGCCGATCGCGTCGACCTGCTGTGTGCCTTCGTCATGTGGCCGGGCATCCGCGTCATCGAAGATCAGTTGCGGGGGTTGAAGGACCACGGGGTGCCGATCCGCGTCATCACGAGCACGTACACGGGGTGCACGGATCGAGGGGCGCTCGATCGGTTGGTCACGGAGTACGGCGCCGAGGTGAAGGTGCACTACGAGACGAGCCGTACGCGCCTGCACGCGAAGGCCTGGATCTTTCACCGCGACAGCGGGTACGGCACGGGGTTCGTGGGCTCGTCGAACCTGTCGTCGTCGGCGCTGCTCGACGGCGTCGAGTGGAACGTGCGCATCAGCGACATCGCGACGCCGACGCTCATGCGCAAGTTCGAGGCGACGTTCGACAGCTATTGGGCAAACCCGGCGTTCGAGACGTATGAGCCGAGCCGCGATCACGAGCGGCTCGATAGCGCCTTGCTCACCGCGTCCGGCCGGCAGAAGAGCGAGGACATCAGCCTCTCGGGTCTCGAGGTGACGGCGCGCCCACACCAGGCACGCATGCTGGAGGAGCTCGAGGCACACCGCACGATTCACGGCCGCCACCGCAACCTCGTCATCGCGGCGACGGGTACCGGCAAGACGGTGGTGGCGGCGCTTGACTACAAGCGAATGTGTTCCGGCTCGAACCGCCCGAGGCTGCTGTTCGTCGCGCATCGCCGCGAGATCCTCGAGCAGGCGCGGCGCACGTACGCGGAGGTGCTGCGTGACCCGAACTTCGGCGAGCTGCTCGTCGACGGGCATCGTCCCGTGAACAACACGCACGTGTTCGCGAGTGTGCAGTCGCTCGCCAGGACAGATCTGACGGCCGTCGACCCGACGGCCTACGACGTCATCGTCATCGACGAGTTCCACCACGCGTCGGCGCCGACGTACCGACGCATCCTCGACCACTTCGAGCCGCGAGAATTGCTCGGACTCACCGCGACGCCAGAGCGAGCCGACGGGCAGGACGTGCGCGAGGTGTTCTTCGATGGGCACGCGGCGACGGAACTGCGGTTGTGGGATGCGCTCGAGGAGGATCTCCTCACGCCGTTCCACTACTTCGTCGTGGGCGACACGGTGGATCTGACGTCGGTGAAGTGGCTCGGTTCGCGGGGCACCTACGACCGCGCGGAGCTCAGTGAGTTGCTGGCGACGAATGCCGAGCGAGCGGCGCACGTGCTGCGTTCGGTGGAGGCCAAGGTGGGCGACCTGGACGCAATGAAAGCGCTCGGGTTCTGTGTGTCGTTGGAGCACGCGCGGTTCATGGCGCAGTTCTTCACGGCGTCGGGAGTGCCGTCGATGCACGTGACGTCGGCGGCCGACAGCGCGGATCGGGGTGAGGCGCAGCGTCGCCTGCGTGACGGTGAGATCAAGGCGATCTTCACGGTGGACATGTTCAACGAGGGTGTCGACATTCCGGCCGTCAACACGGTGTTGTTCCTGCGCCCGACGGAGAGCCCGACGGTCTTCGTTCAGCAGTTGGGGCGCGGTTTGCGCTTGGCGAACGACAAGCCGGTGCTGACGGCGTTGGACTTCGTCGGGCATCAGCGCAAGGAGTATCGCTGGGATCGCAAGCTGCGTGCGGTGGCGAAGACGATCAAGCGGACGGAGTTGACGACGGCGATCGACGGGGCCGGCATTCCGCTGCCGGCGGGCTCGCAGATCGTGTTCGATCGAGTGGCGCGCGACATCGTGGTGAAGAACATCAAGTCGGGGGTTTCGGGCGGTTGGCAGTCGCTGGTGCGTGAGGCCCGCGAGACACGGCCCGACTCGCTGCGAGCCTTCCTCGACGACAGCGGCCTGGAGCTGGCCGACCTCTACACGAACAACAAGAGCTGGACTCTTCTGCGTCGAGAAGCCGGCCTCCTGCCGCGAGAAGGGTCGGCATTGGAGCGCGATCTTCTGAAGCGGGTGCGGGCGTTCATGCACGTGGACGATGTGGAGCGCTCGCGGGCGTACCGAGAGGTGCTGAGAGACGGATTCACGTGGGAGGAGGCGTCGAACGCGGCACGCCGGTACGCGCCCGTGCTGACGATGGCGTTGTTCCCCCGGGGCGGGTATGCGTCAGCCCGCGACGCCGTGGCTGCCCTGGATCCGGAAGTGGAGTTCCGCCGCGAACTGACGACAGTGCTCGAGATAGCCCTGGACAACGCGACGTACCCCACGCGGCCGATAGACGGTCGGCTGGGCACTCTGCCGTTGGCGTTGCATGCGCGCTATACCCGCGAGGAGTTGCTGACGGCGATCGGGTATGCGTCGTACGACGAGAAGCGCTTCCCGAGTGCGGCGGTGGCCGGTGTGTACTACCGGCCGGAGCAGGCGCTGGACGCCTTCCTTGTGACGACGAACAAGGTGGGCTCGGGCTTCTCTCCGACGACGATGTACCGCGACTACGCGATCAGTCGCGACCTGTTCCACTGGGAGTCGCAGGGCGTGACGCGCGAGGACTCGGCGACGGGCCAGCGCTACATCCACCACGCACAGCGGGGCTCTTCAATCGCGCTGTTCATGCGCGAATACAAGGTTGACGTCTTCGGCGGCGGCGCGCCCTACGTCTACCTCGGCGACGCGAGCTACGTCAGGCACGTAGGCGAGCGTCCGATGGCGATCACGTGGAAGCTGACGCACCCCATGCCGGAGCAGGTGTTCCAGTGGGCTTCGGTGGTGTGAGAACGATGGTTGCCCCGAGCCGAGCGACCATCCCCTCCATCTCAAACCGGCCTGGGCTTTTCCTCACGCAGGACCGCTCCCCTCGCAGTGCCCTGCCGCGAGCCACGGCAAGGGGAGCGGTCCCGATTAATCAGCATTACCGCGAACGAGCAGCAGCCCAACGCTTCGCGAAATCCGTGGAAACGGACCAGAACCACTGCCCCGACCGCTCCTCAAATGCCACCACGTTGGGAAGCCCTGGGAACTTTGCGGCGAGCTTGGCGCTCAAACCGCCAAGGGCCGAATGCGGAGACGCAATGCCGACCGATTGAAATTCAACCGTGCTCCAGCCTTCAGGTGCAATGGCCGCTAGCTGATCTAGCACCGCCCCAATAGCCCCGGAGCAGTCGTCTGCCAGCGCCTGCACAGATGACGCATCCCACAAGTCGTCACGCCCACGCCCTTCTCGACCGGAGAGGGCCGGTGTTATCGAGGGGCGCGCCTCGAGATCCGGACCAGGCCAGATCGAACAAATACGCTTCGCCATCGCAAGGGAGCGAACACGAATATCATCCTCGGTCCATCGATCTGGATGGCCATCTAGGAGCTCCTTATTGAGCACGAGAAGACTGAATTGATTCAGCAGTGTTCGTTTTCCTTCGCCCGGATGGCCACCCTTGTCCAGGCCCTGTGCCATTGCGTCACTCCACGGCCGGTTAGACAGCGAACCATTAAGGGCTTGAGTGACCAAGGTCAAGTTACCGATGCTGTGAACTCTCCGATCGCGCTTGACTGCAGCCTCTGGGTCAAGTCCTTCATCCCAATATGCTCGCCACCCCTGCGGCATTACATGCTCAATCTGCAACCTTTCGGGCAAGGTGATCGATTCGTGCATGGCGCTTTCGTCGCGCAGCGACTGCTCTACCGTTCCGAGCACGAGGCGTAGGCGATCTTGGCGAATGTTGCCGTAGACCTTTGCATCGCTCAGATCATCCTGGAGCTCAGCATCCGTCGGCCAAACGCGAGAGACGGCCGTTTGTTCAGACAAGACCCTACGGAGCACGCTTCCAGCCTGATTTACAGGAGCTTTGGCAAGGGCCCTCAAAAGGACTACGGCAAACTTGTTTACGTCCTTCGTCGTCATCCGCATTAACATGCGACGGACTGACCAGCTCTCGAGGGCTGCAAGACCCATCGAACGTTGATCTGCTGGAACTTTGGTGGTTTCGGAAATTAGCCATAGGAATATGGGAGTGGTGACTGACAGCTCGAGACGCTCAATCACTCGTCGATAAAACGACCCTTCGGGCGTGAAGCGCCCTGGGTTTCGTTCCGCGCTTATGTGGTGACGAGGGTTCTCGTCTGGGATTGATCGTAGGACGCTTCGACCTCGACCGGCGTGCGGTAGC
>NZ_QWLM01000007.1 GCF_003515945.1 Dermacoccus abyssi
ACGCCCGGTCACATTCCGAACCCGGAAGCTAAGCCCTTCAGCGCCGATGGTACTGCACTCGCCAGGGTGTGGGAGAGTAGGACACCGCCGGACTCCTTCCCATGGAAAAAGGGGGTTCTCGAACGATCTGAACGTGTCACACGTGTGACGGCCTCGTAGCCCAACGGCTCGGCCCACACCGACAACAGTTCAGGTTCGAGAACCCCCTTTTTTTCGCATACCCAAAAACAATTCCTGCGACGCGTCTGGGACCGTCTCAGGCTTCTTGCATTGTGCGGCGGCTACCCTCACACGTGTGGCTGTGAAGCATGGGAACAAGAGCAGCGTCAGATCCCGACGCGGTTGGCGCGACGAGGGTTGGCGGGACGAGGTTGCGACCTGGGCCGGCCGGCTGCTTCTCATTGCCGCGCTCGTGTCCCTCGTGGCGATCCCCGTTCGCCGCAACACATTCCTCAACGTCGTCATGGACGTCCTCGGCTGGTTCGACATCCCCAGTGAGCCGTCACTCTTCGTGGTCTGCATGACACTCGTGCTCTCCGGTGGAGTACGACGTCGCTTCCGAGCAGCTCACACGGCGCTCGTGTTCATCATGGGCCTCGCCGTCTTCGACTCCGTCATGCGGATCTTCTTCCGCACAGAGTCGCTTCTCATGCTCGATCGGCTCCACGTTCACGGGGCTTATCGAGATTGGGCACGCTTCCAGGCATCGCCGATCGTCTCCAGCGTCACGCTGGCCATCTCGGTTGCGAGCTTCGCCCTCGTCTTGGCTTCTCGACGTGCGTTCAAGACTCGTCTCAGCGAAGGCGCGAAGCGGGCCTCCCTCGTCGCCCTGCTCAGTGGGTGGGCCTTCTCCGTTCTCGTGACCGTGGCACTCACACTGTTTTTCCCTCGCAGCCTCGACACCGTGGGGCAACGAGTCGTGTGGGGAATCCGGAGCGCTTTCGGTGTTCGGACTCCTCCTGATACTCCGGGATTCGCCGGCCACCACGGTCATCAGTGGGTCTTCGGTATCGGCAGCGTCCTGTCCACGCTCGCGTTGTTGTTCGCCGTGCTCGTGCTGTGGCGCTCCGGGCGTGTGCGTGGCCTGACGGACGCGGACGACGAATTGCGTCTGCGTGCTCTGCTTCTCGAACACGGCGAGGACGACTCGCTCGGTTACTTCGCCACGCGTCGTGACAAGTCCGCGCTCTTCGCGCCAGACGGGCGAGCCGCGCTGACGTTCCGCAACGAGGGAAGCGTCAGCGTTGCATCGGCCGACCCCGTGGGGCGACGCGAATCCTGGAACGGCGCGATCGAAGGCTGGCTGGAGCAGTGTGTTGAGCACGGGCTCTACCCGGCCGTCCTGTCGGCGAGCGCTGACGGCGCGCAGGCGTACGTCGACGCCGGTCTCAAGGCGTGGTCCTTGGGCGACGAGGCAATCATCGACGTCGACGCATTCACCCTGCAGGGGCGCACGATGCGTCCCGTGCGCCAGGCGGTCACCCGCGTCGAACGCGCCGGTTACTCGACACACGTGCGCCGGCACGAAGAGCTGTCCGGCCAGGAACTCGATGAGATCTCGCGGCTGGCGGACGCCTGGCGCGGCAACGAGACCGAGCGTGGGTTCTCCATGGCGCTCAACCGTCTCGGCGATCGCGCTGACGGACGCTGCGTCGTCATCACGGCTCACGACGAGAGCGGGGCCGTTCGCGGGTTCCTGTCCTTCGTGCCGTGGGGTGCGCGTGGACTGTCTCTCGACGTCATGCGCCGTGACCGGGCCGCAGAGAACGGGCTCAACGAGTACATGGTCGCTCACCTCGTCGAAGCGGCGCCGGCGCTGGGCGTCCGGCGCATCTCGCTCAACTTCGCGGTTTTCCGCAACGTCTTCGCCGATGCCGATGAGGTCGGCGCCGGCCCCGTGACGCGCCTGAGCGACAAGGCGCTGTCGTTCGCTTCTCGCTTCTGGCAGCTCGAGACGCTCTACCGCTCGAACGACAAGTACCGCCCCGAGTGGGTGCCGCGTTATCTCTGTTACGACCCCGAGCTGACGGTGCCGCGCGCCGCCCTGGCCATGGGCGTGGCGGAGGGTTTCGTGCCCCTTCTCGGTCCGCGCCTGCTCGTGGGGCCGAAGCCGGCCGACCACCAGCCGCCGCGCCCGGAGGCCGACTTCGTCGAGCGGGTTCAGGCGCTCGAGGCCGAGAGCCTCACCCCGCGCGTTCCCGAGCCGCGGCGCAGTGAGCAGCAGCGCGTCCGGCGCGCGAAGCTGACGCAGATGGCCGAAGCCGGCGTGGAGGCCTACCCGCCCCGCGTTCCGCGGACGACGACCGTTGCCGACGTCGTGGCGCGCCATCCCGATCTGGCGCCCGACGCCGCAACGGGGGAGCGAGTCTCCGTCACGGGCCGAGTGCGCGCTCTGCGCGACCTCGGTGGGGTGAGCTTCGTCGTGCTCGAGGAGAACGGCGTTCGCCTGCAGGCGATGGCCACCCGGGACGGCACCCCGGAGCCTGCCCTCGGCCGTTGGGGCCACTGGATCGATCTCGGCGACATCATCAGCGTCAGCGGCGAGGTGGTGACCTCGAAGCGCGGCGAGTTGTCGGTTCTCGTGGACTCGTGGCACATGGCGGCCAAATGCCTCAGCCCGGTACCCGATCTGCACTCCGGCTTCCGCGACCCCGACGCCCGCGTGCGTCAGCGCTCGCTCGACCTCATCGTCAACGCCGACTCCATGGAGATGCTGCAAGCACGCTCACGTGGGGTGCGCGCTTTCCGTGACGCGTTCGACGACCTGGGCTACACCGAGGTGGAGACCCCGATGCTCCAGGCCGTGCACGGCGGAGCGTCCGCGCGGCCGTTCAAGACACACATCAACGCCTACGGCATGGATCTGTTCCTGCGCATCGCGCCGGAGCTCTATCTCAAGCGCCTCGCGGTCGGTGGCATGCAGAAGGTCTTCGAACTGAACCGAAACTTCCGCAACGAGGGCGCCGACGCGACGCACAACCCCGAGTTCACCTCGCTCGAGGCCTACGACGCGTACGGCGACTACACGACGATGCGTCACCTGACGCGCGAGGTCCTGCTCACAGTGGCACGCGCGGTGCACGGTAAGGAGATCGCGCTGCGACCGATGTCGGACGGCAGCGTGGAGCGTGTCGATCTTTCTGGACCGTGGCCCGCCGTGCCCGTCCACGAGGCGGTGTCGAAAGCCTGCGGCGTGACGCTCACGTCCGCGTCGACACGTGAGGAAGTCGCTGCGGTGTGCGAAGCCCACGGCATCGATGCTCCGCGGGAGAAGAGCGCCGGCGAACTCGTCGTCGAGCTGTACGACGAACTCGTCGAGGCACGAACGACCTTCCCGACGTTCTACACGGACTTTCCCGTCGAGACGTCGCCGCTCACGCGGGAGCACCGTGACGATCCGCGCCTCTCGGAACGCTGGGACCTCGTGGCCTTCGGCGCCGAGATCGGTACGGCGTACACCGAGCTGGTCGATCCGGTCGAGCAGCGTCGTCGCCTCACCGAGCAGTCGCTCAAGGCGGCGGCCGGTGACGTCGAGGCGATGTCGCTCGACGAGTCGTTCCTCGGCGCGCTCGAGTACGCGATGCCGCCCACGGGTGGCCTCGGCATCGGCGTCGACCGCACGATCATGATGCTGCTCGGGGCTCCGATCCGCGCCACGCTCGCGTTCCCGTTCGTCCGTCCGCAGGGCTGAGTGGACCCTCCTCCTCGGCGAAGGGAACCTGCTCTCCTCTCGACTGAGGTATGAGGTGGATGACAATTCCTTGAGTCCTTTTCACCCATCGATGACCTATGAGCGGCAAGATCAGTGGGTGAGTGCGCGAACGAACGCGTCGCGCGAAGGGATTCAAGGGGAATCATGAAGAAGTCGCTCAGCGCAGCAGCCGCAGCCTTCGGTCTCGTCAGCATCGGCCTTGCACCTGCAGGTGCGAGCGCCCGGCAGGCCTCGTCCGAGGCGCCGACCTCCGGCGCGTCGTCGAGCTACACGCCACCGCCGGTGTCATGGGGAGCATGCAAGGCGCCGAGTCTCGTCAAGGCGGGTGCCCAGTGCGGCTACGTCACGGTTCCCCTCGACTACGCGAAGCCGAAGGGCGCGAAGATCAAGCTCGCCGTGTCCCGTATCAAGCACAAGACGCCCGACGCGAAGAAGCAGGGCATCATGCTCGTCAACCCGGGTGGCCCCGGCGGTTCCGGCCTGACGTTGGCACGCCTGGGTCAGTGGGTGCCGAACGGAGGCGGCGACCCGTACGACTGGATCGGATTCGACCCGCGAGGCGTCGGTGACAGCCTCCCGAGCCTCGCGTGCGACGGTAACTACTTCGGCTACAACCGCCCCGACTACCGCGTGACGAAGGCCGGCACGGAACGTCAGTGGCTACACAAGACCGCGGGCTACTCGAAGGCCTGCTCGAAGGCGGACGGCGCACGTCTGTTGCCGCACATGAAGACCGTCGACAACGTGCGTGACATGGACTCGATCCGCAAGGCCCTCGGTGAGAAGCAGATCAACTTCTACGGTTTCAGCTACGGCTCCTACCTCGGCCAGGTCTACGCGACGATGTATCCCAAGCAAACGCGCCGCATGGTGCTCGACGGCGTCGTCAACCCCAAGGACGTCTGGTACGACGCGAACCTCAACCAGGACGTCGCGTTCGACGCGAACATGGACACCTTCTTCGACTGGGTCGCCAAGAACGACGCCACCTACCACCTGGGTAAGAGCGGCAAGGCGATCAAGAAGCGCTGGTACGCGATGCTCGACAAGCTCGCGAAAACGCCGGCCGACGGCAAGATCGGACCGAACGAGTGGACGGATGCCTTCCTCAACGCCGGTTACTACGTGTTCGGCTGGGAAGGTGACGCCGAGGCACTCGTCGCGGCGTTCAAGGGCGACTTCGGCCCGGTCACCGACCTCTACGACGAGGCGAACGGCTCCGGCCCGGGTTCGGACAACGGGTATGCGGTCTACCTCGGCACGCAGTGCTCGGATGTTGCCTGGCCCACGTCGTGGAACAAGTGGAAGGCCGACAACACGCGCGTCGCCAAGAAGGCGCCGTTCGAGACGTGGGCCAATGCGATGTTCAACCTTCCGTGCACGAGCTGGCCGGTGAAGGCGAGCAACCGCCAGGCGCCCCGCGTCGACGGTTCGAAGGTCGGGCCCATCCTGCTCATCTCGGAGACGAAGGACGGCGCGACGCCGTACGGCGGTGCGCTCGAGGTGCGTAAGCGCTTCCCGAAGAGCTCGCTCATCGAGGGCGTCGGCGGCACGACGCACTCGGGTTCGCTGAGCGGTATCGCGTGCACGGACGACAAGATCGCCACCTACCTGCTGTCCGGCAAGACGCCGCAGCGCACTCGCGGGCAGGGGCACTCGGACGTGAAGTGCGAGCCGGTGCCGCAGCCGGCGCCGGGCCCGGCGAACGCGCTGACGGAGTCGGCGTCCGACTCGGGGCGCGCCCACGGTCACGGCAAGGGCCACGGCAAGAAGCGTCACGGCATGCCGCAGGATCTGCGCGCCCAGTTGCAGCAGGCCGCTTCGTCGACCCGCTGACGGACTGACCCTTGAACGCCCGAGCGCGTCGATCAGTGACGCAGGGCCTTGCGGGCCAGTGCGTTACCGATGAACTGCGCGATCTGCACGAACACGATGATGATGACGACGGCTGCCCACGTCACGGCCCACTGGTAGCGCTGGTAGCCGTACGCCAGCGCGAAGTTGCCGAGACCGCCGCCGCCCATCGCGCCGACGACCGCGGTCATGTCGATGACGGCGACGAGCGCGAAGGTGTACCCGAGGATGAGCGGCGCGAGCGCCTCGGGGATGAGAACGGTGCGGATGATCCGCCACGGGCTCGCGCCCATCGCCTGAGCCGCCTCGATGACGCCCGGGTCGACACTCACGAGGTTCTGTTCGACGATGCGACTGATGCCGAACGTCGCCGCGATCGTGAGGGGGAAGATCATCGACGTCGTGCCGATCGTCGAGCCGGTGGCGAGGAGCGTCAACGGTCCGAGAGCGGCAGCGAAGATGATGAACGGGATCGGGCGGATGATATTGACGAGCACGTTGAGGATCGTGTGAACCGTCGGGTTGGCCATGATGCCGCCGCGGCGCGTCGTGTTGAGCAGCACGCCGAGCACGAGCCCGAACAGACCGCCGAGGACGATGGTGGCGCTGACCATGAGGAGGGTCTGCCCGACCGACTCCCACAGCACGGGGCGCAGTGCGCTCCAGTCCGTGTCCGCAGTGATGACCTTCATGCCGTGGCCTCCTCGAGTTCGTGGACGGTGGCGACCTGGGCGAGGTCGGTCAGCACCTGCGTGACGGTGACGTCGTCACCGCGCAGGGCCAGGGTCAACGTCGTGAGGTTCGCTTCCTTGAGGGGCGTGAGGCCACCGTGGACGATCTCCGGTTCGACACCGCGGGCGCCGGTGGAGGCGAGAACCCTTCCGAATCCAGCGGAGTCGTGGACGGTTGCCGTGACGAGGCGTCCGCTCACCCTCTCGCGCAGCCGCGCGATCTCGCGGGCGTCGGGCACGTTGCGCAGCGTCGCGTCGACGAGCCGCCGCGTGGCTGACGATGTCGGTGCGCCGAGCACCTGCTCGGTCGGCCCGGATTCGACGACGCGGCCGTGTTCGAGGACCACGACGTCGTCGGCCAGTTCACGCACGACGTCCATCTCGTGCGTGATGACCACGATCGTCACGCCGAGCTCATCGTTGACGCGGCGCAGGAGGGCGAGGACGTCCTTCGTCGTGTCGGGGTCGAGGGCGGAGGTCGACTCGTCGGCGAGCAGGATCTCCGGGTTCGTGGCCAGGGCGCGGGCGATGCCGACGCGCTGCTTCTGGCCGCCGGACAGCTCGTCAGGATAGGCCCAGGCCTTCTCCGTCAGACCGACGAAGTGGAGCAGTTCGGTGACTCGCGCCTCCTGCTTGTCCTTGTCCCAACCGGCGACCTCGAGCGGATAGGCGACGTTGGCGTACACCGTGCGCGAGCGGATGAGATTGAACTGCTGGAACACCATGCCGATGCGGGCCCGCAAAGCTCGGATCTGCTTTGCTCCCAGACCCGCCAGATCGACGCCGTCGACCTCGACGGAACCGGTCGTCGGGGTCTCGAGCGCGTTGATGAGCCGCACGAGGGTGCTCTTGCCTGCACCGGAGAACCCGATGACGGCGAGGACGCGGCCGGTAGCGACGTCGAGGTCGATCTCCTGCAGCGCGGTGACGTTCTTCTTGCCGCGCACGAAGGTCTTGCTCACGCCGCGCAGCCGGACCGCCGGCGCGTTCTCGGGTCGGGCCGGGGGAGTGGGGGTCACTTCTTGGCCTTGATCTGCGACTCGATGCGGGTGAGGATGCCGCGCACGTCCGCGACGGAACGCTTCACCTCGTACTGGGTTCCCTTGGTGCGCTTGGAGATGAGGTCCTGCACCGACTTCTCGTGGTACGCCTGGACGAACTTCGCGTACGTCGGGTTGTCGGCGTCCTTCTTGCGGGCCACGATGACGTTGATGTACGGCTCCGAGGACTTCGCCTTGGGGTCGTCCTTGAACAGCGCCTTGCTCGGGTCGAGGTTCGCGTCGGCGGCGAAGTTGTTGTTGACCACGGCGCCCTCGACGGAGGGCAGGGCGGCTGCGGTCTGGGCAGCGTCGACGGGCGTGACGCCGACCTTCGACTTCGCGGCGTCGATCTCGGCGGGCGTCGACAGGGAGTTGCCCCCGCCCTTGAGCGTGAGCAGACCGGCGCTCTGCAGGAGCAGGAGGGCGCGTGCCTGGTTCGTCGCGTCGTTCGGGATGGCGACCTTGCCGCCGTCGGCGAACTCGTTCACCGTGGTGTGCTTCTTCGAGTACAGCGACAGCGGCACGATGTAGGTGGAGCCGACCGGCGTCAGGGTGTCGTTCTTCGCGGCGTTGTAGTCGGCGAGGAACTGCAGGTGCTGGAACTGGTTGACGTCGACCTGGCCCTGGGAGAGCGCCGGGTTGGCCTGCGTGTAGTCGGTGAAGTTGACCGGCTGGATGTCGAGGCCGTACTTCTCCTTGCCGACCTTGACCAGTTCGGTCCAGTACGGGTCGGACGCTTCGGTGGTACCGACGGTGATCTTCGTCAGCTTCTCGTCGTCGCTACCCGTGAAGGCCTTGATGCCGAAGCCTGCGGCGAGCGCGACGACGAGGACGCCTGCGCCGATGGCCGCGTACTTGGGGCCGTTGCTCTTCGGCTTCTCGGGCAGGGCCTGGACGGCCGGGCTGGCTCCGGGGGTGGTGGAGTTGGTGTTCTCGGACATGGTGATGCCTTCCTCGAAGGGGCGTGCGAGGCGCCGGTGGGGTGGGCGGCGACGACCGCCCGACGATGGGTGCGGTCAGTGCTTGGGGCGCGCGTACGCGGCGTCGTGCGTGTGCGGTCGCGCGGTGGGGGCCTGGGTGGGGCGATGCGTGTGCTGCATGTGATCTCCCGGGATCGGGCGCACCGGTACGAAGCCCTCGAAAGGGATGTGTTCCGGGTGCGGAACGTGCTTGCCGCGCGGTTGACGCGGCCGGGTCATCACCTGGAGCACCCCGCCACGTTCGTGAGGGTTGCCGTCCGACCAGCCAGGGCTTTGCATCGGATCTCTTGACCGGCATTAGATTAGAGGCGCCGCGAGAAGCCCGTCAAATCAAGTGATCTGGGCCACTCTGCGTCACCGCTGGGCCGAGTTTCCTGCGGTTGGGTAGTCGCAGCCTCGACCCAACGGCAGGAAAGTCTGCCCAGTGGAGAGATGCGCTGACGCCGTGCTCTCGCCGTGGGCTGGAGTCACTAGGGCCGGAGCGTGGACTCCACGGGGTCGAGGGACCCCCGAGCTCGCGCTTATTTGCTCGGCGGAAGCACGTCGGTCTGCGCGGGAAGGTCGGCCACGCCGACCGGGCACGTCACGCCCTTGTAGCCGTGATTGCAGTACCCGCCTGGATTTTTCGCGAGGTACTGCTGGTGGTAGCCCTCGGCCGGCCAGAACTTTCCGGCTTCGTCGGCGGGCTTCATCTCCGTCGTGATGGCGCCGCGGCCCGCGTCGGTCAGCGCACCCTGGAACGCTTCCGCGGTGCGACGCGTAGCGGTCTCCTGCTCGGGCGTCGTCCAGTAGACCGCAGAGCGGTACTGCGTGCCGATGTCATTGCCCTGACGGTTGGCCGTCGTCGGGTCATGGTTCTCCCAGAACGCCTTGAGCAGCTGGGCCGGGGAGACCTTGTCCGGGTCGTACGCGATCTGGACGGCCTCGGTGTGGCCCGTCGTGCCCGTGCAGACGTCCTCGTACGAGGGGTTCTCACGGTCGCCACCCATGTAGCCGACGGCCGTCGAGACGACCCCCGGGATCTGCCAGAAGATGCGCTCCGCACCCCAGAAACATCCCATCGCGACGTACAGCGTCTCGGTCTTGTCCGGCCACCCGCCGAGCAGTGGCGTGCCGAGAACGTCGTGCACGGCAGCGACGTCGACCGGGGCGGAATCCTGACGGGTGAACCACATGGGGCGTTCCTTTCACTGGAGTCGCTGTGTTCAACACAGACGCGTCCGAGAGGATTCCGAGCGGGTGTCGCCGGGGTGCACTTCAGTCGACGAGCGGCGGCACTTCGAGTGGGATGGCGCGCAGCAGCCTCGCGCGGATCTCGACCATCGTCTGCGCGTGCGTGTCGAGCGCGACGTCCTCGGAAAGTGTTGGCTTCCAAGGCGGCACGGCTCGTTTGTGGCCGTCGTTGTCGAGCCCGACGAGCACCATCGTGCACTCGGTCGTGAGGTTCAGTTCTCCGGTGCGCGGGTTGCCCGAGCGCACTCGCACCGACACGTGCATGCTCGACGTGCCGGTGTGGATGAGCCACGCCTGCACCTCGACGAAGTCGCCGACGTGCAACGGCTGGTGGAAGCGCACGCCGCCCGCGTACACAGCCACCGCCGAACCCTGGTTCCAGCGCTCCGCGACGAGGGTTGCTGCCTCGTCGATCCACTCCATGACGACGCCGCCGTGCACGTTGCCGCCCCAGTTGACGGTCGTCGGTGCGGCGAGAAAGCGCAGCGTCTCGCGGCACGACTCCGTCCCGTCCGTGTAACTCTGCTTCACCATGTCGGCTTCGATGCGGGTGCGCACGTCGGTGAGGGTGACGGCGCGCTCCTGCTGGTCGCGTTCCCACTCGTCCTGCGGCGTGAACGTCGGGACAGGTGTGGGCTTCCGGTCGTCGTCGACCGCGACGAAGACGAGCAGGCACTGTGTGTTGACGCGCAGCTCGCCCTGACGCGGGTCGCCGGACGAAACGGTCGCGACGATGTGCATCGACGTGCGTCCGGTGTGGACGATACGCGACTGCACCTCGACGATGTGGCCCACCTCGACGGGGCGGGTGAAGCGCACATTGCCGACGTGGGCCGTCACGCAGTAGTGCCCGCTCCACGCCGCGGCACAGGCGTACGCGGACTTGTCGATCCACTCGAGCATCCGGCCGGCACCGACGCGCCCGCGCACGTTGGCATCCATGGGTGCGGCCATGAAACGCAGGGTGATGTGGCGTCGGGGTCCGGGCCTGCCGTCGATCGTAGGGCCGGTACCGCCGGAAATTCACTTGTCGGGCGCGCGGTTGCTGGCGTTCCATGACTGGCATGAACACGGTGCGCATCGAACGGATCACCCCTGACCACCCGCAGTTCGAGGAGTGGGCGACCGTCTTCGTCACGGCCGGGCGCCGCCAGTGGGGGCGCGACACGACTGCCTACACGCCGAACGAACTCGCACAGATGTGGGAGTCTCTGGCCCACGCGAAGGTCTGGCTCGTCGCGATCGACGACGACGGCGACGTCGTCGGGTCCGCAGCCATCGGGATGCCGACGCAGGACAACCCACATCTCGCCGGGTTCGACGTCGCCTGCCTCGACGAGCGGGCTACGGCGCTCAAGCAACGTCTCGTCGACGAGGTCGAACGTGTCTGCCGAGAGGCCGGGCGCACCACGCTCATGATCGAAACGCAGACGCCGGTCGGTGCCGCCAACGACGAGGCCGCCTTCTTCGAAGCAGCGGGCTATGCGGAAGCGCAGACGTGCGTGCGTAACGGGCAGCGGCTCCCCGTCAGCGCCGACATCGGGGCCGAGATGCGCCGCGTCATCGAGATGAACGACGGCTACCGCATCGAGACCGTCGTCGGTCGGCTTCCCGAAGACTGGCTGCCGGAACGGGCGCGCCTCGCCGGAATGATGTCGACGGACACACCTCTCGGCGCCCTCGCCATCGAGCCGGAGAACTGGACCCCCGAGCGCGTCACCGCGATGTTCGACGAGGACGAACGTCGCGGGCGCGTCGTCGTAGAGACCGTGGCCTGGCACGAGGAATCCGGTGAGATGGCCGCGTTCACGCACGTTTCGGTGCCCGCGGAAACACCGTGGATCGCCTACCAGGACGACACCCTCGTCGCGAAAGCCCACCGGGGCCATCGGCTCGGCTACCGCGTGAAGGCTGCCGTGTCCTTGGCTCTGCCCCAGGCCGCGCCCGGCGTCACCGTGCAACGCACCTGGAACGACGAGACCAACGAGCACATGCTGCGCATCAACCGTGAACTCGGTTACGAGCGAGAGGGGACGTTGGTCGAGTGGCAGAAGGTGCTCGATTCGGCTCCGGGTGACCCTGCACACGACGCCTGAGCGACAAGGCACCGGCCCCCGTGGACGAACGGTGGCGCGGGTGACACGCGGCACTCGGTAACCTTGGGCGTGTGACCGATGTACTGACGATGCAAGATGCCCTGTTGACGTTGCAGAAGTACTGGACCGACCGCGGTTGCATGGTGGTCCAGCCCTACAACACCGAGGTCGGGGCGGGAACGATGAACCCCGCCACGGTCATGCGCGTCCTCGGGCCCGAGCCGTGGCACGTCGCGTACGTCGAACCCTCCGTGCGCCCCGACGACAGCCGCTACGGCGAGAACCCCAACCGTCTGCAGACGCACACGCAGTTCCAGGTCATCCTCAAGCCCGACCCGGGCAACCCGCAGGAGCTCTACCTCGGCTCCCTGCAGGCGCTTGGTATCGATCTCGACGCGCACGACGTGCGCTTCGTCGAGGACAACTGGCAGCAGCCCGCCATCGGCGCGTGGGGCCTCGGGTGGGAGGTCTGGCTCGACGGCATGGAGGTCACGCAGTTCACCTACTTCCAGCAGGTCGTGGGCCAGAACCTCGAGCCGATCTCGGTCGAACTCACCTACGGCGTGGAGCGCATCCTCATGGCGCTCCAGGGCGTCACGCACTTCAAGGACATGGCGTACGCCGAGGGCATCTCCTACGGCGAGGTCTTCGCGCAGAACGAGTACGAGATGTCGCGCTACTACCTCGACGACGCCGACGTCGAGACTGCGCACACCTTCTTCAAGAACTACACGGACGAAGCGCAGCGCATGATCGACGCCCGCCTGCCCGTGCCGGCGTGGACGTACGTGCTCAAGAGCTCGCACGCGTTCAACATCCTCGACTCGCGTGGCGCCGTGTCGACCACCGAGCGCGCTCGCTCGTTCTCGCTCATGCGCCGCCTCGCCCGCGAGGCCGGTGCTCTGTGGACCGAACGCCGCGAGGAGCTCGGCTTCCCGCTGCTCAAGGACGGCGTCGCCACGTCGCGCGTCAACGAGATCGCTGCTGCAGCGGTGACGGCGCCGAACGTCATGCAGCCGGTCCAGAAGGCCGAGTCGGCGGCGGACCTCGGCGACGACGCTCAGGCGTTCGCGTTCGAGATCGGCGTCGAGGAGATGCCGCCGCACGTCGTCGACGCCACCCTCCCCGCGGTGAAGGACGCCGTCACGACGGCGCTCGCGGCCACCCGCCTCGAGCACGGTGACGTCAGCGTCGTCGGCACGCCGCGCCGCATCGTTGTCACGGTGCCCGGCGTCAGCGCGCACGAGCCGGACGCCGAGACTCTCGCCAAGGGCCCCAAGGTCGCGGCCGCCTACGACGCCGACGGCAAGCCCACGAAGGCGCTCGAAGGGTTCGCCCGCGGCAAGGGCGTTTCGGTCGACGACGTCGTCACCGCCGAGTTCGACGGCGCGGAGCACGTTGCGGTCAAGCAGACGCAGACCGGTCGCGGTGTGCTCGAGGTGCTCGGCGCGATCGTCACTGACGTCGTCTCGGGCCTGCGCAGCGACAAGAACATGAAGTGGAACGACCCGGAGCTCACCTTCAGCCGCCCGATCCGTTGGCTCGTGGCGCTGTGGGGCACTGCTGTCGTCCCCGCGACGGCCGGTCTTCTCACGGCGGGTCGCACCACGTACCTGCAGCGCACCGCTGCGCAGCCGCACGTCGACATCGCCTCGGCCGACGATCTCGTCAGCACGCTCGAGGGCGCCGGCTTCCTCCTCGACATCGACGCGCGGCGCCAGGCCGTTGTCGACGGCGCGCTGGAACTCGCTCGCTCCGTGGGCGGCACGATCGACATCGAGGGCGAGGCCGGTCTCGTCGACGAGATCACGAACCTCGTCGAGGAGCCGCGCGGCGTGCTCGGCACCTTCGAGGAGCGTTACCTCGACCTGCCCGAGCAGATCCTCACCACCGTCATGCGCAAGCACCAGCGTTACCTGCCGGTGCGCGACGAGTCGGGCAAGCTCATGCCGTACTTCGTCACGATGGCCAACGGGGCGATCGACGACGACGTCGTGCGCGCCGGCAACGAGTCGGTGCTGCGCGCCCGCTACGAGGACGCGGCCTTCTTCTGGGACGCCGACCTCAAGGTGGGCCTCGACGACTTCCGCAAGAACATCGACTCCCTGACATTCGAGAACCGGCTCGGCTCCTTCGCCCAGCGCGCGGATCGCATCCGCGACGTGGCTCAGGCGCTCGCCGGCCATGTGGAGCTGTCGGGCGACGACAAGACGACGCTGACGCGCGCAGGTGAACTCGCCAAGTTCGACCTGTCGACGCAGATGGTCGTCGAACTCTCGTCGCTCGCGGGCACGATGGCGCGCGAGTACGCGCTCAAGGCAGGGGAGACCCCGGCCGTCGCGGAGGCACTCTTCGAGATGGAGAAGCCCCGTTCGGCCGGTGACTCGCTGCCGGTCTCGACGCCGGGTGCACTGCTCGCCCTCGCCGACCGCTTCGACCTGCTCACTGCGATGTTCGCCATCGGCGCGAAGCCGACCGGTTCGTCCGACCCCTTCGCGCTACGTCGCGCCGCGCTCGGTGTCGTCTCGATCCTGCGCGGCGTGCCGACGGTGGCCACCGTGAGCGTGGCTTCCGGGCTCGAGGCCGCAGCGGCGCGCCTGCGCGAGCAGGGCGTCGAGGTCTCCGACGAAGCGCTCGCGGCGGCAGCCGAGTTCGTCGAGGGCCGCTTCGGCCAGCAGCTGCGTGACGAGGGCGTCTCCGCGCCGCTCGTTGCAGCGGTGGCTCCGTCGGCCGGCACGCCGGGTGCGGCGGAGGCCTACCTCGCCGACATCCAGACGCTCTCGGGAGACGAGGCGTTCGCGGCTCTCGTGCAGGTGACGCAGCGCATCACGCGCATCGTTCCTGCGGGCACCGACGCCTCCTTCGACGCGTCGGTTCTCACCGACGACGCAGAGAGGGTTGTCGCTCCGCTCGTGGCCGACCTGGCCGACAACTCGCACGGATCACTTACCGAATGGTTCGCTGCGGCAAGCGGTCTCACCGACAAGCTGAACACGTTCTTCGACGAGGTGCTCGTCATGGCTGACGACGAGAAGCTCAAGGCTGCACGACTCGGCATGCTGCAGACGGTCGTCGCCAAGGCACCTGCGGGCATCGACTACAAGGAGCTCGACAGGGCGCTCGACGCCTGATCACTTCCTCCTGAACGCCGGAGCGTTCGACGGTGGCCGTCCCTCCTCGGGGCGGCCACCGTCGTTGTTCCCAGTGAGGGCGCTCAGCCTCGTCGGTAGGACTCCTGCGCTCCGGCGCGTGTGACGGTGTCGGCCGCGAAGGCGGCTGCGTAGCGGGCAGCGTCACGCGTGTCGGCACCGTCTGCGAGCTTCGCGACGAATGCCCCGACGAACGCGTCGCCCGCCCCGGTGGTGTCGACGACGTCGACAGGGCAGGAGACGATCTCGTCGACGCGGTCGGCGGAGACAAGGAGCGTCGAGTCGGCCCCGCGGGTCAGGACGAGCGACGGAACGCCGGCGGCCACCACGGCGCGGATCATTTCGCTGTCGTCGTCGGCGGGTGCGATGCCCAGTGCGTCGGCAGCGAGTCGCGCCTCGTGCTGGTTGACGACGAGCGGGTCCCCGGCGGTCAGCGTCTCGCGCGCCACGTCGATGACCGGCGCGAGGTTGAGGACGAACCGCGTCGAGGCAGCCCGGCAAGCCACGGCCACGGCGTCGACCACCTCCGCGGGGATCTCGCCCTGGCAGACAACGGCCTCAGCGTCGGCAATCGCTGACGCGAGCGTGCGCACGTCCTCCGGCCGCCAGGCACCGTTGGCTCCGGGGATGATGACGATGCTGTTCTCTCCGCTGTCGTCGATCGTGATGAACGCCATTCCGGTCGGGTCGTCGACAACCTCGACGCGGGAGAGGTCCACCCCTGATGTGCGCAGGAGGCGCAGTGCCTCGTCGGCGTAGGCGTCGCGCCCCGCCTTCGCAGCGAAGACGACGTCGGCACCGCTCAGGGCGGCAGCCAGGGCCTGGTTCGCCCCCTTGCCGCCGGGGGAGGTGTGCAGCGTCCGAGAGCTGAGCGTTTCGCCCGGTGACGGGTGACGCTCGACGCGCACGGCGAGGTCGACGTTCGTCGAACCGATGACGAGGACGCGGGCCATGGTCGAGCCTCTCAGGGAAGCGAATCGGGGGCTGTCAGCTTATGCGCGGAGTGCCTTTCGCGGGTTGTCGGAGGACGCCACTAGGCTTGCGATCATGACGCACGAGAACGAGCTTGAGTCCCTGGGGTTCACCACCCGCGCCATCCACGCAGGGCAGGAGCCCGATCCGCGCACCGGGGCCGTCGTCCCCGCGATCTACCAGACCTCTACGTACAAGCAGGACGGTGTCGGAGGTCTGCGTGAGGGCTACGAGTACAGCCGGTCGGCCAACCCCACCCGCACCGCGCTCGAGGAATGCATCGCGGCTCTCGAGGGCGGTACGCACGGCTACGCGTTCGCCTCGGGCCTCGCCGGCTCCGACGCCGTGCTGCGCGCTGTTCTGCGCCCCGGCGACCACATGGTCATCCCCACCGACGCCTACGGCGGCACGTTCCGTCTCGTCGACAAGGTGACGCAGCACTGGGGCGTCGACTACTCCACCGCTCCCATCGCCGACCCGCAGGCCGTCGCCGCCGCGATGACGGACAAGACGAAGCTCGTCTGGGTCGAGACGCCCACCAACCCGCTCCTCGGCATCGCCGACATCACGGCCATCGCCGCCGTCGCGCACGAGCGCGGAGCGCTGCTCGTCGTCGACAACACCTTCGCCTCGAGCTACCTCCAGCAGCCGCTCGCCCTCGGCGCCGACATCGTCGTCCACTCGACGACGAAGTACGCCGGTGGCCACTCCGACGTTGTCGGCGGCGCCGTCGTCGTCGGTGACAACGTCGCGGTCGAGGAGTACGCCGAGGTGGCGGCCATGATCCGGTTCAACCAGAACGCGCTCGGCGCCATCGCCGGCCCGTTCGACGCCTGGCTCACGCTGCGTGGCCTCAAGACTCTCTCCGTGCGCATGGAGCGCCACTGCGACAACGCGGAGAAGGTCGTCGAGTTCCTCTCGGCACGCGACGACGTCACGAAGATCTATTACCCGGGCCTGGCCGAGCACCCCGGCCACGAGGTCGCCGCGAAGCAGATGAAGCGTTTCGGCGGCATGGTGAGCTTCGAGGTCGTCGGCGGCATGGAGCGTGCGCTCGAGGTGTGCGACGCGACGAAGATCTTCACCCTCGGCGAAAGCCTCGGCGGTGTCGAGTCGCTCATCGAGCACCCGGGCAAGATGACGCACGCGAGCGTTGCGGGCACCGCGCTCGAGGTGCCTCCGGCACTCATCCGCCTGTCCGTCGGCATCGAAGACGCGGACGACCTCGTCGCCGACCTGCGTCAGGCGCTCGACAGCACGCGATGACCGGCGTCGTCATCCGCCTCGTCCTCCTGGCGATGGCCCTCTTTCTCGCCGTGCGACTGCTGCACCGTTCAGCGGTCGCACGGCGCGAGTGGGCCGTGCGCGACGCTGCGCTCACCGCGCGGAGGAGTGGTGGGCGCGCACGCACGGCGGCCCGTTCGATCAGGAACGACGCGAGGTACCAGGCGACATCGCGCCGTACCTCGGCCCGAACGGGCCTCGCTCGGAGCTTCGTGGCCCCAAGCCCGACCAGGCCGCATGGGTCTGGGGCTGGATCTGTGTGGTCATTGCGGCGTTCCTCGCCGTCAGCGTTGTCGCACAGTTGAGTTCGGGCAGCGTCTGACGTCGAACTGGACGCCCGTTCACCCAAAAGGGTTGGCCAGAAGGCTCGATGCCCTGAGACCATGGGACAGGCGCTCGTATCCCGGGCGCCTCGACGAATGGAGACACCCGTGCCTCACGCGGTGGAGGCCGAGGGCCTCGTCAAGAAGTTCGGCCAGTCCGTAGCGGTGGCCGATGTCAGCCTCACGGTTCCCGAGGGCACCGTGCTCGGTGTCCTCGGCCCGAACGGTGCCGGTAAGACGACAACCGTGCGCATGCTCACGACGCTCATCCGCCCCGACGGCGGCCATGCGCGTGTTGCCGGAGCCGACGTCGTGAAGCAGGCCGACGAAGTGCGTCGCCGCATCGGCGTCTCCGGCCAGTACGCGGCCGTCGACGAATACCTCACCGGCTTCGAGAACCTCGACATGATCGGCCGCCTGTATCACCTCGGTGGGAAGGCGTCGAAGGCGCGGGCCAAGGAATTGCTCGCCCAATTCCGTCTGGAGGACGCGGCCAACCGCCCGGCCAAGACGTACTCGGGCGGCATGCGCCGCCGCCTCGACCTCGCCGGAGCACTCGTCGCCCGCCCGCCGGTCATCTTCCTCGACGAGCCGACGACCGGCCTCGACCCGCGCAGTCGCGGCGAGATGTGGGAGGTCATCGAGGAACTCGTATCCGGCGGCACGAGCCTGCTCCTGACGACCCAGTACCTCGAGGAAGCCGACCGTCTCGCGGACTCGATCGTCGTCGTCGACGGCGGGCACGTCATCGCGCGCGGAACGGCCGACGACCTCAAGAACGAGGTCGGGGGAGAGCGCCTCGAAGTGCACCTTCGCGAGAAGGGTGACGTCGCCCGCGCCCGCGAGTTCATGGCGCGTCACGGCTCCGGCGAGGTGGACGCTCCGGAAGGCGGCCGCGAGCTCGTCGTCCCGGTCGAATCCGGCACTCGCGCCCTCGTCGCACTCGTGCGGGACCTCGACGAGGCCGGCATCGAGGTGGCGGACATCGCCGTGCGTCGCCCCACCCTCGACGACGCCTTCCTCTCGCTCACCGGCCACTCGGTCGCGGAGTCCGAGGACGAAGCCGACGCCGCGAGCGAAGGGGGTGAGCACTGATGGGTCACCTCGTGTCCGACGCACTCACCGTCATGCGTCGCAACCTCATCAAGATCAAGCGGGTTCCCGACCTGCTCGTGTTCTCGACGATGCAGCCGATCATGTTCGTGTTGCTCTTCGGTTACGTCTTCGGTTCGCTCGCCGGACCGAACGCCGGCGGCTACCGCGAGTTCATGATGGCCGGTATCTTCGCCCAGACCATCGTCTTCGGCGCCACGATCACCGGTGCCGGCCTCGCCGACGACATGCAGAAGGGCGTCATCGACCGCTTCCGGACGCTGCCGATGCACCCGTCGTCGGTGCTCGTGGGGCGCACCCTGAGCGACGTGGTCAACAACGTCATCGTGCTCGTCGTCATGTCCCTGACGGGCCTCGTCATCGGGTGGCGCATCCGCGGAAGCGTGCTCGACGCGCTCATCGCCTACGCGCTCATGCTCCTGTTCAGCTACGCGATCTCGTGGATCATGGCGTGCATCGGCCTCAAGGTGAAGGCGCCGGAGATCGTCAACAACGCCGCGTTCATGGTGATCTTCCCGCTCACCTTCATCGCCAACACGTTCGTGCCGGCTGAAAACATGCCGAGCGCACTCAAGTGGTTCGCTGGCTGGAACCCGGTCTCCACCATCACGCACGCCGCCCGTGAACGCTTCCGCAACCTCGGCGCCATGGGCGGTGACTCGGCGGCCATGCGCGAGAAGATCGAGTACACGTGGGCGCTGCAGCACGCAGAGATCTACACGCTGGCCTGGGTACTCGTGGTTCTCGCAATCTTCGTGCCACTCGCTACCCGCATCTACGCGCGGGCCGTGGCGAAGTAGGCAGCAGTACCGCCAAGACGACGAAGGAGGCGAGAACCCCGAACGGGTGCTCGCCTCCTTCGTTGCGGTGACGCAGTGTCAGCCGGCGTACGGCTTCGCGTCGATGATCTTGACGGCGATCGACTTGCCGTTCGGCGCGTCGTAAGTGACCTCGTCACCCTTCTTCTTGCCGTTGATCGCAGCGCCCATGGGCGACTGCTCGCTGTAGACGTCGATGTCGGCGGCGTCGCCGGCGATCTCGCGACTGCCGAGGAGGAACGTCTCCTTGTCACCGAACATCTCGACCGTGACGACCATGCCCGGCTCGACGATGCCGTCGTCGGCGGGAGCCTCACCCACGGTGGCGTTGCGCAGCAGCGACTCGAGCTGGCGGATGCGGGCCTCCATCTTGCCCTGCTCCTCCTTCGCCGCGTGGTAGCCGCCGTTCTCCTTGAGGTCGCCCTCTTCGCGGGCAGCCTCGATGCGCTTGGCGATCTCGGAGCGGCCCGGGCCCGAAAGGTGCTCGAGCTCGGCCGACAGACGATCGAACGCGTCCTGCGTGAGGAAGCTCGACGACGTGGTGGTCTCGCTCACGGTGTACTCCTTGCTGTGTGCATCAGGTTCCACGCGCGCTCGGCGCGGGCGTGCGATGAACGCCGAGACGGCGGCTACCGCGTACTGCGGCGCGCCTCTCGGCCCGGGATCAAACCACCATTTTAACACCGCCCGCCGCGTGGCACGAGATGGCGCATCCGCGTGGCGGCGGCGCGAACGTCACTGCGCCGGCGGGCGTTCCCCCGTGTAGTGGCACTCCTTGACCGTTCCCGAGACGGCGCGCGACGTGGTGCGCAGCACGTCCGAGTACCGCGTCGAGCGGTAGGGGCTGGGCTTGAGCTCCACCTGCTTGGTACCCAGCACGTCGCGCTTGTCGTTGAGCGCAATGATCGTGCACGTGATGGCACGGTTGCGTTCGCTCGGGATGACGTCCCAACGCACCTCGATGCGGTCGTCGGAGATGACCTTGAACCCGGCCTGGTTGGCCCTCACCGTGTTCGACGAGGCACTGATGCCGAACCAGGCCGCGAAAGCGGACATGAGGATCACACCGACGATGCCGATGATCCACCACTTGCGTTGTTCGGCCCGTGGGCGTGCAGGGGACACCGCTGCTCCTTTGCAACAATGGGCGACGCACGCTCCGTCCCGGCAGGTTGGCCGGGGCAGGCGAGCTCAGATGTCACCCACACGATACGAGGTACGACGTGACCAGCGGATTCCGCCTCATGGCGGTGCACGCTCACCCGGACGACGAGGCGAGCAAGGGCTCGGCGACGATGGCGCGCTACCTGGCCGAGGGAAACCGCGTCCACGTCGTCACCTGCACCGGGGGAGAGCGCGGCGACGTGCTCAACCCGCGCCTGGCCGACGACCCGCGGGTCAAGAGCGACCTCGTCGACCTGCGTCGCCAGGAGATGGCGGCCTCACGCGACGTCGTCGGGTACGAGCACACGTGGCTCGGCTTCGTCGACTCCGGTCTGCCCGAGGGCGACCCGCTGCCGCCGCTTCCGCCGGGCTGCTTCGCGCTCGAGCCGCTCGACGTCACGACCGAGGCGCTCGTGCGCGTCATCCGCGAGTTCCGCCCGCACGTCGTCACGACGTACGACGAGAACGGCGGCTACCCGCACCCCGACCACATCATGACCCACCTCGTCACGATCTCGGCCGTGCGTGCCGCTGGCGACCCGGAGGCGTACCCGCACGCGGGCGAGCCGTGGCAGCCGCTCAAGGTCTACTACGACAGGACGTTCTCCCGCGCCAAGCTCGAGGCCTACCACGACGTGCTCGTCACGGCGGGGCGCGAGTCGCCGTACCCCGCGTGGTTGGAGCGCCGCGCCGACCGCCCCGAGGGCCGCATCACGACGCGCGTCGACGCCTCGAAGTGGTTCGACGTGCGCACCAAGGCACTGCTCGCGCACGCCACGCAGATCGACCCCGACGGTCAGTTCTTCGCGCTCAGCGCAGACGAGCAGGCAACGGCATGGCCGATGGAGGACTGGGACATCGCCCTGTCGGCCGTGCCCGTGGCCGAGGACGAGAACGACCTGTTCGCCGGGCTCGGCACCCCTGAGGAGGCCGACGCGATGGCCACCGCAACCCCACCTGCGAAGATGGTCGTGGACGACGTCGTAGAGCGGAAGGAAAGCTGATGGGCGGCAACGAGAGCGTCGAGGTCACCGCAGGGATCTGGGGCTTCCTCGTCCTGTTCGGCCTGGCCCTGGCCTGCTGGTTCCTCTTCCGCAGCATGAATGCGCACCTGCGGAAGATGACGTTCCAACAGCGCGAGCAGGTGCCCGAGAACACGCGGACGGCGGGGGCGCGTTCCGAGGAGAGCCCCGTGCCGCCGGAGGACGACGACCCCATCGGTAGCGCGCGCCACTGACGCCTGCGTTCGTCGCGTGGGTTTCCCCGCCCGCATGGAACCGACGCACGGGGAACACCCGTCAAACGTTGGTATGTTCGACCCGATTGCAGCCATGACGAGTCAACGGAGGTGAGCCCGGTGCGCGGTCCCGGTGACGTGCTCTACACCGCCTACGAACGTCAGCTCGTCAAGGGGCTGCCGGGTGAGCGCCTCCCGCGTCACGTCGGACTCATGCTCGACGGCAACCGTCGGTGGGCGAAACTGCGTGGCGAGAACACCGAGCACGGCCATCGCGCCGGTGCGGACAACATCGAGCCGTTGCTCACGTGGTGCGACGAACTCGGCATCGAGGTCGTGACGCTCTGGCTCCTGTCGACCGACAACCTCAAGCGCAGAGAGGTCGAACTCAAGCCGCTGCTGGAGATCATCGAGGACGTCGTCGACGGTCTCGCCGCGTCCGGTCGGCGCCTCAACCTCGTCGGTGCGCTCGGGCTGCTGCCCGACGCAACGCGTGCCCGGCTTCAGGCCGCCGTCGAGAAGACGACCGACGCCGAAGGTCTCGTCGTCAACATCGCCGTCGGCTACGGCGGACGACAGGAGATCGTCGACGCGTTCCGCGCGATGCTCCTCGACGCCGCCGAGCGCGGGGAGTCGCTCGAGTCGCTCGCCGATCGCCTCACGATCGAGAACGTCGGCGACTACCTCTACACGAAGGGCCAGCCCGACCCCGACCTCGTCATCCGCACGTCCGGCGAGCAGCGCCTCGGCGGGTTCCTCCTGTGGCAGAGCGCCCATTCGGAGTTCTACTTCTGCGAGGCCTTCTGGCCCGATTTCCGCCGCGTCGACTTCCTGCGCGCGGTGCGCGCCTACGCCGAGCGCGAGCGTCGCTTCGGCGGCTGACCGGCGGCCCGGTTCATCCAAGGTTCACCCCTGCGACGGGTGACGAACACCCGGAACGACACCGGTGTCGTTAGCGTCGCAAGGGAGGGGCGAGAACGCCTCTTGCAGCCCCACCGACGGCGGGGCGCACCGACGAGGGACCCGAGGATCGACGATGACTCTGGCGTACTCCAGCACGAACGGGGGCGCCACGGGCGTCCTCAATAGCCAACTTCTCGATGGCCACCTTCTCGAGCGCGACATCACGACGAAGGACGCCGAAACGGCCCCGCGTGACGGCGACGGACGGGCCGATACGGCGACGAAGACGTACGTGCTCGACACCTCGGTGTTGCTCTCCGACCCGCGGGCCGTGCTGCGCTTCGAGGAACATCACGTCGTGCTGCCGGTCGTCGTCATCACCGAACTGGAGGCCAAGCGCCACCACCCCGAACTCGGCTACTACGCCCGCGAGTGCCTGCGGTTGCTCGACGACATGCGCGTGACGCACGGGCGCCTCGACCACCCGGTGCCCGTCGGCAACGGTGGCACGCTGCGCGTCGAGCTCAACCACACCGACCCGTCAGCACTGCCTGCCGGCTTCCGCCTCGGCGACAACGACTCGCGCATCCTCGCGGTGGCGGCGAACTTCGCGGCCGAAGGCCACGATGTGACGGTCGTGAGCAAGGACCTGCCGATGCGCATCAAGGCCTCTGCCGTGGGGCTCGACGCCGACGAGTACCGCGCCGACGGCGTGCCCGACTCCGGCTGGACGGGCATCGTCGAGCGCACCGTGACCGCCGACGACGTGGATCGCCTCTTCGAATCCGGTCGCCTCGCGCTCGAGGACATCGAGGACCTGCCGCTCAACACGGGCGTCGTCCTGACGAGCGCCGGCGGGTCATCGTCCGCGCTCGGCCGCGTCATGCCCGGCGGTGTGCTCAAGCTCGTGCGCGGTGACCGAGACCTGTTCGGCCTGCACGGCCGCTCGGCCGAGCAGCGCATCGCCATCGACGTTCTGGGCGACCTCGACGTCGGCATCGTCAGCCTCGGCGGCAAGGCCGGCACGGGTAAGAGCGCGCTCGCGCTGTGCGCCGCGCTGGAGGCCGTCATGGAGCGTCGCGCGCACCGCAAGATCATCGTGTTCCGCCCGCTGTTCGCCGTCGGCGGCCAGGAGCTCGGCTACCTGCCCGGCAGCGAGAACGAGAAGATGGGCCCGTGGGCGCAGGCCGTGTTCGACACTCTCGGCGCCGTCGTGAGCAAGGAGGTTCTCGACGAGGTCATCGCCCGCGACCTCCTCGAGGTGCTGCCGCTAACCCACATTCGTGGGCGCTCGTTGCACGACGCGTTCGTCATCGTCGACGAGGCTCAATCGCTCGAGCGGAACGTCTTGCTCACGGTCCTGTCGCGCATGGGGCAGAACTCGCGCGTCGTCCTGACGCACGACGTCGCGCAGCGCGACAACCTGCGCGTTGGCCGTCACGACGGGGTTGCGGCCGTCGTCGAGAAGCTCAAGGGGCACTCGCTGTTCGCGCACGTGACGCTGACACGTTCGGAGCGCAGCCCGATCGCCGCGCTCGTCACGGACGTCCTCGCCTCCTGACGGCCGGATGATGCACGTCCTGTGAGCCGCTCGAAGTCGGCGGTGTGGCAAATAGCATCCGACGGGATGGAATCTGTACCGTGAACTGCGTCGCGCGCCCTGGGGGTGTGTGGCCGGACGGTGCGTGACGGGGACGACGCGCCGCCGACTCGATGTTGAGGAAGGCTCACTGTGCGTTTGATCCACCGCAAGGGATTCGCGGTCGTCTATTGGGTGGTCGCGTTCCTGGCCACCGTGCTCGCCATCATCGCCGGTGCTCGCTCGGGCGCCGGTGCTGCGCCCGAGTTCAGCGACGGATCGGGTACGAGCGTCGGCTCGCAGATTCTCTTCGGCCTCGGGGGCGCGGTGCTCGGTGGCCTCTTGGTCGCCGCGATCTTCGCCGGGGTCTGGATCGGCCTGTGGGCCCTCGACCGGCGCGCGAACCCCGAGTTCGACGACCGCGACGACTACGACACGCTCGACGACCTCGATGACGACTTCGACGAGGCCGAGCGCGACGCGCAGGACGAATCTGACGACGAGTTCGCCGAGGGAGACCGCAACTTCGTCGACGAACACGACCTCGACGGTGACGGACGCTCCGCCGTTCGCCGCTGACATCCCCCGACGAAGGCCCCGACTCGCGCGAGTCGGGGCCTTCGTCGTTGCCTGGCGCCGGCGCTCCGGAGCCAGGTTGTGTCAGAGCTTGCGCAGTTTGACGCTCTCGACGTGATGGTCGGCGCCCTTGCGCAGAATGGCGGTGGCGCGGTGCTTCGACGGCTGGACGTTGGCGACGAGGTTGGGCAGGTTGATGCTCTCCCAGATCGCGGTGGCACGGTCGACGGCCTCTTCGTCGCTCAGCTCGGCGTAGCGGTGGAAGTAGGAGTCCGGGTCGGCGAAGGCCGTGCCGCGCAGACGCAGGAAGCGGTCGACGTACCACTGACGGATGTCGCTCTCGCGGGCATCGACGAAGACGCTGAAGTCGAAGAAGTCGGAGACCGTGAGCGTCGAACGCGACGGTTGCCCCGGCGTCGGGATCGGCGGCTGGAGAACGTTGAGGCCCTCGACGATGAGGATGTCGGGCTGACGGACGACGACCTTCTCGTCCGGCACGATGTCGTAGACGAGGTGGCTGTAGACCGGAGCCTCGACCTCGGCCTTGCCGCCCTTCACCTCGGCGACGAAGCGCACGAGCGCGCGGCGGTCGTAGCTCTCGGGAAAGCCCTTGCGATCCATGATGCCGCGGCGTTCCAGCTCGGCGTTGGGGAAGAGGAAACCGTCTGTCGTGAGGAGTTCGACGCGCGGGGTGTCGGGCCAGCGGGCGAGGAGTTCGCGCAGAACGCGCGCCGTCGTCGACTTGCCCACGGCCACCGAACCGGCCACGCCGATGATGAACGGCGTCTTGGCGGGGCGCTCGTCGAGGAAGTCGCTCGTGATGCGGTGCAGGCTCTTCGTCGCGCCTGCGTAAAAGTTCACGAGACGGGAAAGGGGCAGGTAGACGTCCTCGACCTCCGCGAGGTCGATCCGCTCGCCGAGACCCGAGAGGCGACGCACGTCGTCGGACGTGAGGTCGATGGGGCGCGAGTCGTGCAGTCGGGCCCAGTCCTCACGGGTCAGTTCGACGTACGGGCTCGGAAGAGGAGGCAGATGCGGGCGACTCACCCCGTCATTGTGCCGTAGCCGGGGCGTGTCGGGGAGCCGGTGCGGCACAACGCAGCCCGGCGGGCCGCGCCGCGCGTTCCCGCGTATTCGTGCCGGGGCCGACGCCCCGAGTAAGCTGTCGCCCATGTGTGGAATCGTTGGATACGTCGGCCCGCGCGTCGACGAGCGCGCCCAGACCGTCGTCATGGAGGGTCTCGGGCGCCTGGAGTACCGCGGATACGACTCGGCCGGCATCGCGCTCGTGACCGGTGACCACGTCTCGACGGCGAAGAAGGCCGGCAAGCTGGCCAACCTGCAGGCCGAACTCGAGGCGAACCCGCTGCCCGAGTCGTCGACCGGTATCGGGCACACGCGCTGGGCCACGCACGGTGGCCCCACGGACGCGAACGCCCACCCCCACCGCGGTGGCGCGGACGGCAAGCTCGCCCTCATCCACAACGGCATCATCGAGAACTTCCACCCCCTGCGTAACGAGCTGCTCGCCGACGGCGTCGAGTTCGCGTCCGAGACGGACACCGAGGTCGTCGCGCACCTGCTCGCGAAAGCGTACAAGGGTGACCTGAGGGCCGCGATGCTCGAGGTCGTCAACCGCCTCGAGGGCGCCTTCACGCTCCTTGCCGTGCACGCCGACAACGCCGACCAGGTCGTCGCCGCGCGCCGCAACTCGCCGCTCGTCATCGGCCTCGGTGAGGGCGAGAACTTCCTCGGCTCCGACGTCGCCGCCTTCATCGGCTACACGAAGGAGGCCATGGAGGTCGACCAGGATCAGGTCGTCGTCATCACGCCGCAGAACGTCGAGGTCGTGAACTTCGACGGTTCCGCAGCTCAGGGCAACACCTTCCACGTCGACTGGGACGCCGCGTCCGCCGAGAAGGGCGGCTTCGACACCTTCATGGAGAAGGAGATCTTCGACCAGCCCGACGCCGTGCGCGACACGCTGCTCGGACGCACCGACTCCGAAGGTCGCCTCGCCCTCGACGAGATTCGCATCTCCGAGGACGAGCTCAAGAACATCGACCGCATCACCATCGTCGCCTGCGGCACCGCCGCGTACGCCGGCATGGTCGCCAAGTACGCCCTCGAGCACTGGACGCGCATCCCCGTCGAGGTCGCGCTCGCGCACGAGTTCCGCTACTGCGACCCGATCGTTTCCGAGCGCACGCTCGTCGTCTCGATCTCGCAGTCGGGCGAGACGATGGACACGCTCATGGCCGTCAAGCACGCCCGTGACCTGGGCGCGAACACGCTGAGCATCTGCAACACGCACGGTGCGACCATTCCGCGTGAGTCCGACGCCGTGCTCTACACGCACGCCGGCCCGGAGATCGCCGTCGCGTCGACGAAGGCCTTCCTCGCGCAGATCACCGCCTGCTACGTGCTCGGCCTGTACCTCGCGCAGCTGCGCGGCGGCACGTACGCCGACGACGCGAAGAAGGTCATGACCGAACTGCAGGAGATGCCGGCCAAGATCGACGAGCTTCTCGGCCACCTCGACCGCGTGCGCGAAATCGCCCGCTTCATGGCCGACACGCGCTCGGTGCTCTTCCTCGGCCGCAACGTCGGCTACCCGATCGCCATGGAGGGCGCGCTCAAGCTCAAGGAGCTCGCCTACATCCACGCCGAAGGCTTCGCCGCCGGTGAGCTCAAGCACGGCCCGATCGCGCTGATCGACGCCGGCCAGCCCGTGTTCATCGTCGTGCCCGGCCCTGACACCCCGCACGGTCTGCACGGCAAGGTTGTCTCCAACATCCAGGAGATCCGCGCTCGCGGCGCTCGCACCCTTGTCATCGCCGAAGAGGGCGACGAGGCTGTCGTGCCGTTCGCCGACGAGGTCATCCGCATCCCGAAGTCGGCTCCGCTGCTCGCACCGCTGCTCGCCATCGTGCCGCTGCAGGTGTTCTCGCTGGAGCTCTCGACGGCTAAGGGCCTCGATGTCGACCAGCCGCGTAACCTCGCGAAGTCCGTCACCGTGGAGTGACCTTCTGTTTCGCTGAAAACCGCGTCGACCCTGTGGGGCGGCGCGGTTTTCGTTTTGTGGGGTTTGGGTGTGGGGGATGGGCGGCGTGATCGCCTGCCATGCCCATGGGCGGGACGGCGAAGTTGGCGAGATGGATGGTGCTGGCTTGGGTGCCTGGAGACGTGTCCGCTCGCCTTCTTGCGGCACGTCGCTGGTGCTTGGGTTGCCTGTCTTTTGGTCGCCGGCCGTGGGTGCTTGGTGCGCGCGTCGTCTTCGTTGGCCTGGTTCCTACTCGGGCGATTGGTCGCGCAAGTGGGGACGTATTCGGCTCGGGGGTACCCACTTGCGCGACGTTTCGCGCTTGTGGGGAACAGCCACTGTTGGGGGCGGCGCGGCCGGGCTACCGTCAGCGGACTTCTTCGGGCGTGGATGTGGTCGGCTGGGGTGCCGGGAGACGTGTCTGCTGGCCCTCTTGGGTCACGTCGCTGGTGCTTGGGTCGCCTGTCTTTTGGTCACCGTTCGTGTGCTTGTCATGGACGCGCACTGGCCCCCGTTTGCTTGGTTCCTACTTGGGCGGTTGGTCGCGCAAGTCGGGACGTATTCGGCTCGGGCTTCCCCACTTGTGCGATGTCTCGCGCATTTGGAAAGTCATTATGCGTGTGTTGCTCCTGCGCGTCCGCGCGCCCCGGGTCGACGCCGGCTCCGTGATCCGGATGCTGAGCCCGGTGCCCACGGAGCTGACGGTGCGCGTCGCGGAATGTCTGGGCGGACCGCGAAATTGTGGGGAGTGCCCCCTACACATGTTCGAACAAGTGTACTAGAATGAGTTCATGGAACAGCACCTCGAGATAACCGCCGACGCGGTGTCTCGCATGCCTCGCGAGCGGTTGCTCGCTGCATGGACGGTGCTCACCGAAGCTGTGGTCGAGCAAGCCCTCGTGAGCGTTTCGCCGCTGCTCGATCTGCCCGAGATCGGCGCGTCGCTGGACGAGCGCATCACCGAGTCGGTGGAGACGGCTCGCCAGCTCGAAGGTGCGGCCGCCGCGGTCCTCACGATCTCTCGTTCCGCTGATGCACTCGTGCGCGTCATGGCCGCCGAGCACGCCGAAGCAGTGCGGCAGGTCGAGGCGCTGGAGTTCGAGCACCTGCGCGACGTTTCGTACCCGCTCGCTCCGGGGGAATTCGCCGGCGACAGCTTCGGACCGGCCCTCGGCATGAGTTCCGGTGCAGCAGGCGCCATGGCCGATGACGCCGCGCAGCTGCGTTGCAGGCACTCCGAACTGCTTCGATCGGCCCTTCGCGGTGAGGTTCGCTTCGCCACGGTTGCCGCGATCGCGTCCGAGCTCGAACATGTCGAGGCTCCCGATCTCGACGAAGTGAACCGCCTTCTTGCGGCCGGCAGTATCCCGACGATGACGGTCGAAGGCGCCCGCCGGCAGACGAAGCGCCTCCTGCGGTCACTCGGTCTGGCGCGGCCCGTTGATCCCGTTGAACAGCGCCGCGAGATGGGCGTGTGGTTCTCCCCGCACCTCGAGTTCGACCAACTCACCGAAATGCGTGTCGTGCTCGACTCGGTCGATGCCGCAACGGTGCGAGCCGCCATCGACGCGAGGGCGCAGTTCCTGCGCGACAACGCGCCGAGAAGTGGTGACGGAGCCGGCCACGGGCTCTTCGCCGGTCCATCCCGCGCCGACGCCCTCGTCGACCTCCTCCTCGGTCAGGCCACCGTCACCACGACATTGCACCTGCGCGTCCCCGTGCGCCCACCGACGTCATCGCCCGCTGAACCTCTGTCGTCGCGGTCTGTTCTCGCTCGCGCGCACGGCTCTACCGGATGCTCCGGGGAGAACTCTGCCCGCAAGAACGCGGCGGCGTGGTTCGGCGACGACGTTCGCATGCCCTTCGGCGACGTGGAGGTGCCCGGAGTCGGAATCGTCGATGCGGCCACGGTTCGTGCGCTGGCCGGGGCAGTCGGCACGAAGTTCGTCTCTGAATTCGTGGCCGTCGACGGCGAGCGCGTCACAACGCTGGCGACGGTGACCGATTCGTACCGACCGGCGACGCTGGTCGAGCGCACGGTGAAGACGCGTGACGGGCACTGCCGCTTCCCGTACTGCACCCGCCCGGCCGACGTCACGGACGTCGACCACGTGATTCCCTTCGCCGAAGGTGGCGCGACGAGCCCGGCCAACCTCCAGTGCCTGTGCCGTCACCACCACCGCGCCAAGACGTTCGGCGGCTTCGCGGTCGTCATGCAGGCGGACGGCGAGTGCCTCTGGGAGTCGCCCACCGGCCACCGTTGGCTGACTCTCCCCAGCGGCCCGACGCTGCCGCAGCCGGCAGTCTTCACCGCTCCAGCGGCCTGAAGCGCAATTGACAAAGGGGCGCCACCTTCAGGCGGCGCCCCTCGTCGAGATCAGTCAGCTCATCGGCCGGGCGATGACGTCCTGGTTGCAGCTCACGGGCACGCTTCGTCCAGCTTGGCCACCGTGAACGTGACCTCCAAGTCGCTTGTCACAGTGCTTCCGGGCGCCGGAGACTGAGAGCAGACGTGCCAGTTCGAGTCGTTGATCTGGGGGCGTCCAAGCGCGAGAGCGTCATCGGACAGGGAGATGTAGAACGGGTCACCTGAGACGCTCTGGATGTGGTCCTGTGCAGCCTGAAGGCCCTTGCCGACCTCGCTCGGCATAATGAACGGAGCCATCGTGGTGGTTGAGCTTTCACTGGTCGAGCCCGACGGCGTCGAGGTCTCACTCGTTTCCTGCGCCGATGCTGACGAGGTGGACGAGGTAGACGCGGGCGCAGCCGCGGGTGCGGTGGTGGGCTGCGTCGTACTCGGTGCCGCCGACGTCGTGGACGACGTGCTCGGCTGTGTGGCCGCGGCGGTGTTCTGGTCGTCCTTCGGCGCGAGGCTACCGATCAGGACGAGTGCTGCGAACGCACCGGCGCCGATCATGACCCACTTCTTCTACCAGAACGGCGTCTTGGCGGGGGCCGCCTCCATAGCGCGAGGGAAGGTGTTCGTCTGGCGTGCCACGGGTAGCGGCTGCGTCTGGGTGGGTGTGGTGCCGTTCGGCGCCGTGTGCGAGGTCCACGCGTGGCCGTCCCAGTAGCGCTGCTGCTGGGCATTCTCCGGGTCTGGATACCAACCGGCGGAGAACATGTTGTCTGACATTCAATTCCTCTCGAGAGCGACGCCGAGCGAGCGCCAACCCAAGATGTTACCTGCGAGTAGGCGCTTGGATTCCAACGAGGGGGAAAGGCCTCCATCGCACGGCAGGGCCGACGTGGTTGACTGGCGAAATGATCGTTGGAGTGGGAATCGACGTCGTCGAAATTGACCGGTTCGCGCAGAAACTCGCAGACACCCCGGAGATGCGTGACCGGCTGTTCACGCCGAGCGAGCGCGACCTGCCGATCCGCTCATTGGCCGCCCGCTTCGCAGCGAAGGAAGCGCTCAGCAAGGCGCTCGGCGCGCCGCCCGGAATGAGCTGGCAGGACGCCGAGGTCGACAAGAACAGCGACGGCCAGCCCTACTTCCGCACCGGCGGCACCGTTGAAGCTCGCATGAGCGCGCTCGACGTCGACGCGCTTCACCTCTCGCTCACCCACGACGGTGGCATCGCCTCCGCCGTCTGCATCGCGGAGGGCTGACATGGCGGATGACGACCTTCGCCAGGAGAACAACCCCGCGTCTACGCCAGACGGATCGGGACGGCTGAGCCCGAACGATGGCGGTCGGTGTGACGACAGCGCGGGGGAGGTTCAGGACGCGGATGGTGCCGCTGCTGCCTGGCGGGACGACCTCGACGGCGGCATTCGAGCAGCGTGGTCGGTTGACGCCGTACGCGCTGCTGAGAAAGCCACGGGCGACGACTTCACCAACGGCGCTCTGATGCAGCGAGCCGCGAGGGGGCTCGCAGACATCGTCAGCCGTGAAGTTGTCGAACTCGAGCGGCGGGGCGTGACGTCGCCGCGGGTCGTGGTCCTGGTTGGGCCCGGAAACAACGGTGGTGACGCGTTGTACGCTGCCCGCGACCTCGCAGTTGACGGCATCGAGTGTCTGGCTCTCCTTGTCGCCGACAAGGCACACGTCGACGGCGTTGCCGCAGCGCGTGCAGCGGGCGTCGACGTGGCCCGGTACGAGTCCGCCTCCCACAGCGGCGCGGAGCCCGAGGGCGGCGGCCGTGAGAACGCCCATGCGCTCGCGCACGCCGACCTCGTCGTCGACGGCATCCTCGGAATCGGCGCCGATCCCGGGCGCGCTTCGACCTGGCAGGAACTCGCCGACCTCATTCCGATCCAGGCATTCGTGGTGGCCGTCGACTGCCCCACCCCAGGATTCCGTGCCGACATCACCGTCACCTTCGGCGGGCCCAAGACCTCGCTCATGCTGGCACCCGCCGCGAACGGACGAATTGAGGTGGCCGACATCGGCGTCCACCTCCCCCTTGGCGAACGGGAAGCCATGCGACTGTCCGGTACGGACCTGGCGCACTTGTGGCCCGTGCCCGGACCGCGCGATCACAAGTACACGCGCGGAGTGGTGGGTCTCGCGACGGGTAGTGACGCGTTCCCGGGGGCCGCGGTGCTCGGTGCCGTCGCGGCGGTGACGGCAGGAGCCGGGATGGTGCGCTACGTCGGGCCGCGTCGCGCACAGGACGCCGTCACGGCGGCGGCGCCGGAGGTCGTGCACGGCAGTGGTCGCGTGCAGGCGTGGGTCGTGGGCTCCGGAATCGACGGGCCGAGTGAACGCGAGCACGAGAGCGACCGCTACGACTCCGCCATGGCCGCTCTGCGCTCCGAGGAACCCGTCGTCATCGACGCGGGAGCGCTCACCTGGTTCGAGCCCGGTGTCCGCCCTGAAGGGGCCCAGACCGTCATCGCCCCCCACGCCGGCGAGCTCGCGACGCTCCTGCAGTCGCGCGACATCGACGTCGAACGCTCGACAGTCGAAGCCGACCCCGTCACGTGGGCTCGCCGTGCCGCCAACGAGACGGGCGCGACCGTCCTGCTCAAGGGCGGCGTCACCGTCATCGCCTCGCCCGGCGAAGGCCCGGTCACCATCGAGAACCGCGCCCCGCACTGGCTCGCCACCGCCGGAACGGGCGACGTGCTCGCCGCGCTCCTCGGCGTCCTGCTCGCGGCCGGTCTCGAGCCCAGGAGCGCCGCCGCACTCGCCGCGTACACCCACGGACGCGCGGCGCACCTCGCCAACCCGGACGGCCCCGTCCGCGCCCTCGATGTCGCCACGTCGCTGGGACGCGTCGTCTCAGAACTGGTCGCCGAACAGCGGCGGGTGCACGAGGAACGCCGTGCGGGACGCTTCCCGCGCTAGTGAGAGACTGAGTCGCTATGAACGTGCCCGCCGCCGACGCCCCGACGCCGTCCGACCACCCCGCTTGGCTCGCCTTCGAAGGTGCGCAGGCCCGCGTCGTCGTCGACCTCGACGCCATCGTGCGCAACGCCACCACGCTCAGGGCGCGAGTGGGCGACGCCCAGCTCATGGCTGTCGTCAAGGGTGACGCCTACGGCCACGGGCTCGTGCCGACGGCCCGCGCCGCGCTGCGTGGGGGAGCGACCTGGCTGGGAGTGGCGCAACTCCACGAAGCCACCGCACTACGCGACGCCGGCATCGACGCCCGCGTGCTGTGCTGGCTGCTCGCGCCCGGCTCCGACTTCGAAACGGCGATCCGCCGCGACATCGACCTCGGGGTCTCGTCGGCAGCCATGATGCGCGACGTCGCGATAGCCGCCGAGGCCGCCGGGCGTGTGGCCCGTGTCCACCTCAAGGTCGACACCGGCATGGCCCGCAACGGCGCGTACGGCGACCAGTGGCCCGAGCTCGTGGCCGCCGCCCGCGAGGCGCGGGGGAGGGGCCTCGTCGAGGTGGTCGGTCTGTTCACCCACTTCGTCCGCTCCGACGAACCGCGCCACCCCGAGGTCGCCGCCCAGATCGACCGCTTCCGCGCCGCCGAAAAGGACTGTGACGACGCCGGATTTCACCTTGAGGTGCGGCATATGGCGAACTCCGCCGGCGCGATCTTCGTGCCCGAGTCGCGCTTCGACCTCGTGCGCGTCGGCCTCGCGCTCTACGGCCTCTCGCCCGCGCCGGACCTCGCCGCGCCCCAGGATCTCGGTCTTGACCCCGCAATGTCGGTGACGGCCCACGTCGCCGTGACGAAACGCGTCCCCGCAGGCCAGGGCGTTAGTTACGGCCACACCTACGTCACAGATGCGGAAACGACCCTTGCCGACATTCCCGCGGGGTACGCCGACGGCGTGCCGCGCCACGCGTCGAACAAGGCTCCGGTCATGGTGAACGGCACGATCGGCCACATCGCCGGCCGCGTGTGCATGGACCAGTTCGTCGTCGACATGGGTGACGCCGCAGTTGAGCCCGGCGACGAAGCCGTTCTCTTCGGACGTGCAGCCGACGGGACACCCGGGCCCACCGCGCAGGAATGGGCCGACGCCGCCGACACCATCAGCTACGAAATCGTCACACGCATGAGCATCCGCCTGCCACGCATCTACTGCGGTGACCTGAGCGAGGAACTCACCCGATGAGCGACGACCTACGCCTGCGCGGCACCCGCTACTTGCCCGACGCCCAAGCCACCGCCGACCTCGGACGTGCACTCGCCCGCATCGTTCGTCGCGGAGACGTCATCGTCATGACGGGCGACCTCGGGGCAGGGAAGACGACGACCACGCGCGCTCTCGGCGAAGCGCTCGGTGTGCGCGGTGACGTCACGAGCCCGACGTTCGTCATCGCCCGCGAACACCCCTCGCTCGGTGACGGCCCGGCCCTCGTCCACGTCGACGCCTACCGCCTCGGCGGCTTCGGCGAACTCGACGACCTCGACCTCGACACCTCGCTCGACGACGCCGTCACCGTCATCGAATGGGGCGCCGGCATGGCCGAGGCGCTCTCCGACGATCGCCTTCACCTCACGTTGACGGGCCTCGACGACCGCACCGCGACGATCGAGACGGCCGGGGAACGCTGGGCAGACATCGACCTCGCCTCCGAACTGGGACTCGACTGACGCACGCAACGCCGCACGGCACCGCCGTCGAGGCGCGTGTGATCGGCGCAGTTGCCGGGCCTCGATAAGCTGGGTCGGTGCTTCTCGCGATCGACACCTCCACCTCGGCCGTCACGGCCGCGCTCCACGACGCCGAAAAGGTTGTGGCGCGCACCTCGACGATCGACGCGCGTCGGCACACCGAGATCCTCGCTCCGGCCATCGACGCCATGATGCGTGACGCCGGTGTCGCACCCGCCGACCTCTCCCGCGTCGCCGTCGGTGTCGGCCCCGGCCCGTTCACCGGTCTGCGCGTCGGCATCATGACGGCCATGACGTTCGCGTACGCCCTCGACCTTCCGGTCGGCGGTCTGTGCTCCCTCGACGCCCTCGCGTACCGCGCCCGACGTTCCGGCATGACGGGCCCGCTGCTCGTCGCCACGGACGCGCGCCGCAAGGAGGTCTACTGGGCCCGCTACGACCTCGACGCCGACCGCATCGCGCCGGGTGAACCGGCCGTCGACAAGGCAGCCGTCGTCGCCGAGCACGTTGGAGACATTCCCGCGATCGGTCGCGGAGCCCAGCTGTACAGCGACCACCTGCAGGACGCCACCGGCGGCCACGAGGACCTCCTCGACGTCGACGCCGCCGACATCGCCGCGCTCGCCATCGAACGCGTCATGGCGGGGGAGCGCCTGCTGACCACCGAGCCGCTCTACCTACGTCGCCCGGACGCCGTACCCGCCGCGGCCGCGTCCAACGCCCGGGTCCTCGGCAAGTGAACGCCACGACCACCGACGCCCCGGCGAGCGTCCGCCTGCGCGACGCGACCTGGCGGGACATCGAGACCCTCGCGCGTCTCGACGCCGAACTCTTCGATCACGACGCGTGGAGCGAACCGACGTGGTGGGCCGAGTTCGCCGAGCGCCCGCGTCGCCAGTACGTCGTCGCCGTCGCAGGTAACGAGGACGCGAACGAGACCGTGCTGGGCTACGCCGGCCTCGACGCGGGCGGCAGCGCGGTCGACGTCATGACGATCGCCGTCACCCATGCGGCCCGCGGCACAGGCGTCGGAAAGCGCTTGCTCACCCACCTTGTCGACGCCGCGGCGGCGACCGGCGCCGAGGCTCTCCTGCTCGAGGTGCGCGCCGACAACGAGCCCGCCCTCGGCCTCTACGAACGATCCGGCTTCGAGCGCCTCACTCTGCGCCGCCGCTACTACCAACCCGGTGACGTCGACGCCGTCATCATGCGCAAACTCCTGGAGACCTCATGAGCATCACCACGACTCGGGGGCCGCTGGTTCTCGGCATCGAGAGCTCGTGCGACGAGACGGGCATCGGCATCGTGCGCGGCACCACCCTGCTCGCCAACGAGGTGGCGAGCAGCATGGATCTGCACGTCCGCTTCGGCGGCGTCGTGCCCGAGATCGCGAGCCGCGCCCACCTCGAGGCGATGCTGCCCTCACTGCGTCGCGCGTGCGACACCGCCGGAGTGAAGCTCACCGACGTCGACGCCATCGCCGTCACCGTCGGGCCCGGCCTCGCCGGCGCGCTCATGGTCGGTGTCGCCGCCGCGAAGGCACTCTCCGTGGCCCTCGACAAGCCGCTGTACGGCGTCAACCACCTCGCCGCGCACGTGGCCGTGGACATCCTCGACCACGGCCCGCTGCCCGAGCCGACCATGGGTCTGCTCGTCTCCGGCGGGCACACGAACCTGCTCTACGTGCCGGACATCGCCACCGACGTGCGCAGCCTCGGCAACACGATCGACGACGCGTGCGGCGAAGCGTTCGACAAGGTCGCCCGCGTGCTCGGCCTGCCCTACCCGGGCGGCCCGAACATCGACAAGGCAGCCCAGGGCGGAGACTCGAAGGCCATCGCGTTCCCACGCGGGCTCTCGACGAAGAAGGACCTCGAGAAGCACCGTTACGACTTCAGCTTCTCCGGCCTCAAGACGTCCGTGACGCGCTGGGTCGCTACCCGCGAAGCCGCCGGGGAGCCGGTACCTGTCGCCGACGTCGCCGCGTCCTTCCAGGAAGCCGTCGTCGACATCATCACGAAGAAGGCCGTCATGGCCTGCCGCGACTACGAGTGCAACAACCTCATGGTCGGCGGCGGCGTCTCGGCCAACTCCCGTCTGCGTGCGCTGCTCGAAGAACGCTGCGGCAAGGCCGGCATCGCCATCCGCGTGCCGAAACTCAGCCTGTGCACCGACAACGGCGCCATGGTGGCCACGCTCGGGGCACACCTCGTCGCGAAGGGCATCGAGCCGTCCGCGCTCGATGTGCCCGCTGACTCCTCGATGCCGATCGGACAGGTGATGGGATGACGACCACGATGTCTGCCACGACCACGCTTCGGGTGCGCTTGACGGCGCTCGCCGCCACGGGCGCACTCGCTCTCGCCGGCTGCAGCGGTGGCTCGCCCGACGGAGACAAGCCCTCGACCGGCGCTTCGAGCTCCTCGAAGAGCGGGTCCGGCAGCTCCTCCCAGGGCCAAAACCGGACGAGCGCCGACGCCGGACTGCCGACGGAGGCCGAACTCGCCCAGGCGAAGAAGGACGTCGAGAAGCTCACGACGAAGCAACTCGCGGGGCAGGTCATCGTCGGGTACTACCCGGGTTCGCAGAGCGAGGCGGCTGCCGCGGCGATCCGCAAGGACGGCCTCGGCGGCGTCATCATCATGGGCGACAACGTGCCGCAGGACGTCACGGCCGGCCTGCCTGCCATCACCTCCGCCGCGCAGCAGGCGATGAAGGACACGGGACGCTCGTGGCCCGCCGTCATCGGCATCGACCAGGAGGGCGGCCCCGTCGCGCGCATCAAGGCGCCCGTCACGCAGCTGCCCGGCGGTATGGCGTACGGCGCCGCGGATGACGCCGAACTCGCCGCGAAGATCTCCAAGGGCCAGGGCCAGGAGTTGCGAGCCCTCGGCGTGACGATGGTGTTCGCCCCCGACGCGGACGTCACGGTCGGCCCGCAGGATCCGACGATCGCCGTCCGCTCGCCGGGCAGCGACCCGCAGCGCGTCTCGCGCGCGGTGAACGGGCAGGTCAAGGGCTTCCAGGAGGCCGGTCTCGTGCCGGTCATCAAGCACTTCCCGGGCCACGGCTCGGTGACGACGGACACCCACGTCGACTACGCGGTGCAGTCGCAGCCGGTCTCGGCGCTCACCAAGCGCGACTGGGTGCCGTTTGCCAACGCCGTGAAGGCGGGGGCACCCGCCGTCATGACCGCGCACATCGTGCTCAAGGACGTCGACCCGAACGTGCCCTCGACCCTGTCGCACAAGGTGCTCACGGGCGAACTGCGCGACAAGCTCGGTTTCAAGGGCCTCGTCGTCACCGACGGCATGAACATGGGCGCCATCGTGAAGAAATTCGACAAGGGCGGCGCCGCAGCCGTTTCAGCGCTCAAGGCGGGCGCCGACGTCGTGCTCATGCCGGCCAACGCCACCGCGTCGGTCGCCGCCATCGAGAAGGCCGTGGCCTCGGGTGAGCTGACGCGCGAACGGCTCGTGGAATCGGCTGCCCGTATCGTCGCGACGACGCGGCACCAGCAGGTCAAGGCTCCGGCGACGAATGTCGTCGGCGCGCACGGCGAGGACGCCGAGCACTTCGCGCGAGAGTCGATCACCCAGCTCGGTGGCTCATGCGACAGGCCGCTCGTCGGCAAGAGCGTCCGCCTCGACGGCGGATCGACCTCCGACCGCGCGGAACTGACGAAGGCCCTCTCGGCCCGCGGCATCACGGTCGGCTCGTCCGGCACACGCGTCTCGCTCATCGCCGGTGGGTCGTACAACGCAGGTAAGGCGTCGGCCGACGGCGGCTCGGAAGCCGATTCCGCTGGTGGTTCGGGTGCCGGTTCCTCGACGAAGGCCGGCGTTCAGGTCGCGCTCGACACCCCGTACGTCCTCGCCTCGCGACCGGCCGGAGCCGTCGGTCTCGCGACGTACGGCGACACGCCGTCGACGTTCGCGGCGCTCGCGGACATCCTTGCGGGCAAGGCCAAGGCGGGCGGCACGCTGCCGGTTGCCGTCGGTGACAACGAGGTGGGCGACTCGGCCTGTTCGTGACTTCGCGCGCTGTTTGAAGCTCCAGCCCCTTGAGTCAGGGGGCGGGTTCAGTTCGGGGGCAGCGGCGGTCGTCCAGGTGCGACCTGTGGCAGGTCAGGTCAGGCAGGCTCCACGACGAGGGCAGCACGCTCGCCGTCGAGGTTGACGAGCACGACTGTCATGGCCCGGGAGCCCTTGAGCTTCAGTTGGCGACGCAGGGCGTCGGCGTCGAGGTCGACGTCGCGCTTCTTGATCGTGAGGCGTCCGACGTCGTGCGTGCGCAGGTAGGAGCGGAGTGTTTTGACGTGCAGCGGAACGGCGTCGAGCACCCGGTATGCGCGCCCGAGAAGACCGATGTCGGTGAGCGCGTCGGCGGTGACGTACCCGTACCCGGCCGTGAACTCGCGCCCGTCGACGGCGTTGAGCAACGCGCCGACGAGACCGCTACGCGTCAACGCTTTGTCGGCCTCGTAGAAGAAGGCGCCGAGGTCGGCGCGACGCGCGAGGGCCCCCGAGGCGTCGGCAGCGTCGGGCGTCGTGACGTGGCGAAGCTCGACGCTGTCGCCGCTGCTGTCTGCGTTGGCGGAACCGTCGGCGCGCTTGTCGGTCGGCCGCACGATCGTCGCCGTCGTGCCTTCGTCGCGAACGGCCTGGCCCCACCAAAGCGTCGCTTCGACGAGGTCGCCGGCGTACGAGACGAACTCCGCCTCGCAGTCGGGCGGGATGTCGCCGTGCGCGAGGCCGGGGGAGAGTTTGGCGCCGGCAGCCGGGGCATCAGCGGCGAGTTGCTGGACGAGTTCCCAGTCGGGCGAGAGCGCGGCTAGGGAGAAGGTTCGCTTGGTTCGGCCGTGGATGTCGGCAACGCCCGGGATGCGCCGGGCAGGGTCGAACCACCACGCGGCGTCCGGGGCTTCCCGGCGGAGTTCGGGTGCGAGGTCTTCGAGCAACCCCGTCTCCACGCGTGAGGCGGGGTAGGGCGCCAGGTTGTGGCGAGCGAGTTCGGCCGTCGTCGGGTCGGCTTCCACGGCAATGACGTCGAGGCCGGCACGAGCAAAACCGACGGCGTCCGCGCCGATGCCACACCCGCCGTCGACCACGCGTGAGGCGCCGGACGACCGCAGACGCTCGGCGTGCAGAGCCGCCACGGCCGAGCGAGTGGCCTGCTCGAGGGCGTCCGGGGTGAAGAACATCCGCTCGGCATTCGCGCCGAACTTCGTGACGGCCTTCGCCCGCAATCGGCTCTGCGTCAGCGCGGCGGCGACGAGTTCGGGGAGTAGTCCCGATCCCGCAATCGGGAGGTGAGCGCGACGGCGTTCTTCTCGTCGTAGGGCGGCAGCGATGCGAGCAGTTCACGACCCTCGTCGGACATGAGAGCGTGCGCGGCGGCGGCATCCATGGGCTCATTCTTTCAGGCGAACTTCCAACCAAGACCCGCCCCGCCTGTGCGCCCTGAGCGAACGCCGACCCTCCACCTGGCACTCGGCTTGACCGAGTGCTAACCGAGCAATAAATTCGGAGTTAGCACTCACCCCTGGGTAAGTGCCAGCGAGCACGTCACCTCGACCCCCGCGACGGCGAGGCGGCAACGCGCGCTGTCATGCCACACCACGTGGCGTGGGCAGGGGTGGACAAGCATCCGTCACGTCCGCGCGAGCGGACCGTCGCAACAAGGAAGGTGCCACCGTGTCGGTGAACATCAAGCCGCTGGAAGACCGCATCGTCGTCAAGTCCGTCGAGGCCGAGAAGACCACCGCGTCCGGCCTCGTCATCCCGGACACCGCCAAGGAGAAGCCCCAGGAGGGCGAGGTCATCGCCGTGGGCCCGGGTCGCGTGGACGACAACGGCAACCGCGTTCCGGTCGACGTCGCCGTGGGCGACAAGGTCATCTACTCGAAGTACGGCGGCACCGAGGTCAAGTTCGGTGGCGAGGAGTTCCTCATCCTCTCCGCTCGCGACGTGCTCGCCGTCGTCGCCTGACGATCCCACTCCGTGCGCGCATGCCCCGGCCGTGGCCCACGTCGGCCCGCCGGGGCATTGCGTTCCCTCCAGCCGCACGTGAACTCACGCAGCAGGCTCCCGTTCCACGCCGCCTCGCGCGGTATCAACAAGAGAGGTTGAATCATGGCCAAGACCCTCGAATTCAACGACGACGCGCGTAAGTCGCTCGAGCGCGGTGTCGACGCGCTCGCCAACGCCGTCAAGGTGACCCTCGGCCCGAAGGGCCGCAACGTCGTCATCGACAAGTCCTGGGGCGCCCCCACCATCACGAACGACGGTGTCACCATCGCCCGTGAGGTCGAGCTCGAAGACCCGTACGAGAACCTCGGCGCGCAGCTCGCCAAGGAGGTCGCCACCAAGACGAACGACGTCGCCGGTGACGGCACGACGACCGCCACGGTTCTCGCCCAGGCCCTCGTCAAGGAAGGCCTGCGCAACGTTGCCGCCGGCGCGGCCCCGGCCGGCCTGAAGCGCGGTATCGACAAGGCCGTCACCGCCATCAACGACCAGCTGCTCGCCGACGCGCGCCCGGTCGACGGCAAGGACGATTACGCCAAGGTCGCTTCGCTCTCCGCCCAGGACGCCACCATCGGTGGCCTCATCGGTGAGGCGTTCGACAAGGTCGGCAAGGACGGCGTCATCACGGTCGAGGAGTCCTCCACCGCCGAGACGAAGCTCGAGTACACCGAGGGCATGCAGTTCGACAAGGGCTACCTCTCGCCGTACTTCGTCACCGACCCCGAGCGCATGGAGGCCGTTCTCGAGGACGCCTACATCCTCATCAACCAGGGCAAGATCTCGAACGTGCAGGACCTGCTGCCCGTCCTCGAGAAGGTCGTCCAGTCCGGCAAGCCGCTGCTCATCATCGCCGAGGACATCGAGGGCGAAGCCCTCTCGACGCTCGTCGTGAACAAGATCCGCGGCACGTTCAACGTCGTCGCCGTCAAGGCCCCCGGCTTCGGTGACCGCCGCAAGGCCATGCTGCAGGACATCGCCATCCTCACCGGCGGCCAGGTCATCGCCGAGGAGGTCGGCCTCAAGCTCGAGGCCGCCGACCTCGACGTCCTCGGCCAGGCTCGCCGCATCCAGGTGACGAAGGACTCCACGACGATCATCGACGGCGCCGGCCAGGGCGACGCAGTCGAGGGCCGCGTCAAGGAGCTCAAGGCCGAGATCGAGCGCACGGACTCCGACTGGGACCGCGAGAAGCTCCAGGAGCGTCTTGCGAAGCTCGCCGGCGGCGTCTGCGTCATCGGCGTCGGTGCACACACCGAGGTCGAGATGAAGGAGAAGAAGCACCGCATCGAGGACGCCATCGCGGCCACGCGCGCGGCCATCGAGGAAGGCATCGTCGCCGGTGGTGGCTCCGCCGTCATCCACGCCGCCTCCGCGCTCGACTCCCTCCAGCTCGAAGGTGACGAGGCCACCGGCGCCACGCTCGTCGGCAAGGCCATCGCCGAGCCGCTGCGCTGGATCGCCGAGAACGCCGGTCTCGAGGGCTACGTCGCCGTCTCCAAGGTGCGCGAACTGCCCGTCGGCCAGGGCCTCGACGCCGCCACCGGCGACTACATCGACCTCGTCGAAGCCGGCATCATCGACCCGGTCAAGGTCACGCGCTCCGCACTGACCAACGCCGCCTCCATCGCCTCCATGGTTCTCACGACCGACACCCTCGTCGTCGAGAAGAAGGAAGAGGAAGAGGCACCCGCGGCAGGTCACGGCCACACGCACTGATCTCCCTCGCGCCGTCTTCCGGCGCGCGGGGTTCCGGGCTCGCAGGCTCGCCCGGAACCCCGCGCGCTCGGTGCGACAGCGCTTCGGGGCTTGAAAGACGCCCCTCCCACGAGCAAGCTCGCGGGAGGGCGTCTTTCTGCGCGGTCTGCTTCCAGCGTGGGTGCGTTGAGCGAGAGGGTTGCGGCTTTGCGCGTGGCCCGGTTTCGTTGGGGGAGAGGGTCGCGGCTTTGCGAGTGGCCCTGGTTACAAGGCGATGCGGAGGCGCCTGTGTTCGGCTGTCAGCGCCGGGTGACGCGCACGCACTCGTCCTCAAGGCACACCACGGCGCCGACCGGAATCTGGGCGCTACGGCGCGTGTCGACCTCGCCGTCGACCGTCACGAGGCCCTCAATGATGACGATGCGCGCCTCGGCGCCGTCCTCCACGAGGTTGGCCAACTTGAGCAGCTGACCGAGCTTGATGGCTTCGTCGCGAATCGGAACGTCTACGGGTGAGTTCATGGCCACATTCTCGCACCGAACTCGCCGTGCACCCCGTGGTGTGGTTACCGTGGGGGCCGCAACCGCTGACCGTGAACCGCGCACATCCGTGACTGGAGTAGGCCATGGCGCTCGAAGGTGGATACATGGGAGGGGCCTCCTGGCCCCAGGTGTCCCATGCCCGCGCGCGTGTAACGAACCTACCGTCCACGCCGATGTCATCCGAGGAAGCGCCGATGCGCGACCTCGTGGCTGCCGCTCAGGACAACGATCCGGCAGCACGACACCAACTCCTCGACGACGTTCACCGGATGGCGTTGCGCTACGCGTCAGCCCGTCTCGGCGCTTTCAGCGCCTCGCGTGAACTCGCCGCCGACGCCGCTCAGGAGGTGTGCGTGGCTGTCCTGCAGGCGCTTCCGCGCTACGTCGAGCGCGGCGTCCCCTTCGAGGCCTTCGTCTACTCCATCTGCTCGCGCAAGGTGGCCGACGTGCAGCGAGGCGCCTTCCGCGCGGCTGTGCCCACCGACGAGATCCCCGAGGGCGTCGACCTGTCGACCGGCCCCGAGGAGATGGCCGTCAGCGGCGACACCGCCAAGCGCCTCTCGATGCTCATGGGCGGCCTGTCCGAACAGCACCGCGAAATCCTGACGCTCCGCGTCGCCGTCGGCCTCTCCGCCGAGGAGACCGCCCGCAGCCTCGGCATGACGGCCGGCGCCGTGCGCGTCGCCCAGCACCGCGCGCTCGCGAAGCTGCGCAAGCTGCACGACGCCTCCGGCCAGGAGTTGAGGTGAGCCACGTGAACGACGCATCCCGCGACACGAATCTCTTCGAGATCGCCCGCGACGACGAACTCCTCGACGTCCTCGGCGCACGCCTTTTCGACGCGGACGAGTCCAACGCCGACACGAACATCGACGCCGGCACCTACGAGCCGGACGATGTCGCTCACATGCTCGCCGCCTGGGCACAGGACATCGACGACGAGGCCGAGGCCACGTTCACGGTCGAGCCCCGACGCGTCACGCGGGCAGCTCGCGCCGCCTACGCGGTGTCCAATGAGGCCGAGTCCGTCGAACCCGGACCTGTCACGGCCGCGCCGCGCCCTCGCGGCGGCACGTACAGTGCCTCGGGCGACGGCCGAGTGGCCGCTGCTCTCGGCCGCGGATGGTGGGGCCTGGCCCCGGCTGCCCGCGTGCGAACCGGCGCTACGGCCGCTGCAGCGGGTCTCGTGCTCTCCCTGTCCGCCGTCGCCGCCGCTGTCGGTGGGGCACGCCTACCGTCCCTCGACTCCTTCACGCTCAGTTCGACGAAGGCTCACAACCCCTCCGTGCTGGCCGATGAGGTGCCTCGCGCCACGGCGACCGACGCACCAGCAGCGCCGCAGAAGCCGGCGAAGAAGCGTGTCGAGGCGCTGCCGGATCGCACGGACGGCCACGCCGAGGGCGCTGCGCGGCCCCGCACGTCCGCCGCTCCGAAGGAAACGGCACCGAGCGACTCCTGGCCTCGGGTCGAGCAGCGCCGTACCGGTCTCGACCGCTCGGTCGTCGCCGCGACCCGAATCGACCGTCAGCGCCCGGCGGTACCGACGTACCGGCCCAACACGGGCACCCGACCGACGCAGGCGCCGAGCACGACGCGTCCGCCGCGTCCGACGACGCCGCCCTCGCCGTCGTCCACGCAGCCGCCGACGACCACGAAGCCGAGCACGCCGTCCACCCCAGGTCCGTCGACGACGTCGCCGAGCACCGGTCCCTCGGGTTCGACAGGCACGTCGGGCTCCTCGAGTTCCTCGGGCTCGCCCTCCACGACGAAGCCGACCCCTCGCCCCACCTCGAGCGTTTCCCCGAGGTCGACACGCGGCTCACACAAGGCCTCCTCCGGAAGCGGTGCGCTGACGAAGGCGGAGAAGAAGACGCGCAACCGGTTCAGGTACCTCATGCCGAGGCCGTCGATCGAGGCGTCCTCAACGCCTCTCGAGCCGAGCGCTACGGCGGAGCCGGTGCCGAACGAAACCGCCACGCCGACGCGCTAGGTGAGAATGCGCACAACGCTGAGCGCGCGGCGCTGGGCGCGCGTGCGCGTGACCTAGAATCGATGAATGGCTTTCGGCTCTGACAACGGCACTGAGATTCCCCCGAAATTCGCGACGCTCGGCCTCACCTACGACGACGTCCTTCTCCTTCCCGGGGAGACCGATGTCATCCCCTCGGAGGTCGACACCACCGCGCAGTTGACGCGCGAGATCAAGCTCAACATCCCTCTCGTCTCTGCAGCGATGGACACCGTCACCGAAGCGCGCATGGCCATCGCCATGGCCCGCGAGGGCGGCATGGGCGTGCTGCACCGCAACCTGTCGATCGAGGATCAGGCCTACCAGGTCGACCTCGTCAAGCGCACTCAGACGGGCCGTATCACCAACCCCGTGACGATCGGCCCCGACGCCACGCTCGAAGAGCTCGACGCCATCTGCGGCGAGTACCGCGTCTCCGGTCTGCCGGTCGTCGAGGGCGACAACAAGCTCATCGGCATCATCACCAACCGCGACCTGCGCTTCACGCCCGTCGCCGAGTGGGCCGGAACGAAGGTGCGCGACGTCATGACGACGCAGCTCATCACCGCGCCCGTCGACATCTCGAACGAGGACGCCACCGCGCTGCTGCGTCAGCACAAGCGCGAGCGTCTGCCGCTCGTCGATCGCGACGGCCGCCTCGCCGCGCTCATCACGGTCAAGGACTTCGTGAAGTCCGAGCAGTTCCCCAACGCCTCGAAGGACGCCGACGGCCGCCTCATGGTCGGTGCCGCCGTCGGGTACTTCGGTGAGGCGTGGGAGCGTGCCACGACGCTCATCGACGCCGGCGTCGACGTGCTCGTCGTCGACACGGCGCACGGCCACGCACGCCTCCTGCTCGACATGATCCGCAAGCTCAAGGCCGACCCGGCCACGAAGAACGTCCAGATCATTGGCGGCAACGTCGCCACCCGCGCGGGCGCCCAGGCGCTCGTCGACGCCGGTGTCGACGCCGTCAAGGTGGGCGTCGGGCCGGGCTCGATCTGCACGACGCGCATCGTCGCGGGTGTCGGCGTTCCGCAGGTCACCGCGATCCACGAGGCCGCCCAGGCCTGCGGCCCCGCCGGCGTGCCGGTCATCGGCGACGGTGGCTTGCAGTACTCCGGTGACATCGCGAAGGCCCTCGTCGCCGGTGCGTCGTGCGTCATGGTCGGCTCGCTGCTCGCCGGGACGGAGGAGTCGCCGGGCGAGGTCGTGCTCATCAACGGCAAGCAGTTCAAGGCCTACCGCGGCATGGGCTCGCTCGGTGCGATGAGCTCGCGCGGCAAGAAGTCGTACTCCAAGGACCGCTACTTCCAGGCCGACGTCATCAGCGACGACCAGCTCGTGCCCGAGGGCATCGAGGGTCGCGTGTCGTACAAGGGCCCGGTGAGCAACGCGGTGCGTCAACTCGTCGGCGGCCTTCACCAGTCGATGTTCTACGTCGGTGGCTCCACGATCCCCGAGCTGCAGGAGCGCGGCCAGTTCGTCCGCATCACCGCGGCCGGCCTCAAGGAGTCGCACCCCCACGACGTCCAGGGCATCGTCGAAGCGCCGAACTACTCGATCCGCTGACGACGCCTCGGCCCACTTTCGAGCGCCTCACCTTCACGACGAAGGTGAGCGCTCGTGTGTTGAGGCGGGCATACCCACATGCGCGAGATCTCGCACGAATGGGAAGAGACGTGCGCGGTTGGTCCCCACTTGCGCGACATTCCGCGCTTGTGGGGAAGCGGGCGCCCGCAGGTACGCTGGGTGGGTGACTGAGATCGAGATCGGCAAGGGCAAGCGCGGCCGTCGCGCGTATTCACTCGACGACATCGCCGTCGTGCCGTCGCGCCGCACGCGTGACCCCCGCGAGGTGTCGACGTCGTGGCAGATCGACGCCTACCACTTCGACCTGCCCGTCATGGCAGCGCCGATGGACTCCGTGATGTCGCCCGCCACCGCCATCGAGTTCGGCCGCCTCGGCGGTCTGCCCGTGCTCGACCTCGAGGGCCTGTGGACGCGCTACGAGGACCCGGAGACGCAACTCGCCTCCATCGCCACGGTCGACCCGGCCGAAGCCGTCGCCCGCATGCGCGAGATCTACGACGAGCCGATCAAGCCCGAGCTCATCCGCGACCGCCTCAAGGAGATCCGTGACGCCGGCGTCACCGTCGCCGGCGCCCTCACGCCGCAGCGCACCCAGGAGCACTGGCGCACCGTCGTCGAGGCCGGCGTCGACGTCTTCGTCATCCGCGGCACCACGGTCTCCGCCGAGCACGTCTCCGGCGACGCCGAGCCGCTCAACCTCAAGCGCTTCATCTACGAACTCGACGTTCCCGTCATCGTCGGTGGTGCGGGCACGTACACCGCAGCGCTGCACCTCATGCGCACCGGTGCGGCCGGCGTGCTCGTCGGTTTCGGCGGCGGCGCGGCCCACACCACGCGTCGCACGCTCGGCATCCACACGCCCATGGCCACGGCCCTCTCCGACGTCGCCGCAGCCCGTCGCGACTACCTCGACGAGTCCGGTGGCCGCTACGTCCACGTCATCGCCGACGGCGGCGTCGGCACCTCCGGTGACATCGTCAAGGCCGTCGCCTGCGGTGCGGACGCCGTGATGCTCGGCGCCGCGCTGGCTCGCGCGACCGAGGCGCCTGGTCGCGGATTCCACTGGGGCCCCGAGGCGCACCACAGCCAGCTGCCGCGCGGTGAGCGCGTCGAGGTGGGCACAGTGGCGAGCCTCGAGGAGATCCTCAACGGCCCCGGCCGCGGCGCCGACGGCACCACCAACATCGTCGGTGCCCTCAAGCGCGCCATGGCCACCACCGGCTACTCCGACCTCAAGGAGTTCCAGCGCGTCGAGGTCGTCGTCGCGCCGTACCAGCGTTCCTGAGGCACACTCACGACGGAGGGGCTCGACCGGCAGGTCGAGCCCCTCCGTCATGCCCGCGGTGCCTCGCATCCTGGGTCGACGGCCACTTACTTACTTCAAAGTAAGGACGTTGTCGGTGGCCCGTCCTAGGGTGGATCCATGACTTCTCAGACCGCATCTTCGCCCGCCGTCCGCGTTGCGCAGGACGTGGCGAAGCGCATGAGCCACCGCGTCACTGCTGCCGCCGACGCGCCCCAGCGTGAGCGCACGACGCCTCTCACCGGTGAGGTTGTCGCGTCGCTGCCTGAGTCGAGCGTCGCCGACGTCGAGCGCTCCTTCGAGGCGGCGCGTGCGGCTCAGCCCGCGTGGGCCGCGACGCCCGTCAAGGAGCGCGTGGAGTTCCTGGAACGCCTGCACGACCTCGTGCTCGAGCACCAGAGCGAGATGCTCGACCTCATCCAGCTCGACTCGGGCAAGGCCCGCATCCAGGCCTTCGAGGAGATTCTCGACACCGCCGGTGTGTGCCGCCACTACGCGAAGAAGGCACCGAGCTATCTCGCCGAGCGCAAGGGTGCGGGCGCCATGCCGGTGCTGACGCAGGCCCGCACGGGCTACCGCCCCAAGGGCGTCGTCGGCGTCGTCGCGCCGTGGAACTACCCGCTGTCGATGACGATCACCGATGCCCTGCCCGCCCTTGCTGCCGGCAACGCCGTCGTCCTTCGTCCTGACGAGAAGGCCTCTCTCACCTGCCTCAAGATCGTCGAGCTCATCGACGAGGCCGGTTTACCGGAGGGGCTGCTCCAGGTCGTCCTGGGCGACGGCCCCACGGTCGGTGGCGCCGTCCTCGAGCGCGCGGACTACGTCATGTACACGGGCTCGACGAACGTCGGGCGTCAGGTCGCACGCGACGCCGGTGAGCGTCTTGTCGGTGCATCCCTCGAGCTCGGCGGCAAGAACGCCATGTACGTCGCCGAGGACGCTGACCTCAAGCGCGCCGCCGAGGGTGCCCAGCGCGCCGTGTTCTCCAGCGCGGGCCAGCTGTGCATCTCGATCGAGCGCCTCGTGCTCCACGAAGCCATCGCCGACGAGTTCCTCCGCCTGTTCCTCGCCCGCGTCAAGGCGATGAAGCTCAGCACCGAGGTGGGCTGGGGCGCCGACATGGGCAGCCTCATCTCCGCCCAGCAGCTCGAGCGCGTCGAGGAGCACGTCGCGGATGCCGTCTCCAAGGGCGCCACGGTGCTCGCGGGCGGCAAGGCGCGCCCCGACGTCGGCCCCTTCGTCTACGAGCCCACCGTGCTCGACGGTGTTGTCGATGGCATGAGCTGCCGACGCGACGAGACCTTCGGCCCGCTCGTGTCGGTCTACCGCGTCGCGAACGACGACGAGGCCGTCGCCTTCGCCAACGACAGTGAGTACGGCCTCAACGCGTCCGTCTGGACCAAGGACGTCAAGCGCGGCCGCGCCATCGCCGCCCGCATCCAGTCCGGCACCGTCAACGTCAACGAGGGCTACGCCTCTGCGTACGCGAGCAACGGTGCGCCGATGGGCGGCATGAAGTCCTCCGGCGTCGGCCGTCGTCACGGGGCTGAGGGCATCCGCAAGTACACCGACATCCAGAACGTCACGGTGCAGCACGTCCAGGGCTTCGGCGTGCCGAAGGGCATGTCGCAGAAGCAGTTCGCCAAGGTGATGACGGTCGGTATGCGCCTCATGAAGCGAGGAGGCGTCGCATGAGCGGCTTCGATCACGACGTCGTCGTCATCGGTTCCGGTTTCGGCGGCTCCGTCGCCGCCCTGCGATTGGCCGAGAAGAACTACGACGTCCTCGTCTACGAGGCGGGCCCGCGCCGTGAGGACGACGACTTCGCCACCTCGAGCTGGGACGTGCGAAATTACCTGTGGGCGCCCGCGCTCAAGTGCTACGGCGTGCAGCGCATCCACAAGATCCCTGACGCCGTCATCCTCGCCGGGGCCGGTGTGGGCGGCGGGAGCCTCAACTACGCCAACACGCTCTACGTGCCGCCGCAGCCGTTCTTCGCCGACAAGCAGTGGTCGCACATCACCGACTGGTCCGCAGAACTCATGCCGCACTACGAGACGGCGAAGAAGATGCTCGGCGTCGTCGAGTCCAACCCGTGCGAGGGGCCGGTCGAGCAGCTCATGCGCGATGTCGCCGCAGACCTCGGCGTGAGCGAGACGTTCCGCAAGACGCCCGTCGGCGTGTTCTTCGGGGAGTCCGGAAAGCGTGTCGCCGACCCGTACTTCGGGGGAGAGGGCCCGGAGCGCACCGGGTGCACCGAGTGCGGCAACTGCATGGTCGGCTGCCGCGTCGGTGCGAAGAACACCCTCGCGAAGAACTACCTGCCCCTCGCCGAACGCTCCGGCGCGCGCATCGAGCCGATGCGTACCGTCGTCGACCTCGAGCCGCTCGGCCCGAACGGTGATGAGGGCTGGCGCATCACGACGGAGGCCACCGGCGCCTGGGTGCGCAAGAACCGTCGCACGGTGACGGCGCAGCACGTCGTCATGGCAGCCGGCACGTGGGGCACGCAGAGCCTCCTGCACTCGCTGCAGGCCGACGGCAAGCTTCCGCGCCTGTCGCGCACGCTTGGTCACCTCACCCGCACCAACTCCGAGGAGCTCGGCGGTGCCGCCGCCACGCAGCTGCCCGAGGGCGTCGACCTCACACACGGCGTGGCCATCACGTCGAGCTTCCACGTCGACGAAACCACCCACGTCGAGAACGTGCGCTACGGGCGCGGCTCGAACGCCATGGGCCTGTTCTCCACGCTGCTCATTCCCGGTGACGTGGGCAACCGCGTCGTCGAGTTCGTCAAGCAGTTCGCGCGCCGCCCGGTCATGCTCACGAAGGCCGTCGTCCCCAAGGGCTGGAGCGAGCGCACCATCATCGCGCTCGTCATGCAGACGGTCGACAACTCGCTCATCGTCTCCCCGAAGAAGACGCGCCGCGGGTGGAAGCTCACCTCCCGTCAGGGCCACGGTGAGCCGAACCCGACGTGGATCCCGGGCGGCCACAAGGCCATCCGCGGCATGGCCGAGCGTCTCGAGCGGGTCAGCGGCAAGGAGGCCATCGCGGGTGGCACGTGGAACGAACTGTTCGACGTGCCCATGACGGCGCACTTCCTCGGCGGCGCCCCGATCAGCGACGGCCCGGAGACCGGCGTCATCGACGCCTACCAGCGCGTGCACGGCTACCCCACGATGTCGATCGTCGACGGTACGGCCGTCTCCGCGAACCTCGGCGTCAACCCGTCGCTCACCATCACGGCTCAGGCCGAGCGTGCCTTCTCGCTGTGGCCGGCCAAGGGCGAGCGCGACGAGCGTCCGGCTCAGGGCGAGGCGTACGTCCGGCTCGAACGCGAGCCGAACCGGGTGCCCGGCCAGCCCGTAGCCCTCGGCATGCCGACGGTGGCACGGACACCCGCGACGTAGTCACCGCGCGTCGGCGCGTACCCTGGTGGGGTGCTCCAGACCGCGATGAAACCCCGTTTCGTGCGGCTGTTCGCGCTCATGCTCGTGCTCGTTGCCGCGTTCATCTGGCTCGGCAAGTGGCAGTGGGGGACGGCCAACAACGAGGCCAACCAGAAGGTGCTCGAAGCGGCGTCGCAGCGCACGCGCGAGCCGCTCGACGCGGTGATCAAGCCGCAGACGCCGTTCGACAACTCGACGTCGTTGCAGCCCATCACCGTCACTGGCCGCTACGACACGAGCAAGACCGAGCTCGTCGCGGGCCGCGTGCTCGAGGGCAAGCACGGCTGGTGGGTCATGACCCCACTCGTCGTCGACAGCACCGGAGCACGGCTGCCCATCGTGCGCGGCTTCGTCGACAAGACGACGAACATCCCGAAACCGCCCTCGGGCACCGTGACCGTCGAGGGCGCGCTGGCGCCCGGTGAGTCGGTGTCGACGATGGACGCTCTTCCGCCCGGCCAGATCGGCACGATCGACATGGGTCTGCTGCTCAACAAGTGGGACGGCCGCGTCTACAACGCCTTCATCTTCTCCACGGACCAGCAGCCCGCGACGCGGGTGAAGCCGGGGGAAACCACCCCAGAGCACATTCCACCGCCCGTGCCGCGCACGACCCACATCGAGTGGCGCAACGCGGCCTATGCCATCCAGTGGTGGGTGTTCGCCGTCTTCGCGGTCTTCATGTGGGTCAAGCTCGTGCGCGACGAGCACCACCTCGAGATCGCCGCCGACGAGAGCCGTGTTGACGAGAACAACGAGCAGGATCACACAACTCCCAGCGAAGACGATTCCCCTTCCGACGTGACGACGCCCCCTACGGGCGAGCGAGAGGACGACCGATGACCGACCAGAAGCCCGCTGCTGCGGGCAAGCCCATGATCGACGTGAACCAGGCCCGCTCGGCCCTGAAGTTCTTCAAGATCGCCGCGTTCATCGTCGGCATCGGCCTGCTCGTGCTCGTGCTCGAGATGGTGCTGCACTACGGGTTCCACAACGACGCGCTCGCGTGGTGGCCGCAGCCGCACGGCCTGCTCTTCCTCGTCTACGTCGCGGCGACGGCGAACCTCGGGTTCAAGATGCGCTGGGGTCTCGGCAAGATGGTCCTCGTCATCCTCGCGGGGTGCGTGCCGTTCCTGTCGTTCTGGGTCGAGCGCAAGATGAGCCGCGAGGTCGAGGCCGACCTCGCGGGCCGCTGACGGGCCGACGGCCGGAAGGCCTGTCGGTGGCGACGGATAGGATGAACGCGTGAGCGACAACCTGCAGGATCACCCCGTACTCGTCGTCGATTTCGGCGCCCAGTACGCCCAACTCATCGCGCGCCGCGTGCGCGAGTGCGCCCTCTATTCCGAGGTCGTGCCGCACACGATGAGCGCAGAGGAGATGCTGGCCAAGAACCCCGCCGCCATCGTGCTGTCGGGCGGGCCCTCATCCGTCTACGCCGACGGTGCTCCGTCGCTCGACGTGGCGCTGCTCGAAGCGGGCGTGCCGGTCTTCGGTATCTGCTATGGCTTCCAGGCCATGGCGCACGCCCTCGGCGGAACCGTCGCCCACACCGGTGGCCGCGAGTACGGTCACACGATGGCCACGATCACCCACACCGACTCGATCCTCTTCGACGGTCAGCCCGCCGAGCAGGCCGTGTGGATGTCGCACGGTGACGGCGTGAGCGAGGCCCCCACGGGCATGACGGTGTGCGCTCGCACGCCCGGCGCCCCCGTCGCCGCGTTCGAGGACGCCGAGCGCAAGCTCTTCGGCGTGCAGTGGCACCCGGAGGTGCTCCACTCCACGCACGGCCAGGAAGTGCTGCGCAACTTCCTGCTCAACGGCGCCGGCCTCAAGGCCGAGTGGACGCCCGCCAACATGGCCGAGGAACTCGTCGCCCAGGTGCGCGAGCAGATCGGTGAGGGCCGCGCCATCTGTGGTCTCTCCGGTGGTGTCGACTCGTCCGTCGCCGCGGCCATGGTGCAGAAGGCCATCGGCGACCGGCTCACGTGTGTCTTCGTTGACCACGGCCTGCTGCGCGCCGGTGAGGCCGAGCAGGTCAAGGAGGACTTCGTCGCCGCTACCGGTGTCGACCTCGTCGTCGTCGACGCCTCCGAGCGCTTCCTCGAGGCGCTGGCCGGCCAGTCCGATCCCGAGACGAAGCGCAAGATCATCGGCCGCGAGTTCATCCGCGTCTTCGAGCAGGCGGCGCGCGACATCGTCGGTGCCGAATCGGACAGCGAACACCCCGTCGAGTTCCTCGTTCAGGGCACGCTCTACCCCGACGTCGTCGAATCCGGCGGCGGCACCGGCGCGGCCAACATCAAGAGCCACCACAACGTCGGCGGTCTGCCCGACGACCTGCAGTTCAAGCTCGTCGAACCGCTGCGCGCCCTCTTCAAGGACGAGGTGCGCCAGGTCGGCCTCGAACTCGGCGTGCCCGATTCCATCGTCTGGCGCCAGCCGTTCCCCGGCCCCGGCCTCGGCATCCGCATCATCGGCGAGGTGACGGCCGAGCGTCTCGAGATCCTGCGCGCGGCCGACAAGATTGCCCGCGAGGAGCTCACGGCCGCGGGCCTCGACCGCGACATCTGGCAGTGCCCCGTCGTCCTTCTGGCCGACGTGCGCTCGGTCGGTGTGCAGGGCGACGGCCGCACCTACGGCCACCCCATCGTGCTGCGCCCCGTCTCCAGCGAGGACGCCATGACGGCCGACTGGACGCGCCTGCCCTACGACGTCCTGGCCACGATCTCGAACCGCATCACGAACGAGGTCTCCGACGTCAACCGCGTCGTGCTCGACGTGACGAGCAAGCCCCCGGGCACCATCGAGTGGGAGTGAGCGCCCACCGATGAGCGAGCAGCAGCCCGCTCCCGACGCCGACGGCGCGGCCCACGTGGTCGCGCCGTCGGCGTGCCACGGGGCGACCCCGGTCGGTGAACCCAGCGACCTCACCGAACCCGTCCGCCGCTTCGTCTGCTCCGTTCGGACGATGGCGTTCGTCTCACTGGCGTCGTTCGTCCTCGTCCTGTGGGTCTTCACCCGTACTGCGCGCGCCCAGGTGTGGGACGAGCGTGGGCGGATGAGCACAGGTGCGAGCGCGCGGGCGTGGGTTCACATCGTCGATCCGCTCACCTACATCACGATCGGCTCGGTCGCGACGCTGCTCGCCGCCTTCGTCGTCATCGCGCTCGCGCGGCAACGAGCGGGTCTCGCGCTGGCCGCGATCCTCGTGGTCGGGGGAGCGAACGTCACGACGCAACTGTTCAAGGCGTACTGGCCCACGAGCCCGCACCTGTGGGACAACTCCCTGCCGAGCGGACACTCGACCGTTGCGATGAGCCTCAGCCTCGCGGCGATCCTCGTCGCGCCGTCCGGGGCCAGACGGTGGCTCGTGCCCTTCGCCGCCTTCGGAGCCACGTTCGTCGGCGCCGGAACGATCGTCGGGCACTGGCACCGCCCGGCCGACGTCTGGGCGGCCTTCCTCGTCTGCCTCCTGTGGTCGGCCGGAGCGATCGGTCTCGTGCTCAAACTCCAGTTGCGGCGCCACACCCGCGACGCGAAGTACGCGTTGCGCCCTGCCGCAGGCGTCGTCGGGAGCATGACGGCGGGGCTCATCTTCGTCGGGCTCGGAGTGCGGCCGCTCGACGCCGACCTCAAGCTGGCCGAGGCGATCGTCGCCCTCGGAGTCACCGGGTTGCTCGCGGCGTTCGTCGTCGCATGGGTGAGCGCTGCGGCAGACGACAACCTCGGATGAGGGACCCGGTGAAGCGAATCGAGCCACTCGTCCTGGCGGGGAGCCTGCTCGTTCTCGAGGCCCTCATCGCGCTGCGCGCCACGGCGTCCGGCAAGCGCCTGGCTGCGGCCACCACGCACTGGCTCGGTGAAGCCGATCGCCCTGACGGCGGTCTGATCTGGCCCGCCTCCGGCCTCGTGACGCGTGCCTATCTACCGTTCGTTGCACTGATGCTCGTGGCGCTCGCGGTCGCACTGACGCGCCACTCGCTGCGGCGCCGAGCACTCGCAGGGGCGTTCGTCCTCGTTGTCAGCGGCGTGGGGGCGCAGGTGCTGGGGCGTCTCCTCGTGCCCGTGCTCGGACAGGAGTCCGCGACGCTCCCCAGCGGGCATGCGGCCCTCGTGCTCGGCGCCTGTGTGGCCTGGATCTGGATCGCACCCGCCCGGCATCACCTCGCGGTCCTGTGCGCAGCCGGTGCCGTTGCGACGGCCGGGTCGCTCGGCATCGTCGTCGCGCAGTGGCACCGCCCGGGCGACGTGCTCGCGTCCCTCGCCCTCGTCACGGCCGTGACGGCGGTCGCTCGTCCTTTCGCCAGGACGGGCGCGATCGCCCCGGCCGTCAGCGAGGCCGAGGGCAACCGGGCGCACACGTTTCGGGGTGGCTTCGGCTACAGCCCCGCGATCGAAGCGCTCCTGGCGGCTCTGTGCGGCGCAGCCGGCTGCGTCGTGCTCTACCAGGGGTGGGGTTCGGCGCTCGTCGGCGAGAACGTCGCTGCCCTTGTCGGCGGCTTGGCCGTGCGATGGGGCCTCGCCCTCGCGGCGGGGCTGCTCGTGTGGTTCGCCGCGCGCGTCGACGAAAGCCCTGTCAGTCGCCTCCACTAGGCTGGGCGGGTGCTTCGAACTACAGCAGCTGTGCTCGCCGGGAAGTCGGCTCGCGTCGCAACGAGACTGCGCGGTGGCGGTAGCGCCCTGCCCGGTCTCGTCGTCGAGAAGGTCGACCCGAAGTTCCTCGCCACGGCTCTCGCGGACCTCCCGAAGGGTGTCGTCGTCGTCACCGGCACGAACGGCAAGACCACGACGACCAAGATGCTCGTCGCGCTCCTTCGCGCGCACGGCCTCAAGGTGTTCACCAACCCCACGGGCTCGAACTTCACGCGCGGCGTCATCTCCTCGGTGCTCGGTGAGGTGTCGCTGCGCGGCACCATCGACGCCGACATCGCCGTGCTCGAACTCGACGAGGCGCACGCCCTGCACTTCGCCAAGGTGGTCAAGCCGACGCACGCGCTGCTGCTCAACGTGGCACGAGACCAGCTCGACCGTTTCGCCGAGATCGACTACACCGCGAAGCTCCTACGTCAGCTCGCCGAGCAGACCACCGAGGGCGTCGTGCTCAACCGTGACGACTCGTTCGTCGCGCGCATCGAGAGCACGCTGAAGCCGAACGTCGAGGTCTCCTACTTCGGCGTCGACGAGACGATCGCGGAGCGCCTCGGTGAGCTCATGGAACAGGACGTGCGCAGCGACGACGACTTCGTCCAGCCGCTCGTGAGCTCCGGTGACGGACTCCTTCTGCCGATCGACGATCGCAAGTTCCTCGTCACGTTCGCCGACCGCGCCGACGGAAGCGCCAACGTCGGGCCGATGCAGGTGCGTCAGCACGGTCTCGCGGCCATGATCAACGCCACGGCGGCCACGTCGATGGCGCGTCGGCTGCTCGGCGACGACTTCCTGCCGGCCACCGCCGTCAGCGCCCTCGAAGCGGTGCAGCCGCCGTTCGGTCGCGGCGAGGTCATCGACGTCGACGGTCAGGAACTCGAGCTCGTGCTCGTGAAGAACCCGGCCGGGTTCACCGTGGCCCTCTCGACGTACGGCGGACGCCCGGTGGCGAGCATGGTGGCCATCAACGACAACTACGCCGACGGGCGTGACGTGTCGTGGCTGTACGACGTCAACTTCGCCTCCCTGCGTGAGCGCGGCGTCGAACTCACCTCCGGCGTGCGCGCCTACGACATGGCGTTGCGCCTCGCCTACGACGGCGTCGAGGTGCGTCACGTCGAGCCCGAACTCACGTCCGCGCTCGACACGTTCCTCGCCGAGCACCCGAACGAGCCGAAGCGCATCTTCTGCACCTACACGGCGATGATGGCGCTACGCCGCACGCTCGCCGAGCGCTACGACCTGCCCGACATCGGAGAGGACGCCCCCGAATGAGCCAGCCCACTCCCGCGAACGTCGAGCCCATCGTCAACGACGACCTCGCCGCCATGGACGTCGTCCCGACGACGCTCGGTGACCCGACCGGGCCGAGCAAGGGACGCGTCACCGTCGTCCACCTGTACCCGCGTGAGATGTCGATCTACGGCGACCTCGGCAACACGCGCTGCCTCGAGGCGCGCCTGCGTTGGCACGGGTACGAGCCGAACGTCATCAGCCACAACCCGGGCGACGATTTCCCCGACGACGCGCACCTCGTCGTCGGCGGCGGCGGCCAGGACTCCGGGCAGGTGCGTGTCGAGGCCGACCTCGAGAAGATCGGCCCCGAGCTCAAGGAGCTCGCCGAGGACGGCGTGCCGATGCTCATGATCTGCGGCATGTACCAGCTCTTCGGCAAGGCCTTCATCACGGTTGACGGCAAGACGCTGCCGGGCCTCGGCATCCTCGACGTCACGACGCGCGGCAACGAGAAGCGCATGATCGGTCCCGTCGTGCTCTCCACCGAGTTCGGTGACGTCGTCGGCTACGAGAACCACTCCGGTTCGACGGTGCTGGGGGAGGGGCAGGAGGCGTTCGGCTCCGTACGCTCCGGCTTCGGCAACAACGGCGAGGACGGCCACGAGGGAGCCCGTACGAACAACGTCGTCGGCTCCTACCTGCACGGCCCGATCCTGCCGGCCAACCCGCACCTCGCCGACTGGCTCATCGCCCGCGCCGTCGAGAAGGCGCTCGCCCAGCCGTTCGAACCGGGTGAGATCGACGACCGGTTCGCCGACCAGGCCCGCGAGCGTCAGGTTCGCCGCCTCACGAAGAGCTGACCGGCACTCGCTGATCTCAGGGACGAAGCCCCCTCGCCGCACACGTTGCGGTGACGGGGCTTCGTCGCGTTCTGACGGCGTGTGGTGACTACGCGCGGGCGCCGGGCGCGCCGTCGGGCGTCAGGGGCACCTTGGGCAAGACGAACCAGGCGAGCCAGCCCATGGCGCCGAGCGGTACCTCGAGCAGGTGCGTGAAGATTGCGAAGACGAGCACGCCGGCAGCGGCGGCGGGCTTGTCGGCGCCCCAGGCCACCATGACGGCGAGCGTGCCGGCTTCGGTGATGCCGAGCCCACCCGGCGTCACGCCCACCGCGGTGAGGAGGCGTCCGACGGCGTAGGCGGCGAAGAGCTTGCCGAGCGAGAGGTCGACGCCGACGACCTCCATCGTTCGCCAGAAGAGGAGGAAGTAGACGCCGAGGAACCCGACGACGCCGACCGTCATGGGGAACCACCCGGTGGCCGTCACCGTGGCGAGGCGGCGACGCTGGTCGACGAGCACGTGACGCAGGTCGACGCGCGACTTGCCGCGCTGTTCTCGCCAGGCGCTGACGCGTCCGCCGAAGCGGCGGTGCACCCACGCGCCGAAGCGCTCGGTCTTGTGCGGCGAGATGAGAATGGCCACGAACACGGCGATGATGACGAGCCCGACGATGCCTCCCGTGAACGCCCCGCGGCGCACGCCCTTGGGCAGTGCGTCCGTGGAGGAGAGCAGGGCCACGCCGAGCAGCGGCATCGCCATGCGGGCGACGACGTTCCAGACGCCCGAGACGATGACCGATGTCGAGATCGCAGCGCGTGCGAAGCCCCACGAACGCAGCATGAGGTAGGTCGCGGCCACCCCGGCGGCACCGCCGCCCGGCAGCAGGTTGCCCGCTGCAGAGCCGGAGACGTTGACGATGAGCGCCTTGACGTGGCCCAAGCCGGGCAGCGAACCCGTCAGGGTGAAGGTGTAGAGCCACAGGCCCAGGACGACGAGACCGAAGAGTTCGAGGCCGTTGACCCACCCGAGTCGATCGAGGTGAGTGCCGATCTCGGTCCACGTCGTCTGACCGAACCACGGCAGACCGAAGACGAGGATCGCCGCGGCGAGGGCGAGGCCGAACACGGCCTGCAGCAGCTGCTTGCCGGTGGCCTTCGGAAACGCCGTGGGGTCGGCTTCCTGCGTCGCGCGCCCTTCGGCGTCGGTCGCGGCAGGTTGACGCCCCACACTCACTCCTTCGTGTCCGTTCGGGCGGCGCGCGGTGGCAAGCCCCCGAAGATGTCACGCGCGACCGGGCCCTTGTGGAGCGGGTCGCGGAACCATTCCCGACAGAAGACTACGTCGTAGAGCGGTCGGGGAATTCTCAGGAATGCCGCCAGAGTTCGGTCCGCGTCGCCGTCGGCGCTGGCCTGCGAAGCGTGGGCGCGCATCGAGGCACGCTTCTGCGCGGCGAAGCGTCCCACCGAGATGCGGTGGGTGATGTCACGCCGGGCGCTGTAGGCGCGCTCGAACGAGGCCATGTCGAAGTCGTCGGGGAAACGATAGAAGCGCGCGACGAGGTGCAGAGCCCGGACGAGCAGGTCGCGCGGAACGGTGGCTTCGAGGACGCGTGGCGTTCCGGCGAGCTCGGCGGCGCGGGCACCTACCTCGTGCACACGCACGTGATCCCGGTGGCCGTAGCCGCCGTTCTCGTCGTAGGAGAGCAGGACGTCGGCGTCCTCCTCGCGCAGAATCTCGGCGAGCGCCTCGGCCGCTTCGTCGACGTCGACCGTGATGAAACGGCGCTTACCGGGCGGGTCGGGGAAGGTTTCGGGACCCATGCCGGAGTCGGCGTGGCCGAGCGTCTCGACGCGCGCGACGCCCAGTGCGCGGGCGCTCTCGAGGAGTTCGTTCCAGCGTCGGGCGGCGAGTTCGTCGGGGCCGCCGTAGCCGGAGTCGGCGAGGCCGAGGGCACCGTCGGTGGCGACGACGAGGACGACGCGGTGTCCCTCTGCGGCAGCCTTCGCCATCGTGCCCGAGGTGAGCAGCGCCTCGTCGTCGGGGTGAGCGTGGAAGGCGACAAGCGTGCGCGGCATGGCATCGGGGGACACGGCATCTGGTGTGGTCATCGTGTGCCATCCTCGCGCATGACAGACTTTCATCCGTGAAGATCGCGCTGGTGTCGGACTGTTACCTGCCTCGCTTGGGCGGTATCGAGGTGCAGGTGCACGATCTCGCGCAGCGCCTCGTCGCCCAGGGCCACGAGGTCGTCGCCTACACGGTGACGCCGGCGCACGCGGAGCAGTACAGCGGCCTGGAGATCATCGACGGCATCCACGTCCACCGTTTCGCGCTCGGTCTGCCGTACGACGTCGCGCTCAACCCGATGGCCATCTCGCAGTTGCGCGTCGCCATCACGAACGGCGGATTCGACGTCGTCCACGCCCACATCGGCGTCATCAGCCCCTTCTCGATGGACGCGGTCCGGATGACGCTCGGCATGGGCATCCCGACCGCGGTCACGTGGCACTCGGTCATGAGCTGGGCGGGACCGTTGCTGCGTCCGCTGGGCTTCATCAAGCGGTGGGCCGCCGACGGCGCGGCGCTCTCGGCGGTGTCGCGGGTGGCCGCGCGGCCGGTGGCGTCGATGGCCGGCGCCGGGCACGAGGTCGTCGTCCTGCCCAACGGCATCGACACGGACGTCTGGACCCCCGGTGGCCCGCGGATCGGTGACGAGGTGCGTGTCATCTCGGCGATGCGTCTGGCGCGGCGCAAGCGCCCTCTCGAGTTCTTCAAGGTGATGAAGGCCGTGCACCGCGAAGCGCCGAACGTGCGTCTCGAGATCGCCGGCGAGGGGGAGCTGCGCGCGAAGCTCGTACGCGCTGTCGACCTCGCCGACGCGCACGAGTGGGTGTCGCTGCCGGGGCGCATGACGCGTGCGCAACTGCACGAGCGCTACCTCGATTCCGACCTCTACGTTGCGCCTGCGCGCCTCGAGGCGTTCGGCATCGCGGCTCTCGAAGCGCGCTCGTCGGGTCTGCCGGTGCTCGCGCCCACGAGCAGCGGCGTGTGCGAGTTCGTCGAGAACGAGGTGAACGGCCTGCTCGTCGACGGTGACGAGGGGCTGGTCGCGGGCCTCACCCGGCTCGCACTCGACCGGGACCTGCGCGAGTCGATGGCCCACACGAACCGCACCGTGCGCCCGAAGCAGGCGTGGCCCGAGGTCGTACGCCTCGCCGAGGACGAGTACGCGCGGGCCGCCGACCTGCAGAGGCGACGATGAACATCGGGGCGGGCATCACCGTCGTCGGACTCACCGCGGATGACGCGGGTGGCACTCGAGAGGTGTTCCGGGAACCGCTGCGCCAGGGCGTCGCGCCCCGGCGCCAGTTGCGCGAGGCTGGATTCCGGGCCTCCAGGCTGCCCCACGTGACGAGCGACGCCGACGACGCCGTCCTCGCGTACGAGGTGACGTCGCTGCCGGCCTCGTCCCGCACACCCTGTGCGCATGCCACGGAGAAGGCGGACCTCGTGCGGCAGCGCCTCGCCGCCTACGCGGTCGTCACGAGCGAACGTGGCGTGCTGCTCACCCGGCTGTCCCAGACCACCGGACGACCGGGTCTGTGGATCCTGCCGGGTGGCGGTGTCGACGCGGGGGAGCACCCGGCGGAAGCCGTCGTGAGGGAGGTCTGGGAGGAAGCCGGGCAGGACGTGGAGCTCGGTGAGCTCGTCGACGTCTCGTCCTCGCATCGGGTGGGTATCGGGCGCGGTGACGTCGTGGAGGACTTCCACGCGGTGCGCCTGCTGTTCACCGCGTCCTGTTCGCAGCCGTCCGAACCCGTTGTCCACGACGTCGGTGGTTCGACCGAGAGCGCGGCGTGGTTCTCGATCGCCGAAGCCGTCGACCCCGAAGCGCCCGGTTACCCCGAGGGCGGGATGGCCTCGTGGGCCCTCGACGCGGTGCGGGCCTTCGCGGATATGCCATGAGTGCACAGGGCGGCCGGGTGAGGGCTCGCACCGTATTCGGGTGGCTCGCCTTGGGGCTCCTGGGTTCTGCCTGATCTGGGTCCCGGCGATGCACGGGCTCGTCGTGCGTGAGCAAGCCAAGACACGCGCGCTCGCCGAGTCGGGCCGTGTCGTCACGGTGGAGAACGTCGAGGACGTGCGCGTCAGCGTCCAGAGTTCCAGGTCGCAGCGCTACGTCTCCAATGTAGGGGTGCGAATCGACGGCACATGGGTGTGGCTGTCGGGGTTTGACGAAGACCGGCCTGATTCCACCCGCCATTGGTACACACGGGGTGGCCTGCAACCTCCGATGCCGGGTACCCGCGCCTAGCCGCCTCTCGAAGTGCGTTACGTCCCTGGGGCGCCGAACGCTGCCACGGTGGAGGACCATGAACATCGGGTGGCGAACCTCGTGGACACGCGATGGTTCTGGCTGGCGGACGCCATGGCCGCAGCCGTGGCGGTGCTCATGGTGCTGTTCGTCCGGCATCGTGTGCGTCGATGGAGCCAGCGTCGTATCCAGGACACGAATCAGCGTCGGCGCCCGTAGACGAGCCCCAGCGCACCGGCCACGACGGCCGTGGCGCCGATGCCGAGCAGGATGCCGGGCACCGTGTAGCGCGAGTCCAGGCTGATGACGTCACCGTACGCGAGCGCGCAGAGCACGGCTGTGACGAGTCCGATCGTGGCGAGGACGGCCCCGACGATGTTGGCTTCACGACGTTCGTCGTCGCGTCGCTCCCGTGCGCTCGCCGGTGCGGGTGTGGCCCCCTGCTCGTACGACCAGGCCTGCGTGGGGGCGCTCGCGCCGTAGCTGAAGTCGTCGTAACTCGTCATCGCTCGTTCGCCTGCTCTCGTGAGGTGGGGTTGGTCATCGGTGGGATCTCGAGGCTTGATTCGTCGTTCACGAGCCCGTACCCGACGTCTTCGCCGGTGCCTGGCTGCGCACATGGACGAACACGTCGCCGATTCCGACGTCGGTCTTCAGACGGATCGTCTTGTTGCCCGACCCGAGAGTCGTACGGGTCGGCTCCGTGCCGCTCGAACCGCCTGCCTCGTAGAACACCTGGCCGGCGTCGTCGGTGGCGCTGATGTACCCGAGGCGCGTCACCGAGGTGAGTTCGACCTTGACGCCGCGCGGCACCTCGACGCGCAGGCGCCCGGCGGTGAGGCGGGCGTTGACGTCGACGACCTCGGGCATTGTCGCGACGTCGACGCGGGTGAGATCGATCGTGCTCGTGCCCATTCCGGCGTCGTACGACTGCGTGGCGGCCAACGTCGTCGGCTGGGCGGACAGGGAGCTCGTGCGACTCGAGTAGCCGGCCGCGTGCAACGACGCGAAGGTGATGCTGACGGCGATGAGCGGCACGACGAGCAGGCTCAACACACCGACGCGGTAGCCGCGCAGCGCGAAGAAGAGGGTTCCGAGGCTCACGACGGCAAGGCTCCCGAACACCAACCAGGGCAATGCCGTTTCGCCGCCGGTCGTCACGCCGCCGACGAGGCCGAGTGCCGGCGGGACGACCGCAAGGCCGGCGAGCAGGAGGAAAGCGGCGAACGGCAACCGGGTGCGGCGCCGGCGGGCGCGGCGTTCGGCGTTGCGCGCGCGGCGGGCCTCCTGGGCGGCGAGGTTGTTCTGCTGGTGGTGAGCCCGAGCCGCCCGAAACTGCTCCCGGGCGCTTCGGCGCTCGTCGATGAACGGCACCGAGCTCGAGGTGGCGTCGCCGTCGAATCCGTAGCCCGTCACGGGTGGTTCTGCCACGGTGTTGCTCCCGCCGGGTGCGGGCGTCGGTGCGTAGGTCGCGCCAAGGGGGAGAGGTTCGTCCGTGCGGCCGCGACGAACGACGACGAACGCCAGGGCCCCGAGTGCAACAAGGGAGATCACGGGGCCGGTGTTGCCGAGGAACTCGAAACCGAAGCCCCACGGCATCGTGACGAGGAGGGCCAGCGCGGTGAGCACGAGGACGACCATCGGCATACCGCTGTCGCCGCGGCGGACCTCGTCGAGCACGACGCGGTCGGCGAGGTCGGGCACGAGGCTCCACGCCAGGAGGTAGACCACCAGGCCGACACCTGACAGCACGAGCAGGATGGCCGCCGCGCGCACGAGCAACGGCGCGACGCCGAGTCGCAGCCCGACGCCGGCGCAGACACCGCCGAGCCACCCGCCGTCGGTGTCGCGACGCAGGTCGATGTCGCGCAACGTCTCGATGAAGCGGTCGAAGCCCGCTCCCGTCGCGGCGCTTGTCGCGCCGCGCGCACTGCTTCCGGTGCGCTCGTCTTCCCGCGGGTTCGGGGTGGCCGTCTCGTTCATGCCCCCAGCCTGCCGCGTGCTCGCGGTCCACCGGCAGGGGGAGCAACCCTGACGCGACCCTGAACTTCCTCGAGGCGACCCCGGGAAAGGGGCGCTCGCGCTCGCGCGTGCGACACCATGGAGTCATGACGACGCAGCAGAGCACCTCGGCCCCCTCGGGGGCCGAACGTGTGCTGCCCGCGCACTGGCCGGACGTCAACGAACGACCTCCGCTCGAGCGCCTGCCGCGAGCAGGCTGGCTCGGCGGTGTCTGTGCCGGTATCGCACGCCACCTCGGCGTCTCGGCGTGGGCCGTGCGGGGCGTCGTCATTGTCACGTCGCTCGTGTGGGTGGGGCTGCCGGTCTACCTCTTCCTGTGGTTCTCGATGCCGCGCGCTGAGCAGGCCGGTCGGACGCCGCGTCCGCGCCTGCTGCTCGCGTCCGGATTCCTCATCGTCACGCTCGTCGGCGCACTGCTGGCCGACACCTCGGGCGTCAGCGTTCAGCTCGGCATTCCGTTGCTCGTGTCGTCGGCGGGCCTCGTCATTGCGTGGTCGCGCCTGGCCGACCGCGACCGACGAGCCTGGGTGAGCAGTGACTTCGGTCGACGAGAGTCATTGCTGCGCCTGAGTTTCGGTGCGTTCCTCGTGCTCGTCGGTCTCGTCACGGCGGCCGCGACGGGTCGTGGCTTCGCCGGTCTGCGTGACGTGGGTATCGCCCTCGTCGTCCTGCTCGGCGGGCTGGCGGCCGTGCTCGCGCCGTTCGGGCTGCGCCTGTGGGACGACATGCGTCGCGACCAGGCGGAGAAGGCCATGGCCGACGCCCGAGCCGACGTCGCCTCGCACCTGCACGACTCCGTCCTGCAGACGCTCGCGCTCATCCAGCGCCGCACGAACGAACCGGAGATCGCCCAGCTCGCCCGCACCCAGGAGCGCGACCTGCGCTCGTGGCTCTTCGCCGACGACGAGAACGCCCCCGAGGTGGCCGACGCGCCGGAACTGCTGCGCGGCGTCGTCCACGCGGTCGAGGACGGCTTCGCCGTGCCGGTCGACGTCATCGTCACCGGGCAAGCACCCGTGACCCCGCGGATCGAAGCACTCGTGAGCGCGGTACGGGAGGCGACGACGAACGCGGCCAAGCACGGTGCGCCGCCCGTCTCCGTCTACGCCGAGTTCAACGCCGACGTGGCAGAGGTGTTCGTCCGCGACCACGGCGAAGGGTTCGATCTCGACGCCGTCGCGGAGGACCGCGCGGGGGTGCGCGAGTCGATCGTCGGGCGCATGGAACGTCACGGCGGCAGCGCCCGCATCCGTCGTCTCGACGACGGTCTCGAAGTCTCACTCACGATGCCCTTGGAGGAAAGGTCATGACTGCACCGTTGCGCGTCGTCCTCGTCGACGACCACCGGATGTTTCGCGCCGGCGTGCGCGCCGAACTGCTCGAGGCCGCGTCGGCGGGCACGCCCGTGGAGTTCGTCGGTGAAGCGGGCAGCGTCGAGGAGGCGGTCGAGGTCATCACCCGCGAGCGCCCCGACGTCGTCCTGCTCGACGTGCACCTGCCCGGCGGTGACGGACGTGGCGGAGCCGACGTGGCCCGCGCCTGTGCGGGCGTCGACTCGAACGCGGGGGAGCCGGTACGGATGCTCGCGCTGTCGGTCTCGGACGCGGCGGAGGACGTCGTCGCCGTCATCCGCGCGGGCGCTCGCGGTTACGTGACGAAGACGATCTCACCCGACGACCTGCTGCGTGCCCTCGAGCGCGTCGCCGCGGGTGACGCCGTCTTCTCGCCGCGGCTGGCCGGATTTGTCCTCGACGCGTTCGGCGCCGCAGCGGGGGAGGTGGCCGAGGTCGACGAGGAACTCGACAAGCTCTCGGCCCGTGAGCGCGAAGTGATGCGACTCATCGCGCGCGGATATCAGTACAAGGAGGTCGCGAAGGAGCTGTTCATCTCCGTCAAGACCGTCGAAACCCACGTGAGCAACGTCCTGCGCAAGCTCCAGTTGTCAAACCGGCACGAGCTCACGTCGTGGGCGATGGCGCGGCGCCTTCTCTGACGTCCCGGCCTTGAGAGCCGCATGGGCCGTGACGGCAGGTCGGCACCTCAACCGGGCGAGTTCAGGATCCAAAGTGGCGTGACGACGAGTGCGCACTTCACGAGCAGCCCATCGCGGCCAGGCTCGGACGACGAAAGGTGCGCCCCGGCGAACCGGGGCGCACCTTCGTGCGAGCGAGTCGATCAGTGCCAGAAGACGGCCACGGCAACGTTGACGACGGCCAGCACCGCGGCACCGGTGACGAGCGGAGCAGCCACTTCGTTCTTCTTCTCCTTCGACTGGGCCACCTCGAGCAGGCCCACGACGACGAAGGCGATGAGGAGCTTGACCGCCACCCAGACGTGGTTGAGCTCCCAGCTCTGCGATGAGGCCACACCCACCATCGCGAGGCCGATGAGCAGCTGTGCGCGGGCACCCCACACCATCGCGGGCACGGCACGCGGTGCCTTGGCGACGGCGGCGTACCCACCGATGATCGCGGCCATGCCGAGCAGGTGGGCGAACAGGAGCACGTTCTGCAGAGTCGTCATGACTCCAGGCTAGGTGCTCGCTGCACATCGCTTGTGCGGCGGGGCTGTTCGCCGTGCGTTCGCTATCCGAGCGTCAGGCGACGGTCGTCGGGTTGATCTCTTCGCCGGCGGCCCGCTTGGCCTCGGCGTAGGCGGCGACGTTGGCGCTGATCCGCTTGCGCATCACGGTGGAGACGAAGACGCCGAACGCGAGGGCCACGATGAGGCCGACGAACGAGAAGTTGTGCATCCATTTCTCCGCGACCTTGCCGAGGAAGTGAACCCCGTAGGCCAGACCGCCGGCCCACGCGAAAGCGCCCGTGACATTGGCCAGGAGAAAGCGCGGGTAGTTCATGCGCAGGGACCCCGCGAGCGGGCCCGCGAAGATGCGGAGCAGTGCCACGAACCGGCCGAAGAACACGGCCCACACGCCGTGGCGGTGGAACGCGTGCTTGGCGTAGCCGATCGTCTCGTCGTTGACGTGGTGCGGGAAGCGTTCGCCGAGCCAGCCGAACAGGCGATCGCCGAAGTGGCGGCCCACGAAGTAGCCGATCGAGTCACCCACCGCAGCGCCGACGATGGCGGCGGCGGCCACGCCGTGAATGCTGATGCGCGGCTCCGGCCCCGACGCGAGAAGGGACGCAGTGACGAGCATGATCTCGCCGGGCAGGGGGATGCCGATGCTCTCCACGAGAATGATGAGGCCGGTCAGGGCATAGACGGCCTGAGCCGGTACCGCATCGAGGAGGGCATTGAAATCCACCCCTCCAGGGTAGGCGCCTTTTTCGGCAGTTTTGACCGTCATGACGCCGATGAGACGTGTCGTCGCCCACCTTGCGTGCAGCCCCCGCACGGCCTCTCGCGGGGAGGGCCGACGTTGTCGGTGCTCACTCCTAGACTGGGCACCATCATGAGTGGGCTTTTCGACGACCTTCCCCTGCCCGGTTTCGACGCCGGAAGCAACGGCGACGCGCGCCGGGCGAACCGCGCGGAACGCACGCCGAAGGGCGCGCAGACCTCTGCGGCCGACGATTCAGGAGTGCCGCTGTGGGCCCTCGAAGAGCCCTCGGCCGACGGCGACGTCCCGCCGGAGGAGTCCGACGCGCCGATGCTCGGGCGCGGTTCGCACTGGGGGCGCCCCGACACCTCAGCCGGGCCCGATTTCCGCGCGAACCCCGCGAGCCTGCTCGAGGGCATGAACCCGCAGCAGGCGCAGGCCGTCAAGCACTTCGGTTCGCCGCTGCTCATCGTGGCCGGTGCCGGTTCGGGCAAGACGCGGGTGCTCACCCACCGCATCGCCTACCTCATGGCCGAACGAGGAGCCCAGCCCGGGCAGATCCTCGCCATCACCTTCACGAACAAGGCCGCGGCCGAGATGCGTGAACGCGTCGAGCAGCTCGTCGGGCGCGCCGCGAACGCCATGTGGGTGAGCACGTTCCACTCGGCGTGCGTGCGCATCCTGCGCCGCGAGGCCAAGCACGTGGGCCTCAAGTCGACGTTCTCCATCTACGACGCCGCCGACAGCCAGCGCCTCATGGCGATGGTCACCCGCGATCTCGACCTCGACCCGAAGCGTTACCCGCCCAAGTCCTTCAGCTTCCAGGTGAGCAACCTCAAGAACGAGCTCATCGACGCCGAGGAGGCCGCGCGTCGCGCCGAGACCGACCAGGAACGCAAGGTCGCCGACGCCTACCGGCTTTACCAGCAGCGCCTCACGGCCGCGAACGCGCTCGACTTCGACGACATCATCATGACGACGGTGACGATCCTGCAGGCGTTCCCGCAGGTGGCCGAGTACTACCGGCGCCGCTTCCGCCACATCCTCGTCGACGAGTACCAGGACACGAACCACGCGCAGTACGTGCTCGTGCGTGAACTCGCCGGGGGTGAGAAGGCGTCGGGTGGCATCGAATCCGTCGACGCCGAGGGCGACTCGCGCGCGGCTGAGGGCGTGCCGATGGCCGACCTGTGCGTCGTCGGTGACGCCGACCAGTCGATCTATGCATTCCGCGGCGCGACGATCCGCAACATCGTCGAGTTCGAGGAGGACTACCCGAACGCCACGACGATCCTGCTCGAGCAGAACTACCGCTCGACTCAGAACATCCTCGGTGCGGCGAACGCCGTCATCGAGCGCAACCCGGAGCGGCGCAAGAAGAACCTGTGGTCCGATCAGGGCGCGGGGGAGAAGGTTGTCGGCTACGTCGCCGACAGCGAGCACGACGAGGCGGCCTTCGTCGCCCGCACCATCGACTCGTTGGGGGACAGCCGCGGCGTCAAGCCCAAGGACGTGGCCGTCTTCTACCGCACGAACGCTCAGTCACGCGCGCTTGAAGAGGTGTTCGTGCGCGTGGGCCTGCCGTACAAGGTCGTCGGCGGCACGCGCTTCTACGAGCGCAAGGAGATCAAGGATGCGCTCGCCTACCTGCGCGTCATCTCCAACCCGGCCGACACGGTCAACCTGCGTCGCATCGTGAACACCCCGAAGCGTGGCATCGGCGACCGGGCGCAGGCGAGCATCGGGGCGCTGGCCGAAAGGGAACGCATCACGTACATCCAGGCGCTCGCCCGCCCGGACGACGCACCGGGCATCGCCACGCGAAGCGTGAGCGCGATCCGCGGGTTCACCGAGTTGCTCGAGGGCCTGCGCGTTGTGCGCGAGAGCGGCAGCGGGGTCGGCCCGCTCATCGAGGCGATCCTCGAACGCACCGGCTACCTCAAGGAGCTGCGCGAGAGCCGCGATCCGCAGGACGAGACGCGCATCGAGAACCTCGCCGAACTCGTCGCCGTCGCGAACGAGTTCGACGACAACTACCCGGGAGCCACCCTTGAGGACTTCCTCGAGCAGGTCTCCCTCGTCGCCGACACCGACGAGATTCCCGAGGACGGTGAGGACCAGGGCGTCGTCACGCTCATGACGTTGCACACGGCCAAGGGCCTCGAGTTCCCCGTCGTCTTCCTCACCGGCATGGAGGACGGCACGTTTCCGCACATGCGGGCGCTCGGCGACACCAAGGAGCTCGAGGAGGAGCGGCGCCTCGCCTACGTCGGTCTGACGCGCGCTCGGCAGCGGCTCTACCTTTCGCGTGCTGCGGTGCGTTCGGCCTGGGGTGCGCCGCAGTACAACCCCCCGTCGCGCTTCCTCGGCGAGATCCCCGACGACCTGCTGCACTGGGAGCGCGAGGGCACGACGTTCGCCACGGGTCCGCGCGGCTACGGTTCCGGCTACGGCGGGGGCTCGCGGCGTGACGACGATGACGGCCCCGTCATCGGCCGCGGCACCGCTCCCGTCGCGCGCCTGTCGAGTGGCGGACGCGCAGGCTCGTTCTCGGCGAACAAGAACTCGGCCGTGGGCCGTGGCAACCGCGCCATCCCGAACCTCGATGCCGGCGACAAGGTGACGCACGACAGCTTCGGCCTCGGCACGGTCATCCGCGTCGAGGGTCAGGGTGATCGCGCGATGGCCCACATCGACTTCGGCGACGGCCCACCCAAGCGCCTCCTGTTGCGCTACGCGCCGGTGACGAAGCTCTGAAGCACCGCCGTGGGTGGCTCACCTTCGGCGCGGCCGCGGTGCCCGCCACACCCAGGCCTCGGTTAATAGCGCCTAACTGAATTTTCCGCTGTGGTGCGCGTTACAGTTCGAACAACGAGCGAAGGGAGCCCACCATGTCCGAGAACACGCAAGGTGCCACCGAGCGGTTGCGCATCGTCGTCGCCAAGCCGGGCCTCGACGGCCATGACCGTGGCGCCAAGGTCATTGCCCGTGCCCTGCGTGACGCGGGCATGGAGGTCATCTACACGGGCCTGCACCAGACGCCCGAGCAGATCGTCACCGCCGCCGTGCAGGAGGACGCCGACGCAATCGGCATGTCCGTTCTCTCCGGCGCTCACATGACGCAGTTCCGCAAGGTGACCGAGTTGCTCAAGGAGCAGGGCGTCGACGACATCGTCGTCTTCGGTGGCGGCATCATCCCGGAGGAGGACATCCCGCCGCTCAAGGAGATGGGTGTCGCGCAGATCTTCACTCCGGGTGCCCCGACGACCACGGTCGTCGACTGGGTGCGGGCCAACGTCGGTCAGCCTGCGGCATCAGTCTGACTCCCGGCACGATGCCGGGACGCCCCCGGTTACGACGGGCGTCGAAAGCGCGTTAAAGTCACAGAGGAACACCCCATATTCAACGATGAGGATGGATTCGCGTGGATCTCTTCGAGTACCAGGCGCGCGACATGTTCGAGGCGCACGGCGTTCCGGTGCTGGCCGGCCAGACGGCCACCACTCCGGAAGAAGCCAAGGCAGCCGCCGAGCAGATCGGTGCGAAGTCGGGCGGCGTCACCGTCGTCAAGGCGCAGGTCAAGACCGGTGGCCGAGGCAAGGCCGGCGGCGTCAAGGTCGCCAAGAGCGCTGACGAGGCCGAGCAGCACGCCAGGGCGATTCTCGGCATGGACATCAAGGGCCACACGGTCGGCACCGTGATGATCGCCCAGGGCGCCAAGATCGCCGAGGAGTACTACTTCTCGATCCTGCTCGACCGAGCCAACCGCAGCTACCTCGCCATGTGCTCCAAGGAGGGCGGCATGGAGATCGAGCAGCTCGCCGTGGAGCGTCCCGAGGCTCTGGCACGCATCGAGGTCGACCCCAACGTCGGCATCGACGAGGCCAAGGCCAAGGAGATCGTCGAGGCCGCGAAGTTCGACGCCGAGACCGGCGCCAAGATCGTCCCCGTGCTGCAGAAGCTGTGGGAGGTCTACCGCGACGAGGACGCAACCCTCGTCGAGGTCAACCCGCTCGTGAAGACCGAGGACGGCGACATCGTCGCCCTCGACGGCAAGGTGACGCTCGACGCGAACGCCAGCTTCCGTCACCCCGACCACGAGGCTCTCGAGGACAAGGCCGCGGCCGACCCGCTGGAGGCCAAGGCCAAGGCGCTCGACCTCAACTACGTGAAGCTCGACGGCAACGTCGGCATCATCGGCAACGGTGCCGGCCTTGTCATGAGCACGCTCGACGTCGTCGCCTACGCCGGTGAGGACTTCACCGGCGGCAAGGCCAAGCCCGCCAACTTCCTCGACATCGGTGGCGGCGCCTCGGCCGAGGTCATGGCCAACGGTCTCGACGTCATCCTGAACGACGAGCAGGTCAAGAGCGTCTTCGTCAACGTCTTCGGTGGCATCACGGCGTGCGACGCCGTCGCCAACGGCATCGTCGGCGCCCTGAAGAAGCTGGGCGACGCGGCGACGAAGCCGCTCGTCGTGCGCCTCGACGGCAACAACGTCGAAGAGGGCCGCAAGATCCTCGCCGACTTCAACCACCCGCTCGTGACGGTCGTGGACACCATGGACGGCGCAGCACGCAAGGCTGCCGAGCTGGCCGCGGCCAACTGAAAGGGATCAGACTTCCATGTCGATTTTTCTCAACGCTGACTCCAAGGTCATCGTCCAGGGCATGACCGGCTCGGAGGGCATGAAGCACACCACGCGCATGCTCGCCTCCGGCACCGACATCGTCGGCGGTGTCAACCCGAAGAAGGCCGGCCAGACGGTCGACTTCGACGTGAACGGTGAGTCGAAGTCCGTGCCCGTCTTCGGCTCCGTCAAGGACGCCATGGCCGAGACCGGCGCCAACGTCTCCGTGATCTTCGTTCCGCCGGCCTTCGCCAAGAGCGCCGCGGTCGAGGCCATCGAGGCCGAGATGCCGCTCGCCGTCGTCATCACCGAGGGCATCCCGGTGAAGGACTCGGCCGAGTTCTACAACCTGAGCAAGGGCACGAAGACGCGCCTGCTCGGCCCGAACTGCCCCGGCATCATCAGCCCCGGACAGTCGAACGCCGGCATCATCCCGGCGAACATCGCCGGCCCGGGCCGCATCGGCCTCGTCTCGAAGTCGGGCACGCTGACGTACCAGATGATGTACGAACTGCGTGACTTCGGCTTCTCGACGGCCATCGGCATCGGCGGTGACCCGGTCATCGGCACCACGCACATCGACGCGCTCGAGGCGTTCCAGAACGACCCCGACACCGACGCCATCGTCATGATCGGTGAGATCGGTGGCGACGCCGAGGAGCGTGCCGCGGCCTACATCAAGGAGAACGTGACGAAGCCGGTCGTCGGTTACGTCGCGGGCTTCACGGCCCCCGAGGGCAAGACGATGGGCCACGCCGGTGCCATCGTGTCCGGCTCGTCGGGTACCGCGTCCGCCAAGAAGGAGGCCCTCGAGGCCGCCGGCGTCAAGGTCGGCAAGACGCCGTCCGAGACGGCTGCTCTCATGACGGAGATCATGAACAACCTCTCCAAGTGACGCACTGAATCACCGACGCCCGGCCGTCGTCCCGCAGGGGACGGCGGCCGGGCGTTGTCGTGTCCGAGCGCGAAGAACGTCCACATTCCGGCTGCTCGGACACGAATTGAGAACATTGATCACCGGCGGAACCGAACGAGCCTTCTTCGCGTCTCAGGTGCATTTAGTTTTGTCCTGAGATCCCGAGCGATGGCGCCCGGGCGGGGGAGGAGAAGTCATGAAGGTCTCACGTTCCGCAATGCTCGCGGCCGCTGCCGCGGTGGTGCTGTCCGCTTCGGCTTGCACCAGCGTTGAAGGCGGGTCGGGCGCATCGTCCAACTCGTCATCGTCATCGAGCGAGGCAGCGCCGCAGTCGAGTGAATCCTCGAGCGAACAGACACAGGCGAGTTCGTCCACTACCGAATCGAGTTCCCAGAGCGAGCCGAGCGAATCCAGCTCGTCGAGCGAGTCGAGTTCCGAAGACCCCGGTTCGGGTTCCGAGGGGCAGTCGGGCCTCGTGCGGGCGAAGGTCGGCGAGGAGGCCAAGACGGGCGACATGACGGTCAAGATCAGCAAGGTCGTCGACCCGGTTCCCGTCTCCTCCGACAGCTTCATGAAGCCCGACGCGGGCAAGCGTTGGGTGGCCGTCAACATGAGCGTGACGAACACGTCGTCGAAGCCGCTCAACTTCTCGACCTTGTTCTGCGTCGACGCGAAGACCGATCAGAACCAGACGGCTGACGACTCGCTCTTCTCCGACTACGGCACCAAGTTCAACTCGAGTGCTCTGCAGAAGGGTGACACCGCCGTCGGTGACATCACGTTCGAGGTGCCGACCGGTCAGAAGCTCAAGCAGGTCGACGTCAAGTGCTCGTTCAGTTCGCTGCAAGGCGACCAGCGCGCCATCCGCATCGATGTGAGCAAGTGAGCGCACACCATCCTCAATTTTTCGACAGCACCGTTCGGGCGTGAGTCCGAAATTCACTCAGAACAGGGAGAAGAGCACATGACCAAGTTGATGACGCGCAAGCTGAGCGTCGCCGCAATCGCAGGCACGATGGCTCTCGGCATGAGCGCCTGCACGCAGGTCGAAGGTTCCGGTGGTACCAGCTCGAGTTCCTCGTCCAGCTCCTCGAGCGAGGCGGCCCCGAGCGAGGACAGCCCGAGCAGCTCGAAATCGCCCGAGTCGTCGGAGTCCTCGTCGCCGAGTGAGGAGCCCAGCAGCTCGTCGTCGAGCCCGAGCTCCTCGGAGTCGAACGACGACTCCGGCGGCGACGACTCGTCGGGCCCCAAGGTCGGCAAGGTCGGCCAGGAGGTCAAGACCGACAAGATGTCGATCAAGGTCAGCAAGGTCACGGACGACGTGAAGTCCTCCAGCGACTACCAGAAGCCCGCGGCGGGCAAGCACTGGGTGGCCATCAACATCTCGGCAACCAACCTCGACGACGACGAGCTGCGCTTCAGCAGCAGCTGTGTCAAGGTGCGCCTGAGCGACAACACGAGCCCGAGCGACAAGTACGTCGACTACGGTTCGCGTCTCGGCTACGGCTCGCTCTACAAGGGTGACACCACGACCGGTGACCTCGTGTACGAAGTCTCGCCCGGCCAGAAGATCAAGACGATCGACGTCGACTGCAGCTACGGCGACGACCGTCCGGTTCGCATCCAGGCCAACTGACGCCCGAGCGGTGTCTTGCCCCGAGCGGGCCGGTGAGAGTGTCTGGCCGGCCCGCTCGCGTGTGTCCACGGCGTGGCAGCGTGAGGCTCCCAGGCGGGCCTGAGAGGATGACGGGCGAGATGACTTCACGACGCCCCGATCCCGCCGAACGTCCCTCCTCGAACCGTCCACGACCCCCGCGTCCGAGTGACGGCCGAGGTGGGTCCGGTGCGCGTCCGCAGCGCGCAGCGCAGGGCAGCCAGACCAGCAGGGGCGCGTCGCGTCCGGAGCTCGACCGAGGACGCAACGCGTCGAACCGCGGTGTGAAACCCCCTCGTGACGCGCAGAACCCTCGCGTTTCCCGGCGGCCCGGCCCCGGACGGCCGACGAGCGGCAAGGACGCCCGGCCCGAGGGACGCCCGCACGTGCCCCTCGCGTTCGGCTACGGAGCGCTCTCGGCCATCGGTGTCGTCATCGCGCTCATGGTGCCGGTCTTCGCAGCGTGGACGATCGATTCGCAGTCGAGTTCGTCGTGGAACGACACGCTCGGCGTGACGATCGACCTGTGGGCCCTCGCGCACCGCGGACACGTCAACGTCGACGGCACGAGCGTCGTCTTCAGCCCCCTTGTCCTCACCTTTATCTGCGTTCTGGCAGCTCGCTTCGGCGCTCGCGCGGCGTTCCCCGACGAGCGCCTGCACGCGCGCGACCTGCGCCTCATCCTGCTCGCGTTCATCGGCGGTTACGTCGCTGCGGCTCAGGTGCTCGCCGTCGTTGCCTCGTTGGGTGCGAGCCACATCAGCTGGTGGTCCCTCCTGCTCGGACCGTTCGTCGTCGCGGCTGCCGGCGTGGCATGGACGGCCTGGCACGAGCGGGAGCACTCACCTGAGCTGAAGGCTCTCGACGATCTCGTCCTCGACGCCACACCGCTGTTGCTGCAGCGTTCGATCCGGTCCGGTCTACGCGGCCTGCGCTGGCTTGCCCTCGCCTCGCTCGTTCTCGTCGTCGCGCTCGTCGCCTGGCACGGCGGACGCGTCTGGACCGTCCACCAACAGCTGAACCCCGGTCTCGTCGGAGGCATCCTCCTCGTCGCGGCGCAGCTTCTGGCTCTGCCCAACCTCATGGCCCTCGGCGCCGGATGGTTCACCGGCTCGTCGGTGCACGTCGGTGCTGTCTCGATCGGGCACGGCGCGATGACGCCGGGCACTCTGCCGATGATTCCGGTGCTCGGCGCACTGCCGGACGGGGTCGGGCCCTGGACGTGGATCTTCCTCCTCGTTCCGATCGCAGTGGGCGGCTGGATCGGCTGGGACGCCGTCGGCGCGCTGACGCGACTGTCGAGCCTGCGCGCGAAATGCACGGTGGCTCTGTGCGCCGCTGCGCTCGCCACGCTCGTCATGTGGCTCGTGTGGTGGTTCGCAACGGCCCGTGTCTCGACCGGGCTTCTCGACTATGTCGGCCCCGGGTGGAACGCATGGGTGCTGCTGCCCGTCCTTTTCGTGCCGCCGGCCGTCGGGGTGGCCGGCGTGCGGCACTGGATGCTCAACCACACCCACTGAAGAACCCGCTGAGGTCGGGAGTAATCCCAGGCCCTCGCTCGTTGGGAGAGACGTGAACGACACTCCGAAGGCGCCCGTCGGTACGCGCAACAGCATGCTGTCGCTGCGCTACCTCATCCTCGGCTTCGCCCTGTCGTGGCTGCCCATGCCCGGCACGGCGCTTGCGGTGATCCCGCTCGTCGCGTCGTTCTACTACGGGGTGCGCTTCATCCAGGACCTCAAGAAGTCCGGCCAGAACAAGGCCGTTGCGCCCAACATGATCGGGCTCGGTCTCACGGCACTGCTCATCGCCATGGTCGTCGCCCCGCTCGTTCAGTACGAGCGCACGATGGATTACCAGAAGTGCCTCTGGGGTGCGAACACCAACCAGGCGCGCGAGGCCTGCGAGAACCAGCACGACCAGCACCCGGGCACCGTCCAGCGCTTCTTCCTCGACTGACCACCCCCACCCCCGATGTTGAGCGGGCGCCGCGGCACCGGTCCCGCGATACCCAGGAAACATCGGCGTCACAGGAGCCCCGCGTCGCGCAGCCGATGTTCGATCTGCGCGAAGAACGGATCCGGATCGGTGCGCAGCGCCACCACGGGAATGCGCAGCACGGCGTCACCGCCCAGGGTGAGGTAGTTCTGACGCAGGGCGTCCTGAGTCGGGTTGTCGCCCACGAAGTGGTGCATGCCGTCAATCTCGACGGTGAGCTTCGCAGCCTCCCAGCGCACGTCGAGGTAGTACGAGCCGTTCGGGTGACGTCGTCGAACCTGACGATCCGGCACCGGTAGACCGCGTCTGCGGCACAGCTGAACGAAATCGATCTCACCAATCGACTCGGACCCGGTGGTTATGTCCCCGAGAAGTTCGCGAATCAGTTTGCGGCGGTGCAGTTTGGGGAGGCATTCGAGGGCCTGCCAGTAGTCGTCTGCTCGGGCGAGTCGCTGCTGCACCGTCATGGCGAGCACCGTCGCAGCCTCCCGATCCGTTCGCGCGATGGCGGCGGCGCGCAACGACGCCCATGCGGGATGAGAGTGGGGAATCGGTGTCTGCGACAGCCGGGGTGGCCGGAACAGGAACATCCCTCGCGTGCCGGGCGGGAAGGACGTGCGCTGACCGTAGTGAGGCAGCGCCACGATGATCTGCTGCGCGCTCCAGCCTCGCAAACCGTGGAGAATCAGGGCACTCGAGGCCTCGGCCCAGGCCGGCCCCTGAGTTTCGAAGACGGCGACAGCGATGGGAGAGCGTTCAGGGCACCAAGCGTTTGTCGGCGGGCGAAAGGTGTTGTCACCCAACTGCATCCAACGTCCGGCGCGGACATGTGTGCGTACGTCCTCCCGTGTCACGCCGATTTGCCTAAGACGCGCGCGGTTCACAACGCCGTAGCTCGACTCTGCCAGCGCCACGGCTCGCTCATGGGTCTGCTTCCAACGGGGAGTCATGCTTCCAGCCTGCGTGCCGGCGGTGAGGATGCTCCCGATGAATGTGGGCCTGTGGAAAACCTCGCCGATGTTGCCTGGGTATCCGGGTACAGATGCCGCTGCGACCGCTCAACATCGGGGGATAGGGTGGGGGCGTGAGCGAGCAGTCGAAGCCCCTGCAGGTCGTCGTTCTCGTCTCCGGAAGCGGCTCGTTGCTGCAGGCTCTCATCGACGACGGCGCCCACGGCAAGGTGTACGAGATCGTCGCGGTCGGTGCCGATCGGGAGTGCACCGGCCTCGAGCGCGCCACCCTCGCCGGCATCCCCACCTTCACCGTCGAGACGCGGCACTTCCCCGAGCGCAGCCAGTGGGACGCGGCGCTCGCCGACGCCATCGAGCGCGCGTTCAGCGATGCCGACGACGACCTCGACCTCGCAGCGCTCACCGGCGGTGACGTCGCGGCTCGTCAGCTCGTCGTCTCGGCTGGGTTCATGAAGATCCTCGGCGCGCAGACTCTCTCGCGCCACACCGTCATCAACACCCACCCGGCGCTGCTGCCGAGTTTCCCCGGGGCGCACGGCGTCCGGGACGCGCTCGCGCACGGCGTCAAGGTCACCGGTACGACGTGCCACGTCGTCGACGCCGGTGTCGACACAGGCCCCATCATCGATCAGCGCGTCGTCGACGTACGCGCCGACGATGACGAGGAATCGCTCCACGAACGCATCAAGGTCGAGGAGCGCACCATGCTCGTGGACGTGGTCCGCGGGTTCGCACGAGGTTGGTCCATCAACGGCAGGACGGTTTCGATCAATGAGTGACGGCATGCGCCCTATTCGGCGGGCTCTCGTCTCGGTGTACGACAAGCAGGGGCTCGAGGAGCTCGCCCGCGGCCTGCACGAGGCCGGGGTGGAGATCGTCTCGACGGGCGGTTCGAGCAAGCTCATCGCGGGTCTCGGCATCCCCGTCACGGCGGTCGAGGAGCTCACGGGCTTCCCCGAGTGCCTCGAGGGTCGCGTCAAGACGCTGCACCCGAAGGTGCACGCCGGCATCCTTGCCGACTCGCGCAAGAGCGATCACATGAAGCAGCTCGAGGACCTCGGTGTCGAGCAGTTCGACCTCGTCGTCGTGAACCTCTACCCGTTCAGTGAGACGGTCGCCTCGGGCGCGAGCATCGACGAGTGCGTCGAGCAGATCGACATCGGCGGCCCGACGATGGTGCGCGCGGCCGCGAAGAATCACCCGACGGTGGCCATCGTCACCGACCCGACGTCGTACGCCGACGTGCTCGACGCCGTGCGCGGGGGCGGCTTCACACTGCAGCAGCGCACCGCGCTGGCGCGTGACGCCTTCGTCCACACCGCGTCCTACGACGTCGCAGTCGCCACCTGGATGGGGGCGAACCTCGTCGGCTCGAACGACGCCACCACCGGCGACACCTTCCCCGACTGGACGGGTTCGACGTACACCAAGGCCGCGAGCCTGCGTTACGGCGAGAACCCGCACCAGGCGGCGGCCCTCTACACGTCGGCCGACGCGAGCGGCCTCGCCCAGGGCGAGCAGCTGCACGGCAAGGAGATGTCGTACAACAACTACGTCGACGCCGACGCCGCCTACCGCGCCGCGTACGACCACGGTGACGTGCCGACGGTCGCCATCATCAAGCACGCCAACCCGTGCGGCATCGCCGTCGGCGCTCCCGACGAGGACATCGCCGCCGTGCACCAGCGCGCCCACGAGTGCGACTCGACGAGCGCGTTCGGCGGCATCATCGCGACCAACCGCCCGGTGACGAAGGCCATGGCGGACACGGTGAAGGACATCTTCACCGAGGTCGTCGTCGCGCCCTCCTTCGACGACGACGCTCTCGAGGTGCTCACGGCGAAGAAGAACCTGCGCCTCGTCACGGTGCCCGCGCCGGGCGCCGGCGGCTTCGAGATGCGCCCGATCAGCGGCGGTCTGCTCGTGCAGGAGCGCGACATGATCGACGCCGAGGGCGAGGACAAGAACGGCGGCACGACGGGTGACGACCCGCAGCGCTGGCAGCTCGTCGCGGGGGAGGCCGCGGACGAGGACACGATGCGTGATCTCGCCTTCGCGTGGCGTGCCGTGCGCGCAGTGAAGTCGAACGCGATCCTGCTCGCCAAGGACGGCGCGTCCGTCGGTATCGGCATGGGCCAGGTCAACCGCGTCGACTCGTGCAACCTCGCCGTGACGCGTGCGGGCGCCGAACGCGCTCGTGGCTCCGTTGCCTCGTCGGACGCGTTCTTCCCCTTCGCCGACGGCCTGCAGATCCTGCTCGACGCCGGCGTCAAGGCCGTTGTCGCGCCCGGTGGTTCGATCCGTGACGCCGAGGTCATCGAGGCTGCGCAGAAGGCCGGCGTCACCCTGTACTTCACCGGTACGCGTCATTTCGCCCACTGATCGCGGCCCGGCGAGTGCCGGATGGCGTGTTTGGTGGGGGATCATCGCGACGTCGGCGCCATCTCCAGCCAAACACGCCATGTCCATAGGGGTGACGCGATGACGCGTGAACGACGTGCGTCCTCGGAGGCGCTCGCGCTCGCCGCGGCGTTCGTCGGTGGTGCCTGCCTGTCGCTCCAGGCTCGCTTCAACGGGACGCTCGGCGAACCTCTGTCGGAGCCGCTCGTCGCTGCCATCTGGAGTTTCGGCTCGGGTCTCGCACTGCTCGTGCTGGCGCTCGCGGTGCCGAGTTTGCGCCAAGGCGCCACACGACTCGTCCTGTCGATCCGGGCCGGACGTCTGCGCTGGTGGGAGTGCCTTGGCGGCGTCCTGGGTGGCGCGTTCGTCGCCGTGCAGACGAGCGCGGTCGCGCTTCTCGGTGTTGCCGTCTTCATCGTGGCGAGCGTCGGCGGTCGTGCGCTCGGCGGGTTGCTCGCCGATCACGTCGGTGCCGGCCCCAAGGGGCGCACGCCGATCACCCCCGCTCGCGCGCTCGCCGGAGCGTTCGCCGTCGTCGGGGTCGGCATCACGGTGAGCGGCCAGCACGTCCCGGGTGGCATCGCGATCCTGCCGGCCCTCGCCGTCATCATCGCGGGCGTCATGACGCAGTTCCAGCAGGGTCTCAACGGGCGCGTCAGTGCGCGGGCAGGTAGTTCGTACGCGACGACGCTGCAGAACTTCCTCGTCGGCGTGATCGCTCTCGTGGTGTTCGCCGGTGCGCGCGTGCTCCTCGGCTTCACGCAGTGGCAGTGGCCGCACGACGCTCCCTGGTGGGCGTGGCTCGGTGCGCCGCTGGGCATCGCGTTCATCGGGTTGTCGGCGTGGGCGACGGAGCACATCAGCGTGCTCGTGCTCGGGCTCATGGGCATCATGGGGCAGCTCGTCGCGGCGCTCGTCATCGACCTGCTCGACCCGGTGGCGCGCGAAGGTGTCGATGTGCGCACCGTCGTCGGCATGGTCGTCACCGCTGCGGCGGCAGCGGTGGCGGCACGCTCCGGTGGCCGACGGGCTACTTCAGACGCGCGTTCGTGAGCTCGGCGAGGCGCTTGTAGCCCGCGTCGTTGGGGTGCAGGCCGTCAGGGCTGATCCACTCAGGGTGACCGGTGAGCGGGAAGTCGAGATCCAGCCACGTCGCACCTGAGCTGCGCACCACGGGTGCGGCGGCATCGCGCAGCCGTACGAGGTCGGGTGGGGGAGAACTTGCCGGTCCGATCGGTGCGATGATGACGACGCGCGCCTCGGGGACGTGCTTCGTCACCGCCGCGAGCGTCTCGCGCAGGCCCTCGACGATGGTCGCCGTCGGCACGCCGCGGGCGACGTCGTTCCATCCGCCGGAGATGATGACCGTGCCCGGCTTCGACGCTGCGGCTCGTGCGACCTGGGAAAGGTAGTGCTGCGTCGGACGCCCCACGTCGTAGCCCATGCCAGGCACGGCGACGTTGATCTCGTTCCACCCGCGCTCAGCGCTCAGGACGGTGGTCCATCGCTTGTCCGGTGAGCTCGCCTCCGAGCCGGCGGAGTAGCTGTCGCCGACGAAGGCCACCACGGGGCGTCCGCTCAGGCTGGGTGAGGGCGCGTCGGCGACCGGGGCTGACGAACGGCGGTCGACGACGAGGAACAACGCCACGACGAGCACCCCGACGACGAGTGCCACGAGCGCGGGAACGCGCCACGCCACTCGCCGCTCGGCACGCTCCTGTCATACGACGACCGTACGCGTGAGCCCAGGTCGATCACGAGCGTCCCGTCACACCCCGGTGTGAGCGCCGACCGCGCGCCCGGGGTGTCTGGCAGGATTGGGGCCATGACTGCGACGACGCTCGACGGCAAGGCCACCCTCGCGACGATCAAGGAAGAGCTGCGCGAGCGCATCGCTGCGTTGAAGGCGCGCGGCATCACGCCGGGCCTCGGCACGGTGCTCGTCGGCGATGACCCAGGCTCGCAGTGGTACGTCAACGCCAAGCACAAGGACTGCGCGGAGGTCGGCATCACCTCGATCCGCAAGGATCTGCCGGCCACCGCGACACAGGCCGAGGTCGAGGCCGTCATCGACGAGCTCAACGACGACGAGAACTGCACGGGCTTCCTCATCCAGCAGCCGACGGGTCTCGACGAGGTCGCGCTGCTCTCACGCGTCAAGCCGCAGAAGGACGTCGACGGTCTGCACCCGGTCAACCTCGGCAAGCTCGTGCTCGGCGAGGAGGCGCCGCTGCCGTGCACGCCGATGGGCGTCATCGAACTGCTGCGCCGTTACGACGTGCCGCTGAACGGCGCGGAGGTCGTCGTCGTCGGGCGTGGGCTGACGGTGGGGCGCCCGCTCGGTCTCATCCTCACACGTCGCAGCGAGAACGCGACGGCCATCCTGTGCCACACCGGCACGAAGGATCTTGCAGCTCACACGAAGAACGCGGACGTCATCGTCGCCGCCGCCGGTGTGCCAGGGCTCATCACGAAGGACATGGTCAAGCAGGGTGCCGCAGTGCTCGACGTCGGAGTCAGCCGCGTCGACGGCAAGGTGGCCGGTGACATCGCACCGGACGTCGCGCAGGTCGCCGGATTCATGTCGCCGAACCCCGGCGGCGTCGGCCCGATGACGCGTGCGCTGCTGCTGACGAACGTCGTGCAGGCCGCCGAGCGTGAGGCCGAGGCTCGGGGTCGGTGAGTCACTTCAAGCTCGGCGTCCCGTGGCTCGTCGTCGTGTTGCCGGTCGCGTTGGGCCTCGCCGTCGTCTTCGGCGGGCATGTGCGCGTCGGAGGCATCCTCATGGCCGTGGGTCCGCTGCTGGGGGCGATCATGCGCGCCGTCTTCCCCGAGCGTGTCGTGCCCGATCTCAAGGTGCGTTCGAGGGGCACGGACGTCGCGTTGTACGCGCTCGGTGCGATCGTCACCTTCGTCGCCTTCACGGGCGTCAAGCTCGGTTAGGTCGCAACTGTTGACACCTCCCTCGGACGTCGAGGTGAGCGTCATCATCCCCGTCCGTGGGTCGAGCGTGAGCCTGGCTGTGCAGCTGAGCGTGCTCGCCGTGCAGCTCGACGCGCCGCCGTTCGTCCTCGTCCTTGTCGACAACGGGCGCAACGGCGACCTGCGTGGGGCCTGTCTCCGTCGTGTCAGGGACGGTGGGTGCTGCGGCCCCTCAGGGAAGCGGCGCGTGGTCACGGCATCGTCGGCCCGCTTGCGGACGCGGTGGGGCGCCTGTTCGAACTCGTCGTCGGGCGCGTGTGGTTCAGGTCGCATCGTCGACGGCGGCCGACGCCGTCAGCCGTCGTACCCGAGATGCCGAAGCGCACCGACGAGTGCGTGAGCGCGCCGTCCGGTGAACGCGCGTCGAACAACGACGCAGTGACGGGTGCCGCGCGCGGCAAATGAGCGTCGCAGCAGGGGGCGGCACCCTAGAATATGCGGCATGGGTTTGAAGATCTCGGTGATCGGCACGGGCTATCTGGGTGCGGTGCATGCGGCGTGCATGGCTGAGTTGGGTCATGACGTGGTGGGTGTCGACACGGATGTGTTGAAGATCGAGGCGTTGGCGGCGGGGCGTAGTCCGATCTTCGAGCCGGGGTTGCCGGAGTTGTTGGCGAGTGCGCAGGCGTCGGGTCGGTTGCGGTGGTCGACGGACATCGCTGATGTGGCGGATGCTGATGTGCATTTCGTGTGTGTGGGGACGCCGCAGAAGCCGGGGGAGTATGCGGCGAACACGGATTATGTGTTCGGTGCGTTCGCGTCGTTGGCGCCGCACATGAAGGCGGGGTCGCTGGCGGTGGGCAAGTCGACGGTGCCGGTGGGGACGGTGCCGCGCGTGCTGGAGGTGCTGCAGGCCGGCGTGTGTGACGGGGTGGATGCGCGTCTGATCTGGAATCCGGAGTTCTTGCGTGAGGGATTCGCGGTGAAGGACACGTTGACGCCGGATCGGTTCGTGTACGGCGTGGAGGGGGCGTTCGCGGATGCGAATGTCGCGCGTCTGGATGAGGTGTATGCGCGGGCATTGGCGGCGGGTACGCCGCGGTTGGTGACGAATTTCGCGACGGCTGAGTTGGTCAAGGTGAGCGCGAATGCGTTCCTCGCGACGAAGATCTCGTTCATCAATGCGATGGCTGAGGTGTGTGAGGCGAGCGGCGGTGATGTCGTCGCGCTCGCGGATGCGATCGGGCATGACGAGCGCATCGGCCGCAAGTTCTTGGGTGCGGGTGTCGGGTTCGGTGGGGGGTGCTTACCGAAGGACATTCGTGCGTTCATGGCACGTGGTGAGGAGCTCGGCCTGGCGGAGTCGGTGGAGTTCTTGCGGACGGTGGATGCGACGAACGTGCGTCGTCGTTCGCGGGTGGTGGAGCTCGTGCGTGACGAGTTGGGTGAGGACGTCGTGGGGGCGCCGGTGGCGGTGTTGGGGGCGGCGTTCAAGCCGAATTCGGACGATATTCGGGATAGTCCGGCGTTGGACGTGGCTGAGCGTCTGGTGGCGTTGGGTGTGGATGTGCGGGTGCATGATCCGGAGGCACTGGCTGTGGCGCGGGCTCAGCGTCCGGGGCCGGGTTATGTCGACACGGTTGATGAGGCGTTGGTGGGGGCGCGGGTGGTCGTGTTGTTGACGGAGTGGCAGGTGTACCGCGATCTCGACCCGGCCGATGTTGCTGAGCAGGTCGCGGGTCGTGTGCTCATCGATGGGCGGAATGCGTTGGATCGGCAGCGGTGGGCTGAGGCGGGTTTCACCGTCCACGCCCTCGGCCGCCCGACGATCGCCCCCGCAAGCTGACCTATTCCCCGCGTCCAGATGCACGCGGGTGCACTTGGACGCAGGGTTTCGGGCTGGGCGCGGTTGCGGTCGGTGGGTTCGACACGACCATCAGGCCTTGAAACGATGAGCACATGCGAGTGATCACGGCGAACGTCAACGGCATCAGGGCAGCGCAGCGTCGCGGGGGGCTGGAGTGGTTGGCGCAGCAGGAGCCGGACGTCGTCGCGATGCAGGAGGTGCGCGCGTCGGCGAAGCAGTTCGCGACCGCACTCGACGGTTCGGCTCTCGCCGAGTACGAACTCGCGCACGCCGAGTCGGCCGCTGCGGGCCGTGAGGGCGTCGCCATCCTGACGAAGCATGCGCTCGCGTCGTCGAGCTGCGTCATCGACGGCTTCGACGAGTTCGGCCGCTGGGTGGAGGCTGACGTCGTCGTCGACGGGCGCAGCGTCACGATCGCGAGCGTCTACGTGCACACCGGCGAGGCGGGCACCGACAAGCAGACTGCGAAGTACGCCTTCCTCGACGCGCTGGAGGCGCGGATGGCGCAGCTCGTCGATCGTCCGGCGCTCGTCATGGGCGATTTCAACGTCGCGCACACGGTGAACGACCTCAAGAACTGGAAGGGGAACCGTGGCAAGGCCGGGTTTCTCGAGGACGAGCAGGCGTACCTGACGCGGCTCACCCAGGACGGCTGGGTCGACGTCGTGCGCGCCAATCACGGCGACGTGCCGGGCCCGTACTCGTGGTGGTCGTGGCGCGGAAAGGCGTTCGACAACGACTCCGGGTGGCGCATCGACTACCAGTTCGCGAGCCCGACGCTCGCCGCTGTCGCCCGCGAACCGTGGATCGGGCGCGCCGCAGCCTACGATCAGCGGTGGAGCGACCACGCGGCGGTCGTCGTCGACTACGACCTGGCCGCGCTCGAGAGGACGGGGGAGTGACGTGAGCGAACCGCGCGACGCCGCGTCGTCGGGCGAACCGGCCCAGGCTGACGAGGCCGTCGAGCCCGTCACGCCCGGGCAGTGGGGCACGTTCCGCACGCGCGCCGATCAGCGACGGCTCGCGCAGGTGCAGGCCGCGAAGCGCGAGCGTGAGGCAGCGCGAGCCCGCCCGGACGTTTCGCTCAGCCTCGATGCTGGGCCGGCGCCGGTTCGCCCTCAGCAGGCGGGCCATGAGGTTGACAGCCTGGCCACTGGGGATGATCGCGAGACCTTCACCATCCTCGTCGTGTGCACGGGAAACGTCTGTCGCTCACCGTATTTCGAGCGTGTGCTGGCTGCCGACCTGGCGGGCCTGCCGGTACGCGTCGAGGGCGCCGGGACGGGCGCGTTGCTCATCGAGAGGATGTCATCGGGGACGCAGGTTCTCCTGCGTGAGCGCGGCCTCGACGGCGCGCGCTATCGTCCGCGTCAGGTGGCGCCCGCGCTCGTGCGCGAGGCGGACCTCGTGCTGGCAGCGTCGCGCGAGCATCGGCGCGTCCTCGTCGAAGAGACGCCGACGGCGGCGTCGCGCATCTTCGCGTTGCTCGACTTCGCCGACGTCTGCGCCGAGGCGCCCCTACCCCGAACCCAGGGCGTCGACGGGCTGCGCGAGTTCGTCGCCAAATCGCCGGCGGGTAGCGTCGAGCGTCACAGCACTCGATTGGATGCCCAGGCGGAGATTCTCGACCCGTTCCGTCAGGGCCCGGAGGTCTTTGCGAGGATGGCGGCGCAGGTCGATCCGGCGCTCGCGACCGTGGCGGCGGCCGTTCGTCGCATCATGGGTTGAACGATTCGGCACGACAGTGAGGATGATCAGATGAGCAACCACCACGCAGTGGAGTGCTGGCTGACGGACATGGATGGCGTTCTCGTGCATGAGGAGCGCGCCATTCCGGGGGCTTCGGAGTTCTTGCAAGCGTTGCAGGAGACGGGGCGTCGCTTCCTCGTGCTCACGAACAACTCGATCTACACGCCGCGCGATCTGCGCGCGCGGTTGCTCGCGTCGGGCATCGACGTGCCGGAGGAGGCGATCTGGACGTCGGCGCTCGCGACGGCGCAGTTCCTCGCCGATCAGCGCGCCGGTGGCAGCGCGTACGTCGTCGGTGAGGCGGGGCTGACGACGGCGCTCTACAACGTCGGCTACACGATGACGGAGCGCGAGCCCGACTACGTCGTGCTGGGGGAGACGCGCACGTATTCGTTCACGGCGATCACGCGCGCGATCCGTCTCATCGAGGGTGGGGCGCGGTTCATCGCGACGAACCCGGACGTCACTGGCCCGAGCACGGAGGGGCCGTTGCCGGCGACGGGGTCGATCGCGGCGCTCATCACGGCGGCGACGGGCGTCAAGCCGTACTACGTCGGCAAGCCGAATCCGCTCATGATGCGCAGTGCGCTGAACCGTATCGACGCGCACTCGGAGTCGACGGTGATGATCGGTGATCGTCTCGACACGGACGTGCGCAGCGGCCTCGAGGCGGGGTTGCGCAGCATCCTCGTGCTGACGGGCTCGACGAAGCCCGATCAGGTCGATCGGTACCCATTCGTGCCGACGCGCATCTGCGATTCGATCGCCGACGTCGTTCCGCTCGTGCACGAGCTGGCGCCGCACCCCGACGATGACGTCACGGGGTACGGCTCGCACGACGATGCCGTATGACCCCATTCGCCGAGACGTACCTCGGACGCTTACGAGCCCTCGTGGGGTCTCAGCTCATCCTGATGCCTGGCGCCCAGGTGGTTCTGCTTGATGCGGGTAGCCACGTTCTGATGCAGCGACGCGCCGATTCAGGCCAGTGGGAGTTTCCGTCCGGTTCAGCCGAGCGTGGGCAATCTTTCGCCGACATCGCGATCACAGAACTGGCCGAGGAGGCCGGGGTACTCGTGCGCGAGGACGAGCTCGAGCCCTTTGCCTGCCTCTCCGATCCGAAGGTCACGCATCTTCGTTACTCCAATGGCGACCAGGTGCAGGCGTTCGCCTTGTGCTTTGTTGTGCGCGTAGCACAGCGTCCGCCGGCCTGGGGCGCGGACGGTGAAGCCGCAGAGCACACGTGGTGGCCGCTGGCCGGCCTCCCCACCTCTCTTGACCGGACTGCAGGGGCAACAGCAGCGCACCTGCGCGCATATCTGCGCAGCGGCTCTTTCCAAGTGGGGTAGGAGTACCCCGAGACGGCCGCCGGGGTAGGTGCTGACACAGGCGTTCGGGCTGCAATGCCTTCGTCTTGGGGAGGTCGCCCACGTAGCGATAGCCTGAGGCAAGCGAACATTCGTCGCACCAACTGATCGAAGGAGCCAGCACAGGCCATGGAGAAGATCAAGGTCAAGAACCCCATCGTCGAGCTCGACGGTGACGAGATGACGCGCATCATCTGGCAGTTCATCAAGGACCGCCTGATCCACCCGTACCTCGACATCGACCTCAAGTACTACGACCTCGGCATCGAGAACCGTGACGCCACGGACGACCAGGTCACCGTCGACGCGGCGAACGCGATCAAGGAGTACGGCGTCGGCGTCAAGTGCGCCACCATCACGCCGGACGAGGCCCGCGTCGAGGAGTTCGGCCTCAAGGAGATGTGGAAGAGCCCGAACGGCACGATCCGCAACATCCTCGGTGGCGTGATCTTCCGCGAGCCGATCATCATCAGCAACGTGCCGCGTCTCGTGCCGGGCTGGACGAAGCCGATCATCGTCGGTCGTCACGCTCACGGTGACCAGTACAAGGCGCAGAACTTCAAGGTGCCCGGCGCCGGCACCGTCGAGATCTCCTACACGCCGGCCGACGGTGGCGAGAAGGTCGTCTACGAGGTCGCCGAGTTCCCCGAGGACGGCGGCGTCGCGATGGGCATGTACAACTACAACAAGTCGATCGAGGACTTCGCCCGCGCGTCGTTCAACTACGGCCTCGAGCGGAACGTTCCGGTCTACCTGTCAACGAAGAACACCATCCTCAAGGCGTACGACGGTGCGTTCAAGGACATCTTCCAGGACGTGTTCGACCGCGAGTTCAAGGACGAGTTCGACAAGCGCGGCCTCACCTACGAGCACCGCCTCATCGACGACATGGTCGCTGCGGCGCTCAAGTGGGAGGGCGGCTACGTCTGGGCCTGCAAGAACTACGACGGCGACGTGCAGTCCGACATCGTCGCGCAGGGCTTCGGCTCGCTCGGCCTCATGACGTCGGTCCTCATGACCCCCGACGGCAAGACCGTCGAGGCCGAGGCCGCGCATGGCACCGTCACGCGTCACTACCGTCAGCACCAGCAGGGCAAGGAGACGTCGACCAACCCGATCGCGTCGATCTTCGCCTGGACGCGTGGTCTCGCCAAGCGTGGCGAGCTCGACGAGACGCCCGAGGTGACGAAGTTCGCCGAGACGCTCGAGCGCGTCTGCATCGAGACCGTCGAGAGCGGCAAGATGACCAAGGACCTCGCGCTGCTCATCGGCAAGGACCAGCCGTACCTCAACACGCAGGACTTCCTCGCCGCCATCGACGAGAACCTGACGAAGGCCATGAACGCCTGACATCGGTGTTGTCGCCGAGAAGCCCCGCCCGTCGTTCTGACGGGCGGGGCTTCTTGCTGTTCTCGTCGTTGTCCGACCTTGCCGCGCTGGTGCGTCAGCCGAAGATCGTGTCGATTGCCTCGGTGATCTGAGCGGCGGCCTCGTCGGCGGCAGCCGGCCCGCGGCGGTAGGGGTCGGCGATGCTGTCGCCGCGCGTGCGACTGGGGCGGTGCTGCAAAATCCACTCGACCCGGTCGACATCGTCCGGCGCTTCGGAGGCGAGACGTGCGGCGGATCGCAGGACGAAGGCCTTGCTGTGCAGTTGGGGGTATTCCTCGATGAGGATGCGGCGGTGCGTCGACTCGAGGGGGAGGAGGAGGTCGGCATCCGCGATCGCGTCGTAGTTCAGCTGGCGGGCAATGAATCCCTCGGGGCTGCCTCCGCGAGCGACGAGTCGCTCCGCCATGAGCTCCTCCATCGGTGCTCCGATGACGGCTCCGACCCCCACGCTCGAGAAGTGAAGAGACCCGCCGGCTTCGGCGTCGACCAGCGCGGCGTACCGCTCGGCGAAGGTCGATCGGCAGATGTTGCCGGTGCAGACGAAAACGATGTGCACAAGGGCCTCCGAGCTCCGAGGAATGTCAGGTTCGCTCCGTATATTAGCCGTCGAGCGCCCCCGAGCGCTGTCCGGAATATTTTGGTCAACTGACCTGGCTCGGATACGATGGCCGAGCGCCGCCTTGCGGCCGCCCCGAGTGAACATCGACGAAGGATTGCTGCGTGTCACTGGACGACCTGTGGAGGATCGCACGGCGCTACTGGGCGATTCTGGTGGCGATGAGTCTCGCGGGTGTTGCCATCGCGTGGCTCTTCCTGCTCACTCAGCCGGAGCGATACACCGCCACGACGACGGCCTACGTCACGGCCGGCGCGACGAACGGTGGCAATTCGCAGGCGGACAAGCAGGCCCAGGCCGCGATGGCCTACAGCAACAGCATGCTGGCCAAGCAGAAGGCCCAGGCCTGGCTCCCCGTCTTCAAGACGACTCCTGTCATGGAGTCGGTCATCAACAAGCTGAAGCTCGACACGAGCCCCGCCGCACTGGCGAGCACCGTGAGCACCACGATGGACGAAGAAGCCCCCGTCATCACCGTGAGCGCCACGGCTTCCACGCCGGTTCAGGCACGTGACGCTGCCAACGAGATCGTCAAGGCGACGGCAGACCAGGTGACGAAGCTCGAGGGTTCCGGAGCCGGTGCAGAGATCCGGTTGGTCTCGAATGCGGAGTTGCCGGGTTCCCCCAGCTACCCCAATCCTTCTCGGATCCTTCCGATCGGCTTGATCGCCGGCCTGGCGCTCGGGATGCTCTTCGCCTTGGCGCAGGCACGCCGTGACACGCGCGTCCGCAGCGAGGAGGACATTGAGCGGGCTTCCGGCACGAGCGTGCTGGCTGCGATCCCTGACAGCAAGGGACTGGCCAGCGATGGTCGTGAGGCGGAACGTGAAGACTTCCGTACGCGCGAAGCGCTCCGCCAGCTGCGGACCAACCTGCGGTTCGTCGACCCCGACAATCCGCCTCGAGCCATCGTCGTCACCAGTTCCCGCATGGGTGAGGGTAAGTCCTCGATTGCCTCGAACCTCGCACGAGTTCTTGCCGAGAGCGGCGAGCGTGTTCTGCTCATCGACGCTGACCTGCGTCGCCCGATGGTGAGTGCGATCCTCGACATCGAGCCCGAGGTTGGACTCTCGCAACTGATCGCGGGCTCCGTCGAGGCGTCCGACGTCATCATTCCGACGACGCACCGAAACATGTTCGCCGTTCCCGCCGGGCAGATCCCGCCCAACCCGAGTGAGCTTCTCGGTTCGCGAACCATGAAGCGGATCATCGAAGAGTTGCGTCAGGAGTACTTCGTCATCCTCGACGCACCCCCGTTGCTCCCCGTCACGGATGCGGCGTTGCTTTTGCCGTCCACCGACGGTGCTTTGCTTGTTGTTGACTCCATGAGCACGCGCAAGGAACACGTCGAGCAGGCCGTCCGAAACATCCTTGCCGTCAACGGTCATGTCCTGGGTGCAGTGATGAACCGTGCCAAGTCCGACAAGAACGGCCGGTACGGCTATTCGAAGTACGGGTACGGCGGTGCCTACACCTACCAGGCCTACACAGCGGACACTTCGGGCGGCAAGGGCAACCGCAAGGTGTCGCGTGAGCGCACCACGTCGGAGGCGGCCCTGCCTGCGGACACCATCCAGCGTGAAGGCCATTCGGCCCGAGACGTTGCGGCCCAGCTTCCCGGCCGTGACCGGTCACGTGACGACGTTCCGATGACACGAGGCATTCGTCGCGCCCGCGCCGAGAGTGCGGCTCGCAGTGACACCCTGAACAACGGCGAGTAGGACTTTCATGGGCGAGACGGATCGAGTGGGTGCCTACCTTCCACTCGATGTCGCGACGGAGTTGGGGCACGCCTTGGTGGCCGAGGTCGCCAAGCGTGTCGATGCACCGTACTTCTGTGTGAAAGGACCAGTCGCCACGCTCGCCGGAGCCCGCATGCCTCGGGTGTCGATGGATGTCGATGTCTTCGTGGAGCCCGATCGTATGGAGGCTTTCGAAAAGGAGTTGAACAACGCCGGTTGGTCCCGACGACCGGAATCCTTCGCTCAACGTCTCTTCAACGATCACTCTCGCGCCTACATCAATCCCAACTGGCCCTGCGACATCGACGTTCATCGCGGTTTCCCAGGCATGTTGAAGCCGCCCACGGAAATCTTCGCTTCTCTGACGGGGCACCTACAGACCTACTCGCTCGCAGGCGTCGAGGTGCTGGGCGTTGACCGACCGGCTGCGCTGCTGCTCGAGATCCTTCACGGGCTACGGTCGCCGGACTCGAAAAGGCACCAACAGGATCTGCTGTACGCCAAGGGCCTGTTGGAGGAACTCTGCGCGAGTGCAACGTTCAGAGATGACTTCGTCGGCCTCGTTCGAAATGTCGGAGCCGAGCGCACGTTGGCAGGTGTCCTGCCTTTCCTGGATCTTCATTCCGACCGGGCATTCAACGACCGTGGCGCCTACGCGCGGTGGACTGCTCAGTCGGCCGGCGCAAGTCGCACGCTCCGATGGGCGATTGCAATCGCGCAAGGCCAGGATTATCCCCGTTGGAAGATCCTGCGTGAGGCGCTCTTGCCGAGCGCGGAGGATCTGTCGATCGAGAAGCCTGATGTGACTTCCGAAGCCGGATGGCGTGTGCGCGTGGCTCGCGTCCGTGCGGGCCTCGCGAGCCTGCCGTCCCTCGTGTCCAGCCTCTTCAAGCGAACGATTAGCAGCGGGCGCGCCCTCGGTGCCGATGAGAGCCGCTGGAACGCCACCAGTCCTGTCCGAAAAGCCGATGCGGCACCTTCCCGGGCGAGTGGTCCATCCGAAGCTACGAGGCGGCCCGGGCGTCGCCGGACTGCCGGTTACAGGCTGGAACACGTGGCCCGCGTCCCAGCCGGCGGGAATGAGTACGTCCTTCCACTCACGGGCCAATTGGCGCAACCGCTGTTCCTGAGCGCAACCGCAGTCGATCTCATGGAGATGCTGGTCCACGGAGAGGCCACGCCGGAGGAACTCGTCGCAGTGGTGGCTGAGGAGCAGAACGTGGACGCGGTCGAGGTCGCGCAGCCCATCGAGGACTTCCTGCGACAGCTGACCGATCTGCGCGTTCTCGCCAACACCGTGGGAGACTCGTCGTCACGCGAGGAGGAAAACTATGCGTGACATAATAGTCGGCGTCGTGTTCACGCGACGTCCCAGACACGGAAGCTGTGCTCACCACCATCCCGGAAGCAGCAGCACCCCTTGTACAGAATCAACTTCAAGAGGTTTCAGTGACTGAGACTCAAGTGTCTTGTGTTATCCCGACTCATCAACGAGATGAGCTGTGTCTGCGGGCTGTCTCGAGCGTGTTGAAGCAAGAGATCGTGCCTGTCGAGATCATTGTGGTCGACGACTCCGGGCGCGACCCGGAGCGGCCCTCGTTGCAGGCGATAGCCGATCTCGACCCACGTGTGCACGTTCTCCCCTTCGAGAACCCTTCGAAGTCTGCGGCGGCCTCACGCAACTTCGGTGCCAGCCGCGCGTCGTCGTCTGTGCTGGCTTTCCTGGACGACGATGACTACTGGTTGCCCAGCTACCTCGCGACCGCGCTGATCGAGCTCGAGCGGTCCGAGGCGGATTTCGTCGTCACGTGGGGTGCCATGCTGACGTCCAAGGGCCTTGTCCACAAGAATTGGGCCATGGAGACCGGCTGCCGTGGTGACGACGTCATTGCGGGCAACCCCGGAATCACGGGCAGCAACTTCGTCATCCGTAGGGCCGTGTTCGATCGAGTTGGCGGTTTTGACAGCGAGATGGTCGTCAATGACGATCTCGACTTTCTGATTCGCCTCCTCGACGCGGGTGCAACGTACTCCGTGGTGAGCCAGGAACTCGTTGTGCAGGACGCCACCGGAGCCGCGGGTTCGCATTTGTCGTCGCGAGGTCCCCGGCAGGTGGAGGGCCTGAACCGCTACCGTGCGAAGTATGCCTCTCGGCTCACTCGGCGCCAGGATCGCATCCTGCAGCGGCAGTCCCACATCGCGCGACTCGTCCCGGGGACTCCGCGCCCGGAATACGCTCGCCACCTCGTGGGCGCATTGGTGTTTTCCTACCCGACGGATTTCGTCCAGGCGTTCAAGCGTCGAATGTCGAGTGCTCGGTATGAGTAAGAAGTCGACGTCGCGGGAGGACTCGCTCCCTGTCTCGTGGAGGCACGGTCAGAGGGTTGGACAGTTCCTGCGAGACAGCCTGCGCGATGGAAGTCCCGTGTGCGTGACGTGGTTGAATCACTGGTCTGCGTTGCGCGTCGATGAGCAACACCTGCGGCAAGTCGACTTCGTCGGAGTCGACGGCACGTTCCTTCAGATCCTTCTGCGTGTGCGCGGGTCTTGGGTGGGGCGCTCGTCAGCAGATCTGGTCATCCCTCAGTTCCTGGCCATGGAGCCGGAGATGACAATCGGTCTCATCGGAGGTAAGCCGGGCGTCGCCGAAGCGGCCAGACAGCGGCATCCCGAGATGAATGTCGTGCTTGCTGTTGACGGGTACGAGGGGGTTGGCGAACTCCTGGGCAACTTGTCGGAGTCCGAGACGGAACTGCCGGATATGCTGGTGATCGGGATGGGTGCGGGTGCGCAGGAGCGCGCGGCCCTCCAACTGGCCGAGTTCGGCGGTTCCAAGATCGTCTTCACCGCTGGCGGCTGGATCGATCAGCTGGCCAGCCACGAGCAGTATTTCCCGCCACTGCTCCATACCCTCCGTCTGGGTTGGTTGTGGCGCATCGTGCACGAGCCGAAGAGGCTCCTGCGCAGATACACCGTGGATGCCCTCTACGCCACCATTCACGCCCCGGCGCTCTGGAAGCTGTTCGGGCATTTGCGTGCCATTGACGATCTGGGATGGAAAGGCGATCTCAGTGCCAAGTAACTCGCGCGTCACCCAAGTTGTCACTCAGCTGGAACCGGCGGGCGCGCAGTCGATCGCCGCATGGCTCGAGGCGTCCGGCGTGGTGAACTCGGGGACGCTCTTCCTGTACGAGAAGGCTCAGAGCGATCTGTTCCCGGACCCCAAGCTTCTCCTGGAGACGCGTCCCAAGAACCCGGCCGGCGCGCTGAAGATGGTGCGCGCGACTTCTCGCTGGGCCAAGAGCTGTAGTGAGGGTGAGGTCCTGCTGGCGCATACCCACTACGCCATCGTGTTCGCGGCGCTCGTTGGGCGTCTCGCACGTAAGGGGGTGAAGACCGTGGCTGTGCACCATTGGCCCGAGGATCGTTATCCGCGCGGAGCGCGTGCAGGCGTCCGTTTGGCGCGTCGTCTCGGGTGTTTCGCTGCGGAGATCTACTGCAGCGCTGCGGTCGCACCCCGCGGAGCGAAGGTCATCCCGAACCCCGTCCCGAATACTGATCGTGCATTGGGCGGCGTCGCCGACGGGCATCCCGTGGACATTTTGGTGGTGGCGCGCCACGCGGAGGAGAAGGCCCTCGATACGGCGTTGCGCGCGCTGGCCCTGCTGCCTGACGATCGCACGATCACCTTCGTCGGCGGAGGGCCGGACACGGATGAGCTCAAGGCACTTGCGAAGGGTCTCGGGGTCTCCGACCGAGCGCACTTCGTCGGCCGCATGGACAACGACGCGGTGCGCGCCCTGATGGCTAACTGCACTGCGTTCTTGTTGCCGTCGCGGTGGGAGGCCATGCCTGTGTCACTTCTCGAAGCAGTGGCAATGGACGCTGACATCGTGGTGAGCAACATCGCCGCGCACGACTTCCTCACAGATGAGGGCGCCGCTGTCGCCTTTGAAGTGGATCGAGCGGAGCTGCTGGCGCGTGCGCTCGAGTCACTGGACGCGACCACAAGGGAATCGCTCGCGCGAGGACGTGTCGCGGTTCGTTCGTCGTTGAGTGAGGTTGCCGTGGCTCGGAAGTGGCAGAGCTTCCTGCGCGACCTCGATGCCGACGAGAGAGGGTGTGCGTGAAGGTCCGTCCCACAGGGTCCCAGGAAATCGAAGTGGCCCTTCCAGTGCACGTGGCACGTGGGCAGGATCGTTGCTCGGTATGACTCAAGCACAGCTGATCACCCCAGAATCTGCGTCCGAGGAGAGGTCGGAGAGAAGACGGGCTCGGCGGGCTCAGGCGCTGCCGGGCCTGGTCTTGTTCGGTGTATGGCTCCTCTGTGTCGCGTCGGCGCTGAGCCAGACGGTCTCGGGAAACAAAGGAGGCGCGGCATCCGAAGCTGTTCAGGGACGCAATGTCGAGACGTATGCCACGTACACGGTGGTCGTCGTCACAGCCATGGCGTTTTATGCGCGACTTCTGATCAAGAAGCCTCTTTCCACTGCAGGCCTGATGTGGGCGCTCCTTCCGACGCTGGCTGTGTTGCTGGGCCAGTACATGCACGGCGACTCGCTCTTCAAGGCGAGCATTCTGCTCCCCGGAATTGTTGTCGTGGCCGTGTGGGCGGCCGGCGTGACTCCACAGCACCTTGCGATCATCGGCAAGCTGGGAGCGCTCTTGGCACTGGGCTCGCTGGCGCTCTTGCAGATCGACCCCGCACGTGTCACCTATACCAGCTTGGCGGGCGAGCTCACCGGTAAGTCGCTCACGGGTATGGCCCTGCTGGATGGTCCCTTCTCACACCCCAACACGATGGGACTCTTCTGCGTTCTGTCTATCCCGCCGTCCCTGCTCATCCGAGGTTGGCGCACACGGGTTGTCGCTGTTGGCATCCTGGCGACGGCGACCGTCTTCACCGGTTCACGTACCTGTATGGCGGCGGCCGCGGTCATCATCGTCATGTGGCTCATCTCCCTGGTTTGGAAGGAGAAGTCGTTCTCGCGGCTTGCCACGTTCCTCACGCTCGTACTGGCCACAATCGTCGTTCTCCTGCCCATCATGACGGAGAATCCGAGGGCGTTCACAGGTCGAGGAAAGATCTGGCACTACTACCTCGATGTTGCGGGACACGCGCGGTGGACCGGGCACGGTACCAGCTGGATCACGGAGAACAGCAAACGCCTTGAAAGAGCTCTCACGTTGGAGGGACTCCACGCGCACAACACCTTCGTGACGAACTACGTCATCGGAGGACTCTTCCTCGTCGCAGCGCTGGCGCTGGTCATCATCAAGGCGCGCCGCTGCGCGGTTCAGTCGGCTGACCGCGAGGTTCGACGATTCGGAGTGATCTGTGTCGTCGCTCAGCTCGCGGTGGCCGCGACTGAAACGACGACGACGCCAACCCTGCCCACCCAGCTCTTCGCCGTCACCATCCTGCCTCTGCTGGTTCTCGTACTGTCTGCGCCCGAAAACGCCCGCTCCGAGGATGTCGACAATTCGCCGGCCACGTTCCAGGGCGCTCGATGAAGGCCGCCAAGTACCTCCTGGGAGCCCAGTGGGGCAGGTATCTGCTTCAGATCGCCAACCTTGCGGTCCTTGCGCGGTTGCTCAACCCTGCCGACTTTGGACTCGTAGCAGTGGCCACGGCCTTGACCGGCTTTGCCTGGGTGCTCGGGGATTTCGGGTTGAGCCTCGCTGCCCTCCAGGCTCCTCGCCTCACACAGGCAGAGAAGAGCAATCTCTTTTGGCTCAACACGGCGATGGGGCTCGGGCTCGCTGTTCTCGTCCCGCTCTGTTCCTTCCCCCTCGCCATGCTGTTCGGCGACGAGAGGCTCGTCGGGATCATCCTGTGCATGGCGCCGGCGTTCTTCTTGCGGGGAGCGGCCGTGCAATTCGGGGTCGAGATGAACAGGAACTCACAGTTCGGCCGACTGGCGGGAGCGCGGTTCCTCGGGGATTTGATCGGCTTCGTGGGCACGCTCGTCCTGGCTCTCTGCGGCTTTGGGTACTTCGCGTTGGCCCTGAACGTGACCATCGCAGCGCTGGCAGGTTTGGTGACTCACGTTGCCTGGGCTGGATGGAGGCCTGGCTGGCCCCGGCGCGACGTTTCCGTGGGCGGAATGGTTCGCTTCGGGTGGCACACCATGATCGCGCAGCTCGCCAACTACGTCACGACGAACGCGGACACGTTGGCGATCGGCAAGTTCTTCGGACCTGTGCCGGTCGGCTACTACAACCGCGCCACTCAGATGTCCTCCATGGCTGTCCAGCAGGTCGCGGCGCCGCTGACGGCGATTGTCGTGCCGAAGGTGGCCGGTGCTGCACAGGAAGGTGCTGCGGCAACCCTGCTGCGGCGCTACCACATCCTGCTCGCCTACCCCCTGACCGCCTTTTCCAGTGCGCTCGCCGCGCTGTCACTTCCCGCAGTGAACCTGGTGCTCGGACCCGGATGGGAGATGAGCGCAACCTTCATCACCATTCTGTGCTTGAGCTCCGCTTTTCAGGCCGTGGGCTACGTGTACTACTGGGGCTTTGTGTCCACGGCACAGACTCGGCTCTTGGCCCAGTCCGAACTGATCTCTCGATCGATCATGTTGGTCGTGCTGATCGCTTGCGCAGCCTTTGGAGATCCCTATTGGGTCGCGTGGTCCGTCGTTTTCGGCCAGTGGCTCCTGTGGATCGTCAGCGGCGCGATCTACTTCCCCCGGGCGGGCCTCCCAGCGGCTCCCTACATCGAAACGGCCTTGCGGTGCATGGCCATCGGTCTCGTCGCCCTTGGCCTTGTTCGGCTCGTGGCGACGACCATGGCTTCACGCGAGGGGGATCCGATCGCCTTGGTGATTCTGGGGAGTGTCTGGCTCCTCGGCTACGGTCTTGCCTGGCGGGTGCTCGGTGCTGATGACCGATCGACCGTCAAGGAATTCGCGGCGCACTTTGCTTCACGAAATCGCCTTGCCTCAAAGTTGTACCGATTGGTGTGATCCCGTGATTACTCAAAACGTCGTGTGTGTGGTCGTCACGTACGGGCGGCGATCCGCTTTGTGCGTCGAGGCCGCTGAGTCCGCACTACACAACGGTGCGCGCCGAGTGCTCGTGGTCGACAACGGTTCGGCGCAGGAGGACGCACGTGCCCTCCGCGATTACGCGGAAAGCCGAGGGGAACGCATTCACCTACTCGTCAATTCGAAGAATGCGGGATCAGCGCCCGCTTTCTCGCGCGGTATCGCCAGCGCACTCGAATCAGGGGCCGAATTCGTGTGGCTCCTCGATGACGACAACGTGGCGCAAGTTGGCTGCCTGAAGCACTTGATGATCGAGTGGAGTCGTCTTGCCGACTCGGGCCATCGCTCAGGACTGATCGCAGTGGGCCCCCTCCGAGGGTTTCGCGACGGCGATCCGAACGCTGATGCCGAGTTGGTCTCTCGAAGCAAGGCTCACTACTCGCCGCTCGAGCGATCGTTCGTCGACTTCGACTGGGCGACGTTCGTTGCCAAAGCACTCAACCGACGATCGCGTCCGGACCCTCAACGACTGGCGCGAATCCGCGTGCAGGGAACTTTCGACCTGAAGTACGCGCCCTGGGGCGGTCTCCTCCTGCACAAGTCGGTCTTCGCCACCGTCGGAATGCCGCTGTCCGAGTACGTCGTCTACTGCGACGACACCGAGTTCACGGCCAGAATCGTGTCGGCCGGAGGAGTCCTGTCCGTCACTCCGCGCGCGCTCGTCCACGACATCTCGGAGAAGTGGAACGCGCCGGGATTCCGGGCCGCTTCATACATGACATCGCGTCATCCGGCCCTCTTGTACTACTCAGTGAGGAACCAAGTTCACACGGAGCGGCTTCGTCGGGGCCGGTTGATGACGCCGGCTTTCATCCTGAACGGTGCTGGCTTCCTCATGCTGGCCACGGTTTTCGCAGCGAGAAGTCGTCGGGCAGACAACTTCCGACTCATGATGCTGGCAGTACGCGACGGACTCGCGGTGCCGTTGTCGTCGCGTCACGAGATCCCGCTCGCCTGATCCCAAGGCGAGTCTGCTCGGCGCCCTGGTGAGCGTCGGCAGAACTAGTGGCGGTTTGTCATTGGACACGGTCACCTGACAGCGCGGGCAGCCTCGTAGATCCGGCTGAGTCGTTGCGAGAAGGCCTCGTGCGAGTACTTCGCCGTCGCCCATTCGTAAGCCCGGTCAGCTGTGGCATTGCGGGCTGACTCGTCGCGGAGGGCTGCGAGGATGCCGTTCGCGATACCGCGGGCGTCGTCGGCGACGGCGAAGATCAGGTCACTGTCTTGGCCCGCGATGCCTTCGATGCCGACAGGGGTGGCGATGACAGCTCGCCGTTCGAGCATCGCAGTGATGGTCTTGAACTTGACGCCCGCGCCGCCGCGGAGAGGGACCGTCACGACGGTCGCTCGCTGGTAATAAGGCTCGAGGCTCTCCACTGCACCGGTCACGGCAACACGTTGGTCCTGCTCGGCAGCTACGAGCATGCGATCAGTGGGGTTGATTCCGGCCAAAGTGAGTCGCACGCTGGGCATTTCATCCCAAACGATCGGCATGATCGTGTCGATGAGCCAATGTGCTGCGTCCGAGTTGGGTCCTCGGTCGAAGGCGCCCACGAACAGTACGTCACGTACCTCATGCTCCGAGGGTGGGTTGGGGACGGGCATTCCGGGCGGAAGCAGGGGCACATCGACGAACGTGACATGACGAAGTCCGGGCGTCACAAGACGGACGAGTGCTGCATCCTTCGGGCTCAGTGTGGAGACCGAATTGGCGAGTGGGATAAGGCGAAGTTCGCGGACGCGGGTCATGCCGAAGCGCAGGGCGGCCAGGGCGCGGTTCCAGGGGAGGCCCTGCGTCATAGAACGTGCGGAGGCAATCGAACTGAGGTCGTGCAGAACCAGAAGCCGGGGTGTATCCGGGATCAGGTTCGCGATCATGCGGATGAACGCGAGCGACTCGAACCACTGGAATTCGACGAGATCAGCGCTTTCGCATTCCCGCACGATGCGGGCATCTCGAGCAACCTCACGGACAACACGGCGCGGAAGCCATTCGGGGAGGACGCGGTGTGCTAGGTGCCCCAGCCGCCCCCACTTAGGCGAGCCCTGTTCGCCGTCACCAACAAGGCTCACCTGGAACTTGGACTCCACCAGGGGGAGGTCGTCACGGTTGCGCGAGGACGAAGGCGCGAACACGTGGACCGTGTGGCTGGCACCGAGCAGGGCACTGAGGTGCTCGTAGAGGTAGACCCCGCCTGCGTGATTCGCATTGGGCACCGGGACGAAGCGTGAAAAACAAACGACGTGCATCTGATGCGTCCCTTTCGTACTAGCCACCTGCAAGAGATGCCCAGGCCACTCAAGCTCGATATCGCGGCTCCTCTAGTCCTGGGCGAGCACCGCAGAACGAAGGTAAGTCTTAACACTGACGGGCCAATCTGGGAGCCGGTCGGTCGAGGAGTGAGTCAAAACGCTGTTCGCCGGTCGCGGGGCCGGGCGCGGGAAGTTGTCGCTCGTCGTCGGGCGGACACGCTCGGGGTCGAGCCCTGAGAGGCGGAAGATCTCGCGGGTGAAGTCGAACCACGTGGTCGAGCCCTCGCTCGTACCGTGGTAATACCCACCCGGAGCGTCGCTTTCGAGCAGTGCGACGACGTACTGGGCAAGATCAAGGGTCCACGTGGGTTGCCCGTGCTGATCGTTGACGACGTCGAGCGTTTCGTGGGAGCCCGCGAGGCGAAGCATTGTCGTGACGAAATTCGGCCCGTGCTCGCCGTAGAGCCACGCGGTGCGCACCACGAGAGCTTCCGGATTTGCGGCTCGTACGGCCCACTCGCCGGCAGCCTTTGTGCGGCCGTAAGCCGACTTCGGGTTCTGCGGGGTGTTCTCGGCGTACGGCTCGGAGGAGGAGCCGTCGAAGACGTAGTCCGTCGAGATGTGCACGAGCTTTGCACCTGCCTCCCGTGTCGCGATGGCCACGTTGTGTGCACCGGTCGCGTTGAGCGTGAAGGCGGCGGCCTCGTCGCTCTCAGCGGCATCGACGGCGGTGTACGCCGCAGCGTTGATCACGACCTCGGCTCCGGCAACGGCCCGGCGCACGGCCTCGAGGTCGCGGATGTCACAATCGCCGGAGCCGAGGGCGAGGACCTCATAGCCCTTGTCACGTGCGACAACTGCAAGGTCGGTGCCGAACATGCCGGTACCGCCCGTGATCACCCAACGGGTCAACGCTTCTCGACCTTCTGCATCTTCGCGTACTTGGCCTCGGTCTCGTCCTTCATCGGCCGCCACCACGACTCGTTGGCGCGGTACCAGTTGATGGTTGCCGCAAGCCCGTCGCTGAACGTCGTGTACTTCGGCTCCCAGCCCAGCTCCTCACGAAGCTTGGTGGGGTCGATCGCGTAGCGGCGGTCGTGCCCCGGGCGGTCGGTGACGTGGTCGTAGTCACCGGCGTCCTTGCCCATCGTCGTGAGGATGGCCTCGACGACCGTCTTGTTGTCCTCCTCGCCGTCGGCGCCGATGAGGTAGGTCTCGCCGATGCGGCCACGCTCGATGATGGCCCACACGGCCGAGTTGTGGTCGTCGACGTGGATCCAGTCGCGCACGTTGAGGCCGTCGCCGTAGAGCTTGGGCCGGACGTCGTCGATGACGTTGGTGATCTGACGCGGGATGAACTTCTCGACGTGCTGGCGCGGGCCGTAGTTGTTGGAGCAGTTCGAGATGGTGGCCTTCACGCCGAACGAGCGCACCCAGGCGCGCACGAGCAGGTCGCTCGCGCCCTTCGTCGAGGAGTAGGGGCTCGAGGGGTTGTACGGCGTGGCTTCGGTGAAGCGCGCCGGGTCGTCGAGCTCGAGGTCGCCGTACACCTCGTCGGTGGAGATGTGGTGGTAGCGCACGTCGTGCTTGCGCACCGCCTCGAGCAGGGAGACCGTGCCGAGCACGTTCGTGTCGACGAACGGCCACGGGTCGGCGAGGGAGTTGTCGTTGTGGCTCTCCGCGGCGAAGTGCACGACGACGTCGGAATCGGCCACGAGACGGTCGACGAGCTCGCGGTCGGCCACATCGCCCTCGACGAAGGTGATGTCGTCCGCGACGCCGTCGAGAGAGCGCGTGGTGCCCGCGTAGGTGAGCTTGTCGAGCACCGTGATCTGTGCGTCGGGCCGCTGCTCGCGGGTGAGGTGAACGAAGTTGCTGCCGATGAATCCGGCTCCACCGGTGACGAGAACTCGCATGAGGGAAGTCTACGGGCCAGTGCCCCATTCCGAGGCAACGGTCCGATCATCACGGCCACGTCGAGCGCTCCCCGTATGCTCGGGGGCATGAAGGGCATCATTCTCGCCGGGGGCTCGGGCACGCGCCTGCACCCCATCACCCGGGGTATCAGCAAGCAGCTCATGCCGGTCTACGACAAGCCGATGATCTACTACCCGCTCTCGACGCTCATGATGGCGGGCATTCGGGACGTTCTCGTCATCACGACACCGCACGACGCTGAGCAGTTCCAACGACTTCTCGGCGACGGCTCTCAGTGGGGCATTGCGATCTCCTACGCCGTCCAGGCCTCGCCCGACGGCCTCGCACAGGCGTTTCTGCTGGGCGAAGAGTTCATCGGCGACGAGAGCGTGGCGCTCGTGCTCGGAGACAACATTTTCCATGGCCCCGGCCTCGGTACCGCGCTCTCACGGCGCGTGCCTACTGATGGTGGCCTGATCTTTGCCTATCACGTACCCAACCCGTCGTCCTACGGCGTCGTGGAATTCGACCAGAACGGCACTGTGGTCTCAATCGAGGAGAAGCCAACCGAGCCCAAGTCCGGCTACGCAGTGCCGGGGCTGTACTTCTACGACAACTCGGTCGTCCAGCGCGCGCACGAGCTTCAGCCAAGTTCTCGCGGCGAACTAGAGATCACCGGCATCAACGAGTCCTATTTGCGTGACGGCTCGCTCACCGTTGAGGTGCTGCCGCGCGGCACGGCCTGGTTCGACACCGGCACCTTCGAGGGCATGATGGCTGCTGGTCAGTTCGTTCAGGTCGTCGAGGCGCAGCAGGCCCTGAAGATCGGATGCATCGAGGAGATTGCCTGGCGCAACCGCTGGATCACCACCGAGCAGATGCTCACACTCGGCGATGAGCTCTCCAAGAGCGGCTACGGCCACTACCTGCACCGCATCGCCGCGGATCCGCACAACCAGCCGAAGGGTGTTTGATCTCGATGGACATCGAACCTCTGAATATTGAAGGCGCCTATCGCTGCCGTCCTCGTCAGTTTGCCGATGACCGCGGTGTCTTCATGGAGGGGTTCCGCGGCGACAAGCTGGCCGAACACATCGGCCATGAGATGCGCGTCGTGCAGACGAATATCTCGATTTCGTCTAGGGGGGCCGTGCGGGGCATCCACTTCGCTGACCTCCCGCCCTCGCAGGCCAAGTACGTCACCGCGGTGGGCGGTTCGTTCCTTGACTTCATCGTAGACATTCGCGTCGGGTCGCCGACGTTCGGGCAGTGGGATAGCCTCCGCTTGGACACCGAGACGCGGGACGCCGTGTATCTGAGCGAGGGGCTGGGCCACTGTCTCGTAGCGCTCGAGGACAACTCAACTGCGGTCTATTTGTGCTCGCAGGGTTACAACCCGACCAACGAGCGCGGAATCAATCCTCTCGACACCCATGTGGGATTGGCTATCCCAAGTGGCCTTGTCCCTGCACTATCTCCGAAGGACGCCTCCGCGCCGTCGTTACTGGAAGCGCGGGACGCGGGTATTTTGCCGAGCTACCTGGAATGCCAAACTTGGCACGCCCGCTTGAGGGGGGAGCCGGAAAAGTGACGTGTCGCACACCGTGATTTGCGCCGTTACGTTGCCCCACACGGGTTTCCAACTTGAGTGGATGAGCCGGGCGGATATTCGGCTGCGGGGGGATGCTAGCGCATGCTGGATGGGGCTGACTTAGCCGAGCGCTGAGTGGCGGGCGGTGTCATAGCGTCGTAGCAACAGTCCGGGCGGCGTGGTGGCCGGGGTGACCTGAGAGCCGACCGCCGCCGCGCTCGCCCCCAGGCCCGCGAAGTCATGGCATGCCAGGTGTTGCGGCCCAGGGTGGTGGCGGATCTGCGTGAGTCACGCACGCCACGCCAGATCGCGGGCCGCTTGCACCTGGAAACAGCCGACGCGAGCGTTGAGCCCATGCCGAACTCCCTGCCGGCCGAGGGGCACGTCGCCAGCCATGAGGCGATCTAGCAGCTCATCTACGCCATGCCCCGCGCCGAACTGGTCACGCACGTGGTGTTCCTGCAGTCCAAGCGCACCCGCCGCCCTGCGCGCCGACATCCCGGAATGCAAACGAAACGCGCACCGATCGGATGACGCCCCTGAGCGAACTCGAGGAGGGCGCGCTCGAGCGGCGGGTGCCAGGCCATTGGGAGGGCGACCTCATCATCGGCACGAACCGCGCGTCGTGCGCGATCACTCTTGCGGAGCGGATGAACCGCTACGTCACGTTCCTGGCGTACCCGATGGCCGATGGGTAAGGACAGCGCGATCGTCGCGGACATCCTCATCGAACACACGAGCGAGTGGCCCGAAATGATGCGCGCGTCACTGGCTTGGGATCAAGGCAGCGAAATGGCGCGTCACGCCGTGTTGAGCCTGGCCACCGACCTGCCGGTGTACTTCGCCGACCCACGATCGCCGTGGCAGCGCCCGAGCAACGAGAACACGAACAGGCTGATCCGCGAATACCTGTCCGAGGGCGAAGCCATCCCCGCGCACCAGCCCTACCTGCGAGCGATCAACACTGAACTGAACGAGCGCCCCCGAATCACGCTTGGCTACCTCACACCCCGCGAGTCTTCCATCAACTCGCCAGCCAAACCCACATTGCTTCCACGTCTTGACACCCCCGAGTGGCCCTCGTCGATGTCGGCCTGCTCGACCCACTGACGAACCGATTCGACCCCGTAGCCCAGCTGGGTCGCAACCCGCTGCACCGTTCCGTGCTCGGCTCCCAGCTCTGCTCGCAGCGTGCGGACCATCCGGACCGGTGCCGCCTTCTCCTCCGAGGTAGCGCCGCAACTGCGGGTTCCCGGGCGTCTGATCCTTCGGCATGGCTCCATCCTCGTTTCCAAGGTCGGGAGCCTTCAAGAGACCCCGTGCGATGCACTCGACGCATTTGCGGGACACGCCCATCGCTGCGGGGATGTGAGTGTGTCTCCAGCCAGCCCGGTGGCGTTGAACGATGAGCAGTCCCCAAGCTGCGATCGCCTGGGCATCCGAAGTACCGCCGGGATGTCGAGTCAGCGTTCTGGGATCAGATAGCGCTGGGATTGCTGGCAGAGGAAGCGGCTCGTGTCATCGGCGTGGCCCCTGCGGTCGCGACGCGCTGGTACCGCCAGCATGGTGGGATGCGCCCGTTCATGCCGCCGACGCCGTCAGGGCGTTACCTCAGCTTCACCGAGCGTGAAGAGATCGCGATTCTTGTCGCGAAAGGTCATGGTGTGCGGCAGATCGCGCGCACGATCGGCCGCGACCCAGGAACGATCTCGCGCGAGCTACGCCGAAACGCCGCGACACGGGGCCGCACGCGTGACTATCGCGCGTCGGTCGCGCAGTGGAAGGCCGACATGGCAGCGCGGCGGCCGAAGGAAGCCAAGCTCGTGGCGAACCCGCGGTTGCGCGAGTACGTTGAGCAACGACTCAGCGGCCACATCGTCGACGAGGACGGAAACGTCGTGGCCGGGCCGCCGGTAGAGAAATGGACGGGCCGTAACAAGCCACGCCGCAAGGACCGGGCGTGGGTGCGCGTGTGGAGCCCGGAGCAGATCAGTAGGCGCCTGCCCCTCGATTTCCCCGATGATGAGTCCATGCGCATCAGTCACGAGGCGATCTATCAATCCCTCTACATCCAAGGCCGAGGAGCGTTGAAACGTGAACTCATCTTGTGCCTGCGCACCGGGCGTGCGCTGCGCGCCCCGCGGGCGCGCGCGCAGCGCACGACGTGGGCGCACGTCACGCCCGAAGCGCTCATCAGTGAACGGCCTGCTGAAGCCGACGACCGTGCAGTGCCGGGCCATTGGGAGGGCGACTTGATCATCGGGCTGGAACGCTCCGCGATCGGCACGCTCGTGGAGCGCACCACCCGCTACACGATGCTCGTTCACCTGCCCCGCGAGGAAGGCTATCGGCACAAGGAATCAGTGAAGAACGGGCCGGCCCTGGCCGGGTACGGCGCGATCACGATGAAGAACGCGTTGTCGACGACAATGACACGTCTGCCGGCGGAGTTGACGCGTTCACTGACCTGGGGCCACGGCAAGGAAATGTCCGCGCACATAGCGTTTCGTGTCGAGACAGGCATCCCGGTGTTCTTCGCCGATCCGCACTCACCGTGGCAGCGCGGCACCAACGAGAACACGAACGGCCTGCTTCGTCAATACTTCCCCAAGGGCACTGACCCGTCACGCTGGTCGGAACACCAGAACAACGCCGTCGCACACACGCCGATCACGGCCGGGTCCACCCAATACTGGGCGTAAGAGGGTGAATACAGACTGCCTTGAGAAGGCTCTGGCAATTATTGCCGGTAAAAAAACTCACTGCGGTTCAGATCGAATAACTTAATTTAGAACCGGCCCGCGCACGACGACAGATCTAAAAACCACCGCTGATGTCTGTCTCTCAACGGGGACCACCCCGTTGAGACGACAGACACGGCATCAGCCCCGCGCAGCGTCAAGAGTACCGGTGTAGTTGATCGTTCCCGCGTGCGTCAGAGCTCCGACGATTCCCGTGGACACTCCGAGTTCAACGTTGTAGCACAGCGAGTACTCGCATGAGATCTCGATAAGGCGTGGGAGGCCAATGAAAATTGCCCGGAAGCTCACGCAAAGCTGCTTCGGGGTGACCGGCGCTCCCAGGAGCGAGTATGTTCCATCAGGGAACCGCACACCCCCGAATGTGAAGGTTGAGTTCAATGCACTCACGCGGCCCAGCGTCCCTGCCCCAGCGGTGACGCCCACTGGTGACGAGTACGTTCGACCGTCGCTCATCGTCAGCGAGGCGCCCAGCCCGATAATCGTATAGGCAGGCTTGAAAAGGGTGAGGTCGCAACCTCGAGCGTCAATATTGGCAGTGAGGTTCCCGATTAGCGCCCCCCGGTTGTTAGCAACAACTGCCTGGGCTGTAAATCCACCGGCATTGCCGGGAACGAGGCACGTAGGACAAGAAGGGGTCGTGGGGCTCGCAGCCAGTGCTGGTGCTGATCCTGCAATGGCTACAGAGGGAACCGCCCAGGCAGCGCCGCGAGCAACTGTGCGACGTGAAACATCTTTCATGACAACTCCGGAGTGTGCGGGAACGTTTCATCCTCAGTATGACACATGCCGTAGCTCCACTGGGACAGAGCGTCCGGGCATCTTCGCCGTGGGGACGACAACGGGTGTGGCGCCGCCCTCCTGCCTGTTGAACGGGCACGAGGGACGAGTCTGTGCGGCTCGTCGTTCTGAACGGGGTGACAGGCCAAGACCCCTCGGAATGCCGCGTAGCTGTCTCGGTGTATCCGACCAGGACGTTGGTAGCGAAGTGGGCTCGAGTTGCGAGAACCTCCGGGTGGGATGTGGCTTGGCTAAGGCCCGCAACCACGTGCGGAGGTTTTCGCGTCCCACCGTAACGCCCGTCTCGCGTTCCCCGGAGGACGCTCATCGTTCAACGCCACCGAGATGGCTCGAAACAAGCTCACATCGCCCGCACGGTGGACGATGTGCGTGCCGCGTTCGGTGACTGCGTGATGGTGGACGCGATCCGTGTCACGAAAGTGGGGTCAAGGCCTGGATCAGTGGAGCCCCTGCCAGTGGATGCTCCTACTGGTGTCAAGCAGCTTCGGGAAGTTCCATCCGGGCCAGGTGTGTGAGTGCTCGGGTCGCAGTTCGGGGTTGTGGCGGACGCTGATCTCGAAGCGTCGCAGTCGCTATGCCTCAGAAGGCGCCGTCGCGCGCGAGCACAGCCCGCACCGTCTTGAACATGATGACCACGTCACCCGAGAGGGACCAGTTCTCGACGTAGTAGAGATCCTTGCGGACCGACTCCTCCCAGGAGAGGTTCGAGCGGCCACCCACCTGCCACGGCCCGGTGATGCCCGGCTTGACGTTGAGACGACGGTGGACGTGGTTGTCGTAGGCCTCGACCTCGTGGGGCAACGGAGGCCGTGGCCCCACGAGGGACATGCTGCCCCGGAGCACATCGAAGAGTTGCGGTAGTTCATCCAGGCTGTATCGGCGAATGAAGCCCCCCGCCCGCGTGATGCGGGGATCGTCCTTCATCTTGAACAGGAGCCCCGATCCCTCGTTCTGACGCTCGAGCTCGGCCAGACGCGCCTCCGCGTCGACGACCATGGAGCGGAATTTCGTCATCTTGAACAGGGTGCCGTTCACACCCACACGCGTCTGACGGAAGAACACAGGACCTGTGCTGTCCAGCTTGACCCAGAGGGCCACGGCGAGCAGGACCGGCGCCAACATCAGCACCATTCCCCCTGCTACGACGAAGTCGAAGAGTCGCTTCAGGGTGTATTTCACACCGCTATAACGGGGCATCGCGACGTTCATCAGCGGGAGCCCCTCCACGGGGCGCCAGTGGATGCGGGGGCCGGCCACGTCGGTCATGCGACTTGCGAGGGCCAGCTTGATGGGCGTGTCCTCCAACTGCCACCCGAGTTGCCGCAACTGCTTGCGATTCACTCGGTTGTGACCGGCGACGATGATGGTCGTCGCGCGATATCGGTGCACCGCGTCGACCACGTCGGCGATCGGACCTGCCTCTGGCACGACGACCCCATTCGCCAGTTCGAAGGTCGGCGCCTCGGCATCGGTCGCCACCGCCCGCACCACGAGGCCAGCTGCCGGGTTACGCGCGATCGCCTCGGCTGCGTACCGAACCTCCTGCGGCGAGCCGATGACGATCGCCCCGTCGACAAGCATCGAATGTTGGCGCTGGCGAAGCAACCAACGCCGGACGAGCAGGCGCTCCACGAGCAGGAGGAAGAGCCCGAGCGGAAGAGCGACGGCGAGGAATCCGCGAGCCACCTGCCATCGCATCAGGGTCATGATGATGGCGAACGCGCCGAATGTGGCGAACGTGGCGCGCACGACTCCGCGGTATTCGTCGCTACCGATGGCGAGGGACTCGATGTGGTAGGTCTGGTTGACGACGAGCGCTACGAGCCAACCGACGATCAGCACGGCCATCGAGATCACGTACAACAACCCCGCTTCGCGGACTTCGGCGAAGGATTGTTCAGCTGTGGCGAAGCGTGCCAGGAACGCGATGACGAGGGAGAACGTCACGACGCCCAGGTCAAGACACGCCAACACGATCAGAAGGTTTCGACGCCAATCTCCCCGCAGGCGTCCAAGAGGACCTGTTCTTGCCGACGCCCCGGTCACTAAACTGTGCGCTCCCCTTGACACTTGAACGACGCTGCACCCGACCGGGCACGTAATACGCATTTTTCTGCTAACCAGCATAACGCCCGGCGCATAAGCCCCTGATCCCCGCCACTGGGAATGCCGCCGCTGTAGAGGGGGCGGGACGTTTCACATCACTACCGATCCAGGCACCGCTGAGCCGCGAGACTGGGCCGAGCATCGCTGCGTCTGCCGCTGCTGTGGAAGATATTAACGGGTGCGCCGCGGCACCTATCCCGTCGCGAGGATGAGCTGGCCCACCCTGTCACTGACAAGGCGTCTGGCCTCCACGTCGAGTTGCGCGTCGGTGACGAGAACGTCCACACGTTCGAGCGGGGCGATGGTCGAGAGGCCGATGACACCCCATTTCGTGTGGTCCGCCACGACGATCACACGCTTTGCCGCAGCAATGAGGAGTCGGTTCGTCTCTGCTTCGAGCAGGTTCGGGGTCGTCAGACCCGCGTCGAGGTCGATGCCGTGGATACCGAGGATCAGTGTGTCGACGTGGACGTCGGCGAGCATCCGGTTGGCCACCGGGCCGGCGAGGGCGTCCGACGGTGTGCGCACCCCTCCGGTGAGGACGATCGATTGGTCTTCGCGGGAGGGGTCGTAGAGCAGTTCGGCAACGCGCGGCGAGTTCGTCACGACGGTGAGTCGCTTCACCGGGCGCAGCTCGACGGCGACGGCGTACGCGGTGGTCCCGGCGCTGACCGCCACGGTCTGCCCGTGGCCGATGAGACTCGCGGCCGTACGCGCGATCTCGGACTTCTGCACGGGGTTCATCGCCGACTTCACGGAGAAGCCGGGCTCGTCGATCGTGTGGTCGCCGATCGCCGTCGCCCCGCCGTGGACCTTGAGCACGAGACCCTTGCCGGCGAGGAACTCGATGTCGCGGCGTATGGTCATGTCGGAGACTCCGAGCCGCTCGACGAGGTCGCTGACACGGACCCCTCCGTCGTCCTCGATGCCTCGCAGGATGGCTTCCTGACGCTGGCGTGCCAGCATGCGACCTCCTCGTGCCACTGGAACCGGTGCGACCCAACAGATCCCAACATAGTCGAACGCCCCGTGATGAGGGCCCCTCATCGCTCACAGGGCCGCTCGGATGCGACAGCGCCCATGGCGAGTGTCAGAATGGCGGCATGTCCGACAACACCTCGCCCCTCGTGGCGGGCCAGGAGCGCCCGCACATCCTGTCCGGAATGCAGCCGACGTCCGACTCGCTGCACCTCGGTAACTACCTCGGGGCGCAGGTCAACTGGGTGACGCTGCAGGAGAACTACACGCCGTACTTCTGCGTCGTCGACCTTCACGCCCTCACGGTCAACCCCGACCCGGCGCAGCTGCGGGAGCGCACCTACGCGACGGCAGCCCAGTACCTCGCCGGCGGCATCGACCCGGAACGCTCCGCCGTCTTCGTTCAGAGCCACGTGCGTGAGCACGCCGAGCTCGCCTGGGTGCTCAACTGCATCACGGGCTTCGGCGAGGCCGGTCGGATGACGCAGTTCAAGGACAAGGCCGGCAAGCGCGGCCAGGAGAACACGAGCGTCGGTCTGTTCACCTACCCCGTCCTCATGGCCGCCGACATCCTGCTCTACGACGCCCAGGCCGTGCCGGTGGGTGAGGACCAGCGTCAGCATCTCGAGCTCACACGCAACCTCGCGCAGCGCTTCAACTCGCGCTTCGGCGAGACCTTCGTCGTCCCCGAGCCCTACATCCCCGAGGGCACGGCCAAGGTGATGTCGCTGCAGGACCCGACGAAGAAGATGAGCAAGTCCGACGAGGACCCCAAGGCGTCGGTCAGCATGCTCGACGAGCCCAAGGTCAACCTCAAGAAGATCAAGTCCGCGGTGACCGACCTCGACAACAACGTCGCGTTCGACCCGGAGAACAAGCCGGGCATCGCGAACCTCCTGCGCATCCACTCGGCGCTCTCGGGTGAGAGCATCGACGTCCTCGTCGAGCGTTTCGCCGGTGAGAACAAGTACGGCGCACTCAAGGGCGAGGTCGCCGACGTGGTCACATCGGTGCAGGGGCCGTTCCGCGAGCGTTACCTCACCTACATGGACGACCGGGCGGAGCTCGACCGTGTGCTCGCGCAGGGTGCCGAGCGCGCCCGCGAGGTTGCCTCGGCCACGCTCGCCAGGGCGTACGACGCAGTCGGGCTCGTCCCGGCGGCCCGCTGAGGAGCGAGGTCGTGAAGACCGTCGGCGTCTCGATCGCCGTCCCGGAGCCCTACTTCTCGGCGCTGCAGCAGATGCGCCGGGACGTTGGCGACCCGCAGGCCGACGCAGTCCCGCCGCACGTCACGCTCATGCCCCCGACGGACCTGGGGGAGCAGGGCGAAACGACCCTCGAGGCGCTCTCGGCCCACCTGCGTGACGTGGCTGCGCGCACCGAGCCGTTCGAGATGATCCTTCGTGGCACGGGCACGTTCCGGCCCGTCTCCCCGGTGGTCTTCGTCCAACTCGCGCAGGGCGTCAGCAGTTGCGAGCTGCTCGAAGCCGCAGTGCGCAGCGGCCCTGTCGAGCGTCCACTCGAGTTCCGCTATCACCCGCACGTCACGATCGCCCACCACCTCGACGAGGACGCCCTGGACCGGGCGTTCGAGAAGAACAAGCACTTCGAAGCGAGCTTCCTCGTCGACGCGTTCCACCTCTACCTGCAGGACGAGGACGGCGCGTGGGCACCCGTCGAGCGTTTCCCCCTCGAGGGCTGAACGGCTCCCAGGCGTCCTTCAGCCACTTCGTAGCCGGCTCACGGACAGTGGGATGGGTCACAATTTGCTTGCGGTGGGAACCCCGGCCGTCCCCGGCGTGTTTCAGGGGCGTAAAGTGCCCTGCGTGGCAACGAATACTCTCCCCGCGAAGCGGACCGGCAAGGCTGGGAGCACCATCTTCCTGAAGACCCTCATGGCGGGTTCGGGAATCTTCTTTGTGCTCTTCGTCCTCGGGCATATGTACGGCAACCTCAAGCTCCTTGCGGGCGAGAGCGCGTTCAACGAATACGCCCATCACCTGCGCACGATCGGTGAGCCGATGCTCCCGCACCGTGGCGCACTCATTCTCGCCGAGGTTCTCCTCGTGCTCGCGCTCGTCGCGCACGTGTACTCGGCTGTCAAGCTCTGGCAGCGCTCGGGCAAGGCCCGTTCGCAGCGGTACGCCGTGAAGAAATCCGGCGTGGGCGGCATCGAGGGGATCTCCGCGCCGACGATGCGCTGGGGCGGGCTCTTCCTCCTGCTGTTCGTGGTCTTCCACCTCATCCAGTTCACCCTCCCCAAGGTGAACTTCGACGGTGGTACGACCGAGAACCCCTACCGACTCGTGCACGACAGCTTCCAGCTGTGGTGGGTCGCCCTCATCTACGTCCTCGCGATGGTGGCCCTCGGCATGCACCTCATGCACGGCATCTGGAGCGCCTCGCAGACGCTGGGCCTCACGGGCACCCCGTCGGCTCGCAAGAACGCGAAGCTCGTGTCGCACGCCGTTGCGGCGATCGTCGTCATCGGCTTCCTGATTCCGCCGCTTGCCATCCTCTTCGGCATCATCTGAGCTAGGAGAGACACGAGAAACATGAGCACTCCCATGGATGAGCAGACCACCACTTCGGCCAAGCGCAACGACGCTGCCGCCTTCTTCACCGAGGGCGCGCCGATCCGCGACACCAAGGCGCCGGACGTCGACATCGCGCAGATGTGGACCCAGCAAAAGTTCACGAACAAGCTGGTCAACCCGGCCAACCGTCGCAAGCTGAACGTCATCATCGTCGGCACCGGCCTCGCCGGTGCGTCGGCCGCCGCCACGATGGGTGAGGCCGGCTACAACATCAAGACGTTCTTCTACCAGGACTCGGCCCGACGCGCGCACTCGATCGCTGCGCAGGGCGGCATCAACGCGGCGAAGAACTACAACGACGACGGTGACTCCACGTACCGCCTCTTCTACGACACGGTCAAGGGTGGCGACTACCGTAGCCGCGAGACCAACGTCTACCGCCTCGCCGAGGTGAGCACGAACATCATCGACCAGTGCGTCGCGCAGGGCGTGCCCTTCGCTCGCGAGTACGGCGGTCTGCTCGACAACCGTTCGTTCGGTGGTGTGCAGGTGGCCCGTACGTTCTACGCGGCCGGCCAGACGGGCCAGCAGTTGCTCATCGGCGCCTACCAGGCCATGGAGCGTCAGGTCGCCAAGGGCACGGTCAAGGAGTACAAGCGCCACGAGATGCTCGAGGTCATCATCAAGGACGGTCGTGCGCGCGGCATCGTGGCGCGCGACATGGTCACCGGTGAGATCGAGACGCACCTCGCTGACGTCGTCGTGCTCGCCACGGGCGGCTACGGCAACGTCTTCTTCCTGTCGACCAACGCGATGGGCTGCAACATCACGGCTCCGTGGCGCGCGCACCGCAAGGGCGCCTACTTCGGCAACCCCTGCTACACGCAGATCCACCCCACCTGCATCCCCGTCTCCGGCGACCACCAGTCGAAGCTGACGCTGATGTCGGAGTCGCTGCGTAACGACGGTCGCATCTGGGTGCCGAAGAACGAAGCCGACTGCGACAAGGACCCGCGCGACATCCCCGAGGAAGCGCGCGACTACTACCTCGAGCGCATCTACCCGGCCTTCGGAAACCTCGTGCCGCGTGACATCGCGTCGCGCCAGGCCAAGAACATGTGCGACGAGGGTCGCGGCGTCGGCCCGCTCGTCGACGAGGTCGACGAGCACGGCAACAAGCGTCAGATGCGACGCGGCGTCTACCTCGACTTCACGGCTGCCATGGAGCGCATGGGCGAGGCCGCCGTCAAGGAGAAGTACGGCAACCTGTTCGACATGTACGCGCGGATCACGGGTGAGGACCCGTACAAGACGCCGATGCGTATCTACCCGGCCGTGCACTACACGATGGGTGGCCTGTGGGTCGACTACGACCTGCAGACGTCGATCACCGGCCTGTACTGCACGGGTGAGGCGAACTTTTCCGACCACGGTGCCAACCGTCTCGGTGCGAGCTCGCTCATGCAGTGCCTCGCGGACGGCTACTTCGTCCTGCCGAACACGATCCGCAACTACCTCGCCGACGGCCCGTTCGAGCCGATCACGGACGACGACCCGGCCGTGCTCGAGGCCCGTCGCGCCGTCGAGGACCGCATCCAGAAGTTCCTCTCCATCAACGGTGAGCGCACGGTCGACAGCTTCCACAAGGAGCTCGGTCGCATCATGTGGGAGTACTGCGGCATGGAGCGCACGGAGGAGGGCCTGACGAAGGCCATCGGCCTCATCCGCGACCTCAAGAAGGAGTTCTGGAGCAACGTCAAGGTGCTCGGCACGGCCGACACCCTCAACCAGTCGCTCGAGAAGGCTGGCCGCGTGGCCGACTTCCTCGAGCTGGGCGAACTCATGTGCATCGACGCGCTGCACCGCCGCGAATCCTGTGGTGGTCACTTCCGCGCCGAGAGCCAGACCGAGGACGGAGAGGCACTGCGTCACGACGACGAGTTCGCCTACGTCGCGGCCTGGGAGTACGCGGGTATGGACGGGGACGACTCCGACGGAGCCCCCCAGCACCCCGTGTTGCACAAGGAAGACCTCGTCTACAAGTTCATCGAACTGAAGCAGCGGAGCTACAAGTGAACCTCACTCTCAAGATCTGGCGTCAGGACAACGCAGCTACCGCCGGGCGTTTCGAGACCTACAAGGTTTCGGACATCAGCGAGGACATGTCGTTCCTCGAGATGCTCGACGTGCTCAACGAGCAGCTGCAGGCCGAGGGCACGGAGCCGATCGCGTTCGACTCCGACTGCCGCGAAGGCATCTGTGGCATGTGCGGAATGATGATCTCGGGTATGGCCCACGGCCCCGAGGTCACCACGACGTGCCAGTTGCACATGCGCTCGTTCAGCGACGGCGAGGAAATCACCATCGAGCCGTGGCGCGCCGACGCGTTCCCGGTCGTGCGTGATCTCGTCGTCGACCGCAGCGCCTTCGACCGCATCATCCAGGCCGGTGGCTACATCTCGGTCAACACCGGTGCTGCCCCCGAGGCGCACTCGGTGCCCGTCCCGAAGCCGCAGGCGGACCGTGCGTTCGACACCGCGAAGTGCATCGGCTGTGGCGCGTGCGTCGCGGCCTGCCCGAACGCCTCGGGAATGCTCTTCATGGGTGCCAAGATCACGCACCTGGGCGAGTTGCCGCAGGGGCAGCCCGAGCGCGACGCCCGCGTCGTGTCGATGGTCAACCAGCACGACCACGAAGGCTTCGGCGGTTGCACGAACATCGGCGAGTGCGCCGCTGCGTGCCCCAAGGAGATCCCGCTCGACGTCATCAGCCAGCTGAACAAGGACTTCCGTTCGGCCAAGGCTCGCCACTGACGGACGACCGCCTCAGGTGACCCCACTGCCCTTGAGGGCGGTGGGGTCACGTGCGTTGTGGGCGCCGGTGCAGATATGTGAATGTGGCCGCAACATGTCGCAGCCACACCCACATGAGTGCACCAGGGGAGGCGAGGGATCAGGCAGCGCGGGCCCAGGCCGGACGGGTGACGTGGTCGTAGTAGTCGAGCAGCTTGTTCGTCATGCCGGCCCACGAGCGGTCGGCGACCTTGCGGACCGCGGAGGCGCCCATGCGCTCTCGCATGGCCTCGTCGGCGACGAGGGAACCCACGCTGCGTCGAAGGGCTCCTGGGGCTGACGGGTCGAAGAGCAGCCCCGTCACTCCCGGCTTCACGATGTCGAGCGGGCCGCCGGCAGCGGGCGCGACGACGGGCAGGCCGCTCGCCATGGCCTCCTGGAGCGTCTGCCCGAACGTCTCCTTCGTTCCCGTGTGGACGAAGACGTCGAAGCTCGCATAGCTGCGCGCCAGAGTCGCACCCTCCTGGCGGCCGAGGAAGTGTGCGTTCGGCACGAGGCGCTCGAGGTCGTCACGATCCGGGCCCTCGCCGACGATCGCGATGCTGATGCCAGGAAGGTCGGCGATCTCCTCGAGGCGGTGCAGTTCCTTCTCCGGCGCGAGTCGACCCACGTAACCCACGATCACCTCGCCGTTGGGCGCGAGGCGTTCACGCAGGGCGAGCACTTGGGGGTCGGTCTTGAGCGTGGCGTCGAACTGCGTCGCGTCGACCCCGCGACCCCACAGGGCAACGCGCGGTACGCCGTGTTCTGCCAACTCGGCAGTGGCTGCGCTGCTCGGCGCGAGCGTCAGATCCGCCAACGAGTGGAGGTGACGCACCCAGCGCCACGACGTGCGGTGCGCGAAGTCGCCCAGCATGCCACCGTGCTGGGCGACGTAGCTCGGCATGTCCGTCTGGTAGATCGCCACACTCGGGATCGCGAGGTTGCGTGCAGCGGCGAGCGCGCGGGCGCCGAGCCCGAACGGCGAGGCGGCGTGAACGACATCAGGTGCGAACTGCAGCAGGATCTGCTCGAGTTGCTTTGTCGGCAAGCCCACGCGGAACGCGCGGACGGTGACGCTCGGCACCGTCTTCACGGCGAACCCGAGATAGTTCGACGGCGCAGGTCCGGGGCACACGACGAGCACCTCGTGGCCACCCTGAGCAGCGAGGCAGTCGAGCACCCGGCATACACTCGTGGTGACGCCGTTGAGGGTCGGCAGGAACGACTCGGTCACGATGGCGATGCGCACATGCTCATGACAGCCCTGTGACATGGCGCGTGCTTGGCGAAGGGATGAACGATGAGCGCACCGGAAGGTGATCGGCACGTGAACCCGCCTGAGCTCATCGGTAGGCCTGAAGCGGGGTTCTATGCCGAGTCCATTACCGTTAGGCCCATGCACGAAGCGCAGCACGGTCCGATTCCAGGTTTCTGGGGCGTCATTCCTGCCGGGGGCTCCGGCACGCGCCTGTGGCCCCTCTCGCGGGCCAACTCGCCCAAGTTCCTGCACGACCTCACGGGCTCGGGTCGCTCGCTCCTCCAGGGCACTGTCGACCGCCTCAAGCCGCTGTGCGGCGACAACCTGCTCATCGTGACCGGTGCGGCGCACGCCGAGGCCGTGCGCGAGCAACTCAGCGAACTCGGTGACGACGACCTGCTCGTCGAGCCCAGCCCGCGCGAATCGATGCCCGCCATCGGGCTCGCCGCGGCCATCCTCGCCCAGCGCGACCCCGACGCGGTTCTCGGCTCGTTCGCCGCTGACCAGGTCGTCGGCGGCACCGACATCTTCGAGGCCACCGTGCGCCAGGCCGTCGAGGTGGCGCGCCACGACTACCTCGTCACCGTCGCCATCAAGCCCACCTACCCGTCCACCGGATTCGGCTACATCCGGGCGGGCGCGAACATGCGCATCGAAGGCGCCCCCGACGCGACGATCGTCAAGGCCTTCGTCGAGAAGCCCGACGGCCCCACGGCGCAGGCCTACGTCGCCGTCGGCGAGTACTCCTGGAACGCCGGCATGTTCGTGGTCAAGGCAGCGACGCTCATGCAGATGATCGAGGATTACCAGCCCCGCCTAGCCGAGTACCTGCGGATCATCGCCGCCAACCCCTTCCGCCTCGCCGAACTGTGGCCGCGCCTGACGAAGATCGCCATCGACAACGCCATCGCCGAGCCCGCCGCCGTCGACGGTCGCGTCGCCACCGTGCCGGGAGATTTCTCCTGGGACGATGTGGGCGACTTCGCGTCCCTCGCGTCGCTGCTCGTCGAGTCGGCGGAGGCGCCCGGCGTCAAGGTGCTCGGTGAGAGCGAACTCGTCGTCATGCAGGACGCGACGGGAGTCGTCGCACCGCGCTCCGGGCGAACCGTCGTCGCCATGGGCCTCGAGGACATCGTCGTCGTCGACACCGTCGACGCCGTGCTCGTCACCACCCGCGAGCGGGCGCAGGACGTCAAGCAGGTCGTCGAACAGCTCAAGCTGACGGGCCGCGAAGACCTCACCTGATCCACCGAGTGGAGCCACACGCGGCCGTTCGGGGACAATGAACGTATGAAACTCGATCTCGACGCCGTCCGCCGAGCGACCCTCACCCACGGGTACGAGCGCGCCATGCGCCCGGCCCTGTTCCGCATCGGCGGGGGAGATGCCGAGGCCGCACACCACGCGACCCTCCAGGCGATGGCGCAGTTCGGTTCGCTGCCCGCCGCCGGGCTCATCGCCGACGTCGTCGGAGCAGCCCTCGGCGCACCCGACGACGCCGTGACGATCGCGGGGATCCGCTTCCCGGGCCGCGTCGGCCTCGCCGCCGGCGTCGACAAGGACGGCGTCGCCGTCACCTCCTGGGGCGCGTTGGGCTTCGGCCACGTCGAGGTCGGCACCGTCACCGCCGAGGCGCAGCCGGGCAACCCGCAGCCGCGCCTGTTCCGCCTCAAGGCCAGTCACGGCCTCATCAACCGCATGGGGTTCAACAACGACGGCTCCCAGGCGCTCGCGGCCACACTGCGTCGCGCACGGTCGAGCGGCAACCTCTCGATTCCCGTCGGCGTCAGCCTCGGCAAGACGAAGACGACGCCCGTCGAGGAAGCCACACGCGACTACCTCACGTCGCTCGGGCGGCTCAGCGGCCTGGCTGACTACTTCGCCGTCAACGTCTCCAGCCCCAACACGCCCGGCCTGCGGACCCTGCAGGACAAGGCGCCGCTTCTCGAACTGCTCCAGTCGATCACCGCTCGCGAACGCAACCTCGCGGCCGAACGCGGCGCGCATCCGACGCCCGTCTTCGTCAAGATCGCCCCCGACCTCACCGAGGACGCCCTCGAGGACGTGCTCGAGGTGGCCCACGGCTCGGGTGTCTCCGGCCTCATCGCGACGAACACGACGCTCGCGCGTGACGGCCTCGCCCGCGCCGACCTCACCCTTGCGTCCGAGGCCGGCGGTCTCTCGGGTGCCCCGCTGACGCGTCGCGCCCGCGAGGTCGTCGGGTTCCTCGCGAGTCGCACTCAGCTGCCCATCATCGGGGTCGGCGGCATCATGTCCGCCGACGACGGTCTCGCGCTCATGGACTCCGGCGCCGACCTGCTCCAGGTCTACAGCGGCTTCATCTACAAGGGGCCGGGCCTCGTCCGCGATCTCAACGAGGCCCTGCGCACGCGAGCCCGCCGCGGCTGAACCTTCCACAGGGCCAATCGGTTCGGCCCCTCGCGCCCGGTCCGCCGGATAAGGTGCGGCTATGAGTGGCGCAACGGATCGCAGTCGGATGACGGAGTCGGGGCTCGGGCTCAAGCCCGTGTACACGGCGAACGATCTTTCGGGGTTCAACGCCGACGAACGACTCGGCAATCCGGGGGAGTACCCGTTCACCCGCGGCGTGTACCCCTCGATGTACACCGGTCGCCCCTGGACGATGCGCCAGTACGCCGGCTTCGGCACCGCCCGGGAGAGCAACCAGCGCTACCACGAGCTCGTCGCCAACGGCACCGGCGGCCTCTCCGTCGCCTTCGACCTGCCGACCCAGATGGGCTACGACTCGGATGCGGCTCTCGCGCACGGTGAGGTCGGCAAGGTCGGCGTCGCCATCGACTCGCTCGACGACATGCTCGTTCTCTTCGACGGCCTGCCGCTCGACGAGGTCTCCACCTCGATGACGATCAACGCGCCGGCCTCGAGCCTGCTGCTCATGTACCAGCTCGCCGCGGAACGTCAGGGCATCCCGGGAGCCAAGCTCACCGGAACGATCCAGAACGACGTGCTCAAGGAGTACATCGCGCGCGGCACGTACATCTACCCGCCGGCCGAATCCCTGCGCCTCATCTCGAACATCTTCGAGTACTGCCACAAGGAGATTCCGCGCTGGAACACGATCTCCATCTCGGGCTACCACATGGCCGAGGCGGGAGCGACGCCCGCGCAGGAGATCGCCTTCACCCTGGCCAACGCCAAGGAGTACGTGCGCGCCGCGCTCGCGGCCGGCCTCGACGTCGACGACTTCGCCCCGCGCCTGTCGTTCTTCTTCGTCGCCCGCACGACGCTGCTCGAGGAGGTCGCCAAGTTCCGCGCGGCCAGGCGCCTGTGGGCGCGCATCATGCGCGAGGAGTTCGGTTCGAAGAACCCGAAGTCGCAGATGCTGCGCTTCCACACCCAAACAGCAGGCGTGCAGCTCACCGCGCAGCAGCCCGAGGTCAACCTCGTGCGCGTCGCGCTGCAGGGCCTCGGCGCCGTGCTCGGCGGTACGCAGAGCCTGCACACCAACTCGTACGACGAGGCCATCGCTCTGCCCACGGCCAAGGCGGCCCGCCTCGCCCTGCGCACCCAGCAGATCCTTGCGTTCGAGACCGACGTGACGAAGACCGTCGACCCGTTCGCAGGCAGTTACGTCGTGGAGTCGATGACGAACGACCTCGAGGAGGAGGCGCTCGCGCTCATCCAGGCCGTCGAGGACAAGGGCGGCGCCGTCAAGGCCATCGAAGAGGGCTTCCAGAAGACCGAGATCGAGAAGAGCGCCTACGACGTGGCGCTGCAGATCGACCACGGCGAGCGCGTCGTCGTCGGCGTCAACCGCTACCAGCTCGACGAGGAGGAGCCCTACGAGCCCCTTCGCGTCGACCCGGCCATCGAGGCCGAGCAGTGCGAGCGGCTTGCGCAGCTGCGCAAGAACCGTGACCAGAGCGTCGTCGACGCAGCCCTCGAGAAGATGCAGAAGGCCGCGCAGGGCAACGACAACGTCCTGTGGCCCATGCGTGACGCCCACGCCGCCGGCGCCACTGGTGGCGAGGTCAGCGACGCTCTGCGCGAGGTCTGGGGGAAGTACGTCCCGCAGGATGTGTTCTGAGCCGGTGCTGATCCGCTCGTTCGACGACATGAGGAGATGGTGGCGCTGAGTCGCCCGAAACTGTCACAGGCAGGGCTCGGTCAGCGCATCGCGACCATCGCGTTGCTGCTGCTTGCCCTCATTGCCGCCATCGCGTTGCTCTCGCGTGGCTCGGATGACGGCCGATCGTCCGGGCCCGCGCCCTCGCCGTTCACAGCGCAGAGCTACGGCAGCGACACTTCCGCCTCGGGCGGGTCGGACGGCTCGAGTTCTTCACCCTCGTCGTCGCAGGCGAGGGGTGGGGAGGACGGCCTCGCCACCGTGCGTCTGTCGCAACTGCCGCGTCAGGCTCGAGAGACGGTGGCGCTCATCGACGACGGTGGGCCCTACCCCTACCGCCGTGACGGCGTCGTCTTCGGCAATCGCGAACGGATCCTCCCGCGCCAGGCGCCCGGCTGGTATCACGAGTACACGGTGAGCACCCCGGGCTCGTCCGACCGCGGGGCGCGCAGGATCGTCACGGGCAAGGACGGCACGATGTATTACACGGACGATCATTACGAGACGTTCAGGAGGGTCGTGCGATGACGACCGCAGCGGTACGAGACCTCGTGACGGCGGGACGTGGCGGCTGGGTGCCGCGCGGCCTCGTGGGCCCGACGGCCGACGAACTGCGAACGATCTGCGCCGACTCCGGGTGGGCGTTCGCCGAGGTGACGTTGAACGGCGTCGTCGACAAGAAGGGGCTGATGCGCACCCTCGCCCAACAGCTCGGCCTTCCCGACCACTTCGGGCACAACTGGGACGCGCTCGCGGACTGCCTCGCGGATCTGGCCCCCGAAGCTCCCGGCGTCGTCCTGCGTCTGCGCGGGTTGTGGCGCATTCCCGAACCGCTCGTCGAGCCGCTCGTCGAGGTTCTCGACGAGCGCGTAGGCGCTGCCATCCATCGCGACGACCTCGAGGCCGGGCGGCCGATTGCGGGGGAGGGGTCGGACGACGGAGTTCCGCACGCTTCCGCGCCGCTGCTCATCGTGGCCGACCCACCTCTTCCGGTGCGTCGCTGAGCACTTATCACACGAAGGAATCCGGGCGGTGGATAACGGTTAGGTCACCACTCGTCATCCGCCCTTATTGTCCCTGTGACTCGCGGGTACGCTTGGTGGGTTGGCAGTCGTGACTGCGACGCCCGATCTGCTCGACGGCCCTCGCGCCGCTTAACCCAAGGAGTGCCCCGTGAAGCGGGTTGTTTCCATCGCTGCCGCCGTCGCTATGACGGCCGGCCTCGCCGCCTGTGGTTCGAACGACAAGTCCGCCGGCGGTTCCGGCAACGGTTCCTCGGGTTCCGAGTTCAAGGCCGCCATCGCCTTCGACGTGGGCGGTCGTGGTGACCACTCCTTCAACGACGCCTCGTACGCGGGTATGGAAGCGGCGAAGAAGAAGATCCCGAACCTCAAGATCACGACCGCCGAGGCCGGCGAGGGTGAGAACGACCAGGCTCGCGAGAACCGTCTCAGCCAGCTCGCGGCGTCGGGCAACAAGGCGATCGTCGCGGTCGGCTTCGTCTACGCCAAGTCCATCGGCAACGTCGCCAAGAAGTACCCGAACGTGAAGTTCGCCATCATCGACGACGCGTCGCCCGACTCCAAGGGCACGAACGTCGAGCAGATCACCTTCAAGGAGCACGAGGCGTCCTACCTCGCCGGCGTCGCCGCCGCGAAGATGAGCAAGACGGGCCACATCGGCTTCGTCGGTGGCGTCAACGTTCCGCTGATCCAGAAGTTCGAGGCCGGTTACTTCGCGGGCGCCAAGCACGCCAACCCGAAGATCAAGATCGACAAGACGTACCTCACGCCGGCCGGTGACTTCAGCGGCTTCGCTGCTCCGGACAAGGGCAAGGCCTCGGCCAACTCGATGTTCCAGAAGGGCGCCGACATCGTCTACGCCGCTGCCGGCAAGTCGGGTGACGGCGTCATCCAGGCCGCGCACTCCGCGGGCAAGTGGGCCATCGGTGTCGACTCCGACCAGGCCCTGACGGCCGACAAGTCCGTCGCCGGCTCGGTGCTCACCTCCGCCATGAAGAACTGCTCCGGAACGGTCGAGGACTTCGTCAACTCCGTCAAGGACGACAAGTTCTCCGGCGGCAACAAGGAGTTCGGCCTCAAGGAGGACGGCGTCTCGCTGGCCACGACGGGCAACCACCTGTCGGCCGAGGCGAAGAAGGCTGTCGACGACGCCAAGAAGGAGATCGTCGAGGGCAAGGTCAAGGTTTCCCCGACCCCGTCCAAGTAATTCCACAACGGCTCAAGGTCCGGCATGCGGGTATCCTGCGTGCCGGACCTTGACGGTTTGACCAGGAGTGTGCGTCATCGACACCACCGACACCCCCGAAGCGCCCACCGGCGTGAGCGGCATCGCCGTCGCCGATGTGACGGCGCCCCCGAGCGGGGCCCTCGCCGTCGACCTCGACGGCATCACGAAGCGATTCCCCGGCGTCGTCGCCAACAAGGACCTGCACCTGCAGGTCGCGCGCGGCACGATCCACGCCATCGTCGGCGAGAACGGTGCCGGTAAGTCGACGCTCATGAAGATCCTTTACGGCGTGCAGAAGCCGGACGAAGGCACGATCCGCATCAACGGCGACGAGGTCTCCTTCTCCTCCCCGAAGGACGCCATCAAGGCCGGCGTCGGCATGGTGTTCCAGCACTTCATGCTGGCCGACAACCTCACGGTGCTCGAGAACGTCGTCCTCGGCGCCGAGAAGCTGCACGGCATCGGCTCCAAGGCCCGTGACGAGATCAAGCGCATCTCCGACGCCTACGGCCTCGACGTGCGCCCCGAGATGATGGTCGCCGACCTCGGCGTCGGCGCCCGCCAGCGCGTGGAGATCCTCAAGGTTCTCTACCGCGGCGCCAAGATCCTCATCCTCGACGAGCCCACGGCCGTGCTCGTGCCGCAGGAGGTCGACGAACTCTTCGGCAACCTCAAGGAGATGAAGTCCGAGGGCCTCACCGTCCTGTTCATCTCGCACAAGCTCGACGAGGTGCGCGGCGTCGCCGACGACATCACCGTCATCCGCCGCGGCACGACCATCGACCGCGTCAAGAGCTCGTCGGTGACGAGCAAACAGCTCGCCGAGCTCATGGTCGGTTCGCAGCTGCCGACGCCCGAGACGCAGGAGTCGACGGTCACCGACCGCGTCGTCATGCAGATCACCGACGTCACGCTCGCCGATCCGGCCGGTGGCCCCGCGCTGCTGTCCGACCTCGACCTCACGATCCACGCCGGTGAGGTGCTCGGTATTGCAGGTGTCGAGGGCAACGGCCAGGCCGAGCTCGTCGAGACGATCCTCGGCATGCGCCGCGCGGACGCCGGCACCGTCGTCGTCGAGAACGACGACATCACGGCGTGGCCCACGCGTCGCATCCGTGAGAACGGCATCGGCTACATCCCCGAGGACCGTCACCGCCACGCCCTGCTTCTCGGCGCGCCGCTTTGGGAGAACCGCATGCTCGGCCACCAGCGTCAGGAGCCGGCGAGCAAGGGCTGGCGTCTCACGCCCAAGGCCGCGAAGGACGACACGCAGCGCATCGTCGAGGCCTACGACGTGCGTACGCCGAGCATCGACGTCACCGCCGGTTCGCTCTCGGGTGGTAACCAGCAGAAGCTCATCTTCGGCCGCGAGATGTCGCACGCCCCGCGCGTGCTCGTCGCCGCCCACCCCACCCGTGGTGTCGACGTCGGCGCCCAGTCGGCGATCTGGGACCACATCAAGGACGCCCGCCGCGAGGGTCTCGCCGTGCTCCTCATCTCCGCGGACCTCGACGAGCTCATCGGTCTGTCCGACACGATCCGCGTCATCCTGCGCGGCAAGCTCTCGGGTGAGTTCGACCCGAAGACAGTCACCGCCGAGCAGCTCGGTGCCGCCATGACGGGTGCCAACACCCCCGAGAACGCCACCACCGTCGATGCGCAGGAGGAAGCTGCACGATGAACTCCACGCTCCGAAGGATCGGCGTGGCTGTCGCTGCGCCGTTGCTCGCCATCGCGATCGCGGTCGTTCTGACCTCGATCGTCCTGCTCGCCCTCGGCAACGCCGTCGGGCCGGTCTGGCAGGTCTTCCTGTCGACGCCGATGCAGGGCGTCGCCGAGGCCATCGTCAACGACGCCGCCGTCCTCTACCTCTCCGGTATCGCCGTGGCCATCGGCTTCCGGATGAACCTGTTCAACATCGGCGTCGACGGCCAGTACCGCGTCGCTGCCTTCGCGGCCGCGCTCTTCGCCGGCCAGGGCTGGCTGCCCGGCTTCCTCAACGTCATCGGTGCCCTCGTGCTCGCGATGCTCGTCGGTGCCGCCTGGGCCGGCATCATCGCGGTGCTCAAGGTGACGCGCGGCGTCTCCGAGGTCATCAGCTCGATCATGCTCAACTCGATCGCCACCGGCGTCGTCTCCTGGCTGCTGTTCAAGGTCGCCGACAAGCAGGAGGGCTCGAACGCGACGAACACGAAGAACATCCCGGAGAGCTCGCACGTTCCGGCGCTCGCGCAGACCGCCACGGGCCAGATCTTCGGTCTGACGATCCTCGCCGTGCTCGTCGGCATCGCCTACTGGTACGTCATCAACCACACACGCTTCGGCTTCGACCTGCGCGCGACGGGCTCGTCCGAGTCGGCCGCCGTCGCCTCCGGTGTGAGCGTCAAGAAGATGACGATCACCGCGATGCTGCTCTCGGGTGCCGTTGCGGGCCTCGTCGGCATGCCGCAGCTGTTCGGTCAGGACTTCAACTACGGCTCCAACAGCCAGACGGGCCTCGGCTTCGCCGGCATCGCCGTCGCGCTCATCGGCCGTAACCACCCGATCGGCATCGGCTTCGGCGCGCTGCTGTGGGCCTACCTCAACGGTCAGTCGAACGCGCTGCAGATCAACGCGGGCGTCAACGCCTCGCTCGTCAACATCATCCAGGGCGTCATGGTGCTCGCCGTCGTCATCGCGTACGAACTCGTGCGTCGTTGGGACAAGCGCATCGAGGCCCGACGTGTCGCCGCCGAACTCGCCGCAGGCAAGACCGCAGGAGCCACCGCATGAGCACCGTCGCTGCTACCGCAACCCAGCCGAAGCGGACGCTCGGGCTGCCGCGCAAGGCGCTCCTTCCGCTCGCGCTCGTCGCCGTCGTTCTCGGCCTGTCGATCCTTCGCGTCGCCACCGGCGTCAACGACATCGACTCCTCGAACGCCATCTCTGCGGCCCTCGTGGCCGCTGTGCCGCTGGCCCTCGCCGGTCTCGGTGGTCTGTGGTCCGAGCGGGCCGGTGTAGTCAACATCGGTCTCGAGGGCATGATGATCATGGGCTCGTGGAGCGCTGCCTTCGCGGCCTACCACTACGGCCCGTGGGCCGGCGTGCTCGGCGGCATCCTCGGCGGCATGCTCTTCGGCCTGCTCCACGCCATCGCCACCGTGTTCTTCGGCGTCGACCACATCGTCTCCGGTGTGGCCATCAACCTGCTCGGTGCGGGCCTGACGAAGTTCCTCGCCGAGCGCTTCTTCTCCGAACTGCCCGGCGGTGGCCCCACCCAGAGCCCGAGCCTGCCGGACGTCGCGAGCGTCACCCTTCCCGGGTCGAGCGCTCTCGTCGACATCGAGAAGAACCACTGGTTCCTCGTCTCCGATGTCGCCGGCATCCTCGCCGGTCTGACGAAGGACGTCTCGCTGCTCACGCTGCTCGCCATCGCCCTCGTCATCGGCACGATCTTCGTCCTGTGGAAGACCTCGTTCGGTCTGCGCCTGCGCAGCTGTGGGGAGGCCCCGCAGGCGGCCGAGACCCTCGGCGTCAACGTGTACCTCTACAAGACGATCGCCGTCGTCGTCTCCGGTGGTCTCGCCGGTCTCGGTGGTGGCTTCCTCGCGATGGTCGCCTCCGACGGGTTCCAGCAGGGCCAGACGGGTGGCCGCGGCTACATCGGTCTCGCCGCGATGATCTTCGGTAACTGGATGCCGATCGGCACCGCCCTCGGCGCGCTGCTCTTCGGTTACACCCAGGCTCTCCAGCTGCGCGGTGGCGACCAGGTGCACGCGCTGCTGCTCCTCGTGGGTGCGGGCGTCCTCGTCGGTGCCGTGTGGATGGCGGTCAAGAAGCGCGTGCTCCACGCCGTCATCCTCGCCGTCGCCGGTGTGCTCGTGCTCATGTGGTACTTCGGATCGGACACGATCGATCCGAACCTCACGGCCACAGCGCCGTACGTCGTCACACTCCTCGTCATGGCGTTCGCCAGCCAACACCTGCGGATGCCGGCTGCTGACGGCGCCATCTATCGCAAGGGCGAAGCGGGCTAGTTTTTCTGCGCGTCTTCCGGCGGGGAGGCTTCGCAAGCTCAGCCGCCCCGCTCGGTGCGACACGGCTGTCTAGCGCGTCTTCCGGCGGGGAGGCTTCGCAAGCTCAGCCTCCCCCCTCGGTGCGACACGCGTCGCACGTCTCCAGACGGCCTCAAGGTGAAAGGCGGCCTCGACATGACACAGGTACCCGACTCTGTGGACTGGGAGCTGCTGCGCGGCGAGGCCGTCGCCGTGTGCGCCAGGGCGTACGTGCCGTACTCCCGGTTCCCGGTCGGCGTGGCCGCGCTCACGACGCGCGGTCGCATCCTCACCGGCTGCAACGTCGAGAACGCCGCCTACGGCGTCGTCCTGTGTGCCGAGTGCGGCCTCGTCTCGTCGCTTTACGGCACGGGCGAATCCCGCGGTGACGGCCCGGTGCTCGACCACGAGGCGGAGCGCGAACTGCTCGTCGCCCTCTCGTGCGTCGACGGCAACGGTACGCCCATCACGCCGTGCGGCCGATGCCGTCAGCTGCTCTTCGAGCACGCGAGCCCCGACATGCTCATCGAGATGGACGGTGGGCCGCCGCTGCCGCTCACCGACCTCCTTCCCCACGCGTTCGGCGCCCCCAACCTGGGTGCCGTCGCCACCGCAGCAGCGACCCTGAAAGGTGATTCATGACCCCCGCGAACTCCACGCACGAAGCGTTCGACGCCGTCGACCTCATCCGCATCAAGCGTGACTCCGGAACCCTCTCGAACGACGAGATCGACTGGATGATCGACGCCTACACGCGTGGTGCGGTCGCCGACGAGCAGATGGCCGCCATGGCGATGGCGATCCTGCTCAACGGCATGTCGCGCGAGGAGATCGCCCGCTGGACGAAGGCGATGATCGCCTCCGGTGAGCGCATGGACTTCTCGTCGCTGTCCGTGCCGACTGCCGACAAGCACTCCACCGGCGGCGTCGGTGACAAGATCACGTTGCCGCTGGCGCCGCTCGTCGCGGTCTTCGACGTCGCCGTCCCGCAGCTCTCGGGCCGCGGCCTCGGCCACACCGGCGGCACGCTCGACAAGATGGAGTCCATCGCCGGGTGGCGGGCCTCCCTGACGAACGCCGAGATGATGCGTCAGCTCGAGCGCGTCGGCGCCGTCGTCTGCGCAGCCGGTGACGGCCTCGCGCCGGCCGACAAGAAGCTCTACGCGCTGCGCGACGTCACCGGCACGGTGGAGGCGATCCCGCTCATCGCCAGCTCGATCATGAGCAAGAAGATCGCCGAGGGCACAGGTGCGCTCGTGCTCGACGTCAAGGTCGGCTCCGGTGCCTTCATGAAGAATGAGGAGAACGCGCGCGAGCTCGCGCGCACCATGGTCGACCTCGGCACGGACGCGGGCGTCAACACCGTCGCGCTGCTCACCGACATGTCGACGCCGCTCGGCCTCACCGCAGGCAACGCCCTGGAGGTGCGCGAGTCGGTCGAGGTGCTCGCCGGTGGCGGCCCCAAGGATGTCGTCGACCTCACCGTGGCGCTCGCTGTCGAGATGCTCGCGGCGGCCGGTCGCCCACAGGACGAGGACGCGGTGCGCAAGGCGCTCACCGACGGCCGGGCCATGACGAAGTGGCGCGCGATGCTCGGCGCTCAGGGCGGTGACCCCGAGGCGACGCTGCCCACCGCGAAGGAAACACACGTCATCACGGCACCGTCGTCCGGTGTGCTGACGAAGCTCGACGCCCTCGCCGTCGGCGTCAGCGCGTGGCGCCTCGGCGCCGGGCGTGCGCGCAAGGAAGACCCGGTGCAGGCGGGCGCCGGGATCGAGATGCACGCGAAGCCGGGCGACCACGTCACGGCGGGCCAGCCGCTGCTCACGCTCCACACCGACACTCCGGAGCGCTTCGACCGCGCCGTCGCTGCGCTCGAGGGCGGCTACGAGATCTCGGCGAACAGCGGTGACTTCACGTCGCGCGACATCGTGCTGGAGCGCATCAGCTGACGCTGCTCTTTGGCTACGTTCGTTGCGGTTGGTGACGGTGCACCGTCACCAACCGCAACGAACGTAGCCACTCTGGGACACCGCTTCGCCCGTCTTCCACCGTGACGTCGCGTGGCAAGAGGCCCGCCGCGGAGCACTAGGCTGACCGCATGCCTGAACTCCTCACCACGCCGGTGCGCATTCCCGTACCCGGCGGCAAGATCATCGACGAACACGTGGGCGTCGCGTCCACCGGCGAGCGCGCGGTCTCCGTGGCCCACATGAAGGCGCCTGCCGGGTGGGACGAGCCGGCGCAGACGCCCCAGTTCGACGAGGTGACGCTCGTGCTCGCTGGTCAGGTGCGCGTCGAGCACGACGGCGGCACGCTCGAGGTCGAGGCCGGCCAGAGCGTGGTCACTCGCGCGGGGGAGCGCGTGCGCTACACCGTCGGCCCCGACGGCGCCGAGTACGTTGCCGTCTGCCTGCCGGCGTTCACGCCCGAAACGGTTGGCCGCGAGGACGAAGGAACGAACGCATGAGCGACGAGACCACGAAGAGCACCCTGAGCGAGGACGTCATCGCGCGGCTGCCGAAGGTCGTTCTCCACGACCACCTCGACGGCGGCGTGCGCCCGGCCACGGTGCTCGAACTCGCCCGTGAGACCGATTACGACGCCCTGCCGGCCGCCGACGAGGCGTCGCTCGCCGCGTGGTTCCGCGACAGCGCGGACTCCGGTTCGCTCGAGCGCTACCTCGAGACGTTCGCGCACACCGTCGGCGTCATGCAGACGCGCGGGGCCATCGAGCGCGTGGCCCGAGAGTGCGCCCTCGACCACGCGAACGACGGCGTCGTCTACGTCGAGGTGCGCTTCGCGCCCGAACTGCACATCGAACAGGGACTCGGTCTCGACGAGGTCGTCGACGCAGTGCTGGCCGGCTTCGAGGCCGGCGCCCGCGAGGCCGAGAGCCAGGGGCGCCCGATCGTCGTGCGCGCCCTGCTCACCGCGATGCGTCACGCGGCCAAGAGCGTCGAGATTGCCGAGCTGGCCGTCGCCTACCGTGACAAGGGCGTCGTCGGCTTCGACATCGCCGGCGCCGAAGCCGGCTTCCCTCCCACACGCCACCTCGACGCGTTCGAGTACCTGCGCCGCGAGAACGCCCACTTCACGATTCACGCCGGTGAGGCGTTCGGTCTGCCGAGCATCTGGGAGGCCATTCAGTACTGCGGCGCCGAGCGGCTCGGCCACGGCGTGCGCATCACCGACGACATCACCGTCGACGGCGTGGAGTACGGCGAACTCGACGAACCGGCACGTGCCGCGCTCCCGGCCCGCGTGCGCGCGGGGGAGGCCGATGTTCGCCTCGGCCGCCTCGCCGCGTTCGTGCGTGACCGCCGCATCGCGCTGGAGGTCTGCCCACTGTCGAACCTCCAGACGGGCGCTGCTTTCTCGTTGCGTTCACACCCGATCTCACTGCTGCTCGCCCTGGGCTTCCGCGTCGCACTGAGCACCGACAACCGCCTCATGAGCGAAACGTCGATGACGAAGGAGATGACGGGCCTCGTCCGCGAGGCGGGCTGGACGCTGGCCGACCTCGAGAAGGTCACCGTCAACGCGATGAAGTCCGCGTTTGTGGGCTTCGACGAGCGACTCGACATCATCATGACCGTGATCAAGCCGGCCTACGCCGTGGCACGCGGCCAGGGCTGACGACCGCACGAACACGACGGCCCGTTTCCCCTCAAGGGGAAACGGGCCGTCGTTCGCGTTTCGGACGGGTCAGCGTCCGAGGACGGAGCGCCTGATGCGCGCGTCGCGTTCGATGCGGCGGGCGTCGGCGTCGCGACGCAGGACGCTGATGGCGACGAGAACGGCGAAGGGGTCGTGGCCCGGCGGGGGAGGCGGCGTCACATGCGGGAGGACCTCGCGCAGCGTCTGCGTCACAACGGCGTTGAACGCCGGGGTACGCATGACGTGCTGTTGGCGCACGAGGAAGGCCATCCGTGCCGCGAGGTCCTGCGGTAGCGGGCTGACGACGGCGGGGGAGTCGGCCCACGCCGCGAGTTGCCTCGGCATCTGGGCGGGCGGCGGTAGCGTGAGTCCTCGGGTTTCACGCACGACGTAGGTACCGGCCGCGAGGTCGCCGAGTCGCCTCGCGCGGCTCGTCAGCGTGGCCGTGATGAGAGCGACCATGCCTGCGGTGCCGATGATCTCGACGAAGCCCACGAAGCTGCGGACGAGAGCGTGACGGAACGAGATGGCGCCGCCGTCGGTGCGCACGACCCGCATGCCGAGAATGAGTTTCCCGAGGCTACGCCCGAGCGTGAGGGTCTCGACCACCGTCGGCAGGAGCACGAAGGAGGTCACGAGGACGACGATGCTCCACCCTGCTCGGACCGCATCCGAGGCGGTGCCGACCAGCTTCAGCGCGGCCCAGTTGAGGCAGAAGAAGGTCACCGCCCACACGATGAGGTCGATGATCACGCCGAGAATGCGCATGCCTACGCCGGCCGGGGGCAGGTCGAGAGCGACCGCCTCACCGGTGATCTGCGCCGGGCCGGTGAGATCCCGCAGCGGGCGCAGTTCCCGATCGTCGACGTGTGCCACGCGAACAGGTTACTGGCCGCAGCCGGTGCGTAGAGTACGAGCGTGGATGTGGAAGCCGTTGTCGCAGCGCACCGCGAGGAGTGGGCCCGTCTCGACGAACTCGGGCGCAAACGGCGCCTGACTGGCACCGAGGCCGAGGAGATGCTCGACCTCTACCAGCGCGCGGCGTCACACCTCTCGCTCGTGCAGTCCACGTCGGCCGATCCCGTTCTCACGCAGTACCTCTCGACGATCATCGCCCGTGCCCGGGTGAAGTCCTCGCGCAACTTCCGGGCCGATCCGGGGGCGTTCGCCCGCTTCTTCCTCGAGACGTTTCCGGCCATCTGCTACCGCGCCTGGCGCTGGTGGGCCGGCGTCGGCGTCGCCTTCGTCGTGCTGACGGCGCTCGTGGCCTGGTGGACGGCGACGCACCCCGCGTTCGTCTCGAGCGTCCTCAGCCCGGAGGAGATCTCGCAGCTGACGCGGCATGACTTCGAGGACTACTACTCCTCCTACGCGGCCCAAGACTTCGCGTTCCGGGTCTGGACGAACAACGCGTGGGTCGCGGCCCTGTGCATCACCCTCGGCGCCCTCGGTTTTCCCATTCCGCTCCTGCTGTGGTCGAACATCGTCAACACGGGCGTCTCCGCTGGCCTCATGGCCTCCGACGACCGGCTCTCGCTGTTCTTCGGCCTCATCCTGCCCCACGGCATGCTCGAACTGACGTCGATCTTCGTCGCCGCCGGCATCGGTCTGCGCGGCTTCTGGTCGTGGATCGAACCGGGCCCCCGCTCGCGCGCCGACGCGTTCGCGGCGGAGATGCGCACGGCGTTCACTGCGGCGATGGGCCTCGTCGCCGTTCTGGCGCTGTGCGGCTTCATCGAGGCCTTCGTCACGCCGTCCGGGCTGCCCACGCCGGTGCGCCTGCTCATCGGCTTCACGGCGTGGTGTTCTTTCATCGCGTACGTCGTCATCCTCGGTCGCCGCGCGGTGGCGGCCGGTGTGACGGGTGACGTCGACGCCCGCCTGCGTGAGGACGAACTCGTCGCCGGCTGACCGGCGCTACAGGCGGCCCTCGCGCTTGAGGACGAGGTAGTGGTCGGCGAGGGCCGGCGCGAGGCGCTCGGGTGGTTCGTGCAGCACCGAGATGCCGTGACGTTCCAACGCCGCGCGCATCGTCGTCGTGCGGTGCCGGAGTCGTTCGGCGGCCGCGGCTCCGTAGACGTCGCGCACGTTGTCGCGCTTCGCCGCGATGGCGCCCACCTCCGGATCGGCCACGGAGGCGATGACGACCCGGGTCTCGCGGGCCAGAGCCGGAAGCAGCGGAACGAGGGATTCCTCGACCGCGGCGGGTTCGAACGGCGTGACGATGACGAGCAACGAGCCGCGGCGCGCGTCGGCAGTGGCTTCCTGCACGAGGCGTGACCAGTCGGGTTCGACGAGGCGTGACTCGAGCGGAGCCATGGCGAGCATCATGCGCCGCACCGCCTCATTGCGACCGCTCGTCGGCGGGACGTGCGCGAGAACAGCACGGTCGCCTGCCGTCCATTCGACGTTGTCGCCGGCGTGACCGGCCAGAGCGGCCAGGAGGAGGCAGGCCTCCATGCCGGCGTCGAGGCGTGTGGTGTCGGCGAGACGCCCTGCGCTGAGCCGCCCGGTGTCGAGCAGGATCGAGACGCGGCGATCGCGTTCGGGCCGCCACGTCCGGACGACGGGAGCGCGGCGTCGTGCCGTGGCCCTCCAGTCGATGCTGCGCACGTCGTCGCCGCGAACGTAGTCGCGCAGCGAGTCGAACTCGCTGCCGCTGCCGGGAGCGCGCACCAGCGAGCGTCCCTCGATCTCGCGAAGCTGCACGAGACGACTCGGCAGGTGGGCGCGTGAACTGAAGGCGGGCATCACGCGCACCAGGCCCGGTTCGTCGAGGCGCGTCTGGCGACCGGCCAACCGGAGCGGACCGGCCGAGCGCACCGTGATGGCGTCGTTCGGGCGCATTCCGCGCCGCGTGGGGAGCAGGTGAACGACGTGGTCGACGCTCGCGCCGGGGGCGAGGTTCAACACGCCACGGTCGTCCTGGGCGCCGGCTCCGGGCGACCAGACGTCGCGAACGGCGCCCCGGAACGTACGCGACGTCGGGTTGGTCACGACGAGGTGCGAGACGGTTTCCTCGCCGAGACGAACGCCATCGGGCTGGCGGCGCTCGAACCGCAACGACGACGGCCGCGGCGCCAGGAGGACGTCGAGGCCGGCGAGGAGCGCCACGACGACGAACCACACGAGGACGAGTTGCGTCGAGGGCACGACGAACACGACGAGGCAGACCGCGGCCATTGCGGCGACTGCGGGCCATCTCAGATACACGGCTTACCTCCTCACGGGATCGTTGTGGTCAGTGGGACGTCGGGGTGTTGGGGGCAGGGCCTCAGCGCGGGACGGCTACCGACCTCACGGCCTGGTCGAGCACCTGCGCGGCGTTGAGGCCGTCCATCTCGGCCTCGGAGCGCAGCACGATGCGGTGGGCGAGTGTCACCTGCGCGAGGCTGCGCACGTCGTCCGGGGTGACGAAGTCGCGGCCGCTCAGCCACGCCCACGCCCGCGAGACGGCCATGAGGGCGGTGGAGCCGCGTGGACTCACGCCGAGCTGGACTGCGGCAGAGCCGCGCGTGGCCCGGGCAAGGTCGACGATGTACGCAGCCACGTCGGCGTCCACGCGCACCGACTCGACGGCGCGCGACGCGGCTTCGAGGTGAGCGGGCGTCGCCACGGCACGCAGGTCGGCCGACTGCATGCGCCGCGGGTCGAAGCCCTGTGCATGACGGCGGACGATCTCGATCTCGGCGTCGCGCTCCGGTACGGGCAGCGTGATGCGCATGAGGAAGCGGTCGAGCTGCGCTTCGGGCAGCGTGTAGGTGCCCTCGAACTCGACGGGGTTCTGGGTTGCCGCGACGAGGAACGGCGTCGGCAGAGCGTACGTCCGCCCGTCGACCGAGACCTGACGCTCCGCCATCGCCTCGAGCAGCGCGGCCTGCGTCTTGGGAGGCGTGCGGTTGATCTCGTCGGCGAGCAGGAGGTTGGTGAAGACCGGGCCCCCGCGGAACTCGAAGGCCGACGTTCCCGCGTCGTAGAGCATCGAGCCGGTGATGTCGCCCGGCATGAGGTCGGGCGTGAACTGCACGCGCTTGGAGTCGACCGACAACGCCTCGGCGAGCGAACGTACGAGAAGTGTTTTCGCGACACCGGGCACGCCCTCGAGCAGCACGTGTCCCCGCGCCAGGAGCGCCACGAGCAGCGCCGACACCGCGGCGTCCTGCCCGACGACGGCCTTGGCCACCTCACGGCGCACCTCGTCGAGCGCGGCCCGGGCCTCCTGCGCCGACGGGAGGTCGGGCGATGGGCTCGTCGAGCGCTGACTCTGACCGTCGTGCGAACGCGGCAGCACGTGACGGGCCTCGTCGTGGCTGGGACGGGGTGCTTCGCTCATCGCAGGATCTCCTTCTCGAGGCGGTCGAGTTCTCGGGCGAGCTCGACGAGGGCCTTGTCGTTCTCGGGCGTCGGGCCGGTGAGCCACTCCGCCAGGTCATGAGGAACGTTTGACGCCGTAACGCCGTCGGCGTCTGCTGCAGCTGCTCCGCGAGCTCGCAGGGCGTCCGCGACGAGGTCGGGGGAGCGACGTCCCTGCGACAGACCGAGGCCGGCTCCGACGCGGGAGGCGGTGCCGTCGCGCAGGGCGCTCGCGGCCGAATCCCGTGCTGACGAGCGGCGGTAGAGGGAGGCAAGGGCCCGTGTCGATTCGACGGCCTTGACCGTCACCGGCATGGGCTCGAGCGCGAGTAGGCCGAAGCGTCGCCCGCGCAGGACGACGAGGAAGAGCACCGACAGCCCGATCGCCCACGTGAGCGGCGTCTTCCAGGCGGGCCAGTCGAGGCCGGTCTGCTCGCCGGTTGCACCGTTCCACGTCGAGATCCACACCATGCGCCGGCGCTCACCGAGGCTGGTCAGAGCCTGGCGGGCGTTGTCGCCGTCGTCGACGGACGCGTTCGTCAGCAGCGTGGGGTCGTTGAGGGCGACGATCTTCTTGCCGTCCCCGGCCGAGGCGGCGTAGACGGGCACGTTCTCCGACTCGTCGGCCTCCTGGTCGAACAGCGACTCCCGCAGGCTTTCGCTGGGGTCGACGACGACGAGGGTGCCGGCCGTGCGGGCCGACGCGAGGAAGTCCTGCCGCTCGTCGTGCGGAATGAGGAACTCGTCGGTCAGCAACACCGTTGTCTCGTCGCCGGTGTTGCCACGACGCAGCTCGTCGAGGTTTCCGGCTCGGTCGACGGCAACCCCGTGCTGCTCCAGGACGCGCGCAACGGCCTGAGCTCCGTGAGGCGAGGGGTTGTCCGGGTCGAGCGGGGTGTTCGTGTGCGGGCGCGCCGTCATGACGAGCAGGACGAGGAGAAGGACGCTCAGCGTGAGCACACCAACGATCATCCCGTTGGGCCGGCGCTTCATCGCGCGGCTCCGCTCGGTCTGGGGGCTTCGCGTACGAGAGCCTCGAGAGCGAGGACGTCGTCGACCTGGGCGGTCGTCGGCGTGTGGTGGCCGTAGCGCACCGACTCGAATGCGTGGCTTGCCTCGGGCACCCCGAACGACGGCTCCTGCACGTCCCGACGGCGCAGCGCGTCGCGCAGGACGTGCGTGACGTCCCCGACCGTCGTCGCGTCGTCGAGAAGGAGCATGCCGCCGTCCTCGGCCCGCACGACGAGCGCACGGTAGGCAGCGAGCAGCGCCGCAGCGTCGTCACGCCCGCGCAGTTCGCGGGCCCGGGCGAGGTAGTCGCCTGCCTCGAGGCGGGCCGCGTCGAAGACGGTGGCCGAACGCTTGTGCCTCGCGTCCTTCTCGACGCGCGCACTGGGGCGATGCCGACGCCACGACACGACGAAGAGCGTGACGAGGACGGCGAGGAGGACGACGGCGATCAGCCACGCGGGGATCGAGACACCACCGACACCGACGCCGCCTCCGAAGTGCTCGGACAGCCATTTCATGACGCGTTCGATGAGCGACGGGTTGTCCTGATACTCCGGCTTCGCCAACTCCTCGGACAGCCAGCGGCGCGCCGTCGGGCTGTCAGGGGTGAGGGGAGGCGAGTCGGTCATCGTGCACGTCCGCGCGAAAGGTCAGCGGTAGTCGATCGGACCCGTACCGGGAGCGCCGTACGGCGCCTGGCCGAATCCACCCGGGGCGCCGGCTCCCGGCAAGGGGAAGTCGAGCGCCCCGTCGGTGAGCTTCACCTTGGCGGCCATGGCGTTCGACGGCAGCTGCATCAGCTGGTTCGCCAGGCCTTCGTCACGCATGCGCGCGTCGACGTACAGGGCTCCCGTGACGTTCGTCGTGAACGGGTAGATGAGGGCATAGGACAGAAGGGTAAAGACGACGGCGAGCACACCAGCCGCGATCGCGGCGCCGACGCTCGCATCGGACACCTCACCTCCGTTGGAGGCACCCGCGAGGCTCACGCCGAGGAAGATGAGCATGATCAGGGACACAATGAACTGCGCCACCCAACTGATCGCCGAGACGATGAGCTGCGCGAGGATGGTGATGCCGAGAGTGCGCCAGAAGCGGCCCTTCGTCAGCTGCCACGACCGCCGCAGTGCCGTGGTGGGGCCGGCCTTCTCCATGACCACGATGTGCCCGGCGAAGCAGAGGCGAATGCCCACCCACACCACGGCGCAGATGGTTGCGATGCCGACGAGGACGGCCAGGAAGATGGGGCCGCCGTTGTCCTGCGATGCAGCGAGGACGATCGCCAGGATCAGGGGCACCATGACGGCCACCATGATGAGAACCATGAGCAAGCCCACGCCGAGCATCGACCACATGCGCCGCACTCCCACACGCAGCGATGCGCTGATGGTGGCGCGGCGGCCCATGACGGCCTGGGCGAACACGTGGACGAGACCGGCGGCTGACGCCATAGCGGCGAGCCCGGCGATCGGCGCAGCGAGACCGATGACGACCAGCGCGGCCGTGTCCGGAGTGCCGTCGGCGCTCGAGCTGTTCATTGCTCCCGTGATGATGAAAGCAGCCGAGAGGATGGCCGCGAGGAGCGCACCGACGATCACTGTGCCGACGGAACCGCCGGGGTTGCCGCGAATGGTCTGGAAGGCGGCGTCGAAGATGTCGCCGACGTTCTGAGGACGCAGCGACATGACGCCAGGCTTGGCCGCCTGAGGGACGAAGGCGGGGCCGGGGGGAACGAAGCCGCCCTGGCCGGGCCCGTACCCGGGCTGACCGTAGGGATTCTGAGGCGCGCCGTAACCACTCTGGCTATAACCGCCTTGGCCGTAGGCGCCCTGCCCGTAAGGCTGCTGCTGGGGCGCCCCCTGCCAACCAGGGTTCGCCGGGCCGTTCTGCCCGCCCCACGGTGTGTGGTTGTCCTGGCTGCCGTACTGGCCCGCGCCTTCGCCCGGCACCTGCCCGTCGTACGGGCCGGGTGGCGGCTGCTGACCCCAGTTGCTCACGGTGATGTTCCTCCCAGTTGATCGTGCGCGATCACCCTATCCGCCTGGACGGACACCGGCGGGCAACGGAGTTCAGCCGTTTGGAGCGCGGACGCCCGTCGCAACGCCTGACGGAACGAGACGGGTTCGGCACCCAGGTTCATGTGAGCGGCGACGATGGAGGGCTCGTCACGGCACAGCCGCCATCCACGGCGCACGAGGACGCCCGGCGGCTTGCGTCGTTCGGAAAGGTCACGAGCGAAACGTCGAGCCGCCGTCACGTAGCGGTTACGACGCAGGCACCAGGCCTGTTCGAGGAGCCCGCGCTCACGCAGGCCGGCGATGACGTGCGGGGCGAAGATGCCCTCGGCGACGACGAAACGCGCACCGTCGAGGTGCACGGGGTGGGTGCCCTCGGCGCGGCTGTGCGAGATCGAGTACGTCGGTGCGTTCACGGTGCCCTCCCGGCACAACGTGTCGAGCGCTACGGCAGCAGCCTCTTCGTTCCACGTGCCCGGGTGGTCCCAGTCGATCTCGCCGTTCGCGAAGCGGGGTAGGTCGGGAGCGTCGTGGTCCTTGTAGAAGTCGTCGAGGTTGACGAAGGCCCACCCGTGCGTGGCCGCCAGGTGCCGGGCCAAGCGCGACTTGCCGCTGCCCGAAGGCCCCGACACGACGACGACGCGAGCGAGGGAAGAGGACGATCGAGCCTGCGTCACAGCGCCGTGAGAGCTTCCATCGCCGCGCGCGTGGCCGCCAGGCGTTCGGCAGCCTGAGTGCGGGCGCCGGCGAGGTCGTCGCCGTCGACGTGAACGATGGCTTCCAGGTAGACCTTGACCTTGGGTTCGGTGCCGCTGGGGCGCACGATGACGCGGGTGCCGTCGGCCAGGAGGTAGCGCAGACCGTCCGTGGGCGGCAGGCCTCCGTCGCCCTTCGCGAGGTCGTGGAAGGCCGCGACGACGACGTTGCCGATCTGCGTTGCGGGCTGCTCGCGCAGGCGCCCCATGAGCGCGGGCATGAGGGCGAGGTCGCTCACGCGGATGCTGAACGAGTCGCTCGCGTGCACGCCGTGCTTGCGAGCCAGGTCGTCGAGCAGGTCGACGGGTGTGCGGCCGTCAGCCTTGAGCCCGGCGGCGAGCTCCGCGACCGCGAGGGCCGCGCTGATGCCGTCCTTGTCGCGGGCTACCGCCGGAGCGGTGCAGTAGCCGAGCGCCTCCTCGTAGCCGTAGGCGATGTCGCGAACGCGTGCGATCCACTTGAAGCCCGTGAGGGTCTCCTCGTGCGGAACGCCGGCGGCCCGGGCCATCGTGCCGAGCAGCCGCGAGCTGACGATGCTGTTCGCGACGACGCCCGGGCCGCCATCAGCACCAGTGGCGGCTCCGGTCGTGATGAGGCCGAGAGCACGGTGGCCGAGCAGCGCGCCGACCTCGTCGCCGCGCAGCATGCGCCAACCCTGCGGGTCGGCGTCGGTGGCCGCCTTGGGGTCGGGCACGGCGACGGCGCACCGGTCGGCGTCCGGGTCGCTGGCGATGACGAGGTCCGGGGAGGTCTCGCGAGCGAGCTCGAGCGCCGCGTCGATGGCGCCCGGCTCCTCCGGGTTGGGGAAGGCGACGGTCGGGAACTCCGGGTCGGGCTGCTCCTGCGAGGCGACCGGGCGCGGGCGGGCGTAGCCGGCCGCCTCGAAGGCCTCGAGAAGCGTGGCCGAACCGACGCCGTGCAGGGCGGTGTGCACGATCGAGAGCTCGGCGGCGGGTGCGCCGACCGCCGCCGCGCACGCCGCGACGTAGTCGGCGGCCAGTTCGTCGGTGAGCGTCTCCCAGCCGTCCTCGGCGCGAGCGACCGACGCGGCCGTGGGGAAGGTGTCGATCGCCGCGGCGATCTCGACGTCGGAGGGCGGCACGATCTGGCTGCCGTCGCCGAGGTAGACCTTGTACCCGTTGTCCTGCGGCGGGTTGTGGCTGGCCGTCACCATGACGCCGGCGTCGGCGCCGAGGTGTCGGATCGCGAAGGCCAGAACGGGCGTCGGCAACGGACGGGGCAGAATGAGCGCTCGCCCACCCGCGGCCGTGACGACAGCGGCCGTGTCCGCGGCGAAGACGTCGCTGTTGTGGCGGGCGTCGAAGCCGATGACGACGGTGACGTCACGGCGTGCCAGCGAATCCTGCAGGTACCGCGTGAGCCCGGCCGCGGCGCGCAGCACGACGACGCGGTTCATGCGGTTCGGCCCCGCACCGAGGGCGCCACGCAGGCCCGCGGTGCCGAACTCGAGGAACGCGGCGAAGCGGTCGGCCAGGTCGGCGGCCGCCACGTCGTCGCCACCTTCGGCGCGCGCGACGACGGCCTCGAGCTCCGCGCGGGTGGCGGCGTCGGGGTCGTCGGCGATCCAGGATCGGGCCGAGGCGAGCAGGTTCTCGAGACTCATCGCGTGGTGCCTTTCGGGCGGGTCGAGGGGATCAGAGTGCGCGGACGATGCCGGAGAGCAGCTGACCGCAACGCGCCGCGGCGGCCTGACCGGCCTCGATGACTTCCTCGTGGCTCAGGGGGTTCTCGCTGATGCCGGCGGCGGCGTTCGTCACGAGGGAGATGCCGAGCACCTCGAGGCCCGCGTGACGCGCGGCGATGGCTTCGAGCGTCGTCGACATGCCGACGAGGTCGGCGCCGAGCGTCTTGGCCATGCGCACCTCGGCGGGCGTCTCGTAGTGCGGCCCGGGGAACTGGGCGTACACGCCCTCGTCGAGGTCGGCGTCGACGCCGCGGGCGACGTCACGCAGTCGCGAGGAGTAGAGGTCGGTGAGGTCGACGAAGGTGGCGCCCTCGAGCGGCGACGTGGCCGTGAGGTTGATGTGGTCGCTGATGAGCACCGGCGTGCCCGGCGCCCACTCGGGGCGCAGACCGCCGCAACCGTTCGTCAGGACGACCGTGTCGCAGCCGGCCGCCGCAGCCGTGCGCATGCCGTGGACGACGGCGCGCACGCCCTTGCCCTCGTAGTAGTGGGTGCGCGTACCGAAGACGAGTGCACGCTTGCCACTGCCCTCGATCTCGATGGAGCGCATCTGACCGGAGTGGCCGGCCACGGCGGCGGCTCCGAAACCGGGAACGTCCGTGTTGTCGACCGTGGCCTCGACCTCACCGATGAGATCGGCCGTCTGGCCCCATCCGGAGCCCAGCACGAGGGCGACGTCGTGCTTCTCGACGCCCGTGCGTTCGCGGATGACGCGGGCAGCGTCACGCGCGACCTCGAAGGGGTCGACTGAAGGGTCGGCAAGGGGGGAGAGGCTCGTCTGCTCGTTCTGCGCGTTCACGTCGTTCAGGGTAGTGCTCCCCACCGACGGCCGGGAACCGAACGCGGTGGCCGGAGTCTGCGAGAATGGCTCGTGAGAGTCCTCATCGGGGATTCCATTTATCTTGACGTCAAGTGATTTGATAGGTCTGTGAGCTCTCGGAAGAAGTCTGTCGTCGTCATCGGTGGTGGCCCGGGCGGTTATGAGTCCGCGCTCGTCGCCTCTCAGCTCGGTGCGCAGGTCACCGTCATCGATCGTGACGGTCTCGGTGGTGCCGCGGTGCTCACCGACTGCGTCCCCTCCAAGACCCTCATCGCCACGTCCGACTTCCTGTCGCGCTTCGAGGCGGCCGGCCGTCTGGGTGTCGGGTTCGACGCGTCGCAGGAGGACCAGCACGCGCACGCCAACCTGGGGCAGGTCAACGAGCGCATCATGAAGCTCGCGAAGGCCCAGTCGCGCGACATCCAGGCACAGCTCGAGAGTGTGGGTGTGCGCATTCGCCGCGGTATCGGCCGCATCAAGGGCCACGGCTGGGTGGAGGCCGAGCTCGACAACGGCGAGACCGAGGACATCCGCGCCGACGTCATCCTGCTCGCCACGGGTACGAGCCCGCGCATCATGGATTCGGCCAAGCCGGACGGTGAGCGCATCCTCACGTGGCAGCACATCTACAACCTCACCGAGGTGCCCGAGAAACTCATCGTCGTCGGTTCCGGTGTCACGGGTGCCGAGTTGGCGCACGCCTACCTGGGCCTCGGTTCGGACGTCACGCTCGTGTCGTCGCGTGACCGCGTGCTGCCCGGTCAGGACGCCGACGCCGCCACCGTCATCGAGAACGTCTTCCGCCGCCGCGGCATGACGGTTCTCAACCGCAGCCGTGCCATGGCCGCAACGCGCGAGGGCGACAAGGTCATCGTCACGCTCGAGGACGGGCGCAAGGTCGAGGGCAGCCACGCCATCCTCGCCGTCGGTTCGATCCCGCAGACGAAGGGCATCGGCCTCGAGGCCGCGGGCGTCGACCTCACCGAGTCGGGTCACATCGTCACCGACCGCGTCTCGCGAACGACGGCCCAGGCCATCTACGCCGCAGGTGACTGCACGGGCGTGTACCCGCTCGCGTCCGTCGCCGCCATGCAGGGCCGCGTCGCCATGCACCACGCGCTCGGTGACGCGGTGCAGCCGCTCAACCTGCGCGGTGTCACGGCCAACATCTTCACCGACCCCGAGATCGCCACCGTCGGTTACAGCCAGACGGACATCGAGGAGGGCAAGATCGAGGCGCGCACGGTCACGCTGCCGCTGTCGACGAACCCTCGCGCGAAGATGCGCAACATCACGGACGGCTTCGTCAAGCTGTTCGCGGTGCCGGGGTCGAACACGATCGTCGGCGGCGTCGTCGTCGCACCGCAGGCCTCGGAACTCATCTACCCGATCGGTATGGCGGTGCAGAACCGCCTGACGGTCGACCAGGTCGCCAACACGTTCTCGGTGTACCCGTCGATGACGGGCTCGATCGCGGAGGCCGCACGTCGCCTGCACAGCAGCGACATCATCTGATCCCACATGACCTCGACGAACGCCGCCACGAGCGAGCCCCAGCCACGGCGTGAGGCATTGCTCGACGCTGCGACGGCGGTGCTCGCCACGTCGGGTCTGCGTGGGCTCACGCACCGCGCCGTCGATCGTCAGGCCGGGTTTCCCGAGGGCACGTGCTCGGTGAGTTTCCGCACCCGCGCCGCGCTGCTCGCGGGGCTGACGGGCCACGTCGGGGCGCGCCTGGCCGACGAGGTGCGTGCGCTCGGCGATTCGCTCCCAGACGTGTCCGGCGACCCGATGATCACCGCGTCGTTCGCCACCGCGCTGCTCGAACGATGGGTGACCGACGACGGTGGCGCGCTCATGATCGCCATCCTCGAGCTGTCGCTCGAGTCCCTGCGGTCACCGGAACTCGTTCCGGCCGTGGGGGAGTGGCGCGGTGAGCTCGTCACGATCGTCGAAGGCATCGTCAGCCGTACGACGACGGACAACGCCCGCCTGCGCGCCGAGACCGCCGTGGCCAGCATCGAGGGCATCGTGCTGTCGGCGCTCGCCGTGCCCACCGAGGAACGTGGCGCCTACATCGACGCCACGCTGCGTACGGTGCTCCAGGGAACCGCCCCGCAGGACTGATCCGCACACGCAGGCGCGTGCGCGTGTGTAGTGAACGTTTTCTCCCTTGAATGTGTGAAGGCCCAAGCCGTAATGGCCCGGGCCAACACACGTTCACGATGCTTACTCGGCGTCCTTGATCTCCGCGATGACGCTGCCCGCGGTGACGGTCTCGCCGACAGCGGTCTTGAGGCCGGTGACCACCCCGTCCTTGTGGGCGGTGATGGGCTGTTCCATCTTCATCGCCTCGACGACGACGATCGTGTCACCGGCGGAGACGGTGGCACCGTCCTCGACGCTGACCTTGACCACGGTGCCCTGCATCGGAGCGGTGAGCGAGTCGCCACTGGCGGCGGAGCCGGCGCCGCTCTTGCGGGACGTACGGCGGCCCGCCGACTTGCCCTTGCCTCCGGCCGGCGCGACGGCGAGGTCACCCGGCAGCGAGACCTCGAGGCGCTTACCGCCGACCTCGACGACGACGTTCTGGCGCGCCGCCTGCTCGGCCGCAGCCTCCGGGGAGCCGTCGAACGGGGCGATCTGGTTGTCGAACTCTGTTTCGATCCAGCGCGTGTGAACGCTGAACGCGTCGTCCGGGGAGTCGGTGAACTCCGGTGCGAACGCAGGATCCTCGACGACGACCTGGTGGAAGGGGAGCACCGTCGGCATGCCCTCGATGACCGTCTCGGCGAGCGCGCGGCGGGAACGTTCGAGAGCTTCCTTGCGGGTGCGGCCGGTGACGATGATCTTGGCGAGCATCGAGTCGAAGGCTCCACCGATGACGTCACCGGAGACGACGCCGGAGTCGACGCGCACACCGGGGCCGCTGGGAGCCTTGAAGGTCTCGACGGTGCCCGGTGCGGGGAGGAAGCCGCGGCCGGCGTCCTCACCGTTGAGACGGAACTCGATCGAGTGCGCGTGCGGCGTGGGGTCGTCGTAGCCGAGTTCCTCGCCGCGGGCGATGCGGAACTGCTCGCGCACGAGGTCGATGCCGGTGACCTCCTCCGAGACGGGGTGCTCCACCTGCAGGCGCGTGTTCACCTCGAGGAAGCTGATGACGCCGTCGGTGCCGATGAGGTACTCGCACGTTCCCGCGCCGGTGTACCCGGCCTCCGTGAGGATCGCCTTCGAGGCGCGCAGCAGTTCCGCGTGCTGTTCGTCCGTGACGAAGGGGGCGGGAGCCTCCTCGACGAGCTTCTGGTTGCGGCGCTGCAGCGAGCAGTCACGGGTGGAGACGACGACGACGTTGCCGTGGCTGTCGGCGAGGCACTGGGTCTCGACGTGGCGGGGGTTGTCGAGGAACCGCTCGACGAAGCACTCGCCGCGACCGAACGCGCTCACAGCCTCTCGGACGGCCGAGTCGTAGAGGTGCGGGATCTCCTCGATGCTGCGGGCCACTTTGAGGCCGCGGCCGCCACCGCCGTAGGCGGCCTTGATGGCGACGGGCAGGCCGTGCTCCTTCGCGAAGGCCACGACCTCGTCGGCGTCGGCCACCGGGTCCTTGGTGCCGGGCACGAGCGGGGCGCCGGCCTTGGTGGCGATGTGGCGGGCCTTGACCTTGTCGCCGAGGCCGTCGATGGCTTCGGGGGACGGACCGATCCACGTCAGGCCCGCGTCGATGACCGCTTGGGCGAAACTCGCGTTCTCGGCGAGGAAGCCGTAGCCGGGGTGGACGGAGTCGGCGCCGGAGGTCTTGGCGACCTCGAGGATCTTGTCGACGACGAGGTAGGAGTCACCGGGGGTGGAGCCGCCGAGGGAGTACGCCTCGTCGGCGACCTTGACGTGAAGAGCGTCACGGTCGGGCTCGGCGTAGACGGCGACGGAGGTGATTCCGTCGTCCTTGGCGGCGCGTGCGATTCGGACGGCGATCTCGCCGCGGTTGGCGATCAGAACCTTGGTGACAGAACCCATGGGGAGACCATATCGGGCGGCCCAAGGCCCGACGTGGCTACCCAACGGTAGAAATTTTCGTTGCGAATCGATGCCTCCGATGCGGAATAGCAAGGCGGTTCGTGGGGTTGGCGCGAACATGGCTGAAAACACGAATGTGCCCACCGTCTCCCTCTCGGCAGGCTCCGAAACGGTCGAGATGCCGCAGCTCGGTTTCGGTGTCTGGCAGGTCGAGGACGACCAGGCCGCCGACGCCGTGCGCGAGGCGATCAAGGTCGGTTACCGCAGCATCGACACCGCGAAGGTGTACGAGAACGAGGCCGGTACGGCGCCGGTATCGCGAGTGCGGACGTGCCGCGCCGCGACATCTTCCTCACGACGAAGGTGTGGAACGAGGATCAGGGCTACGAGGCGACGAAGAAGGCGTTCGATGCCTCGATCGAGCGCCTGGGTGGCAAGGACGCCGTCGAACCGCTCGATCTGTACCTCATCCACTGGCCCACTCCGGAGAAGGACACCTACGTCGAGACGTTCAAGGCGATGCTCGAGCTGCGTGACGCCGGGCGCGTGCGCGCCGTCGGAGTGTGTAACTTCGAGCCCGAGCACCTGCAGCGCCTCAAGGACGAGACGGGCGAGTTCCCGGCGATCAACCAGGTGGAGCTGCACCCGAAGTTCCAGCAGAAGGCCGTGCGCGACTTCTGCTCCGCCAACGGCATCGCGGTCGAGGCGTGGAGCCCGCTCGGTCAGGGCGGCGACATCCTCACCAACCCGGTGCTCGACGGCATCGCGGAGCGCCTCGGCAAGACGGTCGCGCAGGTCATCATTCGGTGGCACCTGCAGATCGGCAACGTCGTCATTCCCAAGTCGGTGACGCCGAGCCGCATCGCCGAGAACTTCGACGTGTTCGACTTCGAGCTGACCGAGGACGACCTGTTCGCCATCAGTGACCTCGACAGCTCCGACGGTCGCATCGGCCCCCACCCGAACGACTTCAACTGACGTTGTGGTCGCCGCGAGCACATGCTCGCGGCGGCACGTGGGGGTGAACCCATCAGCCGACTTCGGGCATCAAGGCGCGGTACATCGCCTCCATGATGACTGCTGGGGCGGGGACTCCCTCCCGCGGTTCGTCCCGGAGGAGGACGGTGAGGGATGGGGCGGACCCGCCCCTCATCACCTCGTAGCGAAGGGCTCCGTGCATGAGCGCCAGTTCACCGTATTCGTGTGCATCGCGGCCGGCGAGGGCTTCTGCGCCGAAGATGAGCACACTCGGCACAGGTAGCCCGAGGAACAACGGCGGCACGAGAGCAGGGTTCGTTCCCACGACGTGGTAAACGCGAGCCCAGCGGACCTGCATCTCATGCAGCGAACGCGCGAAATCCAACCGCTCGTCGTCCGACCACGGCGCTGGCAGGGCGACCGACGCCTCGATGTGCTCCACGATGCCGTCCCGGGGTTTCTGGATTTCGAGGGAGCCGTTCACTTGGCCGCGTTCACCCTCGGGGCGCGGGCCGACGAAGTGGAGGAAGTGGCCGTCTGCGTTCGCGCGCCCGTACCGTGACGAAATATCGGGAACCGACCAGGGTTGGGTGACCGGCTCCTGCACACCCCAGCCGAGCGGCTGCGCTCCGCTCAGTGCTCGACAAACGGCTTCTGCGAGCCCTCCGACCCGGATGTTCGTGCGCCTCGGCATGAGCGTCTCTGCTTGCACCCGAACACCACCGATGTCCTGCGCCGAGCCCTGACGCGAGTACTGCTCGTGCAGGGCGTCCTCCGCGAAGTAGTGGCCGTCCCGTTCATGGACACGCTGGCCGGTCGTTCCGACGTAGAGGGCGCCGCGTCCGTCGTCGACGACCCACATGACACCGAGTACATCGCACAGGTGTGCCAAAGGCCGCGTGAGTTTCGTTGTGTCCGGCGTGAGGAGCACCAGGCCGCCGCCGGCTGCCTTCGCTTCGCTGATCGCTTTGGACACCCATTGCGTGTGACCGACGACGGGCGCCTCGGAATACAGCACAGTCGTGTGCCCACTGACTCGTCTGGCAAAGCCCATGGTTCAGATCCTCCACTCGGGGCGCAGTACGGCATCGGGGGCGCCGAGGTGAACGGGCACGGGTTGGTGGTCGACGGCGGTGCCGAGCCCCAGGTGTGCTGCCAGCTCGGCGAATTGTGCCGCCGCGCTCTCCCCAGGGCCTGGAGTTGTGACGTTGATGTCCTGCCAGTAGGTTGCAGGTTCTTCGGGCAGGGCGCTGAGATCGAGGCCCGCGTTCGAGCCGAAGAGTCGCTCGATCTCACCCGGCACTTGCACGAGGTAGGGCTCGTCGATCGTGAACAGCAGGTGGGACTGTTCCTCGTCGTAGACCTCCCACCGCTCGGATCCGAGGTCGACAGCGAGAACGAACTGCGGGTCGACCTCGGCAATGGCCCACGCAATCTGTGCAGGGTCGGGTGCATTGAGCGTGATGACCGTGAAGCGATTACTCAAAGTCTTCCTCCGATGTGTCGAGCTCGGCGTCGTAGGCGACCTGGATGACGTGGGGAGCACGTCCGCCCTGGATGTACATGCCCCGACCGGGCGGGAAATGGCGAGGCCGGATGCCGCCCACGAGAGCCCCCTCGGTACGGTCGCCGTCCATGAGGAGGGTTGCTGCACCCGATTCGCGCACGGCTGCGGTGAATCCCTCGTACATCCCGCGAGCGGCTCCGGCCACCTTGCGCGTCATGATGACGTGCAGACCGACCTCGCGCGCCATGGAGGCGTAGGGAGCGAGTTCAGCAAGTGGCGAGGATCCACCTGCTGTCAGGACGTCGTAATCATCGATGACGAGCACGATCCGCGGCGTCGGGGTCTGAACCGGGCCGCTGGCCGTGGGGTCCGACGGCACACGGGTCGTCAGTTCCTTGCCGATGGCCGCCGCGAGGTTCCGTGCCAACATGGGGCTCTTGGCATGCCCGCCGAGGAAATCCTCCGGAACCGCACCGTCCAATTCCTGGCGAGGATCGAACAGCGCGATAACCAAGTCATCCGGTGAAGCCTCGGCAACGAGCTGACGACAAATGCTGCGCAGCAGGTTCGTCTTGCCACTTTGAGAGTCGCCCATGACGAGCAGGTGCCGATCCCGGCCAAAGAGGTTGACGTACTGCGTCGCGAAGTCATGCTCGCGCAGGCCCAGAGCGAGCACTCCGTCGCGTGGTGCCGGCTGCATTTTCTCGAATGCCAGCTGAGGGGGCAGGACGCGAACGGGCGCCACAGGAGAGTCAGCGTGCTGTTGGGCGAGCTGATCCGCGATGGCGGTGAAGGCCTCGCTCATTCCCTCTGTGTCGCTCATGCCGTCGAACCGGGGCAGGGCGAAGTGGCCGATGAGTTCGTCGTTCTGTAGCGCCCGTCCGGGGCGGTTGGCAGGCAGAGACTCACCCCGCTTCTTCCCGAAGGCAGATTCGGCTGGCTCGGTGAGGCGGAATTCGATCCGGTTTCCGAAGAACGACTGTTGGGAGATGCGGATCTCGTTCGAACGGGTCGCGGTCGCGATGACATGAACGCCGTACCCCGATCCGCGTGCGAGCAACTCGTGGACGAGGGGTTCGATCTCCTCGAACTCGTCGGCCAGTTGTCCGTACCCGTCGATGAGCAGGACGATGTCGGCAGAGGGCAGCTCGGCCAGACGCCCGTCGCGGTGCATGGCCCGCATCGACTCCACGGAGTCGATGCCGTACTGCTGGAAGACACTCTCTCGATGCACCAGCATGGCGTGCACCTCTTCGACGGTTCGGCGAACGTTCTCGCGGACCGTCCGCACCCCGATGCCACCGACGTGGGGTAGTTGCTCGAGGGAAAGCAGTGCGCTGCCTTTGAGGTCGATGCCGTAGAACGCGAGCTCGCTCGGGGAGTGTGTGAGTGCCGCGGCCAGTGTCAGCGTTCGCAACGCCGTTGTCTTCCCCGTTTGAGGTCCACCCATCACGGCCATGTTGCCGCCTGCGCGCTTGAGGTCGACGAACCATACGTCCTGCCACTGACGAGATGGGTCGTCGAGCATCCCCACGGGTATGGAAAGGCCTCCCCCGATGGGCGCGACGGCTCCAACACTCGTCATCTGGAGCGCGCCGGTGACGTCATCGAGGGCCATGCGATTCCTCAGCGGCGGAAGCCAGATTTCCTGGGTCGCTCGAGGGAACTCGCGCAACACATCAACGAGGTGACTGAGCACCGTCGTTCCAGTTGTGCGTTCGGATGCCGTGGCCTCTTCGGGCTCGTCGTGGTTCTCTTCGGCATCGAGAGCCTGGACGACGGATCGTTGCTCCTCCACGTAGAAGGGCGCACGGAGCACAGGCGCCTCTCGTGGGGTTGGCGTGCCTGCGTCAGCCGTTGTCTGAGCTGCGGTGAACGGACCCGACACGAATCCGGCCTTGAACCGTTCGTAGACAGACGTGTCGACCTTGAGGTAGCCGTACCCTGGAATAGCCGGGAGGTTGAACGCATCCGGGGTGTCGAGCACGGTGCGTGACTCCGCCTCGGAAAGGGTGCGAAGGCCGAGTCGATATGACAGGTAGGTTTCCAAGCCACGCAGTTTGCCGGATTCGATGCGCTGGCTCGAGAGCATGAGGTGGACGCCAATCGAGCGTCCGATGCGCCCGATGGACAGGAACAGGTCGATGAAGTCGGGCTGCGCGGTGAGCAACTCGCCGAACTCGTCGATGATGACGAGCAGGTGGGGAAGCGGAGTCCACGTCTCGCCGCGCTCCTGCGCCTCGCGTCGATGTAGTTCGTAGTCAGTGATGTTGGCGATGTTGCCGGCGGCTTTGAGCACTTCCTGGCGACGACGGATCTCGCCAGCCAGCGAGTCGTGCACCCGGTCGATGAGCGACGGGTCTTCAGCGAGGTTGGTGATGATGCCGTTGACGTGCGGGGCTCCTTCGAAGGGGGCGAACGTGGCACCCCCCTTGAAGTCGACGAGCACCATGTTGAGCCGATCCGGGGCGTGGGTCGTCAGGAGCGCGATAACGATGGTGCGCAAGAGCTCCGACTTGCCCGAACCTGTGGCGCCGACACACAGACCGTGCGGTCCCATGCCGAGTTGAGCGGATTCCTTGAGATCGAGCAGCACGGGCTTTCCCTCGGAGTCCGGGCCGAGCGGTATGCGCAGGAAGTCCTGATCAGAGCGCGGTTGCCAGTTCTCGCGGATCTCGTCTGCGGTGAACTCGGTGAGCGAGAGCATCTCGGTGTATCGGGCGGCGTCGGCCACGTCGTTGTGCTCGAGTGAATCAGGCGAAAGTCGCAGTGGAGCAAGCATTCGAGCCACGGCCTCGGCTTGCGCCACGTCGACCCACTCAGCGCGCAAGTCCTGCTTGCCGCGAGTCGTGTCCGCGTGGCCCACCTTTTCGTAGGTCACCTGGAAACCGGACGCGTCGCCGTCAACGCTCTCACTGACGGTGAATCGGGCGGCGACTTCATCCGGCTCGTGGGTGCGCTCGTCGATCAGGCGGACGCAGGTGACGCCGAGTTGGGCGGCGCTCAGGCTGGAGTCCGGGGAGGCGAGCGCCGTCGCCGGCCCCGCACCCGTGAGGTCGATGACGAGGAGGCGGGGCAGCAGCATGCCGATCGAGACGTCCCGGGTGTTCTTGCGCGCCTCGGCCACCCGACGGGACCGTTTGTTGAGGTCGCGGCGCAGATCGGCCGCGAGTGTCTCCGTCGACGAGTACACGCGGCGCGTCGGGCCGAGGGCTGTCGGGCGTTCTTGGTCTGCCACGTGGGGCAGAAGCCAGACCCATTCCCAGGCATCGCGCTTGGAGGGCGGCACCACAACGGCCAGATGCACATCCTCCGGGGAGTGCGCAGCGGCAGTGCGGCAGATCAACTCCCGTACGACAGATTGCGCCAGTTCGGGCGGCCCGAGCACCGTGATTTCGCCCCGTGAGTCGAAGTCGAACTCGCAGGGTAATCCGGGGCACGTTTCGTAACGTTGTGCAACGCTGCGCGCTTCTGAATCGAGGAAGAAGTCGGGGCGTTCGATTCCGGACTCCTGCTTGCGCATCTCAATCGTGCGGACGCGGCGCTCGCCGGTGCCGAGGCGCAGGGTCAGGAAGTCGCTGTGCGTGCGACGGCGCTCCCACAGGCGCGCGGGGTCGCTGATCAGGGTGGGCAGGGCGTCGAATGCGGGAGCGTTGACTCGCGCTTCACGCTTAAGTCGCTCGTCGTCCTCGCGGTAGTGGCGACGGTTGTCGTCGAGGTATTCGAGATAGGCGTCGCGCTTGTGCTCGCGCTCGCGGCGGGCTTTGCCACGCTGGGTGAACAGTAGGACGACACTCGCGAGCACCGTGACGATCATCATGAGCGCCCCGACGGCGGCGAACGGTGATCCGCGGAACAGCATCATCACGGTCATGGATGTCGCGGCGCCCAGGAGGGGCACGAGCGTCAGCAGATTGGTTTTGCTTCCCTCTTGGTCGATGACGGGTGCGCGTTCGAGTTCGTGCTTTTCACCGAGAGCAAGTGGCTGAGTCGAGCGTGCGGGGCGGTGGACGACGTCGTACGTCATGCGGAGCCTCCTTCGACGGCGATGCGTCCGGCGCGAGACAACCTCATGGCTCGGGCGGTCAGCGTGAGGATCTCTGCCGTCTCGCGTTCACGCAATGAGGCGAACGAGGTGGGCTGCCCGTGCGAGAGAGTCGGCGCGTGCCGCAGTGCGCACGCGTCTCTCCCGAGCTCTCTGCGCTCGCGTCGGCGCAACCTCGCCGGTTCGTTCATCACCTCGACGAAAGGCAGGTACGGGTGGAGGTGCCTCAACAGCGAAACGAAAGACCGGGCAACCCCTTCCTCGTTTGCGTGCCGATCGGTGACGACGACGGCGGCGTGAGCACTCGCGAGAGCTTCAACCGTTCGCGCATCTTCCAGCCCGGGCGGGGTGACGACGACGGTGACACCGCAGTGCCGGGTGCACCCGGCCACGAGGGCGTGGACGGCGGCACCGTTGAGGTCGGCTTCGCCAGGAGGTTTGCGCATGATGACGACGTCGTCGTGCGGCTGAAGGCGCATGGTGCGACGAAAGTCGTCGCGCGTTGCCGGCTCGTTGACGGCGAGGGCCCCTAAGGCGGTGGCGGGGGTGAGCGCCGGTCTGTCGTCGTCTCCACGTGGGCCTCCGGGCGACTCCGCGAGATCGATGGTGGCGACCAGGTCGTCGCGCAGCGTGTGTACGGCGAGCGTCAGGCCCATCCCGACGGTGGACGCTCCGCTGCCCTCTGAGGGTGAACACACGACGATGCGTCGGCCGGTGGCGATGGGATGCTGGATGTCGGCGGCTGCCGCAACGAGCGTCTGGGGAAAGGAGTCGCGTCCGATCAACCTGCCGGTGGCGGCGAGGGCGGCCCGCAGGCGGGGCCCGGCGGGGTGTTCGAGGGGCGTGGCGTGACGGTCGGAGCGGCGTGCGGGCATACCTTCTCCCTCGGGACGGGTCACTTCTGAAAGGTCTGGGTGAGAGCGGAGTAGACGCCGAAGTGTCCGACGAGCAGCGGCACGACGAGGAGGGCGACCCCCGCTTCGATGCGATCGGCCAGAAGTCGGCCACGAGCAGTGACGTGAGCCGGCGCTCGCAGGTGGGGGCCCGAGAGGCTGATGAGACCGGCGAGGACGAGCAGGGCGATGACGATCCCGTCTATCGTCGATCGCTCGAGATGGTCGGCGAGTGCCGCACCGACGAGGGTGAGAATCACGACGCCGGTCAACGCGAGGGGGAGTCGTTCGATGCCGAGCGGGAAGTGGCGTGATCGCAGGAGCAGCAGGATGCCCCAGGCTGCGATGAGCGGCAGGTCCCAACGCCAGGTCGCGTTCACCCCTCGCGTGACGACGGCAGCCGCGACGACGCTCGAGCCGGCGAACCACAGGAGCGATGAGGCGAGCGCGCGGTGCGCAGTGGCGAGAACGGTGACAACCACGTCGCGCCGCAGCGTCGCGCCGTTGCTCCTCGCATCGTCGAGTGCGTTCAAGCCGGCGAGCGCTACCGCGATGCGTGGCGCGAGGCCGAGGAGGAAGGCGCATGCGACGCCGACGCACGCCGCGCCGGTGCGATGATCCACCGGCAGACGCCAGGCGCCCGCCCACGTCACGGCGACGAGGACGATCGTGGCGATGAGCACTACCGCCCCGCGATAGGAACGGCGATGGATTTCGCGCGCCAGTTGGACGCCGCCGATCACCGCAGCCGCAAGAATGATTACGTGCGGAGCATCGGGCCGAACTGAGTGTGCGTAAAGGCCAGTGGCGACGAGGGCTGTGGTGCACAGGGCCATGCTGTGCACGGTGAAGCGTCGGGACAGTGCGGCGGCACCCAGCAGGCAGACGACGACGAGGACGGCCGCGCCACGACCGAGGAACTCAGGGCGCCAGGTGGAGAGCAGCCACAACGCAATGACGAAGCATGACGCGCCCAGCGCGGCGCTCACGAGTCCGGGAGCGCTCCACCGGTTCTCGGTGTCCAACGGGGGAAGCTCGTCCTCGACGACATCGGCCACATCGAAAACGATGGGCTCCGGTAGCGCGTCCTGCGTGCTGGTCAGGTAGAGCCATGCGCCGTCGGCGATGTTCTCGTCGGCCAGAGTCGAGCGCTCCGACAGGGCGGGCCCGCCCATTCGGTTGAGTACCGTGCGCGTCGCTTCGTCGCTACCTCGGCGCGGGTCGCCGACGATTTCGCTCAGGCGCGGCAGGATCGTCGCGATGGGCTGATCGCTGGGCAGGAGCAGCTCGGCGTTCTTGCCGACCCCGGAGACCGTGACGCGGGTGAGAGTGGGGGCCATGGCTACCTGGTGTTTCCTGAGGTCGAAGTCGTACCGGCACGGCTCGTCGTCGATGATGCCGGTGAGGGCGCGTGCGAATTCGTCACGACGGGCGCGTTGCGCTGACGTTCCTGCTGAGCCTGCTTGTCGAGAAGGTTTGCGACGAAGGACGTGGCGACGCAGCCCGCGCAGAGCACGGCGGCGGCGATGACGCCGAACACGAGTGGCTTGACGTGGTCTTGGGCTTGTCGGCGCCAACGCTCTGGCCCGAAGAAGAAAGCGTTACGCAGGCGCCCACGACGCAGGTTGACCGATTCGACGATCTGCTGGTCGAACTTGCGCACACCCGATCCTTCCCCCGCGACGACGCCTCTGACTCGCGCATCGTAGGCGACCTCTCGGGGTGGCGACCAATTGCGGTCGCTCGCGTTTTTAGTTGATATTTCAACCATTCCCGCCCGCGCCGGCCAGAAGGCGGACTGTGTACTCATCCGATTGATTTCGCCCCTATGGATCGGTTTGTATAGTCACCGAGAGGCGTTTCCGTACGCGTGAGTGGGAACGCAAGTTCGAGGAGGGATGGCAAACGTGAAGTTCGACATGGGTAGTGATGCTCTGGGAACGCTGACGAAATCGACGGGAGGTTCTTCCGACGAACTGGTCCGCCTCGTGCGCCAGTTGGTCGACGCTGCGAGTCCGATGGAGGGCAAGTTCAACGGTGCCGGGCGTGCCAAGTTCGATTCCTTCAAGCAGCGCGTCGACGAGATCACGAACGACCTGAGCAGTTCGCTGTCGGCCATCAACCAGGGCCAGAGCGAGATGAACACCGCCACGCAGACCGGTGACCAGGACGCGGCAGATGACTGGTCGCGCAGCGAGGGCAACGCCAACTTCGATGGTGCGCGCTTCAGCGCCAACCGCTGACCGGACGAGAGAGGACTGAAAACGCATGGCAACTTCTGACCGTATTTCTTTCGACACCGACGCCTCGTCGAATGTTCAGGGCGACATCCAGAGCATCGTTGCGCGCTTGGAGACGCTGATGAGCGAGCGTGACCGTCAGGTCTCCACGGCGATGTCCGACTTCCAGATGGACGGCGCCTCTGACGAGTACCAGCACGTCGAGACTCGCTGGAAGAACGCCTCGACGGAGGTCAAGGGCATCATTGCCCTCGTGAAGTCGACGCTGTCGACCAATGACCAGACGGCCACGACGACGCAGTCGAAGACGCGAACGGCCATTTCGAACATCGGGTGATGCGGCGCAGACGCGTGGGGCTCGGTGCGCAGATGCTCCGCCCCACGCGTCTCAGTCGTGGTCGTGCGGCAGGGAGGGAACACCGTGAGTTATGACGTGGATGTCAGCCAGTGCAATGTCGTGTCCAACAACGTCGCGACGGACATGAAGGATTACGACGCGGCGAACAAAGCGATGGGCAAAGCCACGCAGGCCGCCGCGACGGATTCGAAGTCAACCCTTGTCGCCACCGCGATCAACGGCTATGTAGCGCACGCCTACAACACGGACGTTCAGTCGATCAGCACGCTGACGAACAACGCCCGAAGCGGCTTGGCCGAAGCCTTGCGCTACATCGCGTCGGGCGACGACGAGATGGCACATTCCTCGATCGTGTCGCTCGACAAGACCGACGGGGCGGGAGACAACGTACCGAAGGGCACACCCGCCCAGGCACCTGCTGCGAAGGGAAACGGCAGTGACTGACTCAGGCCTCTATCCGGGCAAGCTGCCGGTCCTGGCGAATGCGGCAGGGCTCGAGACACAGGCGAAGGAGATTCGCACCCAGGGTGCGAAGATTTCGACGACGGCCACGACGATCCACAAGGAGTGGCAGAAGCTTGCGGCGCATTTCAAATCGCCTGACACCGCGACCCTGACGGCTGCGCTCAAGCCCGGCATCACCGATGGTGACTCGGTCAAGACAGATGCCGAGACCGTTGCCAAGGCGCTGGAGGCGTACGCGAAGACGGAGCGCACGCTGCAGGCGCGCAAGACGACGCTGTTGACCGACATCGCCAACTTCGACAAGTCCATCGAGGGCGATGACGAGTGGAAGAAGGACGAGGACAAGGTCAAGGCGCAGCAGGCCCTTGTCGGGCGTATGAACCAGTTGGCCGCTGACCATACGGCGGCCGAGATCACGTGTCAGAACGCGATCGCTGCGATTTACGGAGGTGTGCGGTACCGCCAGCAGGGAGCTGACGGCGGGGAAGCGCCGAACGGTGAGCAGCATTACGGTTACACGAAGGAAGTGCTCGACTCGGCGGCAGGTGCCGGTGACCTGCCCTGGGCGGAGGTGGCCGAGTGGGACAAACCGTGGTACCGCGACGTGTGGGACGGTGTGAAGTCGTTCGGGTCGGGGTTGTGGGAGAGCGTCAAGGGAACGGTGACGGGCCTGAAGGCCATGCTGAATCCGTTCGACTGGAAAACGTTCTCGAGCACGTGGAAGGGGGTCGGCACCCTTGCCCTCGACGTAGCCGTGGCGACGAGCCCAGTGGCCACTGTGCTCATGCCGGAGCGCGCGAAGGAGTCGCGGACGCGGCTCAAGCAGGTTGGCACCGCTCTGCTGAACGTTGAGGAGTGGAAGCGCAACCCGGCCAAGGCGGCGGGCATGCTGACTGGTGATGTTCTGCAGACACTCATCCCGGGCGTGGGTGGTGGCCGAGCAGTGGTTGTCGCCGGTAGGGCCAGCAGGGTCGTCGGCCGAGCCGGTCAGGTTGCCACGAAGTTGGGAGCCTCTGAACGCGTCGTCAAGACGTCAACGGACGCGGTGACCAAGACGATGAACACGGTTGCGTTCAAGATCGATGATGTGGGTCACGCAACGCGTCAGGCGGGTTATCGCGTCACCAACCCAGTGATGGATCGCGTGGTGCCGCATGTCGATCGCGCTCGCGCCACGATCACGAGGTTCAACAACCAGGTGTCCCCCTATGTTCGGGCGGCGGGCGACGCGGTTGTGGAACCGTGGGAGCGTAAGTCATCAACCGCTCACGCTGTGAGCAACCAGAACGGTATCGCGGCGGTGCGCCGGGGCGCTCCGAGTGGCATCCCCAGCTTCGGCCCGGAGCGTGACTTCGCGACTCTTCTCAAGACGCGTCAAGAGCAAGTGGCGACGACGCGTCCGCCGGGCGGTGGTTCCGGTAGCGGCAATGGACACCTGCCGGCCGCAGCCGATCCGAGCTATGTGCCGAAGGAGGGCGAGGTTCTTCTCCGCCCTCGTGACAAGTGGAGCGAGGGGCAGAGGGCGGAGTTCACCAAGAAGGTGGACGGTCTCAACGACGCGATCGACAAGACAAACGATGTCACGTATGTCAAGGAGAAGGCGCCCCGCACGTTCACCCGTGCGCGGGTGCTGTCAGGCTTTGCTGATAGGGCGTACGCGCAGCGTGTTTCGGGGGGATCGATGCCGAAGGAATTCGAGCGCATGAAGGTTCCGGCCGATGTCCAGGCGAAAATCGAGGCTGCGGCTGTGAGGGCCGAGGGCAGTCGTGTTGGCTCACTCAGTAAGAGCCAGTACGAGGGCATTATCCGCGAGGAGTTGCGTCAGTACGATCTCGATCACACGCGTGATTTGCAGGTGGGCGGCTTGGATGATCCGAGGACGAATATGCAGTGGTTGGAGCGTTCGGTGAATCGTAGTGTTGGTGCGCAGTTGCGTAATCAGGGGCGGCGAGTTGTGAATCCTTTCGTCAAGAGCGGAAGTTTCCGAGGGCCGGGTACGGGTACGCAGGTCACTGAGTTTGTGGCGGGGGCGGCGCGGTGAGTTGGTTTCGCGGTGTCAAGTGGGAGGAGTACAGCCAGGTTTCTCCGGCGACGTTGGCGTGTGTGGATGAGGCCTTGTCGTTGTGGGATCGGAGCATTTCACGGCTGGCGAATGAGTACTTGGGCCCGGAGATTCGTTCTGAGTTGGCGACCGAGGCCGGTTTCGCTGAGGGGTGCCGTAATGTGGCGTTGTTGGCGACGGTGATGGGGCAGCGCGATGTTGCTGTCGCGTTGATGCGTGCCCAGGCGACCGAGGATCAGGGCAAGGATGGTCTGGTGGCGCGCGGGATGGAGCGCGGCGCGCTTCATTGGTGTGCTCAGGTGTTGAGCTTGCCGGGTTGGGAGCGGTTGTTTTTTGATCCGTGCGATGCGGATGATTTGGGGCTGGAGCTGACGTCTGAGGCTCTTAGCTTTCCGGTGACTCAGTACTTCATTGCTGGCTTTGATGCGACCAGGGATTCGTATTGGTCGAGTGAGCAGGTGCCGAGCATGAAGTATTTGTTGCAGGACATGGCAAAGATGGCTGCGTATCGTTTTTGGCCTGCGTATAACGATTTGGGGTTGTCGGCTCAGGATTTTGAGGATGAGTTGGTGGCTGATGCGGGGTTGTTGCGGCGG
>NZ_QWLM01000008.1 GCF_003515945.1 Dermacoccus abyssi
GTCGACGAGGGTCGGGGACGCAGCGGTCCCAGTCGTCGCCGGACGGACGCAGCCGGAGCGGCTTCGGTCTCGGCGGGCTTGCTCTCGGTCTTCGCGGACGCGTCGTCCACGGCCGGGGGCTCGGCGTCCCAGTCGTCGCCCGACGAGGCGGCAGGAGCCTCGTTCTTCGCTGCGGTGTCCTTGTCGGCAGCCTTGGCCGAGTCGTCGACGGCGGGCGGGGCTGCGTCCCAGTCGTCGCCGGCAGCAGCCTGCGCGTCGTCGTTCTTCTCGGTGTTGGCCACCGGGGCCGGAGCGGCGTCCCAGTCGTCGGAGCCGGAAGCGTTGTCGTCCTTCGAGGAGGCGGCAGCAGCCGCACCCGCGGCACCGGCAGCGCCGGCCGCGGCGGCGGTCTTCCCCTTGCCGTCCTGCTTCTTCGCGTCCTTGCCGGAGGTCTCGTCGACCTCGGCCTTCGCAGGCTCGGCCCTGTCGGCGTCCTGCTCGGCCTTCGAACCGGCCGTCTCGATCTCGTCGGACTCCCCGTCCGTTGCCTCGAGGGTCTCCGGCTCCTCCTCGGAGCCGATCTTGTTCTTGCCGCTCACGCCGTGGATGCCGACAGAGCCACCCTTCTTCGGGTCGCGCATCAGCAGCCATGCGATACCCGCCAAGGCGAGGAGCACGACGAGGAGGATCAGCCACTTCATGGTTCGTCCCATCGATGATTGAGCAATGACATACCTACCGGCACCTTACCGCCGGGTCACTTCGCGTGGCTGGCTCCTCGGCGCAGCCGTTTCCTGGGCGTGACGCGGCTGCAGCGCCCGTGCGCCGCGTTGCTACCGTTGGCATCGTGAGATCACGCAACGCGAAGAAGCCCGCCGCCGTCGCCGACCAGCGTCCGGTGCAGGGCGAGGACGGAATCCCCCTCGCACGGGTGAGCCGTTCGCCGCGCATCCTGCCGTTCGTCCTCACGGGCCTCGTGCTGGGTGTCGTCGTCGGTCTCGTCATCGCCATCACCGGCGGCGAGGGCGGCAACTACACGGAGGGTTCCACCCTCGGTTACTTCGCCCTCCTCTTCGGCGGCATCGGCGCCCTCCTCGGCGGGGTCGGCTTCGCCCTCGCCGACAAGCGCGCGCACCGCTGACGGCATCAGCGCCCCGAACCTTCGAAGTCCTGAGACCGCCGTCTCAGACGCTCGTCGCACCGGGTAGCCGGCGCGTGAAACAATGGCGCGGTGACACGCGGTGACGGAAAACTCACGCACGATCTCCTCCCCGGCGAGAAGGGGCCGCAGGACGCCTGTGGCGTCTTCGGCGTCTGGGCCCCCGGCGAGGACGTCGCGAAGCTGACCTACTACGGGCTGTACGCCCTGCAGCACCGCGGGCAGGAGTCCGCGGGCATCGCCACGAGTGACGGGCGAAGCATCCTCGTCTACAAGGACATGGGCCTCGTCTCCCAGGTATTCGACGAGACGAACCTCGCCTCCCTCAAGGGCCACCTCGCCATCGGTCACTGCCGGTATTCGACGACCGGCGGTTCGACGTGGGAGAACGCCCAGCCGACGCTCGGTGACACGGCCAAGGGCACGGTCGCGCTCGCGCACAACGGCAACCTCATCAACTCCGCCGAACTGCGCGAGACGCTAGAGGACATCCACGGCGAGCTGGGCAACACCCAGGGCGAACTGCGTCGCGGCAACACCACCGACACGGCCCTCGTGACGACGCTGCTCGGCTCGCACCCCGAACTCTCCCTCGAGGAGACCGCGCTCAAGGTGCTCCCGCAGCTGCGTGGTGCGTTCTGCTTCACCTTCATCGACGAGAACACGCTGTACGCCGCGCGCGACCCCCAGGGCATCCGCCCGCTCGTCATCGGTCGCCTCGACCGCGGCTGGGTCGTCGCGAGCGAGACGGCCGCGCTCGACATCGTGGGCGCCAGCTTCGTGCGCGAGGTCAACCCCGGCGAGATGATCGCCATCGACTCCGACGGCCTGCGTTCGACGATGTTCGCCAAGCCCGAGCCGAAGGGCTGCGTCTTCGAGTACGTCTACCTCGCCCGCCCCGACACGACGATCAGCGGCCGTGAGGTCTACGAGAGCCGCGTCGAGATGGGTCGTCAGCTGGCCCGCGAGTTCCCCGTGGACGCCGACATGGTCATGCCGACGCCCGAATCCGGCACGCCTGCGGCCATCGGCTACGCCGAGGAATCCGGCATCCCCTACGGCATGGGCCTCGTGAAGAACGCCTACGTCGGGCGCACCTTCATCGCGCCGAGCCAGACGATCCGTCAGCTCGGCATCCGGCTCAAGCTCAACCCGCTCAAGCCGATCATCAAGGGCAAGCGCCTCGTCGTGGTCGACGACTCGATCGTGCGCGGTAACACCCAGCGTGCGCTCGTGCGGATGCTGCGCGAAGCCGGTGCCCTCGAGGTGCACGTGCGCATCTCCAGCCCGCCCGTGCGCTGGCCCTGCTTCTACGGCATCGACTTCGCGACGCGCGCCGAGCTCATCGCGAACGGTGCCAACGTCGAGGAGATCTGCACGTCGATCGGTGCCGACTCCCTGGGTTACATCAGCCCCGAGGGCATGATGGCGGCCACCCAACAGGAGCCGGAGAACCTGTGCTCCGCGTGCTTCACCGGCGAGTACCCGGTCGAGCTGCCGTCGTCCGACCGCCTCGGCAAGAACCTGCTCGAACTGCAGCTTCCCGTCGAGTTCGCCGGGGCCGACCCCACCGACGTCGGCACGGCCGACCTCGCCCGCACCAACCCCGACGGTGTCTCGCCGCTGGCCGGTGGCGGCGCGGTCGACCCGTCCCGCATCTCGCACTGACCGCCGACACGCCCCCACGAAGGACGAACGACACATGACGCAGAACGAGGCCATCACCTACGCCGGAGCCGGTGTGGACGTCGAAGCCGGTGACAAGGCCGTCGAGCTCATGAAGGAGTCGGTCAAGCGTGCGCAGCGCCCCGAGGTCCTCGGCGGCCTGGGCGGGTTCGCCGGGCTGTTCGACGCCTCGGTGCTCGGCGGAATGACGCACCCGATCCTCGCGACGTCGACCGACGGTGTGGGCACGAAGGTGGCCATCGCGCAGGCACTCGACAAGCACGACACGATCGGGTTCGACCTCGTCGGCATGGTCGTCGACGACATCGTCGTGTGCGGCGCGGAACCGCTCTACATGACCGACTACATCGCCACCGGCAAGGTCGTTCCCGAACGCATCGCCGCGATCGTCTCCGGCATCGCTGCCGCGTGCCGCCAGGCCAATGTCGCTCTCATCGGCGGCGAGACGGCCGAGCACCCGGGCCTGCTCGCGGAGGACGAGTACGACGTCGCGGGCGCCGCCACCGGCGTCGTCGACAAGAAGGACCTCATCCTGCCCGAGTCCGTGCGTGAGGGTGACGTCGTTCTGGGCCTCGCCTCGAGCGGCATCCACTCCAACGGGTACTCGCTCGTGCGCAAGGTCTTCTCCAGCGCCGGTTGGGGCTACGACAAGAACGTCGAGGAGTTCGGCCGCACGCTGGGGGAGGAACTGCTCGAACCGACGCGCGTGTACGCCGCCGACCTCCTGCGCCTCATCCGCACGGACGGAGTCGACATCCACGCCCTCTCCCACGTCACGGGCGGTGGGCTCGCGGCCAACGTGGCGCGCGTCCTGCCCAAGGGCATGGGTGCGCGCATCGAGCGTGCGACGTGGACGCCGCCCGCGGTCTTCGACGTCGTCCAGCGCGTCGGCAATGTGCCGCAGAGCGACCTCGAGCGCACGCTCAACATGGGTGTCGGCTTCGTGGCCGTGCTGCCCGCGGAGCAGGCCGCCACGTCCGTCGAGGTCTGTGAAGAGATGAACCTGCCGGCGTGGCGCATGGGCGAGATCGTCGCCACCGATCGCCTCGACGCCGCCGAAGCCGAGGTGGTCTCCGGGGCCAAGGGCGTCGACGCGGGCGCCTGTCAGATCGTCGGCGACTACGCCTGAGCCCGTCGCGGCCGACGCTGACCTGCCTCTTCCACCGAGGAGCGAAAGCGGACGGCGTCGGACGGGACGAGGGCATGACGAATGCCTCCGACCCCGAAGGGTGGGAGGCATTCGTTCACATCAACTCAGATGCGGGTTGAGCTACGAGAGGTGGGCGCTCAACGGTCGCCCGACGCCCACGTGTCGTACTCGTTGTACTCGTCGCCGTCGTTCACTCGGTCAGCCGACGAGTCTCGAGCGTCCGACGTGCTGCGCGAAGCGCGCAGTTCACGCTCCAGCGCCCTCAGGTCGGTGTCCGGAGTCGAGTACTTGAGCTCGCGAGCAACCTTGGTCTGCTTGGCTTTGGCCCGGCCGCGCCCCATGGCGAGACCCCCTCTGTGTTTGCCAGGGCGGCCCCCATCGGTCCATGCACGCGGCATCGACCTCAGGAGGAGGGCCCTGGGGATCCTAAGTTTCTGTCGTGGGGGTAACGCTACCTCAGAACAGGGCCGGAACGCCCATCGGGTCGCCCGTCTAGGACGCGCTCTGACCGCGTCAGCCCGGCGCTGACGCGGTGGTTCGCCCTGCGCGAACGCGCCGGTGGGTCAGCGGGGGTCGTCCTTGGTGCGCTTGCGCATGACGAGGAACGTTCCCGCGACCGCCGCAGCAGCCGCCACGGTGCCTCCGATGACGAACAGGGGCATGTTGTCGCCGGGCTCGTCCGTAGTCGGGGTCGACGGGCCCTTCACCGTCGACGAGGACGCGGGGGAGCTGGGGTCGACGGGCTTGAGGGTGCCCGGCGCCTCGGAGCCGTTCGAGGTGCCCGTCGACGTCGAGGAGTTCGCCGCGCCCTTGAGCGTGAACGAGTACGAACCGCTGATGGGGTGACCGTCGGAGGAGGTGACCCGCCACGTCACGGCGTACCTGCCGTTGCCGGTCGGCTCGAACGGCACCGTCACGCGCTGGCCGTCCGCCTTCGGCGTCCCCTGCTTGGTCTTGCCGTCCGGCCCCTTGACGGCGACCTGGCCGCCCACGTCGAGCACCGGCGCACTGAACGTCAGTGTCAGCCGCTGCGGAGCCGACGTGACGGTGGTGCCAGCGGCCGGCTGAGCACCCGTGAGGGAGTCGTGCGCGGATGCGGCGGGGGCGCACGCGAGAGCGATGAGCGCTGCGGCGCCGGGGATGAGGGCGCGAGAGGTACGTGCGGTCATGCCCCCATTGTGGCGCGGCCGCGCTGAGTGTGGGCTTCCGGGCCTAGTGTTGCGTGTCATGGTGGAGCGCTACACGACGATCGCCCGCGCCGTGCAGGCCGAGATCGAGGCCAAGAGGTCACGTTTCCTGTGCGACCTCGTGCCGGTGGCGAGCGAGGACGAGGCTCGTGCCGTCGTCGAGAGGGCTCGCAAGGAGCACTGGGACGCCCGCCACCACTGCAGCGCGTTCGTGCTCGGGCCGGCCGCCGACATTCGGCGCTCCAACGATGACGGTGAGCCCTCCGGCACGGCAGGTACCCCGATGCTCGACGTGCTCACCGGCGCCGACCTGACGGACGTCGTCGCCGTCGTCACCCGGTGGTTCGGCGGCACGTTGCTCGGCACGGGCGGCCTCGTGAAGGCCTACTCCGACGCCGTGCGGGCGGCGCTCGACGAGGCGCGTGTCGTCCACTACGAGCGGCAGGTGCGACTGACCTGCCAGGTGACTCTCGCGGACGTCGGGCGCGTGGAGAACGCGCTGCGCGCAGCGGGTTTCGTCGTCGCCGACGTCGACTACGCCACGCACGCGGCCGCCGGGCGCGCCGGCCTGGAGGTCGCTGCACCGTCGGATGCGCTGGGGCGCGCCGACGCGGCTCTGGCGGAACTCACGTCCGGCGAGGCGGCGTTCGAGCGGGTCGGGCAGACCTGGGCGGCGAAGGGCTGACCAGCGGTCCGCCCGCCCGCGCGGACACCCGAGGGAAGTGCAGGTGAGACGAGGGTGGCGCCTGGCGTCGGCGTGGGAGAAGGTGAAGGCATGAGCACGCCCAAGCTGAGCACCCAAGAAACGTACGATCTCGACCGCGCGCACGTGTTCCACTCGTGGTCCGCGCAGGGATCCCTCGACCCGATGGTCGTCACGCGCGCGCAGGGGACGCGCCTGTGGGACGGCGACGACAACGAGTACCTCGACTTCACCGGCCAACTCGTCTTCACGAACATCGGCCACCAGCATCCGCGCGTGGTCGAGGCGATCCAGGAGCAGGCGGCCACGCTGTGCACCATTGGCCCGAGCAACGCCAACGACCGTCGTTCGCAGCTCGCGTCGATGATCTCCGACCTGCTGCCCGACAACCTCAACAAGGTCTTCTTCACCAACGGTGGCACCGAGGCCAACGAGCACGCCGTGCGCATGGCCCGCGAGTTCACCGGTCGGCGCAAGCTGCTGTCGGCCTACCGCAGCTACCACGGGGCGACGGCGCAGTCGATCCACCTCACCGGTGAGCAACGCCGCTTCGCCAACGACAAGGGCGCGAGCGAGGTCGTGCACTTCTTCGGGCCGTTCCTCTACCGCAGCGAGTTCTTCGCCGAGAGCCCCGAGCAGGAGCGCGAGCGTGCCCTCGCCCACCTCGAGCGCACCATCCAGATGGAGTCGCCCGACGCGTTCGCGGCCCTCGTGCTCGAGCCCGTCATCGGTTCGGCGGGCATCATTCCGCCGCCCGCCGGCTACCTCGAGGGCGTGCGCGAGATCTGTGACCGCTACGGCATCGTCTTCATCGCCGACGAGGTCATGGCCGGCTTCGGTCGTACCGGAAAGTGGTTCGGCCACCAGCACGCCGACGTCGTGCCCGACCTCATCACGTTCGCCAAGGGCGTCAACTCCGGTTACGTGCCGCTCGGCGCGTCGTCATCAGCGACGCCATTGCCGGGCACTTCGACGAGCGCGCCTACCCGGGCGGCCTGACGTACTCCGGTCACCCGCTCGCCTGCGCTGCCGGCGTCGAGACGATCACCACGATGAAGGACGAGGGCATCGTCGACAACGCCCGCCGCATCGGCGAGGACGTGCTCGGCCCGGGGCTGGCGAAGCTCGCCGAGACTCACGACATCGTGGGTGACGCTCGTGGCGTGGGGGTCTTCTGGGCCCTGGAGCTCGTCGAGGACGCCGAGACAAAGAAACCCGCCACGGAGGCTGCCGCCACGGTGGCTGCCGCCGCGAAGAGGAACGGCCTGCTCGTCATCGCTGCGGGCAACCGCCTGCACATCGTGCCGCCGTGCACCGTGAGCGACGAGGAGATCTCAACGGCGCTTTCGATTCTCGACGAGGCGCTCGGCTCGCTGAGCTGACGCTCGCTCGATGGTTCTGCGTCGTCTCGTGCCCTTCGGGGTGCGGGGCGGCGCAGTTCGTCGTCCCGGGGGAGCGTCGAGCGTGGAGAGGCCGTCGGGCAAGACCTTGGAGACACGGAGAAGCCCCCGAGTGTGAACTCGGGGGCTTCCTCGGTGGAGCGTGGCCAGAGACGGGGTCGAACCGCCGACCTAGCGATTTTCAGTCGCTCGCTCTACCAACTGAGCTATCTGGCCCTTGGGAAAGGGATGGCGACCCCGACGGGACTCGAACCCGCGACCTCCGCCGTGACAGGGCGGCGCGCTAACCAACTGCGCTACGGGGCCTTGAAATAAGGCCGATTTGTGCTGGTATCCCCAACGGGATTCGAACCCGTGCCGCTGCCGTGAAAGGGCAGTGTCCTAGGCCGCTAGACGATGGGGACATGCGCAAATCATCGAGCTTTGCTTTGCGATCTTCACCTCTCGGCGCCGCTCGAACTTGCGTAACTTTAGTACACGTCTCGGGGGCATTGCAAAACGGCCCGATCTGCCCGGAATCTCAGGGAATCTCCTTGCGAGCGAACGCCCGGACGCGGTCGGCCGGCCACGTCGTGATGACCCGTTCAAGGGGTACGTCGAGCCGCTCGATGCGTTCGGCGCCGTAGGCGAGGAAGTCGAGCTGGCCGGGGGCGTGGGCGTCGGAGTCGAGCGAGAAGTAGCAGCCGGCGTCGAGAGCCTCACGGATGAGGTCGTCCGGCGGGTCACAGCGCTCGGGGCGCGCGTTGATCTCGACGGCGACACGGTGCTCGGCGCACGCCGCAAAGACCGCCTTCGAATCGAACGTCGACGGCGGCCTCGTGCCGCGCTCGCCCTCCACGAGGCGGCCCGTGCAGTGCCCGAGGATCGTCGTCGCGGGGTTCTCGATCGCCCCGAGCATCCGCTTCGTCATGGCTGCCGGGCCGGAGCGCAGCTTGGAGTGCACGGACGCGACACGGACGTCGAGCTTGGCGAGTATCTCGTCGCTCTGGTCGAGGCTGCCGTCGTCCTTGATGTCCACCTCGATGCCCTTGAGCAGTTCGAAGTCGGTTCCGGTGGAGCGCAGAGCGTCGTTGAGGGCTTCGATGACGCCGAGCTGCTTCGTGAGGCGTTCGGCCGACAGGCCGTTCGCGACGCGCAGCGAGGGCGAGTGGTCGGTGAGCACGAGGTACTCGCGTCCGAGGCCGATGGCGGCCATGACCATCTCGTCGATGGGGGAGCCGCCGTCACTCCAGTCGGAGTGGCTGTGGCAATCGCCCCGCACGGCCTTCATGACGTCCTGCCCGCCCTCGACGAGGAACTCCGGGCTCGACTCCTCCAAGGTGGCGAGGTACTCGGGCGTCTCGCCGTCGAGTGCCTGCGTGATGACGGCGAGCGTCGTCTTGCCGATACCGGAAACGTCGCCGAGCGTGCCCGCGGCGTGTCGGGCGCGCACCTCGTCGTCCGACAGCTTCGCGAGGGCGCGTGAAGCCCCTCGGAAGGCCTTGACGCGGTACGTTCCGGCGCGTCGGCGCTCGAGGAGGAAGGCGATGCGATCGAGCGCCTCACGGGGGGTGGGCACGGTGTCCATGCGAGTGAGCCTACGTGGAAGCCCCCACCGGTTCGTCTGCCTCGGCGTGGCGGGCCACTCACGCTCGGACAGGCACAATGGGTGCGTGAGATCGTGGTCGCTCGTCATCGTCATCGTCGTGCTCTGCGCGCTCGTCGTGTACCTGCGCAGCAAGATGCGCGAGGGCGTGACCCGGTGGGCTGCCGAGCGCCTCGGCGTGGGAGCAGCACGCGCTCGCGCGAAGGCACTGCTGTGGTACGGATCGGCCACCGCGGCCGCGCTCGCTCTCCTCGTGGGCGGATATCTGGCGGCGCGCGCCGGAGGCTCCGTGGCGTACCTGCGGTTCGTTGCCGCGGTCCTCGTCTTCGTCCTCTTCGTTCCGGTGGCGACGCTCGGCGCGCCGAAGCTCACCAAGTGGCAGAAGAACTTCGGGCGACGCCTGCACGAGGCAGGCGCCGCCCGAGATGCCGCAGAGGCGTTCGCGCGCGTGGCGCGAGTCTTCTCAGTGGTCGGTGTTCTGTGCGGCGTCGGCGCCGTTCTCCTGGTCGCTCACCACACGCCGTGACGGGTCGCCCGCCTCGATCTGGGTGGACTGCGACGTGGAGCGCTGCTCGTTCGAGCCGAGCGGGTTCGCGAGCGTCGACTCGAGGGCGGGCTTCGGCATGGCCTTCTCCTGAAGCTTCGCCGTCGAGTTCTGGATCGCCTTCGTCACCCACGGCCCGGCGAGGCTGACGACGGCCGCGCCGGCCGCCATCCACAGGCGCGGGTTACGCACGCCGCGCTTGACGAGCATCTTCTCGACGGTCTTGTCGACGCGCAGCGCGAGGCCCGACGTCACGAGCGCCATGCCGGCCGACGAGGCCGAGACGAGGTTGGCGCCTGCGCGCGAGGCGGGGCGGCCGTCGACGAGGTTGATCGTGTCGTCGGTCTTGCCGGCGATCTGGGATCGCGCCGGGCGACGGTCACCCGCGACGGCGGCACCTACGGCCGTCAGGGTGTTCGACATCGCGAGGCCGCGACGCACCCAGCGGGGGAAGCGGGCGGGCCGGATGTAGGTCGTCGCCGCAGCGGTGAGAGCCGTGACGGCGGCTTGGCCGAACTGGGATTCGAGTGCGGGCACGGAGAATCGAGGCATGGTGTCAGCCTAGTTCGCGCGAGTGCCCGCGCAAGCGTCAGTTGGCGTGCGTGGTGCGTGAGAGGAGGCGCTTCGCCCCGACGGCCAGGACGAACGCGAGCGTGGTGGCGGCGAGCGTCACCTTGAACGCGGGGGCGACGCCGCCTTCGTCGACGAGGCGACCGGCGAGGGCGGCGCCTGTCGCGTAACCGAGACCGGTGGCGCCGGCGAGCAGCGTCATCGCCGTAGCTGTGCGCGAACGGTGCGTGATGAGTTCGCCGAGCGTGAACGTCGTGATCATGTACGGCGCGATGGCGAAACCGAGGATGACGAGCTCTGCGGCGAGCAGCGTGAGGTTGTCGACGGCGAGCAGCGGCAGGGAGAGAACCCACATCGCTGTGGCGAACAGGAGCAGACGCTTGGGGTGGTTCGGCGCCTTCGTCAGGCGGCCGAGGGCGATTCCGGCGCTCACCGAACCGATGCCGAGCAGCGCGTGGAACAGACCCGAGCTCTCGGGGTGCCCGGCGAGTTGAGTGAGCAGCGTCGTGCCCGTCTGGATCGAGCCGAACAGGTTGCCGATGAAGAACTGCGCGGCTACGAGGACGGTGAACGCCGCGGTCCACAGCGGTGCCTTCGACGTGCCGACGGGCGTCGGCGCGAAGCGGCTGCTCGGGTGGCGGGCGAACTGGATGCCAAAGAGGCCGAGTAGCACGGCGGCGGCGAGGAGAGGCGCCCACGTGCCGAGAGCTGCCGCGGCGGCGCCGACGAGCACCGGTCCGACGACGAAGGACGCCTCGTCGGCTGCACCCTCGTAGGAGAAAGCGGTGCCGACGAGCCGGTCGTCGGCCTTGCGACCGACGATGATGGGGCGCCACCGCACACGGGCCAACTGGCCGACCTGCGGCAGGACGAACCCGGTGAGGGCAGCGACGACGGCAGTGGCGACCCAGTGAAGGTCGAAGTAGCGCGTGGCCACGGTGGCGAACAGGCCGATCGTGCCCGCCACGCACTGGAACATGAGGACGCGCGACTGGCCGTGACGGTCGGTGAGCGACCCGAACCAAGGGGCGCCGACCGCGTTGCAGACGGCGAGCGCACCCGCGCAGATTCCGGCCTGGGTGTAGGACTTCGTCGTCGTCGCGACGAGCAGGAGCGTGCCGAGCTGGGACATGGCCAGGGGCAGGCGTGCGATGAAGGCGACGACGATGTAGCAGTAGCCGGTCAGCCCGAATAGCCCTGAATAACCCACTGCCGTACTCACCGCGCAAGTGTACGGGCGCGGACGACGGGGGCCGTCACCGTCGGGTTGCGTGACGTGTGAGCGTCGGCCCGTTCTGTGACCGGCGCAGCTCACGTAGTGGGCCAACGCTCACAGGGTGGGCCGGGGTGCGAGATACGGTCGCAGGGTGAGTGCCGGAGTGAGAATCGCTGTCGTGGCGCTGGTGGCCCACGACCGCGTGCTTCTCGTGCATCGCCATCCGAGTCGCCAAAACTTCCCCGACCTTTGGGATCTGCCGGGTGGTCACGTCGAGGACGGCGAGGACTGGTCGGACGCTGCTGCGCGCGAGTGCCTCGAAGAACTCGGGGTAGGGGTGAAGAACCTGCTGCAGGTTCCTGTCGGACTCGCCATTCCTGGGGTGGACGCACGGGCATTCGTCACCAGCTGTTGGTCGGGTTCTCCCGCGAATCTCGAGCCTGACGAGCACGATGACCTGGGGTGGTTCACCGCGGAGGAACTCGTCGGGCTGACGATGGTCCACCCCTCGACGCGTGCCGCCGTCGAAGGAGCGCTCGAGTTGGGGATTAGCTGCTGAACTTCGCAACTCGCACGATGGCGAATGCGAACCGCGTTCCCCGTTACGTCGCGCCAGAAGGGGTGGTTTCTTCCCTTCTTGCGTCGAAACGGCGGCCTTGGGCACAGGAAGGGAAGAAATCGTCCCTTCGCGTGCGGACGTTCTCGGTCAGCGCGGCGAACCCCACTGAGCGCCGAGACCACGCTGCTGGTTCGGAGGCGGTGCGTAGGCACCCTGGCGCGGCGGAACGTCGTTTCGCTGGGGTGGGTACGTCGGCCCGCCGTGCGCGGCATCCCACGCCTGACGCTGCTCGGGCGTCTCCCAGCCGCGCTCCTCCGGCGTGCCCTGCGACATCCGGAGGTGACCGATGTTCGGCGGCACGGGGCTCGCGTTGATCTGTTCGGCGTAGCGCTTCGCCGCGCTCCATCCGGCGATCGACTCGTCGTGACGACGGTCGTCCACCGTCACCCGGACCGGCACCCGTGCCCGGCCGAGGCTGCGCACGAGCAATACCGGCAGCGCGAAGATCCACTGCAGCAGGCACTCCGCGAGGAAGAACGGCAGGATGAGCAGCGCTGGCACGAGCCAGGGCAGCACGAGTATGAACATGAAGCAGCCAATGGCGGCCGAGATCGGGTCGTCGCCGCCACCGTGATTGTCCGTCGGCACACGGTCCCACAGCCTCGCGTTGAGAGCGCGCGTTCGGCTGCGCCACGGCAGCCACAGCCGGCGTGCCTTGTGCCTCTGAGCCACGTCGTCCCTCCCTGTCATCGAGCACGAGCAACCTGGTGTGGCCCTCGCGATCTGGTTCAGCCTAGGTCCGACGCAGCCGAACGCTCGTCGGCTCCACGACGTGGTGGGCGTTCCCGACCGCGTCGGCCCCGGGCCGGCTGAAATGCTCGCGCGGCGTGCGCGGTTGCGGGGCTACGCTCGAGGCCGTGCTTCTTCGCCTTCTGCGCGAGCGCCTCGCGCCCTACCGAGGCCTGCTCGCGGGCATCGTCGTCGCTCAGCTCGTCAGCGTCCTGACGTCGCTGTACCTGCCGAACCTCAACGCCCACATCATCGACCGCGGCGTCGTCACCGGCGACACCGACTACATCTGGCGCACCGGCGGATGGATGCTGCTCGTCAGCTTCGTCTCCGTCATCGCCTCGATCAGCGCGGCCTGGTTCGCCTCGCGCACGGCCATGAGCGTCGGGCGCGACCTGCGCAGCCGCGTGTTCCACACCGTGCTCGGGTTCTCCTCACGCGAGGTCGGCCAGTTCGGCGCTCCGTCGCTCATCACGCGCTCGACGAACGACGTGCAGCAGGTGCAGATGCTCGTACTCATGGCCTGCAACCTCATGGTCATGGCGCCGATCATGATGATCGGCGGCATCACGATGGCGCTACGTCAGGACGTCGGGCTGTCGTGGCTCGTCGTCGTGGCCGTGCCCACCCTCGCCGTGCTCATCGGGCTCATCGTCGTGCGCATGGTGCCGGGCTTCCGACTCGTGCAGGAGCGCCTCGACGTCGTCAACCGCGTCATGCGAGAGCACCTCTCGGGCATCCGCGTCATCCGTGCCTTCGTGCGGGAGCCGCACGAGCTCGAGCGCTTCGGGGAAGCGAACGACAACCTGGCCCGCACGAGCCTGCGCGTCGGCAACCTCATGGCGCTCATGTTCCCGTCGGTCTTCCTCGTCATGAACGTCTCGACCGTCGCCATCTGGTGGTTCGGCGGGCACCGCGTCGCCGCCGGAGACATGCAGATCGGCGCGCTCACCGCGCACATGACCTATCTCATCCAGATCCTCATGGCCGTCATGATGGCGACGTTCATGTTCGTCATGATCCCCCGCGCCTCCGTGGCCGCGGAGCGCATCGGCGAGGTGCTCGGGACGTCGCCGTCGGTGGTGCCACCCGCCGACCCGCAGCGCCCGACCGAGAGCCATGGCGTTGTCGAACTCGACGGCGCGACGATGTGCTACCCCGGCGCCGACGCGCCGGTGCTGCGCGGCATCACCCTGCGCGCCGAGCCCGGAACGACGGTCGCGATCGTCGGCTCGACCGGTTCCGGCAAGTCGACCCTGCTCTCCCTCGTGGCCCGCCTCATCGACGTGACGGACGGGGCGGTGCGCATCGACGGCGTCGACGTGCGCGACCTCGACCCCGAGGCCCTGTGGGGCCGCATCGGCATCGTGCCGCAGCAGGCCTACCTCTTCAGCGGCACCGTCGCGACGAACCTGCGCTACGGCAACCCGGACGCGACCGACGACGAGCTGTGGCAGGCCCTCGAGATAGCCCAGGCGCGTGACTTCGTCGAACGCATGGACGGCGGCCTCGACGCCGCGATCGACCAGGGCGGCACGAACGTCTCGGGCGGCCAGCGTCAGCGCCTGTGCATCGCCCGCGCGCTCGTCGCGTCGGCGAACATCTACCTCTTCGACGACTCCTTCTCCGCACTCGACGTCGCCACGGACCGGCGCCTGCGCGAGGCCCTCGCACCCCACGTGCGGCACGCGACGGTCTTCGTCGTCGCGCAGCGCATCTCGAGCATCCGTGACGCCGACCAGATCCTCGTCCTCGAGGACGGCGCCGCCGTCGGGTTGGGTACTCATCACGAGTTGCTCGAGAGCTGCCCGGAGTACCGGGAGATCGTCGAATCCCAGCTCGGTTCGCGGGACGCGGCATGAGCGCCCCGGCAGGACGCGGCGCCCCCGCGAACGCGCAGCGCGGCCCGGGCCACGGCCCCGGCGCCGGAATGGCGCCCGCCGCCAAGACGATGGACTTCAAGAACTCGTCCCTGCGCCTGCTCGGACTGCTGCGTCCCCACCGCCTCAAGGTGATCGCGGTGCTCGTGCTCAGCGTCGCCTCCGTCGCGATGAACGTGCTCGGCCCCCGCATCCTCGGTAAGGCCGTCGACGCGATCTTCTCCGGCTCGGTTTCGATGCGCCTGCCCACCGGGCAGACCAAGGAACAGGTCGTCGCCGGGCTGCGCGCCTCCGGCAACACGAAGTTCGCCGAGATGGTCAGCGCCATGGATCTCGTGCCGGGTCAGGGCATCGACTTCGGTCACGTGGGTCGGATCCTGCTCGCCGTCCTCGGCCTGTACATCGCGGCATCGCTGTTCCAGGTCGTCCAGGCGCGGCTGCTCAACTCGCTCGTGCAGCAGACGGTGAAGAAGCTGCGCGCCGACGTCGATGCCAAGCTGACGCGCGTACCGCTCGCCTACGTCGACGGCCGCCCGCGCGGTGAACTCCTCTCGCGCGTGACGAACGACATCGACAACGTCGGTCAGTCGATGCAGCAGACGATGAGCCAGCTGCTCGTCTCGATCTGCACCGTCGTCGGCGTCGTCGTCATGATGTTCACCGTCTCGTGGATGCTGACGCTCATCGCGCTGCTCACGATCCCGCTCGTCATGCTCGTGGCGAGCCGCATCATGAAGAAGTCGCAAGGTCACTTCATCGCGCAGTGGCAGCACACGGGTGAACTCAACGGTCAGATCGAAGAGGCCTTCAGCGCGCACGCCCTTGTCAAGGTGTTCGGCCGCGGCCCGCAGGTCGAGGCGGCCTTCGACGATCGCAACGAGAAGCTCACCGACGTCAGCCGACGGGCGCAGTTCCTCTCCGGCCTCATGATGCCGATCATGATGTTCGTCGGGAACCTGCAGTACGTCGTCATCTGTGTCGTCGGTGGTCTGCGTGTGGCGTCGGGGCAGATGACGCTCGGTGACGTCACCGCGTTCGTCCAGTACTCGCGCCAGTTCACGCAGCCGGTGACGCAGATCGCGTCGATGGTCAACCTCCTGCAGTCCGGCGTGGCCAGCGCCGAGCGCGTCTTCGAGGTGCTCGACGCGCCCGAGGAATCGCGCGATGAGCCGGGCAAGCTGCCGCGCCCGACGCAGGGGCGCGTTGCCTTCGACGGCGTCGCGTTCGGCTACACGCCCGAGCGGCGCCTCATCGACGGTCTCGACCTCACCGTGGAGCCGGGCCAGACCGTCGCGATCGTCGGGCCCACCGGCGTGGGCAAGACGACGCTCGTCAACCTGCTCATGCGCTTCTACGAGATCGACGCCGGCCGCATCACGCTCGACGGCGTCGACATCCGCCACGTGCCGCGCCGCGAACTGCGTGAGCGCCTCGGCATGGTGCTGCAGGACAGCTGGGTCTTCCACGGCACGATCCGCGACAACCTGCGCTACGGCAACCTCGACGCCACTGACGACCAGCTCCAGGCGGCGGCCGAGGCCACCTTCGTCGACCGTTTCGTGCGGTCGCTGCCCGACGGCTACGACACGATCATCAGCGACGACGGCGCCAGCCTCTCCAGCGGCGAGCGTCAGCTCATCACGATCGCGCGGGCGTTCCTCGCCGAGCCGGACGTGCTCATCCTCGACGAGGCCACGTCGTCGGTCGACACGCGCACCGAGGTGATGCTGCAGCAGGCCATGGCGGCGCTGCGCCGCGACCGCACGAGCTTCGTCATCGCCCACCGTCTCTCAACGATCCGCGACGCTGACGTCATCCTCGTCATGGAGAACGGCGACATCGTCGAACAGGGCTCGCACGACGAACTGCTCGCCGCGCGCGGCGCCTACTGGCGGTTGTACGAGGCACAGTTCGCCGGGGCGGCGCAGACCGACACGGACGAGGGAATTGCAGCGGACGTGCGACCGGCCTGACGGGAGCCGGATGATTCCGGCGTCGTCGTCCGCATGCTTCGGCCGGGAAGACCGCCCCGACGTTCTCGAGGGTCAGGGCGGTCGACGGCATCTCAGCCCCGGGCGTGCTCCCACGCGCCGCGCGTGTACTGCGCCGGATACGGGGTCTCGCGCCACGTCAGACCCAGTTCGGCGGCGGCGCGAAGCGGCCAGTACGGCTCGCGCAGGCCTGCTCGTCCGATGAGGACGGCGTCGGCGTCGCCCTCGGTGAGGATCGCCTCGGCCTGCGCGGGCTCCGTGATGAGTCCCACGGCTCCGGTCGCAATATCGGCCCCGCGTCGGATCTCGGACGCGAACCGCACCTGGTAGCTGGGGCCGACGGGGATGTCGGCGGGCACGTTGCCGCCGGTGCTCGTGTCGACGAGGTCGACGCCGACGGACTTGAGCTCGCGAGCGAGGCGGACGGTCTCGTCGATGTTCCAGCCCGTCTCGGCCCAATCGGTGGCCGAGACCCGCACGAAGAGCGGCTTCGCCTCCGGCCAGGCCCCGCGCACCTCGGTCGCGATGCGTAGCAGCAGACGGGTGCGGTTCTCGAAGGAGCCGCCGTACTCGTCGTCACGGCGGTTCGAGGCAGGGGAGAGGAACTCGTGCAGCAGGTAGCCGTGCGCTGCGTGGAGCTCGACGACGTCGAAACCGGCCTCGTCCGCGCGTCGGGCGGCGTCGACGAAGGCGTCCACGACGTCGTCGATGTCGGCGAGCGTCATGGCGCGGGGCGTTGCGTAACCGTCGAAGGCGACCGCGGACGGGCCGATGGCCTCCCAACCGCCTGCGTCGACGGGCACGCTGCCGGAGGGCTCACCCGCGAAGGGGCGGTAGGTCGACGCCTTGCGTCCGGCGTGCGCAAGCTGGACTCCGATCTTTGCGCCGTTCGCGTGGACGGCGTCGACGACGCGGCGCCATGCGGCCATCTGGTCGTGGTTCCACAGGCCGGCGTCCTGGGGGCTGATGCGCCCCTCGGGCGCGACGGCGGTGGCCTCTGTCAGCACGAGCCCGAAACCACCGACGGCGCGCGTCGCGTAGTGGACGAAGTGCCACGCGGTCGGGATACCGTCGCACGCCTCGCAGCTGTACTGACACATCGGCGTGAGCCAGATGCGGTTGCGGAACTCGACGTCGCGCAGGGTGAGGGGTTCGAACAGCTGGGGCATGCGGGGGCCTTTCGTCAGGATCGGGCGCGGCCACGGACCGCGCCTCGTGGGGCCCATGCGACAACGGTGGTTAGGGACGCGATATTTCCTCGGCCCGTTGTCCTGGCCGCGAACCGCTCCGTCAGAACGCCGCCGATACCTCGCCGCGCTTGACGTCGGCGCGCCATCGCGTGAGGAACGCGGCACCGGCGGCGTCGTTCGTCAGCGCCGGATCGGGCGTGACCTCGACGGGGTAGGTGCGCTCGAGCAGGCCGTCGGCGGGGCGAACGTCGCCGTGGCGCACGACGAATCCACGCTCGTGCAGACGATCAGCCATCGCGTAGTCGCTGCGAGAATCGCCGAGGGTGCGCCACTCGCGCGGGGTGATGTCGAGACCTGCGAGGTAGGCGACGGCCTTGTCGGCGCCGACCTGTTTGCCCGTGCCGATGTGTTCGACGTCGGTGGAGATGATCGTCGGGTCGATGCGCAACGCGACGTCGTCGCTGTCGTTGAGCGCCGTGCGGTCCTCCCATGCGACGCCGATCTCCTGCTCGGCGAGGAAATCCCAGATGCGCTGCTCGATCTCGTGCTGCCGGCGCCCGTAGGTCTCGAGGTCGATCCCGTGCAGCGCCTCGAAGCTGACCATCGCCTTCTTCGTCGCGTCGAAGAACATCGCGTCCTCGAAGTCGGGGGCAATGCTGCGGCAGAACTCGACGAGCCCCGTTGGCACGCGCAGACGCTCGTCGACCTCGAGATCGTCGCCCGCGCCGTCGAGGTGCTCGGGCTTCGGCACGAACCAGGTCGAGCCCTTCTCGCACACGGCGAGGACGACGGCGTCGTCAGGCAGTCCGGCTGCGACGAGCGACGGCATGACGGTGCGCGCGACGAAGACGTCGGAACGGCCCGTGTTGAACACGAGCGGGACGCCCGCCCGGGCCAACGCGACGAGATCGGCGGCGATGGAATCGATCGCGAGGGTGCGCGTCACCGGGCTCGCGACGGGGCCGTCGACGTCGAGCAGGAGCGCGTAGAGGGGCTTGGAGGTCATGGATGCAGTCTGGCACCACGCACTGGCAGGGCATCACGCCCCACAGTTTCGGTTAATGGTGATTAACTGGATTCGGATGTGAGGTGGATCTCACGGCCACATGGTCGCGTGCCGCCCGAAGTCTTCGAGTGCAGGAGGAGAAGTGGACAAAGTCGTGGCGTCTGCCGCGGAAGCGGTCGCGGACATCGGGGACGGTGCTTCGCTCGCCGTCGGAGGATTCGGCCTGTGCGGCATCCCGAGCGTGCTGATCGGCGAGCTGCACAAGCTCGGATCGACGAACCTCGCGGTCGTGTCGAACAACTGTGGCGTCGACGACTGGGGCCTCGGGGTTCTGCTGCGCGACAAGCGCCTGCGTCTCGTCACCGCCTCCTACGTCGGCGAGAACAAGGAGTTCGCGCGCCAGTACCTCGAGGGCGAACTCGAGGTGCATCTGACGCCACAGGGCACGCTGGCGGAGAAGCTGCGTGCCGGCGGCGCCGGCATTCCGGCGTTCTTCACGGCCACGGGCGTGGGCACGCAGGTGGCTGACGGTGGTATGCCGTGGAAGTACGGCGCTGACGGCCAGGTCGAGAAGGAGTCGGAGCCCAAGGAGACGCGCACCTTCGGCGAGGGTGACGACGCCAAGGACTACGTGCTCGAGGAGAGCATCGTCACCGACTTCGCGCTCGTGCACGCGGCCAAGGGTGACCGTCACGGCAACCTCGTCTTCAACCTGTCTGCCCGCAACTTCAACCCGCTGTGCGCCATGGCCGGCAAGACGGTCATCGCCGAAGTGGAGGAACTCGTCGAACCCGGCGACATCCATCCGGACCAGGTGCACCTGCCGGGTATCTACGTGCAGAGGGTGGTCGCGTTGACGCCGGACCAGGTTGAGGACAAACGGATTGAGAAGCGCACGACCCGCGATGCGGAAGGCGGCGCGAAGTGAGTAGGCGAGAGTTCGCGGGGCGAGCGTTCGACCATGAGTACGAGAAGCGCACGACCCGCGATGCGGAAGGTGGCGCGAAGTGAGTAGGCGAGGGTTCGCGGGGCGAGCGTTCGACCATGAGTACGAGAAGCGCACGACCCGCGATGCGGAAGGCGGTAACTGACATGGCGTGGACACGTGAACAGATGGCGGCGCGAGCCGCGACGGAGCTGGCCGACGGCGACTACGTGAACCTCGGCATCGGCCTGCCGACGCTCGTGCCGAACTACGTCGACGATGACGTCGAACTCGTGCTGCAGTCCGAGAACGGTCTCCTCGGGGTGGGCGCCTACCCCACGGATGAGGCGGTCGACCCCGACCTCATCAACGCGGGCAAGGAGACGGTGACCCTGCGTCGTGGCGCGTCGATCTTCGACTCTGCGACGTCGTTCGGCATGATCCGCGGCGGCAAGGTCGACGCGGCCATCCTCGGGGCCATGCAGGTCTCGACGAAGGGCGACATCGCGAACTGGATGATCCCCGGGAAGATGGTCAAGGGCATGGGCGGCGCGATGGATCTCGTCCACGGTGCCAAGAAGGTCGTCGTCCTCATGGAGCATTGCGCGAAGGACGGTTCGCCGAAGATCCTGCCCGAGTGCACGCTGCCGATCACGGGCCTCGCCGTCGTCGAGCGCATCATCACGGACCTGGCCGTCATCGACGTGACGGACGATGGGCTCGTGTGTATCGAGCTGGCCCCCGACGTCACCTTCGACGAGGTCGTCGAGAAGACGGGCGCGCCGCTCAGCGCCGGGGCGGGCATCGCCTGACGTTTCGCTGCCCCGCGCGGGCTTTCCTGTGTGCCAACGATGTAGCGTGAAACCAGGAGGTGTTCGTTCATGGGAACGTGGAATTACGTGGTGAACCAGCAGCAGTTCACCGACCAGTACGGAGAGGGTGCCGCGGTGCGGTATGCCAAGGTCATCGGAGACATTGCCGCGCGGATGACACCGGGTGATCGTGAGGGTGCTCTGGAGATCGTCAACGCGGCGTTCGACGAGCACGGTTTCGACATGCCGGAGATGATGCGCGACAAGATCGCCGAGAACCTGACGCTGGCGGAGCACGACCGCGTCGTCATCCGCGACGAGTTCGACAACGTCATCGCCGAGCACTCGCTGCCGAGTGACCGCGAAGCCCTCGACGAGGAGAACCGTCCTCACATCGATCCGGAGAGCGACTCGCGCCCGACGTACAGCTGACGTCGGTCAACGCCTGACTGCGGAGCACCCACGCCGGGTGCTCCGCAGTCGCGCGTTCCGGTCGTCGTTGCGCGAGCCGCGCGCAACGACGACGCGGCGGGACGTTGTGCGCGGGTGTGGCCCGTCGGGCTAGGCTGGCCCACGCGCTGCGCGAACTCGCCGGCGCCAGGGCCTTTAGCTCAATTGGCAGAGCTGCGGACTTTTAATCCGTAGGTTGTGGGTTCGAGCCCCACAGGGCCCACCGACCTGACAGAGTCGATGGATCAGATTCATCGACACCGACGAGACCGCGAGCCTCGGCAGCGGTGGGGTCGTGGGTGCCGAACACATTGGGGGCACCATGACTCATCTCGAGTGCTGTGGGTACATTTCACGCCGTACCCTGCTCGCGGCAGGCACGGGGGCGGGGCTGCTGGGGGTGGCAGGGTGGTCACCTGTCTCGGCGGCAACCGGTGACTCCAAGTTGCCGAACAAGGGCGACTCCCGGTACTCGGTGAGTCACTACTCCATCGGTGACACCGTTCGCACCGGCGCCAGCGGCACACATGCCCGGGTCTACGGAGCGACGACGATGACGTGTCGTGCCGAGGTCGCCACGACATCACTCCTCATCGATTTCGCGCTCGTACCGAAGAGCGTCACCGTGAACGGTGTGAGCAAGCCGTTCAAGGCGGCCGGAACGCGGTATCAGTGGTCGATCACGGGCGTTTCTCTGGCGAAGGGGCAGTCGTTCACGCTCCAGGTCAGGTACGACGACATCCCCTGGAACCGGGTTCTCCTCAACCGAGGCACCCGTGGCGTCATCGAGAACGGCACCGTGACGACGTTCTCCGGTGAGCCCGAGGTGGCCGTGTTCTGGTACCCGAGCAACGACCGCATCGACAACAAGGCCACGTACGCGATCAGCATCTCGACGCAGAAGGCCAACCAGATCATCGCCTACGGCGCGCCTGCCCCGCACACCTTCGGCGACGGCAGCATGGTCAACACGCGCATCGTCATTCCGGAGCGGGTCTCGTCCTACAACCCCGGGCTCACCGTCGGGCCGGGTCTCGCCGTGAAGCGCGGCAAGCTCACCGCGGCAGGCGTGAGCGTCCCGTACCTGTACGCGGGCATGGCGAGCGTCCCGGCCAACCTCGTCACCCACACCGCGAAGTCGCTCGACTACTTCGCCCGGTTGTACGGCCCGTACCCGTTCTCGCAGTCCGGTGGGCTGACGCTGACGAATTTCCCCGTCGGTGGCCAGGAGCAGGTCGGTCTCGTCCAGTACAAGCGTTCGCTCGTCGACGGGTCCCCGAGCTTCATCGCGCACGAGAACGCGCACATGTGGTTCGGCAACTCCGTGACGGCCAAGGACTGGCGTGACGTCATGTTCATCCACGAAGGTCTCGCCGTCCTGCTGCAGAACGACTACGCACGTCACGCGGGCATCGCGGGGGCCTACACGCCCGTGAAGTCGACGCTCGCGGGAAGCAGCGGGCCGGAGTACCTCGCGACGAGCCGCTACAACTACGTCTACGGTGCGCAACGCGCCATCCGCTACGCCATGGACCGCTCGTACCTGCGCGAGAACGCGCCGCGTCACACGGCGTTCCTCAAGGAGCTCGCCACGACGTATCGCCACGCGAACATCACGCGTGGGCAGTACAAGGCGTTGGCGCAGAAGCACTCGCCCGTCAGCCTCGCGTCGGTGTGGGCGGACTACGGAATCAGCGGTTAGCTCGGGTCGGGGGCGCGCTCGTTCAACCCGCAGGCACGATCAGTCGTCCGCGGGGGAGCGCTCTGCCCACGTTTGCGGTCGCAGGTCGAGTCGGCGAAGCAGCTGTGCGTTGAGCGCCACGACGACCGTCGAGGCAGACATGAGGACGGCACCGACGCTCATCGGCAGCACGAACCCGACGGGTGCGAGCACGCCCGCAGCCAATGGCACCGACACGAGGTTGTAGCCGGCGGCCCACCACAGGTTCTGCTTCATCTTGCGGTACGTCGCGCGCGACAACTCGATGACCGAGAGCACCGAACGCGGGTCGGAACTCGCGAGCACGACGCCCGCCGACCCGATCGCCACGTCCGTTCCCGCGCCGATCGCGATGCCCACGTCGGCCTGCGCGAGAGCCGGTGCGTCGTTGACGCCGTCGCCGACCATGGCCACCTTCCGCCCCTCGCCCTGGAGTTCGCTGACCTTCGCAGCCTTGTCCTCGGGGCGTACGCCGGCAAAGACACGGTCAATACCGAGCTCGTCCGCCACGTGGTGCGCGACGGCCTCGGCGTCACCGGTGATCATGACGACCTGCGCGCCTCGAGCGTGAAGGGCATCGATCGCGTCGCGGGATTCCGGACGCACGGCGTCGGCCAACTTGAGTGCGCCGATGATCTCGCCGTCTGCGAGGACGTGGAGGATGATCGCGCCCTCGGTACGCCACTCGTCGGCGACGGGCAGCTCGCGGGCGCCCTTCTGTTCGAGGAGGTGCGGCCCACCCACCTCGACGACGGCGCCGTCGATGTCCGCGCGCACTCCGACGGCCGGTGACGAGGTGAAGTCGCCGCCGCGCGGAACGTCGAGCCCGCGTTCGTCGGCCGCTGCGACGATGGCCCGCGCGAGGGGGTGCTCGCTGTCCGCCTCGGCTGCGGCGGCCAGCCGCAGCACGTCGTCCTCGCTGCGGCCCTCGACCGGTTCCACGCCCGTGACGGTCGGTTCACCCTTCGTCAGCGTGCCGGTCTTGTCGAACAGCACGGTGTCGACGGTGCGCATCGACTCGAGCGCCCGGCGATCGGTGACGAGCACGCCGGCGCGCGCCGCGCGCTCCGTCGCGATCGAGATGACGAGCGGGATGGCGAGGCCCAGAGCGTGCGGGCACGCGATGACGAGCACCGTGATGGTGCGGATGACGGCCTCGTTGGGGCGGTCGGCGACGAACCACACGATCGCCGTGAGAACGGCCGCGCCGAGGGCGTACCAGAACAGCCACGCGGCGGCCTTGTCCGCGAGCAGCTGAGCGCGCGACGAGGAGTTCTGCGCCTCGCTCACGAGCTTGCTGATGCCGGCGAGGGCCGTGTCGTCGCCCGTTGCCGTGATCTGCACGCGCAGACCGGAATCGGTGGCCACGGTGCCCGCGACGACGGTGTCGCCCTTCGCGCGCCGCACCGCGCGGGACTCGCCGGTGACCATCGACTCGTCCATCGACGCGCTGCCGTCCACGATGCGCCCGTCCGCAGGCACCGAAGCGCCGGGGCGGACGATGACGACGTCACCGACGACGAGGTCGTCGGGGGAGACCGTGACGACGCGGTCGCCGTCGACCTTCTCGGCCTCGTCGGGCAGCAGTGCGGCGAGGGAGTCGAGTGCCGAGGACGTCTGCGCCAGCGAACGCATCTCCACCCAGTGGCCGAGCAGCATGATGACGACGAGGAGCGCGAGTTCCCACCAGAACGACAGCTCGTCGTCGAGAACACCGAGGCTGGCACCCCAGGACGAGACGAACGCGACAGTGATCGCGAGAGCGATGAGCAGCATCATGCCGGGCTTGCGCGAACGCACCTCGCTCACGGCGCCGGACAGGAACGGCTTGCCGCCCCAGACGTACATCACGGTGCCGAGTGCCGGCGCGATCGCGAGCGTCCAGCCCGAATCGGGCAGCGAGTAACCCACGAGGTGGGCGAACATCGGGTCGAACGCGATGACGGGGATCGCGACGACGCTCATGATCGCGAACAGGCGCCGGAACATCGTGACGTGGTCGCCGTGGCCCGCGTGGCCTCCGTGCCCGGAGTGGTCGTCGTGCCCCGCGTGGTGGTCGTGGCCAGATGTCTCGTGTTCCATTCACTCCTCCTCACGAGCTACGCCGCCCCACACCCTGCGTCCGGCGGAGCCGTAGCCCTCACCCGCGTCATCTTATACCCCTTGGGGGTATATTGCGCGACGCCGGAGACGGGCCGAAGCAACGAAAAGATCCCCCGGCCCACACGGGCCGGGGGATCTCACGCAAAGCGCATCACTCGATGACGCGGATGAGCTTCTTGTTGAGGAACTCCTCGATGGCGTAGCGGCCGAGTTCACGGCCGAAGCCGGAGCGCTTCACGCCGCCGAAGGGCAGTTCTACGCCGTCGGCACCGACGCCGTTGACGAAGACCATGCCGACCTCGAGCTGATTGGCGATGCGCTCGGCCTGCTCGGAGTCCGTGGTGAAGACGTACGAGCCGAGGCCGAACGGGGTGTCGTTCGCGAGTTCGACGGCCTCCTCCTCGGAGCCGACCTTGAAGACCATGGCGACCGGGCCGAACAGCTCCTGGTAGTAGGCCGGGTTGTCCTTCGTGACGCCCGTGAGGACACCTGCGGGGTAGTAGGCGCCGTTCGCGTCGACGTCGTCGTTCTCGGAACCGACGAAGGTGGCGCCGCCACTGACGGCCTCGTCGACCTGGGAGGCGAGGTTGTCACGCGCGGCGACGGACGACAGCGGGGAGGCGCCCGAGGTCTCCTTCATCTTCTCGGTGAAGGCGGTGACGAACTCGTCGTAGAGGCCGTCGGCGACGATGAAGCGCTTACCGGCGTTGCATGCCTGGCCGGTGTTGTAGGCGCGTGCCTCGACGGCGGCCTGGACCGTGGCGTCCATGTCGTCGGTGCTGAGGAGGATGAACGGGTCGGAGCCGCCGAGCTCGAGCACGACCTTCTTGAGGTTGCGTCCGGCGATCTCGGCGACGGCGGAGCCGGCGCGCTCGGAACCGGTGAGCGAGACGCCCTGGATGCGCGGGTCGGCGATGATGTCGGCGCACTGCTCGTTCGTGGCGTTGAGGTTGACGTAGGCGCCCTCGGGGAACCCGGCCTCGGAGAAGATCTGCGCGATCGCGGCTGCCGACTCGGGGCACTGCGGAGCGTGCTTGAGGATGATCGTGTTGCCCGCCACGAGGTTCGGGCCCGCGAAACGGGCCACCTGGTAGTAGGGGAAGTTCCACGGCATGATGCCCAGCAGCGGGCCGATGGGGAAGCGGCGGATGAGGGCGCTGCCCTCGCCGTCGAGAAGGTCGATCGGCTCGTCCTTGAGGAACTCGGTGCCGTTGTCAGCGTAGTAGCCGAGGATGGCGGCCGAGAACTCGACCTCCTCGACGCACTCGGCCGTCGGCTTGCCCATCTCGCGCTCGATGATGGCGGCGAGCTCGTCGGTGCGCTCGGAGAACAGCTCGGAGGCGCGCTTCATGAGCGCAGCGCGGTCGGCGACGCTCGTGGTGCGCGACCAGCTCTTGTACGCGGACGACACGGCGTCCAGGGCGCGCGAGACGTCGGACGCGTCGGCGGTGGGGTAGGTCTCGACGACGTTGCCGTCATGCGGGTCGGTGACGGCGTACTGCGAGGTGCTCATGATTCTCCTCGGTGGGGGATGTGATCAGTCTCAGTCTGGTGGGGGATGTGATCAGTCGCAGTCTGGTGGGTGAGGCGGCCTCGATCGGCTCTCGCGCTCACCCCATTTCTACCGGGTCGCCCCGCCGCCGGTGGATGAAACGACTGCGGGGCAGGTGCAGATCGGCCGGGGCGGCGTGCGTCAGCGGAACGCGGGCAGACCGGTGAGTGCCTGGCCGACGACGAGCGTGTGCATCTCGACGGTGCCCTCGTAGGTGAGGACCGACTCGAGGTTGTTCGCGTGCCGGATGACCGGGTACTCGAGCGAGATGCCGTTCGCGCCGAGGATGGTGCGCGCGGTGCGGCAGATCTCCATGGCCTCGCGCACGTTGTTGAGCTTGCCGAGGCTGATCTGCTCGGGACGCACGGTGCCCGCGTCCTTGCGGCGCCCGAGGTGCAGGGCGAGCAGCACGCCCTTGACGTACTCGAGCTCCATGTCGGCCAGCTTGGCCTGCGTCAGCTGGAAGCCGCCGATCGGCTTGCGTTCCTTCGAGTAGTCGATCGCCGCTTCGAGCGACGAACGAGCCGCGCCCATGGCGCCCCAGACGATGCCGTAGCGGGCCTCGTTGAGGCAGGAGAGGGGGCCCTTGAGGCCGATGACCTCGGGGAAGACCGCGTCCGCGGGCAGACGCACACCGTCGAGGACGAGCTCGCTCGTCACGGACGCGCGCAGCGACATCTTGTGCTTGATCGTGTTCGCGGAGAAACCGGGGGTATCGGTCGGCACCACGAAGCCGCGGATGCCCTCGTCGGTCTGCGCCCACACGACGGCGACATCGGCGACAGCGCCGTTCGTGATCCACATCTTGCGGCCGTCGAGCACCCAGTCGTCGCCGTCACGACGGGCGCGCGTGCGCATCGACGCGGGGTCGGAGCCGTGGTCGGGCTCGGTCAGGCCGAAGCAGCCGATGGCCTCGCCGGCGGCCATGTTCGGCAGCCACTGCTGCTTCTGCTCCTCGCGGCCCCAGCGGTGGATCGCGAACATCGCGAGGGAGCCCTGGACGGAGACGAGCGAACGGATGCCGGAGTCCGACGCCTCGAGCTCGAGGCAGGCCAGGCCGTACGCGGTGGCGCTCATGCCGAGGCAGTCGTAGCCCTCGAGGTGCATGCCGAGGAAGCCGTTGCGGCCGAACTTGCGTGCCAGTTCGCGCAGGCTCGCAACATCTCCCGCCGCTCGGCGGGCGAGGTATGCGCGAAGCGCTCCTCGACAGCCCCGGCAGCGGCGACGACCTGCTCCACCTGCGCGGCCGGGGTGTGGGCGATCGCGCCGTTGGTACCCCCCGTGCGCGCGTCGAAGCCCGCGTCGCTCGCGGCGGATGCTCCTGCTTCGAGACGGGGGGTGTGACGCGCCCCGCCCGGCGATCCGGGAAGGTCGAACTGAGTCATGCTGACGTCCTTCGTTGCCTGAGTGAGCCGCAACGGCCTTGCCTGCCACGGTATGCAGGGCCGGCTGCGCATGTAACTGGACGAATTGGCGTGTCCGGACGTTCTTGTTCGACACAATGGATACTCGCGATGGCGCCCGCGGGCAGGAGCCCGATGCAACTCACGCTGCGCGCCCTGCTCGGGCGGGACGAGCTGCGTCTGCGGCTGATGAACGGCGACCCCGACACGCCGTTGACGTGGGTGCACGGCATCGAGCTCTTGGACCCCACGCCGTACCTCAGCGGCGGTGAACTCGTCCTCGCCACGGGGCAACGGCTTCCTGCGGAGCACGACGAGTGCCGCGCGTACGTCCAGCGCCTTGCAGCCCACGACGTCGGTGCGCTCGGCTTCGGCGTGGGTGTCGGGCACGACACCGTGCCGGACGGGGTGGCCCGAGCCTGTGTCGAGTTCGGACTTCCGCTGCTCGTCGTGCCCGAGCCCACCCCGTTCGTCAGCATCGTGCGCGTCGGCGCGGATTACGTGGCCGAAGCGGAACGGCGCGCGCTGCGTCACACGGTGGAGTTCCAGCGTCGTCTGACACGCGTCGCACTGCGTGACGGCGCCGAGGCGGTGGTCAGTGCGGCCCGAACGTTCCTCGAGCGCCCTGTCGTGGTGCTCACCGCGGATGGCGCGGCCGTCGGCGAGGGGCCAGTCTCCGACAAACTACTCCACCTGCAGGCTGCGGGGCGCCTCCCGCGTGGTCGTCGTGTGCTCAGCGCCGACGACGTGGAGGTGCACCCCCTCATCGGTCAGGCCCACGAGCACGGATGGTTGGCCACAGCGTCGACGCCGCCGCTCGGGCCCTCGGAGCGGTTCGCGCTCCAACACGTCGTCTCGTGCCTGTCGCTGCTCATGGAAACGCCGCAACGGCTGACGCAGCTCCGTGACGACCTGGGCAGGGCGTTGCTCCACCAGCTCGAGGAGGGCCGCGACTCCCCCGAGGAGTTGACCCACTTCGGCCTGTCCCCGGACACGGCTGTCGCCCTCGTCGCGTACCCCACCGCGACGGCGCGGCCCGACGTGTGGCGAGCACAGGCCGAACGGGCGTCGGCCGAGGCCAACGCTATCTTCCGCATTGACGGCGACGAACTCGTTGCCGTCGCTCCGAAGCCGATCACAGTGCCCGAGAGCCACCTCGGACATGCGGGGTTGGGCGGTGACGCCGCGGGGGCGCTCGAGCGCGCGCGTTTTGCCGCGCGAGCCGCGCGGCGCCGCGGAGTGCCTGTTGTCGACGGCGAGGCAGCCCTTGACGTCGTTCTGGCCCAACCCGCGATAGAGCGCGCCGTCGACGCGTGGGCGGGGCCGGTGCTCCAGCGGCTCAGCGACGACGGATCGGAGTCTCTACGCGTCACGGTGACGGCCTTCCTGCGTCACGGTGGGTCGTTCGATGCAACGGCGCGGGAGCTGAAGGTCCACCGGCACACGGTGTCCTCGCGGGTGCGGCGAGCTCAGGAGGCGATGGGGCTCGACCTCGCCGACCCTGACGTGCGCGCCCTCCTCTGGCTCGCCCTGGCGAGGTGAGCGCAGCGACATCCGTCGGTCCTCAGGAACCCTCGCGCCGAACGGGCAACGCCTGAGCGCTTCCGGAGGACGTTCCGGCGGACGACCCACCCGACGGCGTTGCCAGCCGTTGCGCGTAGTGCGAGGTGCGATCCCGGATTTTGACGACGTAGTCCTCCGTCTCCGGGTACGGAGGGATGCCCTTGAACTTCTGCACGGCTCCGAAGCCGGCGTTGTAGCCGGCGAGCGCGAGCTCGTACGGGTGGCGGTCGTAACCGGAGTTTCGCGACTGCTCGAGCAGATGTTTCATGAACCGCCCCTGCGCGGCGATGGCGTCCTTCGGGTCGTAGACGTCACCGCCACGGCCGTAGGTCTCCCACGTCTCGGGCATGAACTGCGCCAGACCCTGCGCCCCGACGGACGAGCGAGCCTGCGGGTCCCACTTGGACTCCGCTTCCAACTGGGCCGCGAGAACCGGTGCGGGAACGCCGGATTCACGAGACGCCGCCTCGATGTAGGGCGCCCAGCCGTTCGGCACCATGCGGGCGTCGAGCGGGCCGATCGGGTTGTCGAAGGACGACGGAGGACGCGGCTCCGGCTTCAGCGCGACGTACGCCTTCGCTGCGATGAACGGCAGCGAGAGCACGAGAAGCGTGACGGCGACGACCGTCACCCAGCGGGTCCGTGATGCGCGAGTCGCCGGCACGTTTCCTCCTCGGCTCGGTGCGCGGGACGGGCCCGCTCGCTCCCCATGGTGGCGGATCGACCTGACGTTTCACTGCACGTCAGAAAGCGGGCTCAGCGCGTGGCGCGCTCCAGAACGACCTGGGCGACCGCGAGATCCTGCCACGGCATCCCGACCGTCTTGAAGACGAGCGGACGGCTCGGGTCGAGTTCCGCATCGCCGCGCACGACGTCCTTCATGAGGAGCAGGTCGTCGCGCGAGAGATCGCCGTCGGCGATGGCGAGCACGACGTCGCCCGCTTCGCGCAGGGCGGTCTCCACGTCCTCGACGACGACCTGCGCGCGGGCCATGAGAGCGCCCGGCACCTCGCGGGCGCCGGGGGAGTGCGATCCCATGGCGATCACGACGACGTCGCTGCGCACGGCGTCGGCGGAGAAGAGCGGTTCCTCGGCAGGAGTGGCGCACACGACGACGTCGGCTCGGGTGAGAACGGCGTCCAACTCGGGGCTGCCGGCGGCGACGACCGAGCCACGTGAGATGACGTCGTCGCCCACGTTCTCGGGGGCGCGGCTGACGAAGGTGACGTCGTCGCCCACGTTCTCGGGGGCGCGGCTGACGAAGGTGACGTCGGCGAACGGCTCGGAGACGACATCGGCGAGGGTGTCGACGTGCGACGTGCCCTGCGGGCCGGTGCCGAACACGACGAGACGCAGCGGGCCGTCGAAGCGCTCGAGCGCCGGGCGGATGCCGACAACGGAGACGGCCGGGGTGCGCAGCGTCGTGAGGGCGGCGCCGTCGAGGACGGCGGTCGGCGCGAGGGTGTCGCCATCGAACATGAGGTAGCTGCCCTGGATGACGGGCAGGCCGCGTTCGGGGTTGTCGCGCCCGAGCGTCATCACCTTGATGCCGATGCCGGTGCCCACCTCCGACGGCATGAGGAGCAGCTGCCCCTTGTCGATCGGGTTGACGACGCGCGAGAGGTCGTCGGCCGGGTCGAAGCCCGCGACGAGCGCCGAACTGAGCGCGTTCACGGCGTCGGCCGGCGACATGACGGAGAAGATGCGGTCTGCGTCGAGGAGAGCATGGGCGCTATTCCACCACGACCCGCTGAGGTCGCGCCGGACGCGAGATCCGCGCGGATTCGGCCTTGTCGGTGCCTTGTGATTGGCTGGAAACATGACGACGACATGGCGTGACGAGGCCTCTCCGCAGGCTCAGGCCGACCTCGACGAGCTGCTCTCCGCAGCCCTTGGCGCGGCGATGGAACACCTCGAGAAGAACGGCGAGTTCTACCCCTTTGCCATGTCGGTCGACGGCGAACCCACGGTCGACGCCGACGGCGAGCCCACCGCCGCGAGCAGCGGTGTGAAGGCGCCCGACGTCGACATCGTCTTCGCCGACCCGGCTGCGCTCGGCGAGCAGCCAGAGCCAGAGGTGGTGCTCGCCGAACTGCGCCGCCTGCTCAAGGTGCGCGCGGAGAACGAGAACCGCACGGTGGCGCAGCGCGCCACGGCCATCGTCCTGCAGGTCGTCGTGCCGCAGTTCGGTGACGCGGTGCGCGTCGACCTCGAGCACGCCGAGCAGATCCAGCTCATGGTGCTCGCGCCCGTGCTCTCGAAGGGCAAGGCCCGCAAGCGCACCTTCGACTTCGGCGAGCTGCGCCTGCTGCCCGGCCAGCGTCACATCTGGTGATCCGGTGAACGATTCTTCCGACGCCTCCGGCACCGCCGGCGAGGCGGTCACACCCGGCCACGAGGATTTCGCCGGAGACTTCGCGGCCGAGGCCGACGCGGCCGCCCGCGAAGCGAACCCGAAGGTCAAGACCCTCACCCAGCGTCTACCCAAGACACCGGACGCCGACCGCGTCTACGAGGCGTTCGGCGCCTGGGTGGGCGATCGCGGCCTGAGCCTCTACCCCCACCAGGAAGAGGCCATCATCGAGGTGCTCGACGGCAAGAACGTCATCCTCGCCACCCCCACAGGCTCGGGTAAGTCGATGGTGGCCACGGCTGCGCACTTCGCGGCGCTCGCCGACGACCGCGTCAGCTTCTACACCGCCCCCATCAAGGCGCTCGTGAGTGAGAAGTTCTTCGCGTTGTGTGAGATCTTCGGCGCCGAGCACGTCGGAATGCTCACCGGTGATGCGTCCGTGAACCCGGACGCTCCGATCATCTGCTGCACCGCCGAGATCCTCGCCAACATCGCGCTGCGCGAGGGCAAGACCGCCGACGTCGGGCTCGTCATCATGGACGAGTTCCACTTCTACTCCGAGGGCGACCGCGGCTGGGCGTGGCAGGTGCCGCTGCTCGAGTTGCCGCAGGCGCAGTTCCTTCTCATGTCGGCAACCCTCGGCGACGTCACGCGGTTCGAGACGGACATGACGCGTCGCACGAGCCGCGAGTCGGTCACCGTCGCGGGCGCTGAACGTCCCGTTCCGCTCAGCTACTCCTGGTCGACGACGCCGCTCAACGAGACCATCGAGGAACTGCTCGAAACGCGTCAGGCGCCCGTCTACGTTGTGTTCTTCACGCAGGCCCAGGCTCTGGAGAACGCGCAGGCGCTCATGTCGCTCAAGGTCGCGAGCCGCGAGGATCGCGACAAGATCGCCGAGATGATCGGCGACTTCCGTTTCTCCTCGGGGTTCGGCAAGACCCTCAGCCGTCTTGTGCGCCACGGCATCGGCGTGCATCACGCCGGCATGCTGCCCAGGTACCGCCGTCTCGTCGAGACGCTCGCGCAGGCGGGCCTCCTCAAGGTGATCTGCGGCACCGACACGCTCGGTGTCGGCATCAACGTGCCCATCCGCACCGTCGTCCTTTCGGGCCTGACGAAGTTCGACGGCACCCGTCAGCGTGTGCTCAAGTCGCGCGAGTTCCACCAGATCGCAGGACGCGCCGGGCGCGCGGGCTTCGACACGAGCGGCTCGGTCGTCGTCCAGGCACCCGAGCACGTCATCGAGAACACGCGCAACCTCGCGAAGGCCGGCGACGACCCGAAGAAGCTCAAGAAGGTGCAGCGCAAGAAGCCGCCCGAGGGCTTCGTCAACTGGAGCGAGGAGACGTTCGACAAGATCGTCGCCAGCGAGCCCGAGCCGCTCGTGTCGCGCCTGCGCGTCACGCACTCGATCCTGCTCAATCTCATTGCGCGCGAAGGCGACCCGTTCGTCGCCGTGCGCGACCTCGTGCGCGACAACCACGAGGACGCGAAGAAGCAGACCCGCCTGGCCAAGCAGGCCATCGGCCTCTACCGGGAGATGCTCGCTGCGGGCGTCGTGCGTCGCCTCGACGAGCCGCAGGCCGACGGACGCCAGGTCGATCTCACGGTGGACCTGCAGGACAACTTCGCGCTCAACCAGCCCCTCGCGCCGTTCGCGCTCGCGGTGCTCGACATGCTCGACCCCGACGAGGCAGCGCCTGCTCGCGGTAACGCCGAGCCGTCCGACGCTCCGGCGCGCACGACGCTCGCGCAGGACTACGCCGTCGACGTCGTGAGTGTCATCGAGTCGATCCTCGACGACCCGCGCCCGGTGCTCATGCAGCAGCAGTTCAAGGCGCGCGGCGCTGCCGTGGCCGAGATGAAGGCCGAAGGCATCGAGTACGAGGAGCGCATGGAGCGCCTCGAGGACGTCACGTGGCCGAAGCCGCTGGCCGACTTCCTCGAAGCCGCGTTAGAGACGTACGCGCAGACGCAGCCGATGGTCTCGATGTACGAGCTGTCGCCCAAGTCCGTCGTGCGTGAGATGTACGAGAACGCTTGGAGCTTCGGCGATCTCATCCGCTACTACGACCTCGCGCGCAGCGAGGGCGTCGTGCTGCGCTACCTCACCGACGCCTACCGCACGCTGCGTCAGACCGTGCCGGAGTCGAAGAAAACCGAAGAACTGGCCGACCTCATCGAGTGGCTCGGCGAAGTCATCCGCCAGACCGACTCGAGCCTGCTCGACGAGTGGGAGGCGCTCACGCACCCGAGCGACGGGCCCGTCACGGCGGAGAAGGCGCTCAAGCCGCGCCCGCTCACGGCGAACCCGCGCGCCATGAAGGTGGCCATCCGCAAGGCGATGTCCCGGCGCGTCGAGCTCGCCGCCAAGGACGACGTCGACGGACTTGCCGCCCTCGACAAGGCGGTCGCGGCGAGCACCGATCCCGCCACGGACATCGTCATGGACGCCGACGCGTGGGACGCCGACCTCGGCGCCTACTACGACGAGCACGACGAGATCGTTCTCGACGCCGACGCCCGCGGGCCCAAGATGCTGCGCATCACCGAGCACCCCGACAAGTGGGAGGTGCGCCAGGTCATCGTCGACCCCGACGGCGACAACGACTGGGGCATCGACGCGGAGGTCGATCTGGAGGCCTCGAACGAGGCCGGCGTGCCCCTCGTCGTCGTGGTGGGCCTCAACCGCCTCGACGGCTGAGGTTTCGACCCGCGCCGGCTCTCACCGGGGGTGACGCGGCACACCCGGACAGTGACCAGCTGCCTCGAAACCCGGGCGTATCCTCGAACTTTGGCGACGAGCGGCTGCCATAGGCCCGCTCGCGCCCAGACGCGACGAGGAGATTCGATGACGCAGCCCGGCGGCTTGGCCCGCACGTTGAGCCACCGCACGATGCTCATGATCGGCCTCGGGTCGGCGCTGGGCACGGGGTTGTTCTTCGGATCCGGCGCGGCCATCGGTGTCGCGGGTCCCGCGGCCGTCGTCAGTTACGCCCTCGGCGCCCTGCTCATCGCCGTCATCGGCCTCGCCATGGCCGAAATGGCGACGGCGCGGCCCGAACCGGGCAGCTTCGGCGCGGCTGCCGGTCGCTACCTCGGCGAATGGGCCGGCTTCGTCTCGCGCTGGTGCTACTGGGCGGCCAGCGTCATCGCCCTCGGCGGTGAGGTGGTCGCCGCGGGCGCCTACCTCACGTACTGGTGGCCCGACGTGCCGCTCGTCGTCTTCGTCGCGCTCGTCGGGCTGACGATCGTCGTCATCAACCTCCTGTCGGTCGGCTCCTTCGGCCGCGCCGAAGCGGCGTTCTCCACGCTCAAGGTGACGGCGCTCATCGCCTTCATCCTCATCGGTCTCGTGCTCGTCCTCTTCGGCGCCCCGGGGCGCGCGGCCACGGGCTGGGGCAACCTCACCGAGCACGGCGGCTTCCTGCCCAACGGGCTCGAGTCGATCTGGCTGTCGATGGCCATCGTGATGTTCGCCTTCGTCGGCGTCGAGGTCATCCCGATCGCCGCCGCCGAGGCCGAGAACCCGCGCCGCAGCGTCCGCACCGCGATGCGTGCCCTCGTCGCGCGCCTCGGCCTGTTCTACGTCGTCGCCGTGCTGCTCATCGTCACGCTCAACGCCTGGACGGCGACCGCCTCGGCCAAGGGTCTCGAGGCCAGCCCGTTCGTGCGCGCCTTCGACGCCGTCGGCACCCCGGCGGCCGCGGGCGTGATGAACTTCGTCATCCTCGTCGCAGCTCTGTCGACCGGCAACGCGCAGCTCTACGGCGCGGGCCGCCTCGTCCACTCGCTCGCCGTCGACCGCCTCGCGCCGGCCTTCCTCGCTCGCACAAACATCAAGGGCGCACCCATCGTGGCGACGCTCGTCTCGGCGCTGGGGCTGCTCCTCGCCGTGTGGCTCGCCGAGACGGGTGTGGCCGACGCGTTCACCAAGCTCGTCTCCATCGCCACGTTCTCCGTGCTCATCACGTGGCTGCTCGCCCTCGCGAGCTACATCGTGTTCCGTCGGACGGGCGACGTGCACGGCAGCGTCCACCTGCCTGGCGGCGCGGCGGTCGCGGGGGTCGGCATCGCCGGCATCCTGGCCGTCATGGCCACTGCGTTCAAGGTGCCCGACATGCGTGACGCCGCCCTCGTCGGAGGCCTCTGGCTCGTCGTGTTGCTCGTGGGCTACGCCCTGACGCGCGGGGTGCGGCGCACCAAGGTCACGATCAGCTGACGCCGGAGGGTGGGCGAACTCGATTTTCGCCCCGTTTGGTGGTGGGCTAAGGGCATGAGTGTGCCTGTGACGTCCACCTACCGGTTCCAACTGCACGCCGACTTCACCCTCGACGACGCTCGGGCCCAGCTGCCCTACCTCAAGAAGCTGGGCATCTCGCACGCCTACTGCTCGCCGATCCTCGCGGCGGTGCCCGGCTCGGTGCACGGCTACGACGTCCTCGACCACACGCGCGTCAACCCCGAGATCGGTGGGCGGGAGGCCTTCGTCGCCTTCGCCGACGCCGCACACGAGATGGGCCTGGGCGTCATCGTCGACGTCGTGCCCAACCACATGGCCTTCGTCGCGCCCGAGTCGGGCAACCGTCCGCTGTGGGTGCTGCTCAAGGGCGGCCAGGACGCCCCGACGGCGCACTGGTTCGATGTCGACTGGGCGGCCGGTGACGGCAAGCTCGGCGTGCCGATCCTCGGCAACTCGCTCGAGCAGGAGATCGCCGACGGCGCCATCACGCTCGACCGCAGCGGCGACGAGCCCGTCATTCGCTACTACGAGCACGACTTCCCCGTCGCGGACGGCACCCTCGACGGCGTCTCTGAGGAACCGACGGGCGACGAACTGCGCTCCCTCCTCGACGCCCAGCACTACCGCCTGGCCTTCTGGCGCGAGCGCGACACGGTGCTCAACTACCGCCGCTTCTTCGAGGTGAACGAGCTCATCGCCGTGCGTGTCGAGGTGGCCGAGGTCTTCGACGCCACCCACGCGTTGCTGCTCGAGCTCCACCACGCCGGCCACATCGACGGTTTCCGCATCGACCACCCCGACGGCCTCGCCGACCCGCGCGGTTACCTCGCGCGCCTCGCGAAGGAGTGCCGCAAGGACACCCCGATCTGGGTCGAGAAGATTCTCGAGCCGGGGGAGGACCTGCCGAAGGACTGGGCGTGCGCGGGCACGACCGGTTACGACGCGATGGCGGCGATCACGGCAGCGCTCGTGGACGACGCGGCGGCACCCGTTCTCGACGAGGTGTGGCAGCGAGCCCTCGCCGAGGGCGACGCCCACGACGTCCACGAGGCAGCGGCCGACGCGAAGCGCTTCGTCGTCGAGAACGGCCTGGTGGCGGAGGTCGAGCGGCTCACCCGCCGCGCGAGCGAGGTGCGCCCCGACCTCGAGCGCGCTCGTCTGCGCGCCGCCATCGTCGAACTGCTCGTCGCCGCGCCGGTGTACCGCGCCTATCTCGTGCCGGGTGAGCGTATGGACGCACGGGCGAAGGCCCACCTCGACGACGCCCTCGCGGCAGCGCGCGAGAGCCGTCCCGACCTCGTGACGGAGATCGACGCCCTCAAGCCCATCGCGCTCGTGCGCCCGACGGCCGGAGCCGACGAGTTCGTCGACACCGAGAGTTCGTCGGCCGACTTCGCCGTCCGTCTCCAGCAGACGTGGGGCCCGGTCATGGCGAAGTCGATCGAGGACACGCTCTTCTACCGCTGGCACACGCTCACCGCGCTCAACGAGGTGGGTGGCGACCCTGCGGTGCTCACCGACGCGGGCCCGCACCGCCTCCACGCGTGGGCGCAGCACAACGCCAAGCAGTGGCCGCGCACGATGACGACGCTCTCGACGCACGACACGAAGCGCAGCGAGGACGTCCGAGCCGCACTGCTCGCCCTCGCCGGCGACACCGACGGGTGGCGCGAGTGCTCCGAGGCCGCCTTCGCGCTCGCCGACGCCGCGGGCGTCGACAGGGGGGCGGTTCACCTCGTGTGGCAGACGATCGCCGGGTTCTCCACGGCCTTCGGTGTCGACGACGACGGCTCGCACGACCTCGGCATCGACGCCCAGCGCCTCGACGACTACCTGACGAAGGCGCTGCGCGAGGCCAAGGTGTTCACCGCCTGGATCGACGGTGACGAGACGTACGAGGAGCAGGTGCTCGGCCTCGCCCGCCTCGTGCTCGACGCGCCGGCGAACGACAAGCAGGGCGAAGCTGCAGCGTCAGCGGATGCGAAGTCGACCCTCGCCGCCGATCTGCGCGAGCGCATCCTCGCCGCGCGTCGCGACAACGCCGAGGCCATCCGCCTCACCGGTGACTCGCAGAAGGTGCTCCAACTGTTCCTGCCGGGCGTGCCCGACACCTATCAGGGCAGCGAACGCCCGACGCTCAGCCTCGTCGACCCCGACAACCGTCGCAGCGTCGACTACGCCGAGCTCGAGCGCCGCCTCGACGTGCCGGGTTCGCGTCCGCGCCTCGTGGCGCAGTGCCTCGCGGCCGATGTGCACGACCCTGCGAACCCCGGCTCGACCTACAGGGCGCTCGAATCCGACAACGAGTTCGTCGTTGCCTTCGAGCGTGCGCTGCCGGCCGGCTCGGTCGCGCGCCGCCACCTCGCGGACGCGGGTCGACGCGTGTCCGACGCCGGACGCAGCGTCCAGCGTCTGGTGAACCGCGACAAGGGAGCCAAGGCGGACGCGACGGACCACGCCTTCGAACATGCCGAGCACGGCGCCCCGTTCGCCGTTGCGGTGGTCGGGGTGCGCGCGGCCTCGCGCGCCTTGCGCGACAACACGCTCGCCGACGCGGACGTGCCCCTCTCGGCGGGCACGTGGCGTCACGCCTTCAGCGGTCAGCGCGTCGTCGTCACGGACGGCCAAGCGCTGCGTCTGGGCGACCTCGAACCCCACGAGTTCGGGAACGTGCACGTGCTCGTGCAGGAGAAGTGATGACGATGACCACCTACGCATCGCCCGACTTCACCGGGTCGGCGCAGACCATCTCGGTCTGGGCGCCCAACGCCGAGCGCAGCGTCCACCTCGTGGCCGACGGCGTACGTTCCCTCATGCGCTCCGGTGACGACGGCTGGTGGCACTCGCGCGAGCCGCTCGCCGTCGGCAGCGAGTACGCGTTCAGCGTGGACGGCGGCGACCTGCGTCCCGATCCGCGCAGCCTGCTGCAGCCCGAGGGCGTACACGGCCCGAGCCAGGTCGTCGACCTCGGTGAGTACGAGTGGAGCGACGCCGAGTGGCAGGGCCACCACACGCGCGCCGGCGGCAACGGTCTCGAGGGCGCTGTCTTCTACGAACTGCACATCGGCACGTTCACCGAGGAGGGCACGTTCGAGGCGGCGGCTGCTCGCCTCGACCACCTCGTCGACCTCGGCGTGACGCACGTCGAGATCCTGCCGGTGAATGCCGTTCCGGGCCGCTGGAACTGGGGTTACGACGGCGTCAACTGGTACGCCACGAGCAGCATCTACGGCGGCCCGCAGGCGTTCCAGGCGTTCGTCGACGCGTGCCACACCAAGGGCCTCGCCGTGTGCCTCGACGTCGTCTACAACCACCTCGGGCCGAACGGCAACTACCTGCCGGTCTTCATGCCGATCTACAACGAGGCCCGCCAGTCCCCGTGGGGCACGGCCATCAACCTCGACGGCCCGAACAGCGACGAGGTGCGTCGCTTCATCATCGAGAACGCGCTCATGTGGTTCGAGCGCTTCCACGTCGACGCCTTCCGCCTCGACGCCGTGCACGCGCTCGTCGACGAGTCGGCCGTGCACATCCTCGAGGAGATCGTCGCCAACCTCGAAGCCGCAGCCGAGCGCCTCGGACGCCGCGTCGTCGTCGTGGCCGAGTCCGACCGCAACGACCCCGCCACTGTGACGCCGCGCCGGCGCGAGCCGGTGACCGGCGAAATCGCCGTGGCCGACGGTGGCTCCTCCGGCCTGGGCCTCACGGGCCAGTGGGCCGACGACATCCACCACGCCCTGCACGTGCTGCTCACGGGCGAGACCCAGGGCTACTACGAGGACTTCGCCGATCCGGAGGCGCTCGCAAAGGTCTTCACGACGCCGTTCTTCCACGACGGCACGTACTCGAGCTTCCGCGGACGCCGTCACGGGCGCCCCGTGGACCCCGCGCAGACGCCGGGCTGGCGCTACGTCGCATCGCTGCAGACGCACGACCAGGTCGGTAACCGCGCCTCCGGCGATCGTTTGTCGCACCTGCTCTCGGTCGGCCGGTTGGCCTGTGGCTCAGCGCTTCTGCTCTCCTCGCCGTACACGCCGATGCTCTTCATGGGGGAGGAGTACGGCGCCCGCACGCCGTGGCAGTTCTTCACCGACCACGACGACCCCGAGATCGCTGCGGCGACGTCGCGCGGTCGCGCCGAGGAGTTCGCCGCGCACGGATGGGGCGACGAGGTGCCCGACCCGCAGGAGGAGTCGACGTTCACCAACTCGACCCTCGACTGGAGCGAACTCGACGACACCGAGGGAGAGTCTGCGCTCCTGCTCGACTGGTACCGCACCCTCATCCGCCTGCGCCGCGACGAGCCGTCGCTCGCCGCCGACGATCTCGGCACGACGCGGGTGGAGCGCCGCGGGAAGGGTTCGAGCAGCGTCGTCGTTGTCCACCGAGGCGACCTTCGTGTGGTCGTCAACCTCAGCGACGAGCCCGTCACCGAAGCGGGCGAGGTCGTCGCGGCCTGGCACACGGTCGACGTGCGTGAAGGCCGCGACGGCAGCGGCTCGAGCGTCGTCATCCCGACGGACTCGGTCGCGCTCCTGCGCTGAGACGCCGACCTGACGAAGGGAAACCCGCTCTTGGCTCGCGCCCACCACAAGCCGCTGTTCTTCACCGATCGTGACTTCCAGTCGTTCGCCGGCGCACCCGACCCGGCGGACGTGACGGCGGTGGCGCACGAGAGCGCGGCCGTGCTCGTGGGCGCGGGGCGCACCAACTCCGACCCCGAGGTGACGCGTCGACTCATCGCGCTCACCGACGAGATCGGCCTGTCGACGCTCGCGCAGCTGTGGTCGGGGCGTCCCGCAGTGTCCCTCCCGGGCGCGATGTGGCGCCTCTACACGCTGCGCGAGTGGGTGCGGCGGGCGTCGGTCGAGGCGTCGGCGGACTACACGGCCGGAATCCGGCACGCGCAGGTTTCGCACGCGGTCGCTGGGTCGGCCGACCCGTACGGCCCGAAGGAGATCGAGCACCTCGTCGACCGCATTCTCGAGGGCGCGTTCACGGGTGACTTCGCCGTAGCGCTCGAGCGGGCTGCCGCGTTCTGCCGCGTCGTCGCGAGCGGACGGGCCGAGCGCGCGGAGCGTCACGACGGACACGACGATGCTCGAGCCGACGGTGAGGCGCGTAGCGCTGCGCTCCTCGGTGACACGGCTCGTGACCTGACGAAGTGCGCCGCCGTTTGGCGCATCGGATCGCTCGACTGATGTGGAGCGCCTGCTCGACGACGGTGGGCAGACTTTCCTGCGCTCGGGCAGCGTCTCCCTCGGCCCGACTGCAGGAAACCCTGCCCAGCGATGACGCCGGCGGTAGGGGCGGTCCCAAGGTCGTGGCACATGCCACCCGTTCGGGGAATGAAATCGCCGCACTCAGTCGTTAGGCTTGAACGTGCGCTGGGCCGCGGTAGCCCCGGGTCCCAAATTCAGCCGCCACGAGCGGCCACGTGCCGAGAGGCGCTCCCGGCCCAGCGTGCTTCACGTCGGAACGCTCACCTCGCTGCTGCGGGGTGAGCGTTTTCATGGGGACGGAACCATGGGCCTCAGTGCTCGAGCAGGTAGTGCTCGGCGGCGTCCCGACGCGCCTTCTCGCGGGCCCGTCGTCCCTTGCCGCGCCACTCGCAGACGTGACACACGCCGAAGCTGAAGTTGCCGTCGTCGATGATGCCGGGGGTGTCGGAGAACACGATCTCGTCGGGGGTCGGCTCGGCCCCTCGCTCGATGACCTGCTTCTTGCGTCGCTTGAGGATCTTCTTGCGCGACGTTCCCCCGAGCGCGATTGCTTCATTCGCCACGCCCCCAAGTGTGCATGACGTCGTGGTGAACGACAGGCGAAGAGGCCCCGGATATCCGTGTAATGATCATCACGCTTGTGGACGCTTGTCCAACTAGGTTGCTTCACCGGTTGGGGTGAGACGCGGGTACGGCTGCAGGCGGACGCTGTTCGAGAAGGACGAAGGCCTCCGACACGCGCAGTGTCGGAGGGCCTTGCCGAAGCCAGAGGTAGTGAACCTCGCTCAGCGATTCTTTCCTGGCTGAGCTCGGTGCGGCGCTCCGGTCCGGTGCTCGCTACGCTGCGCTCCGATCCTCACGCCGCTTCGATGCGCGACTCCGTACGCCCGGAGCCCGGGGCACCATCCTCGCTTCGCTGCGGTGGTACCCCGGGCTCCGTTCTTCGTCGACACGACCTCCGCTCAGCCGATTCCTTCTTGGCTGAGCTCGGTGCGGCGCTCCGGTCCGGTGCTCGCTACGCTGCGCTCCGATCCTCACGCCGCATTCGCTCAGCCGATTCCTTCTTGGCTGAGCTCGGTGCGGCGCTCCGGTCCGGTGCTCGCTACGCTGCGCTCCGATCCTCACGCCGCATTCGCTCAGCCGAAGCGGCCCGAGATGTAGTCCTCCGTCGCCCGCTGATCCGGGTTCGAGAACATCTTCTGCGTGTCGTTCATCTCGACGAGCATGCCCGGCTTGCCGGTGGCCTCGAGGTTGAAGAACGCCGTGCGGTCGGCCACGCGGGCGGCCTGCTGCATGTTGTGCGTGACGATGACGATGGTGTACTCGCTCTTGAGCTCGTTCATCAGGTCCTCGATGGCGAGGGTCGAGATGGGGTCGAGCGCCGAGCACGGCTCGTCCATGAGGAGCACGTCGGGGGAGACCGCGATCGCGCGGGCGATGCACAGACGCTGCTGCTGACCACCGGAGAGGCCGGCGCCCGGCTTGTCGAGGCGGTCCTTCACCTCGTCCCACAGGTTCGCGCCGCGCAGCGACTGCTCCATCTTCTCCTTGAGCACCTTCTTGTCCTTGACGCCGTTGAGGCGCAGGCCCGCGACGACGTTGTCACCGATGGACATCGTCGGGAACGGGTTCGGGCGCTGGAAGACCATGCCGACGGTGCGGCGCACGGCCACCGGGTCGACGCCCGGGCCGTAGAGGTCTTCGTTGTCGAGGAGCACCTTGCCCTCGACGCGACCGCCCGGGATCACCTCGTGCATGCGGTTGAGGGTGCGCAGGAACGTCGACTTGCCACAGCCGGACGGGCCGATGAAGGCCGTGACCGAACGGGGCTCGATGACCATCGACGCATCCTTGACGGCGAGGAAGTCACCGTAGAAGACGTTGAGGTTCTGAACGTCGATCCGCTTGCTCATATGACTCAGTTTCCTTCGAAGTCGTATCCGACGATGCGGATGTCAGTTCTTGACCTTGCTGAAACGGCCCACGAGGCGGCCCAGCAGGTTGAGGATGAGAACGAGGAGGATGAGGGTGCACGCGGCAGCCCAAACGCGCTCGTTCGTTGCCGGAACGGCCATGTTGTCGCGGCCCTCGTTGATCATCGTCGGCAGCGTTCCCATGAGGCCGTCGAAGAGGTTCGTCGAGAGCGACTTGAAGTAGGGCCCGAGGATGATGAGCGGTGCCGTCTCACCCATGACGCGGGCGAGGCCGAGCAGGATGCCCGTCACGATGCCGGAGAAGGCAGTCGGGAGCACGATCTTCATGATCGTCTTCCACTTCGGCACACCGAGCGCGTACGAGGCCTCACGCAGTTCGTTCGGCACGAGCTTGAGCATCTCCTCCGTCGAGCGCACGACCACGGGGATCATGAGCAGGACGAGGGCGAGGCAGACCGCGAACGGGATGCGGTCGAGGCCGAAGGTCGTCACCCACAGGGCGTAGACGAACAGAGCCGCGACGATCGAGGGAATACCCGTGAGGATGTCCACCATGAAGCTGACAGCCTTGGCGAGGCGGCCGCGGCCGTACTCGACGAGGTAGACAGCGGTGAAGACACCGATCGGAACGGCGATGAGAGCCGTGACGAAGGCCTGGATGAGCGTGCCCTGGATCGCGTGGGCAGCACCGCCGGCCTGTTCGCGGCGGCCGACACCGCGCTGGCTCTCGGTCCACCAACCCACGTCGAGAAGCAGACGGCCGCCCTTGGAGATGACGGTCCACATGATCCAGACCAGCGGGACGAGCGCGATGAGGAACGCGGCCCACATGACCACCTTGGCGATGGTGTTCTTCGCCGCGCGGCCACCGGACTGGCCCTTCTTGCCCAGGCTTCCGGAAGCCTGGTCCACAGTTGCCGTGCTCATTCGGAGAAGGCCTTCCTGCGTTCGATGACGATGCGGGCGAGCGAGTTGACGATGAACGTCAGGATGAACAGCACGAGACCCGCCGCGATGTAGGCGCCGGTCTTCGTCGGGTTGTCGAACTCACCTGCGTTGTTGGCGATCTTCGAGGCGAAGGTCTCACCGCCGGTGAACAGCGACCAGCTCCAGGGTGCGTTCGGGGCGAGCGCCGACACGATCATCATGACGGCGACGGTCTCACCGAGCGCGCGGCCGAGACCGAGCATGGAGGCCGAGATGATGCCGGGCTTGCCGAAGGGGAGCACCGCGGTGCGGATGACCTCCCACTTCGTCGCACCGAGCGCGGTGGCAGCGTCCTTGTGCGCCTGCGGCGTCTGCGCGAAGACCTCGCGCGAGAGTGCCGTGATGATCGGCAGGATCATGATGGCGAGGATCACGCTGACGAAGAAGATCGTGCTTCCCGCACTGGTCTGCGTCTTCTCGAAGAAGGGCAGCCAGCCGAGCACCGACGTCAGGACGTTCTGTACGGGCTGGAAGTGCGGGCCGATGGTGAACACGCCCCACAGGCCGTACACGATCGACGGGACCGCGGCGAGCAGATCGATCAACGCTGCACCAGGCTTGGCCAGCCACGACGGGGCGTACTGGGTGAGGAACAAAGCGATGCACACCGAGAACGGCACCGCGATGGCCATAGCGACCAGCGAGGTGGCGACGGTGACCCACAGCAGGCGGGCGATACCGAACTGCAGCGGGTTGGTGTCGACGTTCCAGTCCTGCGAGAGCAGGAAGTTCGAGTCGTTGTTCGTCAGGGCGGGGATCGCCTGGATGACGAGGAAGGCGCCGACGAGGGTGACGAGGGCGACGACGAGGATGCCTGCGCCCGACGCGAGTCCGGCGAAGATCTTGTCGCCCAGACGGCCGGTCGAGGCACCGTCGCTAGAGGGTGTGCGCCCTTCCGGGCCGCCCTCGTGCAGGTCGTCGTCCGGGCCGGGAGTGTCGGCCGCGGAGACGCCGGTGATTGAACTCATGAGGTATTCCTGCCTCTTGCGTACTGATCGATCGGTCGAAGGTGACGCCCATATCTGCAGTCGATCCGTGTGCTCGGAACGTGCCGCGGGGTGCTCGGGGCGGAAACCCCCCCGAGCACCCCGTCAGGCGTCAACCGTCACTTGATGGCGTTGACGGCCGTCTTGACCTTCTCCTGGACGGAGGACGGCAGCGGAGCGTAGCCCTGCTCCTCGAGGCCCTTCTGCACGTCCGCGCTCGCGAAGTGGTTGAGGAAGGCCTTGACGGACTTGCCCGTCTCGGCGTCCGCGTACTTCGAGCAGACGATTTCGTACGTGACGAGGACGATCGGGTAGGTGCCCTTCTCCTTCGTCGTGTAGTCCAGCTTCAGGCGAAGGTCGTTGCCCTTGCCGTCGATCTTGGCGGCCTCGACGGCCTTACCGGCCGACTCGCCCGTGAGCTCGACCGCGCCGGCGCCGTTGTCGATCTTGGCGACCTGGAGGCCGTTGTCCTGCGCGGCCGACCACTCGGCGTACGTGATGCCACCGTCGGTGGACTTCACGGCGGAGGCGACACCGGCGGTCTTGGCCTTGCCCTCACCCTTACCCGTCCACTTCTTGGCGGGCTCGGCCGTCCAGTTGTCCTTGGCCGCACCGTTGAGGTACTTCGTGAAGTTCTCCGTCGTACCCGACTCGTCGGAACGGAAGAAGACCTTGATGTCCTTGGACGGGAGGGTGACGCCCGAGTTGATCTTGGCGATCGCCGGGTCGTTCCACTTCGTGATCTTGCCGTTGAAGATGTCGGCGAGGACGGCCGGCGTCAGCGTGATCGGGTCCTTGACGTCCTTGAGGTTGTACGACACGGCGATCGGGCCGGTCACCATCGGGATGTTCCAGGCGTCGGAGCCACAGGCCGTCTTGGCCTCGTTGACCTCGATCTTGCCGTCCTTCTCCTTCGTCTTGAGCGCGGAGTCGGAGCCGGCGAAGTTGACCTGCTTCGCGATGAACTGCTTGATGCCGTTACCCGAACCGGTGCCGTTGTACGTCACGGTCGCGTCGGAGCAGTTCTCGCCGTAGGAGTTGATGGCCTCCTGGATGGCGTTGTCCTGGGCGGTCGAACCCTCGGCCTTGAGGGCCTTCGTGCCGCACTCGGAGGCGGCCGAGTCGCCGCCAGAAGCCTCGGAGGACGAGTTGTCGGAGCCTGACGTCTCGCTGCCACAGGCGCTCAGGGCGAGGGCGCTCGCGAGGGCGACGCTGGAGATGCGGGCAATGCTCGTGATCTTCACGGTAGGAGTACCTCTCGAAAACTGGATTCCGGGCATGCGCCTGGACGTGATGGAACATAGGCGTCGAGAGTGACCGGATGGCCCTGCTTCGGTGAACGGAGCGTGAACGTGACGCCCGCCCGAATGAGATGTGCATCACATCCGTTTCCGACCGGCGGTTGGCCGCGTCAGCGTTCGAGCACAGGCGTGCGCAACCGCTCGACCGAGATCACCTGAGCGTTCGCTCCCGAGCCCAGCATCTGACACACGAGAACCTCGCCCTTGTCCATGCCGTTGGCCTTGATACGACCGAGCAGGCGACGGGCCGGAGATCCCTTCGGAGCGTGCTCGGACAGCGTTGCGACGAGCGCCGGCAGGAGTGGGCGGTGGGTGCACAACGCGACCGGTAGACCGCGTTCGAACGCCTTGACGAGCTGTCGCCCGGCCTTGGCGGGGGAGACCTCGAAGGTCTCCTCGGACAACGCGGCCTTCGTGCGAAGCGGCGTGCCCGTGGCGTTCGTGAACGGCTTGACCGTCTGGACGCAGCGGGCCGACGACGACGAGACGACGCGCTCGGGCGTCCACGCACGGAGGACCGGAACGAGGGCCTTCGCGCGCTGCTTGCCGCGATCACTCAGGGGGCGTCGAGCGTCGTCGGAACCGCGGTAGGCAGAGCGGGCTTGAGCGTGAGAGTGACGTACGAGCAGCAACGGCCACGTCTCGAGGCGCCCGGTGAGCTCCGCTTCGACGAGCGCGTCGAGTGGCAGGTGATCCCGCGAGTAGCTCAGCTTGCGCCGGGCATTCTCAACGGTGAGCCAGCGGACCTCGTCGACCTCGTGGTCGAGCGCGCCACTGCCGCCGACGACCTCGGCCGCCCAGTAGCGCACCACCTTGGTGCTGCCGTTGGCGAGGCCGTAGACGAGTTCGGGCAGCGGAATGCCGAGACGGACGGCCAGACCCGTCTCCTCGAGCACCTCGCGCACAGCCGCCTCGGCGAACGTCTCGCCGGGGTCGAGTTTGCCCTTGGGCCAGGACCAGTCGTCGTAGCGGGCGCGGTGGACGAGCGCCACCTCGAGGCGTCCCTGACGGCGGCGCCACACGAGCGCGCCGGCGGCAGGAACGACCTGGGGGTTGCCGCGCCGGGCGTGGTTCACCCGGTTCGCCGGGCTCACCGGCGGCGGCCCTTGCGGCGACGCTTGGAGTAGGCCTCGATGAGGTCGGCTTGGTAGTCGTGCTTCGGCTCGCCGTTGGCGAGGAGATTCTCACGGTGCCAGCGGCCCTCGGCGTCGAGACGCCACGACGACGTCTCGTCGCTCATGCCTGCGGCGACGAGGTCCACGAGCGTTGAGACCTGGCGCTCGTCCGTGAGCCCGACGAGAGCCTCCACGCGCCGGTCGAGGTTGCGGTGCATCATGTCGGCGCTGCCGATATAGACCGTCGGCTCCTTGCCCTCGATCTCGAAGATGAAGACGCGGCTGTGCTCGAGGAAGCGACCGAGAATCGAGCGGACCTCGATGTTCTCGCTGAGACCCGGCACACCGGGGCGCAGGGCGCAGATGCCGCGTACGAGCACGTTCACCTTCACGCCGGCCTGCGAGGCGCGGTAACAGGCGTCGATGATCTGCTCGTCCACGATCGAGTTCACCTTGATCGAGACGGTGGCCTTCTTGCCCGACTTGGCGGCCTCGATGCAGGCGTCGATGCGTTCGAGCAGCCCGCTGCGAACCGAGCGCGGGGCGACGAGCAGGCGCTTGAACTTGGCGCGCGGGGCCATGCCCGAGAGCTGGTTGAACAGGCGTCCGATGTCCTCGCCCACGTCCGGGTCGGTGGTGAGCAGGCCCAGGTCTTCGTACAGGCGCGCCGTCTTCGGGTTGTAGTTGCCGGTGCCGACGTGGCAGTAGCGGCGGATGCCGTCGCCCTCGTGACGCACGACGAGGCACAGCTTGGCGTGCGTCTTGAGCCCCACCATGCCGTAGACGACGTGGACGCCCGCGCGCTCGAGCTTGCGGGCCCAGGAGATGTTGTTCTCCTCGTCGAAGCGGGCCTTGATCTCGACGACGGCGAGCACCTGCTTGCCGGCCTGCGCGGCGTCGATGAGCGCCGTGATGATGGGGGAGTTTCCGCTCGTGCGGTAGAGCGTCTGCTTGATCGCGAGGACGTCCGGGTCGGCGGCGGCCTGCTCGACGAACGCCTGCACCGACGTCGAGAACGAGTCGTACGGGTGGTGCAGCAGGATGTCGCTGCTGCGCATCGCGCCGAGGATGTCGGGGGCTTCGGAGCGCTCGACGGGTGCGAGCAGCGGGTGCGTCTTCGGCAGGAAGCGCGGCCACTGCAGCTCGCTGCGGTCGAGATCGGCGATGTCGCCGAGGCCACGCAGGTCGAGCGGTTCGGGCAGGCGGAAGACCTCGTCGTCGCTCACGCCGAGTTCGCGGGTGAGCAGTTCGAGGACGTGGGCGTCCATGTCGTCGGCCACCTCGAGGCGCACAGCCGCACCGAAACGACGACGCGTCAGTTCCTTCTCGAGAGCCGTGAGGAGGTTCTCCGCGTCGTCCTCCTCCACCTCGAGATCCTCGTTGCGGGTGACGCGGAAGGTGAAGTGCTCTCGCACCTCCATGCCGGGGAAGAGCACGTCGAGGTGCTCGGCGATGACGTCCTCGAGCGTGACGAAGCGGGCGTGGTAGAGCGCGTCCTCGTCCGGCCCTGCAGGCAGCTTCACCATGCGGGGCAGCAGCGGCGGCACCTTGACGCGGGCGAAGTGCTCGCGCTCCGTCTTCGGATCGATGAGCAGGACGGCCAGGTTGACCGACAGGCCCGAGATGTAGGGGAACGGGTGCGCCGGGTCGACGGCGAGCGGCGTGAGGACGGGGAAGACCTGCGACTCGAAGTAGCGGCGCAGGTACTCGCGGTCGGCCTCCGTCAGCTGTGTCGGCTTGAGCAGCTGGATGCCCTCGTCCTCGAGCGCCGGGCGCACCTGGCGCTGAAAGACGCCCGCGTGGAGATCCATGAGGTCGTGCGAGGCGCGGGTGAGGTCGTCGAGGAGCTCGCGCGGTTCGAGGCCGGACGCCGAACGCACGGCGAGACCAGCAGCGATGCGGCGCTTGAGGCCGGCGACTCGCACCATGAAGAACTCGTCGAGGTTGCTCGAGAAGATCGACAGGAAGCGGGCGCGCTCGAGCAGCGGCACGTTCGGGTCGGTGGAGAGCTGCAGGACGCGCTCGTTGAACTGCAGCCACGACATCTCACGGTCGAGGAAGCGATCGCCCGGCAGATCGTTCGGAGCCTTGTCGCGTTCGGCGTCAGGGCGGGGAGCGTTCTCGGCGGCCCGCGGGCGTGCGGCGGCGCGGGGCTTGAACCGGGCGACGGCAGCCGACGACGTGGTGTTCGGCGCGGGTGGCGCCACCTCGCCGGTGCCCGTTGCTGCATCCAGCGTGGCGTCGGCGCCGGCCGGAGTGGCGGTACGTGCACTTGCCGGCGTCTGCTTGCCGGAGCCGCTCTTGGCCGGCGTGCGCTTGCTCGCGGAGGCCTTCGGGGTGTTTTTCGAACCGGAGGTCGAGGCAGTCATGCCCCTATCGTTACAGGCTCTCGGCGCCGGTGTGAACGTAGAGGACGTCCTGAGCCGATTTGTGGAATCCGCGACGTGTGTAGGTGGCCTTGGCGGGCTCGTTGTCGCCCTCGACGTAGAGCTCGACCTCGTGGACGCCGAGCCCGGCGAGGTGGGCCAGCCCGAGGTTCGTCAGCGGTCCGGCGAGCCCGCGGCCCTGGTAGGCCGGTGCGACGGCGACGACGTACACCTCGCCCGTGTCGCTGCCGGGCTCACGCTTCGTCCAGTGCGACGCGGCCAGTTCGCCGCTCGGCTCGTGCCACACGAGAATGAGCCCTTCGCGCTCGAACCACTCCTCTGCCATACGCGCGCGCAGGTCGTCCATCGTCATACGGCCCTGCTCGGGGTGGTGGACGAAGGCCGCCGCGTTCACGTCGAGCCAGGCCCGGGCCTGGTCGTCACTGCCGTCGAAGGGACGGGCGACGAACCCCCCGGGGAGCTCGACGTCGAACGTCTCCTCGGGGCTGACCTCGCGGCTCATCTGCCACAGGTCGCGCACGCGTTCCAGACCGAGCGCCTCGGCCAGGGCGCGCGCACTCTCGAAGTCGCCGTGGGCCCACACGCCGTAACGCTCGACGTTCTCCCCTTCGGCAGCGAGCAGCGCCGTGGCGACGCCCCGGCGGCGATGCTCGGGGTGCGTCACGAGATCGCACGCGGCGCCGTCGCCCTCGGCGTCGACGAGGACGCCCACGATCGTTTCGTCGCTGTCGCCCTCGGCAACGCGCACCACGCTGTCGCCGGCGCCACGCTGGATCGCCAGGCGCGACTCCTCGTTGAGCGCGCCGACACCGTCGACCGCCTCGGCGCTCGCGGCGAGGGCGAGGATCGCGGCGGAGTCGTCTGGAAGATCGGCGGGGCGTACGCGAAAGATCATGCAACCACCCTAACGAGCGGCATCGGGGCGCCTCGTTTGCTCGACGAAGCGGTAGCCGACGTTACGCACGGTGCCGATGAGGGCGTCGTGTTCGGGGCCGAGCTTCGCGCGCAGGCGCCGCACGTGGACATCGACGGTGCGGGTGCCACCGAAGTAGTCGTAGCCCCACACCTCCCGCAGGAGCTGATCGCGCGTGAACACACGGCCGGGGTGGCCGGCGAGGTGTTTGAGCAACTCGAACTCCTTGTACGTGAGATCGAGCGCAGTGCCGCGGATGCGTGCCCAGTAGGCGTCCTCGTCGATGACGAGTTCACCCGCGGTGATGCGCGCCGTGCGCTCCTCGTCGGCGCCCGAGCGAGCGAGGGCGAGCCGGATGCGAGCGTCCACCTCGGCCGGCCCGGCGGTGTCGACGAGAACGTCGCTGACGGCCCACTGCGTGGTCAGCGCCACGAGGCCGCCCTCGGTGAACACGCCGATGACGGGCAGATCGGGCAGCAGCTTCTCGAGCGACGTGGAGACGCCCCGCATGGCGACCAGATCGGAGCGCGCGTCGAGCAGGACGAGGTCGGTGTCGGTGCGGGTGGCAACCGCCGAAGCCTCCGGGGCGATGACGCGAACCCGGTGGGCGAGCGCCCCCAACGCGGGCAGAACCTCGACGCTCGCACCGCGTGCGTTCGTCAGCAGGAGGAGGTGCGCCACGCGTCAAGACTACGGTTGGTGCAGGTAAGCTACCGAAAGGAAGGGCCGAAGAATGGACACGACGAGCGTCCGAGTTCGCTACTGGGCCGGCGCCGAAGCGGCCGCCGGTGTGCAGACCGAAGACCTCGACGTCTCGGGTGCGAACCCTGTCACCGTGGGACACGTGCGCCGCGCGGCGCTCGCAGCGCACCCGACGATGGGTGACGTCCTGGCGCGCTGCAGCGCCCTGGCCGACGGTCGGCGTCTCGACGACGACGCCGTGGTGGCCGAGGGCGTCACGGTGGAACTTCTCCCGCCGTTCGCCGGGGGATGAGCGAGGGTGGAAGGATGGGCGCGTGAGCGTACTGACAGCCCCCACGCCGTCGCTGCGCGCCTCGGGCGCCCTGGCCGGTGTCCTCGCCGGCGGCGCGGTTGCGGTCTCGAGCGCCCTGCCCGTCGGAGGGGTCGCCTTCGTCAGCCTCGCGCTCGGTCTCGTGCTCGCTTGGGGCTGGCCCCGGTTGGTCAATCTGCCGAGCCCTCGCGGTACGAGTACCGTCCTCGCCCTCACGGCCGTGGCCCTCACGGCGACGATGGTGGCCGGCGACGCAGGTGATCGAACCCGCTGGGCCGGCGCGGTCGTCTCGCTCGGACTCATCGCGAGTTTCCTGCACCAGCTCATGCGCCAGGACGGGCGTCCGCGCCTCGTGATGTCACTCGCCGGCACCGCCCTCGGGCTCGGTGTACTCGGCGCCGGTTCCTACCTCGTGCCGGCCGCTGACGACGTGACCTCGCACCGCCTGCTCGTGAGCGTCGGCGTCGCGGCGGCGCTCGGTTGCCTCATCGACGGCATTGCCGGGGCGACGTCCCGACGCCTGGAGATGGGGATGGGCCAGACGATTCTCGGTGGCCTCGTGGGTGCCGTGGGTGCCGTTGCGGGCCTCGACCCGGTGGTCGCGATCGCGGCGGGTGCCCTCACGGGTCTTCTGTCGTGGGCCTGCCTTCGCACGACCGTCACGATCGCGACGTCGGCGCATCGGCGCGCACAGCTGGCCGCAGGCAGTGCCTGCGTGCTCGTGTGCGGATTCCTGCCGGTGGCTCTCGCCCAACTCGTCTGACGGCTCGCGCCAGAACCGCAGCGCGGCGAAATCTGCCGCGCACAGCTTGGGATCAGACGCTCACTCGACGCGCTTGAGCTCCGCCGAGGCGTAGCTCTGCAACGGGTTGCCCCCCTGGGCGATGTCGTAGGCCCACATGAGGTTGCTGTTGACGTAGCCGAGCAGACGAGCGCCGGCGCTGTACTCCGGCGCCTGCGGCGAGCGGATGACGCCGTCGGTGCGCAGTTCGATCTTCGCGGGCGACGTGGTGCCGTAGTACATCTCGACGATGCCGGAGGGATGGGTCACCATGAACTCCACCTCGTTGTTCGCCAGCGGCCGCCAGTAGCCGAACTCGGTGTCGATCGGTTCGACCTTGTTGCCCTCGTCGTCGAGCTTCCACATCTTCGAGTGCCACTCGAGGAAGGGGCGGTCGTCGTGGCTGACGACGACCTCCTGGCCGAAGTTGGCCGACTCCCGGCCGGGGTAACCGATGACTCCGGCACCTTCCCAACGGCCGATGAGCCAGGCGAGGGGTGCGAGTTCCTTGGGCATGTTCACATCAAGTTCGAAGGGCACGCGACCAGGCTAGTCTGTCGCGTGCCCTTCGAAGGTGCTCGGGGAGCGTCAGCCGCCCTTGCGGCCGTTCGGGACGCCCGTCATGTCGTCCTTGCGCAGACCGTCGCTCAGCTTCTTCAGAGCGGGTTCGTCGACGTAGTCGACGGAGCCGGCGCCCGGCTCGTTGCCGAAGCCGGTGATGGGCGCGGTGTAGAAGGTGATGTTCTCCTGCTTGAGGCCCCGCAGGCTGTAGGCCAACGACGTCATGTAGTTCGTCGTGAAGTCCTTGTCGACCGCGAGGTTGTTCGAGATGTCCTTGGTGATGTTCGTGATCGTCATCGGGTTGGACAGGACGCCGCGTGACTTCGCCTTCTGGAAGATCGCGAGGATCCACGCCTGCTGGTTCTTGCCGCGGTCGATGTCTCCCTGCGCGAGCTGCTTGCGCTCCTGGACGTAGCGGCGCGCCTGGAGGCCCGTGAAGTGGTTCATGCCCTGCTCCCACTTGCCGTCCTTGCCGAGGTCGACCGGCTGCTGGACGTACATGTCGACGCCGCCCATGTGGTCCGTGAGCTTCTCGAAGCCGGAGAACCCTATCTGTGCGACGTGGTCGATGCGCACGTTCGTGGCCTTCTCGATCGTCTGCACGAGCAGCGTCGGGCCACCGTAGGCGTAGGCGGCGTTGATCTTGTTCCTGCCGTGCCCAGGGATGTCGACGTACATGTCACGCGGGAAGTGCACGACCTCGACCTTCTTGCGGTCGTTGCTGATGTGCACGAGCTGGATGACGTCGCTTCGGCTGCCGTCGCGAAGGTTCGTGTCGCGGCTGTCCGAGCCGAGCAGGAGGATGTTCTGTGAGTCGCCTGCCGCGTCGTCGCGCTTCACGGTGCTCGAGGGGAGCAGGTCCTCGCGCGAGATGTCCTTGTCGAGGATGTACTTGAGGTACAGCAGGAAGCCGCCCACGGCAAGGATGACGACGAGCAGCATGGCGAGCAGGATGTAGAGCAGCGTGCGTAGCTTGCCGCGCTTCTTGCGACCGGCAGCCTGCGCGCCCGCGCGCCTTTCGGTGTGGTGTGAGGAGGCAGCATCCGAGGAGCGAGTGCTTCGCTCCTCGGCGGGCTCGTCGTCCATGGCGTGACGAGGCGTATGTGGCGGCTGCTCGGACATGGTTCAAGCATAGGCGGGGCGCCTGGGGATTTCGTGTGCTGGCGTACCGTGGCGGGTGTGAACGAGGACGTATGCAACGAGACCCCGAACGAGTCGACGTCAGGGCCGGCGTCGCCCGCTCTCACCTGGCCGGGAGCGGTCGCGGCGGACGGCGTCTGGTCGAACGTGGCAGCCCACTACGGCGACCCACTGCGCGAGCAGAAGATGCTCGAGGACGGTGTCGGTGCCGTCGACCTCTCGTCGCGGGGTGTCGTTCGGGTGAGCGGACCAGACCGCCTCAACTGGTTGCACTCCATGACGACGCAGCACCTGGCGAACCTCGCGCCGTTCACCTCGACGCAGGCTCTCGTACTCGGGCCCAAGGGGCACGTCGAGTACGACCTGCACGTCGTCGACGACGGAGAACGCACTTGGATCACGACCGACCCCGGCAAGGCCGCGGGTCTCGCCGAGTTCCTCGAGCGGATGCGGTTCATGTTGCGGGTCGAGGTCGAGGACCTCACGGATTCCTACGCTGTCATCGGTGAACCCACCGCAGCGCCGTCCACCCCCGAGGAGTTGCGTGAGCGCGGTGTCATCGCCTGGGTCGACCCGTGGCCGCGGATGGGGGAGGACTCTGCCGATTACTCGGGCGGTGTCGAGCACCCGGGCGCCGACTGGTCCTGGCGGGAGCTCGTCGTCCCGCGGGAACGCTTTGTCGAGGAGTTCGGCGACCGCGCCCCGGTGGGCCTGTGGGCACTCGAGGCGCTGCGCGTCAATGCGTGGCACCCGGACGGCTTGGCGGAGGTCGACCACCGCACCATCCCGCACGAACTCGATCTCCTGCGCACGGCGGTTCATCTGCACAAGGGGTGCTACCGAGGTCAGGAGACCATCGCGCGCGTCCACAACCTCGGCCGTCCGCCGCGTCGACTGGCCTTCGTCCACCTCGACGGAAGTGGGCACACTCTGCCCGACGTGGGGGCCGACGTCACGGTGGCCGGAACGGAACGGCCCGTCGGGCGCCTGACGTCGGTGGCTCGTCACCACGTCGACGGCCCCATCGGTCTCGTCGTGCTCAAGCGGTCGACGCCAGTCGATGCGGAACTGTACGTCGGAGGGGTGGCTGCGGCTCAGACGCCGATCGTCCAGCCGTGACACGCCCGGGCTGTCCGCCCGCGACCCATAATGTGACATAAATCACATTTGCTGTCGCGGTGCGGCCCGCTTGGACTCCGTCGGATGGCCTGACCACCTTTGGGGATGAGTTGCGCCACCCCTAAGCCTGGCCGCGTCGTTCCCGAGGGTGGATCGGCGGGTGGTCTTCGACGCCCCGCTCAAGCTGAGGTTGCATGCGTTTTCGCACCCCTAGCGACGGAGCCTGGTGACAGGGGCCACCAAAAGTGGTTGCGTGGTGAGCAAGACGCACGGTCGGTGAACTCCGGTTCGTTCCAGGACGATCCGGCGCGTGCACACCTTTATCGATAGGAGATTGCACATGCTTTCCGTTGACGATGTTCTGGCAGCCCGTTCCGGCAAGGCCTACGACAGCGACGGCGACAAGGTCGGCTCCGTGGGCGAGGTTTACCTCGACGACCAGACCGGTCAGCCGGCCTGGGTGACGGTCAACACCGGCCTGTTCGGCACCTCCGAATCCTTCGTTCCGCTCGAGGGCGCCCGGGTTGAGGGCGATGACCTCCACCTGCCGTACTCGAAGGCCAAGATCAAGGACGCTCCGCGTCAGGACGCCGACAAGCACCTCGACGTCGAGCAGGAAGAGGCGCTTTACCACTACTACGGCCTCGGCAACAGCGCCGGTGACCGCCGCGACTTCGACGGCGACCGTGACCGCGACGCCGCCGTCGGTGGCGCTGCGGGTACCGCTGGTGCTGCAGGTGTGGCAGGCGCTGCCGGCCGCGACCGTGACTTCGACGGCGACCGCCGTGACGTCACCGCGGACCGTGACCGCGACGGCCACACGGTCGACGACAAGGCGCGCGACATCGCGGACAACCGTGACGGCCGCGATGAGGCCTTCGTCGATGGTGACCGTGACCGCCGTGACGTCGACGGTGACCGTGACGGCGAAGGCGTCGTGCGCCACGAGGAGCGTGTCAACGTCGGCACCGAGCGTCGCGAGAGCGGCAAGGCCCGCCTGCGCAAGTACGTCGTCACCGAGCAGCAGCAGGTCGACGTGCCGGTGAGCCGCGAAGAGGTCAACGTCACGCGCGAGCCGATGAACGAGCGTGCGTCGAACGTCACCCTTGGCGAGCAGACCGAGACGGTCACGCTCCACGAGGAGCGCCCGGTCGTCGACAAGGAGACCGTCGCAGTCGAGCGCGTCGGCCTCGATGTCGACGAGGTTCGTGACACCGAGCGTGTGCAGACCGAGGTTGCCCACGAGGAGGTCGAGGTCGAGGTCGACACCGACGGCACGCGCGGTCGCACCGCTGACCGTGACGGTGACGGCCACACGATCGACGACAAGGCTCGTGACTTCAAGAACAAGCACTGACGTCCACGAACGTCTCGGGCGGCATCCTGACGCAGCATTGATGCCGTGAGGCCGCAGGCCCCGTACCGCTTCGGCGGTGCGGGGCCTGCGTCGTCTCCGCCGGGCTGCCGGTTGTCGGTGTCCGCCCCTAGGCTGGAGGTGTGAACCCTCTTGATGCGCAGACCGTCTCCGCCGCCCTCGCCTCGGCGCCCGTGCTCGCACGGGTCGACCGGTCGGGCTTCGTCGAATCCGTGCACCACGGCCTCGTCACCGTCACGGGTTCTGACGGGGGCGTCGAAGCGGCGTGGGGACCGAGCGACGCGGTGATTTTTCCGCGCTCCTCGAACAAGCCGTTGCAGGCGCTCGCGATGGTGCGCGCCGGGCTCGACCTACCCGACGAACTTCTCGCCCTCGTGTGTTCGAGCCACTCCGGTGAGCAGTTCCACATCGACGGTGTGCGCGCGATCCTGGAGCGTCACGGCCTGAGCGAGGCCGACCTGCAGAACACCCCCGACCTGCCCTACGACGACGTCGACCGCAAGCGGTGGACCCGAGAGGGGCATGAGCCCGTCCCGATCGCCCAGAACTGTTCGGGCAAGCACGCGGGCATGCTCGCGACGTGCACGATCAACGGTTGGGACACCACGACGTACCGCGATCCCAACCACCCGGTTCAGCAGCTCATGGCCGAGGCCCTCGCCGAGATCGCCGATGACGAGGTGGCAGCCATGGGCGTCGACGGGTGCGGCGCCCCGGTGATGTCGCTGTCGATGGCGGGCCTGGCGCGGGCCTTCGGTCGTCTCGGTGCTGCCCCCGAGGGCACGCACGAGTGGCGGGTTGCTCGAGCCATCCGCAACGCTCCGGCCTTCCTCGGCGGCTCGCGACGTGACGTGTCCACCCTCGTCGCCGGCGTGCCCGGGCTCATCGCCAAGGACGGCGCGGAGGCCTGCTATGCCATCGGCCTGCCCGACGGTCGTGGGGTCGCAGTGAAGATCGCCGACGGCGCTCAGCGCGCCCGGCCCGTCGTGGCGGCGGCGGTTCTTCGTCGCATGGGCATCGATTCGCCTGCGCTCGACGAGTTGGCCAAGGCCGACATCCTCGGTCACGGTAAGCGCGTCGGCGGGGTCACCGAAGCCTTGGGCGAGCCGACGACCGGTCGCCTCTTGGTGCCCGGAGCGGGCGCCGAATGAGGGCCGTGGTTCAGCGCGCCCTCGAGGCGTCGGTGACGGTCGATGGTGAGGTCGTCGGAGCACTGCCCGGGCCGGGTCTCGTCGCCCTCGTCGGAGTCACCCACGACGACGGTGACGCTCAGGTCGAGGCCATGGCGCGCAAGATCGCCGGGCTGCGCATCATGCCGGGCGAGGTCTCCGTGAGCGACCTCACAGAACGCGGCGAGAGCACCGGCGTGCTCGTCGTCAGCCAGTTCACGCTGTACGGTGACGTGCGCAAAGGGCGACGACCGTCGTGGGGCCGGGCGGCCCCGGGTGACGTCGCCGAACCACTCGTTGATGCTCTCGCCGACGCTCTCGTCGCTTCGGGAATCGCGGTGGAAACCGGGCGTTTCGGCGCCGATATGAAGGTGGCATTGACCAATGACGGACCTTTCACGGTCATCATCGACGTCTGAGACGACGCCCGCGGCCCCGCGACGCGAGAACACGACCCGCGACAACCCCTGGCCGGCCCTGTGGGCCCTGTGCCTGGGGTTCTTCATGATCCTGCTCGACACGACGATCGTCGCCGTGGGTACGCCGGCCATCATGAACGGTCTGCACGCCGATCTCGGTGCGGTGGTCTGGGTGACGAGCGCGTACCTGCTCGCCTACGCGGTGCCACTGCTCGTCTCGGGGCGTCTCGGTGACCGGTACGGGCCGAAGAACGTCTATCTCGTGGGCCTCGCGGTGTTCACGCTCGCCTCGTTGTGGTGTGGCCTCACCGGGTCCATCGAGGGGCTCATCGCGGCCCGCGTTCTGCAGGGCCTTGGCGCTGCGGCCATGTCCCCTCAGACGATGGCCGTCATCACGCGCATCTTCCCCGGTGAGACCCGCGGGACGGCGATGGGTCTGTGGGGCTCGGTGGCCGGTGTCGCGACGCTCGTCGGCCCCATCCTCGGCGGTGTGCTCATCGACCACGTCGGCTGGGAGTGGATCTTCTTCATCAACATTCCGGTCGGCATCATCGCCTTCGTGATGGCACTCAAGCTCGTGCCGAGCTTGCCGGTCCACACGCACACGTTCGACTGGATCGGCGTGCTGCTTTCCGGCATCGGCATGTTCCTGCTCGTCTTCGGCCTGCAGGAGGGCAACCGCTACGACTGGGGCACGATCACGGGTGTCATCTCGGTGCCGCTGCTCATCGTGGCCGGTATCGCCGTCCTCGTCGCCTTCGTCGTGTGGCAGCGCCTCACGCGTGCGGAGCCGCTCATTCCGCTCGTACTCTTCACGTTCCGCAACTTCTTGCTCGCCAACGTCGCGATCTTCGGCGTGGGCCTCGCCATCACGGCGATGAACTTCCCGATCATGGTGTGGGCCCAGAGCGTACGCGGTTGGACGCCGACTCAGGCAGCCCTCCTCATGGCTCCGACAGCGGTGCTGACGCTCGGGCTGGCGCCTGTTGCTGGTCGCCTCGTCAACCGGATGCACCCGCGCCTCATCGCAGGCTTCGGGCTCACGTGCTTCGCGGTGGGCATCGTCTGGTACGGCCTCGCTCTCCACTCCGACACCCCGTGGTGGCAGCTCGTCGCCCCGGCCCTCGTGCTCGGTCTGGCCAACGCCTTCATGTGGGCGCCGATCTCCGTGACGGCCACGCGGACCCTCCCGCCCGCGCGAGCGGGTGCAGGCTCCGGAGTCTTCAACGCGACGCGCCAGCTCGGTGCGGTGCTCGGTTCGGCCGCCATTGCAGCCCTCATGGAATCGCGATTGGCGTCCCACCTCGGGGGCTACTCGATGCCCGCGGGTGAAGCGGGGGGCGGCGCTCGCGTCCCCGCCGTGGCTGCGGAGTCCTTCTCCCGTGCGATGGGCGAGTCGCTCTACCTTCCCGCGGCCGTCGTCGCGGTCGGTGTCGTGGCCGTCCTGTTCTTCGACAACCCGCATCAGGCAGAGCGCCGCTGACCTCGCGGTGGGCGCCCTCAGCGGGTTGTCGGGCAGCGCCTCTACAGTGAGGGCATGGATTTCCTGTTCGAGCTCCAGATGGGCGCGATGCTCATCCTCAGCGTCATCCTGTTGGGCGTCGAGGTCTGGGCCTTCGTCGAGGCGTTGCGCGGGCGAGCCGACCTCTTCCAGGCGCACGGCAAGCTGACGAAGCCCGCGTGGGTCGCCATCACCGGTGTCGCCGCGCTGCTCGGCTTCATCTCACTCGGGCGTCCGGTCAGTCTGCTCGGCATCATCGGCGTCGTCGCCGCGGGCGTTTTCCTGGCCGACGTCCGCCCGCTCGTGCGGCCCGGCAAGGGCAACTCGAGCGGCCCCTACGGGCCGTGGTGACCAGCTGTGGCAGCTGAGTTCATCGACGGCCCGTCGGGGGCTCTCGAGGTCGTCAGGGCAGGGCGAGGCGAACCCGTCACCGTGTTCGCGCACGGTATGGGAGCCTCGATTCCCTCGACGCGGCCCTACGCGTCGGGCGTCGACGGCACGCGCGTCTTCTTCCACTTTCGCTCGCACGGTCGCTCGGCGCCCGCGTTCGACGGCTGGGACTACGACCACACGGCTGACGAGCTGCTCGCCGTCGCCGACGCCTGCGGAGCCACGCGCGCGCTGGGCGTCTCGATGGGTGGCGGGTCGATCCTGCGCATCCTGCAACGCGACCCGAGCCGGTTCGAGCGCGTCGTCCTCGTCATTCCGGCCGTCATCGACTCACCTCGCAACAGCGAGGGACTCGAACGGTACAGTGCCATGGCCGAGGCGTCGGCGCGCGGTGACGCCGGCTCGATTCGTGCTCAACTCGAAGCCGAGCTACCCGAGGCCGTGCGCGGCGACGACGCGGCGCGGGCATGGGTCGAGCAGCAGACCGAGGTCTTCCTCGGCCCCGGGATGGCTGAGGCGCTGCGCGACCTGCCCCACGCCGTGCCGGTACCCGATGTCGAGCGCTTGCGCGATCTCACGCTCCCCGTACTCGTGCTCGCGCAGGAGGGCGACACCGTGCATCCCGTCTCGTCGGCGGAGCGCCTCGTGGAGTATCTGCCGAACGCCCGGCTCGAGGTGTTCGACGAGAACGGGCTGCTGTGGGGCCATCGCAGCCGCGTGCGCCAGGTCGTCGGCGCATTCCTCTCTGACGACCATCAGAACTAGACTCGGTTCCGAGTTGCCCGACCGGGTGGCCGGGAAGAAGGTCGAGGAAGAGCGTTGCACCGCATCCAACCCGTGATCAAGGACTACGCCTGGGGCTCGCACGTCGCCCTGGCGCAGCTTGCCGGGCGCGAACAGCCGAGTGCCACGCCCGAGGCTGAGCTCTGGGTCGGCGCCCACGAAGCCGGCCCGGCCCGTGTCGACCTCGACGACGGGCACTTCTGCGGTCTCGACGAACACATCGCCGGAGACGACGAACGCCACCTCGGCACAGGGTCGCTCGACGCCTTCGGTCGGCGTCTGCCGTTCCTGCTCAAGATCCTCGCCGCCGACAGAGCGCTTTCCATCCAGGCACATCCCGACGCAGCGCGGGCGGCGTCGGCCCCCGAGGGTGTCTACGGAGACTCCTGGGCCAAACCGGAGGCGTGGGTACCGCTCACCGAGTGCGAAGCCTTCGCCGGCTCGTTGCCGTTCGACGAAGCGAGCGCGCTCCTTGTCGGCCTCGACGTGCCCGCGCTCACCGATCTCGTGGATCAGGCGAGGGGCGCGGCTGATCCGGCGCACGCGTTGTTGGCGGCCCTGCTCCACGTTCCTGCCGATGACCGGGCCGAGTTCGTGGCTGCTGTCGTGGCCGCCGTCCGGGCGCTCGTCGACGCAGGTTCGGCCGACGAAGCGACCGCGCGGGCACTGAGCACCGTGCTCGACGTGCACGAGCAGTTCCCAGGTGACGTGGGCGTCGTTGTTCTGCTCACGATGCGCCACCTCGTCATGACGCCCGGGCGCAGTTACTTCATCGGAGCGGGGGTTCTCCACTCGTTCGTGCACGGTACGACGATCGAGGTGCTGGCCAACTCCGACAACGTCGTGCGCGGTGGGCTCACGCCCAAGGAGACGAACGTCGAGGAACTGCTCACGATCGTCGATGTCAGGACGCCGGTCGAAGCCCAGGAGCCGCGGCGCCTGGGAGACGGAGATGGGTCGACGCTGCATCACCCCACAGCAGCGCCCCATTTCGAGCTGTTCGAGGTACGGCCGAACGAAACACCGACGGCGCTGCCGATCGGCGGCGCTCCCGCCGTCATGCTCGCGCTCGACGCACCGGTCACGGTGCGCTGCGGTGACGAAGCCATCCGTCTGGAGCGTCTCGAATGTGTGTGGTCGTCGGCCTCGGACCCCGACGCCGTCGTCACCGGCGTACCCGGCTCGCGGCTGTTCGTCGCGAGCGTCGACATCTGACGCACGTCCCCGTCAGGCGCGGGGCGCGACAGCCGACCAGTCGACCGTGATCTCACCCAGACGCCATCGCGTCGGGCCGTCGAGCAGTGGCCATCCGTCGTCCTTGAGAGCCCGGGCGCTCGCCACGAAGCGCTGGCGCGCGCCGTGAGGAGCGAGCGGGGCATTGATCGTCCACGCGCGTGAGAGCGCTGCGAGGTAGGCATGCACCGGTTCGCCCGGCACGTTGCGGTGGATGAGCGACTTCACGAGCCGCGGTGCGACGTCCATGGGGTCGCCGAGGCCTGCCAAACGCAGCGAAATCGTGAAACTCACCGGGCCGTCGGGGGTGACGGCCACCCACGTGGAGAGCCGCCCGAGCTCGTCGCAGGTGCCGTCGAGGAGGAGGCCGTGCGGGGCCAGGCGCGAGCAGATCCGCTCCCACGCGCCGGCCACCTCGGACTCGTCGTACTGACGCAGGACGTTCGCGGCGCGCACGATCGTCGCGCTGCGGCCGGCGTCGAGGGGTATCTCGAAACCGCCGCGACGGAACGACAGGCCTGCGAGACCGGGGTCGTGCGCGAGCAGCTCACGCCCCTGCGCGACGCGTGAGGCCTCGATCTCGATGCCGACCGTCCGCACGTCGGGACGTACCCGCCGCAGTCGGTCGTGCAGTTCGACGGCCGTCACGGGGGAGGCGCCGTATCCGAGGTCGACGACGATCGGCGGATCGTCACTCCGGCGCAGTCGCCAGGCCTGCGGGCCGGTCAACCAGCGGTCCTGGCGGCGCAGACGGTTGGGGTTCGTCGTCCCCCGCGTCACGGCGCCAACAGGTCGGGAATGCACGGCCCCAACGTATCGTTCGACCGTTCGTGGACGAATCTCGCACCAAGCCCTTCGGTAGCGCTCCCGCGGCCCGCGACTGCAGCGGTCCCGTGCGGCACGTGGCCATGGTGAGCGTCCACACCTCCCCGTTGTCGCAGCCCGGAACGGGCGACGCCGGCGGTCTCAACGTCTACGTCGTCGAGACGGCGAAGCGGTTGGCCGAGCGCGGCGTCGAAGTCGACATCTTCACGCGCCGCACGAGCGCAGCCCTCGGCGAGCAGGTGCAACTCGTGCCGGGCGTCACCGTCCACCACATCGCGGCCGGGCCGTACGAGGGCCTCGGCAAGGAGGACCTGCCGGGCCAGCTCTGTGCGTTCGCCGCAGGCATGATGCGCGTCGGGGCGTCGAAGCCGGAGGGTCACTATGACCTCGTGCACTCGCACTACTGGCTCTCGGGCCAGGTGGGTTGGCTCGCCGCCGACCGCTGGCGGGTGCCGCTCATCCACACGATGCACACGATGGCGCGCGTCAAGAACGCCCAGCTCGCTGACGGCGACACCCCCGAGCCCGCCGGGCGCGAGATCGGCGAGGAGCAGGTCGTCACCGCGGCGACGAAGCTCGTCGCCAACACGCCGGGTGAAGCGCGCGAACTCATCGAGCTCTACGGCGCCGACTCGTCGAAGGTCGAGGTCGTCACGCCCGGCGTCGACCTCGACGCCTTCTCACCGACCGACGGCGCCGGTCGCCGCGAGGCACGCGTACATCTCGGCGTCGAGCCGGACGCGCAGGTCGTGCTGTTCGTCGGGCGCATCCAGCCGCTCAAGGCCCCTGACGTGCTCGTGCGTGCGGTGGCCGAACTCGTGGCCGAGCAGCCGGAGCGGCGCTCGCGGCTCCGACTCGTCGTCGTCGGTGGCCCGTCGGGTTCCGGCCTCAACAAGCCGCTCGCGCTGCAGACCTTGGCCCGCGACCTCGGCGTCAAGGACGTCGTCGACTTCGTGCCGCCCGTCAACCGCAGCGCGCTCGTTCGGTGGTTCCACGCGGCCGACGTCGTTGCGGTGCCGTCGCACAGCGAGTCCTTCGGGCTCGTCGCGATCGAGGCGTCGGCTTCGGGTACGCCCGTCGTCGCCGCCGCTGTGGGCGGGTTGCCCACAGCCGTCGGTGACGGGGGAGTGCTCGTTGAGGGCCACGATCCGCTCGACTGGGCGAAGGCCCTCGGGTCGTTGCTCGACGACGACGCCCGCCGCGCGGAACTCGGCGAGCGCGCCGTCGCCCACGCTCGCCAGTACGGCTGGGACGTCAGCGTCGACCGTCTGCTCGACATCTACGCGAACGCCTGCCACGACGACGCGAGCACGGACATTGACGCCTCGCGCGCGCTCGCGGGCGTCCCCAGCGCCATCGTTCCCTGACCCCCGCCCGCCCGCGTAGGTTGGAGTCATGAGCACCGACGACCTCGTTCAGGCAGCGGAAGTGACGGTTCGGGAGTGGCTGGAAGCCTCCGAGCTGGAATGGGAACTCGGAGCGTCGAACGGCGAGTTCGTCGTCACGCTGCCGGGGGAGAAGAAGCTCAAGACGGTGACGTCGCTCGTCGTGGGGGATCGCACGCTCACGGCGATGGCGTTCGTCGTGCGCAACCCCGACGAGAACCACGAGGAGGTCTACCGCCTCCTGCTGCAGCGCAACCTGCGAATCCCGGGGGTCGCCTACGGCATCGACGGTGCGGGCGACGTCTACCTCACCGGCCGCCTGCCGCTCGCGGGCCTCGACGGTGAGGCGCTCGACCGGCTGCTCGGCGTCATGCTCGAAGCGAGCGACGGCATCTTCAACGAGGTGCTCTCGCGCGGCTTCCTCACGTCGATGAAGAAGGAATGGCACTGGCGCACGACGCACGGCGAGTCGACGCGCAACCTCGAGGCCTTCCGCCACCTTCTGGAGAACGACTGAACCCCGGACGCCGGCGGCTCGGACGTTAGGCTGACGCCATGACGTACAAGCTGATTCTGCTCCGCCACGGCGAGTCCGACTGGAACGCGAAGAACCTTTTCACCGGCTGGGTCGACGTGCCGCTCACCGACAAGGGCCGCGCCGAGGCCGTGCGCGGCGGCGAACTGCTCAAGGAAGCCGACCTCCTGCCCGACGTCGTGCACACCTCGCTGCTGCGCCGCGCCATCATGACGGCGAACCTCTCGCTCGACGCCGCCGACCGCCACTGGATCCCGGTCAAGCGCGACTGGCGCCTCAACGAGCGTCACTACGGCGCCCTCCAGGGCAAGAACAAGAAGGAAACCCTCGAGGCCTACGGCGAAGAGCAGTTCATGACGTGGCGTCGCTCGTTCGACACCCCGCCGCCGCCCATCGAGAAGGGCAGCGAGTGGAGCCAGGACGCCGACCCGCGCTACGCCGACCTCGGTGACGCTGCGCCGCTGACCGAGTGCCTCAAGGACGTCATCGAGCGCTTCCTGCCCTACTGGGAGAGCGCCATCGTGCCTGACCTCAAGGACGGCAAGACCGTGCTCGTGGCCGCACACGGCAACTCGCTGCGCGCCATGGTCAAGCACCTCGACGGCATCAGTGACGACGACATCGTGGGCGTCAACATCCCCACAGGCATGCCGCTGTACTACGAGCTCGACGAGAACCTCACGCCCGTCACCAAAGGTGGTCGTTACCTCGACCCGGCCGCCGCCGAGGCCGCCGCAGCCGCCGTGGCGAATCAGGGCAAGGCCTGATCGCCCGAGCGCTTCATCACCTGACGGCGCCCGCCCCTTCGCGTGAAGGGGCGGGCGCCGTCGTCACACCCCGCTGGCCGTAGCTGGTGCGCTTCTGTTGATCCGGCCGTGACATATCGCCGCCAGATGGCCAGAAGTGCACCAGATGCGGACAGCCGCCTGACGCGCTGACGGCCCGCCTCCCTCCGGGGGAGCGGGCCGTCAGCGGTGTGCGGCGAGGCGTCAGCGGGTGAGGCCCTCGTCCGGGTTGCCGTAGCGGCCGGTCACGAGGTAGACGATGCGGTCGGCCACGGCCACAGCGTGGTCGCCGTAACGCTCGTAGTAGCGCGACAGGAGGGTGGCGTTCACGCCGGCCTCCATGCCGTGCTCCCAGTCGCCGAGCAGCGTCGTGAAGACCTTCTTGTGCAGCTCGTCCATCTCGTCGTCGATGCGGCCGATCTCGACCGCGGCGTAGACGTCCTTCGAACCGATCGCGTCACCCGTCGCCTGGACGAGCTTCTGGCCGACGCGAGCCATGTCGGCGATGATCGGGCGCAGGTTCTCGGGCACGGCGACGTTGGGCGCCGACATGCGCGCGACCTTCGCGATGTGACGGGCGAGGTCGCCCATGCGCTCGATGTCGGAGCTCATGTGCATGGCCGTGACGACCATGCGCAGATCGGTGGCCACCGGCTGCTGGCGTGCCAGCAGGTCGACGGCGAGGTCGTCGACCTCACGACGCAGGGCGTCGATGTCGTCGTCGGCCGCGATGACGCTCTCGGCGATCGTGCGGTCACCTTCGAGAAGAGCGGCGGTGGCGCGCTCGAGGGCGGTGCCGACCAGCTTCGTCATGTCGACGAGCTGATCGGAGATCTTGTCGAGGTCCTCGTGGAATGCGTCGCGCACTCGTCCTCCTTGGACTGGGCCCGGGCGGGGCGGATTCAGGGCATGGCAATGCCCAGCATGGGGGTGTTTCCGGGCGAGAGTCGCACGATTCGGTGAACGAAGACAAGCCCCGAGGTGAACACTGGGCGACGTGCCCGGAGGCAGGCGCCGAGGGTTCTGCTCCCCGGGGCCCCTGTGCGTAATCTAACGGTGTGCCAGCCATTCTCGACCTCATCACCGGTGCGGCCGTCGGCGTGCCCCTGGCCGTCGGTGGATACGCGTTCGGTCGACGCTCGTCGAGTTCCTCCGTGCGCGAACGCATGCCGTCTGCGACGCCGGCGGCCACGCCGACGTCCACCGCGCAGCCGGCTGCCGTGTCGGGAGAAGCCGAGGCGTTGTTGCGCACCCTGCGTTCGGGCTGGATGCTCGTGGACCGCTCGGATCGCGTTGCCGCGCACAGCGACGACGTCGACGCGCTCGGTCTCGTGCGTGACGTCGATCTGCGCCACGACGCGGTGCGTGACGTCGTGCGCCGCTCCCGGCGCGAGAATCGCGTCATCGAGACCGACCTCAATCTGGCGCGGGGCCCCATCGAGGGTGCCGAACTCGACCTGCGGGTTCGGGTGGCGCCACTCAACGCCGACATCGTCGTCGTGCTCGTCGAGGACCGCACGCAGGCGCGCCGCATCGAGGAGACCCGCCGCGACTTCGTCGTCAACGTCTCCCACGAGCTCAAGACTCCGGTGGGCGGCCTGCGTCTGCTGTCGGAAGCCGTCGAGGACGCCGCCGACGATTCCGAGGCAGTGGCCCGGTTCGCGGCCCGCATGAAGACCGAGACCGTACGGCTGTCGAATCTCGTGCAGGAGATCGTCGACCTGTCGCGCCTGCAGGGCGCCGACACCATCGCCACGGCCAAGCCCGTCGACCTCGCCGAGTGCGCGCATCGCGCTGTCGAGGAGACGCGTCTGCTCGCCGAGGGGCGGGGTATCAGCCTGTCGGTACGCACCGACGAAGGCCCGCACCTGGTGCTCGGCGACGAAAGCCTCCTGACGACGGCCTGCCGCAACCTCGTCAACAACGCCGTCAACTACTCCGGCGACGAGACCCGCATCGTCGTCGCCGTGTCGAGCGAGGACGACTCGGTGGCCGTTCAGGTCACCGACCAGGGCGTCGGGCTGTCGGCCGCCGAGATCGAGCGCATCTTCGAGCGCTTCTACCGCGTCGACCCGGCCCGGTCGCGCCAGACCGGCGGAACCGGCCTCGGCCTGGCCATCGTGAAGCACGTGTGCGCGAACCACGGCGGGCAGATCCGCGTGTGGAGCGAACCCGGCGTCGGCTCGACGTTCGAGATGCAGATCCCCGCGTGCAACGGCGAGAGGGCCGGGCGTGAGACGTCCGAACTCGCCGACACGCCCCGTGAACCCGTGAGCGCGGCCGCCGGCCGCACTGCCGAGACGAAGGACAAGCTGTGACCCGAATCCTGGTCGTCGAGGACGAGGAATCCTACTCCGAGCCCCTCGCCTACATGCTGAAGAAGGAAGGCTACGACGCCGTGGTCGCGGCGACGGGAACGGACGGGCTCGAGGAGTTCGAACGCTCCGGCGCCGACCTCGTGCTGCTCGACGTCATGCTGCCCGGCATGTCCGGCGTCGACGTGTGTCGGCAGCTGCGTACTCGCTCGAGCGTGCCGATCATCATGTTGACGGCCAAGGACAGTGAAATCGACAAGGTCCTCGGCCTCGAACTGGGCGCGGACGACTACGTGACGAAGCCGTACTCGGGGCGTGAACTGCTCGCTCGCATCAAGGCTGTGCTGCGCCGTCAGAGCGAGCCCGAGGAGTTCGAGCCCGACCGCCTGGAGGCCGGTCCCGTCGTCATGGACGTCGAGCGCCATGTCGTGACGGTGGGTGGTGAGCAGATCTCGATGCCGCTCAAGGAGTTCGAACTGCTCGAACTGCTCCTGCGCAACGAGGGCCGCGTGCTCACGCGCATGCAGCTGATCGACCGCGTGTGGGGTAGCGACTACGTCGGCGACACGAAGACGCTCGACGTCCACATCAAGCGTCTGCGCGCGAAGATCGAGCCCGATCCCGGTGCGCCGCGCCACATCCTCACCGTCCGAGGTCTCGGCTACAAGCTGGAGGCGTGAGCGGCCGCTCCCTCCCGACGAACGGCTTCGGCCCCACCCCTCGACAGGAGGGATGGGGCCGAAGCCGTTGAACGTGGTGTGACGCGGGGGTCAGTGGCCGGAGCCGTGCGACTCGTCGCCGGAGGTCTCGGACTCGGCGTGGTCCACGTCGGCGTCGCCGTACGGGTACTGGTCGAGCAGCACCGGGATGGAGACCTGCGTCGAGCCGCCCGGGGACGTCTTGAGCGTGGCCCGGATCTGGTCGCCCACCTTGGCGTCACCGAGGGAGGAGATGGTGACGGGCGAGACGGTCTTGTCGCCGTTGCCGTTCTTCTTGCCGTCGAGGCGGACGCTCGTGCCGGCCGGGATCGTCACCTGTGTGTCGGTGCCGTTCACCGTGATGGTGAGCTGGCTGTCGGACGAACCCGAGTTGTACACGAGACCGTTGAGCTTGCCCTCGGAACCCTCGCCGTCGTTGACGATGAGCAGGTCAGATGCCTGAAGGTCGCCGACGCGTGCCGAGACGCCGTCGGCGGGGTCGTACTGCAGCTCGGTGGTGTACGGGTTGATGAGCTGACCGCAGCCGGTGAGCGTGGCACCGGCCGTCACGGCCGCGAGCATCACGCCGGCGCTACGGCGCTTGGAGGTCACAATTCGTCGCGTCACGCATGCAAGACTATCGCCTCGTGGGCGACGTGGTGAGCCGGGCCTCGTGCCGGTGACCAAAACGAAACTTTTCCGAATGTTCGGCGTGTCGCGCGCCTCGCCCGTTCGGGCGGTCGATCGGGGGGCTTGCTTCGGTGTGCTATGTGCGGTTCGGCCGCCTCGCACGCCCCGGAATGGCGCGGCTGCGTGGTATCCTAGAGGCCGCGAAAGGGGCTAATACCACATGGAATTCAAAGTCGGCGCGACCGTCGTTTACCCGCACCATGGCGCAGCAACGATCGAAGAGATCAAGGTGCGCAAGATCAAGGGCGAGGACAAGCAGTACCTCGTGCTGAACGTAGCCCAGGGAGACCTGACCATCGAGGTCCCCGCCGAGAACTGCGACCTCGTCGGCGTCCGGGACGTCGTCGACAAGGAGGGGCTCGAGAAGGTGTTCGAGGTGCTGCGCGCAGAGCACACCGAAGAGCCCACCAACTGGTCGCGTCGGTACAAGGCCAACCTCGAGAAGCTCGCTTCCGGCGATGTCATCAAGGTGGCCGAGGTCGTGCGTGACCTGTGGCGCCGCGACCAGGATCGTGGTCTTTCGGCCGGCGAGAAGCGCATGCTCGCCAAGGCCCGTCAGATCCTCGTCTCCGAGCTGGCCCTCGCGGAGCACACGAACGAGGACAAGGCGGAAGCCACCCTCGACGAGGTGCTCGCGTCCTGAACGCCGGAGCAGTTCTCGTCGCTGCGGGCCTCGGGACCCGTCTGGGAGCCGGAAAGCCCAAAGCGCTCGTGACCTTGGGGGGTACGCCCCTCGTGACGCACGCCGTTCGTCGCCTCGTGGCGACGGGCGGCGTGTCGCATGTCGTAGTCGTCGTTCCGGCCTCGCACGAAGACGAATTCGCCGACGTCCTCAGCGAGTTCGCCGACGGCGACGTTCCCGTTGAGATCGTGGCCGGCGGCGCGGAACGCAGTGACTCCGTCCGTTGTGGCCTGCGGGCGCTCGATCGCGAGTGCGACATCGTCCTCGTCCACGACGCAGCGCGGTGCCTCGCGCCGCCGTCGCTCGTGGCTCGGGTCCTGGCGGCCCTCGACGACGGCGCTGACGCGGTCGTGCCGGGCGTCGCCGTCGTCGACACGATCAAGCTCGTCGAGGCGCGGGAGGCACAGACGGTCGTCGCGTCGACTCCCGCACGCGCCGCGTTGCGCGCGATCCAGACGCCGCAGGGCTTTCGGCGCTCGGCGCTGCTCGCGGCCCACGCCTGCGGCGCCGACGCCACCGACGACGCCGCGCTCGTCGAGCTCGCAGGAGCGGACGTCGTCGTCGTCGCCGGTGACGATCTCGCCCTCAAGGTGACGACGCCGCTCGACATGGTGCTGGCCGAGCACCTGCTCGCCGCGGACGATGCCGTCGCCGGCGAGGTCACCGACACTCACCCAAGAGGTCAGTCATGACGCACCCCGTCTCATCGTCCGGTCAGCCTGAGTCGCCGGTGTCGACGTCGTTGCCGCGCACCGGGATCGGTGTCGACATCCACCCGCTCGCCGACGACGAGCGGGAGCTGGCCCTCGCAGGTCTGACATGGCCGGGGGAGCGTGGCATCGAAGGTCACTCGGACGGCGACGTCGCCTCGCACGCCCTGTGCGACGCGCTCCTCTCGGCTGCCGGGCTGGGCGACCTGGGGCAGCACTTCGGCGTCGACCGCCCCGAACTCGCCGGCGCCCGCGGCGTGACGCTGCTCGCCGAGGCGGCGCGCCTCGTGCGCGAGGCCGGGTACGAGATCGGCAACGTCGCCGTGCAGATCGTCGGAAACCGCCCCAAGATCGGATCGCGTCGCGACGAGGCCCAGGCCGCGCTCTCGGATGCGCTCGGCGGCGCGACCGTGTCGGTCAGCGGCACGACGAGCGACGGGCTCGGGCTGACGGGCCGAGGCGAGGGAATCGCGGCCATCGCGACCGCGCTCATCGTGCCGCGCGCCTGAGGCGTCACCCGGTCGAGCTGCGTCACGCCGTGACGGCGGCTTCCTCATTCCCCGCCTCGGACGCTGAAACCCTTGTGATGACGCGGTTGTCAGCGCCGGGTACTACATTGGAAACAAAGTCGGGCACATGCGCCGAGGCCACCTCGAAGCGGTGCACCCACCCGTCGAGCCACCTTCCACACGAGGAGATCTTTCGATATGTCCCAGACGGTCAAGGGCGTCATCGCCCGCAGCAAGAACGCCCCGGTCGAACTTGTCGACATCGTCGTGCCCGACCCCGGCCCCGGTGAGGTGGTCGTCGACGTCGAGGCGTGCGGCGTCTGCCACACCGACCTGTCGTACCGCGACGGCGGCATCAATGACGAGTTCCCGTTCCTGCTCGGCCACGAGGCGGCCGGGCGCGTCGAGAAGATCGGCGAGGGCGTGACGCACGTCGAGGTCGGCGATTTCGTCGTGCTCAACTGGCGCGCCGTGTGCGGCGAGTGCCGTGCGTGCAAGAAGGGTCAGCCCTGGTACTGCTTCGACACGGCCAACGCGACGCAGAAGATGACGCTGGCCGAGGACGGCACGGAGCTGACGCCCGCTCTCGGGATCGGCGCGTTCATCGACAAGACTCTCGTCGCCGCCGGCCAGTGCACGAAGGTCGAGGAGTCCGACGCAGCCGCGGTCGGCCTGCTCGGCTGTGGCGTCATGGCCGGGTTCGGTGCGGCCGTCAACACCGGCCAGGTCGAACGCGGTGAGTCCGTCTCCGTCATCGGCTGCGGTGGGGTGGGGTGCGCGGCCATCGCCGGTGCCGAGATCGCCGGTGCGGCGCGCATCATCGCCGTCGACATCGACGACGCGAAGCTCGAGACGGCGAAGAAGTTCGGCGCGACCGACACGATCAACTCGAAGAACGTCGACGCCGTCGAGAAGATCCGCGAACTCACCGGCGGGTTCGGCGCCGACGTCGTCATCGACGCCGTCGCACGCCCCGAGACGTACGAGCAGGCGTTCTACGCCCGTGACCTCGCCGGCCGCGTCGTCATGGTCGGCGTGCCGACGCCCGATCTGAAGATCGAACTGCCGATGATCGAGATCTTCGGTCGCGGAGGCGCGCTCAAGTCGAGCTGGTACGGCGACTGCCTGCCCGAGCGCGACTTCCCGGCGCTCGTGGCCCTCTACAAGCAGGGCCGCTTCGACCTCGATGCCTTCGTCACCGAGCGCATCGGCATCGACGCCGTCGAGTCGGCGTTCGAGAAGCTGCACGAGGGTTCGGTGCTGCGTTCGGTGGTGGAACTGTGAGCGCCCCCGCGGGCCCGGAAGTCGTCGTCTCCGACGGCGATCTGCGCATCGAACGCGTCGTCACGTCCGGCACGTTCGAACTCGACGGTGGCAGCTGGGACGTCGACAACAACGTCTGGCTCATCGGCGATGACCGGGAGGTCGCCGTCGTCGACCCGGCCCACGACGCAGCCCCGATCCTCGCCGCCGTTGCGGGCCGCACGGTCGTCGGCATCTGGTGCACGCACGCCCACAACGACCACATCACTGCGGCCGGTGACGTCCGCGAAGCCACGGGGGCACCCGTGTTCCTCCACCCCGAGGATCGCGTCCTGTGGGACATGACGCACGACTGGCAGCCCGACGAGGCGCTCGCCGACGGCGATGAGCTCACGGTGGCCGGCACGAGCGTCCGCGTCATTCACACGCCGGGACACGCTCCGGGTGCGGTGTGCTTCTTCGTCCCCGCGCTCGGCGCGGTGCTCACCGGAGACACCCTGTTCCAGGGCGGGCCGGGGGCGACCGGTCGCTCCTACTCCGACAAGCCGACGCTCGTGGCGTCGATCCGCGAGAAGCTGTTCACCCTGCCCGGAGACACCGTCGTGCTCACGGGCCACGGCGACTCGACGACGCTCGCCGCCGAAGAGGTCGGCCTCGAGGACGAGTGACCCACTCCTGCGGGTTCTCGCCCCGGATCCACCTGCAGTCGATCCGGGGCGAGAACGTGGCCGGGCGAGCACGCCTGCGGAGGCCGATAGAATCGGGCCTGTGACTCTGCAGATCTTCGACACCGCCACTCGCGAGCTTCGCGACTTCGAACCCGTGAACCCCGGCAAGGTCGGCATCTACATCTGCGGCCTCACCACGCAGGGTTCACCGCACATCGGCCACCTGCGCTTCGCCGTCGCGTTCGACGTGCTGCGCAACTGGCTGACGCGCGGGCACGGCTACGACGTCACGCTGGTGCGCAACGTCACCGACATCGACGACAAGATCCTGCGCAAGTCCGCCGAGGCGGGCGAGCCGTGGTTCGCATGGAGCTACCTGCACGAACGCGAGACGAGCGACGCGCTCGACACCCTCGGCGTCAAGCGACCCACGTACGAGCCGCGTGCCACCGGGCACGTCACCGACATGGTCGAGCTTATGGAGATGCTCATCGAGCGAGGCCACGCCTACCCGGCGTCCGACGGCTCCGGTGACGTCTACTTCGACGTCAAGAGCTTCCCCGAGTACGGCTCCCTCACGCGTCAGAACCTCGACGACATGGAGGCTGCGGGCGACGCAGATCCGCGTGGCAAGAATGATCCGCGCGACTTCGCCCTGTGGAAGGGGCGCAAGGACGACGAACCCGCCTCCGCGAACTGGCCCACGCCCTGGGGTGAAGGCCGCCCGGGCTGGCACCTCGAGTGCTCCGCCATGGCGCGACGCTGGCTCGGGGACACGTTCGACATCCACGGCGGCGGTATCGACCTGCGCTTCCCGCACCACGAGAACGAGCAGGCCCAGTCGCACGCCGCGGGCCTCGGCTTCGCGCGCTACTGGATGCACAACGGCTGGGTCACCCTCTCCGGCGAGAAGATGAGCAAGTCGCTCGGCAACACCCTCGCCGTCAACGAACTGACGAAGACGGTGCGGCCCATCGTCGTGCGCTACTACCTCAGCGCCGTCCACTACCGCTCGACGATCGAGTACACGCCGGACTCGCTCGCCGAGGCTGCGGCTGCGGTCGAGCGCATCGAGGGCTTCCTGCGTCGTGCGCTCGGCGCCGACGCCGTGCTCACGAGCGACGACGTCGCCGGTGTGGCACTGCCGCGCGCCTTCGTCGAGGCCATGGATGACGACATCAACGTCTCCGGTGCGCTCGCGGCCTGCTTCGACGCCATCCGCGAGGGCAACACCGCCATCGACGAGGCCGACGTGGAGCGCGTCGAGAAACTCGCCATGCAGGTCGCCGCCATGACGGACGTGCTCGGCGTCAACCCGCTCGACCCGCAGTGGTTGGGTCGTTCGGCCGGCGGCCAGGACGAGGCGATGGAGGCCCTGGGCGCCCTCGTCGAAGCGCTCGTCGAACAGCGCAAGGCCGCCCGCGCAGCGAAGAACTTCGAGGCGGCCGACACCATCCGCGACCAGCTGGCCGACGCCGGCGTCGTGGTCGAGGACACCCCTGACGGCGCGCGCTGGAGTCTCGCGCGGCAGGGCGGAAAGGACAACTGATGGCAGGCAACTCCTCGCGCCGAGGCGCGATTCGCAAGGGCAGTTCGAAGAAGGGCATGACCGTCGGCAGCGGTGGCCAGCGTCGTCGTGGCCTCGAGGGCAAGGGCCCGACGCCGAAGGCGGAGGAACGTCCGAACCACAAGGCGTACAAGTCCGCGGCCCGATCGGGCGCGGCCCAGGGCGCCCCGAACGGACGACGTTCGAGCGGGAGCCGCCGTGAGCGCACCTCGAGCGAGGTCATCGCCGGGCGCAACTCGGTGCTCGAGGCGCTACGCGTGGGCGTGCCCGCGACGACGCTCTACGTCGCGAGCCGCATCGACTCCGACGACCGAGTGCGCGAGACGCTCAAGATCGCCACGGAGCAGGGCGTGCCGATGCTCGAGACGCCGCGCGGCGAACTCGACCGCCTCACCGACGGTGCCGTGCACCAGGGCCTGGCGCTGCAGGTGCCACCGTACGACTACGCCCACCCGGGCGACCTCATCGACCCGGAGCTGCCCGGCACGCCGCTCGTCGTCGCGCTCGACGGCATCACCGACCCCCGCAACCTCGGCGCCATCGTCCGCTCGACGGCGGCCTTCGGTGGCCACGGCGTCGTCGTCCCGCAGCGACGCAGCGCCGGCATGACCGCGTCGGCCTGGAAGACCTCGGCCGGCGCAGCTGCGCGCATCCCGGTGGCTCAGGCGAGCAACCTCACGGCGGCGCTCAAGGACTTCAAGAAGGCGGGCTTCTTCGTCATCGGCCTCGACATGGACGGTGACGTCGACCTGCCCGGCCTCGAGCTGGCGGACCGCCCGCTCGTCGTCGTCGTCGGTTCCGAGGGCAAGGGCCTCTCGCGTCTCGTCGCGGAGACCTGCGACCAGATCGTGTCGGTGCCGATGAGTTCCTCCGTCGAGTCGCTCAACGCAGGCATCGCCACGAGCGTCACGCTGTACCAGGTGGCCGTGAACCGCGGGCTGGGCTCGACGCGCTGACACTGCGTCGAACAGCGCGTCTGCATCACGCGAAACACGAGGAGCGCCCCGACCGATCCGGTCGGGGCGCTCCTCGTTCGTGCGTGAGTCGATCAGCTGTTCGGCTTCTCCACGACGACCGAGTTCATGATCTTGTCGGCGAAGGTCTGACGCTTGGTGTCCCACAGCGGCCACAGGTAGCCGATGTTGCACGGAAGCGAGTCGAGGAAGTGTGCGAGCCCACGCACGAACGTCATGCCGGCGCCGAGGGGCTGACCGGTCTGCTCCGAGAGGAGCGTGATACCGGTCCACTTCTTGCCGAGGCTCTGGCCCGTCTTGCCCTGACGGAACACAAGGTTCCAGATGGAGAACGCGAAAACCACGAGATAGCACAGCATCCCGAGAGCCAAGGCGCCCGTGCTCGGGCTGCCCGTGGTGGTCGTGTTGCCGTACACGTCGGTGGAGGTCTCGAGGTCGCTCATCGACGTGCCCATCGCAATGGCGGCGATGATGATGAACGGCATCATGATCAGGGTGTCGAGGAGGTACGCGAGAACGCGCTTGCCCCAGTGCGCGTAGGGCATCGGGGCCTGGGCCATGGCACCGAACTGCTGCTGGCCGTAGCCAGGCTGCGCGCCGTACGCGGGCTGGCCGTACTGCTGGCCGCCCTGACCGTACGCGTCGTGCCCTTGCTGGCCGTACTGCTGCTGGCCGTATCGCTGCTGCCCATAGTGCTGGTTGCCCTGCTGACCGTACGCGTCGTCTCCCGGCTGCTGGCCGTAAGGCTGCTGCCCGTACTGACCGCCGTTGTTCTGGCCGTGCGCATTGGCGTTGAACTGGTCTCCGAGGCCGCCCGGACCGTGCGGATCGTTGGTGCTCACTGTTCCTCCACCCTTGTGGTTCGTTATGTCCTGGCGCACACGCTAGCCCGTTCGGGCTGGCGTTGGCCGAAGGCGTACCGCACTAGGACGCACGGATCAGGGGTTGAGATCCATCTGCATCGGTGTCGTGTCGGGCGCGATGACGTTCTTCTCGTCCGGCTTCGTGGGAAGGATGTGCTTCACGTAGTCGACGACGGCCTGTTCGATCGTCACGTCGTGGCGCTGTCGCTCCGACATGTACCAGCGGTGCTCGAGCACCTCGTGGAAGAGCTCGGCGGGTTCGAGTTTGCCGCGCATCTCGGGCGGTACGGAGCGCGTGACGGGCTCGTAGATCGTGGCCAGCCAGTCGCGGGCGACGGCCTCCTCGTCGTCGTTCTGACGGTTCTTGCTCGCGGTGAAGCTCACGAGGTCGTTGAGCAGGCGACGCGCCTGGTTCTCGCCGACCTCGAGGCCCGTGAGGTGGCGCAGACGGCGTGAGTGGTAGCCGGCTTCCACGATCTGCGGTTTGATCTGCATCGTCGTGCCGTCGATGTCGGTGGTGATGTCGAGTTCACCGACGTCGAAGCCGAGCTCGTTGAGAGCCCGGATGCGTTCCTCGACACGCCAAGCCTCGCTGGCGTCGAAGCGTTCGGTGTCGGTGATCGCCCGCCAGAGCTCGTGATAGCGCTCGACGATGGTGTTGCTCACCTCGATGGGGTCCATGTCCTCCGGAAGCATGCCGCCGGCTTGGAGATCCATGAGTTCGCCGGCGATGTTGACGCGGGCGATGTCGAGGTCGTGCTCACGCTGACCGTCGGAGAGCTGATCGCGCAGTTCGCCGGTCTCGGCGTCGACGAGGTACGCGGCGAACTCACCGGCGTCGCGGCGGAAGAGGGCGTTCGACAAGGAGACGTCGCCCCACCAGAAACCGACGAGGTGCAGCTTGACGAGCAGCACGGCGAGGGCGTCGATGAGCCGTGTGGCGGCGTCGGGGCGCAGCGTCTGGCTGATCATCGCCCGGTAGGGCATGGAGAACTGCAGGTGACGGGTGAGCAGGCAGGCGTCGAGGGGAGAGCCGTCGGGGGCGGTTCGGCCGGTGACGACGGCGATGGCTTCCACACACGGCAGGTGCAGGCGGCGCAGCTGCTTGAGCATGTTGTACTCGCGCAACGCGATGTCGCTCTTGATCTCCTTGACGGCCAACACGCGGCCGTCGACGCGGGCGAAACGCACGATGTGACGCGAGATGCCGCGGGGGAGGGCAGCCAGACGGTCGGCGGGCCACTCCTCGAGCGGGGTGCTCCACGGCAGACTGAACAGCGCCGGGTAGGGCCGTGAGGCCTTGATGTCGAGTGCCACCGCGTCATTCTCCCATCTGGCATAGGTGTGCCGGTTCCGCGCGCTCCGCGTGTCCACCAGCCGAGCTCCGAACGCGCGTGAGGGGCGCCGCAGGCTGCGGCGCCCCTCACCTCGTGCAGTGCGGGTCAGTCGTTGACGCGCTCGCCCGTCTCGACGTCGAAGAGGTGGATGTGATCGGTCTTCGGCGCGAAGAAGATCGTGTCGCCCTTCTTCGGGGGACGGCGGCCGTCGACGCGAGCCATGACCTGGTACTCCTCGCCGTCTGCCTGCGTCTTGCCGTAGACGTATGCGTCGGCGCCGAGCTCCTCGACCATGACGACGTCGACCTTGAGCCCTTCGTCGGCCGGCGCGAGATCCTCGGGTCGAATGCCGAGCGTGACGCGGTTGGCCTTTGGGTTGGCGCTCGCCGGCATCGGGATGCTGCTCGTGCCGAGAAGCACCTTGCCGTCCTCGATCGGCACCTCGAAGAGGTTCATGGCCGGCGAGCCGATGAAGCCGGCGACGAAGACGTTGGCCGGGCGGTCGTACATGTTGCGCGGGGTGTCGCACTGCTGCAGCAGGCCGTCCTTGAGGACGGCGACGCGGTCACCCATCGTCATGGCCTCGACCTGGTCGTGCGTGACGTAGACGGTCGTGACGCCGAGGCGGCGCTGCAGGTCGGCGATCTGCGTACGCGTCTGCACGCGCAGTTTGGCGTCGAGGTTCGACAGGGGCTCGTCCATGAGGAACACCTGCGGCTGACGGACGATGGCGCGGCCCATGGCGACACGCTGACGCTGACCACCCGAGAGGTCCTTCGGCTTGCGCTCGAGGAACTGGGTGAGGTCGAGGATCTGCGCGGCCTCCTCGACGCGCTTGCGGATCTCGCCCTTGTCGACGCCGGCGATCTTGAGCGCGAAGCCCATGTTGTCAGCGACGCTCATGTGCGGGTAGAGCGCGTAGTTCTGGAACACCATCGCGACGTCGCGATCCTTCGGCGACAGCGCCGTGACGTCGCGTCCGTCGATGAGGATGCGGCCGCTCGTCACCTCTTCCAGGCCGGCGAGCATGCGCAGCGAGGTCGACTTGCCGCAGCCCGACGGGCCGACGAGGACGAGGAACTCGCCGTCGGCGATCTCGATGTTGAGGTCGCTGACGCTGGGGCGATCGGCCCCGGGGTAGGTGAGGGTGACGTTGTCGTACGTGACGGTTGCCATGGGGTTTTCCTTAGCGCTCACCGGCAGGAACGTGCCGGACGATCCGTTGTGAACGGGTGTGTCACGGAATGTGACGACGCACACATCATGCCCGAGGAGGGTGGCCCCTGCCTACCCCTGGCGCACAATTGTTTCTGTGCTGCTCGAACGAGCACAGCTGATGCATCCTCGCCGTGCAGCCGGACTCCGAATCCGATCTCCAGCGGGCGCACGGGAATCGGTTCGACATGTCCGCCCGCGTCGCTCTGCGCGGTGACGAAACCGTTATCTGAAAAATTTTGCAAAAGGTGAAAGCGTCCTCACAATGTGAAGTGGACCACACGCTCTCGCCCGAGGGCGTTCCTCATGTATCGGAGTACCCATGACCAAGCGCAGTGTTGCCGTCGCCCTCGCGGGCGTCGTCGCCTTCTCGCTGTCCGCCTGCGGTGGCACAGACTCGTCCTCGAGCAAGAGCAGCTCGAAGTCGTCCGACTCGTCCGCGTCCGGCTCGGCCGCCACGACCGGCGCTGTCAATGCGAAGGACCCCAAGCGCGACGCCAGCGCCGACCTCGTCATCTGGACCGACAGCACCGCTGCCCCCACCGTCGCGAAGCTCGCGTCGGAGTTCGCCAAGCAGAACGGCGTCAAGGTCTCCGTCCAGACCGCGACGGACGTGCGCGGCAACTACAGCACCGCGTTCAAGGCCGGCCAGGCCCCCGACATCATCGTCGGCGCGCATGACTGGATGGGTGAGCTCGTCGCCAACGGCTCCGTCGCCCCCGTCCAGCTCTCGGCCCAGACCGCCGCCGGCTTCAACCCGGTCGCCATCACGGCGTCGAAGTACAACGGCCAGACCTACGGCGTGCCCTACGCCGTAGAGAACATGGCCCTCGTGCGCAACACGGCCTACGCCAAGGACGCCCCCAAGACGCTCGACGAGCTCATCGCCACGGGCCAGAAGGCCGTCGACGCGAAGAAGGCCACGAACGTCCTCGCCCTCGAGATGGGCAAGGTCGGCGACGCCTACCACGGTTACCCGTTCCTCTCCGCGTTCAAGGGTGGCATCTTCGGCACCAAGGCCAACGGTGACTACGACGCGAGCAAGCTCATGGTGAACTCGCCGGAGACGCTCAAGGGCGCGAACCTCCTCGCCGACCTCGGCAAGAAGAAGGTGCTGTCGACCAACATCGACAAGACGAACGCCGACAACCTGTTCGCCAACGGCAAGGCCGCGTATGCCATCACGGGCCCCTGGTCTCTCCCGACCTACGACAAGGCCGGCGTGAAGTACGCCGTCAGCGCCATGCCGACCGTCACCGGTGGCGGCAAGATGACGCCGTTCCTCGGCGTGCAGATGTTCTACGTCTCCTCCAAGGCCAAGAACGCCACCGTCGCCCAGACGTTCGCGACGTCCTTCCTCACCACCGAGGCCGCGCAGAAGCGGCTCTTCGAGATCGGCAAGCGTCCGCCGGCACTCAAGGCCGCCTACGACGCGGTCGCGAAGACGGACCCGCAGGTCGCCCAGTGGGCAGCCGCCGGTGAAGGCGCGCAGCCGATGCCGAACATCCCCGCGATGAACGCCGTCTGGCAGCCGCTCGGTCAGGCGCTGGCCGACGTCATCTCTGGCAAGTCAGCCCCGGATGCGCGCTTCAACAAGGCACAGACGGAGATTCAGGCCGCCATCAAGGCCGGTAGCTGACACCTCCTGGCGTGAGCCGGCGACCGTGACTCGGTCACCGGCTCACGCCGCACCCACCCCTTCGCCTCACCCCCTGGAGAACGTTCATGGCGACGCCTGCCGCCCCCGCGCAGAGTTCAGCTCTGCCTCCCGCGAAGAGCGCCCCCTGGGCGATCGCCGTCAAGTGGGTGGCCGTCGCTGCGGCCCTCGCGCTGTGCCTCTACCTCGTGACGAAGCTGGCGTCCGCCGGCTACGGTCTCGCCATCGTCGGGGTCGCCTTCGTCGCGATGGCGGTGCTCGTCGTGTACGGCACGCGCCGCAGCGTCCCGGCCAAGTACCTGCTTCCTGGCCTGCTCCTGCTCGTCGGCCTCCAGGTATGGCCGATCGTCTACACGGCAGCCACGTCGTTCACGAACTACGGCCAGGGCCACCTCGTCTCCAAGGAGGAGGCGACCAAGCAGAACATCGCCTATTCCGTTCAGCAGGTGCCCGGATCGCCGACCTACTCCCTCTCGGTGGCGGTCAAGGAGGGGCAGGACGTCGAGAAGGGCGAGCTGTACTTCCTGCTCGCCGACGAGAAAGGGGAGAAGCTCGTCGGTGACGTCAAGGGAACCGCGCCGTTGACGGGCGCAACCGAAATGAGCCTCGGGCGCATCACCTCCGCCGAGGGGTTTCACATCCTCAACCTCGGCGAAGCCAACCGACGCAAGGATCTGAGCGCCTTCGCCGTGCCCACGGACGACGGCGGCGGGATCAAGGCCAGCGGCGCAACTCAGGCCTTCGAGGGCAAGCCGGCGCTGCGTCTCGACGAGGCCAAGGACGAGCTCGTCGACAGCTCCACCGGCACCGTCTACGTCGCGAAGAACGCGCGGTGGGAGCCGAAGAACGGCAACGGTTCTCCGCTGGCCGTCGGGTGGAAGGAGAACGTCGGTCTCAAGAACTACACGAGCCTGTTCACCAACCCGACGCTGCGCTCGGGCTTCCTCGGCATCTTCGCTTGGAACATCGCCTTCGCCGTGCTCTCGGTGCTCACGACGTTCGTGCTCGGCATGCTTCTCGCCCTGCTGCTCAACGACCCGCGCATGAAGGGCAAGGCCATCTACCGCAGCCTGCTCATCCTGCCGTACGCCGTGCCCGTGTTCGTCTCGGCGCTCGTGTGGGCCTCGATGTTCAACCAGGAGTTCGGCCTCATCAACACGATGACGGGCCTCGACATCGACTGGATGGGTGACCCGTGGGCCGCGCGCGCCGCCATCCTGCTCGTCAACCTGTGGCTTGGCTTCCCCTACATGTTCGTCGTGTGCACGGGTGCGCTGCAGTCGTTGCCCGGCGACGTCATGGAGGCCGCCCGCATCGACGGCGCCGGCCCGATCCGCACCCTGCGCTCGATCACGATGCCGCTGCTGCTCGTCGCCGTCGGCCCGCTGCTCATCGCATCGTTCGCCTTCAACTTCAACAACTTCGGCCTCATCTACCTCGTGACGAAGGGTGCTCCCTTCATCGGCGGCGACACCCAGATCGGTTCCACGGACCTGCTCATCACGTACGCCTTCCGTCTCGCGATGGACGGCACGAGCCCGAACTTCGGCTTCGCCTCCGCGATCGCCGTCGTCATCTTCATCATCGTCGCGCTGCTGAGCTTCCCCGGCTTCCTGCGCAGCAAGGCCCTCGAGGAGGTCAACTGATGTCCGTCAGCCCCGTCAACGGGCCGGTCGCTCCCGTCGAGCCGATCGGTGACGCCGCCCGCACCGCCAACGAGGCCAAGGGCGCCCGCGCGAAGAAGCCGGTGGTTCGCGGAAGCTTCCGGGACGTGTGGTGGCGCCACGCCCTCGCGCTGCTGGCGCTCGCCTTCGCGCTGTTCCCGATCGTGTTCCTCATGTCGGCCGCATTCAACCCGGCCGGCACGCTGAGCTCGACGGGCCTGCTGCCGAGCGGCTTCTCGCTCGACAACTTCACGGCGCTGTTCACCGACGAGTCGCACCCGTTCGTCACGTGGTACAAGAACGCGCTCATCATCGCGTTCGTCGGGTCGACCCTGTGCGTCTTCATCGGCGCCTGTGCGGCCTTCGCGTTCTCGCGCCTGCGCTTCAAGGGCCGGCGTGCGATGCTGCTGGCCCTCCTGCTGCTGCAGATGTTCCCGGCACTGCTCGCCTTCGTCGGCCTCTACATCACCTTCACGAAGATCGGCGAGGTGCTGCCGCCGTTCGGCCTCAACACGCTGTGGGGCCTCATCCTCGTCTACATGGGCGGTGCGATGGGTTCCAACGTGTGGCTGCTCAAGGGCTACTTCGACACCGTGCCGAAGGAACTCGACGAGGCCGCGCACGTGGACGGTGCCTCACACGCCCGCGTCTTCTTCTCCCTGACGCTGCCGCTCGTGCGACCGATCCTCGTGACGGTCTTCATGGTGACGTTCGTGGGCCTGTTCGGTGAGTTCCTGCTCGCGAGCATCTTCCTCACCGACGTGTCGAAGCAGACGCTCGGCGTGGGTCTGTACGGCATGACCTTCGGTCAGCAGCGCAACGCCCTGTTCGGGCAGTTCGCTGCGGGCGCGCTCCTGTGCTCGCTGCCCATCATGGGCCTCTACCTGGCGTTCCAGAAGCAGCTCATCGGAGGACTCACCTCGGGCTCCGTCAAGTGAGTGTCCCGCCACCCGCCACTGCCGCCGGGCGCCTCACGGCCTCGGCGGCAGTGGCGTCTCCCGTCGAAGGTCGAGACACATCATTTCGGAGGGAGGCGCGAACTGTACGGTCGACGTACGCGTCGAGTTCGGGGGGAGACATGGCGAACGTGCATGGCGAGGGGGGCTCGCCGCTGCGACTGTTGGAGATCGCGGAGGCGGCTGGGGTGTCGCAGGCGACCGTGAGCCGAGTGCTCAACAACAAGTCGGGCGTCGCCGAGGCCACCCGACAGAGCGTCCTCACCGCGGTCGACGTGCTCGGGTACTCGCGCCCCTCGAACCTGCAGCGTGCGGGCACTGGGGCGATCGGCCTCGTCGTGCCCGAGCTCGACAACCCGATCTTTCCGGCCCTCGCCCAGGCCGTGACGACCCGACTCGCCGCGGAGGGGTACACGGCGGTTCTGTGCCCGACGAGCGCCGGTGGGGTGCAGGAGGATGAGTACCTGTCGATGCTGCTGGGACGCGGCATCGCCGGGCTCATCCACGTCTCGGGTCGCCACGCCGACACGACGGCGTCGATCGCGCGCCATCAGGAACTCGTCGCGCAGGGCCTGCCCGTCGTCCTCGTCAACGGCCACCGCGACGACCTCGCCGTCACGTCGTTGTCGACTGACGACCGCGTCGCGGTGCGCCTCGCCGTCAGCCACCTGCTGAGTCTGGGGCACCGCCGGCTCGGTCTGGCCGTCGGGCCGGCACGCTACACCCCGTCGATCCGCAAGCTGACGGCATTCCGCGACGCCGCGGCCGAGTTCGGGTTCGAGGCGCTCGTCGAACACACGTGGTTCAGCGTCGAGGGCGGCGAACTCGCGGGAGCGCAGCTCACCGCGCGGGGCGCGAGCGGCATCATCTGCGGCTCGGACCTCATGGCGCTCGGCGTCATCCGCGGAGCGCGCCACGCGGGCTTGGACGTGCCGAGGGATCTCTCCGTCGTCGGATTCGACGGCTCGGCGATGACGGAGCACACCTCGCCGCCGCTGACGACGGTGCGCCAGAACGTCCCCGCACTCGCCGACGGCGCCGTCGACACGCTGCTCGACCAGATCCGTGGGCTCGCAGCGGCCGCGCCGTGCGCCCGTGAGCTGGTGCTCGCGCCCGACCTCGTCGTGCGCGCCTCTACCGGCCCGCCTCCGGTGCGCTGACGGCGCCCTCCCCAGCGTCGGCGTCGTCTCGGACGTCGGCGTCGTCTCGTGGCGCGTAGCGCCGCGCCTTCGTCAGCGCGCCGAGCAGAGCGTCGAGCAGCGTCGGGACGTCGGTGCAGCCGGGGACGCGGTGCGCTGCGGCGGTGTCGCCGTCGCCGACCTTGACGCCGATGTCGCTTCCCGCGCGCAGCGTCGTGAACACCGTCTCGTCGGTGACGTCGTCGCCGAGGTAGAACGTCGCACGCAGGTTGCGCTCGGCGGCGAGGGCCGCGAGTGCCGCACCCTTCGACACGTCGAGCACCGACAGTTCGACGACGGCCTTGCCGCGCATCGCGTGGACGCCCGGGACATCCTGCGAGACGGCGAGCGCCGCGCAGGTCGCGCGCTCAGCCTCGTCCTCGTCCATGCCGCGGGTGTGCAGGACGACGCCGGCCGGCTTGTACTCGACGCGTGTCGCGGGCAGTCGTTCGGCGATCGTGTCGAGCGCGTGGGTGGCCCCGTCGAGGGCGGCGCGCTCGACGTCGCTCAGCGCGCTGCCGCCCGAGGCGGCGGAGCCGAGGGTGGTCGAGATCTCTGCGCCGTGGCTGCCGATGAGGACAATGGGGGAGGACTCGTCGATCCCCGTCAGCGCGCGCAGGGTGGCGAGGTCCCGACCCGATGCGAGCGCGACGCTCACGCCCGGTAGCGCCGCCATCGCACTGAGTGCCTCGATCGTGCCCGGTTGCGGGCGGGCGCTCGCGGGGTCGAGGACGATCGGCGCGAGCACCCCGTCGAAGTCGGAGGCGACGAGTACGTCACCGCGGCGCGCGAAACCATCCAGCTCCTTGCGTGACGGCGGCCGCAGCGGCGTCGCGGTCACGACGCGGCCTGCGTCGACGGCGCCTTCGGAGCGGCCTCGAGGCTCGCGAGGTAGTTCTTCGCCCACTGCTGCACCGAGTTCTCGCTCACGAGGGCACGCATCGAGTCCATGCGCTGACGACGCTGGGGCGCCGGCGCGTCGACGGCCTTCATGATCTGCTGCTTGAGACCCGCGATGTCGTGCGGGTTGCACAGGTAGGCGTCGCTCAGCTCCGTCGCGGCGCCGGCGAACTCGGACAGCACGAGCGCCCCGTCGTCGGCGCAGCACGTCACGTACTCCTTCGCGACGAGATTCATGCCGTCGCGCAGCGGCGTGACGAGCATGATGTCGGCGGCCGCGAACATCGCCGCCATCTCCTCGCGGTCGAACGAGCGGTGCAGGTACGTGAGCGCCGTCGCGCCGATGCTCGAGAAGTCACCGTTGATACGCCCGACCGTCAGCTCGATCTGGTCGCGCAGATCCATGTACGCCTTGACGCGCTCGCGGCTCGGCGTCGCGACCTGGATAAGTTTGTGCTTGCTCGGGTCGAGGCGCTCGTCGGCGAGCAGTTCGCCGAACGCCTTGAGGCGGTGACGGATGCCCTTCGTGTAGTCGAGGCGATCGACGCCCAGCAGGATCTTCTCCGGGTTGCCGAGCTGCTCGCGGATCTCACGCGCCCGCGCCTGCACCGAATCCGACTCGACGATCTCGCGCAGCCCCTCGACGTCGATCGAGATCGGCACCGCGGCTGCGCGCACCTGGCGTTCGCCGAGGTCGACGACGTCGCCCGTCACGTCGAGGTCGAGGTACTGACGCACCGCGCGCAGGAAGTTGCCCGCGTCCTCGGTGCGCTGGAAACCCAGGAAGTCGGCGCCGAGCAGCCCCTCGAGGATCTCCTCGCGACCCGGCAGCTGTGCGAACAGCTCGACGGCGGGGAAGGGAATGTGGTTGAACCACCCGATGCGCAGGTCAGGGCGCAGTTCGCGCAGCATCTCCGGCACGAGTTGAAGCTGGTAGTCGTGCACCCACACGGTGGCGCCCTCTGCGGCGATGTCGGCGCACGCCTGGGCGAAGCGCTTGTTCACCGCGCGATAGGCACCACGCCAGCTGCGCTTGAACGTCGGCGTGATGATGACGTCGTGGTAGACGGGCCACAGGGTGTCGTTGCTGTGCCCCTCGTAGTAGTCGGCGATCTCCTGTTCCGACAGGGGCACCGGGTGAAGCTGCATGCCCGCGTCGTCGAAGGGGGCGGGTGCCTCACCCGGGTCTCCCGCCCAGCCGACCCACGCGCCGTCACGTCCGCGCATCACGGCGTCCATGGCGGTGACGAGACCGCCCGGCGAACGGCGCCACCCCTCGTTTCCCTCCTCGCCGGTGACGCGGTCGACGGGTAGGCGGTTGGCGGCGACGACGAAGTCGTACGTGTGGCTCATCGGATTGCTGGCTCCCCGTATTCGCTGGTGCTCGCCCGGCGACGAACTCCCGCTCGATCACCGGTGATTCGAGGTTATCGCGCCTCGGTGACGAACGGGTTGCCACCGCGTGACACGGGCACGCCGATACAGCGGAAGTTCAAGGAGGCGCCCTACGGTGGGGTCATGACGCCTCTCGACAACGCTGGTGACGCCCGACGCGGCGGGCACCGTCTGCCCCGTCCGCGCCGCGCCGAAGCCGACGAGTCGACCCAGCGCACCACGTGGGGAGCAGCAGCGGATGGCGACGCCACGCGGGCGGCGCCGCCGCGCGATCGTGACGACGAGGCCACCCGCGTCAGTTCACGCCGCCCGGAGGGGAACGACCGGATGGTGGGGCGCTTCGAGCTCGCGGAGAAGATCGGTGAGGGCGGCATGGGCGTCGTGTACCGAGCCATCGACACCGCCGACCCGCGTCGTCGTGAGGTCGCCGTCAAGGTTCTTCGCCCGCACATCGCCTACGACCCCGATGCGCGCACGCGTCTCGCGCGCGAGGTCGACACGCTCGAGCGCGTCCACCACCCCAACGTCGCTGCCGTCATCACCGCCGATCCGCACGGCGAGCGTCCCTACATCGCCACCGAGTACGTACCCGGTGACCCCCTCGACAAGGTGGTCGACGAGCGCGGTCCCCTGGGCGCGGAGGAGATGGCCGATCTCGGACGCAGCCTCGCGGAGGCTATTCGGGCCATCCACGCGGCGGGTGTCGTCCACCGCGACCTCAAGCCGAGCAACGTGCTCATGGTGGGTCGACGCCCCGTGCTCATCGACTTCGGCATCGCGCACATCGCCGACGACGCGCGCCTCACCTCGACCGGCCTCGTCATGGGTACCCCCGGCTACCTCTCGCCGGAGCTCGTCGAGGGCGCCCCGGTCTCCACGTCCACGGACTGGTGGGGGTGGGCGGCAACGCTCGCCTTCGCCGCCCAGGGGGAGCCGCCCTTCGGGCGCGGGCCGATGCCGGCCGTCCTCGACCGCGTGACGCGGGGGCAGGCCAACCTCACCGGCGTCGACGCGCGTCTCCGGCCGCTGCTCGCGGCCGCACTCAGCCCCGTGCCGGGGGAGCGACCCTCGGCCCGCGAGGTCGTCGAGCAGATGGAGCGCTACGCCCGGGGTGAACCGACGACGGTCGTTCCGGTGCGCTCACCTGCACCTTCCACGCCCGCTCCTGCGTCCACCTCGGTCATGCCGGTGGTCGACGCCACCCGCGTCGCGCCGGTCAGCGAGCGTCCGGCCTCGCAGCGTCAGCAGCAGGCACCTCAGGGGGCGGGTGCGTACGGCCAGTTCGGACAGCCGAACGGCCAGCACCAGCAGATGCCGCCCGGCGCCCAGGGGCAGCAGGCCCGCCCGATGTCGCCGCAGCAGAACCCGTACGGGGCTCCGCAACAAACCGGGGCCCGCCCCTACGGCCCGGGTGCGGCGATCAAGGCGCAGAGCCGCCCCGGCGAGCACGACCCCCGGATCAACCTGCCTCCCCGCTCGGGCACGCTCCAGGCGATGTTCCTCCTGTGGGTCGGTGTCACCGCGCTGGTGCCCGTCGTCGGACTCGTCCTGCTCATCGTGTGGAATGTCGCGGCGCGTTTCAGCGACTCGACGATCACGCAGACCGTCCTTCGCCGCTACGAGGCCGGGCGACGAAAGAGCGACGGCGCCGTCGCCGTGGCCAGTTCGCCCTGGCATCTGCTGCGCGCTCTCGTCTCGACGCTCGCGGCCCTCGTGCTCCCCTCACTCGTCTTCGCGTGCGTCGGTTCGCTCGTGGCCATCGGCTGGGCCATGGTGCGCGGTGACGGCGTCGCACGGGCGTGGTGGGCACTGCCCATCGTCGCGGGGGCCGTGGCGGGTCAGTGGACGATGTGGCGCGGCGCCGGGTCCGTCGGCTATCGCCGGGGTTCACGTTCGGTCGTGCGGGCGCTCGTCCCGGAGTCGGCCGGCAGGATCGTGGCGCCCGCGCTCGCCGGTCTCGGCCTGTTCATGCTCGTCGGGTCGTTCATGCAAGGCGGCGACATCTCCTGGGTTCCGCTCACCGGCGGCATCACCGATCCGCTCGCGGAGTACCTGCCGGCGTCCGGCCTCGGCAACTGATCCGTTGACGCTTCGGGCCCCGTTCCACAGCCCACCCACAGCGCGGGCCCACAGTCGGTCGAGGCCCACGAACTATTCTTCGAGGCATGGCGCAGTACGGACGGGATCAGTCGAGCACGGGGCCCAACCCCTCGAGGGACTCGTCCAGCACGCCGACCCCGGGGTTGCCGCCACGGATGCGCTTCCTGCGCAGCGAGCCGGTCACCGAGCCGCTGCCCATCGCCGACGCGCTCAAGCGCACGCCCTATCGCGACCCGAACGTCATGGGCGGGCCGGACGACGACACCGAGCAGCAGAAGGCGCTCGACATCGCCGCCCGTGTGGGTGAGTTGCTCCTCCGCTGTGGCGCGAGCACGCGTGACGTCGAGGCGAGCGTCGTCGCCGTCGCGGCATCCGCGGGTCTGCGCCGCCTCGAGGTCGACATCACGAACCAGTCCTTGTTGTTGCAGAGCCCGTCGACGAACGGCCGTCAGCCCCTCACGATGTTGCGTGTCGTGCGCTCCTCGACGCGCGACTTCTCTCGGCTCATGGCCGTGCACCAGTTCGTCGAGTCGCTCGTGTCCGGTGGCCTGGATCTCGACGAGGCGACGAAGGAACTGAAGCGCATCCAGAGGATGCCGCGCCTCTACCCGCGGTGGCTCGTCTCGGTTGCCTTCGGTGGTCTCGCGGCATCCGTCGCGACGATCCTCGGCGGCGGCTGGATGGCCGTCGCCGTCGCGTTCGTCTCCGCCGTGCTCGTCGACCGAGTGGGCCGACGCCTGAGCAACGCCGGCGTTCCCGCGTTCTACGGCGCCGCCGCCGGCGGTCTCATCTCGACGGCCCTCGCGTGGTTCGCCTACATGTCGCACCAGAGCCGCGTCGTGGGGGAGTTCGTTGCCCACAACCTGCCCGGCACGATGTCGACGGCCGACTTCGCCTATGCCATCTCGGGCGGCATCGTCGCGCTCCTGCCCGGTCGTCAGATGGCGTCCGCGGTCGAGGACGCGGTGACGGGTTATCCCGTGACGGCGTCGGGGCGTGTGCTGACCGTCATCCTCGACTGCGCGGGCATCACGGTCGGTGTCGGTGCCGGCCTGGCGCTGACACTGAACCTCGACCGGGCGCTCGACCTCAGCCTCCAATCGCCCGGCTCCCTGCGCTTCGACATGCCGCCCACGGCCCTGCTCCTGCAGGTGGCGTGCGGTGCCATCGGTGCGGCGTGTGCCGCCGTCACGATGCGCTCCCGCGTGCGGATGCTCCTGCCGACAGCTGCGGCGGGAGCCCTCGGCGTCGTCGGGGTTGCGCTGTTGACGCGTTATGTCGGGATCGGGGCGACGACGGCCACGGCGGTCGCTGCCGTCAGCGTCGGGTTCTCCGCGCGGCTCGTGGCGCTGCGCCTCGGTGCGCCCGCCCTCGTCATCGTCATGCCGGCGGTCTCGCCGCTGCTGCCGGGCCTGCGGATCTTCCGGGGCATGTACGAGTCGGTCTCCGGGTCGGTCATCGGCGCCACCAAGGTGGCCCAGTCCGGCGTCGGTGTGACGACGATGCTCGGCGCCGTCGGAGTGGCCCTCGCGATCAGCACCGGACTGGTGCTCGGCGACGTGCTCTCGGCCCCGCTCGACAAGCCGCTGGTACGCCGTCGACGAGCGCGCCGGCGCTGAGAACACGTCGTTTTTGTGTGATATGCATCACATTTTGAGCCCGAAAAGGCCTGAACTGTCAAGAAGTTACCGCGACCTGATTGTTATGTAGGTCTCTCGCCCCGTAACGTTCCCTTCGCTGTGCACGATGTATTCCTCGTGTCGTCACGGCGACATGAGAACTCAACACAACCACTTATTCAGTGGGCGGTGCACACGCCAAACCTCGTCTGGCACCGCCGTTTCACCCGCAGATCGCGGGCTGAAGACGAGGGTGGGGGACCCACTTCCGACGCTCGCCGCACGGTGAGCGTCTCGGGGTGAAGCCGGTCCTCGCCGGCCGGGCACCTGACTGCCCGAACCCGACAGCTCACCTCACAGGCGTACGTCAGGAAAGGACACTCTCCATGGGTTACACCCCCAAGCACGTCGCTGCTTCCGAAAGCACCACCGGCCGCAAGGTCGCCGGCGTGGCTCTCGCCGGTGCCGCCACCGTCGGTGCCGGTCTCACCCAGGCCTCCTCGGCCTCCGCCGCCTCGGTCTGGGACCGCGTCGCTCACTGTGAGTCGACGGGCAACTGGCACATCAACACGGGTAACGGCTTCTACGGCGGCCTCCAGTTCACGCAGCAGACGTGGCGTGGCTTCGGCGGCGGTCAGTACGCCTCGTCCGCTCACCTCGCCACCCGCGAGCAGCAGATCGCGATCGCTCAGAAGGTTCTGCGCGTGCAGGGCCCCGGCGCATGGCCGGTCTGCTCGGTTCGCGCCGGTCTGACCCGCGCGACCGGTGGCGCATCGGCCGCTCCGGCCGTGACGCAGACGTCGCGCTCCACCGCCCGCTCCGCTGTCGTGTACTCGCAGGGTGGCAAGCTCGCCGTCGACGGTGTTCTCGGCCCGCGCACGGCCCGGGAGCTCCAGGCTTGGGTCGGCACGTTCCGCGACGGTGTCGTCGGCGTCCAGACGAAGAAGGCCCTGCAGCGCAAGGTCGGCGTGTACGCCGACGGCATTGTCGGCCCGCGCACCGTTGCTGCGCTCCAGACGAAGGTCGGCATCTCGCGTGACGGCGCCAGCTACCTCAACGCCCGCACGGTTCGCGCTCTGCAGGCTTACCTGAACAACCACTGATCGGTTGATCCAGGGCTGACGGGCCCCGCCGCTTTCGAGCGGCGGGGCCCGTCTCGCGTACCTGGGTACCTTCGCTCGATTTGGTAGCGCCATTTCACTGACGGGTCCACGCAAAAAAACACCGGGAAACGGGGCTCGGGTTCGGCCCGGCCGCTGACCCGTGTGCAGGTCCGATAAGATCGCGTGGTCGCCCGCGAGGGTGGCGTGCTGGAGTGGCGCAATTGGTAGCGCACCTGTCTTGTAAACAGGTGGTTGTGGGTTCGAGTCCCATCTCCAGCTCTGTGAATTCCGCTCGCAGTGTGCCCATGTCCCCGAGATCATCCGGGTGACGCGTGCCTTCTGGTGAGCTGGGGGCGTCAAGGCACGGTTCAGACTCGTTTCCTACGATGTCGTCATGAACCTCAAGCCCGCAGCAGACGTCCAGACCGCACCCCTCGCAGCGCTCGGCCTCCTCGGGGGCTACGTCACCGCCCGCGAGACGCAGATCCGCCCGCTCGGTGGCGTGGTCCTCGCCCTCGCCGGTGCTTACGCCGGACGCACCTGGGTCGCCAAGGCCGGTGCCGCCAAGGCCGCCGCCCTGGGTGCCGTCTACCTCGGGGGCTTCGGTGCCTCGCACCCGCTTGCGAAGAAGGTCGGAGCGTGGCCGGCCGTGCTCGGCGTCGCCGCAGCCTCCGCGGCCGCGTCGTACGCCCTCGCCGACCGCCACTGATCTCCGCACACGCCCGAGCCGCCCGCGGCGCACCGATCGAGCGATGCGGGCGGCTCGTCGTGCCTTCGCCCGATAAACTCGGGCGATCTGTCACCCGGCACGAGGAGGTGCCCCCGTGAGCGCGGAGCGTCCGTCGTCAAAGGCACCTGCCCCGTGCGCCGAGCGCCTCGACGCTGCGGGCGACGACCTGCTCGGCGAGGACGCCGCCGCACTGCCACGCTGGGTGCGCAACCTCGCGAAGCCCGTCGGTGGGCGTCCTGCGCTGCTGCTCGAGCTGTTCATCTTCTGGATGTTCTTCCAGTACTTCAGCTACGCGCAGGAGCACATCCGCGGAGGCCCGATCGAGTCCGTGCGCCACGCGCACGAACTGTTCGATCTGGAGAAGACGCTCCACATCGACGTCGAACTCTGGCTCAACGCCGGCCTCGCCGCCGTGCCGCCGCTCGCCATCGCCGCGGGCTACTACTACGGCATGGTGCTCGCCACCGTGCCCGTCACCCTGGCGCTCGTCTGGTGGTTCAACCCCCAGGGCTTCCGACGACTGCGCAGACTTCTCATCGCGACGACGCTGCCCAGCCTGCTCGTCTTCTGGCTCCTGCCCATGGCGCCGCCGCGCTTCGCGGTGCCCGGCGTCGTCGACATCAACGCCGTCTACAACATCCTCGGGGGAGCGCTCGCGCGCGACCCGTCACGCTCGGCCAACCTCTACGCGGCCATGCCCAGCCTGCACTGCGCGTGGTCGACCTGGGTGGCCTACGCGCTGTGGGAGACGTGGCGTCACACCCGTCCGACGTGGGCGCGCCTCGCGTGGCTGTTCCCCGCCATGACCTACTGGAACGTCATGGCCACGGGCAACCACTTCGTGCTCGACATCGTCGGCGGCGTCGCGCTGTTCCTTATCGCCCTCGTCATCGTCCGGGTGGTCAAGGGCGCCGAGGAGCGCATCTGGCAGCACGAATCGGACAGTCCCGCCAGTGCGCGCGCGACAGTCGCCGCTTCCGACTTCCTTACTTCGGGGGCATCCGCAGAGCCCCGTCGAGGCGGATGACCTCGCCGTTGAGCAGCCCGTTGTCGACGATGTGGGCCACGAGCGAGGCGTACTCGTCCGGGCGGCCCAGACGCGACGGGTGCGGCACGGCCCGACCGAGCACCTCGCGCGCGGCCTCCGGCAGCCCGGCGAGCATCGGCGTCTCCATCGTGCCGGGCGCGATCGTCATGACGCGCACACCGAGGTCGGCGAGGTCGCGCGCGGCCGGCAGCGTGAGGCCGACGACGCCGCCTTTGCTCGAGGCGTAGGCCGCCTGGCCGATCTGGCCGTCGTAGGCGGCGGCGCTGGCCGTCATGACGACGACGCCGCGGTCGCCGTCGACCGGCTCGTTCTTCGCCATCGCCTCGGCGGAGAGGCGAAGCACGTTGAACGTGCCGACGAGGTTGATGTCGATGACCGTCTTGTACTGCTCGAGTGCGTGCACGCCCTTGCGGCCCAGGATGCGGCCCGGCGTGGCCACGCCGGCGCAGGCCACGGTGATGCGCAGTTCACCGAGCTCGGTGGCGGCGGTGACGGCGGCCTGAACCTGAGCCTCGTCGCGCACGTCGGTGGCGACGAAGCGGGCGCGCTCGCCCAACTCTGCGGCGAGTGCTTCGCCCTTCGACGCGGGCAGGTCGACGATGACGACGCCCGCTCCGGCGTCGTGCAGGCGGCGGGCGGTGGCCTCCCCGAGGCCCGAGCCGCCACCGGTGACGAGGGCGACAGTGTTCTGCGTGATGTTCATGCCTCGAACCCTATCGACTGGCGAAGCGGCTTTGTGGGCTGCGTCACGCCCGCCCGAACCTCAGTGGTAGAAGGTCACCTCGGTGGCCTTCACCGTGGCGTGGACGGGTACTCCGGGTGCGAGTGAGAGGTCGGCGACGGCGTCGAGCGTCACGTCCGCGACGAGGTCCGCGTCCCCCGTGAGGTGCACGCGCGCCGAGGTGCCGGTGTGCTCGATCTGCGCGACGCGCACCGCCCACGTGTTGCGCGGGGAACCCTCGGGACGGCTCGGCCACAGAGACACGGAGCTCGGCGCGAATGCGGCGAGGTGCTCAAGATCGCCTGCCGGGGGGTGCTCGCCCCCGGCAGCCGTGATGCGTGCACCGTCAGCGGTGACGAGCGTCGCGCCGTCGACGACGCGCCCACGCCACAGGTTGAGCCCCACGAGGCGCGCAGCGAACGGGCTGCGCGGACGGCGCACGACCTCGCTCGGCGTGCCGCCGTCGCTGAGGTGACCGCCGTCGAGGAAGACGAGGCGATCGGCGAGGGTGAGCGCTTCGACGGCGTCGTGCGTGACGAGAAGGGTCACGACATCCTGTTGGTCGCGCAGACGCTCGCCGAGGAGCGCCCGTAGGTCGTCGCGGCCCCGTGCGTCGATGGCGGACAGCGGTTCGTCGAGCAGGAGGACGCTCGGGTCGAGCGCCAGAGCACGCGCGAGCGCGACTCGCTGGGCTTGGCCGGAGGAGAGTGCGTCCGGACGTCGCCCGGCGAGGTCAGCGGCAAGGCCGACGCGGCTGAGTTCTTCACGCGCTCTCGCTCGCGCAGCCTCTTTCGAGGCCCCGCGGGCCCGCAGCCCGAATGCGACGTTGTCGAGGGCGCTGAGGTGGGGGAACAGGTCACCGCGAGCCGTCATCATCCCGACGCGGCGGGCGCGTGGCGGAAGGTGCCGTGCGCCGTCGTCCCAACGCTCGCCGCCGACGTGGAGGGCGCCCTCGGCGAGGGGCGTGAGTCCGGCGAGTACCTCGAGCAGCGTCGTCTTGCCGCTGCCGTTCGGCCCGAGAACACCGATGACCTCACCGGGTGCGGCGTCGAGCGCAGCGTGGAGGATGAAGTTGCCGCGACGGGTGGTGCCGGCAAGCGAGAGGCCGGTCATCGGCGCTCACCTCCCGCGCCCACCCAGTGACCCCGCAGCAGGGCGAGCAGGACAACGCAGAGGGCGAGCATGAGCGCCGCGAGCGCCGTCGCGGCGTCCTGGCTGATGTCGAGGGCTTGGTAGACGGCGAGCGGTCCCGTCTGAGTGCGCCCGGGGTAACTGCCCGCAAAGGTGATCGTGGCCCCGAACTCGCCGAACGCGCGCGCCCACGCGAGCGTCAGTCCGGCGAGGAGGCCGGGCAGCGTCATCGGCACGAGGACGTGGCGCAGCGTGAACCAGCGGGAGGCGCCGAGCACCTCGGCGGTGCGGCTCCAGCGCGCGTCGAGGCCGCGGAACGCGCCCTCGGCGGCGAGGACGAAGAACGGCATCGCGACGAACGTTTCCGCCATGACGACGCGGACCCACGAGTAGGGCACCGGCGCGCCCGTCACAGCCGTCACGGCGCGCCCGAGCAGCCCCGAGCGCCCCCACGCATCGAGCAAGGCAACGCCCGCGACGACCGGCGGCAACACGAGGGGCACGGTGACGACGGCCCGCGTCCAGGCGGCGGCGCGGCCACGCAGGCGGGAGAGCCACCAGGCGAGCGGAGTGCCGAAGAAGGAAGCGAGCAGCGCCGACGTCACGGTGGTGCGCAGCGAAAGCCACAAAGCCTCGCGGGCACCGGCAGTCGTGAGGTCGTCGAGGAGGCTGCCCCAACGCACCTGCGCGAGCAGCGCGACGAGGGGCAGAACGATGAAGAGCAGAGCGACGACGGCGAGTGTCACGAGCACGACCCCGCCGCGGTCACCCGTGCCTGCGCTCCTGCGTGCAGGCGGGGGAGCGCTCGCCGTCTCGTCGCTCATCGTCGTCAGCCGGGCAGGCCGAAGCCGTTGCCCTGCAGGACTCGTCGCCCTTCGTCGCCGCGCACGAACTGCGCGAAACCCTTCGCGTCGGCAGTGTCGCTCCACGCCGTGATCGGCAGTGTCGTCGTGACGTTCGAGGCCGTCGGTACCTCGACGCCGCTCACCTTCGAGCGTGCGCTCGAGGCGTCGGTGGCGTACACGAGCGCCGCCTCTGCGTCACCGGCGACGACCTTGGCGAGCGTCGCCTTGACGTCCTTCTCGTAGCTGACGACGTGTGGCGCGACCTTCGCCTTGGTGAGGGCCTTGTGGGCAGCGCGACCGCACGGCACCTCCTTGGCGCACAGGACGGTGTCGACCTTCGCGAGGTCGGCGAGACCCGTGACGTGGGCGGGGTTCCCGCGGGGCGTGACGATCTCGAGGCGGTTCGTGGCGAACGGCGTCCACGCCTTGCCCTCGGCCAGATCCTTCGGCAGCTTCTTCGGTGCCTCGGTGTCGGCGAGAGCCACCACGTCGGCCGGGGCGTCGTGGGAGAGCTGGGTGACGATCGTCGAACTGGCCGCGAAGCTCACCTCGACGTGGGTGCCGGGGTGGACCTTCTCGTAGGCGCGCGCCAACGTCGTGAACGACTCCGTGAGCGACGCGGCGGCAAGCACCGTGACAGTCTTGTCGTCGCCCTCCGACGCGCCGCAGCCGCCGGCACCCATGGCGAGCGCTGCTGCAACCGGCACACTCATGAGGCGCCATGCCCGTGCCGTCATGCCTCGTCGTCGACCATCAACGAGCGGGCCGTCGGAAGATCCACGGGCGTGAGTTCGGGACGCTTCGGGAGGCGACCGTCACCGGAACTCGTGCCCTTGATACGACGTTCCACCCACGGAGCGAGGTACTGGCGCGCCCACTCGGCGTCCTCGGCGACGCGCTGGCGCACCGGCTTCGCAGCCTGCGCCGGCAGGTGGGCGAGCCACTCGCCGGTCGTCGGAAGCCCGAGCGTCCATGCCGCCTGCTGCGCGACGCGCTTGTGGCCTTCGGCGGAAAGGTGCAGACGGTCGACGGACCACATGCGCGGATCGCGCAAGGGGGGCATCGACCACAGATCGAGCACGTAGCAGTCGTGCCGCTGCGCGATACCCCACAGGTTCGCAAGGTGCCACGTGATGCGCGGGCGCAGGCGCGTCATGATCTTCGACGCGGCGGGGTTGACGAGCGTCGCCAGCAGGACGTCGGAGCCCGCCTCCTTGAGGCGGACGACGGCGTCCTCGATACCGGCCGCGAGATCGTCGAGGTTGACCGACGGGCGCATGATGTCGTTGCCGCCGCCCACCATGCTCACGAGGTCGGGCTTCATCGCGAGGGCCGCGTCGAGCTGGGGACCGATGACGTCCGCGAGTAGTCTGCCGCGCACCGCGAGATTGGCGTACTCGAGCTTCGCGCCCCGCTCCTCCTGCTGCATCGCGATGTCGACGGCGAGGCGATCAGCCCACCCGAGGTAGGCGTCGTCCTCGCGGGGGTCGTGGTCGCTCATGCCCTCGGTGAAGGAGTCACCAAGGGCGACGTACCGGTGCCAGAGCAGACCGTGGTGCGTCTGTTCGGATGCCTGAGCCCCGGGCGCGGGGAGGTCGTTCGTCATGCAATACGCCAATCGATCGTGTGGGTTCCGAGCTGCTCCAACAGCTCGTTCGTGCGACTGAAGGGCTTGCTTCCGAAGAAGCCGCTGCGCGCGGAAAGCGGTGAGGGATGCGCGGATTCGACGGTCGGGGTGTCGCCGAGGTGCGGGGCGAGTGAGCGGGCGTCGCGACCCCAGAGGATGGCGACGAGGGGCTGCTTGCGCTCGACGAGCGCCGTGATGGCCTGCGCCGTGACGTACTCCCAGCCGTGACCACGGTGGCTTGCGGGCTTGCCGGGCTGAACGGTGAGGCAGCGGTTGAGCAGGAGCACGCCCTGGTCGGTCCACGCGCTCAGGTCACCGTGTTCGGGCGGCTCGATGCCGAGGTCGTCCTTGAGCTCCGCGTAGATGTTCTGCAGGCTGCGCGGGATCGGGCGGACGTGGGCATCGACAGCGAAGCTGAGCCCGATCGGGTGCCCCGGCGTCGGGTACGGGTCCTGGCCGACGATGAGGACGCGCACGTCCTCGAACGGCTGGGTGAACGCTCGCAGGACGTTCTCGCCCGCCGGCAGGTACCCGCGCCCGGCGGCCACTTCGTCGCGCAGGAACTGCCCGGCAGTGGCGATGTGGTCGGCGACCGGCGCGAGGGGTTCCACCAGCTGGGATGTACGAGTTCGTCATACGACTGCGGCATGCCGCCAAATCTATCGCGAGTCGATTCACCGCGCGGCGTGCTCCGAACGGGCCAGAGGCTCGAGCGTCTTGCACGTGGATGGTCGGTTTGGGTGAAGATGCGCGCGACGTCGGCGTCATCTTCAGCCAAACCCGCCATCCACGCGCCTTTGTCCGGGCCCTCATGTTCGGGCGGGCAGGAGGCGACGATCTACCCTGGTTGCATGCCCGTCATCGAGACCCCTGCAGGTGCCCGCGTCCCCGGTGACGACGAGGCGCCCGGGCTGCGTGAACGAGACCGCGCCATGCTCGCCTTCGAGCGCGAGTGGTGGAAGCTGCCCGGCGCCAAGGAAGCCGCCATCAAGGAGCGCTTCGGCATGAGCGCGACGCAGTACTACCAGCAACTCAACGCCCTCGCCGACACGGCCGAGGCGCTCGCGGCCGACCCTCTGCTCGTCAAGCGCATCCAGCGCCGTCGCGCCTCACGCCGTCGCACGAGCTGAGCGCCCACCCCGACGTGCGTCTGCCGCTGTGAGCGAACACGGCGGTCGCAGCCCCGTCGCCGTTTGCACTCGCAGGGGGCGAGTGCTAATCATGGCCTTAGCACTCTGAACATGAGAGTGACAAAGACCTGACTGCATGAGTGAGGGTTCGGGGCTCGCGCGACATGACCGCGCGAACGATCGGGCTCGTCCGTCGCGGGCGCTGGTGCGGTCACTACGTACGTCACGTGGAGGAGCCACGCACATGGCCAAGACCATTGCTTTTGACGAGGAGGCCCGTCGCGGCCTCGAGCGCGGTATGAACACCCTTGCCGACGCGGTGAAGGTGACGCTCGGCCCCAAGGGCCGCAACGTCGTCCTCGAGAAGAAGTGGGGCGCACCCACGATCACCAACGACGGTGTCTCCATCGCCAAGGAGATCGAGCTCGACGACCCGTACGAGAAGATCGGCGCGGAGCTCGTCAAGGAGGTCGCCAAGAAGACCGACGACGTCGCCGGTGACGGCACGACGACGGCCACCGTCCTCGCGCAGGCCATGGTGAAGGAGGGCCTGCGCAACGTTGCGGCCGGCGCCAACCCGATGGCGCTCAAGCGCGGCATCCAGCAGGCCGTCGACGCCGTGAGCAAGCAGCTGCTCGACCACGCCAAGGAGATCGAGACGAAGGAGCAGATCGCTGCTACCGCGTCCATCTCCGCCGCTGACCCGCAGATCGGTGAGCTCATCGCCGAGGCCATGGACAAGGTCGGCAAGGAAGGCGTCATCACCGTCGAGGAGTCGAACACGTTCGGCCTCGACCTCGAGCTCACCGAGGGTATGCGCTTCGACAAGGGCTACATCTCGGGTTACTTCGTCACCGACACCGAGCGTATGGAGGCCGTCCTCGACGACCCGTACATCCTCGTCGTCAACTCGAAGATCTCGAACATCAAGGACCTGCTGCCGGTTCTCGAGAAGGTCATGCAGTCGGGCAAGCCCCTCATGATCATCGCCGAGGACGTCGAGGGCGAGGCCCTGTCGACGCTCGTGGTCAACAAGATCCGCGGCACGTTCAAGGCCGTTGCCGTCAAGGCTCCGGGCTTCGGTGACCGCCGCAAGGCCATGCTCGGCGACATCGCCATCCTCACGGGCGGCCAGGTCATCTCCGAGGAGGTCGGCCTCAAGCTCGAGACCACCGAGCTCGACATGCTCGGCCGCGCCCGCAAGGTCGTCGTCACGAAGGACGAGACGACGATCGTCGAGGGCGCCGGCGACGACGAGCAGATCAAGGGCCGTGTTGCTCAGATCCGCGCCGAGATCGAGAACTCCGACTCCGACTACGACCGCGAGAAGCTCCAGGAGCGGCTCGCGAAGCTGGCCGGTGGCGTCGCCGTCATCAAGGCCGGTGCCGCGACGGAGGTTGAGCTCAAGGAGCGCAAGCACCGCATCGAGGACGCCGTTCGCAACGCGAAGGCCGCCGTCGAGGAGGGCATCGTCGCCGGTGGTGGCGTCGCGCTCATCCAGGCCACGAAGGACGCCGAGTCGGCCTTCGCCGGTCTGGAGGGTGACGAGGCCACGGGTGCGAACATCGTGCGCGTCGCCGCTGAGGCTCCGCTCAAGCAGATCTCGCTCAACGCGGGTCTCGAGCCGGGCGTCATCGTCGAGAAGGTGCGCGGTCTGACGCCGGGCCACGGTCTCAACGCCGCCACGGGCGAGTACGTCGACATGATCTCCTCGGGCATCATCGACCCCGCCAAGGTGACGCGTTCGGCTCTGGAGAACGCTGCGTCCATCGCGGCGCTGTTCCTCACGACCGAGGCCGTCATCGCCGACAAGCCCGAGAAGAACGCCGGCGTCGACGCCGCCGGTGCGGGTATGGACGGTATGGGCGGTATGGGCTTCTGACCCTGGGAGGCGAAGGTTGGGGGCTCGGCGAGCGAAGCGAGCTCAGCCCCCGGCCGTAGCTGAGCGGGTGTCAGAAGCCCGAGAAGGAATGGCTTCTGACACCTGCAGGGCTCATCTCTGACGAAGCGGGCGATCACCTTCGGGTGGTCGCCCGCTTCGCTGTGCGCGTCGACCGGCGTGGTGGCGGCACAGTGACGCGTGCCTCACGGCCTATGTGCGACGTCGTCGCACCAGGGCGTTAGGGTAGGCCTGCGCCTCGGCGCTGGGGATTCAGGATCACAAGGAGTACGCACATGGTTCGCACGGCGAACAGGACGACCATCGCTGCGGCAGCGGCCGCGCTCGGAGTGGCTCTGGCGGGGTGCTCGGCGCCCGGGGGCTCGGACGGTGACACGGCGTCGTCGTCGACGAACCAGATCACGCTGGCAGATGCCGAGCCGGTCGGTCAGTACTACCCGGTAGCCGGTTACGGCGCGACGGGCGTTTCACCTGTGTTCGAGGGTCTCCTGCGTCCGTCGGCGCCGAACGACAAGGAGCTTCCCGACCTCGCGCCCGCGCTGGCCGAGTCGAAGCCGAAGGTGAGCGACGGCGGCAAGACGTGGACGGTGCGCCTCAAGAAGGGCGTGACGTTCCACGACGGCAGCGCCTTCGACTCCAAGGACGTTGCGGCCACCTACCGCGCGGTGCTCGACCCGAAGTCCGCGTCGCCGATCGCCGACGACTACCGCCTCATCGACGAGGTGGTGACGCCGGACGCCTCCACGGTCGTCTTCCGCCTCAAGGCGCCGAACGGCGGCTTCGCCTCGCGCCTGCTCCTCGGCATCGCGCCGAGCGAGAAGGTCACCTCGGGTGACGCGGCGAACTCCGAGCTCAACACCAAGCCCGTCGGCACGGGCCCGTTCAAGCTCCAGAGGCTCGCGCCGAACGAGGCCACGTTCGTCGCCAACGACAAGTACCGCAGCGGCAAGCCCGAGGTGGACAAGGTCGTCATCCGTCACGTCGAGGACGACAACGCCCGCATGCAGCAGGTCGTCTCCGGGCAGGTCGACGGCTCCGCGCTGCCGCCGCGCCTGGCCAAGAGCGTCGATGGGCGTGACGGCCTCAAGGTCACCGGTGTGCGCTCCGCCGACTGGCGTGGGGTTTCGCTGCCGGTGTCCGTGCCGATCACCTCCCAGCCCGAGACGCGCCGTGCGCTCAACATCGGGGTGGACCGCGAGGCGCTCGTCGAGAAGGTGCTCGCCGGGCGCGGCACCCCGGAGGTCAGCCCCATCACTAAGGTCTTCCCCCAGCACGCCGACGTCGACTTCACGAAGGCCAAGGGTGCAGCCCGCAAGGCCGAGGCCGAGAAACTCCTCGACGAGGCGGGGTGGAAGAAGGGCGCCGACGGTGTCCGCACGAAGGACGGCAAGCGCGCCGAGCTGACGCTCGCCTACCCCGCGTCCGACACCCTGCGCCGCGAACTGGCCTCCGCCTTCGCCGACCAGCTGCGCGGCCTCGGCGTCAACGTGAAGCTGTGGGGCGGCAGCTGGGACGACATCGAACCCAAGATGCGCACGACGGCCGTCATGCTCGGTGGTGGCGACAACCCCTACACCGTCGACACCCAGGCCCACCGCGCGCTGCACTCGCGCGGTTCCGCGTCCGGGCCGTTCGACAACCCCGGCAACTACAAGAACGCGAAGGTCGACGCAGCTCTGGAGGCGGCACAGTCGACCTCCGACGAGACCGAAGCGACGAAGCAGTACCGCGCCGCGCAGGACGAGTACGTCAAGGACCCGGCGTACGTCGTGCTCGCCACGCTGCACCACACGTACGCCTCGCGCGACAAGGGTTTCTCCGGCCCGGCGCCGATCGTCGAGCCGCACTCTCACGGCACGACGTGGGGCCCGTGGTGGTCGCTGGGCGCGTGGAAGAAGAACTGATCGCGTGAAGGAACTTCGTCGTCGGTTCGGGGAACGGCGTCACGAGATCGGCGTGCTCACGGCGCGCCGTGCCCTCGCGACGCTGTTCGTCGTGCCCGCGGTGACGCTGGCAACTTTCGCGCTCGCGGCGCTCTCGCCGCTCGACCCGCTCGTCACCTACCTCGGGGACGGCTTTGAGCACACGGGTCGCGCCGAGCGCGACGCGATCAGCGACTCGCTCGGGCTTGACGTGCCGTTCTGGCAGACGTGGTGGAACTGGATGGCGAACGCCTTCACCGGCGACTTCGGTGCGAGCCACAGCCTCAAACAGCCCGTGACGACGGTGTTCGCCGAGCGCTTGCCGTGGACGCTGGGCCTGTCGGTCGTCGCGCTCGTCATCGCGCTGCTCATCGCCTTCGGCGTCGCCGCTGTCGCCGCGTTGCGCCCCGACGGTCTGCTCGACCGCGCTCTCGAACGGGTGACGCTGGCCCTGACGGGCATGCCTCCGTTCGTCATCGGTCTGCTCGCCGTCGCGCTGTTCGCGGTGACCCTGCGCTGGTTCCCGGTCGGCGGGCTCACCGAGCCCGGGCAGCCGGTGACGTTCGGCGGCGTGGTGCACCACATCGTCATGCCCGCGGTCGTGCTCGCCCTGAGCCAGGTGCCCTGGTTCGCCCTGGCCCTGCGCGAGTCCGTGCGTGAGGCGCTCGGGAGCGGCGCCGTACGTGAGGCCCAGGTGCGCGGCCTCTCTCGCGGTGAGGTGCTGCGCGGCCACATCGCCCCGGTCTCTGCGGCCGCTCTCATCGCCCTCATGGGGGCGCGGCTGCCCGAGCTCGTCGTCGGCGCCCTCGTCGTCGAGGAGGTCTTCAGCTGGCCCGGCCTCGCCGACGCCACCGTGGAGGCGGCCCTGACGGCCGACTTCGCGTTGCTCGCCGCGGTCACCGCTGCCACGACGCTCGTCATGATGCTCGGCTCGTGGCTCTCGGACTGTGCCCTGCTCGTCGTCGACCCGCGAGCGCAGGTGGAGCGATGAGCCCCCGAAGCGTCTCTGCTGGTTTGCGGCCACGGCGCGGCCCGGCGATCGTTCTCGCCCTCATCGCGGCCTACGCCGTGTTGTGGCCGCTGCTCGCGTCGTCGGGGATGCGCGAGTCGAACTACGACACCGCCCGCACGGCCCCCGGCTGGCCGCACGTCATGGGCACCGACACGCTCGGTTTCGACGTGTCGGTCCAGGTGGCCGAGGCGCTGCGGGTCTCGCTCGTCGTCGCGCTGGGTGCGGCGCTCGTCGCGACAGTGCTCGGTCTTGCCGTCGGGACGGCGGCGGCCAGCCTCGGCGGGCGGGCTGATCGTCTGCTCATGCGCGTCACTGACGCCGTGGCCTCCGTGCCGCACCTTCTTGCGGCGATCGTCGTCGTCGCGATGTTCCGTGGCTCCGTCACGGCCATCCTCATCGCGCTTGCGCTGACGCACTGGCCCACCGTCGCCCGCGTGGTGCGGGCCGAGACGCAGGCCGTGCTCGCGTCCGACTACGTCGCGTGCTCCCGCGTCGCCGGAGCATCGTCGACGCAGATCGTGCGCCATCACGTCCTCTCCGCGGTGGCCCCGCAGACGGCGCTCGCCGTGACGATGCTCGTGCCGCACGCGATCTGGCACGAGTCGACCCTGTCGTTCCTCGGCATTGGTCTGCGCCCCGAACAGGCCAGCCTGGGCACGCTCATCGCCACCTCGCGCGCAGGGCTGCTCACCGGGCAGTGGTGGCCGCTCGTCTTCCCGTCGATCTTCCTTGTCGTGCTCACGTTGGCGCTGTCGTCGTTGTACGCCAAGCGCACACGTCGGGCTTCTGCGCCGCCCGCTCTGGTCGAGGCCGAGCAGGATGGGTCGGAAGAGCCTTCTGACGAGGCGTCCGGCGCTCGCGATTCAGGCCACCGCGCTGCGCTGCACCTCGAGCACGTCAGCGTGCGCCGTAGCCGCGGCGAGCAGACGACGCTCGCGTGCGACGACATCAGCTTCGCGGTCGCGGCGGGGGAGGTGACGGCCCTCGTCGGTGAGTCCGGTGCTGGCAAGTCGACGCTCGTCGCGGCCTGCTGCGGTTTGGTGCCGCGTGACGCGCGCGTCGAGGGGCGCATCGTCGCGGGCGACATCGTCGTCGACCCGCACCGTCCGGGATCGGCCTCCGCGCAGGTGGGCCACGTTCCGCAGGACGTCTCGGACGCCTTCACCCCGACCCGGCGCCTTCGCGGGCAGATCGAGGAGGTGCACCGCCGTCATGACGGTGCACGCGCCCTGGCCGAGCTCTGCGAGCTCGCGCACCTCGACGAGAACCTGCTCGAACGCTTTCCGCACCAGCTCTCCGGCGGTCAGCTGGCCCGCGCGGCGCTCGTCGCAGCGCTCGCTTCCGAACCGCGGGTGCTCGTGGCCGACGAACCGACGGCCGGCCTCGACCCCGAACTCGCCTCGCAGTTGCTCGCCGTGCTGCGTGGCATTGCGGACGACGCCGGCGTCGCCGTCCTCGTCGTGACGCACGAGATCGACGCCGTGCTGAGCGGCGACCTCGTCGACCGCGTGGCGGTGCTGCGTGACGGCGTCCTCGTGGCGCACACCGAGCCTGCAGCGTTGGCCGCCGAGACGTCCGACGACTACCTGCGGGCACTCACGGCGACGGCGGCGCGCGTCGGGCAGGGGGAGCGATGAGTCTCGTGGCACGCCAGGTGGCGTACACCTACCCGGGCGCGAACGGCGCGCAGGTCGGTCCGCTCGACCTCGAGGTGCGCCCGGGTGCCGTCACGGCCCTCGTGGGCCCCTCGGGCAGCGGTAAGTCGACACTGACGCGGCTGCTCGCCGGGCTCCTCGCCGCGAGCGCCGGTGAGGTGCGCTGCGACGACGAACCCGTGCGTGCCGGGGGGCGGTTGAGCGGCCACACCGCGCTGCTCACCCAACACCCGCTCGCGGCGGCCGATCCGCGCATGCGCCTTGGCGACGCGATCCAGCTGGCGGCCCGTCTGCGCGGTCGGCAGGTCGATGCCGTGGCGCTCGCGGAGGAGGTGGGCCTCGACGGCTCGGTACTCGACCGGTTGCCGCGTGAGGTTTCCGGAGGGCAGCTCCAGCGGCTGCTTCTCGCCCGAGCCCTCGCTCAGGGGCCGCGCTACCTCCTCGCTGACGAGGCCACGGCCCACCTCGACCCGATCACGTCGACGGCCATCGCTGACGCTCTCCGGCGCCGCGCGGCTGACGGGTTGGGCATCCTGCTCGTCACGCACGATCACGCGCTCGCCGCGTCGCTCGCGGAGCACCGCTACGCCCTCGACGCAGGGGGCCGCACGCTCTCGGCGTGAGTCGCTGAACCCTTCAACCCAGCCCTTGGGTGGCTTCACGCTGCCCGCGTTGACATGCACCTGCGCGCATATGAAACTAAGTGCATGTCGTTGCAGCACGCGCTCCTCGTCTCCCTCGCGGAGCAGGAGGCCACCGGGTACGACCTGACGCGTCGCTTCGACCGCTCGCTCGGCTTCTTCTGGCGAGCCACGCACCAACAGATCTACCGCGTCCTCGGGCGCATGGCCGAGGACGGCCTGCTCGCCGTCCGCATCGAACCGGGGGAGGGGCGCCCGGATCGACGGGTTTACGCCGTCACCGATCTCGGTCGCGAAGAGTTGCTGCGCTGGACGCGGGAGCCCACTCCGAGCGAACAGCTGCGCTCGGAGTTCGCCGTCAAGATCCGCGGCATGGGCTTCGGTGACGAGGACGCCGTCGTCGCCGACATTCGACGCCGGCGCGCCGAGCACGCCGAACAGCTCGCCTACTTCGAGGCGAACCGTGCCAAGCACTACCCGGACGTCGAAGCGCTCACCGACGAGGAGCGTCCGCTGTACGCGGTGCTGCGCGGCGGCATCCTCACCGAGCAGTCCCTGCTCGCGTGGTGCGACGAGATGCTCGATCTGTTCGGAGCCTCCGACGTTCCCGTCGCAGACACCCCACCGACCGACATCCGACACGAGACCACCGAGGCGCCCGAGGCGTCTCGTACATCGAGGAGAACCGCATGAGTTACGAGCACCTGCTCAGCCCGCTCGAGGTGAGCGGCGTGACGCTGAAGAACCGCGTCATGATGGGCTCGATGCACACCGGCTTCGAGGACAAGAAGCGTGACTTCCCGCAGCTGGCGCGCTACTTCGCCGCCCGCGCCGAAGGTGGCACCGCGCTCATGGTGACGGGTGGTTTCGCGCCGAACACGACCGGTCAGCTCAGCCCGTTCGGGTCGATGCTCACCGCGAAGCGTCAGGTCGATCGCCACAAGATAGTCACCGACGCGGTGCACGAGCACGACAGCCGCATCCTCATGCAGATCCTCCACGCGGGTCGTTACGGCTACACGCCCTGGAGCAAGAGCGCGTCGAACAAGAAGTCGCCGATCACGCCGTTCCGCCCCAAGGCGATGACAACGAAGGACGTCGAGCGCACGATCCGCGACTACGCGACGTCGGCGCGCCTGGCGAAGGAAGCCGGCTACGACGGCGTCGAGATCATGGGTTCCGAGGGCTACCTCATCAACCAGTTCCTCGCCGCGCGCACGAACGACCGCACGGACCGCTTCGGTGGCAGCGCCGAGGCGCGTATGACCCTGCCGCGCGAGATCGTCCGTGCTGTGCGTGACGCCGCGGGTGAGGACTTCATCGTGCTGTACCGCATCTCGGTGGCGGACCTCGTCGACAACTCGCAGACGTTCGAGGAGATCGCGACGCTCGCGCAGCACCTGCAGGCCGACGGCGCGTCGATGTTCAACTCGGGCATCGGCTGGCACGAGGCTCGCATCCCGACGATCGTGACGTCGGTGCCGCGCGCCGCGTTCGCGTGGGCCACCGGCAAACTGCGCGCCCAGGTCGACATCCCCGTCATCGCGAGCAACCGCATCAACACGCCCGAGGTGGCCGAGCAGCTGCTCGCCGACGGCCTGGCCGACATGGTCTCGATGGCGCGCCCGCTGCTCGCCGACCCGGACTTCGTCAAGAAGACCGAGGCCGGACGTACCGACCTCATCAACACCTGCATCGCTTGCAACCAGGCCTGCCTCGACCACACCTTCGGCGGCAAGAAGGTGAGCTGCCTCGTCAACCCGCAGGCCGGGCGCGAGGGTGAGCTCGTGCTCCTGCCGGTGCCGAAACAGCGCACCAAGAGCGTTGCCGTCGTCGGCGCCGGCCCCGCCGGTCTCGCCGCCGCGACGAACCTCGCCGAGCGCGGCCATGCCGTCACGCTGTTCGAGACGCGCGATCATCTCGGTGGCCAGTTCCGCCTCGCGATGAACATCCCCGGCAAGGAGGAGTTCGCCGAGACCCTGCGCTACTTCACGCGTCGCCTCGAGGAGCTCAAGGTCGAGGTGCGCCTCGGCACGAAGGCCGACGCCGACGTGCTGGCCGAGTTCGACCACGTCGTGCTCGCCACGGGCGTCGTGCCGCGTCGCCCGCAGATCGAGGGCCTCGACCACCCGAAGGTCATCATGTACGACGAACTGTTGCGCGGCGAGAAGACGGCCGGCGCGAGCGTCGCCGTGGTCGGCGCCGGCGGCATCGGCTTCGACGTGAGCGAGTTCCTCCTGCACGAGCCGCACGAGACGCTCAAGCACTGGATGGAGCGCTGGGGCGTTACAGACTCGGAGACGGTGCCGGGCAACATCACCGAGAAGGTGATGGAGGATCCGCGCCGCCAGGTCTACCTCGTGCAGCGCAAGCACACGGCGCTCGGCAAGGGCCTCGGCAAGACGACCGGTTGGGTGCACCGGCAGACGCTCAAGGACTCGAAGGTCGAGTTCATCGGCGGCGCCACGTACGACCGCATCGACGACGACGGCCTCCACCTGACGCTCACCGCCGCGCCGCCGCGCCCTGTGGGCCCGGTGACGAAGCTGTCGAAGAAAACCGGCCTGCCGCTCGGCATGGTGCCGCAGCTCAAGGCGCTCGACAAGCGTCTGGGCAAGGTGTCGAGCGAGGCGCAGGAGAAGTTCGACGCCAGCGAGCCGGTCACGCGGGTGCTCGACGTCGACACCGTCGTCATCTGCGCCGGCCAGGAGTCGGTGCGCGACCTCATCCCCGGCCTCGACGAGAGCAAGGTGACCGTCATCGGCGGCGCCGATGTGGCCGCCGAGCTCGACGCGAAGCGTGCCATCAAGCAGGCGACGGAGGTTGCCGCCGCCTTGTGAGCCTGCAGGTTCGAAGCGCGCCCGCACGTTCTTCCGCGCTAGGTCGTGGAGGTTCGCGCGGGCGCGCTTCGTGCGTGAGTGGGCTGTCAGGCGCTGATCCAGCGACGCATGTTGGTGTCCTCGGCCGTCGAGTACTCGTTGCTCGTGAGGTGAAGCGTCGAGCTGATCGAGCTGAGGGTGCCCTTGAGCTTCGTCATGTCGGTGTGCCACGTCGTCATGAGGGACGAGAAGTTGGTCGAGGCCGAGCCCTTCCACTGCGTCTGCAGGGTCGTCAGCTTCGTGTTGAGGTTCGTCAGGGACGTCTCGAGCTCGGTGACGAGGGTGGCCGTGTCGGTGCCGTGGGTGGAGATCGCGTCGGAGTCGACGGTGTACTGCGATGCCATGGTGCTGCCTTTCGAACGGGGGAGGCGAGGGGGTTCGTCTCCTCGGGTTCGACGGTAGGCAGGACGCTTCGAGCGGTGCGTTCGGTCATCCACAGGCGCGCCCAGCCGTCACACCTGTGGACGGTGCGCACCCCCGGCACGTGACTGCCCCTACGTTCCCTTGCCCCGGGTATCCCGTTGATGCCGTAGCCCATTGCCTTGTCTGTGACCACCGCCGGCTCGTGGTCTCGACGGCGCGGCCGTTTCCACCCCTTGTCAGTGCGGCGCGCTAGGTTGGCGGCATGAGCGAACGCACGATCGCGGCGGAGGCCGACGGCCTGACGATGGCGTACGGCGAGGGCGACGCGCGTGTCCTCGCGCTCGACGGGGTGAGCCTCGATCTTTACGAGGGCGAGTTCACCGCCGTCATGGGCCCGAGCGGATCGGGCAAGTCCACCCTCATGCACTGCCTCGCCGCGCTCGAGACGCCCACCGACGGCAAGGCCTACATCGGTGACGCCGAGGTCAGCGGCCTCGACGACAAGCGCCTCACCGCGCTGCGCCGCGACCGCATCGGCTTCATCTTCCAGTCGTTCAACCTCGTGCCGACGCTCACGGCCCGCGAGAACATCCTGCTGCCCGCCTCGATCGCCGGGCGCAAAGTCGACCAGGAACTGTTCGACGACGCCATTCACGCCGTCGGGCTCGAATCGCGACTCGGGCACCGCCCCAGCCAGCTCTCCGGTGGCCAGCAGCAACGCGTCGCATGTGCGCGTGCCCTCGTCACGCAGCCCGACATCATCTTCGCCGACGAACCCACCGGCAACCTCGACTCCCGCTCCGGCGAAGAGGTCCTGAGCTTCCTTCGTCGCAGCGTCGACCGGCTCGGGCAGACCATCGTCATGGTCACCCACGACGCCTTAGCTGCCGGCTTCACCGATCGTGTCGTCTTCCTCGCCGACGGCCGTGTCGTCGACGAGATGCGCGACCCCACCTCGGAGCGCGTGCTCGACCGCATGAAGCAATTCGAGTCCCGCGCCGGGCGGCGATAAGGGTGCTCGCCACCTCCCTCAAGACGGTGTGGGCGCGCAAACTGCGCCTGCTCATGAGCACGTTCGCCATCGTGCTCGGCGTCGCCTTCGTCGCCGGCTCGCTCATGTTCACCGATTCCCTCGGCAAGGCCTTCACCGGCATCATGAACGGCACCGTCGGTGACGCCAACGTCCGCCTCGCGCAGGAGAACGGCGGCCACGGCTCGCGCCTCGGCGCTCGCATCATCCCGCCGAGCGCGCTCGAGAAGGCCCGAGCCGCCGACGGCGTCAAGCAGGTCGACGGAGTCGTCACCTCCATTTCGGCCACCGTCCTGGCCAAGGACGGCAAGGTCATCGGCGGGCAGGGGGCGCCTGCGTTCGGCGTCAACTTCCACACAGCCAAGGCCGCCGAGGACGCCGAGGGCCTCCACATCACCGAGGGCCGGGCACCGACGAAGAACGGTGAGATCGCGCTCGATCCGAAAACGGCAGAGCGCGGCGGCTACCGAATCGGCGACACCGTGAGCATCCTCACCACCGGTGAGACGCCGCGCTACTCCGGCAAACTCGTCGGCTTCGCCTCCTACGCCAACGGCTCGATGGTCGGCACGACGCTCGCCGTCGTCGACACGAAGACCTCCCAGAAGCTCTTCCTCGACGGGCGCGACGGCTACACCTCGCTGTGGGTCGAGGCCGAGCCCGGCACGTCCCAGGACGACGTCGTCAAGGCCCTCAAACCCACCGTTCCGGAGGGCTTCGAGGTCGTCACCGGCAAGCAGGCCTCAGACGAGGCGGCCTCCGGAATCCAGGACGCGCTGTCGTTCATCACGACCTTCCTCCTCGTCTTCGCGGGCGTCGCGCTGCTCGTCGGCTCGTTCCTCATCGTCAACACGTTCGGCATCCTCGTCGCGCAGCGCAGCAAGGAATTGGCGCTCATGCGCGCGCTCGGCGCGTCGCGGCGTCAGGTCTTCGGCGGCGTCGTCATCGAAGCGCTCGTCGTCGGTTTCATCGGTTCGGTGCTCGGCATCGGCGTCGGCGTCCTGCTCGCCAAGGGCATCTCGGCCCTGCTCGCTCGTCTCGGCGCCGAGATCGACACCGGTGGCCTCACACTCGAGCCCCGCACCATTATCGTGTCGCTCGTCATCGGCCTCGGCGTCACGACGCTCGCGGCCTGGCTTCCGGCCCGCCATGCCTCCCGCATCTCACCGATCGCTGCCATGCGCGACGACCAGGTCGAGCCCGAGCAGACGGTCTCCCGTCGCGCGTGGTTCGGTGCGCTCCTGTTCGTCATCGGCGTCGCGCTCGTCGTCGCGCAGCTCGTCACCGACTCGAGCATTTGGGTGTTCGTCACCGGCATGGTGCTCATGCTCTTCGGCACCATCGCGGCCACACCCGTGCTCGCCCGCCCGGTGGTACGCGGCATCGGTGCCCTCGCCCGGCGTCAGGGCGTCGTGGCACGCCTCGCCGAGGAGAACTCGCTGCGTAACCCGCGCCGCACCGCGGCCACGACATCGGCGCTCATGATCGGGCTCGCGCTCGTGTCGATGATGACGGTGTTCGGCGCCTCGGCCTCGGGCAGCATCGATGCCCTCATCGCCAAGAGTTTCCGCGGCGACTTCGTCGTGAGCGGCCAGCGCTCGGAGCCGATGTCGCAGAGCATCGCGCCGTCGATGAAGAAGGTCGACGGCGTCCGTGAGGTCTCACGCCAGCGCTACGGCGACGGCACGGCCAACGACGCTCCCGCCACCTTCCTGGCCGTCGACGCGGCCACGCTCGACGACGTTGCACCGATCACGGTGACGCAGGGTTCGAACGCGCTCGACGACTCGAAGCTCCTCGTCTCGACGGACGTCGCGAAGGCCTTCAACTGGAAGCCGGGCACTCAGGTGCGCATCACGGTCGACGGCTCGCACACCCGCGCGGTCAACGTCGCGGGTGTCTTCGACAAGGAGGACAACGACCGTCAGGACGACTACGTCGTCACCATCCCGACGTTCGAAGCAATCGGCGGCGCGGAGAAGGACAACATGCTCCACGTCCTCGCAGCCGACAGCGCCGACCGGAAGGAGGTGCAGGCCGGGCTCGAAGGTGTCGTCAAGGACATCCCGACGATCACGGTGAAGGACCAGGAGGGCTACGCGGCCGAGCAGCGCGCGCCGATCGACTCGATGCTCACCCTCATCTACGGCCTGCTCGGTCTCGCCATCGTCATCGCCGTGCTCGGCATCATCAACACGCTCGCGCTGTCCGTCATCGAGCGCACCCGCGAGATCGGGCTGCTACGGGCGGTCGGTCTGAGCCGCCGTCAGCTGCGCTCGATGGTGCGCCTCGAGGCCGTGACGATCTCGCTCATCGGTGCTCTCATCGGCGTTGTCCTCGGCACGATCTTCGGGGTGCTGTTCCAGCGCACGCAGGCCGATTCGGGTGTTGACGTCCTCGTCATTCCGTACGGGCGCCTCGCGCTCTTCCTCGTGCTCGCGGCCCTCGTGGGTGTGCTCGCCGCGTGGTGGCCGGCCCGACGCGCGTCGAAGCTCAACATCCTGTCCGCCATCGCCACAGAGTGATCAATCGAAGGAGAAGGCCGTGAGCGACACCGACCCCAGGATCGCTGTTCTGTCCCAAGCGAACGTCGAACACGTGCCCGGCCCCGCAGACGTGACGACGGTGCTCGTCACGCTCCCGCCCGGCAGCGCGGGCAGCCCGCCGCACCGCCACCCCGGCCCCGTCTTCGGCTACCTCATCTCCGGTGAGATCGCTTCGAGGTCGAGGGTGAACCCGAGCGCATCATCCGCGCGGGGGAGGCGTTCTGGGAGCCGGGCGGCGACCTCATCCACTACCAGGACGCGAACAACCTCGACGAGACCGGAGACCGTCTTCACCGTCACGGCAGTGCTGCCGCCGGGCGCCGACCTGCTCGTTCCCGTCAGCGACGAAGAACTGGCCGAGCGGGCTCACCTGCGGGCTCCGCGCTCGAACTGAGCTGCGGCGGCAGCCCTTGGGCGTGCACGATCGTCAGGGCGCTGACGGCACGCGTCAGGACGACGTAGAGGCGCCGTAGCCCCGTCAGCTCGTCGGCTTCGGCAGCCACGATGTCGGCCGGCTCCACCACGACAACGCGGTCGAACTCGAGGCCCTTCGCCACGTCGGAGGGCACGAGTTCGATCTGGTGATCCTCAGCATCGCCGTGATCGCTGCCCAGTCGTCCGTAGGCCAGCCCTGCGTCACGCAGCGCTGATTCGAGTGCGTCGAGCGTCGATCCGACGGCGATGACGCCGACCGATCCCGGCTCGTTGGCCGCGCTGCGGATCGCGTCCAGCGTTCCTGCGGGGAGGGCCTGCGCGCCGTCGACCTTGAGGTGCTCGAGGCGTCCACGGTTGGAACGCACCGACTCCGGCGATGCGAGCCCCGTCGCGATCGTCGGCAGGAGGAGCGCTGCGTACTCGATGACGGCCGCCGGCACACGGAATCCCTGACGCAGTTCCTCGAGGTGGAACTCGGGCTTGCCGAGGTGACCCATCGAGGCGTCCCACGAGCCGGGCGCCCACGGCGTCGTCGCCTGCGCGATGTCGCCGAGCACGGTTGCCGAACCCGTCGAGCAGCGACGGCCGACGGCGCGCAACTGCATGGCCGAGAGGTCCTGGGCCTCGTCGACGATGACGTGCCCGAGGCTCGTCGTGCGCTCGATCGCGTCCGCGGCTTCGTCGAGCAGCCCGAGGTCCGCGACGCTCCACCGCGCCGAGCCCTTGGCTCGCGGCGGCTTCGCCCACAGGGCGAGAGCCTGCTCGTCGGCGTCGAGGTCCTCGCGCGCGCATTCGGTGAGGAAGTCGGCGTCGGACAGGAGCCGGTGGACGACGCCGGCCGCGTCGATCTTGGGCCACAGCGCCTTGATGTACGCCTTCACCGGGGCGCTGCGCGCGATGGCGTCCTGCACCCGGTCGTCCGGCGAATCGCCCGACGCTTCGAGCTTCACCATGACGGCATGCGCCAGCCGCTGCGCCAGCATGGCGCGGGCCGCTTCGTAACGCACACCTCGCGTACGCAGTTCGTCGACGATCTCCGCCACCTCGTAGGCGGCCACGCGCCATCGACGGGAGCCGCGCGGCACGACGAGCGCTTCGGTCGGTTCGCCGGCGTGTGCCCAGACGGCGCGGTGGATCACCGGTGCCCAGCGCGCGTCCCCCTTGAGCACGGCGACAGCCACGTCATCGGTGCCACGCACGACCCAGCGGCGTTCCTTCGGGGTTTCGGGGTCGGCGTCGCCCGAGAGGACGGTCGCGATCGTCGCGTGGCGTACCCGCGCCTCGCCGAGCGACGGTAGCACGGCGGAGATGTGGTCGAGGAACGCCGCGTTCGGGCCGACGACGAGGACGCCGGCGCGATCGAGCCGTGCCCGGAAGGTGTAGAGCAACCACGCGGCGCGGTGCAGACCCACTGCGGTCTTACCGGTGCCGGGCGCTCCCTGGATGCAGACGGTGGTCGTCACGTCCGCGCGCACGAGAGCGTCTTGCTCGGGCTGGATGGTCGAGACGATGTCGCGCATCGGGCCGGAGCGCGGCCGCTCGATCTCTTCGGCGAGGATCGCGCTGCGCAGGTCGCCGTCGACGCGGTCGCCTTCGTCGGGGTGGCTGAGGTGCTCGTCCTCGTAGGCGGTCAGTTCGCCGCGCTCGACGCCGAATCGTCGCCGCAGGCTGACGCCCATGGGCTCGGCGGGCGAGGCCCGGTAGAACGCCGTCGAAACCGGTGTGCGCCAGTCGATGACGAGCGGGTCGCCGTCCTCGTCGGAGACGTGTCGGCGCCCGACGTAGAGCTGTTCCTCGTGGGCCGTGGCCTGCGTCGGGTCGGTGTAGTCGATGCGACCGAAGAAGAGGGTTGTCGACGGGTCGTCGGTCAGGGCCGCCACGCGCCGGGCAAGCGTCGCGCCGAGGGCCTCACCGCTGACGGCGTCGCTCGCCTTCGACGCATCCAGGGCCAGTGTCGCCTCCCGCATCCGGGCGAGGTTGGCGCGCGCCCGGGCGAGGTGTTCGCGTTCGTGGGTGAGGACGGCATCCGACGTGGGTGCGGGCATGGGTGACTCACCTCGGGTCGCGAGCGGTGGGGGAGAGCCAACAATAGCGGGCTCGGCCGCACTGCTCGGTGTCGCTGTCGACGCGGACGGCCCACCCCGATGTTGCCGGGGTGGGCCGTGTGCCCTGACGCGCCCTCACGTCACTTCTTGGCGGGCTGGGCTCCGAGCGTGACCTGGACGTTCTGCTGCTTGCCGTCGCGGATGATCGTCAGGTTCACCGTGCTGCCCACCGTGCGGGAGCGCACCTGCGCGACGAGCGCGTTCGCCGACGTGATGGGCTGACCGTCGAGCTCGATGATGGCGTCGTTCTCACGCAGGCCGGCCTTCTCGGCACCGCTGCCCTTGCTCACGGACGAGACCTTGGCCGCGGTGAGCGTGGCCTTTCCGTTGCTCACCTCTGTGGGCTGAGTGGAGATACCGAGCAGTGCGTGCTCGGCCTCGCCCTTGTCGATGAGCTGGTCGGAGATGTTCTTCACGACGCTCATCGGGATGGCGAAGCCGATGCCGATGTTGCCGCTCTGACCGGAGCCGCCGCCGGAACTCAATGACGCGATCGAGGAGTTGATGCCGATGAGGCGGCCGCTGCCGTCGACGAGCGCGCCACCGGAGTTGCCCGGGTTGATGGCGGCCGAGGTCTGAATAGCGTTCGTCACGACGGTGTCGTTCGACGTCGACGATCCACCGGAGTTTCCGCCGCTCGTCGTCACAGGACGGTTCATCGCGGAGACGATGCCCGTCGTCACGGTGCCCGCGAGGCCGAGGGGGTTACCGACGGCCATGACGGGCTGGCCGACGACGAGCTTCTTGTCGTCGCCGATCTCCACCGGGGTGAGCGACGGCACGTCCTTGATACGGATGACGGCGAGGTCGGTGGACGGGTCGGTGCCCACGATGTCGGCCTTGTAGGTGCGGTTGTTGTGCAGCGTCACCTGCACCTCGGCGTCGTCCCCACGGTCGCCGCCCGCGACGACGTGGTTGTTCGTGACGATGTTGCCCGACTTGTCGAGGATGACGCCCGAGCCCTGCCCGCCGTTGTCGCCGGAACGGACCGAGATCGAGACGACGCTCGGGTTCACCTTGGCCGCCGTCGCCGACCAGTTGACGGTGCCAGCGTCGGCGAAGTCCTTCGGGTCGGCCTTGATGACGGTGGAGTTACCGCTCGTGTAGCCGGTGCCGTCGTCGCCTGCCTTCACGACGCCGTAGGTGCCTGCGGAGGCGAGCGCCGCTGCGAGGACGGCGGTGGAGCCGACCGCAGCGAAGAGGCCCTTGCGGCTCTTCGTCTTCTCCTGGTCGGTCGTCGAGAAAGCCGAAGCCGCGGGGCCCTGTGCCGCCGGACCGCCGGGGTGGGCGTTCATCGCGGCGTACCCGCCAGCCGGAGCGCCCCCGGGCGCTTGCTGTTGGGGGTTCGGAGCCTGCGCCGGCTGCTGGCGTGGCTGCGGCACGGTGTGTCCGGCCGTGCCCTGGGTGTTCGGGTGGTCACCGGGGCCGTACGGACGTGCCGGTTCGGGACGGATCTCCTGCGTGGCGTCGACGGGGCGCGAGCCTCCCGAGGGAGTGGAGGCGTCGCCCTGGCCGGGACGGCCCGAGTCGGAAGCGCCGGTGGCAGGAGCCTGATGCTGACCGGGCAGCGGGCGCTGCATCCCGCCGTCCGGGCGGTCTGGCGTGGCGTTCGGGTGGTCGGTCATGTCGAGACTCCTGCTGTCGCGTGGTCCTTCTTTGAACCGAGGTTAGTGGGTCGCGGGCGGTGGGTCCGCATCGGTTGAGCGGGCCTGGTCTGTCTGTGGATCTGCTGTGCGGCCGGAGGGCAGGCGGAGAGTGAACGTGGCTCCGCCGCCAGGAGTTTCGTCGACCGACGCGGTGCCGTGGTGGGCCGCTGCGATGGCGGCCACGATGGACAGGCCGAGGCCGGTGCTGCCTTGGGTGCGGCTGCGGGCCGGGTCGGCGCGGTAGAAGCGGTCGAACACGCGCTCGCGCATCGACTCGCGGATGCCGGGGCCGTGGTCGACCACTTGGAGCACGGCATCGCGCCGTCCGTCCGGGCCGGGCAGGTGCCCGACGCGGACGTCGACCTCGGTGCCCTCGGGCGTGTAGCGCTCGGCGTTCGTCACGAGGTTCGTCACGACCTGACGCAGGCGCTGCTCGTCTCCGCGCACCGTGACGGGCCCGAGCGGCCCGTCGATGCCGCGCACTCGGAAGCGCTGTGAGGTGACGCGGGCCTCTGCGTCGGCGACGGCGTCCGCGGCGATGACGGTGAGGTCCACGTCGGAGACGGGGCGTGCGGTCGCGGCCGAGTCGGAACCGACCGTCGCGGCGCGCTGTTCGGTCTCGAGGCGCGAGAGCAGGAGCAGGTCGTCGACCATGGCGCTCATCCGCTTGGCTTCGTTCTCGATGCGCCCGAATCCGGCGGACACGTCGGCCGGGTCGGTGACGGCGCCGACGCGGTACAACTCCGCGTAACCGCGGACGGTCGCGAGGGGAGTGCGCAGCTCGTGGGAGGCATCTGCGACGAAGCGACGCATGCTCTCCTCACTGCGATCCTTGACGGCCATCGAGCGCTCGATCTGGCTCAGCATGACGTTGAGGGAGTGCGCGAGGCTCTCCACCTCGTCGGTCGTTTCCGGGTCGGGCACGCGGCGCGTGAGGTCGCCGGCGGCGATGGCCGCGGCCGTGTCCTCGATGTCGCGCAACGGGCGCAACGCGCGGCGCACGGCCCACAGGCCTGCGCCCGTCGCGATGAGCAGTGCGAGGGAGCTGACGGCGATCGTCACGATCTGCATGCGGCGTACGACCGTGCGCACGTTCGACAGGCTGACGGCGACCGCATAGGGGCGGCCCGAGGCCTCGTCGATGCCTTGCACCATGCGCCACTTCGTCGTCGACGAGCCCTGGGAGCCGATCGTTTGCGGCGTGCCTTCCGACGTGCGGGCCGTTCGGGCCGAGACGACGGGGAAATCGGGGCGCGGGCCGGTGGCCGGAACGTAGTCGTGGGTGCGCTGGGAATCGACGATGCGGGCCGCGTAGACGTTGAGCGGCACCGCGCGCGTCATGTACGGCTCTTCGGATTCCTGCTGGATCGTCGAGGAGACGAGGGTCGGCGCGGCGGCCTGGAGGTCGGCGTCCTCTCGCTGCACGAGGTAGGTCTCGAGCTGCCAGGAGCCGGCCGTGCCGACGACGAACATCGCCGCACCGAGCAGGCTTGCGAGTACCGCGATGATGCGTGCACGAAGAGGCCAGCGGTGAATGCCGCCCCGCAACCTGGCGTACTGCTCGCGGGCCGTGCGGCCGGGAGTTGAGAGCGTCGACGGCGTCGGACGCGGCGACTGGGAGGTCAGAGCGTGGCCTCGCTCAGCGCGGCTCGCGCAGCACGTACCCGACGCCGCGCTTGGTGTGGATGAGCGGCTCGGAGAAGTCGGCGTCGATCTTGCGACGCAGGTAGGAGATGTACGACTCGACGATGCCCGCCTCACCGCGGAAGTCGTAGTCCCACACGTGGTCGAGGATCTGGCTCTTGCTCACGACCCGGCCCGAGTTGAGCATGAGGTAGCGCAGGAGCTTGAACTCGGTGGGGGAGACGTCGATGACCCGTCCGCTGCGGCGCACCTCGTGGCTGTCGTCGTCGAGTTCGAGGTCGGCGACGCGCACCGTGGGGCCGTCGCCGTCGTCGGCCTTGGTGCGGCGCAGCACGGCGCGGATGCGAGCGACGACCTCCTCGAGGCTGAACGGCTTGGTGATGTAGTCGTCGCCGCCGACGGTGAGACCCTTCACCGTGTCGTCGACCGAGTCGCGGGCGGTGAGGAACACGATCGGCAGCTCACGCCCGCCGTCGCGCAGCTGCTTCGTCACGGTGAAGCCGTCCATGTCGGGCAGCATGACGTCGAGCACGGCGAGGTCGAAGTCCTGGGTGGCTGCGAGGCCGAGACCTTCGCTGCCACTGCCTGCGACGGCCACGTCGAAACCGGCGAACTTCATGCTCGTGGCGAGAAGGTCGCGGATGTTGGTGTCGTCCTCGACGATGAGGATGCGTGCCTCGGGGGTGCTCATGTCGGTCATTCTGGTCGCCGAGTCTGGAAGTTTTCTGGGCGTCTGCTGGACGAGGTGGCGAGTGGGGGTGGTCTTCGCCGACACGCAGGCTTCCTAGGATGGGGCCAGATCGGACGAAGGGAAGGTGCCATGAGCCTGCGGTTCTACGCCGACGATTCGGCTCGGCGGACGCGTCAACTCGTTGCGGACGCGCTGCTCGCGCTGTGGTGTCTGCTCGCCGTGTGGGCGGGCGTCGTCGTGCACGGCCGCGTGCTCGTGGCCGAGGACGGCGCGACGAAGCTCGAAACCGGCAGCGGTTCGCTCGCTCAGAACATGACCGACGCTGCGAGCGCCGTCGCGAAGATCCCGTTCGTCGGCCAGGAGGTGCGCACCCCCTTCGACAACGCGGCGACGACGGGGCGCAACCTCTCCGCGTCGGGCCACGACCTCGCCGACGGTCTCGGCAGGCTCTCGTTGACGCTCGGACTCCTGACGGCGCTCGTGCCCATCCTGTTCGCACTCATTCCGTGGTGCTTCACCCGCCTTCGCTACGTCCTGCGGGCCGGGCGCGTCGCGCGCCTGCGCGCGATGCCGGGCGGTGAACGTCTCCTCGCGCTCGAAGGCCTGACGACGCTGCGTCCCAGCGTCCTCGCATCGCTCGATCCGGACCCCGCTGCCGCGTGGCAGGAGGGCGATCGCACCGTCACCCGGGAGCTCGCGGCGCTCGTTCTGGTCGCGTTCGGGCTGCGCGGGGGAGACGTGAGCCCGGAGAGAAGGCGCGGGGCTGCGCTGCCGACGACGCCGGGTCGCGATGAACCGTCCGACGCAGGGTCGCCGACCACTGAGTCGCTCGATGCTCGGGCGGCCGATGAGCCGGTCGACACCGACCCGCCCTACGACCAGTTGGGCGACGACGATCTCGACGACGACATCACCCTCGTCGACGGGCCTCAGGACGACAGGGACGACGACGGCGACGACGACGGTTTCGACCCCGAGGGCGAGACGCGCGTCACCAAAGCATAGGTACGGAATATTCCGCGGCATTTTGGCGTTGACGGACGTGATCACCCGCCCGTCCCGCGAGCAGAGGAGGTACCACGAGCCCCACATTCGCCTCGTTGTCCATCCGTAACTACCGTCTGTACGCCGCCGGCGCACTCGTGTCGAACGTCGGCACCTGGGTCGGACGCGTCGCCCAGGATTGGGTCGTTCTCACCGAGCTGACCGACCACGACGCCGCTGCCCTCGGCCTCGTCACTGCGCTGCAGTTCGCGCCCGTCGTCCTCCTCGCCCCGCTCGCCGGAGCGTTCGCCGACGCCTACCCGAAGCGTCGCCTCCTCGTGCTCAGCCAGAGCGCGCTCGCGCTCACCTCGGCGCTGCTCGCCGTTCTGCTGCTCACCGACACCGCGAGCCTCGGCGCCGTCATGGCCATCGCCTTCGCCCAGGGCATCGCGACCGCGCTCGACAACCCGACGCGTCAGGCCTTCGTCTCCGAGATGGTTCCCGAGAGCCGCCTGACGAACGCCGTCGGTCTCAACTCGGCATCGTTCAACGCGGCGCGCCTCATCGGCCCCGGCGTCGCAGGCCTGCTCATCGCCAGCATCGGCGCGGGGTGGTCGATGGTCGTCAACACGCTGTCGTTCGTCGCCGTTCTCGTGGCACTCGCCGCGATGAACCCCCGCGAACTACGTCCGGCGCCCCGGCGCAAGGGCCGCGGTGGAGTGCGCGAGGGGCTCGTCTATGTCCAGGGACGGCGCGACCTGCAGCTCATCATGGGGCTCGTCTTCGTGCTCGGCACGTTCGGTATGAACTTCCAGATCACGACGGCCCTCATGGCGACGACGGTCTTCCACGCCGACGCCCGCGCCTACGGCGTCATCTCGTCGGTCATGGCCGTCGGCTCGCTCGCAGCCGCTCTGCTCGCCGCACGTCGCAAGGCCCCGTCGCTGCGTCTTCTCATGCTCGCGCTCGTGTCGTTCACGGTGTTCTCGGCGCTTGCCGCGATCGCTGCGAATGTCTGGCTCTTCGGCATCTTCCTCGTGCCCGTCGGCCTCGCCTCGCTCACGGCGCTGACGACGGCGAACGCCACCGTTCAGCTGAGCGTCGCACCGGCGCTGCGAGGTCGCGTCATGGCGCTCTACATGGCGATCCTCATGGGCGGCACGCCAGTTGGCGCTCCGCTCATCGGCTGGATCGGCAACACGTTCGGCGCCCGCTGGACCATCCTCGTCGGCAGCATCGCCGTCGGCCTTGCCACCCTGGTCGCGGGGGTGGCGCTCATGCACGCCCGCCACTACGACTCGCGTGACGTCATGGCAATGCGTCCGCGTCTGCACCGCAGTGAGCGCGACCTCGACCACACCGACGACGAGCGCGTCAGCGCTGTGGCCAGCGTCTCTGCCGGCCAGAGCGGAGACGCCGCGGTGCGCGAACCCGCAGTGAGAGAATCGGCGGCATGACCCCGAAGACCCGTCGCCTCATCGTTCTCGTCGCGCTCGCGGCTTTCGTGCTCGTGCCGATCCTCGCCCAGCTCGCGAGCCTTTGACTCAGACGGAGGCTGCGGCGCTCGCGTTCTCGCGGGCACGCTCGGCGCGGCGCAACTGGTCGACCTCCTCGACGACGATGCGGCGCAACGCTCCCGGGGCCTCGACGCGCCCGTCGAGCCAGGCCTGAGCAGCCCCGGCATCGGTGACGACACCGAACAGCCCACGGGCGAGTTTCGAGGCGATGACCTGGCTGCGTCCGTTCCACCACCGCTCCAGCGAATCGAGGTAACGCGCCTGCAGGGCGACGCTCTGAGCGCAGTGCACTGACGCAGGGTGCGTGAGGCCGGCGACGAGGGCAGCCACCTCCTCGTTCGTCAGTGACTCGTCATCGGTGCGCTCCCACGCGGTGAGCTTGGCCTGTGGCGTCGCCAGCGCGGCGCGCACGGCAATGGCCTGAGCGATGCCGCGTTTCGTCGTATCGCGCTCGAGTTCGCGATCCAATTCGGCCCGCACCTCGTCGACCTCGTGCTCGCCGGCGTGTGCCGCGCGCGAGACGAGCAGGGCCCAGCGTTCGTCGGCGTCGGGGTGGAAGAGACCGTCGGGGCCGTCGAGCATCGCGCGCACTTCGTGCTGCGCCGTGGGCGCGATGCCGGCAGCCCACGTGAGGACGCGTCGCCACGCCAGGGCGAGATCGAGGCGTGCGGTCGGTTGTGCGGAGGCGTCGTACAGGTCACCGTCGAGGGCCGTGGTGTAGGCATCTCGCGCGACATGCCACAGCGCGTCGCCCCACTCGGTGCGCATCGAGGTCGGGAGATACGCCGTGACGGCCGTGACGTACTTGAGGCACACGCCGTCGACGACGGCGGGGGAGCGCTCTGCCGGGATGTGCGCGAGCACCGTCCGGCAGAACGTCTGCGTCGGAAGGTGCGCGTCGCGGCACGCGTGCCACAGCTGACCCCATGCGACGGCACGCGAGTTCGTCGGCTCGAGCGCCGCGAGATGACCCGTCAACGCGTCGAACGTGGCGGCGTCGGGCACGATGCGCGCGTACGTCCAGTCGTGGTCGTCGACGAGCGTGACGGCGCCCGCGTGGGGCAGCGGCGTGCGTGTGTCGGTGACGTCGATCCACTCCGAATCGAGGGGCGTCCAGCCGTCGTCCGTGACGGAGAACGACGTCACCTGGAGGCGGTGCGGGCGTGCCGCCGGGGCGGCGGGCGGTTCGTCGGCGCTCCAGTCGAGGCTTTCGCGCACGAGCTCGCCACCGTTCACCGAGAGGGTGTCCGGGCCGGCCGTGCGCAACCACGCCTGCGCCCACGCACCCATGTCGCGTCCGCTCGCGGTCGACAGGGCGGTGAGGAAGTCGGTGAGCGAGGCGTTGGCGAACGCGTGGTCCGCGAAGTACGCCGAGACTCCTGCGTAGAAGGCGTCCTCGCCGACGTAGGCGACGAGCTGACGCAGCACGGAGGCGCCCTTGGCGTAGGTGATGCCGTCGAAGTTGGCCCGCGCGGCCTCGACGTCGGGGATGTCCGCGACGATCGGGTGCGTCGTCGGCAGTTGGTCGGCGGAGTAGGCCCACATCTTGCGGCCGAGCCCGAAGGTCACCCAGGCGTCGGCGAACTCGGTGATCTCTTCGCTCGCCTGGGTGCCGATGAAGTCGGCGAAGGACTCCTTGAGCCACAGGTCGTCCCACCACGGCATCGTGACGAGGTCGCCGAACCACATGTGCGCCATCTCGTGCAGAAGCGTGTTGGCGAGGGCCTCGCGCTCGCTGCGGGTGGCGTCGCCGCGCTTGAGGTAGCGCTCGTTGAACGTCACGAGGCCGGGGTTCTCCATGGCGCCGATGTTGTACTCGGGCACGAAGATCTGCTCGTACTTACCCCAGGGATACTCGCGGCCGAACCGCTCCTCGCACCAGGGCAACCCGGCCTTCATCCAGCGCAGCAGGTCGGCGCTCGGCAGACGTGACGCCATCGCGGGGCGGCACATGAGCGACAGCGGCACGCGGCGGCCGTCGTCACTCACCCACTCGTCCTCGACGAGGTGGTACGGGCCGGCGATGACGCACACGATGTACGTCGAGATCGGCAAAGTCGGGGCGAAGTCGGTCGTCGTGACGGCGCCCTCGCTCGCGCTGTGCTCGGCTTCGGCGTTGGAACGCACGAGCCACCCTGTCGGTGCGCTCACGCTGATGCGGAACGGAGCCTTGAGGTCGGGCTGGTCGAAGCACGCGAAGACCCGGCGGGCGTCAGTCGGCTCGAAGTGCGTGTAGAGGTAGGTCTCGCCGTCCTCGGGGTCGTGGTAGCGGTGCAGGCCCTCACCCGTGTGGCCGTACACGCACTGCGCGGTGATCGTAACGGTGTGTTCGCGCCCCGGCGTGAGCCCTTCGACGCGCACGCGCGAGTCCGCGTACGTCGCTCGGGCGCGCTCACCGTCGAGTTCGACCTGCGGTTCCCCTACCGCGACGAGGTCGATCTCGACACTCGACTCGCTCGAGACGAGCGTGATCGTCGAGGTCGACGTGAAGGTCGACTGCGTCGAATCAGGCGCCCCCGTCAGATCGAGGTGAATGGCGTGGTCGGCGAGTTCGACGGTCGCGGAACGGTGTTCGGCGACGGCGCGAGTGAGGTTCGCGGCCGAGGGCATGAGCGTCCTTCCTGGGAATGCAGCCTGGGAAATGCTAGCGGCGCGGGCTCGGCCCGCCCGCTTGAGCAGTGACGTTAGAGACGTTCGATGACGTGGTCGATGCAACGCGTCAGGGCCTCGACGTCCGAGGGGTCGACGGCCGGGTACATGCCGATGCGCAGCTGGTTGCGGCCCAACTTGCGGTAGGGCTCGACGTCGACGATGCCGTTCGCACGCAGCGTCGCGGCCAGCTTGGCGGCGTCCACCGTGTCGGCGAAATCGATCGTGCCGATGACGAGTGAGCGGTGCTGGGCTTCGCTGACGAACGGGGAGGCCAGTTCGTGCGCGTCGGCCCAGGTGTAGAGCGCCTGCGACGACGCGGTCGTACGGCCCACTGCGAAGTCCATGCCGCCGCCTGCGAGGAGCCAGTCCAGCTGCTCCTTCATGAGCGCGTACGTCGCGAGGGCCGGCGTGTTGTACGTCTGGTGGGCGCGACTGTTCGTCACCGCGGTGTCGAGGTCGAAGAACGGAGGAATCCAACGTCCGCTCGCTTTGATGCGCGCGACGCGTTCGAGCGCAGCGGGGGACATGAAGGCGAACCACAGGCCGCCGTCGCTCGCGAACGACTTCTGGGGCGCGAAGTAGTAGACGTCGGTCTCGGTGAGATCGACGGGCAGGCCTCCGGCCGCCGACGTCGCATCGATGACGACGAGTGCGTCCTCGGCGATGCCGTCGGGGCGCTGCACGGGCGCCATCGCGCCGGTCGAGGTCTCGTTGTGCGCCCAGGCGTAGGTGTCGATTCCGGCCGTGGCGACGGGGGAAGCGACACTGCCCGCAGGTGCCTCGATGACGTGCGGAGCCTCGAGGAAGGGTGCCGCCGCAGCAGTGGCGAACTTGGCGGTGAACTCGCCGAAGACGAGGTTCTGCTGACGCTTCTCGATGAGGGAGAACGTCGCGACGTCCCAGAACGCGTTCGAGCCTCCGACGCCCATGACGACCTCGTAGCCCTCGGGCAGGGAGTAGAGCTCGGTGAGGCCCGCCTGCACGTCGGCTACGAGATTCTTCACCGGTGCCTGACGATGGCTGGTTCCCATGACGGGCGCCCAGCGCGAAGCGAGGGCCTGGAGGGCTTCCGGGCGGATCTTGCTCGGGCCGGAACCGAAACGTCCGTCGCCCGGCTTGAGCGAATCGGGGATGACGACGGTTTCCGCGGCAGAGGTCTCGGCACTCACTCGGAGCAGTCTAGGTGTGCGGGTGCAAGATGGGGGCATGACTGAGGTGCGAATCGACTACGACGGTGAAGGTCTCGACGAGTCGCAGGTGCCCCCGGCGCCCTACGACCTCGTGCGGCAATGGGTGGGCGACGCGCGCCGCCGCCAGGACGCTTCGGGTGACGTGCCGGAGCCTGAGGCCATCAGCATCGCGACGGCGAACGCTCAGGGCGCACCCCACGTGCGGACGGTGCTCATGCGCTACCTCGAGACCGACGGACCCGGTTTCTACACGAATCTCGAGTCGGCGAAGGCATCCGATCTTGCGGCCAACCCTCAGGTGGCGGGCGCGCTGACGTGGCCCATGATGTTCCGCGCGATCCGGTTCACCGGCACGGCTCGGGAGCTGCCGCGTGACGTCGTGCGCACATACTTCGACTCACGCCCGTGGGGTTCGCGCGTCGGTGCGTGGGTCTCGAAGCAGTCGCGCCCGCTCGACTCACGCGCCGAGCTCGAAGCGGCGAACGCCGAGATGGCTGCGCGCTACCCCGACACCGGCAGCCCCGACGACGTTCCGTTGCCCGACTTCTGGGGCGGCTACCGCATCGACTGCGATGAGATCGAGTTCTGGGCGGGTCGCCACTCGCGCCTTCACGACCGTCTTGTTTTCGTGCGAACCGCCGAGGGGAACCTCGACGACCCTTCGGCATGGCGTCTCGAACGTCGTTGGCCGTGAACGAGATTCGCTGACGCGAAATCCCCTGCCGGGACGATGCGACCTACCTCACGCGCGGTGGGTGTTCCTTCGGGAACGAAGTCGACCCGTTGTAGCGTTGACCATGACGAAGCGCGCCGCGTTCCCTCCCCCTGGTGGCGTGCTTCGTTCTGTTCGGCCGCAGCGCCTTCGGGTGCGCGCCGAACGGCGAAGGGCCGGACTCCCACGTGGCGTCCGGCCCTTCGTTTTTGTGTGCTGATGGCTATTTCTGACCCGCTTCGGCATCGCTCCACGGCTTGGCGCCGCGCTTGGCGAGCATGCTCGTCATGAGGTTGATCTCGCTCTTCTGGCCCTCCACCATCGTTCTGGCCAGGCGGACGGTCTGTGAGTCGCTCGCCGCAGCCTGAGCGGCCTCTGCCATCTCCACGCCGGCGCGGTGGTGGGCGATCATCAGCCGCAGGTAGAGGATCTCTGCTTGCTTGCCGCGGCTCTCGCGCAGCTTCGACAACTGCTCGCCGGACGCCATGCCCGGCATCCGGCCGTCCGCGAGGAGCATTTGTCCCTTCGGAAGACCAGCGTGCTGGTGGCCGGTCCGCGCCATCCACGCCATGCGCTCACCGGACACCGCGAGGGGCAGCTCCCATTCCTGCAGCCACGCCATCATCTGGCCGCGCTGGTTCTCCTGCGTCGTCGCGATGTCGTAGGACAGCGTCTGGATGTCGGCTGCGGTGCTGCGCGAGCGCACCGTCATCGACATGTCGACAGCCTGCGCGTGGTGCGCCGACATGTCACGCGCGAACCCGGCGTCGACGCTGTCGGCTCCCGGGTGACGTGGCTGCGCCGACCACATGCCGACGAGTGCGGCGAGGACGAGGGCCACGAGTGCGACCAGCGTGATGGCCGCCGGGCGGCGTACCTGTGCCCAGGTGAGGTCGTCGCGACGCTCGTCGTCCGACGGGGGCTCCGGGCTTCGATGACGCTCGGGGCCCCCACCGTCGTGCGGTTTCTCTTCGTCCGTCATGGAAGGTCCGAGCGTCACATCTGGCCGGCGAGCTTGCCCGTGTTCGGGTCGTACGCGCCGCTGCAGGCTGCGCCCGGCTCAGGCGTCTGGGGGCCCTGCAGGTAGGCGTCGATGAACTTCTTGATGCGCGGATCCGAAGCGTTGTCGACCTTGAGCTGGTGGCCCCAGGCCGTCAGGACGATCTTCGAGCCCTGACCCGGGTACTGACTCATGAGCATGTAGTCCTGGCCGGCCAGCTTCTTCAGCTTGGAGATGTCACCGCTGCTCGCCTTGTCGGTGGTGATCCACACGGCGCCGTGTTCGAGGCTGTGGACGGCGTACTTGTCCGGGATCTTCTTGTCGTAGACGCCGCAGTTGGCCCAGGCCTGGTTGTGGTTACCGCCTGCGGGCGGCGTCATGGGAACGTGGGGTCGCCCTCCACGTGGTCGCGGCCCAGGTTGCTCCACGTCTTCATGCCCTTGATGTCGGAGCTGGCGGTGCCGCCGTCGCCTCCGTCGCCGGAGTCGCGCGTCGCGAGGAAACCCACACCTCCACCGAGCGCGACGACCGCGGCGACTCCGCCCGCGATCAGGGCCATGCGCTTCTTCTTTTCCGAGCGGCGCTGCTCGGCCTGCATCTGGGCGAGGCGCTCGCGTCCACTCGCCGTATCGCGATCGCTGCGTGCCATGGGGGTACTCCTCGTGGGCGTCGTGCTGTGCGGTCGCCGCTCATTATGGCCGTACAACCTTTGCGCACGGCTACGCAGGAGGCCGTGGAGGTGGCACCCTTGTCCTCGTGAGTGACCTCATCGATACCACCGAGATGTATCTGCGCACGATCTATGACCTCGAGGAAGAGGGCATCCCTCCGCTGCGCGCACGTATCGCCGAGCGCCTCGGCCACTCCGGCCCGACCGTCTCGCAGACGGTCGCGCGCATGGAGCGTGACGACCTGCTGCACGTCGGTGACGGTCGGCGGATCGAGCTGACGGAGAAGGGGCGCACGCTGGCGACCCGCGTCATGCGCAAGCATCGCCTCGCCGAGCGCCTGCTCGTCGACGTCATCGGGCTCGAACTCGAGTTCGTGCACGACGAGGCATGCCGCTGGGAACACGTCATGAGTGAGCGCGTGGAGCGCAAGATTCTCGAACTCATCGCCGACAAGGGCCTGTCGCCCTACGGCAACCCCATTCCGGGTCTCGCAGAGCTGGGATGGGAAGGGGAGGCGATCGGCTTCCGTGACGGCGTGCAGTCGCTGGTCGAGGTCGCCGGCCAGGAGCCCGTCGAGGTCATCGTGCGGCGCATCGGTGAGCCGGCCCAGGCGGACGCCGAGTCGCTCGCTGTTCTGACGAGCGTCGGCCTCGCGCCGCAGGTGGCCCTGATCGTGCGCGCCGAGGGTGAGCGTGTGCACGCTGCGGTGCTCGACCGGCCTGACGACGCGGTGTCGCTTCCGCACGACCTCGCGTCCCACGTCTTCGTGGAGGTTCGTCAGGGGTGACGCGTGTGATGTTTGTCACATAATCGGCCTGTAACGGTTTTGCGGATTTCGGCGGTGGCGGGGAGCGTCATGCCCCCACGGGTGGAGTTCGCGTTTGCCGCGCCGTGACGCGGCGAACACCAACTCCACGTGCCCGTGATCTTTCCGTTACGGTCGGTTGCGGTTCGGTTCGAGAACACTCGTTCGCCCTTCGCGCCCAGCCCTGTCGGGGCGTACGAGTCTTATCCGCGAGATCGCAGTGACAGGGGCGGGGGACCCACTTTTCGTCCGAGGCCATGAGCCACGGACTTGGGGTGAAGTTACGCACGAGACCGCACTGGTCGGCGTGACCGGGCTGAGCAACTGGCCCGAACCCGACAGCTCACCTCGTAGGCGCTCGAGAGGTTGCACATTGTCCACCCAGAAGACCATCGGTCGTCACGCCCAGTCGAAGAACCCCCGTAGCCTGACCCGCGTCTCCGCGGCCGTCACTGTCACCGGTGGTCTCGTCGCAGGCCTCGCCGCGACGGGCTCGTCCGCAGGCGCTGCTCCGACGACGCCGCGTCAGGAGGCCGTGCGGGCCGCCACGACGCCGCTCGAGCTCAAGACGGTCACCCCCGCCAAGTCGCTCGTCGTGAAGCAGGCCAAGAAGGCTGCGGCTACCAAGAAATCCACTCTCAAGAAGGCCTCGCGCACGCAGGTCCGTCAGGCCCTGACGCAGCGCAACGAGCGCGCCACGCAGGCTCTCGCCGCTCAGCGCAAGGCTGCGCAGGAGCGTCGTGAGGCTCGCGCCGCCGCGAAGGAGCGCGAGGAGCGTCAGCAGCTCAACCGCACGCAGGTGCGCCGCACCGTCACGCAGCACCGCACGCCGAACCAGCGGAACGCCTACGGCCAGCAGCGTCAGCGTCCGGCCGCTACGGCGACCACGCAGCGCACGCGTCCGGCCGCTACGGCGACCACGCAGCGCACGCGTCAGTACACGGTCAACACGGCCGCGACGCGCATGACGAACCAGAAGGCCTCGGCTGCCACGCCGTCGCGCTCCGGTGTCGTCGCCATCGCGTCGCGCTACACGGGCATCCGTTACACGTGGGGCGGCAGCACGCCGGCCACGGGTCTCGACTGCTCCGGTTTCGTCGCCTACGTGTTCAAGCAGATCGGCGTCAACCTTCCGCACCAGTCCGGTCTCATCCGGGCCATGACGACGCCGGTCTCGAACCCGCGTCCGGGTGACCTCGTCTACTCGCCGGGCCACATCGGCATCTACGCCGGTAACGGCATGTCGTACGAAGCCCGCCAGGCGGGCATGCCGTCGGGTCTCTACCCGGTGGTTCGCGGATCCTCCTACGGCCGCCTCTGACAGAACCGGTCGCACGACAAAGGCGCCGCAAGCCCTCGGGCTTGCGGCGCCTTTGCGCGTTGGTGGACCCGGGCTTACTTGAACTCTCGGAAGAACATGGCCGCTGCGCCACCGACGCCGAGGAGGACGACGCCGAGTCCGATGGCGAGCGTGAGGTTGCTCGGGCCGTCGGAGTCGTTGAACGCGGGCGCGGCGAGGCTCGACGCGCTGCTGCTCGGCGTCCGTGACGACGTCTTCGAGCTCGAGGAGGACGTGGAGGACGACGACGAGGAGGAGGACGCGCTGCTGCTCGGCGAGGAGGTCGCCGTCGGGGCTCATCTCGTTGGAGCGGGTGGTGGAGGGCTCCGTCGGTGCCGGAACGTCGCTCGTCGCGCTCGGCAGGCCGGGTGCGGGCACGTTGTCCGTGGTCGGTGCGGGAGCACTGTGCGTTCGCGTAGGCGTGTAGGTCGGGGTGGACGTCGACGGCTCCGGCGCCGGAGCGCACTGGTCGAGCGGGAGCGAGCCGACGCCGACTCCGCCGGCATTGATGTAGACGGCGCCGGCGCCCGACGGGATGGACAACGTCACCGTCGTCGACGCGTACGGAGCCACGGTGGTGGCCGCCGGGGAGACGGGGGAGCCTCCCGCTGAGGCGGTGAACGTCTGGACGAGTTCGCTGCCGTTGGTCAACGTGACCGGGACGAGCGTTCCGTTCGCCCCGCAGGTCGGCGACTGGAAGATGGCGCTGCTGCCTCCCGGCGCCATGGGGAGCGCGGACGCGGCGGACGCGCAGGTGACAGCGATGACGCCGAGACCGGCGGCGCCGGCGAGAGCGCGGGCGAAGGAGAAGGGGCGTGCAAGCATCGGGAGCGACCTTCGGAAGACGTCGAGCGGCGTGGCGCCCGTCGATTCTTCCACGAACCGAGCCGAACAGCAGGACGATCGGTCTTCGATTGCCCGGCTGGGGTCGACGAATCAGATGAAACTCGAGAGCAACCAAATGCTCGCCTCGTGCGTCTTTCCTCGTGAACGCTCGAAAACAGAGCGGCCCGTCACATCTGCGCCGCAGCGCACATGGGGCAGAACGCTCGCGGTAGCGGGGTCGGTGGGGTCTTGGGGGCTCGATCGCCCCCGCACCGGCGAGCGGGCGTTAGGTCTGATTGACTTGGCGCCGTGACGATCAACGCAGCTGCTGTGGCCTACCTGCGCCACCACCTGTGCGAATTTCTTCTCTTCGTCGTACTGGCCACGCCGGTGCTCGTCATGCGTCCGTTCCTCGGCAACGTTGTCGTCGTCGTCCTCTTTTTCGTCATGTACTTCGGTTTCTCGTACCAGAGTGAGCGCGCGGTTCGTCTGCGCGTGGACGACGACGGTGTGCAGTACCTCGCGGGCGGGCGGGATCGCTCGTTCATCGCCTGGAGCGAGATCGGAGCGATCGTGCCGCGTCGGTTCCGCGGATGGCCCGCCGAGGATGCTCTCGTCGTCCTCGATCACGCGGACAAGCCGCTTCTCGTGGCTGGTGTCGCGATGTTCGGTGATGCGGACCTGCGGCGGGTCAAGGCGTACGCCGGGCAGCGCGTCGAGGTGCGTGAGCCTGTTGTTCTGTCGGCGCTCACGGGTCGAGCGGGCGGACACCGTCGCCCCGATCTCGTGCCGGAGCGCACGTCGGAGCGCTTCCTCGCGTCATCGATCGGCGGCATGGTGCTCGCCGCGCTCGTGGCGGTGGCGCTGTTCAGCTTCGTGCGCTGAGGCGCTGAGGCGCTGTTCGCGTCGGTCGGAGAGGACGACGACGGCGAGGCACGCGGCGGCCATCGCGGCGCCGAAGAGGAACATCACGGAGTAGTGGATGCCCGCCTGTTCCGCGACCCACGCCATGATGGCCGGCACCGCGAAGCCGAGGTAGGTGACGGAGTAGAAGACGGCGGTGAGGCCGGCGAGGTCGCGCGGGCCGGCGATGCGCTGCACCTCGAGCAGGCCGCTCACCATGGCGAGGCCGTAGCCGGCGCCGAGGACGAAGCTACCGAGAATCGCGGTGGCGATGGCCAGCTCTGACGCGGCGAGCGCGCCGAGCAGCATTCCGGCGACGAGAACGACGAGCGCCGCCGTCACGGCCCTTGCGGAGCCGGGACGGTCGATCTTGCGCCCGAGGGATTGCACGAAGAAGCCGCACGTGAGGCCGACGACGCACAGGAGCGCGGAGAAGGCGATGGGTGCGTTCGTCACGCGGGAGCTCATGAGTGCGGGCAGGACGGCGTAGGCGCAGGCGGCCGCGCCGAAGACCCAGGGCGCGACCGGCAGGACGACGGTGAGGAAGCGTCGGTGGCCGAGCGCGGGGATGCGCAGGTCGTCGCGCAGGCGCCCGGTGTTGCGGTTCGTCAGGTCGATGGTTTCCGGGGTGCCGCGCAGGCGGATCGCTGCGCTCAGCGTGACGAGGATGTTGACGACGTACGCGAGTTCGTCGGGGTAGGGCGCCCACTGAGCGAGGCAGCCGGCGACGCCCGCACCGATGCCGAATCCGGCGGTGAGCGACATGGCGGCGCGCTTGGCGCCGGTGCCGTCGGGCACGTCGTCGTGGGGGCGGGAGGAGAGTTCCTTGACCCATGACGTGCCGACGGCCATGACGAGGCCGAGCGCGATGCCGGACAGGACGCGTCCGGCGAAAAGCGCCGCGACCTGACCGTGCGCGAGCGCGAGGGTGGCACTGCCGGCCATCGCGATCCAGGGGGCCGGAGCGATGAGCTTGGCTCGCCCGTACCGGTCGGAGAGCGGGCCGCCGATGAGCAGCGACGGGATGATGCCGAGCACGTAGGCGAAGAGCAGGATGTCGACGGTGACCGCCGGCAGGTGGTGCTGCGACTTGTACATGACGAGCAGGGGAGTGAACTCGTTGCCACCCCAGGCCACGGCGAGCATGGCGTGGGCGGGGCGGGTCCACGGCTTCGTCATGGGACTTCCTCCTGGTGCTCGGCTACTGGCAGGTACCCATGCAATCACGCGGCTTGGCGCGGTGGTGCGGTGCGTTTCGGGGAGTGAGCGACGTCATCGTGGGCGGGGTGTCGTGAGGGGTACGGGCCTCGCGCGGTCGGGCGTGTGTGGTGCCGAACTGACGCGGTGCCCCGTTGTGTTCCGACGGGGCCCGGTGCAGGTGCGAAGGCGGCGTGACGACGCGCTGAGTGCCGGGTGACCGAGAGCCGGCTCGACCCGGTGAGCCGGACGACTACGCCGTCTCGCTGATGAGGTCGAGAAAGTGTCGGGAGCGCTCGCGCAGTTGGGCGACGCGCAGTTCTTGCCAGGCCACGCGTTCGGCTTCGTCCTGGACCTCCATGGCGTTGGGGACGCGGCGGGCGTTCCTCGAGCAGGAGAAGTCGGTGCAGATGGACGTGCCGACGGTGTTGCCGACGCGGCCGCTCGCTCCGGCGCGCGGCGCGACGTAGAGGGTGACGTTGTCGGTGGCGGTGATGTCCTGACACCAGGAGCACAGCAGCTTGCGGCGCTCCTTGGGTGGGGTGGCGCGGCGCAGGAGGAGGGTGCGCACTGCGTCGCCGTCCTCGGTCTCGACGACGAAGGTGGCGTACGACTGCTGCTCGCGCTTGGGGTCGATCCAGCCGAAGTAGTCGCGACCGTCCCACTCGATGCCGTCGAGGTCGGGCAGATTGGCGCGCTTCGCCTCGCCCTTGGAGGCGTTGACGAAGGACGCACGGATCTCTGCTTCGGTGACGGCTCGCATGGGTTCTATCCTCTCGGAGCGCTTCTGCGGGCCGCAAACGAATTCAGTCGGGGAGCAGCAGTCGCGCCCGCTCGGGCCAGAACGTGACGGGTCAGTGGCCGCACAAGGGGGCGCCGCGCAGGCGCGGCGCCCCGCGACTACAGCAGCCCGCCCGACAACAGTTAGGCTGACCGCTGCGCGTGCAACCCCTCGGGCGGAGCACGTCGCGACGTTCACGCGAGTGCGTCACCGCCTGGTCGGCGCGATGCGAGGACGACGCTCCCGTAGCTCAGGGGATAGAGCACCGCTCTCCTAAAGCGGGTGTCGCAGGTTCGAATCCTGCCGGGAGCACCGATCGGCCCTCGGGCAAGAATGTGTGGGGCCGGCCAACCTCGGCATCTGGTTCGGCCCACGTCGGGCGTTGGTGATGCCAGGATCGAAGGCATGATCGCTGCTGTTGCCGTGTCCCAGAACGCCGACGACCCGCTCGCGGGCCTCGAAGTGCGTGAGATGCCCAAGCCCGACGTCCCGCAGGGATGGTCGCTCGTCAAGGTCGTCACGAGCTCCATCAACATGCACGACGTGTGGACCCTGCGCGGCGTCGGCCACCCGCCTGAGCTGCTGCCGCGCATCCTCGGTTGTGACGCCGCGGGCTACGACGAGGACGGCAACCGCGTCGTCGTCCACGGGATCATCGGCGACCTCGACCGCGGACGCGGCGACGAGACCCTCGACCCCAAGCGCTCCCTGCTCTCCGAACAGTACGAGGGCACCTTCGCGGAGTACGTCGCGGTGCCCGCCCGAAACCTCGTCCCCCTGCCCGACGGCATCTCCTTCGAGGACGCCGCCTGCCTGCCCGTCGCGTGGGGCACCGCCTACCGGATGCTTGCCACCCAGGCGAAGCTGCGCGCCGGCGACACCGTGCTCGTGCAGGGCTCCGCCGGGGGAGTGAACTCGGCCGCCATCAAACTCGCCGTCGCCATGGGCGCCACCGTCTACGCCACCTCGCGCACCGACGAGAAACTCGCCCTCGCCGAGAGCTGGGGCGCTCGCGGCATCGCCGACGGCGCGCGCCTGCCCGAGCAGGTCGACTACGTCATCGACAACGTCGGCGAAGCCACCTGGTCGCACTCCGTCAAGTCACTGCGGCCCGGCGGCGCCATCGTCACGTGCGGCGCCACCACCGGCATGAACCCCTCGGCCGACCTCGGCCGCATCTTCTACCAGCAGAAGCGCGTGCTCGGATCCACGATGTGCACCCTCGCCGAACTCCAGCAACTCGTGCGCGTCATGGAGAACACCGGCGTCCGCCCGCTCATCGACTCCACCGTTTCGCTCGAGAACATCCGCGACGGCTTCGAGACGATGCTCGGCGGCGACGTGCGCGGCAAGATCGTCGTGCGAGTCGCCGACGGCGACTGACGCGACGGTCAGGGGAGGCAGCTCAGAGTTCCTTGATGACGCGCGCCGGCGAACCGACGGCCACAGCGTTCGCAGGCAGGCCCTTCGTCACGACGGCTCCCGCACCGACGACGGTGTTCTCGCCGATCGTCACGCCCGGGCAGACGAGGACCCCGCCGCCGAGCCACACGTTGTTCTCCAGCGTGATCGGCTCGGCGGCCTCCCACTTGTCGCGCCGCTGATCGGGGTCGAGCGGGTGCGTGGCCGTGAGCAACTGGACGTTCGGGCCAAGTTGCACGTCGTCACCGATGGTGACGCGGGCGACGTCGAGCGACGTGAGGTTCCAGTTCGCGAACGTGCGGTTCCGATCGTCGTGTTGTAGCCGTAGTCGTAGTGGAACGGGGGGCACCTCGGAATCCTCGCCGAACGCGCCGAGCAGTTCCTCCATGACGGCGCGGCGCCCGGCAGAGTCCGTCGGGTCCATCGTGTTGTAGCGGTGTGCCAGCGACTGGGCGCGCGCCGACTCCTCGCCGAGCACCGGATCGTCCGCGATGTACAGCTCGCCGGCGAGCATCCTCTCGCGCATGGTCTTCGTCGATTCCGTCATGGCGTCCAGGCTAGGGCGCCTCATCGATCGCACGTTGCCCCTGTCCGTGCGCAAGGGTCGCCCGGCGGCTGCGCGCACCGGGAAGGGGCATAACGTCGAGCTATGAGCTCTACACAGCAGGGGACGGTACGGAAGCTCCTCGAGGCGCACGGCACGACCTTCGCGGCCGACGCCGACATCACACTGCGTGACGAACCGGCATGTCTGTGGCAGCTCCTCGTTCTCGCCCAACTGCTCTCGACCCGGATCAGCTCCGACATCGCCGTGGCCACCGCGCGCGAACTGTGGAAGGCCGAATGGTGCACGCCCGCGAATCTGCGCAGGAGTACCTGGCAGCAGCGCGTCAACGCCCTCGGACGTGGCGGGTACCGCCGTTACGACGAGTCGACGGCCACACGACTCGAGGCCAACGTCGTGCTGCTCGACGAACGGTGGAACGGAGACCTACGCGAGCTGCGCGACGAAGCGGACGGTGACGCCGCAGGCATCGCAGAGCTCCTTCAGGCGTTCGACGGCATCGGTCCCACGGGAGCGGACATCTTCCTTCGCGAAGTTCAGGATGTGTGGCCGAGCGTCGCGCCGTACGCGGACAAACTGGTCGTGCGCGGAGCGAAGGCTGCAGGCCTCCCGACGACGCCGGACGAACTCTTCGCGCTCTGCCCGAGCGGCCGCGCAGCCCATCTCGCCGCAGCGCTCGTCCGCGTCGCCCGCAAGCCGAGCATCCTCGAGCGCTTGTGAGACAGGCGGGCGACGTCAGCTGACGCCGTCGTCGGGCCAGGTCCAGCGGATGCCGACGAGGCCCGGCCCGACGTCCTGCACCATGAGTTGGAGCAGTCGGTTCGGGCGGACGTCGAGGCGATGGCCGATCTCGCCCTCGCCGAGGTCGACGTACTCCTCGGCAGTGGCGGGCAGCTCGCCTGCGAACTCAACCTGGATGAGCACCTCGCGCGTACGCCGCGGGACGCTGTAGGTGGCCTCGACCGCGCGTAGCGCGCTCGGAGGCAACTGGATGCGGTGATCGACGACGGCGATGTCACCCCGACGTGCGTCCTCGGCCAAGATGAGTTCTGCGCCCATGAGCCCGTGCTCCGGCCACAGCACCGTCCGTCCGAGTTTGCACCCCGCGACCGCCTCGAAGTGATCCTCGATCGACGTCGAGAACGCGGCCGGGTCAACTTCGTCGACGACATGGATCGACGGCAGTCGGATCGGGCCGGGGGAGAGAGCGCGCACGATGTGACGAAACTCAAGCGTCCGCTCCACGCCGACGGCGTCGACGAAGAGCTTTTCGTGGACCGTCTGCTCGTACGGCAGTTCGTCGTGCTGCATGAACCCCAGCTCGCCCAAGGCCTTGGCCACGAGACCGGTCTCCGGCATTGCCTGCGACACCGGAACCACCCGGGGATTGCGCCCACGCGGGCGCGGGGGCCCAACGAGATCGGTGAGCTCACCCGACCCCAGGCCCAGCAGGTCTTCGAGAACCGTGAGGGCCTCGATACTTCTGGCCTGCTCAGGCTGTCGCCTGCCCGAAGACCAATGGCTGAGCGCCGACACACTGACAGGAGTGCCGTTGGCGCTCAACTGATGTGACAAGGCCGAGAGCGTGATTCGTCGGGCCGAAATGGCCGATCGTAACGTAGTCGAGAACGGAGTTGCGGTTTCTCCATGGCTGGGCGCCACGATGTCCCCCTCCTTCCACCCCTTCATGCGGAAGCACCGCCCGTCAGGCTAAGCAGTGGCTGTTTACGCATTTGATCAAAATACTGGAAAAGGCGGCTTCTATCCTCAAAACGCTCCACATATCTGGGCCAAGGCGTAAATGTCTGCCCCATTTGTCGCCGCAGAGCATTGGACGGTCGTCCGGTTTCTCGAGTGCCTTGGAATTCACCTCGTGCTGACGAATCGCGTGGAGCGATACAGACATGATCCTTGCCGAAAGGGTGGGCCGACGATGGCACCTTCACTGATCAACTGGGGCGAGGGCGAGGCACGTGCCTGGGGGGAGCGCACCCACGTTGCCCGCCATGACCTCGACGGCCTCGACATCTTCGCACGAAAGGGTATCGCCCGCATCATCGATGCGATGCCGCGTTCAGCGGTCCATGCCTACACCATGGGTGACGACCCCTGTGACGGCGCGACGTGGCGTCGTGGCGACGTGGCAGATCTCACGGGTCTCCAACTGCTCGACATAGTCGACCAAGGCCGCCTCTGGCTGAATATCGTCGGGGCAGGCCATCATGTGCCAGAGCTCGGAGCAATTGTCGACGAACTCTACGGAGAAGTTTCGTCCACTGTCGGTGACGCCTGGAGCACGCTCAAGGCGACCCTCCTCGTGTCCTCTCCGTCCGCGCAGGTTTTCTATCACGCCGACAATCAGCCGAACGCTCTGTGGCATATCCGCGGTGAAAAAAAGGTATTCGTCTATCCCCGTCGCGAGCCGTACGTTTCTGTGCGCCAACTGGATTCAATCGCGGCAGGGTATGCGGACGAGCAACTGCCGTACGACCCTGCGTGGGATGCGTCCGCCGAGGTGATCGACCTGAAGCCGGGCGAGGTTGCGTGGTGGCCGCAGAACAGCCCGCACCGTGTCGTGAACGCGCCCGGCGAGCCGAGTGTCTCGCTCTCCGTCGAGCACCGGACCACTGCCTCCACGCGCACCGAGCGTCGCCAACGGGCCGACTTCCACCTTCGGCGAACCTTCGGGCTCACCCCGCCCCCCGGCAAGTGGCTGGATCCGGTGACTCTCGTGGCCGGCTCCGCCCTCGCGAAGGTGGCACCCAAGCAGCGGGCTCGCAACGAGCGTGCCGTCTCCTTCGTCGTCGATCCTGAGGCGGAAGGCGGGGTGAAGAGCCTCGCATGAGCACACTTCTCGCCGTCCGAGGCCATTACACGGCCCACCGTCTCGACCATGACGAACTCGGCTACACATCCCTCAGCGACGACGTCGACGCCGTTCTCAGGAGCGAAGCTCCCGTCACCCACCTGCCGATCGACGAACTCGCGAAGCAGGCGCGTGCTCGGCACGCGGACCTCGTGGTCATCGTCGTCGGTCGCCAAGGGGAAGAATCGTTCACCCGGCCACTCGGTTTTGCGCTCCTCGAGCGCCGACCAGCCAGCCCGTGGCGACCGGTCGACATCCGCCTGGCGGGTGAGGGAAAGCTCGACCGTCAGAGTTTCCACCTCGTGGAGCCCGAGGTCGCTGCCACGCTGGCACTCGGTGTCGCCACCTTCGTGCGCCGGCACCGCGTGTGGCGCCTGCACCTCGACCAGGTCTCGTCGAACGATCCGACCCTCGCCTACCTCGTGCGATGCCTACCGCGGCTGCGGGCGCAGGCCGGTGACCCGATCCCACTGCTCCGCTGGCCCGACGAGCGTCGGCCCGGCCGGTGGGCGTCGAAGAAAACCCGTGCCAAGCACCGCACCGCATGCCGGAGGCTCGACGAGTCCGGCTCTGCCTGGCGGGTACACCGGTTGCGGAACGCCGGCGAGATCCGCGCAGCTCTGCCCAGGACGCTCGAGGTGCGCGCAGCTCGCGAGCGTCAGCTCGCCCGGCGCGACGCGTTCGCCGATGCGGCAGGGCAGCGTCACGTGCAGCGCGTTCTCGATCTTGCCGCCGAGGGCAATGCCGAGGTGTGGCTCCTCACTCTCGACGGCACGCTCGTCACCTATGTCGTCGTCGGGTGTGACGACGGCAAGCGCGTCCTCGTCGACAGCAGGATGCGACCGGGCTACGAGCGCCGCTCACCGGGGCTCGTGCTCTTCGGCCACATGCTCGCCACGTGGTACGTCGACGACGCCGTCCGCGTCGTCGACTTCGGACGTGGCATCAACGACTTCAAGCGCGGCCTGCGCAACGAGGTGGAGGAACGCCTGTGCGTGCGTGCGTGGTCGAACCCTGCCCTTGAGTACGCGGATCGCGGCCGGCACGTCGCCGACGCACGTCTTCGAGCGTGCGCCCGATCCGTGCGTGATCGATCACCGCTTGTCGCGGGGGTCGTGCGCCGCTGGCGCGCTCACCCCTTCACGCATCCCTGACGCCGAGGACGACCGGCCGAAGCGCCGTAGGAAAGCAGGAAAGCATGTCCACCCGAGCACCCGAGGAGACGACCACACGGTGCGTCGCCCACGTGTGCGACTCCGTCGCGGCCGCGGAGGAGTGCGCCTCGCGACGGGCGTGCCACGGGCGGAGTGCGCTTCCGGCCGGTCGCCCACCTGCGTCGCGGCGGGCCGCGCGTCATGCCGTAGGCCGACACGACCGCGTCGAACCGAGGCGTCGCCCCTCGATGTCGCGCGGCGCCGGCACTGCAGCCGAGGACGCCCGTGCGGCCCGTGACCGCCGGGCGCGCATGCGCCGGGCCCGGGACGTCAGTGGATTGCTGGCCATCGACCTCGCCGTCCCCGCAGGCATGGAGTTCGCGACCCCGGTCAACCCGTTGGCGGCTCTTCACAGATGAGGGTGTAGTGGGCGCTGGCGCGTCGGTCCGGAGGTAGGTGTCGAGGTCTTCCGAAGATGGAGGTTCCTACACGCAGCCATC
>NZ_QWLM01000009.1 GCF_003515945.1 Dermacoccus abyssi
GTCCTGGCCCGAGGGCTCGCCTGGGTTCTTCTCGTCGGTCATGGTCATGATTCTTACCGTTCCTCTCGGTACGGCTTACACAGACCATCTGACACGCCCTGCCGTCGGCGCCGACGTGAAGGCCGAGCGTCGCAGGACGCGCCCGCAAGATGCGAAGGTCGCCTCGTGTCCGGTGCTGCGTGCGCGCGTGCTGGCAGATCTACGCCAGTCACGCACCCCACGCCAGATCCCGGGCCGCTTGCGCCTCGAAGCAGCAGACGCGAGCGTTGAACGCATGCCGAACTCGCTACTAGCCGACGGGCACGTCGCCAGCCATGAGGCGATCTACCAGTTCATCTACGCCATGCCCCGCGCGGAGCTGGTCAAGCATGGCGTGTTCTTGCAGTCCAAACGCACGCGTCGCCACACACGCCCACAGCCGGGCTCGCGGACGAAGAAGGCCCCGATTGTCGGAATGACGCCCTTGAGTGAACGCGACCTGAGCGCGCTCGAACGGCGCGTCCCGGGCCACTGGGAAGGCGACCTCATCATCGGCAAGAACGGTGCCACGTGCGCGATCACCCTCGTCGAGCGCATGAGCCGCTACGTCACGATCCTGGCCTGCCCGATGGGCAAAGACAGCGCCAGCATCGCGGACATCCTCATCGAACACACCCGCGAACTGCCCGAGATGATGCGCGCGTCGCTGGCATGGGATCAAGGCAGTGAGATAACCCGCCACGCCGCGCTCAGCCTGGCCACTGCTCTGCCGGTCTACTTCGCCGATTCCAGATCGCCGTGGCAGCGCCCGAGCAACGAGAACACGAACCGGCTGATCCGCGAGTACCTACCCAAGGGCGAGGCCATCCCCGCGCACCAGCCCTACCTACGCGCCATCAGCAGCGAACTCAACGAACGCCCCCGAGCCACGCTCGGCTACCTCACACCCCGAGAATCCTTCCAACGACTTCTCGTCGGACAACCCCACGTTGCTTCCACGCCTTGACACCGCCCCGCGATGCGCGGCATCAGCGGCCTTCACCTCGGCAACGCGAAAATCGACGCCCGCGGATCCTACGTCATCGACAAGGTGCACGCCGAGATGGGAACGACCAAGGCTTCGACCAGCGCTTGCTCGTCGCCTACCGTTGACAGGATCGGACCGACACGGGCCATTGGTCATGGTTAACTCCGCGCCTGCGGGACGCCGGCGCGCTGATCGAGGTGGCGGACATCGGCGGGAGCCTGAAGAGTTGGCCGCCGACGTCCTGGATCCACTTCGAGTGCCCCGGCAAGCGGTAACGACCTGACAGAAACGACCAACGCATTCCTCGAACCCCCTACGCGGCAGCGCGCTCGGATTCAGGAACTTGACCACCCATATCAACCTAACTCTCCTCAAGACAGATACCTTCAGGCGCCAGCCCCAGACCATCAGCTACCAAGCGTCGGCCCACTACCGAGGCCTTGAACCACCGGTCAAAAAGAACGAAGTCGGGAGTTCGAAATAGTCGCCGGCGACCTCATAGGAGGGCGCGGACTTAAAGTATCCGTTGCGATGAGAATCTTCAAACAAGGGGCATGAATCGTCCGCGACGATAGACCGCGCAACCCCCTTTGCCAAAACGTACTCTGCGTAATCATCGGGCAATGAATACAGAGAGAGGCCATCCGAGTGTTTGACCGAAAGCATAAAACTGGGCCCCTCGGTCGAAGTTATCGTCCACGTGAGCTTAGCTTCCAGAATAGATCTACTCTTCCTAACGGGGAAATCCAAGCGGAAGAAATCCTGCTCCACGCCCTCAAGTCGGCTCTTAAGCTCCGCCAAGTTGCCACTCGACAGTCGCCCAATCCCTTCGACAATTTGCACTAGGTAAGGAGGCGACGTCGGCCCTGAAGACAGCGTCATATCACTCAGCCGCGACTCTATCAGCGCCCTAGAATCAGTCATGTCTGCAACCAGGTAGCCTCTGGGCCCCACTAGAGGCCGCTCAAGGTTCGCCAATTCCACCGTTACGTGACCCGCAGCGATCGCGGCTAACCAGAACGCCTCTCGGGGCAATTCTACAGTTCCCGGTGGAAGCCTGTCGTCAATCGTTACCACGCGAAGCTTGGACATCAAGAACACCCCTTACTGCTTCCAGTCTTATGCCCGGGTGGGCACTTTCCATTTCTATAGTAATACTTTGCTATCAACGTCATCTCCACGGTTCTTGCCTCGTAGTAAGAGTATCTAATGCCCTTCTTTCGCCATTTGCAAATGGTTCTACCCCAGGCTTGACAGGCATATATCTGATTTTGGGCACGCTTCCAACTAACCCCCGAAATACCATACTTCCAAGTTCGCCAAAAACCTCCACCTAAAAATTGAATCTCGTAGATGAAATATTCACGGCGGAGTAGCGATTTTCGAGTTTTCTTGGGCTTAGCGATAGCATTCTTAGGCGGCTTGTAAGCGCGAGGAGCTGAGCCACGCTGACCATATTGGCCGGCCCTTCCCGGCGCGACAAAACCTCCGCCTTCGACAGAGCGGTGCAGGCCTGTCGTATCCCGCAAGTTTAGCGGGTCGTTCGGGTATGCGTAGCTGGTCTCGTTGCCGCCGTAGACGGGATCGAGGCTGGTGAAGAGTCCGCGTTGGTTGTTGTAGACGCGGGCTCCCATGAGGGTCAGGCCAGCGGTGTCCGGGGTGGTGGCGCGTTGGTGGGCGCCGAGCCATCCGTACCCGAGGACACCGCTGCTCGCATTGGTGCCTGTGGTGCCGCCGGTGGTGGGTTGGCCGTACTCGCTGTACGTGCTCCAGTCCGTGATCGAGGTCGCGGGCGTGTTCGTGCCGTTCACGGCCGCGATCTCAAGGCTAGTGGCGGTGTTGCCGTTCGGGTCGATCAGCGCGATGTTCGCCTTGCCGGTCTCGTCGAGCATCGCGCCGAGGGAGCCGCTGACGGAGTCGGTGTACCGCTCGAGCCCGCCACCACTGAGTTCCACCCAGGACGGGTTGTCCGAGTCATCGGTGTAGTGCCGCGTCAGCGTCGTCGCTGCGCCACTGCTCGGCGTTGACGTCTGCGCCTTACGCCGCCCCGCCGAATCCAGTGTGAACGTCGTGACGGTGCCGCCCTGGCTGATCTTCTGAATCGAGTCGTCCAGGTAGTAGCCGAGCGTCACGTCACCCGCTCCTGGGTTTGGGGCATCCGCCTTCGGCATCAGAGTTTGGCGACCGAATGCGTCGTAGGTGTACGAGCCGGCACCGTTCTTGCCGGTCGTGGGACGGTCAGCATCGTCGTACGCCATCGTCGCCGATGTGCTCGTCGTGTTGGCCGTGCCGGCGCAGTCACCGTCAGCGTGGGTGGTTTCGTTGCTAGCGGTGCGGTTACCGTTCGCGTCGAAGGTGTACGTGCGCGCCGCGCACGCCGCGTCCGCACTGACCTTGGTGTCGGGGTCGATCGCACCCGCACCGGCGGCCTTTTCACGGTCGGTGACCTTCGTCAGGCGCGACAAGCCGTCGTAGGAGTATTCCTTGTCGTACGCCTTGCCCGTGCCGACGCTCATGTGGCTGGTGTCGCCGTCTTCAGCGATGCCCGGGTCGCCGTCGAACGCCGCACCCGCGCCGGTGTACTGACGCGCCACGCGGCCCAGCCCGTCGCGCTCTTGCGTCCACGCCATCCAGGTACCGGTCGTCGGCGTACCGGGCGTCCAGCTCACCGTGCCGTCATCAGCCGTCGTCGCGGTGACCGGGGTGACCTGCCCCTCGTACGAAAGGCCCGTCACTTCACCGAGGGTGTTGGTGTCGGTGCGTGCGGTGACGAATCCGGGCATGTCTTCCTGCATGATCTTGCCGTCAATGTCGAACGCCGCACCGTAGGTCAGGTCACCACCAGTACCGGGGCGTGTCACGCTCATGCCGGTGACGAGGCCGCGGCGCTCCGTCTTGCCGGCCGCGTCGGTGCCGTCATAGGTGTACGCCGTTGTGCCCTTCGGATCGGACACGCTCGCGACGGCACCGTCAACACCGTACGTCGTCGTCGCGCTCTCACCGGACTCGTTCGTGTAGGAGGTCTTGCGGCCCCAGTTGTCATAGCCGGTGCTGATGCGATTGCTCGTCGCGTCGGTGCCAGCGTCGTTGGCGTCACCCGTGTAGTCGACCAGGCCGACCGTGTTGTAGTGCGTGAACGTCGCAGGAATCGCCGTTGCGCCCGGGATGCTGCCAGTGGCCTTCACGAGGACCGGGCGAGCCGCCGCGTCGTATCTCGTCGTCGTGGTGCGATTCGCGCTGCCGGATGCCTCGACGACAGTGGTGGGGTTGAGCCACATGTCCATGCCCGTGGTGCGTGCGTCAGGCAGACTCGGCCCGCTCGAGGGCGCAGTACCGGGGAAGACTCGGCACGGTGAGCCGGCCCATTCGGGCTTGTTCCCACATTGCGCGTCATCACTGTTCGTACCGGCGGTGTAGAACACCGTGCGACGAGTTCCCGCAGAAGCGGTCGAGGTGGCCTTTGGCTGGCGCTCCTCGATCGTGCGCCCAGCAGAGTCGTAGCGCGTCGTGCGCGTCACCCCGCCCGTCGTCACTGTCGTCGGCATGCCGAGGCTCCAGCCGTCGGTGTCGCCGCTGCTGATGGCGGCGTACCCGTTCGTCGTCTTCGACAGCTCACTCAGCTGTGTGCCGGCGTTGTCGATGACCGACGCGGTCACGGTCGTCGCCAGCGAGTACGGCTGCCCCGTCGCGGGGTTCACACCACTGTTCGGCGCGCCCTGGTCGTAGTCGGTGTGCACCTTCTTACGCGCCGTCACCAACGCGCCACCGACACTCATCTGTGACGCGGGCGTGAACACGTCCACCACGCGCGAACCCGCAGGCAACGTCACCGTACCGGAGGCGTCCTTGATGTCGTCGTTGTAGATCGTGCTCGTCGCGTAGAAGTCGCTCGTCGACTTGACCTCGGCCGCGTCCGCACCATCCGGGGTCGCGTCGAGGGCAGCCTTGATGCCCTGCGGCGTCAGCGTACGGATCGGGTTGCCCTGCGCGTCATAGTCGCTGGAGCTGACGAGCCACTGCCCCGCACCGTACTCAGCGCTGTTCACTTCATAGTTGTTCGCATCGACGTAGGACAGCGACGCGTACGACCAGTCGCCCGCACTGATGTTTGATGCGTTGGTGCTGCTGACGGGGTGGTCTTGGCCGAACACCGCGTACCCCGTCGCCGGGACGGAAGCCTGGGCCCACTTCGCAACATCCGTCGCGCCGAGGGACGGCAAGGAACTGTTGCCCGTGGCGGGCACGCCATAGACGAACGAGTACAACGCAGCGCTGTTGCCGCCGGTGGTGGCTGCGTCGCGAGTGATCTGCTTGACCTTCTTGTCCCCGTCATAGGTGATGCGGAACGCGGCCTGACCTGAAGGGGCGATCGACGCTAGGCGGGTGGAGTCACCGTCCCACGTGTAGCTCGTCGACAGGTTCGAGCGCGGGTCGGTCACCTTCACCAGGCGCTTGTTGCTGTCGTAGGTGTACGTCGCGACGGGCGTGGACTTCATCGCGTTCGAGGCCGGGTCCCACAGGTACGCGCTGGCGCTCTTGACCTGCCCCGTCACGTCACCATTACCGGTGCTCGCGCCGTAGGTGATGTCCAGGGCACGGCAACCCTTCTTCGTCAACGCTCCCGTGCCGGGGCAGTCGGCGGAGGTAAAGCCGTCGGGCAGTCCGGACAGGATGCGCGTGACACGGCCGGTGCCGTCACGTGTGTAGGTTGTCGTGCCGGCCGTACCGGGCTCAGCGACCTTCGACACACCCCACTGACCGTTCGTCAACGTGTACGTCGTGACCGTCTTGTCGTCCTCGGTCACTGTCATGGACGTGCCGCCCGTCGCGACGACGAGCTTCAGGCCCGAGTCGACGGTGTCCTGCGTGATCGGTTCGTAGGTGCCCGCGAGGTCCTTCGTGCGCCCACCACCAGGCTGACCGAACACCAACACGCTGCCGTCGGTGTCGGCGAGGATCATCGTGCCGTCCGTAGCGGTCTGGTCGATGACGCTCATGCCGCCGAGGCCCGCGTCGGGGCCGTCGAGGTTGGCGCTGAAGCCGGGACCGAAGACCTGATCGGCGATCGTGGTCGGCCACCCGTTCAGGGTGCCGTCACCAGCGAACGATAGGTGCGAACGCGACAGCGTCAGGTCACCGGCCAGGCCGGGGACGGACGCGTCGGAACCGTCGACGTTGAGTTCACCGGTGACCTGGGCGACCTGCCCGAACCCAGTGTCCTGCGTCGGGAAGGTGCTACCGAACGCATGCGGAAGGCGGGTGATGCGCTCTGCGGTGCCATCCCACGTGCACTGCGGCGTCGAGTTGCCCGGGTAGGTGAAGCACACCTGCACATCCAGGGTGACCGGAACGCGCGGGTTCAGGCTCGAACCGTCCTTACGCGTCGTCGCCGTCGCGGTGTCGAACGTGCCATCAGCCTTCGCCACACCACTACTGACGGTCACCGGCAGAGACGGGCCGTCAACCCACTCCGCGCTCGTGGAACTCGTCCCGGTGACGCGCCACTGCACCTTCGCCGTGGGCGTGGACGAGCCCTGACCGGCCGCGGTCACGCGCACCTTGCCCGACGTGGACGCGCCGTTGACCGGCGAGGAGACCGTGGCTTTACCCCACCCGAAGCTCGAGGTCGTCGACGCGGACAGGTTCGAACCACCCACGGCGACCGCGCGCACCGAGTGCGCACCGTTCGCCTTCGGAACCGTCACCGTCGTCGACGTCGCGGTCTGCTTCGCGTCGATCGTCTTCGTCGGCGTCGCAGCACCATCAACATAAATGTCGAGGCGCGTCGCGGCCCTCACGCCCGAACCCGACGTGGAGACGGTGCACGAGACATCCGCGCTGGGCCCGGTCTGCGCCCACGACCCGTTCGCGTAGTTCGGGCACGAGATGCTCGGCGCGGCCGGCGCCGTACCGGCGCGCTTGATCGTCGTCCACCCCGACCACGACGAGTTACTCAACCCAAGCTCATCGCTCGCCTTGGCGCGCACGTAATACGTGCCACCATCCGGAAGGTCCGTCGCATTAGCGCAACTGACCTTCGCACCCGAAGCACCCAACCCGCTCGTACACGAGGCCACCAACGACGACGAACTCGTCGTCGTCGAGTTGTGGATCTCGAACGTGGCCTTGACTCGCGACGCGTCCGGGTCAGTGATGACACTCGAGAACGTCACCTTGCCACCCTGCACATACCCGACACTGCCGTACGTGCCGTTGGCGACGAACGACGGCGCAGCCGCCACATTCGGAGCCCGGTTGTACGTGTACGTCAACTGCGGCGGATTCGACGTCTCTGACGACGCGAAACGCTTCCACCCGTTCGAGTCCTTCTCATTGTTCGCCTGCAACGCAAGCGAGCCGTTCGACCACCCCGACGACGTGAAGTCCTTCACCGCCTGCGTGACGTCGATTGCCTGACGCCCGGCCGGACACGTCGAGGCGTTTGCGCCCTTCGCGAATGACGCTGAACCCCCGGAGGCGTACACATTCGGCTGCGACGTCCACCGGGTCGCCGACGAAGCGGCCGCAGAGCGGCCCACATCAAGACGCGAGGGTGTGCACGACCACGACCACGTCGAGTACAACGACAACGACGCTGACACCACCTGCTTACCGGCAAGCCCGGCCAACGGGAAGTTCAGATACGAACGCGCGACCGTTGCCCCGCCGTTAAACGTGCCCGCACGCAGCTCGCTGTCCGTGGAATGGTCCGAACTCGAATCAGACTGAACCCACGTGTCAAAACTCGCGTTGATGCTTCCCGAGGCGTACGTCGGATCGATCGTGATCGGGAACTGACGCGCACCGCTTCGAGCCCACCCCGCATCGACGGAGACCGTGATGATGGCCTTGTTCTTCCCCTTCGACGTCACATCAAGGCGCGTGTCCGTCGTGCTCGCCGGAATGCCTGCCTTCTCGATGACCTTCGCGTCCCACGCACCCGGCGCCGCGACATGCGACACCACCTTGCCGTCACCATCGACGAACGAAACCGAACCATCCGCTTCCTTCTTCGCGCTCACCCCATCGAGCTTGACGGGAAACTCAACCGCCAGGCGCCCCTTCGCCGGCCCGTTCTTCGCGATCAAACGCTCAACAGTCTTCGCGTCCTTGACATCGACAAACGTCTCCATGCCCCGCCGCAACGCCTGCACCCGGTAATCCACACCCGAATCAGCGTTGGCATACGTCGCTTCGCTGCCCTTCAACTTCGGCTTCGGCAACTTCTTCGGCCACCCGAACACCACACTCGTGTTCACGTCCGGCTTCACCTCGAGCGCGTCTACCCCCTGATCGGCCGTGACGCGCGCACTACCTCCGCTCGCCGAGGCATCCCCCGCACCCAGCGTGATCTCGTTCTTCACCGACTTCGGCGCAACCGTGCCATCCGACTGCTCCACGAGCGTCAGGTCGATGTTCTTCCACGCACCCTGATCGTCCTTGAACCGGGTCGGTGCCGACGTCGCCTTCGTCGTCATCGTCCCGTCCGGGTTCGCGAACGTCTGCGAGGTCTCCGAACGCAACGACTCGACCTCAACAGGCGACCCCTGCGCGCGAGCCGACACCGCTGCCGACGTCTCATCCGGGCGCGACGACACCCTCGTCTGCTTCTTGGCCTCACCAAACGCCGGCTTCACCGCACCAGCCGCCGTAGCGACAGGCGATGCCTCGATCGAGAACGTCACACCGATCAGAGCGCACAACGCCCACGCGAGCCAACGCCACGGCGAACGAACACGATCACGGCCGAGGAAGAACGAGGAACTGCCGCCAGCAGGCATAGGGGGTGTCCGATCAAGAGAACACGACGAGGCACACAGACGTGAGCAAGGACACATTCCCCTGCGTAGACTCCTGCGAGGACCGCGCCACGCGGACCGTTACTCAACCGTTATTGACTGGTTTGCGAAAGGCCCGACATGCGTCTCACCCTCCACAGGAGCTTCGTCGCACTCACAGCACTCGGCGCCTTCTCCCTCACCACAGCATGCACAAAGGACGAACCCCGCCCCCTTCCCGCTGGCGACCAAAGCGTCTGCAACGCAGCGCACGCAAACAACGCCCGCACCGTCTACAACGTGCGCCACCAACCCACCGACGCCGAACTCAAGAAGCAAGCGAACCGCATCTACCCCGGCAGCAGCGACACCAACGACACCGACGCCATCAAGCAGATCAAGACCCGCTGCAAAAACCTCGGCTACGAATCGCGCGCATAGCTTCAGCCGCCGTCATGAGGCGGTCCTTCGCGCCCCCCGGTGCAGCGCCAACCGGTCATGATGAACCCATGACGACGAACATCACGCCCTGCATCTGGCTCGACGGCACCGCTCAGGCCGCGGCCGACCTGTACCTGTCGCTCTTTCCCAACGCGAAGCGCACGAGCACCGTCCAGTATCCCACCGACGAGGCTGCCCTCGGCCCGAACGCGCACATGGCCGGGCAGGTGCTCATGGAGGAGGTCGAGCTCGACGGCAACCCCTTCACCCTCCTCAACGGTGGGCCGCAGTTCCCGCAGACGGAGGCCGTCAGCTTCCAGATCATGTGCGCCGACCAGGCCGAGGTCGACCACTACTGGAACGGCTTCACCGCGAACGGCGGCTCCGAGAGCCAGTGCGGCTGGTGCCAGGACCCGTTCGGCGTGAGCTGGCAGGTCATCCCCCGCCGCCTCTACGAGCTGATGAGCGACCCGGACCCGCAGGTCGTCACGCGGGTGTCGCAGGCGATGTACTCGATGCGGAAGCTGGACGTCGAGCAACTCGAGCGCGCTGCACGAGGAGCATGACGGCCCTCACCGTCAACCACACGAGCAGCATGTTGCGCACGAGAATGACGACGCGCGTCGTCAGCGCGAACAGCGTGTGATCGGAGAAGATCCCGTCGAACAGGAACGGGAACTCCAGCTGCGTCAGCACGAGCGTCACCGCGCCGAGCAGGCGCAGGCGGGCGTCGTCGACGAGCACGAGCGCCGGAATGAGCCAGATGAGGTACTGCGGGCTCAGCACCGGACTCGACAGGATGAGCACCGAGATGACGCACGTCATCGTCAGCGCGAGGGTGGTGACGCGCTCGTCACGCCCGGCCCGCCAGCCGAGGGCGAGCAGCGACAGCGCGAGGACGTAGCCGACGTACTGCGTCGGCTTCACCATCCACATGAGTGAGTTCGCGAGTTCACCCGTGTACTCCCACGAGCCCTGACGCTTCTCCAGCGAGACGGGCGTGGAACCGAAGATCCGCGCGAAACCGAGCCAGGCACCCCACAGCGACTCCACCTCGAAGCCGCGCTGACCCTGCCAGGACAGCGGTGACGTGACGCGCTGGGGCCCGGCCAACAGCGCCGTCGTCCCGACCCAGGCGATGCCGCCTGCCATCGCGGCGACCATGTGCGTGACGCGGCGGCGCGCGGGGCCGAGCAGGCCGAGGCCGAAGACGGCCGGCCACAGCTTGACGGCCGAGCCCATCGCGACCGCGAGCCCGGAGAGCACCGAGCGGCTGCGCGAATGGGCCGCGCCGTCGTTGAAGATGAGCAGCAGGACGAGCGCGAACGCGGCATACAGGTCGAAGCGCATGTAGAGCAACGGTCCGAGGAGACCGCCGTAGAGCGTCCACCGCAGCGCGGCCTCGCGCCCGAAGTGACGGTCGAACAGCCGCGTCGCCACGGCGTCACACGCGATGGCGGTGACGACGAATAGCGCGACGAAGCCCGCGTACGGCAGGGTGCGCGCGGCGGCCATGATCCACAGCGCCACAGGGAAGGGGTACTCGGCCATCGACGACACGACGTCGGAGCGGCCCGCCTGCGCGTAGTAGTAGCGCAGGTCGCCACGCATGCCCGAGTAGAGGGCGCACAGCGCGAGCATGATGACGCGCGTGAGCGGCCAGAGCACGTTGAGGCGGCGGTAGAACGGAAGGGACGCACCGTCGCGGGACACCGGGACGGCGAGCTCGATCACGCGCTCACCTTAGCGGTTGCTCCCTCGGTGTCTCCGGCGGCAGGCCGGGGATTTCGCTCGTGTCGCGCTCGCTGCCGCGCGGGGTGCGGGCAGCGGCGTCAGCGGGCAAAGACCCCAGAAACGTTGGATCCCCCGACTGCCTGGTGCTCTGGGGTCATCAGGTAGCCGGGGGCTAAGAGCAATTATTGGCGGAGACTTCACCTTCTGGAAAGACTTCCAGCAATATTTCTCGCCGGGTGTGACCGATGACGCATCGGACGTCCGACCCAGAGCGCACGAAACCCGCCACGAGGACGGTTCGTGGCGGGTTTCGCGCCGGCGCCCGCGAGTGTCGGGAGCTCGCGGCACCGGGTGAACCGCGCGAGGAGATGAGCGCGCAGGTCACGTGAGCCTGCAACCGGCCCGCTGGGCGCGGATGGCGCGCCGAACACCACGAACGTCGCGCGGCGTGAGGCGCCCAGCGCGGCGTCACGATCTGCGTGAACGGCCGGCCGCAGGAGTCTTCGAGGTGGGCCTACAGGCGCACGAGCTTGCCGTCGCGCACGGCGTAGCGGGCGTTCGACTCGACGGCCAGGTTCGTCGGGGCGGGCTTCACGACCTCGGCGGCGTTGCCGGCGTACCGGATGCCGGTGGCCACGCCGGCTGCCGAGGCGTCGGCGGCGCTCATCGTCGAGACGCCCAGGAGGGCAACCGCGGAGCTGACGACGATGCCGCGGCCGAGGTTCCTGAGCGAGCCGAAGCGGGAGGTGGCGGCCTGGGACGAGGTGTTCTGTGTGGTGTTCATGGCCCTGACTCAACGCCGCGTTGCTATGGGGTTCCTGTGCGACGCGTGTGACACCCCTACGGGGTTTGCGTGCTGCTCGCCGACCGCTGCGCCCACGCCCCGTGACAGCCCGATTGCGCGGTGCTCGTTACGCTCGTCGGGTGAAGAGTGGATTCGTGCCCGTTGCTGCCGCCGTCGTCATACTCGTCTTCGGCCTCGCGCTCGCAGCCGCCCTGCTCAAGGGCATCGTGGGTGCTGTGCGCCGCCGCAGCTGGCCGGTCGTCGACGGCGTCGTCCAGCTCGCCACCGGCGAGGACGGTCGCAAGAACTCCCTCGCACGCATTCGTTACACGGCCCCCGACGGTGGGCGTCACGTCCTGGAGACGAAGACCGGCGGCATGAGCACGAACGGGCGCGACGGCCAGCGGCTGCCGCTGTCGGTCGACCCGAGCGACCCGGCCAACGCTGTGCCCAAGGCCGCCAACGGCACCCTCGCGACCATGGGCTGCATGGTCGTCACGTTGCTGCTCTTCGTCGTCTTCGCGGTGTTCGTGCTCGTGCGCGTGCTCGGCTGATGACGCAGCCCTCCGCCGCCGCGCCGAGCGACGGCGCCTCCCCCAACGCACCGGGGCCGGCGAGGACGACCGGCTGCGCACGACGCGGCTCTTCCTCCTCGCTGCGGGGCTTTTCGTCTTCCTCACCGCCGAGATGTACCCGGTCGGCGCCATGCCCGACATGACGCTCGACCTCGGCGAATCCGAATCCGCCGTCGGGCGCCTCGTCACCTGGTACGCCATCGGCGTCGGAGTGGCGACGATCCCCGTCGTCATGGCCACACGGGCCCTCTCGCGGCGGCTCGTCATCGTCGGGTCACTGCTCGCACTGTTCGTCTCGATGGCTCTCTCGGCGATCGCCCCGAATCTCCTCGTCGTGACGATCGCGCGACTCATCGGCGCGATCGCACACGGTGGCATCTTCGCCGTCGTGCCGGTCGCTGCCGCGAGCCTGGCCCGCAAGGGCGCGGAGGCGAAAGCCGTCGGTGGCGCGTTCCTCGGTGCGAGCGTCGGCGTCGTGGCCGGTCCGCCGTTCGTCGCCGCCGTGAGCGAGCACGTCGGGTGGCGGTTCGCGAGCGGCGTCATCGCCGTCATCGCGTTGCTCGTCGCGATGGCCAGCCAGCTCAAGCTGCCGCCGCTCGAAGCGCGTTCCGGCGGCGCGTTCTCGCTCCGCATCCCGGTGTCGATGCGCGTGCCGTTCTACACGCTCTGCGGCGTGACGGCCCTCATCGTCACTGCGCACAACGCGGCCTGGGCGTTCATCGCCCCGATCCTCGAAGCGCGCGGCATCTCCGGCACCGCGTACGCCGTCGAACTGTTCTGTTACGGGCTGGCCGGCGCTCTCACGACGGCGTTCGCGAGCCGTCACCTCGACGCCCACCCGCGCCGCGTGACGACCATCGCGCTCACCTGCATGATCCTTGCGCTGCTCGCCCTGACGTTCCTGCCCGGCACCGCGACGGGCGCCGTCGCCGCCGTGGTCTGGGGTGGAGCGTTCGGCGTGCTGCCCGTTGCCATGCAGACGCGCGTGCTCGCCACGACACCCGGTCACAACGACGCGGCCACGCCGATCTACGTCGTAGCGTTCCAGATCGGCATCAGCCTCGGTGCGTACATCGGCAGCGTGCTCATCCTGACGATGGCCGCCACGAGGCTGCCGCTGTTCGCCGCCGTCGTTACGGCGTTCGGGCTGCCGTTGCTCGCGTGGGGTATGCGTGATCGTCACGGCTCCGAGGCGAGTACGACCCGCCCCGAGTGACGAAGATCGTTCACGGGACGAAGGCCCTACGCACCCCGAGAAACGATCAGGGAATTCGCGCTAGGCTCGCCGCAGGACCGTTCGGCGCACCCGCGCCCCGACGAGGAGATGGAATGAAGGACAACACCGGTTTGAGCATCGGCTACCGCATGGGCTGGCGCCTCGAGTACATCGGTGTCTCCGTCTTCGGCCCCGCCCAGCACGTGCCCGCGAGCGACCCGAAGCGTCGCCTGCGCCGCGAGCGCGCCCGCCGCGTCATCGCCGCGCACGAGGCGCGCGGCACCACCGCCCCCGAGTGGGTGCACGAGGTGCTCGCCTCCGGCGGCGACAAGCCGAAGCGCTGACCAACCTGGGACACTGAGGGCATGTTCTCGTTCGAAAGTCTTGAACTGCCCGTCGTGGCAGCGCCCATGGCAGGCGGCCCCACGACCACGGAACTCGTCATCGACACCTCGAAGGCCGGTGGCTGGGGCGTGCTCGCCGGGGGCAACAAGGACGTCGACACGATGGCCCGCGAGGTGCGCGACGTGCAGGACGCCGGCGTCGCTGCGGGCGTCAACCTCTTCATCCCCGGCCCGCAGAGCACGGACGCCGAGGCGCTCGCCGGGTTGCGCGAGAAGCTCGGCCCCATCGCCAAGAAGTTCGACGTCGAACTCGGCGAACCCTCCTGGGACGACGACGATTACGGTGCCAAGCTCGACTGGCTCGTCACCCACCCCGTCGACGTCGTCACCTTCACCTTCGGCCTGCCGTCGGCCGAGGACGTCACGGCGCTGCGCGGCGTCGGCACGAGCCTCGGCGCGATGGTCACCTCCCCCGAGGACGCCCGCGCCGCCGTCGAGCGCGGCATGGACTTCCTCATCGTTCAGGGCCCCGACGCCGGCGGCCACCAGAGCACGTTCGACCTCTACGCCGAGCCGAGCGATGTCGCCCTGCCGCAGCTCTTCGACGACGTGCGCGGCGCCGTCGACGTACCGCTGCTCGCAGCCGGTGGCATCGCCACGCCCGCCGACACGCAGGCCGCGCTCGATGCCGGCGCCGTCGCCGTCCAGGCCGGAACGGCCTACCTGCGCTCCTCGTCGGCCGGTTCGTCGCTGACGCACCGTTTGGCCCTCGCCTCCGACGATTTCTCCGGGACCGGCCTGACGCGCGCCTTCTCCGGCCGCTACGCCCGCGGCCTCGCCAACGAGTTCATGGCGATGTTCGACGGAATCACCGCCGTCACGCCGGCCGCCTACCCCGAGGTGAACCGCCTGCTCGCCCCGCTGCGCAAGAAGGCCGCGGAGACCGGCGACCCGCAGTGGACGCACCTGTGGGCCGGCGAGGGCTGGCGCCGCAGCGCCGCCGCTATGCCGGGGCGAGTCATCGAAGGCGACGCCGGGCGCATCACGCGCTGGCTGGCCGGTCGCGAGAGCTGACACAGGCGAAGGCCGCGTCCGGTTCGAGGTGGCAACCTCCGGACGCGGCCTTGGCGCGTGTGCTTGGCAACGAATCGACTCAGAACAGACGGCTCCCCTTCCTCACGGGAGAATGTTCGTGATGAGGTAACCCTAACCTTTGCTTCTGGGCTTTTGGCAATTAGGGCACGCCGAAGTGTCGTAAATGAGATTTCTCGTGCGCGGTCGGGTCATCGCAGAGCGTGGGCGGCGGACGTCACCTCGTCGCTGAGGCGCGCCAGCGACGGAGCGTCGAGGCGCCAGCACTGCCAGTACAAAGGGACGTCGAGCGGTTCGACGCCGGGCACCGGAATCAGCTCGTCGCGCCCGCCGCCCCTCCCGGCGGGGCCTTCCAGACCCTCGGGGATCATGCCCCACCCGAGGCCCGCACGGACGGCGGCCGAGAAGCCCTCCGCCGACGGCACGACGTGTTCCAACGGAGGCTCGCCGAGCCCCCGGCGCCGCAGCACGCCGCGCTGCAGGTCGTCACGATCGTTGAAGCGCACCGTCGGTACTCGCTCCAGTGAGCGCCCGCACGCCTCCCACTGCGAGCGGCGCACCCGCGCGACGTAGCGCATGACGCCCAGCTCTTGAACCGAACACCCCTGCACCGCCACGTCGCTCGCCGTCACGGCGCCGATGACCGAACCGTCGCGCAACAGTTGGGCGGAGTGGTCCTGATCCTCGACGAAGACCCGCAGCCGAGCGTCACCCCATTCGCCGACCGTCTCGAGCACCTCGACGAACCACGTGGCGAGCGAGTCGGCGTTGACGGCGACGGGCAGGTCGACGACGGGGGCACTGACACCACGCTGGCTGCCGCCGCCCCCGAGCGCCCGGACGAGCTCGGCGTCGAGCAGCGCGCGCTGGCGGCCGGTGCGCAGCACGATCTCGCCCACGGGCGTCGGGCGCACCGGTACCGACCGGACGAGAACGATCTGCCCGAGTTCCTGTTCGAGGGCCTTGACCCGCTGCGACACCGCCGACGGCGTGATGCGCAGCGCCGCGGCCGCGCCGTCGAAGGTGCCCTCGTCGACGCAGGCGACAAGGGCCTTGAAGTGGTCGTCGCGCACCCGCATGGCCCCACCGTAGATGAAGCACTGCTTAGGTATCTGTAGAAACATGAACTGTTCTACAGAGGGCGCGATTCCTACGCTCGAGCCATGACGCACCTGCTCACCGGCTTCCTCACGGGCCTCGGCCTCATCGTCGCCATCGGCTCCCAGAACGCCTTCGTCCTGCGCCAGGGCCTGCTGCGTCAGCACGTCACGCTCATCGTCGTCGTCTGCGCACTCGGTGACATCGCGCTCGAACTGGCCGGCGTGCTCGGCATGGGCGCCGTCGTCGAAGCTCACCCGACGGCGATCAAGGCGCTCAAGTGGTTCGGCGCCGCCTACCTCGTCTGGTTCGGCCTCAACGCCCTGCGCAGCGCCCGCCGGGCCAGCTCGCTCAGCCCGGCCGACGCGCCACCGGTGAGCCGGCGCACCGCGGTCCTCACCGTGCTCGGCCTGACGTTCCTCAACCCGCACGCCTACCTCGACACCGTCGTCATGATCGGCTCGCTCGCCAATTCGCGTGGCCCCGAAGGACGTTGGTGGTTCTACGCCGGCTCGGTGGCGGCCAGCATCCTGTGGTTCGCGGCCCTCGGGTACGGCGCCCGCGCGCTCACCCCGCTCGTGCGCAAGGCACGCACCTGGCAGGTCATCGACACCGTTGTCGGCGTCATGATGTTCGGCTTCGCCGGGATGCTCGTCACCACCTGAACACGCACATCCCCTCGGGCGGGAGCAGCGCTTCACCCCTGAGGGCCAGATTCCGCGGCTCGACTAGGAGAATCACACCTCCATCTGTCACGCTGATCAGGTGACCATTTCTGTCTGGTTCGATGGCGACGAAACCCTGTGGGATCGACGGGGATACATGTTGACCGGTTTACTCGAGCAGGGGGCTCGGGCTGGAGGACGCTCCGACGAGCGCGAGCCGGAACTCTTTGCCGATGTCCTGCCCACGATGGTGGGCCTCAGCGAGACGGGCACGGTGAACCTCATCGACTACGCCCCGATGCCCGAGGGGCACGAGTGCCTCCTGCCTCCGTTCAAGGCACGCGTCGACGGTCCGCACGCTCCGAGCAACGCCGCACCCGAACTCCACACCACCGAGAACCACCTCAACTGGATCGAGACGCTCGATCGCATCGAGTCCGTGGTCGCCGAGACCGGCAAGCCCGTCGACCACATCGTGCTCATCAGCAACAACGTCGCAGCCTTCGATCTCGCTGCTGAGCGCGGCTGGCTCACGGTGTGGCTCAACCGTGACCGGGTGGCCAACCTCTCCGACGTCATGCCGAGCGCCGAGATCCACTCGCTGCTCGACCTGCCCGAGGTGCTCGAGGCCATCGAGGAAGCCCGCGCCGCCGTGGCCGACCTGGACCCGGAACCAACGGCGCCCGCCTGATCATCGCAAGACTATGATTAACGGCCGCACCGCCCAGGTGCGGCCGTCGTCATCACCCCGACGACGGTGTCCCCCTACCGAAGGGCGACCCCCTCATGGTCGATTCCTCACGACCACACCAGGACTCACCGGTCGCTGACTCCCCGGCGAACGTCACCGACGTCGACCTCGACGATCCCGCAACGCGGGAGGCCATCTCCGGCGGCCGCACCGAGCCGTCGCTGCCCGACCGCGGATTCCTCGGACATCCTGCCGGGCTCGGGACGCTGTTCAACGCCGAGCTGTGGGAGCGCTTCAGCTACTACGGCATGCGCGCGATCCTCGCGTACTACCTCTACGACACCGCCACGAACGGCGGCCTCGGCGTCGAGCAGTCGATCGCCCTCGCCATCGTCGCGACGTACGGCGCCTCCGTGTACCTGCTCAGCGTGCTCGGCGGCTGGCTCGCCGACCGCGTCATCGGAGCGTTCAAGGCGACCCTGTTCGGCGGCATCGTCATCATGGCGGGCCACATCTTCCTCTCCGTGCCCGCCGAAGCGTTCTCGTGGCTCGGCATCGCCGTCGTCGCGCTCGGAACGGGCCTGCAGAAGGCGTCCGTGTCGTCGGTTGTCGGTCAGCTGTACGACCCCCAGGACGGCCGACGCGACTCCGGCTTCTCGATCTTCTACATGTCGATCAACATCGGCTCCTTCTTCTCGCCTTTCGTCGTCACCTTCCTCAAGGACCGATGGGGTTACCACGCCGGCTTCTCCGCCGCGGCCATCGGCATGGCGCTCGGCCTCATCGGCATGTTCCTCTTCCGCAAGAACCTGCGCGGCGCCGGTTCGCGCCCGACGAACCCGCTGACGCGCGAGGAGATCCCCGGCGTCGTGCGCCTCGTCGGCGGCTCGGCCGTCGTCATCGCCGCCGTGTTCGGCATCAGCTTCGCCGTCTCGGCGGACAACCCGACCGCCATCATCAACGGCGTGACGGCGCTATCGATCATCACCGCGCTCGGCGTCTTCGTCACGATGTTCAAGAGCCCCAAGGTGACGGCGCGCGAACGTTCGCACCTGCAGGCGTACGTGCCCCTGTGGATCGGTGCGGTGCTGTTCTGGATGATCTTCGAGCAGGCCGCGAGCAAGATGGCGGCCTTCGCCGCCGATCGCACCGACCTCGGCGAGGTGTTCGGCATCGGTGTGAGCGCCGAGTTCTTCCAGAGCGTCAACCCGCTCTTCATCGTCCTGCTCGCGCCGGTCACGGCCGCGCTGTGGATGAAGCGCGCCGGACGCTTCCCGGGCACCGGCGCGAAGTTTTCCATCGGCGTGCTCCTCGCCGGCCTGTCGTTCGTCCTCCTCGCCTACTACTCGCACCTGTGGCCGAGCGGCCCGACGGCGCCGATGTGGGCGTTGGCGAGCGTCTTCGTCATCCAGACGATCGGTGAGCTGTGCCTGTCGCCCGTCGGCATCTCTGCGACGTCGAAGCTCGCACCCGCGGCGTTCGCGACGCAGAGCATGGCGCTGTGGTTCCTCGCGTCCGCGGTCGGCCAGTCCGCCGCCGCGCAGGCGATTCGCCTCATGGAGGGCATGGGCGACACGACGTTCTTCCTCACCCTCGGCCTCATCACGGCCGGGTTCTCGCTCGTTCTGATGGCCCTGACGCCGTGGATCGCGCGACACATCAAGGACGTCGACGAGCGCGTCACCACGGCATGACGTGACACGTCCCGTGACGGCACGAACGCCCGGCTCCCTCCTCGGAGTCGGGCGTTCGCCCGTTCACCACCAGGCGTGGAAGTGGTGGACGGGCCCGTGCCCCGTGCCGGCTCCGACATCGAGACGCTCGCTCGCGGCGAGGGCCTGCGTCAGGTAGTCCTTGGCGTCACGGGTCGCTTCCGCCCATCCGTCACGCTGGGGACGCAACGCGGCCATGGCGGCGCTCAGCGTGCAGCCGGTGCCGTGGGTGTTCCGCGTCGCGATGCGCGGCGCCGACAGGCGGGTGACGTCGCCGCCGACGAGGAGGACGTCCTCACTCGAATCGCCCGCCCCGTGACCGCCCTTGAGCATGACGCCCGCCCCCAGTTGCGCCAGCCGTGCGGCGAGATCTTCGGTCGGCTCCGGCGGGGGCTCGGGCAGATCGAGCAGGACCGCGGCCTCGGCGAGGTTCGGCGTGATGACGTCCGCCGTCGGCACGAGACGCGAACGCAGCGCGTCGACGGCGTCCTCGTCGAGCAATCGGTCCCCGCTCGAGGCGACCATGACGGGATCGAGCACGCGCCACGGCACCTCGGGGTGTGCTTCGAGCGCGTCGGCGACGGTCTCGATGACGGCGGCGGAGCCGAGCATCCCGATCTTGATCGCGTCGATGCGTACGTCGGCCAGGAGGTTCTCGATCTGGGTGCGCACCTGGTCGGGCGTCAGCAGACCGACGGCCTCGACACCCTGGGTGTTCTGCGCGACGACCGCCGTGACGACGCCGCAGCCGTAGGCGCCCAGGGCACCGAAGGTCTTGAGGTCGGCCATGATGCCGGCCCCGCCGCTCGGGTCGGTGCCGGCGATCGACAGAACGTTGGGGATGCGCGTCTTCATGCCGGCTCACCCGCCTCGCGAGCCAGCGCCTCGTCGAGCGCAACCCGCAGGTCGCGGGTGGCCGAGGCGGGATCGGGCTGGCCGCAGATCGCCGAGACGACAGCAACACCTCGCGCACCTTCCCGGACGAGGCCGCTGACGTCTGCCTGCTTGACGCCACCGATGACGACAGCCGGAACACCGCCCGCACGGGCCACTGAGACCAGAGCGCCGACGCCGTCGGCACCGAGCGGCTCCGGAGCGTTCGGCTTGGTCGGCGTGGCCCGGTAGGGGCCGATGCCGAGCAGGTCGAGCGTGCCGGGCGGCATCGCGTCCACCGCCCGGATCTCGTCGGCGCGAGAGACCGACCATCCGATGTGGAAGTCGTGGCGCCCGAGGGCCTCGGCGATTCGCCGTGCGGCGACGGGATCGAGATCGCTCTGACCGAGGTGCACGCCCGCGGCACCCGCCGCGAGCGCCACGTCGAGACGGTCGTCGATGACGAGCGGTACGCCGGTCGGCTCGAGCGCCTCGACCAGTTCGGCTGCCAGTGCGGCCAGTTCGCGTGTCGTGGCGTCGTGGTCACGCAGTTGGACGATGTCCGCGCCGTGCTTCGCGGCGGCGAGTGCCGTCTCGACGACGCCCCGTGGGCCGCCACACAGGTGCGTGTCGGTGACGAGATAGAGGCGCGGACACAGGGAGCGCCGCGGGCTGCGCGTCTGGCTCGGGGTCGTGGCGCGCGTCGTCATCGCAGGTCCAGGTTCGCCGTGACGGTCTCGGAGTCGACGCGGGCGAGGGCGTCGAGCAGTTCGACGGCGAAACTGCCGGGGCCGGCCGCCCGGCGTGCGGCCTCCTCGGCCGCGACCGTGAGGGCAGCCGTGGCAGCGGCTGCCGCGAGGTGTGGAGTCCGTGCCACGGGCAGGTAGGCGGCAACGATCGCTCCGAGCGCGCAGCCGACGCCGGTCACCTTCGTCATCAGCTGGTGGCCGCTGGCGATCCGCAGCGTCGGCGACTCGGCGCTGACGACGGCATCGATCTCACCGCTGACCGCGACGACTCCACCCGTGCGCTCGGCCAGGCGGGCGGCCACGTCGAGGGCGGAATCGACATCGTCCCCGGCGTCCACGCCGCGGCCCGCCCCGGTTTCGCCGAAGAGACCGAGCACCTCGGAGGCGTTGCCTCGCACCACGTCGGGGCGGTACTCGAGGAGGTCGCGAGCGAGCTTCGTACGCACCGGCAGGGTGCCAACGGCAACGGGATCGAGGCACCAGGATCGGCCCGCCGCTGCACGCGAGGCGGCCGTCGCGAGCATGGCCTCCACGGTCGCGGCATTGACCGTGCCGACGTTGATGAGCAGGCCGTCGGCGATGCCCGCGAAGATCGGACCCTCCTCGAGCGAATCGACCATGGCGGGCGACGCTCCGACCGCGAGGAGCACGTTCGCCGTGAAACCGGTGACGACCGAGTTCGTCAGGCACTGCGTGAGTGGTGCGGCCACGCGGACGGCGTCGACCACGGCGGCGATCTCGTCGACTTCGGCGCGAGGTCGTGTAGGGGCAGGGGTGTTTCGGGGCGCGATCATCGCGCGTCTCCTTCCTACGCCGGCATTACCCGGATCAGGTGTGCCCACCGATGACGGTGGATCTGGCGGTCGACGCACACTTGGCGTCTCTCAGCTCGAAGGCTCCCGCGGGACGCTCACCAATCTACCGATTCCCCTGGCGCCGCGGGGCGAGGGGGTCGATAGCCTGGAGGCAGACAGGTACACCCCTTCCCAAGGAGTTTGTTGAGCATGCCCCAGGCCCAGACCGGCATCTTCGTCGAAGGTGCGACGTCGAGCGAGTACATCGAGTTCGACGTCGCGCCCGGTTCGCTCACCTCGCTCTCGCAGCTGCTGCCGCTCTTCGAGGCCGAGCAGGACGACGTGGGCGTCAACTTCGTCGTCGGTGTGCGCCCCTCGCTCATGAAGGAGATCTCGCCGAAGCACACGCCCGAGAACGTGCACGACTTCGCCGACGACGTCGTCGGAGCCGACGGTTACGTCATCCCCGCGACGCAGCGCGACCTCGTCTTCTGGGTGTTCGGCGGTGCGCGCGACAAGGTGTTCGACGCGACGCGTCAGCTGCTTGCCATCGCGCGCGAGATAGTGCCGGGTATCCGCGTCGTCGACGAGACGGAGGGCTGGGTCTACCAGACGAACCGTGACCTCACGGGGTTCGTCGACGGCACCGAGAACCCCACGACGATCGAGCAGTACGACGAGGCCGTCGTCGCGGACGGCAAGCCCGGCGAGGGCTCGAGCGTGCTGCTGCTGCAGAAGTGGCCGCACAAGCAGAAGGCCTGGGAGTCGCTCTCCACCGAGGAGCAGGAGGGCGTCATCGGCCGTACGAAGGTCGACTCCGTCGAGCTCGAGGACAAGCCGGAGACGAGCCACGCAGAGCGCACCGACCAGGACGACTTCGGCCACATCGTGCGCCGCAACATGCCCTACGGCGACGTCAGCTCGCACGGCACGATGTTCGTCGGGTTCGCGTGCGAGCAGAAGCGTCTGCACGACATGCTCGAGTCGATGGCCGGCGTCGGCGACTACCCGCGCGACGCCCTGACGAAGTACTCGAACGCCGAGACCGGTTCGTACTACGTCATCCCCCGGTGGACGCGTTCAAGGGCTGACGCTCCGCCGCCACGCATGCCGAGCGGCCGTAGCCAACTTTGACGTTGGCTACGGCCGTTGCGGTTGGTGACGTTGCACCGTCACCAACCGCAGCAAACGTCACCGGCTGGGGACGTGCCTCGGCGTCAGACGGCCCTCGTCAGGGCGGGACGGACGACGGGCTGGAAGCGCGTCAGGCCGTACTCGCGGTCGACGAAGCGGCTCATCCAGACGGTGAGGACGAGCGTGGTGACGGCCGACCAGACGACGAACCACAACTCCGTCTCACCCTGCGCGAGGGCGTCCGGGACGAACGGCGTGATGAGCCCGATGAACAGGTTGTTCGACACGTGCAGCAGCACCGGCAGCTCAAGTCCGCCGGACTTCCACGCAAGGTAGGCGGTACACACGGCGAAGAGGGCGATGTCGACGAGACCGACCGCGTCGTACCCGTGCAGCACGGTGAACAGGGGCGCGGCCACGAGCACGCCCCACACCGGCGAACGAAGCCAGGTTCCGATCATCTGCGGGAGCAATCCGCGGAAGACGTACTCCTCCGCGGCGGCCTGCAGCGGCACGAGAACGACGGCGAAGAGGAGGATCCACAGCGTCGTCGACCGCGTGGTCGTCGTGAGGGTGTCCGCGTCGAAGAGGAAGATCGGCGCGAGGACGGCCACTGCGGAGACGGGCACGACGACGCGGGCTGCGCGCGCCATGAACTCCCAGCGGTAATGGCCGAACACCGAGTGGATCGTGCCGCGTCGGCCACCGACGCGGACAGCCACCCACACGACCGGCAGGAAGAGCGCGACGGAGAGGAACCCGTAGAAGAAGTCAGCCGGATTGCGTGAGTCCCCGAGGTCTTCGGTGGGTCGACGCAGTTCCGGGAAGATCGCGTGGACCGCGAAGGCAAGGCCCGTGGCCACGGCTGCGACGACGAGCGTCGTGGCGACGAACATGACCAGCATGACGAGCGGCCGCCACCACCGCCCGGAACGCGGGGTGACGTGGGCGAGCCGGTGGTAAGGCAGGTTCGCCCAGCGAGGCTCTGTGCTGGAAGCCGCCATAGCCTCGTCGGGAGCCTGGGTCGTCGGCAGAACCGGTTGCGTCGGAGCCCCCGCATCGAGGCCGACCGGGCGAACCGGCAGGGTGTTCGTGTGCGGCTCGTCGTGCCCGACGCCCACCGGCGTCGTGTGCTGCGGCTGTGGCTGCGTCTCGTCTCGTTCCATGCCTCAACCCTCGTCGTTCGAGCATGCCCGACGCATCGGCCCAGGGCATGGTCGTCGAGGTTCATTCTTTCGGCTGACGTACCGCGTCAGGGAGCGACCTTCGGCCGATACCGTCATCCCTTCGCGCGTTCCTACGATGGCGGTATGCCACTTTCCGCCGGCACATCGCTGGCCACCTCGAACAACGAACGCCTCGCCGGCCCGCGGCGCTGGCGTCCGTTCGCGGTGAGCGCGGCCTGTTTCGTCCTCGGCGTCGTGATCTTCGGCATCCAGATCGAAACGCTCGAGGAGGACGGTCTTTCCTCCTACGAGAACGGGCTGCTCCTCTGGGATTTCCTCGTCGGCTTCGTCGCGGTGATCGCTGTGGGCCCGATGTCTCGCGCGGGGCGGTGGAACTACCTGCTCCTGCTCGCCTCCGCCGTCAGCGCGTTCGCGACACCCGCAGCGATGGTCGCCGTCGTCCGACTCGGTGGGCTGCGCCGTCGCCGGGACGACGTCGCGGTGCTCGCTCTTCTCGTCGCGACGGGTCTTGTCCAGACGGCACTGACCGAGCAGCGGCTGTCCCTCGACTGGTCGACCCTCCTGTGGTCGCTCATCATGGTGCCGATCGGCTATGCCTTCCTCGCCTGGGGACGTTCGCGGGCCGAGCGGGCGGAGTTGCTCGCGTCGTGGAAGGCGCAGGCCATCGCCGCCCAGCGCGAGCGTGCGGCCATCGAACGCGAACACGCTGCCCTGGCCCGCTCGAAGCAGATCGACGCGGAGCGTGCCCGTTCGGAGGAACGCACCGCCATCGCGCGCGACATGCACGACAGCCTTTCGCACCACCTCTCCCTCATCGCGATGCACGCCGGCGCGCTCGCCTACCGTGAGGACCTCTCGCCGGAACAGATGCGCGCCACCGCCCGCACCCTGCGTGACGCCGCAGGAACTGCGAACACCGAGCTGCGCGAGGTGCTCTCCGCGCTGCGCAGCCCCACACCCGACGCGCGGCCCCTCCCGTCGGCTCGTGATGTCCTCACGCTCGTCGAGGACGCTCGTGCGCAGGGCCGCCTCGTCACCGTCAATTTCGAGGGCCTGGAGGAGACCGACCTCGGGACGCTGACCGGCACCAACGGCGCGGCAGTGCACCGCATCGTCAGTGAACTCGTCGTCAACGCGGGCAAACACGCTCCCGACGCTCCGCTCGCGCTCACGTTCCGCCGTGACGAGGACGCGTTGGTCGTCGTGAGCACCAACCCCACGGCCGCGTCGTCGGAGGCCCTGAGCACCGGTCTCGGACTCGTCGGGGTGGGCGAGCGGGTGCGTCTGCTCGGTGGCACGATGAACCGACGCGAGACACCCGGCTACTTCACTGTGGAGGTGGGCATTCCGTGGCGCAGCTGACCGACCCCGACGCCCGCGTTCGCGTGCTCGTCGCCGACGACGAGAACCTCATGCGTGCCGGGCTGCGGCTCATGATCGACGGCGCTCGCGGCATCGAGGTCGTGGGCGAAGCCGCCGACGGTGCCGAAGCCGTCACGCTCACGCGTGAACTCGACCCGGACGTCGTCCTCATGGACGTTCGCATGCCGCGTATGAACGGGCTCGACGCCACCCGGGCGCTCGCCGACGAAGGGGCACGGGCGCGCGTCGTCGTCCTCACCGCGTTCGACACCGACGACTACCTGCTCGACGCGCTGCGCGGCGGGGCGGTGTCGTTCCTGCTCAAGGACTCTCCCCCGGAGGCCGTCGTCGAAGCCGTGCTCGACGCAGCCCGAGGTGGCGCTCGGTTCTCGCCGTCGGTGCTGACGCGGCTCGTGCGGTTGGCTGCGGGCCGGCCGCGGGTGCTGCTTCTGCGCCGAGTGACGACATCGGGCTGGGCGGCGGTTCGGTAGGTGAATCAGGCCCCGGAGCGCCGTCAGCGGTGCCATCGCCTGCGGCAGCGCCGGCCGGCGTCACGGAGCGCGAGTGGGAGGTGGCCCAGCTCATCGCCCAGGGCCTGACGAACGCCGAAATCGCTCAGCAGCTCTACCTCAGCATGCCGACGATCAAGACCCACACGAGCCGACTGTTCGACAAGCTCGGCGTGACGAACCGCGTCCAGTTGGCCATCCGGGTGCTCGAGCTGTCCGAAACGTAGCCAACCTCGACGTTGGCCACGTTTCTTGCGGTTGGTGACGGTGCAACGTAGCCAACCGCAACGAACGTCACCGGCTGGGTCCACCGCTGGGGTGGCCCCTCACCACCCCGCCTACACTTGCCGGGTGGATTCGGACGACATGGCAGCCCCTGAGCACGTGCACGAAGAGGCGCTGACGCCCGAGCAGGAGCAGCTGTTCGCCGAGACCGCGATCGACGCCCACGAGATGGCGACGACGTTGCGCGTCCTCGGCATGCTGCACGAACTGCCGGCGGGCCACCCCGACATCCAGCGGGTCAAGCGCGCCACCGGCACGATGTACAAGCGGGTACGCAAGGCGCGGCGCAACGAGGCGCGCGAGGCCGAGCTCGGGCCCTTGCGCGCCCACGACACGAAGGTGCTCGAGTCCACGGCTACCGGTTCGCCGCTTCGGATCGACGACGAGACGAAGGGCATCCCCCTGACGTCGAGCACGGTCGGCGACATCGCAGGCGAGCTGCACACGCCGCGCGGTTGCTACATCTGCCACGAGAAGTACACGACCGTCGACGCGTTCTACCACTGGCTCTGCCCGAAGTGCGCGGCGATGAGCCACGCCAAGCGTCACCAGCGCGTCGACCTCACGGGCAAGCGCGCGCTGCTGACGGGCGGGCGCGCCAAGATCGGCATGTACATCGCACTCATGCTGCTGCGTGACGGCGCGCACCTGACGATCACGACGCGCTTCCCGCGTGACGCGGCCCGCCGGTTCGCGGAACTCGCCGACTCGCCGGAGTGGATCGACCGGCTCAAGATCGTCGGCATCGACCTGCGCGACCCGACGCAGGTCATCGCCCTGGCCGACGAGGTGGCCGAGGCGGGGCCGCTCGACATTCTCATCAACAACGCGGCGCAGACGGTGCGGCGCACGCCCGGGGCGTACTCGAACCTCGTCGCGGGTGAGGAGCTGCCGCTGCCGCGCGACATCGCGTTGCCGCAGATCGTGCAGTTCGATCGCATCAGCGACGCGCACCCGGCCAACCTCGCGGGCACGCTCGCGGCGCACAAGCACACGCATGCGGCGGACGACGAGAACCATGACGAGGCGGGAGCCCGGGCGTCCGAGCTTGAGGCGCAGTCGGCGGCGGCGACGACGTCGCTCGCCCTGTCGGCCGGGCACGCGAGTCTCGATGCGTACCAGGCGGGTACGGCCGTCGACGCGGGCGGGTTGTTGCCGGACACGCAGCGCGTCAACAGCTGGAAGCAGAAGGTCGAGGAGGTCGACCCGCTCGAGCTTCTCGAGGTGCAGCTGTGCAACTCGACGGCGCCCTTCCTGCTCGTGAGCCGGCTGCGGCCGTCGATGCGTCAGGCGGTGAAGAACGGTGCGCGGCGGGCGTACGTCGTCAACGTCTCGGCGATGGAGGGACAGTTCTCGCGCCGCTACAAGGGGCCCGGACACCCGCACACGAACATGGCGAAGGCGGCGCTCAACATGATGACGCGCACGTCGGCGGGCGAGATGTTCACGACCGACAAGATCCTCATGACGGCGGTCGACACGGGCTGGATCACCGACGAGCGCCCGCACCACGAGAAGCTGCGCATCGCTGAGGAGGGCTGGCACGCGCCGCTCGACCTCGTCGACGGCGCCGCCCGCGTCTACGACCCGATCGTCATGGGCGAGAACGGAATCGACCAGTACGGCATCTTCCTCAAGGACTTCGCCGAGCACCCTTGGTGACGCCGACGTGCGGCCGGACTCCATCGGCTGGCTTCGTGACGCTGCCATCGGCTCATGGGGCGATCTGTGTCAGATCAGACGGTCGCCAGATCATTTCTAAGTGAGCGGTCCCAAGCAGTCTTTGTAACTTCAGGGCCCTAAAGTCACAAAGACTGGCGGCGGTTCGCGTCGCAGAGCCCCCTAGCCCGGGCAACGTCGCCGCGACGCGTGCGCGGCACTCATCGGGTGAGGTAGCTCACCCTCAGGTCACAGCGACCTAACGGTTCGGTGAACGGATCGCGTCGGCGTGGCGTCGCCCGCGTGAAATCGGCAACCATGGGCGCCATGCGAGACCTCTCCGCCGAACGCCGCTCGTCCGGGCTCGCCCGCACGATCCGACGCGCACGCGAACGGGCCTCCTCCCCCGCCCCCGGCTGTTCGTTGCCGACGATGTTCCTGCGCGCGCCGGTGCTCTACGTCCAGGGCCGCGCGGCCAAGCGCGACATCGCGCGCCTTACCGGCGCCACCGCACGCGAGGGCGTCGCGAGCACGGTGCCCGACGCCGCGCACACCGAGGAGCACGACGAACATCACCTCGTCGTCCTCGGCGACAGCGTGGCCGACGGCGTCGGCATCGAACACCACCGCGACAGCATCGCGGGCCGCCTCGCCTGCCGCATGTCGGAGCGCTTCGAGCACCCCGTCGCCTGGCACGTCATCGCCCGCTCCGGTGCCGACGCCCACGACGTCGCGCTCCTCGCCGGCACCGACGCCGCCCGCAACGAGCTCGCGCGCGCGGACGCCGTCGTCATCAGCGTCGGCGTCAACGACGTCAAGAACCTGCGCACCGAGGACGCCTGGCGCACCAGCCTGAGCGCGCTGCTCGACACGATCACCGAGGTGAACCCGCTCGTGCAGGTCGTCGTGCTCGGCGTGCCGCCGATCCAGGAGTTCCCCTCGATGCCGACGTTCCTCGGCCACACCCTCGGCGAACGCGCGCTGCGCTTCGACGCCGTCGCTGCCGACGTCATCGACACGTACCCCAACGTGCAGCACTACCTGCTCACCGACTCGGGACTGCTCGAGAAGGGCAAGGCCTTCGCCGAGGACGGTTTCCACCCCTCCGCGTGGCTGCACAAGAAGCTGGCCAAACGCCTCGACGCCCTCATCGCCGAACCCAAGCGACCCACCGACACGCACCTGCTCACCGAAGCGAGCTGAGCCGCCGGGGAATGCCGGCCCCGACGCCGGGCGTTGACCCGAACGTGAGTGACAACGGCGCATCCCACCCGACTGACCCGACGACCCGCGCGAGCTCCTCGCCGGACGACACCACGATCGAGACCGTGTCGTTCGCCAAGAAGGCCGGTGACATCCCCCTGTCGATCCTCGACCTCGCCCAGGTGGGCGGCGGCCAGAGCGTCGGCGACGCCATCAACGCGAGCGTCGAACTCGCCCAGGCGGCTGAGGCGACGGGCCGTTTCGAGCGCATCTGGTTCGCCGAGCACCACAACATGAAACACATCGCGTCCGCGGCGACGTCGGTGCTGCTCGCGCACGTCGCGGCGCGCACGAACACGATCCGTGTCGGCTCGGGTGGCGTCATGCTCCCGAACCACTCCCCGCTCGTCATCGCCGAGCAGTTCGGCACCCTCGCCGAACTGCACCCGGGCCGCATCGACCTCGGCCTCGGACGGGCGCCCGGCACCGACCAGCGGACCTGGCAGGCCCTGCGACGCGACCCGCACGCCAGCGACCGCTTCCCCCAGGACGTCGTCGAACTCCAGGGCCTGCTCTCCGACGAGAGCCCCCTCGCCGGCATCGAGGCCGTGCCCGGCCAGGGCACCCACGTGCCTCTCTACATCCTCGGCTCGAGCATGTTCGGTGCCAAGCTCGCCGCCGCTCTCGGCCTGCCGTACGCCTTCGCGAGCCACTTCGCGCCCGACGCGCTGCAGGCCGCGGTTCACGCCTACCGCACCGAGTTCCGCCCCTCCGAGCAACTGGCCGAGCCGCACGTCATCGCGGCCCTCAACGTCGTGGCGGCCGAGACCGACGACGCCGCGGCGACGATGTACGAGGAGGTCCTGCGCGCCCGCGTTCGCTCCCTCGCCACCCGCTTCGGCGCTGCCGACCGCCGCCTCAGCGACGACGAGATCGAGATGCTTCTCGACTCCCCCGCCGGCCAGCAGGCCAAGCACATGCTCACGTACACCGCCATCGGCGGCCCCGAGCGCGTCGGCGCCTACCTCGAGCAGTTCGCCGAGCACGCCATGGCCGACGAGCTCATGATGACGAACGCGGCCCGCGGCCTCGAGGCCCAGAAGCGCGCTCTCGAGATCGTCGCTGCCATCCGCTGACGCCCCCTCGAGCACCCGCTTCGGGGGCTCGAGCCGGTCCGATAGCGCACGGGCCGCGCTTACCGGCACAATCGCCGGAAGACGGCCGAGGCTCCCGGCCCGGCCGGCCGCTAGAACACGAGAGGAACGCAAGAATGACGTCTGTGGTGTTCGTCTGCTGGGGCAACATCTGCCGCTCGCCGATGGCCGAGCGCGTCGCAGCGAAGTACTTCGCCGAACACGGCCTCGGCGACGTCGAGCTGACGAGCGCCGCGACGTCCACCGAGGAGATCGGCAACCCGATCGACCCTCGCGCCGTCACCGAACTGAAGAAGGCCGGCTACGACGCCGACGATCACAGCGCGCACCAGATCACGCGCGACGAGATCGACGAGAACGACCTCGTCGTCGCCATGGAGGACATCCACCTCGACCGGATGCGCGACATCTACGGCGGGGACCTGCCTGACCACGTCGTCCTCCTCACCGACTACGACCCCGAGGCCGAGCCCGGCGACGGCGTGCCCGACCCCTGGTACGGCGGTCAGGACGGCTTCGTCACGACGCTCGCGACGATGGAGCGGGCCATGCCCGCCCTCGCCGACGCGGTGCGCGAGCTCGGCTGACGCCACCGGCGCCGCGGGTCCGTCGGGTAGCGCGACCCCGCGAATTGCCTCTGGTGCCCGGAACATCCGCGTGGCAGGGTTCGTTACGACAGGTAAGACCTTCCATCGAACCCACCAGGGAGACGATCATGGGATTCACCGACAAGCTCAGGGCCAAGGCAGCCGAACTCGGCCTCGACCAGAAGGCTCAGCTCGCCAAGGAGAAGGCCGCCGCCGCGGCTGACGGCAACCGCGAGAAGATCGCCGAGGCCGTCCAGAAGGCCGGCGCCACCGTCAACGACAAGACCGGCGGCAAGTACGCCGACAAGGTCGCCAAGGCGCAGGATGCCGCCATGACCGGCGTCGACAAGGTGTCTGCCAAGGGCGCCGCCACCGGCGCTGCAGGCACGACGACCGGTGACTTCGGCGACACGGCGGTCGCCAGCGAAGAGGCCATCGACCGCGCCATCGGACAGGACGGCCTGCAGACGGCCGACGACCAGTTCGGCGGCGACAGCGCCGTCGATCGTGCGGTCGGCGCCGACGCGCCGACGAGCTCGCTCGACCCGAACACCGCCTACTCCGTCGACGACAACGAGCCTGTCACGGACCCGGAGATCAACTCCGTCCACGGCGAGGCCGACGGTCTCGGCGAGAACCGCACCACCACCGACGGTTTCGGTGACGACGCCGGCGCGCGCGACGTACGCAACGCCGACATCGACAACGCAGCCGTGACCGATCCCGAGATCAATTCCGTGAACGGCGACTTCGGTGACGACGCGGACACGGGCGAGGCACTGGCCGACCCGGAGGTCTCCGCCCTCAGCGGCGAGGCCGAGCAGGAGAACGCGGTGCGCCGCGTCGGCGAAGGCCTCGGCGAGGACGGCCCGCAGGGCGACGCCCTGCGCTGACTCGCGGCCGGTGCCCGAGGGCATCGCCGGCATCACCTCTGACGCCGACGCGCGTCCCGGTTCTCGGCCGGGACGCGCGTCGTCGTGTCGGCCCGGATGTCAACGCGCGACGACCGCCTCCACGACGATTGCCGACACCCATCCACCGCGTGGGACGTGCCTCACGGCACCGGAGTCGCCGTGCGAAAATGCGGTCCATGGAAGCAGTTCGGGGGGAAGCTGCGTCTCTGTGGGGTGACCAGGGCGAGCTGCGGTGGTCGATGGAACGACTCGCCGACGAGTCGCTCGATCGCGCCGGCGTCGAACTCGACCCACGCGGCTTCCTCATCGGTTTTCCCCTCGACGAGTCCGGTGCAGTCCTCATCGAACCCGAGCGCAACGCGTTCGACGTCGAACCGCTCGCCGGCCTCCTCGCTCGGGCCGACGCGCTGTTCGCGGAACGACGGCGCACCACCTGCCCCGCCTTCTGCCCCGAGGCGCGTTCCGTCCAAGCCGGAGCGCCCCACCCGGCGGACGAGGAGTGGCACCCGGAGCACTACCTCACCGCCCTGCTCGAAGGCTGTCGACGTCAGGTTCTCCTCGAAGCCCTCGACACCGCAGCGCGATTCGACGACCGCCGACTCTTCGTCGGGATGAGCGTCGTCGTCGACGACCACCGCGTCTTCCCCGTGCTTGCCGTGTCGAGCGAGCCGTGGGCCGAACTGCCGAAACTGTCGACCACGACGATCGACGGCTTCGCGGCCGCGGCCTGTTTTCCCGAAGCCGTCATCGACGACGTCCTGCGCGCGGCCAGCCACGAACTCGACCGCAAGCACCCCGTCTCCCTCATCGGTATCGACGCCGGCGCCGTACTCCGTTCCGCAGCAGACACCTTCGTCAACGGATGCGCTTCGCGCGCCGGTCAGGAGTTCGCACTCGGCCTGCGTGACGCCCTCGACGCCGTGTCGGCACAGACCTACGAGGGGCGCGCCAGCCTCGGCACCCTCGTGCTCGCCCAACCCGGCCACGGGGCCGTTCGCTGCGATGTCGCGTTCGAGCACGAGGTGGCCGTGTCCGTGCCCCGCGCCTTCCGCAAGGCCCTCGAAATGACGGGCCCGGGCTTCGAGCTCCTGTGCGACGGGCGCAAGGTGTACGGCCTCGGCACCCTCGAAGACTCCTACGACCCGGCGGGCGAGCGCTGCTTCACCGTGCGTGTCGTCGGTAACGGCTCGTGGGAGTTGTGGCACGCGACGACGCCGTTCCTTCGCGTCGACAACGGCCAGCCCACGCTCCCGCGCGACCTCGTCGACGCCGACACGTTCGTGCACACCGTGCGGCGCGTCTTCCCCGAGGCCACCGACCAGCACGCGAACATCCTGTGGGACATGGCCCAGGCCTGCATCCGTCAGCAGCACGGCACGATGCTCGTCGTCCACCCCGATGCTCGCGCCGAGGGCGAACGCCTTCTCCCGCAGGCGTACACCGTCGAGCCGACCCGCCTCGGCCGAACGCGTTCCACGCCCTGACGAAGATCGACGGCGCGGTGCTCGTCAGCCCGGAGGGTCACTGCCACGCCGTCGGCGTCATTCTCGACGGCGCCGCCACGGGCACCGGCGACATCTCGCGCGGCGCTCGGTACAACTCGGCGATCCGCTACCTCGCGGGGCGCGGCAAGGGTTCGATGGTCATCATCGTGAGCGAGGACGGGCGCATCGACATCCTGCCGCAGCTGGCTCGTCGAATGCGCCGCTCGACGATAGAGCGTGTCGTCCAACAGCTCGTCAAGGCTGCGCACGAGGGGCACGACTACGAGAAGTTCGCGCGCCTCGACGCCCGCGCCACGCAGTTCGAGTTCTACCTCGACGCCGAGCAGTGCGAGGCCGTCAACGACGCACGCGAGACCGTCGAGCAGCGACGGTGGGCCGAGGAGCGCGTGCGCATGCAGGTCGTTCCCATCGCGCCGCACCCTGCGATGGACGACTCCTACTTCGTCACCCCGGAGCAGTAGCCCGTGAGCGAGCGCCCACCGCGAGGAACCTTCCCATCGGCACCGCGATGGAGGGCGGACCGTTCGACGCCGTACGCTTTCACGTATGAACCTCGAAAAAGTCGTCTTCGGCTTCTTCGTGCTGCTGGCCGCTACGATGAACTTCGGTTTCTTCATCGGCGACATGAGCGACCCGAAGCTGCACAACATCAACGAGCTGTACGTGGCGATCTTCGTCAACCTCATCGCGCTCGTGCTCAAGTTCGGTGACCGCACGCAAATCGGCGCTGTCCACCTCGCCACGTCCCTCGTGGCTGTGCTCCAACTCGTCTCCGCGGCAGCTTTCTACGTTCTCGCCGGCGGATACGAGAACGACCCCGGCACCACCTCCAGCATCGTCTCGCTCTCCGGCGGCGCCCTGCTCGCGAACATCGTCAGCGTGGTGCTGCTCGTGTCCGAGACCATCTCCTACCGCCGACGCTGAATCCCTGCGCCCCATGAGCGCGATGCTCGCCTTCTTCACCCGCCACAGCCACCGCCACCGCACCCGGCTGCGGCGGCCCGTGCGCATCCCCGACGAGGCACCGTCGACCGACGCGATCTTCATCGTCATCCGCCGGATGCGTTCGCCGCTCGTGTTCATCACGACGGTGTTCGCCATCTCCGTGCTGGGGCTGTCGATCATCCCGGGCAAGGACGCGAACGGAAACGCGACGCACCTGTCGCCGTTCGAGGCGTTCTACTTCATCTCCTACACCGCCTCGACGATCGGCTTCGGCGAGATCGTGCCCTTCACCACCGCCCAACGGATGTGGGTGACGGTCTGCATCTTCATGACGGTCGTCGGCTGGGCGTACGCCATCGGTACGTTGCTGTCGCTGCTTCAATCGGCGAGTTTCCAGGACGCCGTCGCGATGCAGCGCTTCCGGCGCAAGGTCAAGCGCATCCGCGAACCGTTCCTCATCGTCTGCGGGTACGGCCAGGCGGGCCGTCAGGTCTGCCGCGAACTCGACGAAGCCGGCCGCCGTTTCGTCGTCATCGACAGCCACGACGGGCGCGTCGAACGCATTGCCACGGACGAGTTGGAGAGCGACGTCCCCGCCCTCGAGGCCGACGCGAGCCTACCGAGCGTGCTCGGCATGGCGGGGCTCTCCAACCAGTACTGCGAAGGCGTGCTCGCCCTCACCGACGACGACACCGACAACCTCGCCATCGTCATGGCGACGACCCTGCTGCGCCCCGGCACGAGCGTCATCGCGCGATGCATGGACCGCGTCGTCGAGGAACGCATGGACGACTTCGCGCCGAACGCCGTCATCAACCCGAGCGACCGCTACGGCGCCTACCTCGTCCTCGCGCTCCAGCGCCCCGCCACGTACAACCTCGTGAAGTGGCTCATGGACCCGCGCGACGACGCGATGCCCAAGCCGCTCCAGCCCAAGCCTGGCGGCTGCTGGGTCGTGTGCGCCGACGGCGAATTCGCCGAGGAGGTGACGAGCGATCTCGAACGGGCCGGCATGAACGTCACCGTCGCCGACCCCAAGGATGGCCACCCCGATGTCTCGCGGGCCAACGGATTCGTCGTCGGAACGGACAACGACACGACCAACCTCGCGCTCGCCGAGCACGCCAAGATCGCTCGCTCCGACCTCTTCGTCGCCGTCCGCCAGCAGTCGGACGCCCGCGCCTCGCTCGTGAGCGCGCTCGCCATCGACTCCGTCTTCACGCCCACGGAACTCGTCGCCCAGGAGAGCCTCGCGCGCGTCGTCACGCCGCTGTTCTGGAGCTTCGTCGAGTACGCAGTCCAGCAGCCCAACGAGTTCGCCGAGGGGATCATCGCGCGCCTCACGGCGCACTGCGGCCATACCGGCAAGGAGCGGATGCTCGTCGACCTGTCGGCCCAGGGCTCACCCGCACTGCACCGCTGGTTGCTCCACGACGAACTCACCGTCGGGCAGATCCTCAAGAGCTCCGACGGCCGCGACGAGCACCTCCCGCTCGTACCGCTCGTCCTCGTCCGCAACGGCGAGCACATCTTCGCTCCCGACGAGTCGACGACCGTGACGACCGACGACCACCTGCTCGTCGTCGGTCACCGCTCGGGGCTGGTCGCGCTGCACGAAACGCAGTACTCGGACGCTGCGGCGGAGTACATCGCGACCGGCGCCCACGTGCCGGAGACGTGGCTGTGGCGCAAGCTCAAGCGTCACCGCCCCGCGGCCTGACCGCCTTCCCACTCACGGCGCAGAAGCGAGTAGAGGCACGCGTCGACGAACTTGCCGTCGATGAGGCCGTCGTCGACGAAGTAGCCCTCCTGACGAAAACCGTTGCGTTCGAGCACGGTGCGCGACGCGACGTTGTCGGCGAACACGTCGGCCTGAATGCGGTGCACGTGCGGCTCGGCGAACAGGTGGGCGACGAGTGCTCCGACGAGTTCGGTGCCCAGGCCGCGCCCCGCCACGAGCGGTGACATCGCGTAGTGGATTCGCGCAACGAGGCGGTCAGTGGGCGCCTCGTTCTGCGTCCACACCCTTGCCACCTTGAAGCCGCAGTCGCCGACGACCGCCGCGTCATCGTCCTGAGCGAGCGCCTCGACGACGAGCTGGACCTCGCGTTCGACGTCGTTGGCCAAGGTGGTGCGGGCCATCCGGAGCCGCAGCCTGGCCTCGAGCTGGGCGGGCGTGAGCGCACCGTGGCTCAGGTAGGCGTAGACCTCGGGCTGGGCGCGAATTGCCGCAGCCGCCGCGACGTCGTCGCTCGTCATCGGGCGCAGACGGAGGCGCGGCGTCTCGACGGGTGTGCTCGACACGAAACTCGGCAGCGTGCTCATGGCGTCACTGTGCCACGAGCGGCCCAAGCGTTTCAGCCCTGAGCTACGCCACAGCGCTCCGCGTCCGCGGTGAGGACGCAGAACTCGTTGCCCTCCGGGTCGGCGAGCACTGCCCAGCCCTCGTCAGGCTGACGTAGATCGTCGACCATCGTGGCGCCGTGGGCGAGCAGACGCTCAACCTCCTCGTCACGCGTGGTGTCGACCGGACGAACGCACACGTGCATGCGGTTCTTGACCTGCTTCGGTTCGGGCACCTTGAGAAACACGAGGTCCCGCCCCACGGGGCCGGCCAACCAGGCCTCCTCGTCGGTCCACTCGTCCTGCTCGTCGGCCTCGAAGTCGTCGACCACGTCGGCCCACCACAGGGCCAAGGCCCGCGGGTCGGCACAGTCAATGCAGAAGTTTGCTGTTCTCGTCGTCATGAATCAAGACTGCCACGGCCCGGTGACAACCGCGGCGTTCCGCCGAGCCGCGTTCGACCGCGCGCCTCACCCGCGACGGCGCTGTCACCCGCGGCGGCTATGGTGAGCGCAGTATTTACCCCGTCAGAAAGGCACCCCATGTCTCTGTCCGAGAAGCTCCTCGCCCCCGCCGTGCGCCCTGCTGTCGCCGCCGACCTCGCGGCCACGATCGACACCGAGGTCTCGAACAAGCGCGGCCTCTCCGGTGCCGCCATCAAGACGGGCTACGCCGCCGCCAAGAAGAAGGCCGACGTGCCGAAGGTGCTCAACGAGAACCTCGAGCAGATCACCGCCATCTTCGACCCGTACTGGGAGCAGTTCGGCGGCCAGGGCGACTTCGGCGCCTACCTCGCCGGCCGCGGCGACGAGGTGACCGCCGACATCCTCAAGGTTGCCGACGCCCGCGCTCAGGCCACGAGCCGCGACCAGATCTCGAAGGTCTACGGCAGCATGCGCGGCAAGGCCGCCGACCTCATCAAGGAATCGCTGCCCGCCATCGGCGCCACACTGCAGAAGCACGCCGGCTGAATCGACCACTTCTGCCCCGAGCGTCCACCGTGACACGGTGGACGCTCGGGTGCGTTCGGGGTGACGGCGTGCCTCGCGGAATGCCGCCATGACGCGCTTTATGCTGCGGTGTGCACGTGAACTCCCCCGGCTCGTCCCTCTCTCTTCGCCGTCTCGAGGCCTCCGACGCCGTCGGTGCATTCACGTTCCTCGCCGGCGCTTTCGCCGTCAACCGAGCTGGCGTCGCCTGGCCCGACATCGCGCGTCTCGTCTTCGCGTACGGCCTCACCGTCCTCGGCCCCGGGCTCGTCATCACGCGGCGCTTCCCGACGCTCACACGGGTGGGACGGCTGAGTGTTGCCTTCACCGCCGGCCTTGCCGCGCAACTTCTCGGGTGGGCCGTCGGTGTCGCCACCGGACAGACCTGGCTGGTCCTAGTAACGCCCGCGCTGTTCGCGGGCCTGTGGGAACTCGCGTTCCGCCGCTTCGCGCCCGCACCTCGCACCCAGGAAACTGCCGAGGCGCCCCGCAGCCGCTGGTGGGCCGTCGGCGCACTCCTCGTCAGTAGCGCCGTCGCCCTGCATTCCCTGGCACTTACCCTGTGGCGCATCACGCCTCTCGACCACCACCTGCGCTGGTACCAGGACATGGAGTGGCACGTCGCGATCTCCGCACTCGCCATGCATCAGGTGCCGCCGACCGATCCCCAGTCAGCTGCCGAAGGACCCTTGTCCTACCACTGGTTCAGCAACGCCCACGGCGCCGCACTGAGCCTTGCGAGCGGGGTCGACATCGACGCGGTCTCCGTCGTCGCGTGGTTCCTGCCCGTGGGGTTGGCGACGCTCGGCCTCGCCTACGAGATGGGTCTTTCCCTTTCTCGTTCGGCCCTCGTCGCGGCCCTGGCTCCGCTGCTCATCGCCGTCCCACCCGTCGCGCTGTTCAGCGAGGTCATCGACACCGGCTCGACGTTCGCGCTCATCTGGCTCAGCCCTTCGCACCTTTTCAGCCTGCCCCTGTGCCTGTTGCTCACCTGGGTCGTCATCATCATCCTGCGAACGCCTCGCGTCCCGGTGCCGACGGCGGCGCTGGCTCTCCTGCTCGCTCTCATGGGCCCGGGTACGAAGGTGTCGATCCTGCCGACGCTCATGGGCGGTCTCGGCATCGTCACCGTGCACGCGCTGTGGCGCCGGCGCGGTGTCGTCCGGCCCATCGTGCTCGGCGCCGTCGGCGGAGCCATCGTGCTCGGGACAGCACCTCTCTTCGCCGGCGGCGGGGGCGGTTCGATCTTCCTGCTCGGTGCCACCGCCCGCCAGCTGCGGCCGTGGAGAGAACTTCAGAAGATGGGGCGCGAGCCGGGTTTCGACGTGCTCGCTCTGTTCGTCGTGGCGTTGCTCGCGACCTACGCAGTCATCCTCTTGGTGGCGGCGATCGACGACGTCGTGGCGCGCTCGATGTTCATCGGTATGTTCCTGGTAGCCGTGGCGGCCATGTTCGCGCTCGCTCACCCCTCCCTGTCGCAGGTCTACTTCATGCGCGGGCTGCAGCCCGTGTCGGCGGTCTTCATCGCCTGGGGGTTCGTCGCGTTGGTCAACGGGGCACGCAGACGCTCCGACACGCGGGCGGTGGCCCTGGCCGCTGGAATCATCGGCGGCGCCTCGTTCGGTGTGGCCCTCGTGTGGCAACGCACGTCCGTCTACGAGCACCTCGCGCCGCTTCGGATGTCGCGTATGGCCCCGATCGCCGGTGTTGTCCTCCTGCTCGCCCTCGTGAGCATCGTGTTGCTCGCGCGCCGCAAGCGGCACCCGCGGGCCGCACTCTCACTGGGGGCTTCCGTTCTCGGCTACAGCCTGGCTGCCCCCGTCCTTGCCACTGCGTACACGATGACCCCCGAATACGCCCCGGTGGTCAAGCCCGCCAATCCGCCGACCGCCACCTCTCCACTCACCGAGGACGAACTCGAGGCGGGTCGCGCCCTTGCGCAGGCGAACCCGGAGTCGTCACTCGTGGCGACCAACGTGCACTGTGCGGCCGTCGTGACCGTCGATCACTGCGATGCACGGGGTTTCTGGGTGTCGGCCATCACGCGTTCGCCGGTCGACATCGGGGCCTGGGCCTACAGTTCCAGCGCCCGGATCCGGAACGGTGTGGGCGGTTACCGCTACATGTACCAGCCGTACTACGACACGACGGCGTTCGCCCAGAACGAGCGAGCGTTCTCGGCTCCGGATCGTCAGGTGCTCGACGCTCTCGCCGCACGCGGGGTGCGCTACCTCTACGCCGACTCCCGCGCGTCGAGGGTCTCGCCGGAGTTGGCCGACCTCACGACCACGATCTTCAGTTCGCCCACGGTCTCCGTCTACGAACTGCCCCCGCCCTCGAAGGCCGCCAGTAGCGCGAGCTGAGCCACCGAAGGGCCCGAAGGGTCGGCCGAGGTGCCTGGCCACCCATTCGGTCTGCCTACCGTCTGTCGCGCTACGGTCTCGATCACATCGCGCCTCGATGACGATTCAAACCGTTGACGGCATCATCCGCGGTGCCTACCACTTCGCGAATCCCTCGTCCGCCACCGGAGCGCAGCAGGCCGACTTCTTCGTGTCGAACGGCGGCGGGTGGTCGAACGACGGCAAGACCCTGCCCGGGGCCCTCGACATGGAGTGGAACCCCTACGGCTCCATGTGTTTCGACATGACCCAGACGCAGATGCGCACGTGGATCAACGACTTCGTCACCCAGCACCGCACGCGTACCGGCGTGAACCCGATGATCTACACCGCCTCGACCTGGTGGAACCGCTGCGTCGGCACTGATGCGAGTGCCGCAGGTTCGAACGGGTCGCTCCCGCAGACCGGAACGACGCAGCAGGCCGTCGTCGTCAAGGATTCCGTTCTCGCCCAGAACCCGTTGTGGCTCGCGCGCTACAGCAGTTCGGTCGGCCCGCTGCCGACCATGTGGTCGTCACAGAACCGCATGCACGCGATCTGGCAGAACGCCGCGCTGGATGCGAAGGGCTACGACACGAACATCTTCAACGGCTCGCTGACGCAGCTGCGCGCCTACGCGACCACCGGCAAGCTCTGATCCCACCGTGAGCGGCGCCCGGGCCTTCGCTCGGGCGCCGCTCGCCTGCGTCAGGACTCGAGGAACGAAGCCGGATCGTTCATGAAGTGACGCCACTGCCGCACGAGCCCGGCGTCGTCGTGATCGACCTCGCGGAAGCCCCGATCGTCGAGTTCGATGATGGTGGCGCCCGGCAGCGCCGCGAGGATCGGTGAATGGGTGGCGAGCAGGATCTGGTGCCTGCCCGTGCCCATGAGCGCGGTGAGGTGACGCAGGAGGCGCAGTTGGTTGTCGAACGACAAGGCTGACTCCGGCTCGTCGAGCACGTAGAGGCCGGGCCGCTTCGGCTTGAACCTCAGTTCCACGAGCGCGACGAATGACTCGCCGTGGCTGAGCTGGTGGAAGAGCGGCTCTTCGGGATCATTGCCCGGGTTGTCCTCGAGGTAACTGAAGAACGAGTGCATCGTCTCGGCGCGCAGGAAGTAGCCGCCCTTGCCCTCACCGGCGTTGCGCACGATGTGCAGCTGATCACCGAGACCGGCCTCGGTGTTGCGCGTGCGGTGCCTGCTGCCCGTCGAACCGCCCTCGGGCGCAAGGCCGTAGGCCATGGCGATGCCCTCGGCGAGCGTCGACTTGCCGCTGCCGTTCTCGCCGAGCAGCACCGTTGCGGGGCCGGGCGTGAACCCCTCGAGCAGGAACTGACGGACGGCGGGGATGCCCTCCCACCAGTGGTAGCCGGGTTCGAGGGGCGCTTCGGACTCGTCCTCTTCGGGCTCCTCAAGCGACAACCACTGACGTTGGAAGTCGGTGAGGCCGTCGTCGGGTTCGGCGGCCTGCTCGGCCGCTGCCGGCTCGGGCGTCCCGGCGGTCTCGGGTGAGTCGTCGGCTTCTTCGCCGGGCCACTCGACGACCTCATCGTCCTCGAGCGAGTGCGCGATGAGCCGCTCGCGGACCTCGGGCCAGGCCTCGATGGTGCGCACGGGAAGGCGCGAGCGCACCCACTCCTCGTCACTCATGAGACACCTCCTTGAAGCGACCGTGCTCAGAAACCGGGGCGCAGTTGTTGGCCGGTCACCGTGCATCGCGCGGCGAGGGCGTCGAGGGCCCGCTCGATGGTCGGCTCGACGACGGCGTCGTCGATGACGCTGCCGCGCACGAACCCTGCGTCACTGATGCCCCGCAGCGCGTCGAGCAGCGGCCGCCAGAAACCGTCGACGTCGAGGAAGCCGACGGGCTTCGAGTGGTAACCGATGGTGCGCCAGGTCCACACTTCGAAGATCTCCTCGAGCGTGCCCAGTCCACCGGGAAGGGCGAGGAAGGCGTCGGCCCGCTCAGCCATCCCGGCTTTGCGGGTGTGCATCGTGTCGACCACGTGGAACTCCGTGAGGTCGCTGCGACCCCACTCGCGCTCGACCATGAGCGTCGGGATGAACCCGACGACCTCGCCGCCGGCGTCGAGGGCACCCTGGCTCACCGCGCCCATGAGACCCCCGCCGCCCGCGCCGTAGACGAGCACGAGGCCACGCTCGGCGATGACGCGCCCCGCCTCGTAGGCGGCGTCCATGAGGCCGGGATTCTTGCCCGGTGTGGAGCCGCAGAAGACGGCGACGCTGCGAAGCGGTGACTGGGATGACGTCGACATGCGGCACACCCTAACGGGCCGGTCCGACACGACCCGATGCTGCGTCGTGGCCCTACCCTTGCGATGGGGCCGACAGCCACGACTCCAGTGCCGCGGCATGCCATGGCACCCCGGCCGACCCAACCTTCGTCGAGACGGTGACATCCTTGCCCAGTTCCAGCCCTCCCGAGCGCACAGCGCGCAGTTCAGCGACGGCGAGCGCTGACGACCTCTTCTCCTTCGCTCTGCGGATCGGGGAGTCACTCCTGCGCATTGGCGCGTCCTCGGAGGTCGTCACACGGGCCCTCCTCGCACTGGCGCGCACCAACGGTTACCCCGACTGCACGGTCAACGTGACGATGGGGCAGATCACGCTGGGCTACGTACCGACCGAGACACTGCAACCGGTGACCCTCGTCAAGAACGTGGGATCCGTCGAACTCGACATCCCCACGTTGACGGCCATCGAGGACCTCGTGGGGGAGACGGTGACGGGGCGCGTCGGTGTTCTGGAAGCGTTCGAGAAGCTCAACTTCATCATCGACCACGGTCGCTCTCCTCTGACCCTCCGGTTGATGGGGGCCTTCCTCATGGCGATGGGGTTCGCGTGGTTGCTCGGGGCGGATCTCGCCGCTGCACTCGTGGCGGCCGCGACGGCGGTGCTCACCGAGTTCCTCTCGACCGGTGCGAGCCGCATCATGCTCCCCCCGTTCTACGCGCGTGTGCTGAGCAGCGTCCTCGCCGTCGGTGCAGCCAGCCTCGCGCTCGCCTTGACACCGCTCACGCAGCCCGGTGTCGTCATCACGGCGTCCATCGTCACGCAACTTGTCGGTAGCGCTTCCGTGAGCGCCGTGCAGGATCTCCTCACCGGCTGGCTCCTGACCGCATGTGGCCGACTCATCGAGGCCGCCCTGCTCACCACGGGTCTCGTCGTCGGGACGATGGGTGGCCTCACCCTCGCCGAGAAGGCGGGACGATCGCTCGAACTGACCGCCGTGCAGCCGGCGTTGGATCTCTCCCAGACGTCGGTCGCTGCCGTCCTCATCGCCGCCGGTTACGCCGTGTCCTGCCAGGCGGGGCCGCGCAGCATCATTCTGTTCTCCCTCCTCGGCGCCCTCGGGCACCTCGTCTACACCGTGTCCGATCGCTCGGGTGTCTCGGGCATGAGTTCTACGGCCGCCGCCGCTACTGTGCTCGGCATCCTCACGGTCCTCCTCGCTCGCCCCATGAACTGGCCTGCCTCGGGGGCCCTCGACATCGCCGTCATCCCCCTCGTGCCGGGGATGGCCTTCTACCAGGCTCTGGCCGGGTTCGTGAACCACGACGCCAATGCGGCGGCCCATCTCTTCGAGGGCCTTGCCACGTCCATCGCCATCGGCGCCGGCGCCGTGCTGGGGCAGTTCGTCTCGAGTCGTGTGCTGTGGCAGGCGCGCAGAGCGCAGGTCAACCACCTCGCGAAGCGTGACGGCACGTCGATCGCCGAGGCCGAGTTCGAGGCGCAGGGCCTGACGACTCCCGACTTCCGACGCCCCTTCCACCGTCAGGCCTGATCGGGCACCATCTTCTCGAGGGTGTTGAGGTTGCGCGTGGTCGTCGTCGCCTTGTACTCGCGCTTCGCCAGCAGCTTGGCCACGGGCGTCGACGTCGTCGAACCCTTGAGGCAGCGCCAGTAGAGGTCGTCGCCGAAGACCGCGACGTGCTCGTCGTGGGGCGAGGCGTCGATGGCGGCCTGGGCGGCCTCGAACGCGGCGCCTCCCCCGAGGACGATGTAGCGGTGGTGGGCGTCGTCGAGTGTGAACGGCCAGTTCTCGACGAGGTCACGCACAGTCTCGGCCTCGCGCACGAGCACGTACGCCTCGTAGTCGAACGCGTCGCCGATGGCCCGCTCGGCCACCGTCTTCAGCTCGTCGGCGCTGCCGTCGAAGTCAACGCGGACGTTGCCCGTGGCGAGCCACGTCGTCACGTCGCGGCATCCCGCGTCGGCGAGCACCTTCCGCAACTCGGGCATCGGCACGCGAATGCCGCCGACGTTGATGCCGCGCAGGAACATGACGTAGGTGCTCATGGGTCGAGTCTGCCCCGTCGCACCGGACTGTGGGGGCGCCGTGCCGCCGTCAGTCGTCAGTCGTCAGACCGAATCGGAGGTCTCGGCGATGCCCTCCTCGGCGGCCTCGACGATCTCGCGGTCGCTACCGCCGCTGAACCCGTGACGCACGAACGACGCCACGAGGACGACGGCGGCCACGGCGAGGCTGAACCACAGGTTCTGGCTCTGCTCCGAGTCGAACGCCATCATGACGAGCACGAGGACGATGAACGCGATCGTCGCGTACGTGAGGCTCGGGAAGAGCCACATGCGCACACGCACGGCCACGCCGGCGGCGTCCATCGCGCGACGCGAGCGCAACTGCGTGAACGAGATGCACAGGTAGACGAAGAGTGCCGCGCACCCGGCCGTCGAGAGCAGGTAGCCGAAGATCTCGTCCGGCAGCACGTAGTTGAGCCCCACGCAGAGGAACCCGACGACGACACTCGCGAGAATGGCCGCCACCGGCACGCCGCGGCTGTTCGTCCGCCCGAACGCGGCGGGAGCGTCACCGCGTTGGCCGAGGCTGAACGCCATGCGGCTCGCAGTGTAGAGCGCTGAGTTGAGGCAGCTCGCGACGGCGGTGAGGATCGCGAGGTCGAGCAGCGTCGTCAGGCGTCCGAGGCCGATCGTCTCGAGGGTGAACTGGTACGAGCCGACCTCCGCGAGCTTCGGGCTTCGCCAGTTGACCAGGGCCACGACGACGAAGATCGAGCCGAGATAGAAGATCGAGATGCGCCAGATGACGCTGTTCACCGCGCGGCGAATGCCGCTGACGGGGTTCTTCGACTCGGCCGCGGCGATCGTCACGATCTCCGTGCCGAGGTAGGTGGTGGTCGTCGTGAGCATGGCGGCGAAGATGCCGCCGAGGCCGTCGCCGAAGAAGCCGTTGGCCGTGAGGCCGGAAAGGCCCGAGACGTCACTCGTCGGCAGTAGGCCGAGGATCGCGAGGAGGCCGACGGCGATGAACGCGATGATGACCACCACCTTGACGAGGGCGAACCAGAACTCGAACTCGCCGTAGTTGCCGACGCTCACGAGGTTGGTGGCCGTGAGGATCGCCGTGATGAGGAAGGCGAAGACCCACTGTGGCCAGTCGATCCAGTTCGTCAGGATCGTCGCCCCGGCCGTTGCCTCGACGGGGATGATGAGCGCCCAGGCCCACCAGTAGAGCCATCCGATGGAGAAGCCCGCCCACTTGCCGAGCGCGCGGTCGGCGTAGACGCTGAACGACCCGGTGTCGGGGTTGACCGTGGCCATCTCGCCCAGCATCCGCATGACGAGGACGACGACGAGACCAGCAGCCGCATAGCTGATGATGGCGGCCGGCCCGGCCAGTTTGATCGCGTTCGCCGACCCGACGAACAGGCCCGCGCCGATGACGCCGGCGATGGAGATCATCGTGACGTGACGCGGCTTGAGGCCGGATTCGAGGTGGTCGCGCCCGGCTCGGTGCTCGTCGCGGGCCCCTCCGGGGGCGACGCACACGTGCGCACCGGCTCGTCGTGGCGGGTGTCGTTCTGCTGCTCTGGACTCGGTGACGAACTGCGTTCGTCACCGCCTTCGTGAGTCGACATGGCGTCCACCTTCCTCCTCAGCGGCGGTGAACACCACTCGAACGCCACGATCGGCTCACGTCGTGACGGCGTGCGGCGTCAGCTCGGGCAGGGGGCGCCCTCGCAGCACGGGCGGATCCAGCCGCAGCCGTCGCAGCGTTCGTGGGAGGTTTCCCAGCGCATCATCGTTCCGCAGTTGGGGCAGGGTTCGGTGAGGTCGGCCATGCGTCATACCATGCCACGCACCGGTGGCAACCCGTGAGCCTCAGGCGAGTTCGTCGATCCACGCACCGACGCGCAGGTCGGTGACGGCGTCGTACACGGCCACCGCGCCCGCGTCCTTCAGCTCCGCGGCGGAGAAACCGCCGGTGCGGACGGCGACGCAGAGCATGCCCGGCTGCGGCACGCGACCGGCCGATTCGGCGTCCCAGGTGGCGTCACCGACGAGCACACCGCGTCGGCCACCGGCCTCCTCGAGTGCCGCGACGAGGATGTCCGGCTCCGGTTTGCTGTTGTCCGCGTCGTCGGAGGAGGTGACGGCGTCGACGTCGTCCCGCGTGAGCCCGAGCTTCTCGAGCGCGGCGTCCGTGAACTCACTCTTACCCGAGCTCGCGAGCGCCACCTTGTAGCCCTTCTCCTGCACGGCCCGCACGGCGTCGGCCGCCCCGTCGAAGGCCCGCAGGTCTGGCAGCATCTGGCGGTACTCGCCCTCCCACGCGGTGCGCAGTTCGTCGCCGAGGCGCTCCTCGACGTCGTCGCCGACGACGCTCGGCACGAGCTGGTCGCCGCCCATGCCCACGGCGCGGTGGATGCGCCACATCGGCGGGTGGAGGTCGTGCTGCGCGAAGGCGCGCGACCACGCGACGGCGTGGCGGTAGGTGGAATCGATCAGCGTGCCGTCGACGTCGAACAGGACGGTGTCGATGGCCTCCGCGGCCTCATCGTGCGTACTCATGCGATCAGCCAACCGCCCTTCGGGTCGCCCGGCAAGGCAGGACGCCCGAAGGGGTGACGGCGTCAGTCACGCAGAGCCGCGAGGGCCGCGGCGCCACCGGAGACGAGCGAGAAGAAGATGACGAACACGAGGCCCCAGCCCACCGACGCGACGTCACTGACATTGCCGTAGTCGATGAGCCCGACGATGAAGGAGATCGCAGCGGCGACCACGATGCCCCACAGGAACTTCGCCGGAACCTTGCCGAGAAGGTGCGCGACACCGAGGCCGATGATGGCGAGCGACAGCAGCAGGACGATGACGCCGTCGCCGTTCATGCCCGAGACCGAGCTGCCCCACACGCTGGCCCACGGGCCGAGGCATCCGATGATGACGAAGAACTGCGCCGCGAGGGAGGCGAGCAGGCCGACGCGCCCGATGCGCAGCGACCCGTCCGGGTTCTTCACCTGCAGGGCTGCGGCAGCACCCTGGCCGCCGGCACCGAACGGGCTGTTCGCGTTGTTCGCGTCACCGCCCTGCCAGGCGTTGTTCTGGCCGTACTGTCCGTTGTGGCCGGGCTGACCGTTCTGGTGGCCCTGCCCGCTCTGACCCGGGAAGCCGTACTGGTTCTGGCCGTACTGACCGCCGCCCTGCGGGGCGGAGTCGTACTGGTTCTGATGGGTCGAGAAGCCCTGGCCGATCGACGAGTTCGCACCCTGGGAATTCTGGCCGTACTGCGCGTTCTCGGTCTGGTTGGGCTGACCGTACTGGCCACCCTGCGGCGTCGAACCGTAGGAGTTCTGACCGTACTGACCACTCGACGGCGGGGCGGAGTCGTACCGGTTCTGGTTGCTCTGCGGGCTCGACGAGCCGTAGCCCGCATCGCCTTGGGGCGCCGAGCCGTACTGGGGCGAGCCGTACTGGTTCTGTTCGTTCGAGAAGCCCTGACCGATCGACGAGTTGTTCTGCCCGTACTGCTGGCCCTGAGCGTTGGCGCCGTAGGGAGACTGGCCGTACTGTCCACCCTGCTGCTGCCCGTTCTGGCCACCCGCCGCGGGAGCCGAACCGTACTGAGCCTGGTCACCGGCATTCTGGGTGCCCGACTCGTTGGGAGCGGTGAAGGCCCGCGTGCGGTCCTCCGAGGAGTCGTTCTGTCCCGTCGTGCCGGTGTTCTGGGCGCCTGACTCGTTGGGGGCGGTGAACGCGCGGGTGCGCTCTTCGGACGAGTCGTGCGGGGCCTCGGCGTTGTTGCTCCCCTGAGCCGGCGAGGCACCCCACTGACGGGTCGCGTCGTCCTCCTGCCCGGGCGTGCCCTGCTCGCGCTTGGTCCAGTCGTTGTCGCTCATGACGCTCTCCCGTCGGTGGTGCTCGGTCGGTCCGATGCCGCGAGAATATCCGCCCCGCCCCCGCTACGGAGCGGTTCGGCCCACACGCGCCGTAGCGGGCCACAACTCGCCCCCGACCTACGATGGCAGCATGATCGACCCGAGCCGCCACGCCGTCCTGTGGCTGCTCATCGCGTTCGTCTTCACGACGGCGGCCACCCGCACGACGACGCGCTACATCCGCCACAAGGCCGACCGCGCCGAGGCATACCTCAAGGAGAACGCCGAACCCGGGCTCATCCGCAACATCGTCGTCGCCGGCATCCACGTGCACCACCAGGTGTGGGGCATCCTCATGGTGCTCTTCAGCGGTCTGCTGCTCATCACCTACCTGCCCGAGCGGGGGCTCGCGCTCAACGTCCTCGCGGCCCTGTTCGGCATGGGCGCGGCGCTCACGCTCGACGAGTTCGCCATGTGGCTCCACCTCGACGACGTGTACTGGCAGGAGGAGGGACGTCAGTCGGTGACGGCGCTCATCGTCGCGGTGACGATCACCGCGGCGCTCGTCATCGGTGCCAACCCGCTCGACGTCGTGCCCACCGGCAACGACCTGCCCGGCGCACTGCTGTCGGCGCTCGGCATCGTCAACCTCGGTTTCGTCGTCGTGACGATTCTCAAGGGCAAGCTGCCCACCGGCCTCGTCGGCGTCTTCGTGCCGCTCGTCGGGATCATCGGCGCCGTGCGCGTGGCGAAGCCGGGGTCATGGTGGGCGCGGCGGCGCTACAAGAAGGACGGATGGCTCGCGCGACGGGCCGAGCGCCGGTTCGACGCGACGTACGACGCGCGCTGGAACGCCATCCGCGACATCATCGGCGGCCGCCCCTACCCGCGCGAGCAGATGCGCGAGGCGGTGCGGGAGCAGATGAAGGCGGTGCGCGTGCGTCGTCAGGAACTGCCGCTCGAGCGAGCGCAAGCGCGGGTGGCCCGCCAGGCCCGACGCCGCGAACGCCTAGGCGACATGCCTGGTGCCGCACAGCGCACCGGCTCGACCCGAGCAGGCGACGAGCGTCCACCCGAGGAACCGTGAGGAACAGCCGCCCCTCGGTAGCGTGTCGGTCATGGCCATCACCCTGGACAACGTCGGCATTGCCGTCGACGACCTCGACGCCGCCGTCGCCTTCTTCACCGACCTCGGCCTGAACGTCGTCGGGCGTGACGAGGTCAGCGGCGAATGGGCCGACACCGCAGTCGGACTCGACGGCAACCACGCCAAGATCGCCCTGCTCGAGGTGCCGGACGGCTCGGGGCGCATCGAACTGTTCGAGTACCTCCACCCCGACGCGATCGCGACCGAGCCAACGCTGCCGCACGAGAACGGGATGCACCGTGTGGCGTTCCGCGTCGACGACCTCGGCGAAGCGCTCGCCGTCGCCGCGCGGCACGGCTGCCACCCGTTGCGTGGCGTCGCGAACTACCAGGACGTCTTCGCGCTCACCTACGTGCGCGGGCCGAGCGGCATCCTCGTCATGTTGGCCGAGGACCTGACGAAGCGCTGATCTTCCGGAGTCCACTGCCCACGCACGTGCTCACCTCGGGCGTAGCGTCGGAGCCATGAGCGAGACGATCTTCACCTACGGCAGCCCGCACCTGAAGTACGGCACCGGAGCTGTCACCGAACTCGGCCACGACGCGACGACGCTGGGCGCCCGCAGCGCCGCCGTCGTGAGCGACCCCGGCGTGGCCGCCGCGGGCATCGTCACCCCGGTCGTGGAGGCGCTGGAAACGTCGGGGTTGCGGGTCGACGTCTTCACCGACTCGCACGTCGAGCCGACCGACGCCTCTCTCGTGGAGGCCACCGCGTGGGCGCGCCAGCACGGACCGTGGGACGTCATCGTCGCGGTCGGGGGCGGGTCGAGCATCGACACCGCCAAGGCCATCAACCTCATGACGACGAACGACGGCGAGCTGATGGACTACGTCAACGCGCCCGTCGGAGGGGGCGCGAACCCGACGAAGCCGCTCGTGCCCCTCATCGCGGTACCGACGACGACGGGCACGGGCAGCGAATCGACGACGATCTGCGTGCTCGACGTGCTCGAACAGAACGTCAAGACCGGCATCAGCCACCCGGCGCTGCGCCCGCGCATGGCCGTCATCGACCCCGACCTCACGATCAGCCAGCCGGCCGGCGTCACTGCGGCGTCGGGCATGGACATCCTGTGCCACGCGCTCGAGAGCTACACAGCGAAGCCGTACACCGAGTTCGCCCGCAAGAAGGCCGAGGAGCGGGTGCCCTACTGCGGCGCGAACCCGATCAGCGACATGTGGTCGCGCGAGGCCGTACGTCTGCTCGCCGGCTCGTTCGGCACGCGCGGGGCCATGGCGCTCGCGGCGACGTTCGCGGGCATGGGTTTCGGCAACGCGGGCGTACACCTGCCGCACGCGAACGCCTATCCGATCGCCGGCATGGTGCGCGACTTCCGGCCTGACGGGTACGACGCCGACCACGCGATGGTGCCGCACGGCATGGCCGTGGCGCTGACGGCGCCGGCGGCCTTCGCACTGCTCTACCCCGCGAACCCGGAGCGTCACCACGAGATGGCGGCGCTGCTCGAGCCCGACACGTCGGTGAGCGACCTGGGGCGCGACGCCCTACCGAACGCCCTGCGTCGCCTCATGCGCGACATCGGCTTCCCCAACGGGCTTGCCGCCGTGGGGTATTCGGACGCCGATCTTGCGAGGCTCGTCGAGGGAACGATGAAGCAGCAGCGCCTGCTCGCCACGGCGCCGGTCGAGATCACCGAGGCCGACGTCGAGCGCGTGCTGCGCGAGTCGATGACGCTCTGGTGACGAACTGACGAAGCCCTAGCCGCGACCGTGCGAGTTCGGTGAGCCTGCTGGTAACTGAGCGGCGAGGCGAGTGCCGACCGCGGTGTTCTACGCCTTCGCGGGCAGGCGCAACAACCCCCGGCTCGCCATGATGGCCAGCACGATGACGACTCCGCCGAGAGGCTGGGTCCACGTCATGGATTCGCCGAGGAGCAGCACGCCCGCCGACGACGCCGACGACGGGCGACACGTAGGTCACCGTCGAGGCCGTCGTGGCGCCCCAATCGCGCACGATGGTGGTGTTCCACAGGTAGGCCAGGCCCGTTCCGACGCCGCCGAGGAGCAGCATGCTGACGGCGACCCGCCACGTCACGTGGCGCCGGTTGCGGCGATCGGCGTGAGGGCCAGCATGACGACGGCGGCCAGCGAGACCTGCACCGCAGCGACGCTGACCGACGGCAGGGCGAGCGGCGTGACGAAGCGGCGCAGGTAGGTGAAGCCCATGCCGTAGCAGGCCGTAGCGCCGAGGCAGGCCAGCTGGCCGGCAAGACCGCTGTGCCCCAACCCGTTCCAGGGTGCGAGGACCACGATGACGCCGACGAACCCGAGCAGGAGCCCGAGCGTCTTGTCACGTGTGCGCGGTTCGCTGGGCAGCACGAGCATGGCCACGGCCATCGTCATGAGCGGTGTCGTGGCGTTGTAGACGCTCGCGAGGCTTGAGGAGATGTGCCGCTCGGCCCACGCGAACAGGAGGAAGGGCACAACGCACAGGAGGAGACCGACGACGAGCAGATGGCCCCGGCCCTCCGCCTCGGCAGCGGCTGACGCCTCACGGCGCACATGGCGAGCAGCACCGCAGCGCCGCTCGCGAGGCGGGCGAGCACCACCTGCCCGGGCGAGAGCCCCTCCAATCCGACCTTCATGAAGAGGAAGCTCGATCCCCAGGCGAAAGCCAGGGCGACGAACTGCACCCAGGTCGGAACACGTTTCCTGGGCACACTGTGCCACCGGCTGGGCAGCGCGCCCGGCAGGCGCCACGATGCGGCGGACGTCAGCGGAGGTGCACGGCCACCGTCGGGGCCAGCACGCGCACGATCTCCTCCTTCGACAACGCCACGAGCGGACCGACCCGCAGCAGGTAGCGCCCCATGACGAGCCCCGCGATGCACATGCCGACTCCGGCGGCCCGGACGGTGGCATCCGGTCCGCCGATGCGGGTCGCCACGACGGCCAGCACCTCCCGCTCCATGAACTCGGCGACGTTGCTCCGCGTGCTCTCTTCGGCCATTGCCTCACGGAGCATCGCGACGAAGGGGTCGCTGAGGTGCGCGTCGTCCCACACCGTGACGACAGTGCCCACGAACCGTCGCGCGAGCATGGCCGGGGTCTCACCCGGCCGCTGTCGCAGCGCTTCACCGAGGACCTGCGAGGGCGTGAGGGTCAACGACATCACCTCACCGAAGAGACCCTGCTTCGAGCCGAAGTGGTAATTGACCAGCGAGTGCGAAACACCGGCCAGCTGCGCGATCATCCGCAACGACGCCCGCGCGTAACCAACTTCCATGAACACGGTTTTCGCAGCCTCGATCACGCGCTCACGCGCATCGCTACGGCCCGGCGGACGTCCGCGGCGAGAATTGACCACCTTCGCATTATCGCCCATCCGCACCCCACACTCAGAGCTATGAGAGAGCATCCAACCCAAGGGGCGCACCGAAGCCGCCCCGCAGCCGTCACCGCCCGCGGCCTTCGCGTGGAGCGAGGCGGGCGCACCGTCCTCGACGGTCTCGACTTCGAGATCGCATCCGGCAGCATCACGGGCCTGCTGGGCCCGTCCGGCTGCGGCAAGTCGACGCTCATGCGGGCCGTCGTCGGCGTCCAGGACAACGTCAAAGGTGACCTCGTCGTCCTCGGCGAACCGGCAGGGGCGGCCGATCTGCGGCAACGCATCGGGTACGTCACCCAGGCTGCCAGCGTCTACCCCGACCTCACCGCAACGGAGAACCTCCGCTTCTTCGCCGCGGTCGTCGGCGCGGATGCTGACGCCGTCGCGAGAGCTCTGCGCGCCGTCGACCTCGACGCCCGCGGCGACCAGCTCGTCCGCGACATGAGCGGCGGCCAACGCTCCCGCGTCAGCCTCGCGGTGGCCCTGCTCGCCACGCCCACCCTGCTCGTCCTCGACGAGCCGACGGTCGGCCTCGACCCGGTGCTGCGTGTGGAGCTCTGGCGCCTCTTCCGCTCACTCGCGGACGACGGCGTCACACTCCTCGTCTCGAGTCACGTCATGGATGAGGCGGAGCACTGCGACGCGCTCTTGCTCATGCGTGACGGCGCACTCGTCGCCGACACGACGCCGGAACGCCTCAAGTGGGAGACCGGCTGCGACACCGTCGAATCCGCCTTCCTGGAGGTCGTTCGATGACGCCCCGCGTCACCCTCGCGGTCACGGCACGCGTGCTCACGCAGCTGCGCCGCGATCACCGCACTCTCGCGCTCCTCCTCGTCATGCCTTGCCTTCTCATGACGCTGCTCGCATGGATCTTCGCCGACTCCGACAGCGGCGTCTTCGATCGCGTCGCGCCAGGGCTGCTGGCGCTGTTCCCGTTCATCGTCATGTTCCTCGTGACGTCGGTGACCACCCTGCGCGAGCGCACGAGCGGAACGCTCGAGCGCCTCCTCGCGATGCCGATGGGTCGGCTCGACCTCATCCTCGGCTACGCCCTGGCCTTCGGCGTCGTCGCCTGTGCGCAGGCGGCCCTCGCCGTGGCCCTCAGTGTCGGCGCGCTCGGCCTCGACATCGCCGGCAGTGTCTGGCTGCTCGGGGCGATCGCCGTGCTCGACGCCGTGCTGGGAACCGCCCTAGGCCTCTTCGTCAGCGCGTTCGCGCGCACCGAGTTCCAGGCCGTGCAGTTCCTGCCCGCCCTCGTCATTCCGCAGATGTTGCTGTGTGGGCTTCTCGTGGCGCGCGATCAGTTGCCTCGAGCGCTCGAACTCGTGTCCGACGTCCTACCGCTCTCGTACGCCGTGGACGCGATGACGGCCGTCTGCAGAGGCGATGCGACGTGGGACATCGCGAGCGATATCGGCCTCGTGGCGGCCTTCGTCGTCGGCTTCGTCGCCCTCGGGGCTCTCACCCTGCGTCGGCGCACACCCTGACCCGATTTCGATTTGTGAGCTTCGGCCCGGGGCGTGAGCAGCGCGGCTCACACACCGGGCCGTACCTCACACCTCGAGCCGGCGGTCGAACCCAGGAATCGAACTCACGCTCATGACGTTTCACCCCGCGTGAAGATCGACATCTGGAGCGACATCGTCTGCCCGTTCTGCTACATCGGCAAGCGCCACCTCGAGCTCGCGCTCGACGGGTTCGAGCACGCTGACGACGTGGAGATCGTCTGGCATTCCTACGAGCTCGACCCGACGATCGAGGCCGTGCCCGACACGACGCTCGTCGAGAAGATCGCGGCGAAGTACGGCATGACGCCGGAGCAGTCCGAGCGCAGCCAGGAGGACATCGCCGCCCGCGCCGCCGAGGTCGGCCTCGAGTTCAACTGGCGCGAAGCCAAGTTCGGCAACACGTTCGACGCTCACCGTCTCGTCCACCTGGCCGCCCAGCACGGGCGCGCCACCGAAGCGCACGAGCGCCTCATGCGCGCCTACTTCACCGAGGGCGTCGCGGTCGGCGACGTGAACGAGCTGCAGCGCCTCGGCGAAGAGCTCGAGCTGCCCTTCGACGAACTGCGTGAGCTGCTCACCGGCACCGACTACGCCACCGAAGTCCGTGCCGACGAGGAGCAGGCCCGCTCCCTCGGCATCAGCGGCGTGCCGTTCTTCGTGCTCGGCGAGAAGTACGCCGTCTCAGGCGCCCAGCCGGTCGAACTCTTCGAGCAGGCGCTCGCGCAGACGTGGAACGAGCTCCACGGCGATACCGCGGCCTCGACGAGCGATGATGCCGTCACGGCTCAGGCTGCCCACGACCACGGCCCGTCCTGCGAAGGCGACCACTGCGCCGTCTGATCGGGACGGCCCGAAGGGTCGGTGGGCATGCAAATAACCGCGTGCCACCGGCCCTTTTGTCGTTCTACAGCCTGTTCACCCGGCGCGCGCAATGAACGAACGGCCGCGTTCGCCCACCGACACCGCCCCTCTGCGGCATCCTGGCGTGGTGACGAACCCGAGCCGACACGACGAAGCTGCCCAGGTCCGCGCGTACGCCGAGCGTCTCGGGCTGCCGGGCCTCATCGACGTCCACACACACTTCATGCCGCAGAACGTGCTCGACAAGGTGTGGGCCTACTTCGACGCCATCGACACCCCCGCGGGCGAGTGGACGATCACCTACCGCACCGACGAAGCCGAGCGCGTTGCCACCCTGCGTGACTTCGGCGTCACCCGCTTCAGCTCCCTCAATTACCCGCACCGGCCCGGCATGGCCGAATGGCTCAACGCCTGGTCGCGCGAGTTCGCCGCGAACACGCCGGAGGCCATCCCGAGCGCCACGTTCTACGCCGAACCCGAGGCTCCCACCTACGTCGCCGAGGCCCTCGACGCGGGTGCGCAGATCTTCAAGGTGCACATCCAGGTCGGCGGCTACGACCCTCTCGATCCCACCCTCGACGACGCCTGGGCACAGCTCGAGGCGAAGGGCACGCCCGTCGTCATCCACTGCGGCTCCGGCCCGATGCCAGGTGAGTTCACGGGTCCTGACCGCGTCGAATCCCTTCTTGAGCGCCACCCCGCGCTGACGCTCCTCATCGCCCACATGGGCAACTCCGAGTACGGGCGCTTTCTCGACCTCGCCGAACGCTTCGAACGCGTCCACCTCGACACGACGATGGCGTTCACCGACTTCACCGAATCGCTCACGCCGTACCCGCGCGAGTATCTGCCGCGCCTCGTCGACATCGGCGACAAGGTGGTGCTGGGCAGCGACTTCCCCAACATCCCTTACCCCTACATCCACCAGCTCGACGCCCTGGCGCGCCTCGACCTCGGTGACGACTGGATGCGCGGCGTTCTCCACGACAACGCCGCCAGACTGCTCGAGCCCCGCTCCTAGCTGGTGACGTTTGCTGCGGTTGGTGACGGTGCAACGTCACCAACCGCAACGAACGTCACCACGAACGCGAGGGGCGGCTCGGCACGTGAAGACCCGCGTACCATCGTCCGGTGACTGCGAGCCCCGACGCCCTCACTGACGCCCAGACGCGTCAGCTGCTCGTCTACCTCGCAGCCGCGCACATGGCCGGCGGCGCCGGCGCCCACGAGGCCACCGAGGACGTCGTGCGCGCAGCCCGCGCGATCGGTCTCCCCGGTGCGCAGATCAACGCCACCCCGGACGGCGTGACGCTCAGCCTCGGCCACGGCGCCGCGGCGACGTTCGAGTCGGTCGAAGGCTCGCTCCGACTCGACCAGACGGCACGCGTCGCGGCCATCCAGCACGGTCTCGAGACGGGCGCCCTGACGCCGACCGCCGCGCTCGACGCTCTCAAGGGCCTGCGCGCGCAGCGTGCCCGTTTCCCCGTCACCGGCATGTACCTCGGTGGGTTCACCGTGGCGGCGGGCATTGCCGGCATCCTCCAACCGACGTGGCCGAGCGTGCTGTTCGCAGCTGTCGCGAGCCCCATCACGATCGCCCTCATCCGCCTCACCGGGCGACGCCTCGTACCGAGCGCCCTCCTGCCGCTCTTCGCCGGATTCCTCGTCGCCGCGGCGGCCTTCGCCGCGTTCCAAGCGGGCTTCATCACGAGCCCGCTGCGGACGATGTTGCCGCCCGTGGCCGTCCTGTTGCCGGGTGCCCTGCTGGTCACGGGCTTGTCGGAACTCGTCGCCGGGGCCATGGTCTCCGGCGCCTCACGCCTCGCCTACGGCACGACCCAGCTCGTCATGTTCGCGGCCGGTGTCGCCGGCGCGAGCATCCTTCTCGACGTGCCCCCGGAGGCCTTCGCCAACGGGCGCGTCGACGAGATCGGCCCGCTCGCGGGCTTCGTCGGCCTCTTCCTGCTCACCCTCGGCATCTGCTTCATGGAGTCGGTGCCGCGCCGCCTCGCGCCCGGAGTCCTGTTCGTCACCGCCTCGACGTACGTGACGCAGTGGTCGGTGCAGAACTGGGTCGACGCCCCGGCCTGGGGCGGCGCGCTCGCAGGGGCCTTCGTCGCGAGCTTCAGCGCCTGGGTCATTGCCCTGGCCCGCCCGACGATGTCGCGCATGGTGCTCTTCCTGCCCAGCTTCTGGCTCCTCGTTCCCGGCTCGTTGGGCCTCGTGACGGTGACCCAGCTCGGCATCGATCCGCGCGAGTCGTGGCCGACGGCGATGAACGCGACGAGCGTCGTGCTCGCCATCGCCCTCGGCCTCGTCTTCGGCACGAGCGCCGCCCGAGCCCTGCGCTTCACGATCCGCCGCGGCCTTCGCCGCCGCGCGGACGCCCGCGCGGCGTCTACCCTGGTGGAATGAGCAACTCTCCGCGCCTGCGCGTCTTCCTGCTCGGCCTCGCCGGGGTGACCCTGGGTATCGCGCTGGCCAAGCTGTCCGGAGGTTCACTCGCCGCGGTCGTCGCCATCGTCCTGGCGCTCATCTGCTTCGTCCTGTTCCGCATGCGGACCGGTCGCTGATCATAACCTCGGGAAATTACTGTCAGGTAACTGTTTCGTCTCCATTCGCCGCAGTGCCGCACGCATGTTCACGGCGCGTGGGCACAGTGATGGAGACCCCTTTCTGAGAGGAACCGCCATGACCAACCACACCGACCGTCGCCGCGTCGACGGCGACATCACCTTCTCTGCCGCCGCCTGGATCGCCATCGACCTCGTCGCTCTCGGCGTCCTCGTCCTCCTCCTGTGGATTTTCCAGCCGGAAAAGGGCCTCCTGCCCGAGCCGAGCTGGCTCATCGACCCGGTCGTCGGCTGGCTCATCGGCAACGTGGTCGGCTTCGTCGCCTTCCGCGCGCTGCTGCGCATCCCGCCGGCAGCTGTGGCCGCTGCCTGCCTCGTGCTCGTCGCGCTGTCGCCTGTCGTTTTCGTCAAGTACCCAGCGATGGGTGCGTTCTTCGCGGGCCTCGTCATCGGGCTCGGGTCGGGTGCGCTCATCCACCGCGCCCGGGTCGAACAGGCCTGACGCTCCGCGCGCACGAAGGCGCCCACCCGTCGACTTCACGGGTGGGCGCCTTCATGCGTCCGGACGAGCTACTTGAGGCCCGCCGCGGTGGAGCAGTTGCCCGTCGCGGGCGCTCCGGAGAGTCGCTGCACGACCCAGTCACGCGCGGTGAGCTGGTCGGCCAGCATCGGGTTGGCGTGGTTGAGAAGCGACTTCGGCCCGAGCGAGAGGCCCGGAATCGGCGCGTACGTCACGTTCGCGCCCTTGCCACACCAGTCGAGTGCGAGCTGCTTCGACTGAGCGTGCGGGACGACGTCGTCCGCGACGCCCGTGGCGACGCGCACGGCCGCCGTCGGCTTCATCGTGCCGGTGCGCTGCGCGCGCACGAACCCGGTGACTTCCTCGCTGCGCGCTATGACGGCCGCGATGGGCTCACCGGTGGCCGTGAAGTCGCTCGTCTTGCGGTAGCCGTAGGACACGACGGTGTCGACCGTGCACTGACCCGACGTGCGCGAGAGCATCGTCTTGCCCGTGGCGTTGACGCTCTCGTCGGCGAACGCCTTGACGGCCGCGCTCGAGCTGGCCGCCCCGTTGATGAAGTAGCCGATGACGCCCGCGATCGGGCTGCCGTCGACACCGGCGAGCACCTTCTGGAGGTCGGCCGGCGGGGCTCCCACGTAGGCGGCCGCGACGTCGAGATCCGGGGCGTACGTCGGCGCGGCCTCGACGGCAGCGGCCGAGGCGCCGCCGCCCTGGGAGTAGCCGTACGTCGCGACCTTGGAGTTCGCCTTCACGGTGGCGCCGGGCACCTTGCTCGCGACGCGCGCGGCGTCGAGCATGGCGTGCGCCTGGTCGTCACGGTTCATGTACGTGTGCGGGCGGCCCGGCGTACCGAGCCCGATGTAGTCGGTGACGACGACGGCGACGCCCTTGGCGAGCAGGTTGTTCATACCCTGCGTCTCGTAGTTCACCCCGAGCGACCCGGGCGTCGAGAGGTTGATGGAGCTCGCCATCATCCGCGACGGCGCGCACTGGTCGCCCTGGCCGATCGTGCCGACGCCGTAGACGACGACCGGGCGCGGACCCGGGCCCTTCCACGCGGCCCACGGCTCGATGTAGGCGCCCGTGACGGCCGTGGGCTGCCCGTTGTCGTCCTTGGAGGAGTACATGATGCGGGTCGTGTTGCCCCACATGTTGAGGCCGGTGAAGAACTTCTCCGACTTCATGAGGGTGCCCGGCTGAGCCGGAACAGCAGCCGGGGGCGTGTAGAAGTCGCCCGTCGCCGCGGAGGCGGAAGAGGCGGTGGCGGTCGTGGTGACGCCGAGGCCGAGGGAGGCGGCACAGGATAGACCGAGTGCGGCGGTGAAACGGGAGGGTCGCATGGCGGGTCCTTCGTTCGGGGTGTGGTTTACGTCACAGTAGCCAGCCCGATGGCCCGATTGGGCCCCTTCCCGAAACTCGAAAAAGGTCGCTCGTCCGTCTCGTGGCGTCGACCGCGCGGCGTCAGCGCGTTCCGGTCCGCGCGAACGCCGAGCGCGGCGAAGCCTCGGACACACTGCACTCCGGTCCGGCCTGCGGACCCCGATCGAGAATGCGCGCGACATCCTGCGCAAGCTGCACCGTGGCCTCGATCTCCACCCTGCGAGTCGAGACGCTCTCGACGTTGAAGCCGAACGGCAACCCGAGATACCGGCAGAAGCGCGCCAGTTCGTGCGCGGCCGCGATGCAGTGTTCGTACGACGCCTCGAGCGTGTCGTGACTGCGGCGCAGTTCGTTCTGCACCCAGCGCGGCACGTCGACTCCGAGCCACTGGAGGAAGTCGAGCGTCTTCTCCGAACCGCACAGCGACAGGGTGAACACGACGCGCGCCGGCGCGACGCCACGCTCCTCACACGCATAGACGTAGTCGGAGATCATGTCCTTCGCCTCGCCCGTGTCGTAGACGACCTGACTGACGAAGAAGCCCACGCCACCGTCCTGCTTGCGCAGCAGACGCTCGTGCTCGTCCTGCGTGCGCGCGTGGCGCTCGGGGATGACGACGCCGCCGAGCAGCACGTCGCGCTCGGCCTCGGCGTGCACCTCGATGGCGCGCGGGAGGGTGGTGCGCACCGGCTTGTCCGTCGAACTCGCCCCGACGAAGACGGTGGCGTCACCGGGCGCACGCTCGTCGAGGAACGCGGCGAGTTCCTGCTCCTCGTACTTGCCGACGCAGCGGTAGACGATCGCGTTGCCCTGCCACGCGGACAGGGGCCCGGCGAGAAAAGCCGCAGGGTCCATCGTCTCGAGGTAGGGGAACGGGCGCTCGTCGCCCGCACGGTCGGACTCGTCGTCGAGGTCGTAAAGGATGAGTCCGTCGACGTCGAGTTGCTCGAGGCGCGAGAGAGCTGCGTCGGCGATCTCCTGAACCCGCTCGTCGCTCGTCGTGCGCCGCGGTGGCGTCATGGCGAACAGCAGGAGTTCGCGGTCACCGGAGACGAGGTCGGAGAAGGGCGCGGCAGGGTCACTCATGGGTGTCGACCCTAGAGGCGACCCCGCCGCGTCACCGATTCACAGGACGGAGGATGAGACGCCCACCAGCGTCTGCGCTTCATGTGCGCGCGTGTCGACGTAGCGCAGCTGCGTGGCGAAGAACGAACCGGGGATTCCGCCCAGCTCGGCCATCGCCTGGGGCACCTTGCGACGCGGCACCTGGTGCGCGACGGTGACGTGCGGCAACCACACGGCCCGGTGCAGGCCCGGCACGGCAGCACGCAGGCGACCCACGGCCTCGGCCGATTCCGGATAGGGAGACCTCGGGCCCGTCACCGAGCGCGAGGATGCCACAGACGTCGAGGCGCGCCGGCAACATCGCCCCCACGATGTCGCGCGCCAGCTGCGCCGCCCCCTACGGCATCGATTCTGCAGTGGCCAGCACGACACGGGGCGCGGGGGTCATCGGCGACGACGATTCCACTCCATCTGCGGTGCGGCCGGCGAACCGCAGGCTCTCCTGTGCACACTCGACGTCCGATTCGCCCCCGACGTCGAGCCCCAACTCGATCATGATGTCGTTCATAGATCGATCGTGCGCATGATGGGTGTGCATGGCATCTATTTAAGAGAAGCAACCCCACGCAAATGCGCGAATAGCGTTGCCCGGCAATAATTTTCGTTGAAAAGTCTCTTTATGCACTTGTTGGGAAAATCGCCCACAGACGGTACGGAATTAAAAACCTATCGTCAGGAGGACGCGCTCGGACGCTGCCTCAGACGGTGCTGAACGAAGTACACGAGTGCCACGACGACCAGCCCGATGACCACCTTCTCCGCCACCCCGACGTACGGCTCGATGACGGGCCAGTTGGCCCCCAGGACATAGCCGGCGAGGACGAAGGCGGTGTTCCACAGGAGGCTGCCCAACGTCGTCAGGACGGTGAACTTCCACACGGCCATGCCGGTGAATCCTGCGGGAACGCTGATGAGCGAACGGAACACGGGCACCATGCGCCCGAGGAACACGGCCTTGTCGCCGTGGCGGGCAAACCAGCGCTCAGTGCGTTCGAGATCCTCGACCTTCATGAGCGGCATGCGATCCAGGATGCGAACGAGCTTCTCGCGGCCGATGGCTCGGCCCAGCCAGAACAGGGCAAGTGCACCGATGACGGAGCCCGCCGTCGTCCAGAGGATGGCTCCCCACAGGGTGATGACACCCTGGGCCGCGGCGAAACCCGCGATCGGCAGGATCGCCTCGCTGGGAATCGGCGGGAAGAGGTTCTCTGCGGCAACGAGCAGCCCTGCCCCCACGCCGCCGATGCTCTCCATGAGGTCGACGGCAAAGCCGGCGATGCCGGAGGTGGGTCCACCTTCGACACGCTCGGAGGGCTGGACGGCGAGGACGGTCATCATACCCGCCAGTTTCTCAGTTCCCCCACGGTGGAGCGAAATTCATCGGAGCTGCGGCCGCGTTGCTCACACCAGGCGTGTCAGCCGTCGTGGCGCGGCGATTCGTCCGGCTCCGGCGCCGCGTGGCGCCCTCGTGGCGCCGGGTGGTCACCCGCGTCGGAGTCGGCGTCAACGTCCGTGTCGTCAGCGGTGTCGGCATCGCCAGCGTCCTTCTCAGCCGGCTCGCGCGCCTCGCTCGCATCGGCCTCACTGTGCGACGGCAGGTGGTGTTCGACGAACTCGCCAACGACACCCACCGAGTCGTCCTCGATCTCGCTGACGCCCTGCGGCGAGAAGCGGTAGGTGTTGTTGCCGACCATCCAGATCATCCACAGACCGGCGACGGCCCAGGCCAGCACGACCCACAGCGGGCGTTCGAGGTCGACGCCCCCGAAGTAGGACAGGGAGCGCACCGCGTCGACTCCCGCGCCGTTGGGCAGGTACGGGCCGACCGTGCGCCAGGGCTCGGGCAGCACGTCGTAGGCGAACGCACCACCGGCCGAGGGGTTTCCGAGGATGACGAAGATGAGGATCGACAGGCCGATGCCGACGGTGCCGAACATCGAGGTGAGGCCGTAGGTGAAGGTACTCACGGCGAAGACGAGCGCCGCACCCATGAGGGCGATGGGCCAGAAGTCGCCGCGCAGTGCGTCGAGGCCGTACTGCGCAATGGCCGTGCCGACGATGCCGGAGACGATCGCGTAGGCGGCAAAGAGGCCGAGACGCAATCGCGCGCCAAGGGCCGAGCGCGCACGGGTGCCGACGGCCGTCGTCATGGCCGAGGGCAGGAGGTAGGCGCCCACCAGCCACGCGAGGACGAGGTAGAACGCGGCGGTGCCACGGGTGTCGTCAGGCGCCGCCTTGACGATGTCGTGCGTCTTCAGGCCACGTTCGGCGTTCTTGGCGACGTTCTGGCCCACCGTCTGCGCAACCTGAGCCCGCGAGGCGCCCTGCGCGGAGGCGTAGTAGAGGTGGTCCGTCGGGTTCTTCTCCGTCTTCGAGGGGTTGAAGACGTAGACGCCGACGACCTTGCCCTCGCGCACCTGCTGCAGGGCGGCCTTCTCGTCCGTGGTGATCGTGGCACGCACGGGGTCGCCTTCGACGGCGTTGAGCTTGTTCGCGATGTAGCCCGCGTTGCCCTCGTGGTGGCTGACGACGAGGAACGGCGCGTTCTTCGGGTCCGGCTTGCCGAACGCACCCATGTAGGACAGGCCCATGAGGGCCTGCACGACGACGCACATGATCGCCAGGATGATCATGCGCGGCACCATCGTGCGGATGAACTGCTTGTGGTCGTCGTGGGCGGACGCCGGCGCGGGTTGGGACACGAGAAGACTCCTCAAAGAACGGAACGAGCCAACACTACACCTGTAGTAACACTCCCCAAAACTCCTGCTCCGGCGACCGACTCAGACGTTCGTCACCAGCTTCGCGGAATGTTGCGGAGGTTCGATCGTCCCATGGCGACGGCCTCGCCGGCACCACCGTTGAGGACGATCTTGCTCATCGCCGTCGCGAAACCGAACACCTGGTCGCTCGTGATCTTCGGCGGGATCGACAGCGCCATCGGGTCCGTGACGATGTCGACGAGGCTCGGGCCCTTGTACGCGAGCGCCTCGGCGTAGGCGGCCTCGAGATCCTTCGGGTCCTCGACGCGCACGGCGTGCCATCCCATGGCCTCGGCGATGGCGGCGTAGTTCGTTCCGGGCACGTCGACGCCGAAGTCGGGGAGCTTGTCGACGAGCATCTCGAGCTTGACCATGCCGAGCGTCGAGTTGTTGAACAGCGCCACCGTGAGCGGCAGGTCGTAGGTGCGCGCCGTCAGCATGTCGCCGAGGAGCATCGACAGGCCGCCGTCACCCGACATCGAGACGACCTGACGCTCGGGGTAGGCGAACTGGGCGCCGATGGCCTGCGGCAGCGCGTTCGCCATCGAGCCGTGGAGGAACGAACCGATGAGGCGGCTCTTGCCCGTCGGGTTGAGGTAGCGCGCCGACCACACGTTGCACATGCCGGTGTCGGCCGTGACGATCGCGTCGTCCGCGAGCATGCCGTCGAGCACCGACGCGGCGTACTCGGGGTGGATCGGCTTCTGCTTCTCGACCTTGCGCGTGTACGCCCCGACGGCCTTGTCCATCAGCTTGCTGTGCTTCTTCAGCATCTTGTCGAGGAACTTGGAGTTCTTCTTCTCCTCGACGAGCGGCAGCACGGTCGCGAGCGTCGCCTTGACGTCACCGTGGACCGGCAGGTCGACGGCGGTGCGGCGACCGAGGTTCTCGGGGCGCGTATCGATCTGCACGGTGCGGATGTCGGGCAGGAACTGGTCGTAGGGGAAGTCGGTGCCGAGCATGATCATGAGGTCGGCGTCCTCGATGCCCTCGGCAGCCGCGCCGTAGCCGAGCAGGCCCGTCATGCCGACGTCGAACGGGTTGTCGTACTGGACGAAGTCCTTGCCGCGCAGCGAGTGACCGACCGGCGCCTTGATCTTCTCGGCAAGCGCGATGAGCTCGTCGTGCGCACCCTCGACGCCGGCGCCTCCGAAGATGGCGACCGTCTCGGCACGGTTGATCTCGCTGGCGAGCTGACGCACGACGTCGTCGTTCGGCGTGATGACGCCCTTCGTCGGGATGGCGACGGGCGTGATGTCGGCCGTGGCCCCTTCGTCGGCGATGTCACCGGGCAGCGTGACGACGGCGACGCCGCCGATCGTCACGGCGTGCTGGATGGCGGCCTGCACGACGCGCGGGCTCTGCGTCGGCGTGCTCACGAGTTCGGAGTAGACGCTGCACTCGGTGAAGAGGCGGTCGGGGTGGGTCTCCTGGAAGTAGCCCTGACCGATCTGGGCGCTCGGGATGTGGCTCGCGATGGCGAGCACCGGAGCGCCGGAACGGTTGGCGTCGTAGAGACCGTTGATGAGGTGCAGGTTGCCCGGGCCGCACGAGCCCGCGCACACGGCGAGTTCACCTGTCACCTGCGCGTCCGCGCTGGCGGCGAAGGCCGCAGCCTCCTCGTGACGCACGTGGATCCAGTCGATACCACCCCGCGCCGCGCCGCCGGTGCGGCGCACCGCGTCGACGATCGGGTTGAGGCTGTCGCCGACGATTCCGTAGATGCGGCGCACACCTGCGGCCTGCAACTGCTCGACGATCTGCTCTGCCAGCTTCATACGTACTCCTCGGCATCGACGGGCCGCACCCGCGCTTGGCGGGGCGTGGAAAAACCCTGAAAGCTCTGATCAGTCAAGTACCAGCCACCGATAGCGTCAACCGCTTGCACGTGTGACGCTCACCGCCGGCGCGCGAAAGCGGCCCAGCGCGTCCCGTGCTCCCGGCATACGGGGAACTTCCCGCCCACGCGGGTGGGCGGGAAGCGCGCCGTCAGGCCTCGACGATGTCCTGACCGAGATAGCGGCCCGGACGTGGCGCCGCAGGCAGGAGGTAGACCCCCGAGCCGATCGGTGTCGTCCAGGTGTTGAGCAGGTCGGCTTCGGCCAACCGTTGCTGGATGGGGACGAACTGTCTGACCACGTCGGCGCAGAACGCGACGAACACGAGCCCGCGATCACTCGTGCCGTCGTCACGCGCGACCTCGTAGCTGTACGGACGCCGCAGGATCCGCTCGCCCGTCTTCTTCGGCATCGCCCGCGGCACGTGCGCCGCAGGGTTGATGACGGTGAGGCCGAGCTCGTCGGTCTTCTCGGGGTCGATCGGATCGGTGGCCTTCGTCCCCGTGAGCGGAGCGCCGTTCGTCAGGCGCCTGCCGATCGCGTTCTCCTGAGCCGTGCGGTCGAGCGACTGCCACACGTCGACGTCCATGCGGATGCGGCGGATGACCATGCCGGTCGTCCCCTCCATCCAGGACGCGCCGGGCTGGGCCGCGTTCCACACGCGGCCCGCCTCGGTGCCCGCGACGTTCGGCTGCTCCATGCCGTCGAGCTGACCGAAGAGGTTTCGCGTCACCCCGCCGTCGCTCGGGCGAGCTCCAGCGGCGAACCCCCGTTGCTGCCAACGCGGGGTTGCCGTGCCCTTGAGTGCGCTGACGAGCTGGCCGACGACGTGACTCACCGTGACCGGGTTGTCGGTGTCGACCTGGACGACGAGATCCGTTTGCTTCCACGGCTTCTCGAAGTCGTCGATCGTCATGGACGGAATGGGCTTCAGCCACGCGGGAGCCTCGGCCCGCATGCCGTAGAGGTCGAAGACGCGGGGGCCGAGGCCGACGGCTATCGCCACGTCCCCGGCTCGTGGAGCCAGTTCGTGGGCAACGTCGGGCAGGGGTGACGCGCCCTTGACGAAGCGCGCCGCCGCGTCGTCGAGGACGACGAGGGCGCGACGCAGTTCGTCCCTCGTCGCGTCGTCCGGTAGGTCGAGCCCGACCCAGTGCGCGTGCGTGCCGGGCTTCGTCGTGACCCCGCTCTGACGCGGCGGCCCGGAGGCCACCGTCCAGCTGGCGCGTTGGGCCGAGTTCGACGCCGACGACGAGCCGCGAGACTGCGCCTCGCAACCGGTGAGCGCCAGGGCGCCGAGGCCGGAGAGCGCGCCGGCGACAACGCCTCGTCGCGTGGGACGAACTGCCGGCGTTGCGTCGTCGCTCGTCACCGGGCAGGGGCCGGCGAAGAAGTTCTCCATGGGTTCCTCCGGACCGGGCGCGGGGCGTGAAGCCTCGCGCCCGGCCGTGTCGGGACGAGTGGGATCAGTGCGACGACGCGTGCGTCATGCCGGGCATTTCTGACGTGCCCGATTCACCGGACGACGGCGACGCGTCACCCGACCCGGCGTCGGAGTACTTCTCCTTGGCGCCGTCGTAGGCCCGCACGGGGAACGTCAGCTTCGTGCTCGAACCGTCCTTGAAGGTGACGGTGAGCTGCTGCTCGTCGCCAGCCGCGAGCGCCTTGCTCAGCTTCATGAACATGAGGTGGTTGCCACCAGGGGCGAGCTTCAAGGTGCCACCGGGCGCCAGCGTGAAGTTCGACGTCTGCTTCATCTCCATGCCGTTCGCGGTCTTCGTCGTGACGTGGAGTTGGACGGGCCCGGCGTCGCCGCTCGCGCCGGTGATGACGACGGGCTCGTTACCCGTGTTCTTCCAGGTGCCGAAAGCGGCGCTCATGCCGCTTTCGGCTGCCTTGGCCCAACCGTCTGAGGCTTTGAGGGAGGTCGCCATCGTCACCTTCGACGAAGTGGACGACGTGCTCTGGCGGCTCTTCGACGACGCATTGTCGTCCTTCGAACAGGCTGCGGCCGTGAAGGCGAGCGCGGCGATGAGCGCGGTGGCGGCGACTCGGCGAACGGTGGGCAGGGTGGAGCGAATCATGGTGAGGTCTTTCGTTTCTCGTGCCGCGCGCAGGCGGCGGCGCCGCGATCACTCGGGGTGCGCAGGTAGCGCGTCCCGGTGAGGGCGCGTGGGGTGGGAATCAGTGCGAGAGAACGAAAACCGCAGGCGGCGCGCGGGAGGCGCGAGGGCTGCGCACAAACGTCGGACGAGGCACTCGGACGGCGTCGAAAGCCGTCTGGCGGACGACGAAGTGGCCCCAGGCCGGGACGACGAGGTGCGGCAGGACGCGGCGCAGTGTCCACGCGAGTGCGCGTTCGCCGTACGCGAGACACAGCGAGAAGAGCACGGTGGCGACGATGTGAGCGGCCGCCATCTGCGTCCAGCCCTCGTCGGCCTCGACAAGTTGCGGTTGCACATGGTGCCCGGCCGGCATCGACATCGTCATGACGGCGTGCAGCAGAACCTGCGCGAGGCCCATGACGACGACGATCTGGGCGAAGCTCCAGCGGCGCCTGCTCAGCGTGAACATGATCGGCGTGCCGACGGCGGCGAGAAGGACGAGCAGCCCGACGGGCGCTTCGTGGGCGCCCCCGACGATGTGGGCGATGCCGGCGCTACAGGCCGTGAGGGCGGCAACGAGCAGGCTGCGCAGAAGGCGCACCGTCGTCGTCGGCCCGAGGCTCATACGTTCAGCCTATGGCACTGCCCTTTCGCGTTTGCGGGCGCGTGGCAGCCTTGGGCGGAGCCGAGCGCCCCGCCCGAGAGGAACCCCATGCGCCCCGTCGTCGTCACCGAATTCATCAGCCTCGACGGCGTCGTCGACTCCCCCGGCGGCGGTGAGTACGAGCACGCGGGCTGGACGTTCAAGGACATCGAGTTCGTCCCGGAGGCCTACGCCGTCAAGGGTCGCGAACAGGAGGAGGCCTCTGCGCTGCTCCTGGGCCGCGTGACATTCGAGGAGTTCGCCCCCGTCTGGCCGACGATGGACGACTTCGCCACGTACAACGCCATGCCGAAGTACGTCGTCTCGCGGACGTTGGACGATGCGGCCGTCACCGACATCGACTGGGCCGACTGCCACGTGCTGCGTTCGCTTGACGAGGTCGCAAAGCTCAAGGAGGCCGACGGCGGCCCGATCCTCGTCCACGGTTCGGCGGCCCCCGTTCAGAGCCTGTTGGCTGCCGGGCTCGTCGACGGGTTCACGCTGCTCGAGTTCCCCGTCGTCCTCGGTTCGGGTAAACGGCTGTGGGCCGAAGGGATCGGTCGAACGGATCTACGCCTTCGCAACACCGAGGCGTACTCCAATGGCATCCGGCTCGCGGAGTTCGACGTCGTGCAGTGAGGGCGCGCGCAGCTTAGGCCGACGAATTTCCGTCGTCTGACGTCGGCCCGACAAATTAAGAGACGGTCGTCCGACTCACGATTTCTCCACTGAGTGGAACTCACATAACTCGAACTTAGGGACGTGAAAAGTAGGAAACCAGACGGTGTCTTATTATTCTGCGTTGATGAAGACCCAGCTGGCCCAGCGACGCGCATCGACCACCCCGGTCGTGCGCGTCGAGGAGACCCTGCGCAACGCAGGCGCCTCGGTGCTGGCCGCCACCGGAATCCTGGCCTCCCCGTGGATCCTCTTCGCCATCGCGTGCAAGACGTACATCTACTTCACCACGGGCAACGTGGTACTTCCTGGGCGCGCCCACCCCCATCGGTATGTTCAACCGCGTCGTGCTCATGGGGGTTCTTCTCGGAGCGACCCTTGGCGCCACGATGCTGTTCAGTGCCGCTCTGTTACGCAAGAAGCGCCCCCGCAAATAAGCACCCTTATAGGTGTAGGTGACTATTACGTCAACCGCGTAACGTCATGCTGATATCCGTTTTTTGGAAAGGTTTCAGCCATGATCACCCTCGGGCTCATCCTGCTCATCATCGGCCTCATCGCGAAGATGTCGATCCTGTGGACCATCGGCCTCGTCCTCATCGTCGTGGGCCTCATCCTCAACCTCGTGCCGATCGGTGGAACGCGTCGACGCGTCTTCTGATCCACACCGTCAGCTGCCTCGGATGAGGGGGAACCATCCGGCGCGAACCGAGCACACGTCACCTGAATTTCGCGGAGCGCCCCGGTGATTCGGGAAAGGTCAGGTTGTGCGCGATATTTCACGCACAACCTGCACGTTGGCGATCAGTCAGGGATGACGCTCGCCCTCACCGGCGAGGATGCTCGCGTAGCCCTCGCGGAACGTCGGGTAGGTGAGGGTGAAACCCGTTCCACGCAGGCGCGCGTTGCTCAGCCGCCGGGTGGCCGAGGGACGCGCCGCGCCCTCGTGCGCCGTGAAGGGCTCGGTGTCGACGCCGAGTTCGCGGGCGAGAAACGTCGCAACCTCGCGCGCCGGAGCAGGTGCGTCGTCGGTGAGCAGGTACAGCCCGTCGGCTTCGGCGCTCATCGTGAGCAGGTGGACGACGGCCGCCGCGGCGTCGTCGCGGTGGATGCGGTTCGTCATGCGGTCGGGGTCGGCGAGGTTGCCGGCACGCACCTGGTCGATGAACCACTCGCGTCCCGGTCCGTAGAGACCGCTGGGGCGCACGACGATACCCCGCGTTCCCACCGGCAGGCCCCCGAGGAAGTTCTGCTCGGCCTCGGCGAGCACGCGGCCCGTGGGGGTGTCCGCCGCGTCGGACGAGGTTTCGTCGACCCACGCGTCGCCGTTCTGCGCATGCCCCATCGCGCCGGTCGACGAGACGAACAGGGCCCGCTCCGGCGCCCAGCCGCGTGCTGCGACGTCACGCAGAACGGCGTCGACACCGTCGAGGAAGGTGGCACGGTACCGCTCTTCACTTCGGCCGCCCGCGGTGAGGCAGATGACGAGGAGGCGTGGACCGTCACCAGCACCGTCGAAGGCGGGCAGATCAGGCAGTCCGTCCGAAACGTCGCCCGCCACACCGACGAGCGGAGCGGGCACGAGTGCTGCCCGTCGTCGGACGGCGACGACGCAGCGCCCGGCCGCAGCGAGACGAAGGCCGATCTCGGTGCCGAGGTCACCGGCGCCGATGAGGAGCGTGTCAGCAGTCATGCCACCAGTCTCCCCGCCGGCGACCGGCGCGTCGAAGAACCCTCGATCAGGAGGCGACTCGGACGAGCTTCGGGTTGGCGAATTCCGTGAATCCCCACCGTCCGAGCTCGCGCCCGTACCCGGAGCGGCGCACGCCGCCGAAGGGCAGACCGGCCTTTGTCGTGCCGTGTTCGTTGACGTAGGTCATGCCGACCTCGAGGCGCCGAGCGATCTCTTCAGCCTTCTCGACATCCTTGGCCCAGACGGAGCCGGACAGGCCGAACGACGAGTCGTTGGCCACGCGCACGGCTTCGTCGACGGAGCTGTACGGGAAGATCATCGCGACCGGGCCGAAGATCTCCTCGGCGTACGCGTCCATCTCGCTCGTGACGCCGGTGATCACGGTCGGCGCCATCCATGCGCCGTCCTTGTCGAGCGCATCACCGCCGGCACGCAGCGTCGCGCCCTCGGAGACGGCCTTGCGCACCTGCTCGACGACGCCGTCACGCGCCTCGATCGACGACAGCGGGCCCATCTCGGTGGCTTGGTCGAGCGGGTCGCCGACCTTGAGCTCCCCGACCGTCGTGACGACGACGTCGGTGAACTCGGCGAACATGGCCTGCGGCACGAAGATTCGCTTCGGCGAGTTGCACGCCTGCCCGGCGTTGCTCATCCGCGCCTTGGCGACCGCCTCGGCCGTCGCTGCGACGTCCACGTCGTCGAGGACGATGAGCGGGTCCGACCCGCCGAGTTCGAGCACGCTCATCTTGAGGTTCTTCGCCGCCGTTTCCGCGACGGCGATTCCGGCGCCCTCGCTCCCGGTGAGGGAGACGCCGCGCACCCGCGAGTCCTCGATGATGCTCGTCACCTGGTCGTTGCTGACGAAGAGGTTGATGTACGCGTCCTCGGGTACCCCGGCAGCGTGGAGGATCTCCTCGATGAACACAGCGGACGAGCCGCAGATCGACGCGTGCTTGAGCAGAATCGTGTTGCCCAGCATGAGGTTCGGCGCCGCGAAGCGGGCCACCTGGTAGTGCGGGAAGTTCCAGGGCATGACGCCCATGAGCACACCGATCGGGTCGGTCACGACGACGGACGACGCCTCGTCACCGATGTCGAGCTTCTCCTCCTCGAGCAGGGCGGGGCCGTGCTCGCCGTACCAACGGAAGATCGAGCCGGCCAGCTCGACCTCGCCCTTGGCTTCTGTGAGGGGCTTGCCCATCTCCGTCGCGATGGTGCGCGCCAGTTCGTCAGCTCGCTCGTCGTAGGCATCGGCGACGCGCTTCATGGCGTCGGCGCGCGTCTGAGCCGATTCGCGACGCCAAGTGTCGAAAGCTGCGTGGGCACGTTCGACGGCTGCGCGCACGTCGGCGTCGGAGGTGGAGTCGAACTCCTTCTCGAAGACGCCGGTGGCGGGGTTCTCGATGCGGTAGGTCTGGATCTCCCTTCGTGAAGTGATCTCACTTCTCACGAGGGGGAGCAGTGGGTCGGTCGAGAATCATTCAGTTCAAATGAGATTCAACCCGCAGGGGTGTGTGGTTCCACGTGAAACATCCCTGGGGCACACGACGGGATCAGGTGCCTACTTCGTGCCGATCCGCCGCCACAGGAGATCGCGGGTGGGCGACAGGGCAACCCGCATTCCCCACCCGGCCACCGTGCGGGCGACCTGGGTGACGGGCAGTCGGCGCGCTTGCCACGCTGCGAGCGACCGATTGGTGTTGAGGATGCGCGCGAGGGAGGCCGCATCGAGGGCGGCGTCACTCGCACCGCGTCCGAGGTTCGGCGGAGCGGCGTGGGCGGCGTCGCCGATGACGACGTAACGCCCGGAGACGTAGCGATGCATCGGCGGCGTGACCCACAGGCGGGTCGCGAGTGTGTCATCGCCCGCGGCGTCGAGCACCTCCCGCAGATGCGGGGCAGCCGCGGCGAAGCGCTCGCGCGCCTCGGCGACCACGGTCGTCACGTCGAGCGGCTCCGGGCCGAGGTCGCTCACGTGTCCGGTGAACCAGTAGAGCGCATCCCCGACCGGCGCGAGCCCGAACAGCGTTCCGGCGCCCCAGTACTCACCGACCAGTGGCCGCAACCTGTCGGCCGCAGCGCCGGCGGGCACGATGCCACGCAACGTGACGTAGGGCGTCTCACGACGCTCGGCCGCGCCGGGCTGGACGAGGCCACGCACCCGCGAGCGCACGCCGTCAGCGCCGACGACGAGGTCGGCGTCGAGGGTGCTCGGATCGGTGACCTCGGCCATCACGCGACGAACGCTTCCGGGCACAGCCGCAGCGAGCGCCTCCATGAGGGCCGGGCGCATCACCATGGCGAGATCCGGGCCGCGGACCGTCGCGACGCGGGCGCCGTCGAGGCGGTAGAGGCCGCCGTGGTCGGCCTTCGTCGGCGCGGGAAGTGCGACACCGAGGCGCGCGAGCGTGCGGCGAGCGCCGGGCCACAGGCCGAGCGCGGCACCCGTCGTCCGCTCGGGTTGGGCCTCGACGAGGGTGACGTCGAAGCGCGCCGGGTCGAGCGCCGCGGCCAACGTCAGGCCCGCGATTCCGCCGCCGACGACGGCAACACGGGTCAGTCCGGAGGGCGCGTCACTCATGCGCCACACGGTAGCGGGACGAGCGAGGGGCCCGCCCTCAACGCAGCTGAGCCGTCACCTGGCGCACCGACGGCGCGCCGGCACCCTGGTTGTAGGGCAGCTTCGACAACAGGTTGCCCATGGCGCAGGTGTTCGACAGGGCCGCGAAGACGAGACCCCCGCCGACCGCGCCCGAGAGCCATTTCGCCTTCGGCACGAGCGTGCTCGCCAGCACACCCGTGGCGACGAGGGAACCCGCCACGAGGCGCACCTGCCGCTCGAGATCCCAGCGTGCCTCGCCGTACTCGACGTCCTGGCCGGCGTCACGCCACGCCTCGAAGCCACCCTCGAGCACCGACGTGCGGGTGACACCGACACCGGCGAGTGCTCGCTGAGCGCGCTCGGCGCGCGGCCCGGCGCGGCAAATGAGCACGGCGTCCCTGTCGATACGACCACCGATGACGGCGGCGTTCGCGTCGAGCAGATCGACCGGCACGTTGATCGAGCCGGGGATGTGGGCGGTTCCGTACTCGGCAGGCGTTCGCACGTCGAGCAGGAGCAGGTCGTCCGAGTTCGCCGAGGCGAGGCCGGCGGCGTCGATACGGGGCGTGATGGTCATGGGGGTTCTCCTTCGAGAGGTTGATCAGAACAGGTGAGGGATGCTGCGCCACGCCGTGTAGAACGAGACGAGCAGAAGTAAGGACGCGAACCCGAGTTGCAGGGTGCGTTTCGGGATCTTCGTCATGAGTCGGCCACCGACGAGCGCACCCGCGACGGCCATGGCGAGGAAGGGCGTCACGATCGACCAATCGATGACGCTCCCACCGGAGGAGTGGAAGAGAAACGAACTGACGCTGTTGATCGTGACGACGAGCAGCGACGTAGCGACGGCAAACGGCATGCCGTAGCCGAGAACCAGAGTCAGAGCCGGGACGATGACGAATCCACCACCGACGCCGAAGAAGCCGGTGAGCAACCCTACCCCGGTCGCCGTCACGACGAGCTTCACGATTCCGCCGACGTCACGCCTGCCCTCGTCGTCGGAGTGAAGCACGTCGCGTGGCCGACCCTCGACGTCTGCGGAACCCACGAGCGCCTTGCGGATCATGAGTGCCGCGACGACGACGAGCAAGCCGGCGAACATCGCGAGCAGGAGGTTGCCGTCCACCCCGGCCGCTGCGCGGGTGCCGAGGTAGGCGCCGCCGACGCCCAGCACACCGATCGTCACGCCCTGGCCCCACTGCACGGCGCCGCGACGATGGTGCGGCACGAGACCGACGAGGGAGCTCACAGCGACGATGACGAGCGACGCCGTCGTCGCCTCGTGCGGATCCTTGCCCACCGTGTACACGAGCACCGGGACGGTGAGGACGGCGCCACCTCCGCCGAGGCCACCGATGAGAAGCCCGACGACCACCCCAGCGACAAGAGCGATGAGCACGAGGATCAGCCTGCCACCAGGCTCAGGCCCGTCTCGGCTGCATTCGCGAAGCTGTCATCGACGGCCACCACGTGGTGGCCCGCAGCTGCGAGGAGGGAGGACGCGATCGAGGCGCGGTAGCCACCTGCGCAGTGCACCCACAGTTCGCCGGAAGGAATCTCGTCGAGGCGCTCGAGCACGTCGTGAAGCGGCACGTTTACGGCGCCGTCGATGTGGGACGGGCCGAACTCGTCGGCGCGTCGCACGTCGAGGACGGTCACTTCGCGGTGGTGGCGCACCTGAGCGAGGTCGGCGAACGTGGCGCGCTCGAACGACTGGAGCGCCTCGTCGGTCCACGCCTGCGGAGCGCCCGTGGCCTGCCCCCGGAGGCGCTCGATGCCGATGCGCACGAGTTCGCGCTGCGCTTCGGCGACCTGCTCGGGGCTGTCCCCGAGCAGTGTGAGCGAGGCCCCCCAGGGCATGATCCAGCCGAGGTAGGTGGCGAACTGGCCGTCGACGCCGAAGTTGACCGTGCGGCCGACGTGCCCCTTGGCGTACGCCTCGCGATTGCGCAGGTCGACGACCCACTCCCCGGCTTCGAGGGAGGCACGGATCTCATCCTTGTCGACGGTGGCGGGCAGGGTGAGATCAGGGGCGTCCTGCGGAGCGTCGGCGTTCGCCGGCCCCATGTGCGCGTAGTACGCGGGCCACTCGGACAGGCCCTCGAGGATCTCCTCGACCCACTCGTCCTCGCTCTTCGTCAGGGCCGGGTTGGTGCGCTTCTCGGTGCCGATGGTCGAGGAATCGGCGTCGGACTGCGTCGCGGAACAGAAGCTGCCGAAACCGTGTGTCGGAAGCACCTGCGCCTCGTCGGGCAGTTCGGAGGCGAGGCGCTGGACGGAGTCGTACTGGTGGTGGACGAGTGCGTCGGTGTTCTCCTCGCCGAGCAGGTCGGGGCGCCCGGTCGAGCCGAACGTCAGCGATCCGCCGGAGAAGACGCCGATCGTGCCCTCGTCGCCGGCGAGGGCGTACGACAGGTGGGTGAAGGTGTGGCCTGGTGTCGCGAGGACGGTGACGCTCATGCTGCCGACGGTGACGACATCATCGTCACGCACACCGACGCGCTCGAACGAGACCTCGTCGTCCGCGTTGACGTGGTACGTAGCGCCGGTCTCGTTCGCGAGCGCCCGGCCCCCGGTGACGTAGTCGTTGTGGATGTGCGTCTCGAAGACATGCGTGATGCACACCCCTTCGCGCTCCGCCACCGCGAGGACGCGGTCGACGTCGCGTTGCGGGTCGACGACGAGGGCAACCTCGCCGTCGTGGGCCAAGTAGGAGCGGTCGCCGAGTGACGGCGTGTCGATCGGGACGATGGCAACCATCGTGCCCTCCTTCCGCGCGACCACCGGGCCGCGTCTCGCTTCGATTTATACCCCCTGGGGTATCTGGCTCCAGTAGATCACAGATACCCCCACCCGTATCAAGCGGGGTGCCTTCGCCCGCATTTCCGCGGATTCCGCTACGGATGATCCGGGGAGCGCCCGACGTTGACGGGAGCGACATTCGATACCCCACCCCGTATGCTGGGACTTTGCGTCGCCGGGGCGGCACCGTCTCCCTCGGGCACCACCGAGGCCCCGCGACCACCGAACCGAAAGGCTTGCCATGCAGCTCTCACCCGATGACATGACGCCCGTGCTCAACCGCCTCAAGCGGGCTCAGGGTCAGCTCGGCGGTGTCATCCGACTCATCGAGAGTGGCGCCGAGTGCCAGGACGTCGTCACGCAACTCGCCGCGACGAGCCGCGCCCTCGACAGGGCCGGCTTCGCCATCCTCTCCTCGGGGCTGCAGCAGTGCCTCGCCGAGGAGGGTTCCGTCAGCGAGGAGAACGCCAAAACGCTCGAGAAACTCTTCCTCACGCTCTCCTGATCCACACGCCTGCGACTGTTCGCGGCGGCGCACAGGGCGCTACGGTCGAAGGGCAATCCGATGAGAGGTGGGGACTCATGGCCGACAAGAGCGGCTCCTACAAGCGCGACACCAACTACATCCAGACCCGCATCACCCGCGACGGCGAGGACGGCTACCCGGTGGAGGCGAACCGCTACCGTCTCGCCGCGGCACGTGCCTGCCCGTGGGCGAACCGTGCGCTCATCGCGCGCCGCCTCTACGGCCTCGACGACGTCATCTCCGTCGCCATGGCCGGCCCGACCCACGACGAACGCAGCTGGACCTTCGATCTCGACCCGGGCGGCGTCGACCCCGTGCTCGGCATCCACTTCCTGCGCGACGCCTACACCAAGCGCTTCCCGAACTACGAGCGCGGCATCACGGTGCCCGCCATCGTCGACGAGCGCACCGGCGAGGTCGTGACGAACGACTTCAACCAGATGACGCTCGACTTCGGCACCGAGTGGAAGGAATTCCACCGCGCGGGCGCACCCGATCTTTACCCCGAGGCACAGCGCGAGGAGATGGACGAGCTCATGGAGTTCGTCTTCCACACCGTCAACAACGGCGTCTACAAGTGCGGCTTCGCGACATCGCAGGAGGCGTACGACAAGGCCTACGACGAACTCTGGTCAGCGCTCGACCAACTCGAGAAGCGGCTCGAGACGCGTCGCTACCTCATGGGCCCGAGCATCAGCGAGGCCGACGTTCGCCTCTACCCGACGCTCGTGCGCTTCGACGCCGTCTACCACGGCCACTTCAAGTGCAACCGGCAGAAGCTCGACGAGCTGCCGAACCTGTGGGGTTACGCCCGAGAGTTGTTCCAGACGCCGGGGTTCGGAGACACGAACGACTTCGTGCAGATCAAGGAGCACTACTACATCGTCCACACCGACGTGAACCCGACGGGTATCGTCCCGAAGGGTCCGGCGTTGAACGGCTGGCTCACCCCGCACGGACGCGACCACCTCGAGGCCAACACCTGGGGTGACGGCGGCACGCCGCCCCCACCCCCGCTCGCGGCCGAGGTGCCCGACCCGGCGCACACGCCGCTGCGCGTCGAGGCGCGCTGACGGCCACGTCACGTACCCGCGGATTCGGTAGACGTTCGGCGTCGGATACGACGCGGAACGTCTACCGAACCGACAACCCGTGACTGCTTGGCCGCAACCCGCCCTGGCACGTCAGTGCCAAACGCGAATTCTGGCACTTTCGCGCCGATAGTCTGCCGATGCGCCGACCGGCGCGTCGACGGCCCCGCGCCAGCCGTCTCCCGGTGAAGCGCGGCAGGAGGGAAGCACGCCAGTGAGTCACGCGAGCGCCACGACGCAGCACCAGGGCACCGCACCGCGCCGGGACCCCGACGTGGGTGACACCCACGACGTCCCCACAACACTCGAGGGCGGGCCGGCACCGCGTAACCTCGGGCTGCTCGACCAGCTCGGCATGTGGGGCAACCTCGGCATGAGCCTGCTCGCGTTCGCGGGCGCCATCGTCGTCCTGCAGCCGCTCGGCGCGCCGGGGATTGGCATGCCGCAGGCGATTCTCGCGCTCGTCGTGGGCACCCTCGTCGGCACTGCGGGCGTCTCCGCGATGGCGCTCGCGTCGTCGCAGCAGGGTCAGCCCGCGATGGTGATGCTGCGCGGCCTGTTCGGCGGCCGCCTGTCGTACGTGCCGACGCTGTTCAACATGACGCAGCTCATCGGCTGGGGCACCTTCGAGATCGTCACGACGACGATGGCCGCCCAGACCCTCTGGCCGAGCCTGCCGCGCTGGCCCGTCGTCGTCACCATCGGTGTGGTGACGACGCTGCTCGCGATCTACCCGCTGCACTGGGTCAAGGTGCTGCGCAAGTACGTCACCGTCGCCGTCATCATCACGCTCGTCTACTTGGCCTCGCAGCTACTGACGCGTGACGTACCCGCCCACACCGGTCACGGCTGGGGCGGCTGGATGGTGGCCGTCGACGCGATCATCGCGCTGTCCGTCTCGTGGGTGCCGGTCGCCGGCGACTACGCGCGCCACTCGACGTCCCACCGCGCCGCGGTGCTCGGCAGCTACCTCGGCTACTGCGTCACCCAGATCGCGGTCTACTCGATCGGCATCATCACCCTGCTGCTGGCCGGCGGCAACGGCGACGCCGTGTTCTCGATCTTCCTCGGCGTCGCGGGCGGCTCGCTGTGCTTCCTCGTGCTGACGCTGCGCGAGATCGACCAGTGCTTCGTCGACGTCTACTCGACGACGGTGTCCCTGCAGAACATCGCGCCGCGCCTCGACCGTCGCCTCATCTCGATCGCGCTCGGCGTCACCTCGACGGTGCTCGCCCTCGCCGTCGACATCTACGGCTTCGCGCACTTCCTCGCCCTCATCGGCTCGGTGTTCGTGCCGCTGCTCGGCGTCTTCCTCGTCGACTACTACCTGTTCGGCGGGCGTCACCGCTGGAACACCACCGTCGACGCACCCTCGCGTCCGCTCATGCTCGTCGCCTGGGCAGCCGGGTTCGTCGCCTACGAGCTCGTCGCGCCCGGCACGCTCGGCGCGTGGTCGGACATGTGGCGTTCCATCGGCGAGGCCATCGGCCTCAGCGCACCGACGTGGCTGAGCGCCTCCCTCGTCGCGTTCGGCGTGGCGGCACTCGCCACGATCGTCGTCGAGATCAGCGGCGGCGGCGCGGCGGGTGCGCGCTCGCGATCGACACGCGGTTGAACGCGTTGATGAGCACGATGGCCCACTCGAGGGCCGCGAGCGCCTCCGTCGACATGACGTCCGACGCGTCAGCGATGGCCGCGCGCAGATCGAGTTCGCGCGGGTTGGTGAGGGCCTCGGCCAGCTCCAACGCCGCGCGCTCGACGTCGGTGTAGAGGTCGGCGTCACGCCACGCGGGCAGCAGGTCGATCTTGAGCGGGTCGACGCCGGCGTCGCGGGCGGCGGGCGCGTGGACGCTCAGGCACGTCACGCAGCCGTTGATCTGCGAGACGCGCGTGTTGACGAGCTCGATGAGCCCGACGTCGAGGCCGGCCTCCTTCGACGCGGCGCGCGAGCTCTTCGCGGCCTCGATCATCGCCGCGTGCGTGAGGGGCTGAACCTTGTCGATGCAGGGGCGCTCCGGGTCGCCACCGCTCATGTCGGACTCCTTCTCACCGCACCGCACCGTGGGCGGCCCGGCCGAATCGTTCGGGGGACGGGCCGAACCTAACGGCCGTCGGCCCCGAGACGCTGACCGACGTTGCCGGGGCGCCGACGGCGTCATACGTTTCAGATGCACGCTCGTGTCCGCGACGCGCCCCGAGCGGGGTGCGGGAAGGGGTAGGCGCCGCGAGCCGTTGCACCGAACGTGCCCGCCGCGCCGTCCGCCGGGACGACGCACCGCGAGGAGAAACGAAGGTTCACATGAACGACGTCCAGGTACTCGAGGCCCGTCAGGTTCCCCTCGGCGGCATGCGATCGCTCGAGGTGCGCCGCACGCTTCCGCACAAGGATCGCTCCTTCGTCGGCGCGTGGTGCTTCGTCGACCACTACGGCCCCGAGCCCGTGCGCGACCTCGAACGCGACGGCATGGACGTGCCGCCGCACCCGCACACCGGCCTGCAGACGGTCTCGTGGCTGTTCGACGGCGAGATCGAGCACCGCGACACCGGCGGCGTGCACGGCATGGTGCGCCCCGGCGAGATGAACCTCATGACGAGCGGTCACGGCATCGCCCACTCGGAGGTCTCGACGCCGGAGACCGACACACTGCACGGCGTCCAGCTGTGGGTTGCGCTGCCGGACGCCGACCGCGAGACGGCACGCGCGTTCGAGCACCACGCCCCAGACGACGTCGACCTCACCGGTGACGACGGCGGTTTCGCCGGCGTCGCGCTCGTCTTCCTCGGTGAGCTGCCCGGCGTCGATCGCTCGCCCGTGACGACGTACACGCCGTTGCTCGGCGCAGAGCTGCGCCTCGAGGCGGGCACCGAACTCACCCTCGACGTCGACTCGTCGTTCGAGCACGCCGTCCTCGTCGACTCCGGCGACGTGACGTTCGAGGGGACGCAGCTCAAGCGCGGCGACCTCGCGTGCCTCGACCCGGGCCGCTCGCAGCTGCACTTCTCGATCGGCCAGTTCCCCGCCCGTCTCGTTCTGCTCGGCGGCGAGCCGTTCGAGGAGGAGATCGTCATGTGGTGGAACTTCGTCGGCCGCAGCCACGAGGAGGTTGTCGAAGCCCGTGAACAGTACGAGGCCGGGGACCCGCGCTTCGGCCACGTCGAGGGCTACACCGGCAAGACCGACCGCATTCCGGCACCGCCCATCCCGCCTGTCCACCTGCGCCCGCGCAACCGTCGCGGCCGTATCGGCGGCTGACCCCGCCTCCGATCCAACCGTCCCGACGCACCCAGATCCCCCGAGGAGATCGCCATGTCCGACCTGACCATGAAGTACAACACCGAAGCCAACCGCCACGAGGCGTGGGACGGTGACGCGCTGGCCGGTTTCGCCGAGTACCAGCTCACCGACGAGCTCGCCGTGTTCACCCACACCGAGGCCGACCCGGCTTACGAGGGCAAGGGCGTCGGCTCGCAGATCGCCCGTTTCGCGCTCGACGACGTGCGTGACGAGGGCACCCGCAAGGTGCTGCCGCTGTGCCCGTTCATCAAGGGCTGGATCGGTCGTCACCGCGAGTACGTCGAGCTCGTCTACGGCGCCCCCGCCACCACCGCGAAGGACTGACCCGGATGACTGACACTGACGAACTCAACGCCGACGTCGTCGTCATCGGCGGCGGGCCGGTGGGTGAGAATGTCGCCCAGTACGCCGTCGAGGGTGGCCTGAGCGCCGCGCTCGTCGAGGGCGAACTGCTCGGCGGCGAGTGCTCGTACTACGCGTGCATGCCGAGCAAGGCGCTCCTGCGCCCCATCGACGTGGCCCACACCACGGCGCACCTGCCCGGCGTCGAAGACGCTGCCGTCCAGCCGAAGGAGCTCCTCGCCCGCCGCGACACGTGGGTGTCGCACTACGACGACTCCGGCCAGGTGAAGTGGGCCGACGGCGCCGACATCGCGCTCGTGCGCGGCCACGGCCGCATCGTCGGGGAGAAGCGCGTCGAGGTCAGCGGCCCCGACGGCACGCGCACCGTCACGGCCGATCGCGCTGTCGTGCTCGCGACCGGCTCGGTGCCGGTCGTTCCGCCCGTCTTCGACGGCGTGAGCCCCTGGGGTTCGCGTGACGCGACGGGCGTCGTCGAGGTGCCCGAGCGGCTCCTCGTCGTCGGTGGCGGCGTCATCGCCGTCGAAGCGGCCACGTGGATGGCGGCCCTCGGTTCGCAGGTGCGCATGCTCGTGCGCGGCCCGGCACTGCTCGAGAAGAACGAACCGTTCGCGGGCGACATCGTGCGCTCCGCCCTCGAGAAGGCGGGCATCGCCGTCGTCCTCGGCGCCGACGTCACGTCCGCCGTTCGTGAGCACGCGGACGACACGGGCCTGGGGCGCATCCACGGCGGCGAGGTGACGGTGACGACGTCCGCGTCGGGCACGTTCACCGCTGACGAGGTTCTCGTCGCGACCGGACGCCGCCCCAACCTCGCCGACGTCGGCCTCGACGCGCTCGGTCTGTCCGCCGACGACGTGCGAAGCGGCACCTTGCCCGAGTGGCTGCACGCCGTCGGCGACGCCGGCCCCGGCGCCCCGCTCACCCACATGGGCAAGTACGAGGCGCGCGTGCTCGGCTCGAAGCTCGCGGGTGCCGACGAGGCTCCCGCTCCCGCGAACGTGCCGGTGCCGCAGGTGGTCTTCACCGACCCACAGGTCGCCTCCGTCGGCCAGAGCGAGGCCGAGGCGCGCTCCGCGCTGGGCGACGACGCCGTCGTCACCTCCGAGGTGGGCTTCGGCACCGCCGCCGGAACGTCGCTGCTGCGTGACGATGCCGACGGGCGCGCGAAGATCGTCGTCGACCGCCGTCGCGGCGTCGTCATGGGCGCCACGTTCGTCGGCCCGGACGCGGCTGAACTGCTCCACGCCGCGACGATCGCCATCGTCGGCGAGGTGCCTGTCAGCGTGCTGCGTCACGCCGTGCCGAGCTACCCGACGGCGTCGGAGCTATGGTTGCGCATGCTCGAACAGCTCCCGCGCGACCTGCGCTGACGCGGGTTCGATGCGGCCGCCCACAACGAACGGCGGGCCACCCCTCGTGAGGGTGGCCCGCCGTTCGCGTGCCGCAGCGTCAGTCGGCCTCGGGAGGACGCGACGTCGGGGCGCCGCGTCCGCCGCCGCGCGGTGACGTCGTCCGCGAGATGCGGTAGTCGATGCGCGGCTCGACGTGGCGGCCGAAGTGCTCGTTGAAGCTCTCCTCGAACTCCTGTTGCAGCGCTCGGATGCGCTCAGCCGTCTCGTCACGACGGCGCAGCGCCAAATCCGCACGCAGCGCTCGCAGCGTGGCGAAGCACATGAGGATGAGCACCGCGCTGAACGGCAGCGCCGTGGCGATCGCCGCGGACTGCAGCCCGCTCAGACCGCCCGCGAGGAGCAGACCGATGGCGAGCGCACCCTCGAGCACGGCCCACAGCACACGCGACCAGGTCGGCGGGTTGGGGTGACCGCCGGAGGCCAGCATGTCGACGACGAGCGAACCCGAGTCGGAGGAGGTGATGAAGAAGACCGCCACCAGTGCGATGGCGAGGATCGACAGCACCGAACCGAGCGGCAGGTCCTCGAGCACGGTGAACAGCACCGTCGAGGCGTCCACGCCCTCCTTCGGGTCGACGAGACCGCCCTTGCCGAAGAGCTCACGGTCGAGGCCCGTGCCACCGAGCACGGAGAACCACAGGAACCCGACGATCGTCGGCACGAACAGCGTGCCCGCGATGAACTCGCGGATCGTGCGACCGCGCGAGATGCGCGCGATGAAGACACCGACGAAGGGTGCCCACGAGCTCCACCAGCCCCAGTAGAAGATCGTCCAGCTCGCGTTCCAGGTGGCGCCCTTCTCACCCGTGTAAGCACCGACGTCGAACGTCATGTTCAGCACGTTGGCGAGGTAGACGCCGAGCGACTCGACGAAGTTCTGGAAGAGGAACAGCGTCGGGCCGAGCAGCAGGATGGAGATGAGCAGCAGGCCCGCGAAGCTCAGGTTGATGTTCGACAGGTACTTGATGCCCTTGCCGAGACCCGAGACGCACGAGAGCGTCGACAGGAACGTGATGACGACGATGAGCGTCACGAGCACGGCGTTGTCGGTGTTGTCGACGATGCCGATCGACTTCATGCCCGACGCGATCTGCTGCACGCCGAGACCGAGCGACGTGGCGACACCGAAGACGGTGCCGAAGATGGCGAGGACGTCGACGAGGTCGCCGAGCCAGCCCTTGACCCGATCGCCGAAGAGGGGCTCGAGGGCCCAGCGGATCGAGATCGGACGACCACGGCGGTGGATGGCGTACGCGAGCGCGAGACCGATGACGGCGTAGACCGCCCACGGGTGCAGACCCCAGTGGAGGAAGGTCTGCGCCATGGCGAGTTGCGCCTTCTCCGTCTCGCTGCCCTCCCAGCCCGGCTTCGGGTCGCTCGTCGCGTAGGTGAGCGGTTCGCCGACGCCGTAGAAGACGAGGCCGATGCCCATGCCGGCGGCGAAGAGCATCGCAAACCACGACAGGAGCCCGAACTCAGGGTCTTCCCCGTCGCGGCCGAGACGGATGGTGCCGTACTTGCTGAAGCCCACGAACGCCGTGAAGGCGATGAAGAAGCCGATCGCAAGCATGTAGTACCAACCGAAGTTGGTGACGATCCACGACTGCATGTCGACGAGGACGTCACTCGTCGATTCCGGGGCGGCGATGCCGACCACGGCGACCGCGAGGATGACGATGAGCGCCGGCCAGAAGACCCGCGGGGAAACCATTCCCTTGCCGAGGCGAACTCCCTGGAGCTTCAGCTTCTCGGTGATGGTCTCGTCGTCATCCTCCTCCGCGATCTGCAGGTGCGGGGCGATCGGCTTGGCCGAGTCGCGCACCTCGACGTCGAGTTCAGGGAAGGAACTCTGCAGGGTGGACGAGTAAGTGGACGCGTGTTCGTCGAACGCGGACGCGCCCTGCGATGCTTCGCTCTCTGGCGGAGCGTCGGATGAGTTCGCCATGTGACCTCCTTGTCGTCAACAGGTCACGGCAGCCCCCCACAGCGGGCCCGTAGGCAAGGCGAAGAAAGCACTGCCGCAACGGATTCGCCTTTCCACCTTGTCACCGATGTGCGGTTCACCCAAGACGGAAGGGGTGGGGTTCCTCACCCCTCGAGGCTCTGAGGTGCTTCAGAGAGCGCTCGAAAACCGCTCAACGACGCGACTTCATGGCCGGGTGCTTGGTCACGGCGTCGTCCTCGACGAGTTCGGCGTAACGGGGCGAGTCGACGGCCACGAGCGCGACGCGGCTGTCGGCGTCGAAGTGGAAACCCCACCCGTACGTCTTCGCAAGCGGTGACGTGCGCAGGCACGGTTGGCCGTTGGAGAAGAAGGCCTCGCGTGCGGCGTGACGCTCGCCGTCCGGGACACCGCTGCGATCGGCGCTCACGGTGAACAGAACGTCGTCGCTCGTCAGTTCGTAGTCATGCCCATGGAGCAGCGCGAACTGACGCTCGGCCACACTGCCCTTGCCGGTGGGCGGCGGCGAGCCCGCCACGGCGCGGGTGTCTGGCGCGACCGTGATGAGAGTGTCGGCGTAGTTGGTGGTGTGCCCGCCCTCTGGTGTCTTCATGAATCGAGCATGACACCCGCCACCCACAACGTGACTCCACGCGCCTCGGGTGCGGAGCCTCCTTGGGCAGAGTTCGGTGCGGTTGGGTAGTCGCACACCCTGCCCAACCGCACCGAGATCGACCCCGCGCCCTGAGGCGCTCGGGCGCGGCGACGCGTCAGCCCAGGCGCTTCTTGAGCTCCTCGGCGAGGGGCTTGCTGGAGGCCGGGTTCTGGCCGGTGAGCAGGTCGCCGTCGACAACGACGTTGGGCTGCCACGCTTCGCCAACGGAGAGCTCGGCGCCGTCCTCACGGAGGCGGTCTTCGAGCAGCCACTTGGCGTTGTCGGCGTTGCCTCCTGCGCGCTCCTCCTCGTTGGAGAAGGCGGTGAGCTTGCGGCCCTTGACGACCGGGTCGCCGTTCTCGTCCCGCGCGGGCAGCAGCGCCGCCGGGCCGTGGCAGACGATGGCGACGGGCTTGCCCGCTGCGAGGGTATCGGCGATGAGCTTGCCGGACGTGGCGTCGACCGCGAGGTCCTCCATCGGGCCGTGACCGCCGGGGTAGAAGACGGCGTCGTAGTCGTCGAGTGCGACGTCGGACAGGTTGAGCGGCTGCTTGAGCGCGTCGATGGCGTCGAGCTCGGGCCGCACGTCGTTGCCGTCGTTCATCTCGGGGGCGAGGCTGGCCTCGTCCGCGACGGGTGCGACGCCGCCGGGCGTCGCGAACTCGACGGTGTCACCGGCCTCGGTGAAGAGGCGGTACGGGGCGAGCAGCTCCTCGGCCCAGAATCCGGTGGGGTGCTGCGTGCCGTCCGCGAGCGTCCAGTTCGTGGCTGCGCTGACGACGAAGAGAATCTTCGACATGTCGAACTCCTCGTTCGGGGTCGTGGTTCGCAGGAGACAACAGGGAACGAGCCGCACGTGTTCCGCCGAACGCGCGGGCAGCTGATGCACTTCGGTGCACGTGACGCACTCTGAACCCGCTCACAACGCATCAGGCGCGCCGAACTGCGTCAGCCGCGACGACCGGCCAACTCGACCCGACCGCCACCGTGGTTTGCTGGGCACCATGCACGACGACTTCTGGCGCTCCGACGCCCCTGCGCTCGTGCAGACCACCTCGTGGGCGGGCGGTGAGCCGCACCTCGTCGTCCTGACCGACCACGGCGAACGGCTCCGCGCGCCGATCATGAACCGCCGCATGGCGTTCCGCGTCCAGCCCGACGTCCGCTTCTGCACCGGCCGCTTCGACGCAGCCCGCCCGGGCGACGCCCGTCACGTGCCCTGCGACGGGCGGCGCACCGTCACCGTCGGAGTGCAGTGCGAGCAGTGTGCCCAGCGCGACGACTCGCGCTTCATGCATCACGTGCACCGCGGCGGCTACGTGCCCGAGTCGCTGACGGGCTATCTCGCGCGGCCGCATTGGCTCTACATCGCGACATTCGCGGACGGCGCGAGCAAGGTCGGCACCGCGTCGGCGTCGCGCGGGAGGGCACGCCTCGACGAGCAGGGCGCCGTGCGTGCCACCTACATTGCCCGAGCAGCCGACGGCACCGCCGTCCGCGTGCACGAGGACGCGGTGACGGCCGAGACCGGCATCCCGCAGACGAAACACAGGAGCAGCAAGGCCGGCTCCCTCACGAAACCGCTCTCCCGCGAGCGCCTCGACGGCGCGCACGCCGACGCGGTCGAACACGCCCGCGCGTTCCTCCAAGCCAGTGGCCTCGAGCTCGCGCTCGACCCGTGGGAGCCACCGGCGCAGCACGCGGGGTTCTTCACCGGTGACGGTGTGTTCGGCACGTACCCGCACCCGCTCAGCCGCGGCGAACACTGCCTCACCCCGACCGCTGTTGTCGGCGGTGTCGCGCTCGTCACCGTCAATGACGACGACGCCCCACTCGTCGTCGACCTCGACGCGCTGCGCGGGCGACGCATCGCCCCGGCGGACGTGCGCTCCCCGGAGACGATGAGCCAGCAGAGCCTGTTCTGACGGCCACTGTTCACCCACGACGAACCCACTGACACGAGAGGAGCCACCGTGCACCCCGACTACGACCTCACGCTCTCGCCTCCGCCACTCGCGGATTACCTTCGGCTGCGCGCCGATTCGGGCCTGTCACCCGTCACCGAGGCCCAGGGCGAACCGGCACTCGTGAACTCGTGGGCGTGGGTGCACGTGCGTCATCGCGCGAGCGGCGAGGTCGTCGCGATGGGCCGCGTGATCGGCGACGGCGGCTGGTACTTCCACATCGCCGACATGGCGACGCTGCCCGAGCACCAGAAGAAGGGCCTCGGGCAGGCGGTGCTCGAGACGCTGATCGCGAAGATCCGCGAGGACGCGCCGCCACGCCCCTACGTCACGCTCATGGCCGACGAGCCGGGGCGCCCGCTCTACGCGAAGCTCGGCTTCGTCGAGACGGCCCCGCACTCGCTCGGCATGATGCTGCCGCGCTGATCAGCCGCGCACCCGGGCGAGAATCGCGTCGGCCAACGGCTCCGGCTGCAAATCGCTGATCCAGTGCCCCTCGTCGAGTTCGACGAAGGTGTACGGCGCGTTGACGAAGTCGGCCGTGCCCTCGGCGGCGCGGCGCCCGAAGGCCACGTCGGTGTTGCCCCAGACGTACGTCGTCGGCACGGTGACGGGGCCAAGCGCGAGGCCCGTCTCGGGGCGGTAGGCGCGGTAGTAGTTGAGGACGGCGGTGAGGGCGCCGGGCTGGCCGAGCAGACGCAGATGCTCGTCGAGGCGCGCGCCGCCGAGGTTGCCGATCATCCGGCGCAGGTACGCCCAGTCGTCGGCCGCGAGCTTCTCCTCGGCCACCCCCTCCTGACGTAGGAGGTTGATGTACTGCAGCTTCTCGTGCTGCTCGGGGTCTGCCATCGTGGCGCGCACGACGGCCTGCGGGTGCGGGGTGCTGACGGCGGTGTACGTCGTGAGGAGCTCCGGGTGTCCGCCGGCGACGAACCACCCGATGATGCCGCCCCAGTCGTGGCCGACCAGGTGCACGCGCTCCGTGCCGAGCGCCTCGATCATGCCGACGACGTCTCCGCTGAGCTGCTCCGCGCCGTACGCCTCGACGCCCGCGGGGCGCGCACCGGGCGCGTAGCCGCGCAGGTTCGGGGCGACGACGTCGTAGCCCGCCTCGGCGAGAATCGGGCCCACGTCGCGCCACTGGGCGTTCGACTCGGGCCAGCCGTGCAGCAGAAGGATCGTCTCGCCGTCGCTCGGGCCGCAGCGCAGCGCGTCGAAGGTGAACTCGCCCACGACGAGTTCGTCGTCTCTCCACATCTCAGCCATGCCCCCACTGTGCCCTGCCGCGCCGACACTCGGGGCGATTGGGGCGAAGCATGTGCTCAGTCGACGGTGTCGGTCGGCGTGTAGCGACTGCCCAGCATCCGGGTGACGAGGAAGGTGAGCATGCCCACCACGAACAGGAGGAGCACCCCGCCGATGAGCCAGCCGGGCATGGCGCCACCGGGTTGATGTGCGGCCCAGCCCGTCGTCGCGGTGATGAGGGCGAAGAGCGCGAAGATGAGCGCCGACAGAAGCACCATGTCCTCCCGCATCAGCCGCTCGAGCGTGCGCAACCGTTGCGGTGTGCGCAGCCACTCCTCCTTCTGCGGCGCGTTGATGCTCTGGGGCCAGCGCATCACCAGCCCGCTGACGAGCACCAGCAGAGCCGAGATGGCAATGGGCGTGAGAACGAACAGGGCGATGGCGCCCGTGCGGCTCGACCACCCGTCGGGCGTCTCACCCGACCAGTGCGTCGGAACCCGCTCCGGCAGCTTCGTCGCGACCACCGCCACCGTCACGGCCCACACCGCGACGACGAGCCCGAGACATCCCAGCACGCCCCGTTCGAGCTGTTCCCGCGGGAGGTCTCGTGCTTCCTGCGCGACGCGACGAACCTCCTCCGGCGACGGGCCGACGTCGAACGCTGACTTCTTGCTCATGTCTCGACGCTAGCGTCGGCCGCGTGACCCGCGTATCCGTCGCGAGACGGAGTTCCGGGATCGTTCGGCCCGCCTCGATGACGACGCGACTGCACGCCCTGAAGTCTTGCGCCGGCGCGGGAAAACTTCGAAGGTAGTGCCATGACGAATCAGGCTGCCCCGCACGTTCCCAGCACCTGCCCCCAATGCTCGGCTCCGATCGCCCAGTTCACGTCGAAGCGCTCCTCTGCCGGCCAGGAGCTCCCCGACGAGCCCTGGACGTACCGGTGCGAGAAGGGCCACGAGGGCGAGTGGGAAGGTGACAAGCCGAGCGCGTCCTGACGCTCGGGCGATGAGGGGTCGGGGGTGTGTCGGTCGCGACACACCCCCGACTTCTTCATTCCAGCAGGGACCGCAGCCGCTCGAGGTCGGCCTCGACCATCGCGGCGTCACGGTCGAGCTCTGCAGTCGTCAGCGCCGCCTGACGCAGGGTGAAGACCACCTCGGCCCCGTCGGGGTGGGCGAGCACGCGCAGTGGATTGTGGACCACGGTTCCGTCCGGCAGCGTGACGTCGTGGTCGAGCACACCGAACGCATTCTCCGGTACGAACGTGAACCGCACTGTACCCATGGGGGATTTGGCCACGAGTTCGCCATCCCGTTCGCCCGCATGAACCTCGGACGAGGCCAACCCGGCCGCCCACCGCGGCAGATTCTCGACTGTCGCGCGCGAAGGCGTAGACCACCTGCGGGTCGCGGTGGACGACGGTACTCAGGTGGACGCTGCGCATGCGGTTCACCCTAGTGAGGCCGCAGCCGTCAGCGCTTGTCGTAGGGCCGCATCCGCCTCAGCCAGTCCGCGACGAGGGCGCCCACGAGGGCGTCCTGGTCGAGGTGAGCGTTGTGGCCCGCCTCGTCGAGGGTGACGAAGGTGGCGCGCGGGTAGTGCTCGAGCCTGTTCAGGGCATCGCGGTAGCCGACGATGTGATCCTGCCGCCCGGTGATGATGAGGGAAGGCTGCGTGAACGGCTCGGAGTCCTCAGGATCCCAGCTCAACCGGTAGTTCTCCGAGAGTTTCTTCATCGCCTCGCCGTCGGCCAGTTCCGCGCCCGGGGCGGCGAACTCGACGAAGGCTTCGGCGTTCCCTCGCGTCTGGACGACGGCGATGTCCGCGTAGTCATCAGCCGAATCGCCTGCAACGGCGACGGCGTCCGTGTCCTCGTGGAGCACGACACGTTCCGGCACCACGCGAGCGCTCGCGTCAGCGACGAACACGCTCGCAAGCAGTCCGAGTCCGAGCACCCTGTCTCGCCGTCGATGGGCCACCGCGCGAGCCACCATGCCGCCGAAGGAATCACCGAGGATGGCGAACTGCTCACCGGCCAACTCGTCGTCGACGAGGTCGAGCACCTCGGCGACGACGTCGTCCGTGCTCGCCACGTCGCCGATCGGTGTACGCCCGAAACCCGGCAGGTCCGGGTACAGACGGCGCCATCCCGGTACTGCGCGCAAGGCACTCTCCAGGGAGAGGACGAGGCGATGGTCGGCCTCGAAGCCATGGAGCAGGACGATCGGGGTGCCGCGGCCGTGTCGAACGATGTTCATGATCGTCACGGTACGGCGGCGAGGCTGCAGCGTGTCCACCTGAGAAGGTGGCTGCATGGCCTACAACCCCGCCCACGACCGGGTCGACGACGTCGCCGTCCTCGCGGACTTCGTCGCGAAGCATCCCCTCGCCACCCTCGTCACCCACGACGGCATGACGCCGCAGGCTGACCTCGTGCCACTGCTCGTGGTCGACGACGCCGATGCGCCGAGCGGCAAGACGCTCATCGGCCACGTTGCTCGCGCGAATCCGCTGTGGGAGGACGGCCACCACGTCGGTACGAGCCTCGCGACGTTCGGCGGCGGCGAGCACTACATCTCACCGACCTGGTACCCGAGCAAGGCGGAGCATCACCGCGTCGTGCCGACGTGGAACTACCTCGTCGCCCACGCGTGGGGCACACTCGTCGTCCACGACGACCCGAAGTGGGTGCGCGGCGTCGTTGCCCGACTCACCGGCGTCATGGAGGCTGGGCGCGAAGAGCCGTGGCGGATGGGCAAGGCGCCGGGCGACTACATCGACGAGATGCTGGGGAAGATCGTCGGCATCTCGCTGCCGATCGAACGCTTCGAGGGCCGTTTCAAGGTGGGCTCGCACCGCACCGACGCCGATCGGCTCGGCGCGCGGGACGGCGTCGTGCGCGAGTCAGAGGGACACGCGCACGACGAGCTCGCCGAGGCGATGACGAACCCGCCCCGGCGAGAGGAGTGAGCCGACCTCAGTCGACGCGGTTGCTCTTACCCTGCAGGCGATCGATGTGCTCGCTCGCCTCGGCCTTCGTGAGGTCGGCCGGAAGCTGCTCGCCGGATTCCTTGGCCAGCGTGTCGAGGTACGACTTCTGCGCCTCGGTCATGGGCTCGTCACCCGTGGCCCACTCCTGCGGGTCACGCTGAAGCGCGTCGTTGCGGCCCGCGTCGCTGTTCGGCGTGGCGCCGATCGTCTCTGCGCCACCCTGGGCGCCGGACGGCTCACGCGCGGCGCCAGCGTCCTGCGCCGCGGCACTGTCGGGGTCGGTGGGCGGCTGCTGTGCATTCATGTCGGTCATGTTCGCGACACTAGCAACGCCCTCCGACAACCGGTACCCCCCAACGGATTTCACCCCTGGAAGCGCGCCGCGACGCCATTACCCGCCGGTCGGCGCGCTCAGTTCGCGGTCTTAGGCGAGTCGCTCTGGTTGGGCGTGCGCGGGCTCGTGCCACCCGTCGTGTTCTCGGGCACGGCGTCGGCGCCGGCGTCGGAACCGCTCAGCCCGCTCCCGCCCTCGGAACGCTCGGCACCGGAGCCCGGCTTCTCGCCCTTGGGCTCGTCGTTCTCGGCTGCTTCGTGAATGTCATCGCGTGTCATGCCCCCACGTTAACCGGCACGACCCTTCGCACCCCCACCCCTTGGAGGGAGTTTCGTCCCCTGCTGTCGCGGTGGCCGCGCTGACGTGCACGAGTACGCAGGTGACGTCCGTAAGGTTGACCCGGATGTACATCGACGTCACGCGAGGTAGAACGTGAATACCATCGGAAAGGCCGTGAGCGGCTCCGGCAAGGCTGCCATCGGCACGAGCATCGCCGGCAGTGCCCTGACGGCGGTGTCCACGGCGCCCGAGAAGCTGTCGACCCTGCTGCACCGCCGTTACCCGACGGTCGGCGTCACCGGCATGACGGGCGTCGGCAAGACGCGACTCGTCGACCGCCTGGCGCGCCGCACGACGGCCGAGGGCGTCACCGAGGTCGGTTCCGCCACGATGGAGCGCCGCACCTCGAAATCCGCGCGCCTCAAGGGTTTCCGCTTCCGCGTGGTGCCCGGCGACAACGCCGCAACGCGCCTGACGGCCCTCGACGAGGTGTTCTACGAGGCGCCGGTCGACGGCGTCATCCACGTCGTCGCCTACGGCCACGCGACGCCTCGACGCAGCGGCGGCGTGAGCGGCGCGGCCCCGGAACGAACCGTCGAGGAGCAGCTCGCCGCCGAGCTCGAGGACTGGACGATCACCGCGCACCGCATCGCCGCCATGGCCGTGCGCCGCGAGCGCCCCGTGTGGGTCGTCGTCGCCGTGACGAAGGCCGACCTCTACCCCGAGCGTCTCGACGAGGCCGTGCGCTACTACTCGCCGGGCAGCGGATCGCCGTTCGCGGCGAAGCTCGACGAGCTGCGCGCCCTCGCGGGTGGCGCCAAGATCTCCATCGACGTGCTGCCCGTGAGCGCCGAGAACTCCAAGGAGCTCGACTCGCTGCTCGCCACGCTCGAAGCACGCATGGCGCAGCTCAGCGGCCACGTCTGATCGCGCGATGAACACCCCCCTCGTTCGATCGCGACGGCTGGGAGCAGCGCTGGCAGCAGGTCATGGCGTCGCACGCCGACATGCTTGCCACGAAGGCGCCGAACCCGTACGTCACGGGTGAGCTCGAGGAGCTGTTCACCACACGTCGCCCTGACAGCGAACCGTCCGTTCTCGACGCCGGCGCCGGCCACGGCGCGGAAGCCCTGTGGCTCGCCGCGCACGGCTGGAACGTCACCGCCGTCGACTTCTCGCCCGCTGCGCTGGACTTAGGGCAACGCAACGCAGCACAGGCCGGGGCCGACGTCGCCGAGCGCATCACCCTGGTCGAGGGCGACCTCGGCGTGTGGGCGCCGGAGCCTCGCGCGCACGACGTCGTCCTGTGCCTCTACGTTCACCCCGCGGGCGACATGGCCGAGATGATCACGCGCCTCGGCAGCGGCGTCGCACCCGGCGGGACGCTGTTCATGGTCGGCCACCAGAGCGTCGATCCGGCCACGGGCGAACCCACCCGTGCCGCAGGGCAGCACCAGGTGAGCATCGACGAGGCGGGCGCCGCGCTACGAGGCGACGAGTGGGAGATCGTCACCCTGGAGAACCGCCGCCGCGACGACCAGATGGGCGGGGTCGACGCCGTCGTACGCGCGGTTCGGCAGCCCTGACGCGTCCACCTGCTGGTCCTCGGGCGGCGCCTCGGAAGCATCCGCGTGGGGGCGCTGTTGCATGTGCAGTATCCGCCCCTGGAAAGGACCTGCCATGACCACCCTCGCCATTACCGGCGCCACCGGAGCGCTCGGCCGCCTCGTCGTCGCCGACCTCCTCGAGAGCGGCACCGCACCGGACGAGGTTGTCGCCGTCGTCCGTAACCCCGCCAAGGCTGCGAGCCTCGCCGAGCAGGGCGTCACCGTCCACGAGGCCGACTACGCCGACCCGGCCGCGCTGCGCACGGCGCTCGAAGGTGTCGAGCGGCTTCTGCTCATCTCCGGCGACGCCGTCGGCGCGCGCGTCGAGCAGCACACCAACGTCATCGAAGCGGCCAGGGACGCCGGCGTCGCTCACATCGTCTACACCTCGATCCTCAACGCGGACGCCTCGAGCAACCCCCTCGCCGACGAGCACATCGCGACGGAGAAGGTGCTTGCCGCCAGCGGCGTCGCGCACACCGTCCTGCGCAACGCCTGGTACTCGGAGAACTACACGACGCAGCTGCCGCAGTACCTCGCCACCGGCGAGATCCTCAGCGCCACGGACGACGCCCCGATCTCCGCTGCGGCACGCGCAGACTTCGCCGCTGCCGCTGTGGGCGCCCTGCGCTCCGCGGGCGCCGAGTCGCGCACATTCGAACTGGGCGGCCCTGCCTTCACGCTCACCGAGCTGGCGGAGGCCATCACCGAGGCCACGGGTACGACGGTGGTGCACCGCGTCGTCAGCGCCGACGAACTCGTCACCACCATGACGAGCGACGGCCAAGACGCCACGTGGCCGAACATCCAGGCACGCGTGGACCGTTCGATCGCCGCCGGTGAGATGCACACCGACTCGAACGCCCTCGAGGAGCTCATGGGTCACGCACCGACGACGATCACGGAGGTCGTGCGCGCGGCCGTCTGACGGCCTCCCTTCGATTCGCCCCGGTGCGCGATCCGCCCTTCGCGGTCGGTCGTGTGCCGGGGCGAATCTCATCCCTGAAGTGGCCCGGAACACCCGGAACCACGCGGAAAAGTGATCGTGCGCACGTCTGCTAGAGACCGGTGCGAGGCCGTGCGTACAGTCGTTCGTGCGCACCGAACAGACGACCGAACAAACACCCGAGGTCAGGCCCCGCCGGCTCCTGACGGTGCTCCTCATCCCCCTCTTCATGGCGCTCGTCGCCATCTCGGTCATCAACGTCGCGCTCCCGGCGATCGGCGAGTCCACCGGCGCGAGTTCGGGTGGCCTGCAGTGGGTCATCTCCGGTTACGCACTGGCCTTCGGCGTCCTCCTCGTGCCGTCGGGCCGCGCCGGCGACGTCATCGGCCGGCGCCGCATGCTCCTCGTCGGCATCGCACTGTTCACGCTCGGCTCGCTCATGGCCGGCCTGGCGCAGGACATCGTCGTCCTCAACATCGCCCGTGTCGTACAGGGTCTCGGTTCGGGCCTCGTCAACCCGCAGGCCATCGGGCTCATCCAGCAGCACTTCCGCGGCCAGGAGCGCGCGAAGGCGTTCGCTCTCATGGCGACGACGGTCGCTGTCGCCACCGCCGTCGGACCGGTCATCGGTGGTCTGCTCATCCAGATCCTCGGCAACGACGCCGGCTGGCGCTGGATGTTCTTCATCAACGTGCCGCTCGGCCTCGCGTCGCTCCTCCTCGGCCTGCGCTGGGTGCCCAACGACCGTCGTCGACCCGATCAGAAGCTCGACCTCGACCCTGTCGGCACCGTGCTGCTCGCCGTCGCGGTGCTCGTCATCATGCTGCCGTTCATGGAGCGCGGTGCCGGGGCTGCCGTCTGGGCGCTCATGCCGGTGGGCCTCGCGCTCGTGGCGGCGTTCGTCCTCTGGGAGAAGCGGTACAAGGGCCGTGGACGCCCGCCGATGGTCGACCTCGACATCTTCCGTGCCGAGTCGTTCCGCAACGGCATCCTCATCGTCACGGCGTTCTTCATGGGCATGACGAGCATCTGGATCCTCATCCCGCTCTACCTGCAGATGCACCTGCACCACTCGGCGTTCGAGTCGTCGATCGTCGGGCTGCCCTCGTCCGTGGGCGCCGCCGTCTCCTCGCAGATCGCCGGGCGCTACGTCATGACGCTCGGGCGTCGCCTCGTCATCGCGGGCTTCGTCGTCGCGTTCATTGCGGTGCTCGGCGTCGTTCTCGTGGCGGGGCCCGTCGAGTCCGGTTCCCTGCCGTACTGGGCATTCGCGGTGCCGCTGACGCTCATCGGCGTCAGCCAGGGCATGACGATCGCCCCCAACCAGACGCTGACGCTCAATGCCGTCGACCCCAAGTTCGGCGGCGTCGCGGGCGGTGTGCTGTCGCTCGGTCAGCGCGTCGGCACGGCCGTCGGCACGGCGCTCATCCCCGGCGTGCTGTTCACGCTGACGGAGGGTGGCACGGCGTGGCCCACGTCGTTCCGCATCTCGATGGGCCTCATCATGGTGCTCATCGTCGTGGCCACCGCGTTCTGCATGTACGACCGCAAGCGCGAGCGCGCCGAGGCCGACGCCTGAGCCTGCGATGTTGAGCGGTGAACGCGGCACGGATGCCGCCCTCACCGCTCAACATCGGTGGCCCGCCTTTCCCCCAGGAAGAGGCGGACCACCGGATCAGGGGCGACGGTCGTCGGGGCCAGGGTCTCAGTCGCGGACGACGAGCACCGGGCAGTGGGCGTGCGTGACGCAGTAGCCGCTCACGGAGCCCAGCAGCATGCCGGTGAGTTCACCGTGGCCGCGGCATCCGAGCACGAGCATCTCGGCCTCGGGGGAACGGTCGACGAGAACGTTGCGCGGCTCGCCCTCGACGACGTGCGCGAAGAACGTCACGTCACGGTGCTCCGACGCAGCCTTGCGCACGACCTCCTCCACCATTTCGCGGGCCACGTCGTCCGGGCGGTACGTGGTTTCGAAGGCCATCGCGTAGCCGTAGTTGGTCGGCCACTGCCACGTCGTCAACACCTCGACCGGCGCGCCGGTGACCTGCCCCTGCCGTGTGGCCCACGCGAGGGCGCGGTGGGAGGGCTCGGAGCCGTCGAATCCGACGACGATGGGGCGAAGCTCCTGCTCTGACATGGCGGCTGCCTTTCTTCGAAGGATCACTTCCCACGCTAGGCGCAGCCACCCCGAAGGCTCAGGGACCTTCGGCCCGGTGAGTCGCGTAACCAGCCTGCTCGCTGCCTGCGGATCCCCCGACGCACGAGGGGCCACCGAGCGCGTTGCTCGGTGGCCCCTCGTGCGGTGAATCAGGCGTTGTCGGCGTCGCCGTGCTGGCCCTCGTCCTTGCTGCCGGCGTCGGACTGGCCGCCGCTGGCCGTGTCGTTGTACTCGCCGCCGTCGCCGCCGGTCTGTGCGCCGGGGCCGCCGTCCTGCTGGTCGACTTCGGGCTTGAAGGTCTCGTTCTCGTTGTCGCTCATGCCTCGAATGTAGACACCTTTGCCCTCACGTTCCAGCCTCCCCGGGGGTGGGAACTCGCAGCGCTATCGTCGAGGCAGGAGGTACGTCATGAGCACGCGATTCAGTAAGGGTGACCACGTCACCTGGAACTCCGAGGCCGGCCACGTCTCCGGCACGATCACCACGGTCCACACGTCCGACTTCGAGTACAAGGGCCGCACCCGCCACGCGTCGCAGGACGAGCCGCAGTACGAGATCAAGAGTGACAAGACGGATCACGTCGCCGCGCACAAGGAATCGGCCTTGAGCCTCGTCAAGGATGACTGACTCACCGGTCGAGTTCCTGACGATCGGCCACTCCGACCGCAGCATCGCGGAGTTCCTCGAACTGCTCGAGGCAGCCCGCGTCGATGTCGTCGTCGACGTGCGCCGCCTACCCGGTTCGCGCAAGTATCCGTGGTTCGACCAGGACGCACTGACGGCCAGCCTGCAGGAGCGCGCCATCTGCTACGTCCACCTCACTGCGCTCACCGGCCGCAGGCCCAAACAGCCGGACGTGCCCGACGAGGTCAACGCCCTCTGGCAGAACCGCAGCTTCCACAACTACGCAGACTTCACACTCAGCGACGAGTTCGCCGAGGGCCTCGCGCAACTGCGTTCACTCGACGCCGAGGTTCCCGCGATGTTGTGCTCCGAGGCGGTGTGGTGGCGCTGCCACCGTCGCCTCATCGCCGACCAGCTCTTGGCCGCCGGAGAGACCGTCCGCCACATCATGGGGCCGGGCGAGCCGAAGCCCGCCACGCTGACGCCGGGTGCCGTGGTCAAGAACGGACGCGCCACCTACCCCGCTGCGACGGACTGAGGCCGCCACGACGTCGTGACGCGGCGAGCGCCGTCAGTCGACGTCCGCGCACTCGGTCTCGGAGCGCCGGTGTTCGACCCACTCACGGGCCGACAGGCTCGTCAGCGCGAACACGATGAGCAGGTCGATGCTGAGGGCCAGCAGCGCCGTCATCGTGGGGCGTCCACCTTGCAGGTACTGCCACATCTGCCACGCCTGGGACGCCGTGACGAGCGCGATCATCGTCAGCCGCGCCCACAGGCCACCGCGGAACGTGCGCCACGCGAGCCAGAGGATGGGCACGTAGGCGAGCACGCTGATCCACAGCGCCGTCGTCTCGGAGACACCAACGGGCACCCTGTTGATGACGTCCGGGCCGCTGTCACCGAGCGCCTCGTGGTCGCGCCACAACAATCCGACCATGGCCAGGAGCGCCGACGCCACCGTCAGGACGAAGGCCGCGACGACCGGGATGGGTCGTCGACCGACCTCCGTCAGCACGTCGCGAGCGCTGTCGCTGTTGGTCGCCTCGAGAGTTCGGTCGCCTGGAGTGGATGTCTGCACCCTCGTGGCGCCGGACGACACCGCATCCGCCGATCCCCCGGCTTCGGGCGCCACCTCCACCTTCTCGAGGTGCAGGGTCGGCAGGTTGCCGTCGGTCTGAACGGCGTCGCCGCCGCCGTTGCGCGAGTGGTAACCCGTGGAGAAGTTCTCGATGACGTGGACGTCGGCCTCCTCGACGGCGTGGAGCACCGTGCCGATGACGTAGTCGCGCTCGACGTCGATGTTGCGGTCGATCTTGTGCGTCACCTGGAGTGTGAACAGCGACAGACCAACCGCGCGGTCGTACGTACCCGAAGCCAACCAGTCGACGCGCGTGCCGCCGGGCAGCAGCCAACCCTCCGGCGTCGGCCAGAACCGCACGTGGTGGCGCTGCGACGGGTTGCCCTCGACCTCCTGCTGGTAGGCGAAAGCCTGCGTCTTGTTGAACAGGACGAGCGGGCTCACGGGCGCCGAGGCATAGCTGCGTCGGGCGAGCGAGGAGTACACGATCCGGGCGCTCGAGGCGAGCGTGACGGGGTCGGCGCGCGTCCAACCCGCACGCGTCATCGCCTCGTGGATCTGCTCCTCGCTGCCCATGACGGCGAGGTTGAGCGGATCGCCGAGCAGGCCGTCACTCGTGCGGCTGCGGCCGATGAAGTAGTCGGGAACGTAGATCGACGTGAGCACACGCTGCAGTCGCGGCAGCGCGAGGTAAGCCATGACGACCCAGAACAGGACGAGGAACAGCAGCAGCGACCACGACCAGCGCACCTCGAGCAGGAGCAGGACGGCGAAGGCGAACGACAGCAGCATGACGAGGACGAAGAAGACGTTCTCCACCCACGCACGCCCCAGATGGCGTCCGCTGCGCTCGATCTTGTCGGGGTGGCGGTAGACCGGCTTTCGCCGTCCCCGGCTGGCCCACGTCATGCGGCCGGTGCTCACACCTCGTCCCTTCCACTGCGCCCAGTCTGCCGGGTCGACGACGGGCGGCGTCGAGCCGTCCGGTGAGGGAACCGTTTCGTGGGGGCGCGACGAAGACCACACGTCACGGCGCGAAAATCGTTCGCTGTGTCGGCGCGCTTCACCGTAGAGTATGAAGCCCGACTTTTCTCTGGACCTCGACGTTCGTCACCTTCGCCGGAATCCACCCTCCACGATGCCGGAGCACCCGTATGCCCGAAACCCCCACGCCATCGGCAACCGCAACCGACGAGATCCCCACCCCCGTGCCGCCGTCCGCCACCAGCGACGAGTTCTCCGAGCACGCGGCCGAGAGCGACGCGGTGAGCGCGCCCGGGGCCCCCGAGCCGGTGGGTGACTACAAGCTCGTGCTGCGCATCCTCACCGTGTCCACCTTCATCGTCATCCTCAACGAGACGATCATGGTCAACGCGATTCCGCAGCTCATGTCGTCGCTCCACGTCACGGCCCACGCCGCGCAGTGGCTCTCGACGGCGTTCATGCTGACGATGGCCGTCGTCATCCCGACGACCGGCTGGATGCTGCAGCGCTTCGAGCGCCGCGCCGTCTTCGCCGCGGCCATGATCTCGTTCGCTCTGGGCACGTTGCTCGCCGCGATCGCGCCGAACTTCGGGGTCATTCTCCTCGGGCGCATCGTGCAGGCGACGGGTACGGCCATCATGATGCCGCTGCTCATGACGACGGTCATGACGATCGTGCCGCTCGCCGAGCGCGGCCGCACGATGGGCAACGTCTCGCTCGCCATCTCGGTGGCACCGGCCCTGGGCCCGACGACGTCGGGGCTCATCCTCCAGTTCGCCTCGTGGCGTTGGCTGTTCCTCCTCGTGCTGCCGCTCGCCGTCGTGTGCGGCGTCATCGGTTTTCGCCTCATGCCGCGCAGCGGATCGCAGGCGGGCGGAACGCTCGACTTCGTCTCGATCCCGTTCGCAGCGGTCGGCTTCGGCGGCCTCATCTACGGCATGAGCCAGTTCGGCGGGCACACGCCGGGAGCCGAGCCCGTCGTCGACCCGTGGGTGGCCGTCATCGTCGGCGCCGCATGCATCGCCGTGCTCGTGTGGCGCCAGCTGCGCCTGGCCCGTAACGGCGGCGCGCCCCTCATGGACCTGCGTGCCCTCGCCTCGCCCGGCTTCGGCATCGCGGTCGCCGTCATGTGCATCGCGATGCTCGCGATGATGGGCACGATGATCCTGCTGCCGCTGTGGCTGCAGGCCACCCGCGGCCTCAGCGTGCTCGAGGCGGGCCTCGTCATGATGCCCGGTGGGCTCATGATGGGTCTGCTCGGCCCGCGTATCGGGCGCCTCTACGACAAGGTCGGGCCGAAGCCCCTCGTCACACCGGGCGCGATGATCGTCGTCGTCGCCACCGCGCTCGGCGGGCTCGTCGCCCCGCACGCCGAGTGGTGGGTCTACCTGTTCATCCACCCGCTGCTCAGCTTGGGCCTCGCGCTCATGTTCACGCCGCTGTTCACCGCGGGTCTCGGTTCGCTGCCGGGTCACCTGTACTCGCACGGCTCGTCGATCCTCGGCACCCTGCAGCAGGTGGCCGCCGGCGCCGGAACGGCACTCGCCGTCACAGTGATGACGTCACGTGCCGAGTCGCTCGCGAAAGCGGGCGAGAACCAGGCCGACGCAGTTTCCGGTGGCGTTTCGCTCGCGATGTGGGTGGCCGCGGGTATCTGCTGCCTCGCCATCGCGCTTACCTTCTTCGTCAAGAAGCCGGCCGAACCTGCCATGGGGCACTGAGCCGAAGCGCTCGCACGAGCGGCCCGGAACGTCCGTCACGGACGCTCCGGGCCGCTTTCGCGTTCCAGGCCGCAGACGGCTTATTGAGCATTGCTCAACAACGGTGTAGACATGGATGAGGGAAGGTTCGCCTTTCGCCTCGAACACACCAGGGAGTCACCGTGGAGCGAAAACTGAGCGAGGAAGACGTCGCGCTGCAGAACGAATTGCGCGTGTTCTTCGAGAACGAGGTGCCGGACCACCTCAAGAACAGCTACATGAAGGACGGAGAAGCCGTCCCCGAGATCCTGCGTGAATCGCAGAAGTTCCTTGACGAGCACAACCTCGCCGCCCCACAGTGGCCCGAAGAGTGGGGTGGCCGCGGCTGGGACGAGCTGCAACTGCACATCTACCGCTCCGAGCTGCAGCGCGCCGGGCTGCCGAGCCCGCTGCCGTTCAACATCAACATGGTCGGGCCGGTCATCGCGGCGTTCGGCTCCCAGGAGCTGAAGGAGCGTTTCCTCCCGAAGACGAAGAGCCTCGAGATCTGGTGGTCCCAGGGCTTCTCCGAGCCGGACTCGGGTTCCGACCTCGCGTCGCTGCGCACCACGGCGGTGCGAGAGGGTGACGAGTGGGTCGTCAACGGTCAGAAGACGTGGACGACGCTCGGGCAGTACGGCGACTGGATCTTCACGCTCGTGCGCACCGACCCGAAGGCCGACAAGCCGCAGAAGGGCATCTCGTTCCTGCTCATCGACATGAAGAGCGAGGGCCTGACGGTCCGTCCGATCAAGCTGATCGACGGCGGCGTCGAGGTCAACGAGGTGTTCTTCGACAACGTGCGCGTGCCCGCCGACCAGCTCGTCGGCCAGGAGAACAAGGGCTGGGACTACGCGAAGTTCCTCCTCGGAAACGAGCGCACGTCCGCCGCGCCCGTCGGCTCGATCAAGGCCGCTCTCGCCCAGGCGAAGCAGCACGCCCGCGAGACCCGCTCGCCGAACGGCACCGCCCTCGACGACCCGCTGCTCGCCGCACGCTTCGCCGAACTCGAGGCCGAGGTCATGGCCCTGGAGCTGACGGTGCTGCGCGTCGCCGGCGACTCGCGTGACGGCCGGCCCGACCCGGCGTCGTCCATCCTCAAGCTGCGCGGAAGCGAACTGCAGCAGGAGGTCTTCGAGCTCATGGTCGACGTCGCCGGCGTCGAAGCGCTCACCTGGCACACGGGTGATTGGGGTGGAGAGACGCTGCCGCGCTACCTCAACTTCCGCAAGGCCTCGATCTACTCGGGATCGAACGAGGTCCAGCGCAACATCATCTCCGGCGGCATTCTCGGACTGAGGGGCTGACTCATGGATTTCAAGCCGAACGAAGAACAGCGCGCGCTGGCCTCGGCCGTGCGCGACATGGCCTCGAGCCTCACGCCGAAGGACGACGGCAACGGCGCCCCCACGGGCCCGCAGCCGTTTGACCCCACCGGGTGGTCGCGCATGGCGGAGATGGGCCTGCTCGGCCTGCCGTTCAGCGAGGACGCAGGCGGTTTCGGCGCCTCGTCGATCGAGGTCGCTCTCGCCGCTTCGGAGCTGGGCAAGGCTCGAGTCGCTTTGCCTTACGCCGACGCCATGGCTGCGGCTGCTGCGCTCGACGCCGCGGGGAGCGACCTGCTGGCCGACGTCATCGGCGGCGAGAAGGTCGCACTCACCGCCTTCGGTGAGAAGGGCGGCGTCTGGGCGCCCGATCAGCCGACGCGCACGGCGACGGGCTCGGGTGACGGCGTCACGCTGAGCGGCGTCGGCGTCGGCAACACCGATCTCAGCGAGGCACATGCGGTCGTCACGACCGCGCTGGCTGACGGCGAACTCGGCGTCTACCTCGTGGAGGCGCCTTCGGTCGACCGGGCCGTCGCGACGTTCGACGGCGCCTCAGCCGTTCGCCTCGGCGGTCGCGAGGTACTCGACGCCGCACTGGCGCTGGGGAACGTCGCTCAGTCGGGCGAGGCGATCGGCGCGATGGAAGCCGCCCTCGGCATGACGGTGGAGTACCTCAAGACGCGCAAGCAGTTCGGGGTGCCGCTCATGACGTTCCAGGCGCTGACGCAGCGCGCGGCCGACATGTACGTCGGCGTCGAGCTGACGCGCAGCGCCGTGCTGTTCGCCGCCATGGCGCTGGCCGAGGAGGTCGACGTCGACGCGGTCTCCCGCGCGAAGTACCTCGTGGGTACCTACGGGCGTCTCATCGGCCAGGAGGCCATCCAGTTGCACGGCGGCATCGGCATGACGGCCGAGTACGCAGTCGGTCACTACACGTCACGCCTCGCATCGATCGAGCGCACCTTCGGTGACACCCGCTACCACCTCGCACGTCTCGCGCAGGGCGTGGGCGACCACGAGTCGGTCGACGTCATCTGACGTTTCACGTGAAACGGTCCGCACCGGTTCGGTGCGGACCGTTTTTCGCGTTCGGCTGTCCGGAGTGGTCAGCGCAGCGGGTCGAGCGGACGCAGTTCGTCGGCAACGCGTCCGGTGACGATCTGTTCGGCGAGAAGTTCGCCTGATAGCGGGCCGAGCGTGATACCCCACATGCCGTGCCCGCCGTTGACGTAGACGCCCGGCACCCGGGTCGCTCCGACAAGCGGCAGGCCGTCGAGCGGCACGGGCCGGTTGCCGCACCACAGGTCGTCGCGCGCCTCCCAGTCGACGCCGGTGAGCAGGTCGCGGCCACTGCGGGCTATGGCGTCGGCGCGGCCCACGTGGAGCGGGTCGTCCGTGTCGCAGAACTCCATCGTGCCGCCGACACGCAGGCCGTCGTCGATCGGCGTGCACGCGATGCGCTCGTACGGGAAGTAGATGGGGTGAGCGACCGGGCGAGCTGCCGGGTCGGTGATGGGCAGCTTGAAGCTGTACCCGCGTCCGGCGCGCACGGGAACCTTCACACCGAAGCCCGCCGTCAGCTCGGGGAGCCACGCGCCCGTGGCGACCACAACGACGTCAGCAGTGAACGGCTCACCCGCGGTCAGGTCGACGCGCACGCCTTCGCGCACGTGCTGGAAAGCGCGCACGTTGGCGCCCGTGATGACACGCCCGCCACGGGCGGTGACGGCGTCCGCCACAGCTTGGGCGTAATCGCCGGGGTTGATGAAGCGCTGCCCGCGAATGCTCACCGCGCGCTGGACGTGCTCGCTGATGATCGGCACCGTGCGGCGCAGGACGTCAGGGCTCGTCTCTTCCGTCTCGAGGTCGAGCCCGGCGCCGCGGATCATGTCGAACTCGTGCTCGAGGCCCGCGGCGTCATCCGGGTTCTTGAAGGCGGCGACGATCGGCGCCTCGTGCGGGGTCGCCTGCACACCACCGCGTTCGAGGGCGGCGTAGGCGCCGATGGCGCGCTGGTTGAGTGGCACGAAGGTGGCCATCGTCCGCTTCCACTGACCCGTCGTGCATCGGCGCGCGAAGCCGAGGAGAAAGCGAGCGAGCGACGGATCCGGCTTGAACGGGACGTAGAGCGGCGAGTCTGGATCAAGCAGCGACTTGAGGCCGTAGTTGAGCACCGACGGGTCGGAAAGCGGCACACACAGGCCCGGGGAGATCCAGCCGGCGTTGCCCCACGAACTGCCGGCGGCCACCCCGGAGCGATCGAGGACGGTGACCTCGACACCGTGTTCCTGAAGGTGCCACGCCGTGGCCAGGCCCACCATGCCAGCGCCGACGACGACGGCGCTCTCGACCGGTCGGTGTGCGGATTCCGTTGCCAACTGAGCCAACTCCCCTTGTTGTCGAAGCTGTTGGTCGACGCCTCATGGGTGTGTGTGCGTGACGTCCGGAGGTCACTCGCGTGCTCGAGCGACCTCTTCAGGCCATGGTGCCGCCCACGGAGCACCTACCGTTCAGTACGGAGGGATCGGGTGGCTTCCACCGCAGGATCGAACCCCGCAGGGTGGGGCGCTCGCCGGTGTTACGCCGCCATCGGCGTGCCACCATGACGAGCATGCGCAGACCGACCGGGTCGACCGGACGCAAGCCGAATTCCGTCTGGATCGTCCAGCACGACGAGTCCCCTCACAACACCGTGCTCGGGGTTTTCGCCACCGCGGACGAGGCGGACGCGTACTCCGACGAGGTCCTCGTGGACTACCCGAACGGGGTCATCACCACCGAGTTCCCCATCGGGTACCGCTACACGGGCGGCACAGTGCGCTACTCGCGCTGAGCCTGGCGCTTCGCACCACGCGCCACGCGTCACGCCGTCGCGAACCGGCCCAGGACGTGCGAGTTCACGCCGGCGAGGCGTGTCGCGAACATCCGCTGGTAGGCGAGTTCTTCGCGGGTGCGCGGCGCGGGCGGGCCGGCGACGCCTTCGTCGGCCCAGTCGTCCTCGGGCACGAGGTGGGCCGCGCGTTCGGTCATGACGTCGGCAGTGCCGCTGCCGTCGCCGAACTGCTCCTTTGGCCTCCACAGCAGATCGTCGGGGAGCCAGCCGGTGAATGCCTCGCGCAGCAGCGCCTTCTCCTGGCCGAGCTCGCCGGGCAGGCGCCACTCGATCGGAATGCAGCCCGCGAGGTCGACGAGGTCGCGGTCGAGGAAGGGCACCCGCGCTTCGAGTCCACGCGCCATCGTCACGCGGTCGCAGCGCTGGAGGTTGAGGTTGTGCAGGCCGCTGATGCCGCGACGCAGTTCGTCGGCGAGGTCGCGGGCCTCGTCGATGTCGCGGTAGTGCGCGTAGCCGGCGAACAGTTCGTCGGCGCCCTCGCCGGTGAGCACGACCTTGACGGTCTCGGCGGTCGTCTCCGCGAGGAGGTAGTTGGGCACGGCGCTGCGCACGAGGGACGGCTCGTAGCCTCGTTCAGGACGGGATCAGCAGCTCCGTCCTGGATTGGCACGTGCGGTGAATCGGCTCCACAGCCGCGGCCACGGCTGTGGAGCCGATCGGGGCCGCACCCCGATGTCAATCGACGCTGATGCTCTAGGCGGTCTCGCCGGGCAGCTTGTACGCGATCACGTCGACGTTCTGGATGCTCGGCTCGGTGCTGAACAGATCAGCTCCCTGCGCAGCGAGTGCCTGCCCGACGCCACCCGAGAGGTGGGTCTGGCGGGCCTCGTCGTCGGGGAACACGTCGAAGATCCCGAAGGTCGATGCGTCGAACTGCAGGGCGAACCAGGCCTGCGTCCCCTCCTCCTGCTCGACGATGGGGCGGGCGCTGCGGAGGAAGTCCGCGACGTCCTGCTCCTTCCCCGGCTTGGCGTGAACGACGACCGACAATGCAACGTTGACCATGTTTTCCTCACTTCTCCTGGCTGAACAGCTCGACCATCGCGGCGTTGAAGGCCGGGAGATCCTCGGGCGAGCGGCTGGTGATCAGGTTCCCGTCGCGCGCCACCTCTTCGTCGACGACGTTCGCTCCGGCATTGCGCAGGTCGGTGCGGATGCTCGGGTACGAGGTCAGCGTCCGACCCTTCGCGACACCGGCCTCGACCAGCGTCCACGGTCCGTGGCAGATCGCGGCGACCGGCTTGTCGGCGACCATGATGTCGCGCACGAATCCGACGGCGTCGGCGTCCATGCGCAGCTGATCGGGGTTGACCGTGCCGCCGGGAAGCAGCAGGGCGTCGTACTCGTCGGCCGAGGCGGACTTCACCAGGGCGTCGACCGAGAACGTTCCGGCCTCGTCCAGGTCGTTCTCGCGGGCCTTGATCTCGCCATCGTGCAGCGAGAGCAGCACGGTCGTGGCCCCGGCGTCCTGAAGCGCCTGTCGCGGCTGCTCGAGCTCCACGCGCTCGACGCCGTCCGCGGCCAGGATCGCGATCCGCTTGCCATGCAATTCGTCTGCCATGTTCTGCTCCGTTCTGCGAGAGATGACGGCTCGCCCGTGGGGGCGAGCCGCACGCCGTCCGTACCGGGCGGCGTGGTTCGGGTGCAGGACGACTCGGGTGCAGTCGTCGTTGCGCTCATCGAGGTACCGGCAGGTGATGGCTGCCGATTCTCGGGCCGGGTGGTGGGGGACGGAGAAGAACCTTCGGCCCGGAGGTCGTCGCTGACGTTCCGCCATCGACGGTGGGGCTTCTTCACCGGGCCTGGCCGAATGTGAGCGTCTGGCCCGTCAGCCAGTGCAGACCTCGTACGTCAGCGACGGGGCGCCCGTGGCCATCTCATCCGGGACGCCGGGACGTCGGGGCACGAGGACGTCGACGACGCCGCAGGACGTCCGGTCAGCGTCGTTCGAGGGTCGCCGATCAGGCGACGCAGCCTGTTCGTCCGATGCGCTCCCTGCGACGAGGTCATCGACCCCGTCGCAGCCGTCCGACGCTCACGTCCGGGAGGCGGCCTCCCGGAGCGCGGCCTCAAGGTACGGTGCCGACGCACCGGCTCCGGACGAGGCGACCTGCGCGGGCGTGCCTGAGGCGACCACCGTGCCGCCATCGTCCCCCGCCCCGGGCCCGAGGTCGATGACGTGGTCCGCCACGGCGACGATGCGCATGTCGAGCTCGACCGCGACGACGGTGTTGCCTGCGTCCACGAGGGTCTGGAGATGCGTCACGAGCCGATCGGAATCGGCGCTGTGCAGCCCGGACGTCGGCTCGTCGAGGACGTAGAGGGTGTCCCCGCGCTGGGATCGCTGGAGCTCGGAGGCGAGCTTCACCCGCTGCGCCTCACCTCCGGACAACTCGGTGGCCGGCTGTCCGAGACGGAGATACCCGAGGCCGACGTCGACCAGCGCCGCGAGCGACCGCATGATGTCGAACTCGCCGTGGAAGAAGTCGTGGGCCTCCTCGACGCTCATGGCGAGGATCTCCGCGATGTTGCGGCCGCGCCAGGCGATCTCCAACGTGCTGGACTGGTAGCGGGTGCCGTGGCAGTCGGGGCACTCGGTGTAGACCGAGGGGAGGAAGAGCAGCTCCACCATGACGGATCCCTCGCCCTTGCAGGTCGGGCAGCGACCGCCGGTGACGTTGAAGGAGAACGTGCCCGCTTTGTACCCGCGAGCGCGAGCCTCGGGCGTCTCCGCGAACCTCCGCCGCACGTGGTCGAACAGGCCCGTATAGGTGGCGACGTTCGAGCGCGGGGTGCGCCCGATGGGCTTCTGGTCGATGCTCACGACGCGGCGCACCCCGTCGACGTCGCCGCGGATCTCTCCCTCGAGCTCGTCGGGCTCGTCCGACAGCAGGAGCTCGTTCCCTTCGGCGGCGTCAGCGTCCTCCGCCTGGTCAGCTCGTCCCTGCCGTTCGTCGAGCAGCGCGGGGAGGGCCTGGCTGACCAGGCTGGACTTGCCTGATCCCGACACTCCGGTGACGGCGGTGAACACCCCGAGCGGGAAGGAGATCGACACGTCGCGCAGGTTGTTGCGCGTGACGTGCTCGAGCTTCAGCCATCCCTGCGGCTCGCGAGGCGTCCGGTGGGGCAGGCCGCTGCCCCCGAAGACGTATCCGCGGGTGACGGACTCCTCCACCTCGGCGAGCCCTTCGTAGGGCCCGCTGTAGACGACGCGGCCGCCGCGCTCACCCGCGCCGGGCCCGATGTCGACCAGCCAGTCGGCGTGCCGCATCACGTCCACCGAATGCTCCACCACGAACAGGCTGTTGCCCCGGCGCTTGAGCCCGTCGAGGATGCCGAGCAGCGCGCTGACGTCCTGCGGATGAAGCCCAGCGGACGGCTCATCGAGCACATAGACCACACCGAACAGCTCGGAGGTCAGCTGGGTCGCGAGTCGCAGTCGCTGCAGCTCCCCGCCGGAGAGCGTGGGTGTAGTGCGGTCCAAGGACAGGTACCCCAGACCGAGATCGATGATCGGCCGCAGTCTGTTGACGAGTTCCGCGCCCAATCGCGCTGTCGCTGCCAGCTTCTCGACCGAGCGGTCAGGCGCCGGGATCACGCCGTCGGCGGCCGCGGGCGCTGATCCCGCGGAGTCGGCCCGCTGCCCGGCGTCGCGTCGGGCAGCCCGGCCACCGGTGCTGCCCGCCGAATCGGCCCTGTCGAGAGCGCTGGTGGCCCGTTCGACCGCCCGGTCGATCAGCGTCGAGAGCTCCGCGAGGGGCAGAGCGGAGAGATCGGCGATGTCGAGGCCGTCGAACGTCACGGACAGGGCCTCCGGCTTCAGCCGCTTCCCATGGCAGGCAGGGCAGGGAGCAACCGTGAGGAACTGCGCCACGCGCCGTTTCATCGATCCGCTCTTGGTGTTCGCGAACGTGTCCAGGACGTACCGACGAGCTCCGACGAAGGTGCCCGAGTAGCTCGGTTCCACGCCTGCCGCGGTCGCGGCCTGCGCCTCGGAGAGCGTGAGCCGCGAGTGGACCGGGACGTACGGCGTCTCGTCCGTGTAGAGGATCCAGTCCCGCTCCTCCTTCGGCAGGTCCTTCCAGGGCACATCGACGTCGTAGCCGAGTGCGACGAGCACATCGCGCAGCTGATGACCGTGCCAGGCCGTCGGCCAGGAGGCGATGGCCCGCTCGCGGATCGTCAGTGAGGGGTCCGGCACCATCGTGTCCTCGGTGACCTCGTACACCCGGCCGATGCCGTGGCACTCCGGGCATGCGCCCTGCACGGTGTTGGCGGAGAAGTCCTCGGCGTAGAGCATCGGCTGGTCATCGGGGTAGTGGCCGGTCCGGGAGTAGAGCATGCGCACCAGTGACGAGAGCGTGGTGATGCTGCCTACTGAGGACCGCGCGCTGCGGCCCCCGCGCTGCTGCTGAAGAGCGACGGCCGGCGGCATGCCCGTGATGGAATCGACGTCCGGGACGCCTGCCTGGTCGATGAGGCGACGGGCGTAGGGGGCGACGGACTCGAGATAACGGCGCTGGGACTCCGCGAACAGGGTTCCGAACGCCAGAGACGACTTCCCCGAGCCGGAGACCCCGGTGAACACCACCAGTGCGTCGCGGGGCACCGTGAGGTCGATGTCCTGAAGGTTGTGCTCGCGTGCGCCGAGAACCTGCACGTCGGGCTGAACAGGTGTGGAGTCCGACGGTGCGGACCTGCGTGCTTCGACCATGCCGGCGACACTAGCAACGCGTTCCACCGATCGGTCGGAGCACGGCCCCGTCCTCCACGGCCCACCTGCCCGTGGCGCCTGTCGCCGCAGCGGCGGCAGGCGCCAGGGTGGAGCACGAGGCTCCGTTCGTCCTATGCTCGAAACGACCCGAGGTCGCGGACGACGGGCATCCATATGACCGTGGCACTTCCGCGACCGGGCCATCCCCAACTGGAGGAGATCGTCATGGCAAGCAGCAACCGCGCCGTCGTGTTCCAGAACGTCAAGGACATGCGCGTCGAGACCCTCGACTTCCCGAAGCTCGAGATGCCGAACGGCAAGAGCGCCCCGCACGGGGTCATCCTCAAGATCGTCGCCACCAACATCTGCGGCTCCGACCTGCACATCTACCGCGGTTCCTTCCCCGTCCCCCAGGGCATGGTGATGGGGCACGAGATGACCGGCGAGGTCGTTGAGATCGGCTCCGACGTCGAATTCCTCTCCGAAGGCGACCTGGTCTCGGTTCCCTTCAACGTCGCCTGCGGCCGATGCCGCAACTGTCGTGCCCGCCACACCGAGGTGTGCGAGACCGTGAACCCCGACGTGTCCTGCGGCGCCTACGGGTTCAACCTGGGTGATTTCCAGGGTGGGCAGGCGGAGTACCTGTTCGTCCCCTACGCCGACTTCCAGCTGCTCCGCTTCCCGGACAAGGACCAGGCCATGGAGAAGATCCGTGACCTCGCCCTGCTCTCGGACATCCTGCCCACCGCGTTCCACGGCCTCATGGAGGCCGGGGCGAAGCCCGGCTCGACCGTCTACATCGCCGGCGCCGGACCTGTGGGACGCTGTGGCGCCGCAGCAGCCCGGCTCCTGGGCGCTTCCTGCATCATCGTTGGTGACTACCACCAGGACCGGCTGGACCTGATGAAGAACAACGGCTGCGAGACCATCGACCTCAACCAGGACGTGCCGCTGACCGATCAGATCGAGGCCATCCTCGGCGAACCCATGGTGGACTGCGCCGTCGACTACGTCGGCAACGAAGCCCACGGGATCGGCCGCGAGGCCAAGGACATGAGCCCGGCCCACGCCATCAACCAGGTCATGGACGCCACCCGCGCAGGCGGTGCCACCGGCATCGTCGGCGTCTACGGCCCCGACCCGCTGGCCTCCTCCAAGGCCGAGCAGGAAGGCACCTACCCGCTCGACTTCGGCAAGGCGTGGATCAAGTCGCCTCGGATCTCCGGCGGCCAGGCCCCGATCATGCACTACAACCGTGAGCTGATGATGTCGATCCTGTGGGACCGCATGCCCTACCTCAGCGACATGCTCAACACCAAGGTCATCAGCCTCGACGAGGCCCCCGACGCCTACGCGAAGTTCGATACCGGTGTCTCGGAGAAGTTCATCATCGATCCCCACGGCATGATCCCCGCCTGATCCCGGGCCGTCATGCACCCGGCCCGCGATCGTTGCTCCAGCGGCGGTCGCGGGCCGGCTCTGTGCACGGATCCTTCGCCGATCCCGTCCTGGACGATGCCCGGGGCGGGCCTGGCGCCGGTGGGGCCAGCATGCCGGAGCTTCAGCGGCGGTGACGAGTGCGTAGGGGGTGTGATCGGGAAAGACGGGGGCAGGTCGCTGCAACGCTCCTGACGCCCCTCACCCCCCCGATTCGGATCGCATCGCGGGGCGAGGGGGGGACGATCACTGGTGCCAGGGCCGTCGGCTCGCGCACGTCGCGGAGGGACCGGTGTCACCGGCGCCGGTTCAAGCGCAAGGACTGGCTGTGACGCCCGCGTCGCCGCGGCTCACCTGGCGGCAGGAGTAGCCGTGCGCCTGTGGAGCCTGCACCCCTCCCAGCTCGATCGTCGCGCGCTCGAGGCCGGTTGGCGCGAGGCGCTGCTCGCGCAGAAGGTGCTCGCCGGTGGGACGCGCGGATACACGCATCGCCCGCAGCTGCAACGGTTTCGGCGACCGACGACCCGCTCGTCGCTATCGCGACCTACCTGCATGCCCTCGCCGATGACGCCCGCGGCTATTCGTTCGACCGTCCCCGCGTGTCACGCCCCGCCGATGAGGGCCTCCGCCTGAGCGTCACCGCCGGCCAACTCGACTACGAGTGGCAGCACCTGCGTGCGAAGGTCGAGACTCGCGACCCGGAGTGGTTCGAGGCGGTCGTCGTCACCGCGCGCCCAAAACCGCACCCGTCGTTCGACGTCGTGCCCGGCGACGTCGAGCCCTGGGAAGTTCGCTGACGCCGAACGAGAACGAGCACCGCACCCGCGCGCTGCGCGACGGTGAGGTGCTCGCCCTCGTCGGCGAACGCCGAGTCCGACGTCCGCTGGCTCCGATCAGTAGGAGCTGAACCCGTCAGGGCTGAGCGTGTGCTTCTCGTTGCCGGTGATCGGCGGGTTGAAGATGCTGAGCAGTTCCATGTCCTCGTGCTCGGAGGCCCGCAGGTAGTGCGGGTCGTGGTTGTCGAGGACGTAGACCGTGCCCGGCGTGATCTCGTAGACGTTGCCGTTCGTGTCCTCCACGTTGCCCGAACCCGAGATGCAGTAACAGGATTCGAGGTGGTTGCGGTACTCGAGCTTCGACTCGGTGCCTGCACGCACGAGGGTGCGGGCGATCGCGTAGCCCATCTTGTCGCCCTCGGTGACGAGGCGGTGGCTCGTGCCACTTCCCCACTCGACGGCTTCGACTTCTTCCATGGAGCGCGTGAACATTCATTCCTCCTCAGGTCGTCAGCCCCGCAGGAAATCAAGCTCTCGCGCAAGCCGCTTCGGCGCGCTGGCAGGGCCGGTGAAAGTTCGTGCTCGCGTTCCACCATGCCAAGCTCGGCGGCAGAACCCCAGCCGATTGGCAATATTGGTTGACGTTTGGCATGATGCCCCTTCGCCTTCGTCAGGCTGTCGCGCGGCCCAACTCCACGAGGCGCGCAACACCCGCACCACTCAACCCCTCCGTGCGAGGTGCCCGGCCCGTCGCCACCATGAGCAGGTCGAGCGCAGAGCCTTCGACGACCGGCCCGTCGCCAGCGGAGAAGTCTGCGTCCGTGGCGACCAACCGAACGTCACCCAACAACTCCTTGGCCCCGTCGAAGCGCTGCGGGGTATGCAGTTGATAGTCCAGCGCGTCGAGAACGGACGCGACGGGATAGTCACGCTCGATACCCAAAGGGCGTCGGATGTCCTCTCCGTGCGCGATCTCCTCGACGAGGCGGCTCGCCTTCGGCGCGGGCGGTCCGGAACGCCGGGAGGCGACGTCACGCAACCTCTGGAGCGTCTCCTCCGGCGACGAACCCTTCGCAGCAGCGACGCCGTTCGCGTTCTGCCGGTCGAAGTCGAACCGCGCCTTGGCCATGGCGACGACCAGCCGCAGCGGGGTCGTCCTCGCATTGTCGACGAGGTGAGCCGCCACGTCGTGGATCGTCCACCCGGCCGCGAGCGACGGCTGCTCCCAGGCCTGCGCGGGCAGACCTGCGAGGTCGGCGATGAGCGTCCGACGCTCGTCATGGACACGACTCCAGATGTCACTCATGCGAGCAACCTACCGGCTGACTCCGACATCCCCGCTGACGCCGATCGGCGCGCAACCCGATGCAGGTTGCGCGCCGATCGATTCGTAACGGAACGGGTCAGGCCTTGGCGGCCAGTTCCTCGTCCGTACGCGGCGAGCGGTGCAGACGCAGCATCTCGTCGTAGGTGTCGGTGACCTCCTTGGACGGCGCCGGCGTCACGAGCGAGACGACGATGGCCGCGAGCAGGCCGAGGAGGAAGCCCGGCACCATCTCGTAGAGGTGCTGGTCGCCGAACAGGCCCCACTTGGTGTCGAGCTCGAACTTGCCCCAGACGAAGGAGACGACCGCACCCGTCACGAGGCCCACGAGGGCGCCCTGACGATTGAGGCGGCGCCAGAACAGCGACAGCAGAACGAGAGGACCGAACGCCGAACCGAAGCCGGCCCACGCGAACGCGACGAGCTCGAGGATCGAGTCGTTGCGCTGCATCGCGAGCAGCATCGCGACGACGGCAACGATGCCGACGCCGGCGCGACCGGCCCACAGCTGCTGGTTCGCCGTCATCGGACGGCTCTGACGGATGCCGGCAAGGTCCTCGACGAGCGCGGAACTCGTGACGACGAGCTGGCTCGAGATCGTCGACATGATGGCGGCGAGCACGGCGGCGAGCAGGAAGCCCGCGACGGCCGGGTGGAACACCTGCTGGGCGAGGTCGAGGAAGACGGTCTCACCCTTCTTCGTGTCGGTGAGGTGCGCGTCCTTGTGCTTCTGGAAGTATGCGAGGCCCGCGAGCGCCGTGAAGATCGCGCCGAGGACGCACAGGAGCATCCAGCCGATACCGATGACGGTGCCGACCTTGGCGTCCTTCGAGCTGCGCAGCGCCATGAAGCGCACGATGATGTGCGGCTGACCGAAGTAGCCGAGGCCCCACGCGAGCGACGAGACGACACCGATGAAGGTGGCGGACGCCGTCAGGGAGGTGAACTCGGGCTTGATCTGGCTGACGGTGTCGAACATCTCGCCCGGGCCCCCGACAGCGAACATCGCGATGAGCGGAACGACGATGAGCGACGCGAGCATGATGAGGCCCTGCACCATGTCGGTGTAGGTGGCGCCGAGGAAGCCACCGAACAGGGTGTACGCGAGCGTCACGCCGGCGACGAGGAACATGCCGAGCATGTAGTTGCCACCGAACGTCGACTCGAAGTACGTGCCGCCGGCGACCATGCCGGAAGCCACGTAGAACGTGAAGAAAACAAGCGTGACGAGGCCCGCGGCGACGCGCAGGGCGCGGCTACGGTCGTCCACACGATTCTCGAAGAAGCTCGGGATGGTGATGGAGTTCTTCGCCAGAGCCGTGTACTCACGAAGGCGCGGGGCGATGAACAGCCAGTTGACGGCCGCACCGATGAGCAGGCCGATGGCGATCCACGACTCGACGAGGCCGCTCATGTAGAGCGCGCCCGGCAGGCCCATGAGGAGCCAGCCGGACATGTCCGAGGCTCCGGCGGACATGGCCGCGGTGAACGGCCCGAGGCGACGGCCGCCGAGCATGTAGTCGTCACCGTCGTTGGTGCGGCGGAAGGCGAACAGGCCGATGGCCAGCATCGCGCCGAAATAGATCGTCAGCGCGATGATTTTGTACGTGGTGTCCATGGGGATCTCTCATAAGGCAGAAACGAACTTCTCCCAGAGAATCAGGCATCATGGCGCAGATCACACTTCACACGCCCGAAAGGGCGAATCGTTATAAGCCCGTTGGGTGAGCGTGTGCGCCTCGAGGGGTGAGTCAGCCCGTCGCGCCGCCCATGGCGATGATGCGTTTGGCCTCCTCGAGGGCCCCGGCGAAGGCGAGGTCGGGGCGCGTGCGCATCAGTTCCGTGGCGCGGGCGTGCTCCGCGACGGCGGACTCAGGGCTCTTCATGGCGGCTTGAACGGGCGTGACGGCAGGCTCGCCGAGGCCGAGCAACGCGACGCTCAGGGCCATGCGGACGCCGTCGTCACCGCGGCCGAGTTCCTTGACGAGCTCGCCGGTGAGGGCGCTCACCTCGTCGTCGGGGACGAGGGCAGCCGCGGCGCGCCAGGCGGTGCGGGCGAGGTCGTCGTCGGGGTCGTGGAGGAGGTCGGCGGTGATCCACGGCCAGGCACGGCGGTCGCCGATCTTCGACAGGGTGTGGACGGCCTGGGTGCGCGCGAAGAGGTTCTTCGAGGCGAGTTCACGCTGCAGGCGCGGCAGGACGTCGTCGGCCGGCAGGCGCGTGAGCGCCCAGGAGAGGTTCTCGCGGACGAAGAAGTCGGGTTCGACTCCGCACCGGCGCACGAGGGGCTCGACGAGGCTCGGATGCGGGTGGGTGCCCGCCGCGAGGGCTGCGCGCAGTCGCAGCGACTCGTCCTGCGACTCGAGCGCCCGGGCGATGCTGGCGGCGTAATCGTGCTCTTCGGCTGAACTCACGCGACCCAGTAGACACGAACGCGGCCGACGATCCCACCGGCGAGTGACGCGGAGACGTCAGGTTGTGCACGAAATATCACGCACAACCTGACACTTTCGCGATCAATCGGCCGCACCCGAGCCGCGCCGCGACGCCTGGGCCGCCGATCTCGGCGATGACGTCCGGGTCGCCGACGACGATGAGCTGCTCGGTTGCACGTGACATGCCGACGTAAAGGCGTTCGCGGGCGCGTTCCTGGCCGACCTTCTCGTTGACGCACAGGATGACGACGCGACGCTCGAGCCCCTTGCAGCCGAGCACGTGGCCGTAGAAGACGTCGTCGCCGTCCCAGAACGAACGCCAATACCCTTCCTGGCCGAGCGATTCCTGCTGTTCGACCTGGACGGGGTGGCGCCGACCGGTGGTGAGCAACGCGATGTCGGTGGCTTCCCAACCGTCCTCGAAGAGGCTGTCGACGACGTCGTCCGCGGCATTGATCGCCTCGTCCGACGTGCACCGGACGAGTTCCACGTCGGGGCCGGAGTCGCCGCCGGCGTACATGCGCGCCGGCGCGAGGGGACGGAACGCCTCGGCGATCTGTTTGGTGTTGCGTAGGTTGCGGTCGAGAACGAGCGGCACGAGCGCCATCGGCGGGCGACCGAAGCGATCGAAGACCCGCTGGTTCTCGTCGGAGTAGACGTAGAGGCCGCCCTGGTCGGGGTCGCGTAGGAGCGCGACGACGGGCTGCCACCACAGGTCGGCGAAGTCCTGCGCCTCGTCGACGACAAAGGAGTCGAACCTCTTACCGTCGGGCAACTCGGCGGCCTTTGCGGCGATCTGCTCCGGCAGCTCGCGCTCCCAGAAGTCGGGGTTGTCGCGAGCGCCGAACTCGTCGATGCCGCAGTAGCGTCCGAGCTCCTCGAAGGTGCCGACGAACGCGGGACGCTGGCGTCGCGGCCAGGTCTCAGTGAGCCGCTTGAAGTGGGCGGCGAGGCCGATCGAGTAACAGACGAGGGCGACGCGCTGCGCGGGCGATTCCGCACTGCCGCGCGCGAGTTCGCGCGCCTGGGCGAGGGCGAGCACGGTCTTGCCACTACCGGCACCGCCCCGAACTTCGACGCGGTTGAGCAGGCGCGTCACCTTGAGCAGAGTGGCCTGCTCGGCGGTGAGTCGTTCGGCGCGCGCTTCGTGTTCGGCGGCGAGGGCGACGACGTCACGCACGGGAAGGCTGCGTCCCGCGAGGATCTCGCGGAGGAGGTCACACTGCGCCGCGCTCGGCACGGCCAGGTCGCCCTTGCGCGCGGCTGCTTCGAGCCGAGCGGTGAGGTCGTCCATGTCTCGGCGGCCGTGGACGGCCCAGCGCGGGCTCTCAGGGGCGGCGAAGTCGTCGGCGAAGTCGGTGTACGGAGCGATGAGCGCCTTCGTCCAGCGCACGCGGCCGCCGGACCACCGCGGGTCCTCCTCGACATAGCGCCGCAGTTCGTAGAGGCCGTCGGAGACCTGGCCCATGGGATCGATGCTGCGTGTCTGCCCACCGGAGGTGAGCCACCAGCCACCGTCCTCGTAGTAGACGCTGCCGCCCTTGACTTCGGCAACGACGATGCCCGCGTCTGGGATGAGGACGACGAGATCGACCTCGTGGTCGCGCCGCTCCGTCATGAGGCGCACGTTGGCGACGACCTGCCAGTCGGGCGGCATCGCATCGGTCAACGTCTGCCAGACGTGGCGTTCAGATTCGGTGGTGAACGTCGGCGTCGTCATCGTCACCTCGGGCGTCGTCGGGGCGGACGCCCGGCACGGCGCGTCCCGACAACCAGTCTCACCGACGCGCTGACGCGGTGGGTGGAGTTCACGCTGAACCGGCCGATGGGTTGGCTGACGCCGAAAGGTCAGGTTGTGCACGAAACATCACGCACAACCTGACCTTTTCACGGTCAGTCAGCCGACCCGATGTCGAGATGCGCCGTACTTTGCACACGACACGCCTCGAACATTGCACACATGGGCCGGGAGCAACACACCTGCGCAAACTCGAGGCAGACCGGCTCTGGAAGCGTTCAGGCAACTCGTGCGATGAAAGCAGTCGGCTCGAACGGATCGTCTCCGTCGAAACGCCAGCTCCGTCGATCCGCGTATCTGATCGGTACGACTTGTACTGACCGGCCGTCGTCCTCGTCTTCGTCAGCGGCGCTCTGGGCATGGCAGCGACCCCTCCGCTGCAGACGGTCGTCCTCGATCGCGCCTCTGATGCGCCGACCCTGACTTCGGCGATCGATATCGGCTCGTTCAACTTCGGAAACCCATTGGCTGTGTGGCTCGCTGGCGCCGCCATCGGGGCCGGTTTCGGGTACGCCTCGGTCAACATCGTCGGCGCTATGATGACCGCAGCAGGGTTGGCCCTTGCCTTTGTCACCCTGCGACTGGACGCGCGCGAGCGTCGCCACATCTGATCCCCGCATAACGCGTCTCATTGCCGCAACGCAAGGGAGAACCCCATGAGTACCACCCTGCCCCTGGCCAGCCAGAACATCCTCATCATCGGCGGTGCGCGCGATATCGGGTTCGCCATCGCGAACGCCATCCACGAAGCAGGCGCAACACCTGTCATCGGTGCTCGCGACCTGGTGAAAGGGCGCGAGGCCGCTGAGCGGATCCCCGGAGCGCGAGCTGTCAGGATCGACATCACCGACGAAGACAGCATCGTGCGCGCTCTGGACGAGGTCGGACCACTCGATCACATCGTCACCACCGCGTCTGCGCATCACAACGTGCCGGTCTCGCAGCTCGACCACGACCATGTCGTCTCCGCCTTCGAGGCCAAGGTGATCGGTCCGATGTTGCTGGCGAAGCATGCAGCCAAGAGGGTTCGCCCCGACGGCAGCCTTCTGCTGTTCTCCGGCGTCGCCGCGCGGAACCCGTCGCCCGGATACGCCGTCATGGGCATCACGAACGGGGCGGTCACCTACGCCGTCACGCATCTCGCAAAGGAGCTCGCTCCCATCAGGGTCAACGCGATCTCGCCCGGCATCATCGATTCCGGCAGCTGGGATGCGATGGGAGACAACGCGAAGCACGAATTTCTCAAGGACTCCGGGCGCGCGACCCTGGTCGGCCGAGTGGGGCGGAACGACGACATCGCACGTGCCGTCCTGTGGCTGCTCGAAGGGTCGTTCGTAACCGGCGAGACCATCCACGTCGACGGCGGCGCACGCATCGCCTGACCATCCGGCAAGACCAACCACCTCAACGAGGTAAACGACCAGGGGGAAGCGTGTTTGAAGTCATCGACTGGCCCGAGGAGATGCTGCCCAGCCCTTCACCCATCCACTTCACGAATGAGATTGATGGCAGCCGGCACCGAACAGGTGTGGGCCACACTCACCGAAACCTCGAAGTGGCAGCACCTCTACCCTTCGGTCGAAGAACTGAGTCTCGAAGACGGCGGCGCGACTCTCTCTGAGGGGACGAAGTTCGAGGCGAACCTCGCAGGGCAGGACATGCGCTGTGTCGTCCATGAGTTCGATACCGAGCGCTATCGCCTCGCCTGGTACGCCTTCCCCAAGGCCTCCGACGAGTCGCGCTGCTACCACGCATGGATCCTGACTCCGAGTGCGAAGGGCACTCACATCTGGACCGAGGAAACCGTGCAGGGGCCGCTGTGGATCAAGGAAGCCAAGAAGGCCCCGGACATCTTCTGGCGCACGCACGAAAAGCTGCTGGCCCAGCTCGACAGCAGGTCTTGACAGAAGGGGGCGTCTTCTAGCCTTTCTGACCGGCGGCGTTAATCAATCGTGCGACGGGCAGCGCGAACGGATCGTCCCCGTCGAAACGGCCAGCTCCGTCGATCAGCGTGTCTGATCGCTTCGGCTAGACGGCCTTGGAAGCGCCGGAGTCGATGCCGACCTCATCGCCAAGGGCGACCGCGAAGCCTTGCTGCCACTCGTCAATGACGAGCATGCTCACGTGCCGCTCGCGAGGCTCTATGAGGCCGAAGGGCTCGGGCTTCTCCCAAGGGCGAGCGTCGGTCCTCTCGCTATGGCCGAATCGCACGCCAAGCGGGATGCCCCCAGGACGAGAATAGAAACCGCCAGTCATGTCCGACATACTTCCGGTAGGCGCCGACAACCACCCCCAGACGCCGTGGCTCCGGCATTAGGGATCCACGCTTAACCCGGTGATCTTTCGCGGTCTCTGGCCCCACCTGCGAGGCTGGTCCTTCCAAAACTCGCGGGCGCTACGCCGAAAGAGGAAGCCGGCCCACACGCTCAGTGCGCCGACGACGATCGTATTCAGCGTCGTCTATAGCGGAGGCCGGGTCAGGCTTCGAGAACACTCGCCTGCCCACCGCCCGCGAGGTCGCCCATCGTGAGGTGATTCCATTGGAATCACCTCACAGTCCACTAGCGGCGCTGTGACCCGCTTTCGTTGGCGGGATGACAGTACCGCCGAGCAAAGTGTGACACAGGTCAGGTTCTCGCAGATATTGCCCGCGATAGGGATTAGAACTTTCGCCGGGCGTGTTGAGAGGGTCCGCCGAGCAGGAACTCGACAACCAGACGGACCCTCGACTAGGAAATGGCTAGTTTCCTAGGTGTTGCCGCAGAAGGTCGCCCAGCAAGGAGCCTTCTGCTAGTGCTACACCTTGCAGGAACTTCCAAACAAGAGCCTGGAGATGCCTTCGCATCTCTGGGCTCTTGCCCTGTTCGCAGGACTTCGCACCGACTGGTTGTTTCGACTTGATGTCCACATCCAGTCCTCCTTCCTCCTCGGAGGAATTTGCGCCCGCAGGCACCTATCCGAGGTTCTGGGTGTGGGCCAGGAGGAATTCGTGAGCTCAACGTATTTTCGCGAAAGGACCTTCGCAACCATGTCGGCGACGGAATCGCTGCGGCCAGTGGTGGCGCGGAAAAGTCGGTGCAACACGTCGATCGGGGACCCGCCGCAGAAGCTGAAATCACAGGGTCTGCCAGCCCGGCTGGCGCCTAGCTGTACTGACCGGGGATGTTGATCGACCGGCTATGCGCGAGCCAGCGACGTCCTCGTGCGGTCAAGTCCCGGGTAGTGGTGTAGCGCTGCGTTCCTTCGTTGGGGTTGTTCAGGCGGTGATTGCGGGCAGGTCGTCAGCTCCGATCTGGGGTTCGGTG
>NZ_QWLM01000010.1 GCF_003515945.1 Dermacoccus abyssi
GCGTCAGCGCAATCTCTGAGGTGGCCCATGAGTGCTGGGGTGTTGTGTGCGTTCGCTCTCGATCGCCCGCGTGATGTGCAGGTGGGCGGCTTGGATGATCCGGAGTCGAATATGCAGTGGTTGGAGCGTTCGGTGAATCGTAGTGTTGGTGCGCAGTTGCGTAATCAGGGGCGGCGAAATGTCCAATCCCCTTCTTCAGGAGAAGAGAGTACCGAGGGCGGGGGAGAGGACCCGTTCAGCGAACGGCATTCGAGGTGGAGGTGAACGCTCGTGCGACGAGTGGCCGGCTCAACGCGGGAAAGATCCGATTGCTTCCTTGGTCCGGTCGGGCGGCGAATCTGTCCCGGCGTGTGGGTGCCACCCTGCTAGTGTCGGCTTTCCGGCCCAGCGGCGTTCCGAGTGCGCCCGGCCGACCCAACTGCCCGCAACACGAGAGGTTCTCATGTCGTTGACACTCACGGCTACCGACGCCGACACGCGACCTTACGAGGCGACTCTCCTCGACGGGGTTCTCTCCGAACGCAACGTTGCTGGAGCGACGTTCAACAACGGGTTGCTCCGCTTCCACAACGCGGCGTCTGCCGAACTCGCGCAGCAGAACCTGTACGAATTCTTCGGCGATCGCGCGAGTGAGCTCACCCCCTTCGCCTTCGACTGGCGCGGCCGTCACTTCTGCCGGGTGCAGCTCGACGGCGAAGACATGGCGCTGCGGGCGGACAGTGCGTTCAATGAAGCGAGCCCCCTCACCGACTACGCCGGTACCGTCGCTTTCCTCCTCGACGACCCCGGGGCCGTCGAATTCCTTGAAGAAGCAGTGATGCAAGAAGCCTTCGCAGCCCTGCAGATCTTCGGCCTGCGATTCACCGACTGCATCGGCCTGAAGGTTCCTGCGTTCCTCGGAGGCGAAGAAACCATCGCCAACATGGAGGTCAACGACATGGACGTCTACTGGAGCTTCAACGCCCAGGTGTACAACCAAGTGAAAGACACGCCTCCCGGAACGCCGATCCGCCTCGGGTGACCGGCGCTCCAAATGCCCACACATCACGTCGACGAGGAGATACCAGCATGACCGACGACCAGCAGCTCCTGGCCAACCTTGAGCGGATCGCGACGCGCGAGGAGCTCGTCTGGAACGATGCTGCCGATCCGGATGAGCTCGAGAGCCTGGAGGCATCCCTCGGAATCGAGGTTCCGAGCGCGTACCGAAGGGTTCTGGAGTGGCACGACGGCACCGACGATCGTGAATTCTGCTCGATCGAGGAGTCCGTGGAGGCAGCCGAAGAACTCCTCGAGTTGTGGGAAGACGTCGTCGAGGAGGGCAACCTCGACCCGAGCGAGCGCAACATCGAACCCGGCACCGGACGCGTCAAGGACGGTGACTTCGTCAAGGGGTGGGTGCCGTTCTACGACTACGGGACCGGAGCGTTCGACCTGCTCGACTGCAACCCCGGCCCGAACGGCTCACACGGTCAGGTCATCCACTACGACCCGGATGGCACGAACGCTGTCACTCACCCTACGCTCGCAGCCTGGGCAGCTGAGCGCGCCGCACACTGACGGCGACCCCCACCTGCGCATCGCCCGTGCTTCGTGGCGATGCCGTCACCACACTGGAGAACTGCACCATGGCGTCGCACCACCTAACCGTCTTCGGTAACGAGGTTGCCCTCGACGGCCGCTCCATCGATGTTCCCGCGGGAGCCAACCCGCACACCATCGCCGTGCGAGCCGCCAAGGAGATGGCGAGTGCTGAATCGAAACCCGGCGAGAGCGTGCACATCGAAGTACGCAACGATCAGGGAGTGTTTCCCCTCGTCATCACGGATGGTGAAGTGAGCGCAGGCCGCGTCGAACCGACCGCGTCCGACGCAGGGTCCGCGGACACGGGCGAACCTGCCAACTCGCGCGGGATCGAATCTGCCATCGAGCCTTCCCGAGCAGAGCCAGCCGCCGGCACTATGCAGAGTCTCCACTCGGCCGAGGGCGCGAGTACGCCAAGAGCACCAGAACCGGCGGATGATGACGCGCCGGCGGCCACTGGCTGGAAGGACGGTGGCGACATCGTGACGTCCCTGCGCTCGGCGTGGGCGGCCAACGCCGAAGTCCGCCCCCTGCCAGGCCCGCAGCCGGCCGCGAAGGCGTCCGACGTATCTCAAGCGACACCTGTGTTCGCTCCGCCAGAGCCGCGCGCGCCTGAGGCACACCAGCCCTTTGAGCACACGTTCATCGAGAAGCACCGCACCGAGACGCCCACCCCAGCCCCCGTCGGCGGATTCGCGGGCGTGCTCGCCCAGTTCGGCATTGGTGGCCCGAGCCAGGCACAGCAGGCCGAGGAAGCGGACAAGATCGCCGTCTCGAAGGTGTGGACCCGACCCAAGGGCATTGCCGTCGCCAACGGTAAGGGCGGCTCAGGCAAGACGCCGACATCGCTGTACCTTGCTGCGATGTTTGCTCGCCTCGGGGGCGGCATGGTGTTGGTCGACGACAACAACACCTTCCGCGGTGCCGCCGGCTGGCAGACGGAGAACGCCGCGCACGGTGCCACGAAGGAAGACCTCATCGCCGCGCTACCCACCTTTGACGGGTCGGAGCGCGCGGCTGACATGGCGCGCTTCACCCACCACCAGACGACGGACCGTTACGACGTTCTGCAGTCCCGCCCGCAGAAGCTGGCGCGCGACCAGGCGCTCGACGACGCTGAGTTTGATGCGATCCAGGAGTTGCTTCGTCGTTTTCATCGGGTTGTCGTGTTCGACTCCGGCAACGACGAGTCGGCACCGAACTGGCTGCGCATGATCCATCACAGCGACGCGCTCGTCGTGCCGACTGCCACCACGCCGAAGCACTGCGAATCAGCGAAGCTGCTGCTCGAGGCGCTCACGGCCGCCGGCGGGCACGGAGCCGAACTGGCGCGAAACGCGGTCATCGTCGTGTCGCACGCCTCGACGAACGACCCAGCACCCGAGCAGGTCGCCCCGCGGTTCGAGGGCATGGCCCGTGAGGTGCTGACCATCCCGCACGACCCGGCGATGGCGCGCGAATGGTTGAGGTGGGACGACCTGGCTCCGCGCACGCAACGCGCGTGGCTCGCCGTTGGTGCAGCAATTGCCCGTGGCCTCGAGGATTGACCTGTGACGCGTCTCGACCTGGTCGTCGAGGGCGGGCGAGCCCTCGTTGACGGAACACCGCTTGAGCTTCCTCCCGGCGCGGATCCAGCCGCGGCCCTCGTGGCTCACGCGCAGGACCGAGCTCGAATCGAGGGGCCGGTGTTGGCGCACCTGCGCGACGGAGCGGGCACGGATGTGTGGGTGAACGTGGGTGCGGACGGTGCAGTGACTCCGGCGGAGGAGCCGAACCTGGACTCTGACCCGGTGTCGGCACCCCCGACAGCCCTGAGTGCGTGGAGCACCGAGCCGCGGCAGCCGGGCGGGCGTGGCTGGAGCAATCGGTTCAAGCGCGATGACGTGGCACCTTCGCGGCGCGCCCTGCTCGTCGGCGGCAGCGCGATCGGTGCGCTTGCACTGGCAGGCGGTGGGTGGGCACTCGCCACTGCAGGCGATGACGAGCGGCCCCCGGAACCAGCCTCGTCGACACCCTCTCGCTCGGTGGTACTTCCTAACGGGCAGAACGCACCTGCGGGATGGCTGGAGCAGGCAGTTTGGTCGGTCGAAGATGTCGCCGATCCGAAGCCGCAGGTCGATGTGCGTGACGGCATGTTCGCCGTGCTCACCCAACCTCCGGGCACCGGAGCCGTCGAGGTCGTGGTGGCAGGTGCGCGCGATGGCCGCAGACGGTGGAGCAAAACGCTCGAAGTAGGCGAGATCGTCACGGACGGCCCGTTCATCCTGAACCGGGACGGCAAGCTCATCGTCTTCGTGGCGACGCCGAAGCGCCTTCTCGGCTGGGAGCTTCGAACCGGTGTTTCCTTCGCGGATCACGCCTTCACCACGGAGGACGCGAGTGTCGGTTTCGGCTTGTTGGGTGCCTGGATCGGCACCGGCGGACGGCGGTTCTACGGGTTGACGAAGAAAGGCCTGGCTCCGTTCGACATCCCGGACAAGGCATCGTGCTTCGGCACAATCGGTGACCGCATGTTGGTGGTCGATTCCGGGGCGCAGGCATGGAAGCTCGAGTCCGGGAAGCCAGAGCCCGAGCCCGTCAAGTTGCAGGGCCCCAAGGACGCCACGCCCGGCGGGGTGGTCGCTGTCACGGACGAAGTGCTCGTTCTGGCGTGGAACACGTGGCGGAACGTAGCGCTGCGGGCGTACGACCTCGAGACGCTCAAGCCCCGCTGGACGACGCCGTCGGAGCCGCGCTGGGAGGCATACCTCGGTACGGCTCGGATTGCGCCTGACCAGACTTGGGCCACTGTGGGAAACCGCCGTGTTGATCTCACCTCGGGCAAGGCATCCGTCATCGCAGCCAAGTGGACGCCTGTCGCCATCTCGGACGGCTTCGCGTGGGGTGACGATGGTTCATACATCCTCGCCTGTGACAGATCGGGCGAGCTCGTGTCGGGGAAGCCGACACACCGGTCCAACGAGACCGTCATCGTTGTGGCCGGGTACGGCGATCAGGCGTTCGCCACGTCCGCTGCATACGGAACGCCGACGTTGTATTCGTTGAACCGCGCTGTGTGACGGGTCGATGCGTGCGTCGGCCGACTGATGGCGCAGACAAGTTTCCAGCTCCCGAGTCCATCGATGGGTTCACGAGAGCTGGGACGGACCCGGCGTTGGAGACGTCTCCATGCGGCGAAAGGTAACTCGGTCGTCGCGTGCACCAAGCCACCGAGACGTAATTGACCGACGCGAGGGGCGTGTCCGGCACCGATCGGTTCGTCAGCTTACGTTTGGTGGTGAACAAGCACGGCTCGACGTGAGCAGCATCTGTGCCACACCGCAGCATCGCTCAAGGGAACCCCGCCGCGAGCGACGACGTCGTAGGTCGAGACCGCAAGGAGAATCACAGCTGCGCTGCACGCCCGCGCCCGTGATCCGTATCCTTGACTCGACGCAGGGGAGGAGTAGGCATGGGTGAGATGTTCGCGGGCCGGTACGAGCTGGTCGACCAGATCGGCGAAGGCGGCATGGGGTCCGTCTGGCGCGTCCACGACCACAAGTCGCGCCGTCTCGTCGCCGCCAAACTGCTGCGCCAGTCCGACGCCGGCTCGCTCCTGCGTTTCATGCGCGAGCAGGGCATGCGCATCGAGCACAGCCACGTCGTCACGCCGCTCGGCTGGGCCGGTGAGGACGGGCGCGTCATCTTCACGATGCCCCTCATCGACGGTGGCTCCATCTCCGACCTCATCAAGGATCACGGCGCGCTGCCGTACCCGCTCGTCGCCGAACTCATGCGCCAGATGCTCGACGGCCTCGACGCCTGCCACAGCGCCGGCATCGTCCACCGCGACATCAAGCCCGCCAACATCCTGCTCGAAGCCACCGGAATGGGCTTGCCCTCGGCCTGGATCACCGACTTCGGCATCGCCGTCAGCGTCGACGCGCCCCGCCTCACGAGCAACGAGATGGTTCTCGGCACACCGGGCTACATGTCGCCCGAGCAGGCCACGGGCGACGATCCCGACCCCCGTCAGGATCTGTACTCCGCCGGTATGATGGGCATCCACATGCTCACCGGCGTGCGCCCGGGCAACACCACGCGCACCCGACGCGACGACCTGCCCCCTCGCCCCGCGGGCGTGCCGGACTCGCTGTGGAACGTCCTCGTCGCACTGGCCGACCCCGTCGCCAGCAGGCGTCCCGCCAACGCTCGCGACGCCATGTCCTGGCTCCTGCTCCCCGAGAACGCCTGGCACGACGCGGCCGCCCGCAACATCCCCGACCGTCTGCCCCCGATGGAGTCCTCGGGCGACTTCGTCCAGCTCCACGCCGAAGCCGCAGCCCGCGCCCTCGATGGCTTCACTGACTCCTCCGCCGCGCCGCAGACGCTCATCGACGGCGCGCCGGTGCCGCAGCGCCGCAAGGTCAAGACGTGGATGGCGGCGCCCGCCGGCCTGCTCGCCGCCCTCGTCGCCGGCTTCGCGCTCTGGCAGCCCTGGGGTGCCGGCGACGGCGCGTACGACGCCAACCACGCCAGCACCGGGGGCACCTGCTACTTCAGCGACGCAGGCTCCGTGGCGACGACATCCAGTGGCAACGAGCTCACGTGCACCTACCAGGACGACGGCTCGTACACATGGCAGAAGGCCGACTGATCGCGCGCACCGCACGCATCACGGGACCCCATCGACCACACGGAAACGGCGCCCGGGGTGAGGACTCACCCTGGGCGCCGCCGTTCGTGAGGGACGTCGTCAGGCGCGCTCGCGACGCCACAGGACGTAGGCCAACCCGGCCACCGCGCCGAGGCCGAGCACCAGCGCTCCACCCCACAGCAGGGGATTCGAGCCGGATGTTCCCTCGGTGCTCAGCGTCGCTGGATCAGGCTGCGCGACGTCCATCGCCGGCCCCTGGTTCGCGGTGCCCTGCACACGTACCGAGACCGCCGACGGAATCGTCTTGGAGTCGTCGAGCTTGTCCGACGACGACGATGGCGTGATGTCGAGTGCCACGTAGTACCAGCCCGGCATGGCCTGCCACTGGACGCCGTCATCGCCGCTCGTCTCCCGATCGGCGTTGCCGTAGTCGATGGGGGCCGTGTACGCGCCGAGCTGCTTCGGGTCGGTGCCCGAGGAGGTCGACTTGAACAGGTACCCGGTGTTCGAACCGGAGCCCGAGACCGTCACCTCGGTGAGCGCGGGGTTGTAGACCTGCAGATCGAGGTTCATGTCCTGCGTCGGGTTGTAGCCGCTGCCGTTCTTCGGCACTTCCCAGACCACGGACATGCGCTGGCCCCAGCTGAGGTGAACGCGGAAGAACATGCGCCGCCCGGGCTGCGCCTCCACCGTGTACCCGCCGTCGGAGCTGGGAAGCGTCGTGGCGTTCGCGAAACCGGCGCCCGGTTCCATCGCCTGCGAGGCGTCGAGCGGCTGGGTGGAGAGGGCCTCGACGTCACCGCTCGGTGTCTTGACCTCGCCGTTCACCTTCGGGGTGCGAACGACCGCGATCTGCACCGGCATCGGGGTGGAGTTGTCGCCGCTGTTGGTGCGCTTCACCTCGAGCCGGTAGGACGTGGCCTTGCGGCACGCGTCGGCCGAATCGCCCGAGTCCGTGATGCGCTTCGTGGCCTTGGGGTCGACGGCGACGTTCGTCTTGAGCAGGCCCGGGGCGCCAGTGGTGGAAAGGGAGTCGGCGGACGTGGCGCAGGTCGTCTCGCCGTCCGGCGTCGTCAGCTTGATCTCGAGGCCCTGCGAACCGTCGGAAACGCTCCACGCGTCGTTCTTCCAGGTGGCCGAGCCGAGCACGCCGATCTCAAGCCGCTCGCCCTCGCCGCGGGAAATGGCCGCGTAACGCGAGGTCTCGTCGACGGGCAACGTCGTCTGGTACATGCCCGGGTCGAGGGGAGTGCCGTCGCCGGAGGCCACTCGGAGGTCGATGCTCTTGCCGCCCGTGGCAAAGCCGTTGCCGTCGGCCAGCTTCGGCGCGCTCCACGCCGGTGCGGCGCTCGTCGTGGCGAGCCCGACGGTGACGGCGGTCGCTGCGAGCGCCTTCCTCGCGCGTGATGTCGTCATCCTCGTCCTCCCCGAATGTGCTGGTGACAGTGTGCCAAACCGGCGGGCCCGCCTGGGACGTTTCAGCCGCGCGGTCGGTTCCACAGGGTGTGCCACTCGACGCCGATCTCGGCGAACATCTCACGAAGCAGCGGCAGACCGATGCCGACCACGGTGTGCGGGTCGCCCTCGATGCGTTCGATGTACGGGCCGGCGAGGCCGTCGATGGTGAAGGCGCCGGCGACGAACAGCGGCTCACCTGTCGCGACGTACGCCTCGATCTCTGCGTCGGTGATCTCCGCGAAGTGCACCCCGGTGCCGGAGACCGCCCCGAACGTGGCGCCCGTGCCATCGGCTCGGTCGTCGATGACCCAGTGCCCCGTGTAGAGGGTTGCGCTCTTGCCGCGCATCGCGCGCCAGCGGGCCGTGGCGTCATCCGCGTCGAGGGGCTTGCCGAGCGTTTGCCCGTCGAACTCGAGCACGGAGTCACAGCCCAGCACGAGCGCGTCGTCGGGGGCGTCGTCCGGCACCTCGCCGGCGGCCAGCCGGGAGGCCACCGCCTGAGCTTTCGCGTTGGCGAGCAGAAGGGCGACGTCCTCGGGCGCCAACTCACCGTGAGCCTCGCATGCCGCGGCGAGGGCAGCGTCCTCGTCCACCTCGGAGACGAGGACGTACGGCTCGACACCGGCCGACCTCAGGGTGGCGAGACGGGCGGGCGACTGCGAAGCGAGGACGAGTTGGGTCATGCGGCCAAGGCTATCGGGCGCTCAGCCGGGCAGGTTGTCGACGAAGCACCAGCGCCACTCCTCGCCAGGTTCGAACGAGCGCATCACGGGGTGGCCCGTCTCGCGGTAGTGGGCGCTCGCGTGTGCTCCGGGGGAGGAATCACAGCAGCCGACGAACCCGCAGGCAGTGCACATGCGCAGGTGCAGCCAGGCCATGCCCTCCTCGAGGCAGGCCTGACAGCCCTCGTGGGACTGGGGGGCAGCGCAGGAGTTGTCGGCCTCGACGAGGTGCTCGCACCCGCCACGGCGGGCCTCCGGGGTAAGGAGGGGCTTGGCCTCGCCGAGAGCTGCGTCGCGATCGTCCGCCGTGAGAAGCATTGACTCCTCGATGTCGAGCTGGTACAGGATGTTGTCGATCACCTCGTGGTCGACGAGGCCGTGGTCGCGCATCTCGAGCACCTTGTTGCGCTCCGCGGCGAGCATCTGCTGACGGATCTCGCGGTACTGCTGCGTCGGGCCGAGAACATCGCTGCTGCCCAGGCGCTCCCACATGAGGTTGGCGCGGCGCATGCCTTGCTTCTCGAGCGACTTCACGATCGGCTCAGGGGTGTCGGCGAGTCGCGGATCCTCGAGTGCCTTGCGCATCGCCACCTCACCGGCGTCGATGGAGGCCTGGACGACCTGGGCCGCGGCGAGGGCGTCCTCGCGAGGATCGGGGGCGTGCAGCTTCATGGCCTTCGCCACCGTGCCGAGCGTGAAGCCCTGGAGGACGAGGGTGCCGATCGTCACGGTGAGCGCGATGAAGATGAGCGTCTCGCGATGCGGGGTGGCGCCCTCGGGGAGCAGGAACGCGGCGGCGAGCGTCACGACGCCGCGCATGCCGGCCCAACCGGCGACCGCACCCTCACGCAGGGAGAGGGGACGCGAATCCCATCTCGCCACGCGGCCCAGCCACGCCGCGAAGATGATGAAGACCGGCCGGATGAACATGACCGTCGCGAGAACGGTGAGCGCGTAGGCGCTCGTACGGGCCAGGCCGATGTCGGACTCGATGACGTCGGTGATGATCGTCGCCGCCTGCAGACCGATGAGCAGGAAGACCATGTTCTCGAGGATGAACTGAACCGAATCCCAGTTCATCCGCTCGGAGACGCGAGCCTGCGCCGTCTGGATGTAGGGCGCCTTGTAACCCAGCAGGACGGCCATGACGACGACGGCGATGACGCCCGAGCTGTGGATCTCCTCGGCGGGCAGGAAGGCCACCCACGGAGAGATGAAGCTCAGCGCGACGCTCGTCGGGGTGTCCTTGACGTGCTTTTGGATGAACGCCATGACGAGGAACGCGACGACGCCGATCGCGATGCCGCCCACCGTCGCGACGAGGAAGTCGACCCCGACGCTCAGCGGCGTGACGGACTGCTGCAGCGCGAGCGTGGCCGTGGACACGGTGACGAGGGCCGTCGCGTCGTTGAAGAGGGACTCACCCTCGAGGACGGCGACGAGCCTGCGTGGCAACCCGATGCGACGCGCGACGGCGGTGGCCGCGACGGCGTCCGGGGGAGCGACGACACCGCCCAGGGCCAGTGCCGCCGCGAAACCGATGGGCATGAGCCACCAGGAGACGAGCCCGACGACGATCGCGGTGAAGAGTACGAGCAGCACCGACAGCTGGATGATCTGGTACACGTCGCGCCGCAGATCGACGAGCGAGATGCGCAACGCCGTCGCATACAGCAGCGGCGGCAGGAAACCGAGGAGAACGACCTCGGAGTCGAGGTGGACCTCGCCCACGCCGGGGCGTAGGAGAGCGCGACCCCGACCGCCGTCAGCAGCAGAGGACCGGAGAGCCCGACCCGCCGCGCCACGAGGCTTCCGAGAATCGTCGTGGCGACGAGGAGGACGATGGGGAGGGCGACATGCACCCGGTCATTATGACGGCTGGACGCGACCCGTCCCGCCGGTGTCCGGCGGGGGAGTCACGCGCCGGTGCGGCCGGTCAGCCGCCGATGACGCGCGGTGCACCGCGGTAAGCACGGGCGTGGTGCCAGGCCGCGGCGTGTGCATACGCCTTGTGCTTCGGGTTTCGCTCGCCGCCGTACTTGAGCGGGTCGGCCCAGTGGCCGGCCTTGACGAGACACTCGACGAGGCTGCGGTCGCTGCCCTCGGGCAGCAGGCGCTGCAGGGCACGCGGCGGAAGCACGGTGTAGACGAGTTCGTTCTCGAGTGCAGGTGCCGCCATCGGTCGGCCCTCGACGAGATCGGTCACGAGCTGCTCGGCGATGTTCGCGCCCGATCCCGTGGCGTAGTAGCAGTTGCGTCCGTAGCGCGGGTTGACCTCGAAGAACTTGACCGAGCCGTCACGTGGATCACGGATGGCGTCGAGGTTCGCGAAGCCGTAGTAGTCGGCCGTCTCGAGGATGCGGACGGAGGCGTCGACGACGTCGGGCATGTCCTGCACGACCTGGACGTCCGGGATTCCGAGGTACGCCGGACGCGGATCCTGCAGGAGCACCTTGGAGGTGCGCGCGAGCGTCACCTCACCGTTGCGTGCGCGGTAGATCGTGACGGAGAGGATGTCGTCACCGGGGATGCGGTCCTGCGCCAACATCTCGCCGCTGAAGCCGGCGGCGTGAAGCCGGTCGATGAGGTCCTCGAGGGCCGCGGAGTCGTCGATCTCGTAGAGCTTGCGCTTGCCCTGCATCGTCAGCTTGTTGTGCAGCGCGGAGTCAGCAGGCTTGACGATGATCGGGAACGGGAACGTCACCTCAGCTGCGCTGGGACGCCCCGCACCGAAGTCGAGCACAGCCGTGCCGGGGGTGAGGACGCCGGCCTCGGCGCAGACAGCGTTGAAGTGGTTCTTGTCCGAGATGCGCACGAGCATCTCCGGGGACTCGTGCGGGACGACGACGTTCGCGCCGAGCGAGTCGCGCTGGGCGGAGAGCATCTGCACGTAGCTGTCGTTGTTCGTCAAAGGGATGACGGTGAGGTTCGGGTGCGCTGCGGCCACACGAACGAGCTCGTCCATGACGAGCTGATGGTTCGTCAGAGCCTCGTGACCGAGCACCCGCATCTCGTGGAAGAGGCTCGAGTCACCGACAGCCGGGGTGTGGAGCGGCACGATGGCGACACTCGTCAGGTCGTAACGCTCGTGCAAGGCCCGCGCCAGCGCGTACCCCGAGAGCGTGAAGTCGAGCACCACCGGCAGGACGGGCGGTGTGCCACCTTCACCCGGGGTGCGTCCGCGCGCCGGGGCGACCTTCGCCGCAGCCGTCGAACTCACCCGCTCTGCCATCGACATCGCCGAACGCAGACCACCCTTCACGAGGGAGACGGGCGACGTCGACGAGGTCGAACCGGACGTGGGTGCAGGCGACATGCAGTCGTCCTCCTTGGCCGAATGGTGAGGGAAGCCGATTGACCGGCGCTTCTCGAGATCCGGTTCAGTTTACCCGCGGCGCTCCGCTTGGTATCGAGGGCGCGCGGGCGTGCTGAGCTGCGGGCGACGGTTGACGCAGCCGTGCGAACGAGCCTCAGGCAGGGGGCAGGAGCGCATCGCGCAGGACATCGAGGCCGACACTTCCGACGTCGAGCGCGCGACGGTGGAAGGCCCTGAGGTCGAAGTCGGCTCCCTCGCGTTCGCGGGTCTTCTCGCGCAGGTCGAACCACAGGCGCTCGCCGACCTTGTACGACGGCGCCTGCCCCGGCCAACCGAGGTAACGATCCAGTTCGAAGCGCAGGAAGCCCTCGGCCATGTCCGCGTGGGCACTGAGGAAACTCCATGCCTTGTCGTAGGTCCACTCGCCGCCGCCGACCTCGGCCGGCGCCTCGAAACCGCAGTGCACACCGATGTCGAGCACGACGCGGGCCGCGCGCAACGACTGCCCGTCGAGCATGCCGAGACGGTTGCCGTCGTCGTCGAGGTAGCCGAGCTCGGCCATGAGGCGTTCGGCGTACAGCGCCCAGCCCTCGCCGTGCCCGGACGTCCAGGCGCCAAGGCGCCGCCAGCGGTTGAGCAGCCCCGAGCGGTACATCGTCTGCCCGATCTGCAGGTGATGGCCGGGTACGCCCTCGTGGTAGACCGTCGTCAGTTCGCGCCACGTGCCGAACTTCTCGACGTCTCGCGGTACGGCCCACCACATGCGGCCGGGGCGCGAGAAGTCCGCACTCGGACCCGTGTAGTAGATGCCGCCCGAGTTCGTCGGCGCGATCATGCATTCGATGCGGCGCACCGGATCCGGCACGTCGAAGTGGGTGTCGGCGAGGGCGGTGACGGCCTCGTCGGCCCTCTGCTGCATCCACTCCTGCAGCGCGTCGGTACCGTGCAGCGTGTAGGCGGCACTCTCGTCGAGCGCCGCGATGGCGCCCTTGACGCCGGCCCCCGGGGCGACGCGCTCTGCGACCTCCTCCATCTCCGCCGTGATGCGCGCCAGTTCCTCCTGGCCCCAGCGGTAGGTCTCTTCGAGGTCGATGCGCGCACCGAGGAACTGCCGGCTGTGCAGCGCGTATCGCTCGGCGCCGACGGCGTCGGCCTCGCGAGAGTCAACGAGCACCTCCTCGCGCAGCTTCTCGGCCGTCTCCTCATAAGCCCGGGCGGCCTCGTCGATGGCGTGACGCAGCTCGTCGGCGAGTGCCTCGTCCTCGGTTCCGTCGACGGTCTGCTGTGTCAGCGCGTGGAAGTAGCCCTCGGAGCTGATGTGGTCAGCGCACTGCTCGATGCAGCGCTCCACCTGACGGCGCGCGGGGCGGTTGCCGGCGTCCGCTGCGACGCGCAGCGACTGCAGCCACCCGGTGAGGGCCTCCGGCACCGCGCGCATGCGCGTGACGATGACGGCCCAGTCCTCGTCACTGTCGGTGGGCATGAGGTCGAACACGTCGCGCACGTTCTGCAGGGGCGAGGCGATGACGTTGAGGTCGGCCAGGTCGTACCCGGCCTCGTGGATCTCCTCGGCGAGCTCGAGCCGCTCCGTCATGGCGGCAATCGTGACCTCGTCGACGTCGTCCTCGGCCGTGACCGTGCGCAGCGCGGACAGCGTCGTGCGACGCAGTTCGCTGATGCGCTCATAGCCCTCGGGGGAGAAGTCGTCGAGCATTTCGTCCTGGCCCGGAACTCCCAGGCTGGTGGCTTCGATGGGAGACAGCTCCACCGCGGAGTCGAAGTACGAGTCGGCCAGTTCGTCGACACGGGTCGTGGCGCGAGGGGACGCGGAGGTGTTCATGCCACGACTGTAGGCGAGAGGTTCGACCTTGGGCCCGATCACCTTCGGTAGTCTCGCGCCATGGCTGATGACGGGGTGCGTGAAACCTCAGCGGCGGGGCCGAACGTGCTCTCGGTGAACGTGGGGCGCCCGGAGGAGTGGGATCCGAAGCAGCACCGGACGGGCATCCACAAACAGCCCGTCGGGTACCTCGAGGTGAGCGACCCCGGCCCGCGCGAGGGCGGCGGGCGCAGTGGTGTCGCGGGCGATTTCGTCGGCGACGAGAAGCATCACGGAGGCAGCGACAAGGCCGTCTATCTCGTCTCACGTGAGGAACTCGACCACTGGGAGCGCGAACTCGGCCGCTCCCTACCGAACGCCTCCTTCGGTGAGAACGTCACCACCTCGGGCATCGACCTCGACGGGGCCCTCGTGGGCACACGCTGGCGCGTCGGTACCGCAGTGCTCGAGGCGAGCCTGCCGCGTATTCCGTGCCGCACGTTCGCCTGGGCCATGGACGTTCCGGGGTGGCTCAAGCGCTTCACCCAGCACGGGCGGGCGGGGACGTACACGCGCGTCATCGAACCCGGGCGCATCAGCGCCGGCGACGACATCGTCGAGGTGTACCGGCCTGCCCACGGCATCACGGTGGCCGACGTGTTCAGCGCCCGCACCACCGGTGGGCGAGACGTCCTTGCGCGGGTCGTCGAAGCCGGTGTTCTTCCGAGCGTCTATCAGCGTGACTACGAGGCCCGCCTGCGTAAGTGACGGTCCGCCCGACGCTCGTCCGGGCCGACGCCAAGGGGGGCTGTCACCGGCCTCGGTGACAGCCCCCTTGGCACTGTTGACGTGCGCTCAGCGCGGCAGCGTCGATTCGGCCCAACTGCGCGGACGGCCGTGACGCACGTGCGCCGGGCGACCCCAGTAGGCGACCTCGCGGGGTGGTTCGACGGAGGCTGCTGCAGCCGCGGCGCGAGCGGTGAGCACAGCGACCACGGCGGCCAACTCCTCATCCGTCGGTGCACCCGAGACGACGCGGATCGTCGGCGCGGCAGCAAGGGTTGCGTCCGGGGTTTCGGAGGCAGGAGCCTCGTCGGTGCCCGGCGTGGGTTCGGTGTTCTCGGCGCTCACAGCGGGATGTTCCCGTGCTTCTTGGGCGGCAGCTCCTCGCGCTTGTGGCGCAGGGCGCGGAGCGCCTTCGTCACCTGGACGCGCGTCTCGTGCGGCGGGATGACGGCATCGACGTACCCGCGGTCGGCCGAGATGTAGGGATTGGCCAGGGTGTCCTCGTACTCGGTGATGAGCTCGGCGCGGCGTGCCTCGACGTCCTCGCTCGCCCCCTTCTCCGCGACCTTCGCCAGCTCCTTGCGGTACAGGATGTTCGCCGCGCCCTGGGCGCCCATGACGGCGATCTGAGCCGTGGGCCACGCGAGGTTGATGTCGGCACCGAGGTGCTTGGACCCCATGACGTCGTACGCACCGCCGTACGCCTTGCGCGTGATGACGGTGACGAGCGGCACCGTCGCCTCCGCGTAGGCGTAGAGCAGCTTCGCGCCGCGACGGATGATGCCGCCCCACTCCTGGTCCGTGCCGGGCAGGAAGCCGGGCACGTCGACGAGCGTGACGATCGGGATGTTGAACGAGTCGCAGAAGCGGATGAAGCGCGCGGCCTTCTCGCTCGCGTTGATGTCGAGCGTGCCGGCGAGCTGGGCCGGCTGGTTCGCGACGATACCGACGCTGTGGCCCTCGACGCGGGCGAGGCCGCAGATGATGTTCGGCGCGAACAGCGGCTGCACCTCGAGGAAGTCGGGGCCGTCACCGGCGTCGTCGACGATGTGCGCGATGACGTCGTTCATGTCGTACGCGAGGTTGGCCGAGTCGGGCACGAGCGTGTCCATCGCGCGGTCGTCGTCGTTGATCTCGAGGTCGGCCTCGGCGTCGAACGTGGGCGCCGCGTCCATGTTGTTGCTCGGCAGGTAGGACAGCATCGACTTCACGTACTCGATGGCGTCGTCCTCGTCGGTGGCCATGTAGTGCGAGACACCCGAGCGCGAGTTGTGGGTGTGCGCGCCGCCGAGCTCCTCGAAGCCGACGTCCTCACCGGTGACCGTCTTGATGACGTCCGGGCCGGTGATGAACATGTGTGAGGTCTGGTCGACCATGACGGTGAAGTCGGTGATGGCGGGGGAGTAGACCGCGCCGCCGGCGCACGGGCCCATGACGAGCGAGATCTGCGGGATGACACCGCTGGCGTGGACGTTGCGCCGGAAGATCTCGGCGTACATGCCGAGGGCGACGACCCCCTCCTGGATGCGCGCGCCGCCGGAGTCGTTGATGCCGATGACGGGCGCACCCAGCTTCATCGCGAGGTCCATCACCTTGCAGATCTTCTCGCCGAAGACTTCGCCGAGGGAGCCGCCGAAGACGGTGAAGTCCTGGCTGAAGACGCAGACCGTACGGCCGTCGACGGTGCCGTACCCGGTGACGACGCCGTCACCGTAGGGGCGCGACTTGTCCTGACCGAACTGCGTCGAGCGGTGACGGGCGAGGGCGTCGAGTTCGACGAACGATCCCTCGTCGAGCAGCCGCTCCACGCGCTCACGCGCGGTGAGCTTTCCCTTGGCGTGCTGCTTCTCCACGGCGCGAGCCGAACCGGCGTGAACCGCCTCTTCCGTTCGGTTGGCCAGGTCCTGCAGACGACCGGCCGTGGTGTGCAGGTCCATCGAGGTGTCCGGGGGCACGTCTTCCAAGGTCATGGGCCACACCCTAACCTGGGGTCGTGACCTCGGAAGAGAACTTGTCAGTAGGCTTTTCACCCCGCCTGGCGCGGAATTTGAGTCGCGCGGGGTGGGCCGTCGAGTTGCTCGACGAGGTCGACTCGACGAACGCCCGAGCCATGGGGAAACCGCAGCCGTGGGCCCTCGTCGCGGCCCATCTGCAGACCTCCGGCCGGGGCCGTCTGACCCGTTCGTGGCAGGCGCCGGCGGGTTCCGCCGTCACGATGTCGATGACGCTGCCGCTCCCGGCCGACGTCGCCACCTGGGGGTGGGCTCCGCTGTTCGTGGGTGACGCCGTGCGCGAGGCCCTCGTCGACCTCCTGGGGGACAAGGGCGTCGGGCGCGTCGGAACGAAGTGGCCCAACGACCTGCTCGTGCGCGACCCCGACGGCACCTGGCGCAAGGTCGGCGGCATCCTGTGTCAGATGACGCGTTCGGCGGACGGTACGCCGCTCGTCGTCGCGGGCGTCGGACTCAACGTCAGCCAGGAGCGTGAGGAACTGCCCGTCGAGACGGCCACGTCGCTGCGCTGTGCCGGGTACGACATCGGGCGCGAAGCCGTCATCGCGGCCGTGGCCGCCCACGTCATGGCGTCGGCTGTGACGTGGGGGAGGGCTTCTGGCCACGAAGTCGCCGCGCTGCGGAAGCGGATGCGGGATCACTGCCTCACCATCGGTGCCGACGTCGACATCCACACCCCCGACGGGGCGGTGCATCGCCGGTGCGCCACCGGCATCGACGACGAGGGCCGGCTCGAGGCCGTGCCGCTCGGCGAGCAGGCCGACTCGCCGAATAGGATGGCGTACTCGGTGGCCGACATCGTCCATGCGCGGCTGCACCGCAGCGACGATCTGAGAACGGGCCAGTGATGAGCGAGATCCCCCACCAGTTCACCGCCGATGACTCCACGTTCATCGACGGCATCGAGCGCATCCTCATGGGAAGCTCGCGTCGTTACCGACGTCGTGAACTCTCCGAACACGCGGGCGTCGACCCAGAGGAGACACGCCGCGTCTGGCGCGCGCTCGGCTTCGTCAACTCCCGCGAGGGTGACGTGGCCTTCAGCGACACCGACCTTCGCGCCTTGCGCGCCGCGATGTCCCTGACGGCGACGCATGACCTCGATGTCGACACGCTGCTCGGCCTGGCGCGGGCCCTCGGCCGCACGACCGATCGCCTCGCGATGTGGCAGACGCAGCTCGTCGCCGACATGATCTCCCAGCGTCAGGACGCCCCACCGGAGGGCAAGGAGCTGGCCAAGGCGACCGCGCGCACGATGGCCGACCTCGCCGACGACCTCGAACCGATCATGAACTACGTGTGGCGGCGCAACCTCTCGGTGGCGCTGTCGCGACTGCTGGCCGACGCGCAGCCCGAGAGTCACCTCGGCGTCGTGCGCACCGTCGGGTTCGCGGACCTCGTGTCCTTCACCCGCTTGGCGCGCAGCCTGAGCGAGAGCGACCTCGCGGCCCTCGTGACGCGGTTCGAGGCCATGGCCTCCGACATCGTGAGCGAGCACTCTGGCGCCGTCGTCAAGATGGTCGGCGACGAGGTGCTCTTCTCCCACCAGGATCCGGCAGGCGCGTCCCGCATCGCTCGGGCACTCAAGGAGGCCTCGGAAACCGACGACGTCATCCCACGCATGCGCGTCGGGCTGTCGACCGGGCGCGTGCTCGCGCGCCTCGGCGACGTTTACGGCACGACGGTGAACCGCGCCGCCCGCCTGACCAACGCCGCGGAGGCCGGGCAGATTCTCATCGACGAAACGACGGCGGACGCGTTGCGTCACGACCCCCAGTCGACGCTTCGGGCGCACGAGGCACTCGACCTCGCAGGGATCGGAACGTCGCCGACGTGGGTACTCTTGTAGCACATAAGTGAACAGGCCGCTTGGTTGTTGAGAAATCAACCGGTTTCTTTCACCCCGCTGCGCCGGAAAGGTCCATATTCTCGGTCGACATGACCGATGTTCTCCTCGCGCGCGGCGGATTTGGCGACGATACGACGCTGTTACGGCTCCATCAGGCCGCCGACCTGTCGGTTCGGACGGTCGCCGGTTCGCTCGTCGACATCCGCTCCGACCACGTGGCGCCCACGCATCGCAGTGCTCCCGCGTGTGTGCTCTTCGCCGCAGGCCGTGCCGATGAGCCCCTCGATGCCGACGTCGTCGAGGCTCTCTGCCGTCTCGCCGAACGGCACCCGGAGACGGCCTTCGTTGCCGCCGTCGCGTTCGGTGACGCTACGGCGCAACGCTCCGGTGTCGTGGCACAACTCCTGCTCGCGGGAGCCGACGACGTCGTCCTGCTCGACGGTGACCCAGCCGAACTCGGGGCACGCGTTGCCGCGCGGGTACGCCGGGTCACGCGTGAGCGTGGCGAAGCGCTCACCGCCTCCGCGCGCCCGTGGGTCGACGTGCGGCGTCGGGAGGCCGTAGGAGGCCGCGGCCGCGTCGAGCTCACCGCCAAGGAGGCCATGGTCCTCGAGATGCTGACAGCGTCCGACGGCGTGGTCCTGCGCGACGACATCGGGGCGGCGCTGTGGACCGGGCACTGGAGCGGTACGCCGAAGGCCATCGACATGCACGTGGCAAACCTGCGCCGCAAGTTGCCGCAGGTATGTGGTGAGGCCTGGCGCATCGAGACCGTCAGGGGTGCGGGCTTCGTCCTGGCGCCCGGCGATGCCGACGCCGACCACGGCGGTGGCGCGACGGTGTGGTCCGTGACGGGCTGAAGGCTGATTCCTGCGAGCCGCCACGTACCCTTGGGGCCGTGACGCGCTCCACGACCCAAGCCCCCACCGCGCCCGGCGGATTCCCCGTCGTCGGCATCATCGGAGCGGGCCAGTTGGCCCGCATGTGCACCGCTCCGGCGGTCGAGCTGGCCCTGACGCTCTCGATCTTCGCCGAGTCCGAGGACGCGGCCGCAGCCCTCGTCGTACCGCACTCGCCGGTCGGCGACTACACCGACGCCGAGGCCGTGCGCGAGTGGGCCCGGGGCTGCGACGTCGTCACGTTCGATCACGAACACGTGCCGGCCGACGTCCTCTCGGCCCTCGAGGCGGACGGTGTGCCGATGCATCCCAAGCCCAGCGCCCTGCGCTTCGCCCAGGACAAGCTCGCGATGCGTGAGCGGCTCGAAGGTCTCGGCGTGCCGTGCCCGGCTTGGCGCGCGGTCGTCGACGTCGACGAGCTGGCAGCCTTCGGTGACGAGCACGGCTGGCCGGTCGTGCTCAAGACGCCGACGGGCGGCTACGACGGCAAGGGCGTTCGCGTCGTGAAAGCGGCCGAGGACGCCGCGGATTGGTTCGCCAAGGCCGAAGGCGCTCCGCTGCTCGTCGAGGAGGCCGTCGACTTCACACGCGAACTGTCGGTCATGATCGGTCGCAGCCCCAGCGGCCAGGTGGCGGTTTGGCCCGTCGTCGAGACCGTGCAAACCGACGGCATCTGCACCGAGGTGCTGGCCCCTGCACCGAACCTGGACGACGCACTCGCCGGCCGCATCGCCGAAGCCGCGGTGACGATCGCCCGGGAGCTCGACGTCACCGGTGTCATGGCCGTCGAACTCTTCGAACGTGTCGCCGAGAACGGTTCGGGTCAGAGCGATTTCGTCGTCAACGAGCTGGCGATGCGTCCGCACAACTCGGGCCACTGGTCGATGGACGGTGCCGTCACCGGTCAGTTCGAACAGCACCTGCGCGCCGTACTCGACCTGCCGCTCGGCGACGTCACCGCGCGGGCTCCGTGGACCGTCATGGGCAACGTTCTAGGCGGTTCCTACGAGGAGCTGTACCCCACGTACAAGCACCTCATGGCGCGCGACCCCGCACTCAAGATCCACCTGTACGGCAAGGGCGTGCGCCCCGGCCGCAAGATCGGGCACGTCAACGTCAGCGGCACCGATCTCGTCGGTCTGCGCGGGCGTGCCCGCCACGCATGCGACTACCTCGAGGGAGTGGTGACGGAATGAGCAACGACATCGACACGAAGCAGCCCGTCGTCGGGCTCGTCATGGGCAGCAACTCGGACTGGCCGACGATGTCGGCCGCCGCCGACGTCCTTGACGAATTCGGCATCGCCTACGAGGCCGACGTCGTCTCGGCGCACCGGATGGCCCACGAGATGGTGGAGTACGGCGCGAGCGCTGCGAAGCGCGGGCTCAAGGTCGTCATCGCCGGAGCCGGGGGAGCGGCGCACCTTCCGGGCATGCTGGCGTCGGTCACGACGCTGCCCGTCATTGGTGTTCCGGTGCCGCTGAAGTATCTCGACGGCATGGATTCACTGCTGTCCATCGTCCAGATGCCTGGCGGCGTGCCCGTGGCGACCGTGTCGATCGGCGGCGCCCGCAACGCCGGCCTGCTCGCCGTACGCATCCTCGCCTCGGGTGACGGGGAGGAAGCAACGCGCCTCGCGGCGGCGATGGAGCGTTTCCAGGTCAGCCTTCGCGACGAGGCCCACGCCAAGGGCGAGGCGCTGCGCGAGGACGTCGCCCGCCGCCAGGGCTGACGCTCAAAGGACGCTGGCAGCAGGGCAAGCGCCGCCCGCCTCGAGAATTCTCCTCGAGAACCCGAGTCCGCTCCCTTCGCCGCGGTAACTTCCGGCCGGGCCCACCTCGACGGCGTACCGACGCGTAGCATGCGGCTATGGCTGGTAACCCTGACTTCGACCTGTACACGATCTCCGAGGAGCACGAGGCTCTTCGTGAGGCGATCCGCCCGGTGTGCGAGAACAAGATCGCTCCGCACGCGGCCGACGTCGACGAGGAATCCCGTTTCCCGAGCGAGGCCCTCGACGCCCTCGTCGAGGCCGGTCTGGCCGCCCCACACGTCCCCGAGGAGTACGGCGGCGCCGGCATCGACGCGCTCGGTACGTGCATCGTCATCGAGGAAGTGGCGCGCGTGTGCGCGAGCTCCTCGCTCATCCCCGCCGTGAACAAGCTCGGCTCACTGCCCGTCATCCTCGGCGGCGGCGAGGAGATCAAGAAGAAGTACCTGCCGAAGCTCGGCGCTGGCGAGGCGATGTTCTCCTACGGCCTGTCCGAGCGCGAGGCCGGCTCGGACACCGCGTCCATGCGTACCAAGGCCAAGAAGGACGGCGACAGCTACGTCCTCACGGGTCAGAAGTCGTGGATCACGAACGCCGGCGAGTCGGAGTTCTACACGGTTCTCGCCGTCACCGACCCCGACGGCGAGCGCGGCCGCAACATCTCGGCGTTCGTCGTCGAGAAGGGTGACGAGGGCTTCAACTTCGGCGAGAAGGAGCGCAAGCTCGGTATCAAGGGTTCGCCCACGCGTGAGCTCCACTTCGACAACTGCCGCATCCCCGCCGACCGGCTCATCGGCGCCGAGGGCGAGGGCCTCAAGATCGCTCTGCGCACGCTCGACCACACGCGCGTCACGATCGGCGCCCAGGCTGTCGGTATCGCCCAGGGCGCACTCGACTTCGCCGTCGGCTACGTCAAGGAGCGCAAGCAGTTCGGCAAGGCCATTGCCGACAACCAGGCCATCCAGTTCATGCTCGCCGACATGGCGATGAAGGTGGAGACGGCCCGTCAGATGGTCTACGTCGCCGCCGCCAAGTCCGAGCGCGAGGACAAGGACCTCACGTTCTTCGGCGCGGCAGCCAAGTGCTACGCCTCCGACATCGCGATGGAGGTCACGACCGACGCCGTCCAGCTGCTCGGCGGCGCCGGTTACGTGCGCGACTTCCCAGTCGAGCGCATGATGCGCGACGCCAAGATCACGCAGATCTACGAGGGCACCAACCAGATCCAGCGCCTCGTCATGGGGCGTCAGGTGCTCAAGGGCTACTGAGGTTCGAGGCAGACGAGAAAGGGCCCCGGCGTCATGCCGGGGCCCTTCGCCGTGTCCACGGGCAGGGCCGGGACGTCAGCTGCGGTGAGTGCGCTCGGGCACCTCGTCGCCGACCTGTTGTGGATCAGTTGGTCGCCGCGGGCGTCTTGACGACGAACTTCGATGTGTCGCCGCTCTCGCGGATCGCCTTGAACAGCTCCCGGGACTTTTGCTGATCCCACTCGACAGCCTCACCGACGGCAGTCGGCAGCGCGTTGTTGCTGATGGGCACGACCACCGAGTTCCCGCCGTCACCGGAGAGCTTCTTGAGCGTCAGCATGACGCGGGCCGCCGTGATCATCCCCATGTCCTTGTCGACGGCGAGCCCCTGCGCACTGGACTCTCCGAGACCCTTGAGGCGCCACGGCACGAGGATGTTCGCGGGCGAGGAAACCTTGCCCATGAGGGCACCGAGGAACTGACGCTGACGCTTCGCGCGCCCGATGTCGCCCTCGGGGTCGGAGTAACGCGCTCGGACGTAACCGAGCGCCGTCGCGCCGTCCATGTCCTGGCAGCCCTTCTTGAGGTTGATGTGTGCCTTCGGGTCGTCCATGTCGTTCTTGACGCAGATGTTGACGCCACCGACGGTGTCGACGACCGACGCGAAGCCGCCGAAGCCGATCTCCATGTAGTTGTCGATGTGGATGCCCGTGTTCTGCTCGATCGTCTTGACGAGCAGCGGCGCGTCACCGAAGGAGAACGCCGCGTTGATCTTGTTCTTGCCGTAGCCGGGGATGTCGACGTAGCTGTCCCGGGGGATCGACATGAGGGTCGGCTTGTCGCCGCCCATGTGCAACACCATGATCGAGTCCGTGCGCTTGCCCTCGGCGGTGCCGGTGCCGAGCTTCTTGCGCTGCTCCGGCGTCAGACCTGTGCGGGCGTCGGAACCGACGAGCAGGATGTTCCTGCCCTTGCCGTCTTCCGCGAGATGCTGCGCGGGGACGGCGTCGAGCTTCTTCACCTTGCTCCAGGCCGAGTTGCCGGCCCAGACGAGAGTGCCGACCCAGAGGATGAGCAGGGCCAGGACACCGGCGAGAATCTTCTTCCCCCGACGCCGCGGGCGGCGCGGGGGCTGCCCTGAGCCGTCACCGTCGAACCGGTCACCCGGGCGCGGGCCGCGGGGCGGACGCCCGCCGTTGCCGTCGTGGGCGTCGAAACCGTCACGCCCGGCGTCAGCGCCGTACCCACCCGCGGCGCCGGCGGACGCGTAGGCCGCGTCCGTGGAGCGGCCCCGGACGGGCCGCTCGGGGCGTCCCGAGGTGGGTATGACGCGTGTGCTGTCGTCACGCGGCGCGGCAGCCGTAGGTCGCGCCCCGTCCTGCGGTCGCTGAGGACGCCCGCCTTGCGGCGCGCCCTGGAGCGGACGAGACGTCCGTCCGTCGCGCGGGGCGTCCGGAGGGACCTCGCCCTGCTTACGACGCTTGCCCTGGCGGGGAGCGTCCCCCTCGCCTCGAACCGGAATGGCCTGCGCGCTGCCCTCGTCGGGGCGGCGGGGACGCTGGGGCAGGGCCCGGCGGTTTCCCTTGGAGCGGCGGGTGTCGATGACGAACGCGTCATCGTCCGCGGGCACTCCGGACGGCCCGGCGCCAGGCTCCTCGGGACGCGGCGTGCCGGACGGGCGGCGGGGGTCATTCGGGTGAGGCACCCTCCGAGGGTAGGGGGTCGCTTCCGGGATTGGGCTGACATCGCATTCGCGCGGCGTGTTAGCACGAGCGTCATGGAATGGGCGTCGGTGTGAGGCGCGTGAGGTGTCTTCTGCGCGAGGGTAGGCTGGGGCGACGTTCACGAGCCCACGACTTCAGGAGCGATCATCACCGTGACGAGCGAGCCCGTGTCGAGCGCCCCGACGCCGCCGATCGACCCGAGCATGCGCCGCGGAATCTCGGTGTTCATGCCGATCCTCAACGAGGAGAAGCACCTCGAGGAAGCCGTCACCGCGATCCTGGCCCAACGCTACGACGGCCCCGTCGAGGTCGTGCTCGCCATCGGCCCCTGCACCGACCGCACATGGGACGTGGCCCGTGCGCTCACCGAACGTGACGAACGCATCACTCTCGTCGAGAACCCGACCGGACGAACCCCCGACGGACTCAACGCGGCCCTGGCCGCCACCCACCACGACGTCCTGGTCCGCGTGGACGGGCACGGCATCCTCTCGCCCGGGTACTTCGCCACCGTCGAGCGTCTTCTGCGCGAGACCGGTGCGGCCAACGTCGGCGGCATCATGGACGCCGAGGGCACGACGCCCTTCGAGGAGGCCGTCGAGTGCGCCATGAAGTCCAAGATCGGCGTCGGTGGAGTGAAGTTCAAGCAGGGCGGGGAGGCCGGCCCGGTCGAGAGCGTCTACCTCGGCAACTTCGCGCGGGAGTGGATCGAGAAGGTCGGCATGTACGACCCGCGCTACACCCGTGCCCAGGACTGGGAACTCAACTTTCGGATCCGCAAGGGCGGCGGAACGGTGTGGTTCACCCCTGACCTGCGCGTCACCTACCGCCCGCGCGCCACGCTCAAGGCGCTCGCCAAGCAGTACTTCGAATACGGCACCTGGCGGCGGGTCGTGGCTCGTCAACACAAGGGTTCGATCAACCTGCGCTATCTCGCCCCGCCGGTCGCCGTCGCGGGTGTCGTGGCGGGCAGCCTGATCGGTCTGAAGTGGCGGCCCGCGCTCGTTGCGCCGCTCGGTTACGCGGCCCTGGTCACAGCAGGCGGTGTCCGTGCGGCCTCGGGACGTTCGCCGCAGGTCATCGTCCGGATGCCTTTCGTCCTCGCCACGATGCACATGGCCTGGGGCACGGGGTTCATCACCTCGAACGTCGAGCTCGAACCGGCCGAACCAGGCGAAGCGCCGCGAGCCTGACGGAACTCCCAGGATGTGCTCGCTAGGCTGAGGTGCCGCGTAGCGCGCGGCAAGGTTCGCGGGCGAACGCAGGAGCACGAAGGAAACCATGAACTCACACAACCGTCTTGCGCGGATCTGGGCGCATCGAGCCACGCTCGACACGCTCGTCCGACGTGATCTTCGCGTGCGGTACGCGCGTTCCGTGCTCGGCTATCTGTGGACGCTCATCGATCCGCTGGCCATGGCGCTCGTCTACGCGTTCGTCTTCGGCTTCATCTACGGCGGCCACGGCAAGCCCGGTCTGTCCTCGTCGTCCGACCAGAAGTGGGCGAGCACCGACGGTGTTCCGATCGTGCTGTTCCTCGTCGCGGGTCTGCTCGCCTACAACTGGTTCAGCAACGTGATCAACGAGAGTTCGCGCGCGCTCTACGCCGAACGCCTCCTCGTGCGCTCGACCAACCTGCCCCGCGAGCTGTGGGTCATGCGCGTCGTCATCTCGAAGGGCATCGAGCATCTGCTCTCCCTGCCGATCCTGTTGGGCTTCCTCGTCTTCTACATGCTCCGGGGGGAGGTGAGCCTGAGTTGGGAAATCGTGTTCTGGATCCCTGCCCTCATCGTCCAGTTCATCCTGCTCACGGGTATCGGCCTCGTCATGGCGCCCGTGACCGCGCTCGTCGACGACTTCGCCCGCATTACGCGCATCGGCCTGCGCGTGCTGTTCTACGTCACCCCGATCGTGTATTCACTGCACTTCCTCGAAGCGAAGCTGCCCGAGGGCTGGGGCTGGGCCAAGGTCCTCATCCAGCTCAACCCCCTCACGGGTATCGCCGACATGTACCGGGCCGGCTTCGTCACCGAGTACGGCCCCGACTGGATGGCGTGGCTGTATGCCCTCATCGTGTCGCTCGCGTGGCTCGCGTTCGGTTCGTGGGTGTTCCGCAAGCTCGAACCGGCCATCCTCAAGGAGATCTGACATGGCAGTGGAGTGGAAGACCCCCGAGGGTGAACCCGTCATCCAGGTCCATGACCTCGGCATCGAGTTCCTCAAGGGACGCAAGCGCAACCTGTCGCTGCGCGAGCTCGTGTACCGCCGACGCACGACCTACGAGAAGGAGACGTTCTGGGCGCTGCGCAACGTCAGCTTCGACGTCGGGCGCGCGGAAGCGGTCGGCCTCGTCGGGGCGAACGGTGGCGGCAAGTCGACGCTGCTCAAGATGATCGCCGGCACGCTCCTGCCCGATGAGGGCTATGCGGAGGTCACCGAGGGCGTCGCCCCGATGATCGAGCTCACCGGTGGATTCATCGGCGAGCTGTCCGCGCGCGAGAACATCTACCTCATGGCTGGACTTCACGGCATGAAGAAGGAAACCGTCGACGCGCGGTTCGACGACATCGTGAAGTTCGCGGGCCCCCAGGTGGAACGAGGGCTCGACCTGCCGTTCCGTCACTTCAGTTCGGGTATGCAGGTGCGCCTGGGCTTCTCCGTCATCACCCAGCTCGACGAACCGATCATCCTCGTCGACGAGGTGCTCGCCGTCGGCGACCGAGCCTTCCGCGAGCAGTGCTACAAGCGCATGGAGGAGTTGCTCGCCGAGGGGCGCAGCATGTTCCTCGTGAGCCACTCCGAGGGCGACCTCAAGCGTTTCTGCACGCGCGGGCTGTATCTCTCGGGCGGCACACTCGTCGACGACGGACCGATGAAGGACGTCCTCGACCACTACAACAAGGACCTCGACGCCGGCATCTCCTGATCCCGGAACGACGAAGCCGCTGCCACTCCCGATGAGGGGGGCAGCGGCTTCGGTCGTCGTCAGGGGGCGTGCACGCCCTCCTGGGCGAGGAGGGCGTCGAGTTCGCCCGGGGCGGCATGGCCTCGGACGACGACGACGCTTCCGCCTCGCGCCCAGCAGCGCAGCATCTGCGCCGGGTCGGGTGCCGGAAGGTAATGGCGTGCCGCCTCAGAGCTACCGGTGTCGTCCGATTCGCTCGCAGCGCCCGATCCGCTGGGGGAGACGAGATCGCGGAAGGTGACCTCGTCACCCGCCCTGATCCAGGCCACGTCGCTGCCCGAGGGGACGTCGAACGGCTCGAAGTGGTCGGGGTAAGTGCTCAGCTCACGGGCGTCGTCGAGGGCGCCGGCAGGCACCGCAACGGACGCGCCGCGGGCGAGCATCTCGAGGGTGACGACGACCTGGCCCCCCGCGAAGTCGGGGGAGGGGACGTTCGTCACGAGGACGTCGAAGCCCGCCTCGTCGCGGACCTCATCGGTGTCGCTGTCGGTGAAGACGACGCACGCGCCGAGTGACCAGGCGGCCAGACACCAGTACGCCGTGCGCCAGTGAGCGGCAGGCAGATCGATGCCGACCCGCGTGCCGATCTCGACGTCGAACTCCTCCGCGAGCAGGCCCGCTCCCTTGCTCACCCAGTTCGTCAGCACCTTGGCCGAGAGCTCGATGCGCTCGCCGCGCGTCTCCTCGTCGCTGCGGTCGTAGAACGTCAGCCGCGGCGCCGTGGCGTCGCGGCGGGTCATCGTCTCGAGCACCTGCCAGGGAGTCGTGGTCATGACGTGAGCACCGAGGCGAGGCGGTCGTCGACGAGCGCGACCTCGTCCGCCGTCAACGGCGCATTGAGGCAGTAGGCCAGGTCGTCGATCATCTGCTGGTTGCTGCGCGTGCCCACGGCGATCGAGTCGACGAAGGGGTGGCCGAGGCTGTACGCGACGCACAGGTCGGCGACGTTCGCGCGACCGAGTTCGTGCGCGAGCAGGACGAGCTGCCGGTTGAGTTCGGTGGGTTCGAAGACGGTACCGCCCGCGAACGTCGCGTGCGTGGTGACGACGACGTCGCGATCGGCCAGCACCTCTCGCGCGCCGCTGAGGGCACGGTCGGCGACACCGAGCGGGAACTGCACGTAGCCGAGATCCGTCAACTCCAGAGCGCGGCGCAACTCTTCGAGGGACTCGACGTTGACCCCGATCCGGCCCACCTCTCCCGACTCGCGGTAGTCGCGCAGTCGTGCCAGCCCGTGCCGTCGGCGCTGTGCGCCTCATCGACGTTGGCCATGAGCACGGCCGAGGCCTTGCGCCGTCCGAGTTCGGCGAACGAGCGCTCGAGCTGGGCCTCCACCGTCGCGGCGGCCAGACGCGGGTCGTTCGTGCGGATCTCGCGCAGCCGAGAGATGAAGTGCAGACGCTGGGTGAGCTGCGGTTCACCGCACTTGTGCAGGATCTCCTCGGCGTTGTGATCGCCGCGGCCCACCTCGACGTGGTTGACGCCGCGGTTGACGGCCGTGGCGAGCATCGCGCGGATCTCGGTGGAGGAGGGGGCCTGCGGGCCGGCGAAGGCCTGACCGCCGAGGATCATGACCGACTGGTCGAGTTCGCTGTCGTCACGGCGCGGCACGCTGGGGCCGGCGGTGAAGGCGCTGCCGCCGATCTCGTTGATGAGATCGACCCACGGCACGCTCACCGGGTCGCTCTTGTCGGCGAACAGGCGACAGACGCGGTCGTAGTCGGACAGGACGTCGACCGTGCAGCGGAATCGCTCGGGATCGCCCGGGTTGTCCTTCGGCACGTAGTCGAGTGTGCTGACGTTGCGTCGCAGCCACGGGGTGACGTGCTCGCGGTCGTAGAGCTCGTCGGTCTGGGCTGCGGCGCGACGCAGGTCGCGCACGCGGAAGACTTCGCACCCGAGCCCCTCCGGCATGCGGGAGACGTCGTTGCGCCCGTACTCGAAGCCGCCTTCGTCCATCGCCTCGATGAGCTCGTCGATGAGGCTCGAGTCGCCGACGGGGTTGTCGCCGGTGAGGCGCACGACGCGGTCGTCGTCGTCGAGATCCTGCGTCGCCGCGACGAAGCGTCCGAGTACGTCGTCGAGCGATCCACGCATCGCGGGGATGCCCACGCGGTGCAGGTGGTCGACGATGCGCGTGTCGTACTGCTCCTCGCTCGTGGCGACGATGACCTCGTGTCCGTCACGCGAAGCGCGTCGGGCGACGAGTTCGATGAGCGGCATCCCGGCGATCGTCATGAGGGCCTTGCCCGGCAGACGACTCGAGTTGAGCCGGGACTGGACGACGACACGGGTGCGGGTCACGGGGACCTCCGGGAGAAAGCAGGGACGAGAGCACGTGCGCTCTCACCCTAGCGACGAAGCGCCTCGATGGCGTCAGCGACGCGGCGGCGGCCGTCACCGTCGAGCAACTCCCGCCCCCGCTGCGCGCGGGCCTCCCGGGCGAGGGGGTCGCCAAGAGCACTCGCCAGTCGGCGTGTCGCGTCCTCACGGCTCGTGTCCACCGCGTGCAGTTCGTCGAGGTGGCCCACGCCGAGCGCGAGGTCGGCTTCGATCACCATGTCGTAACCGAGCCGTTGGTTGTCGATGACACACACGACCGCCGTGGGCACCCCCAGACACAGGAGTTCCCACACGGACGAGCCGCTGGCGGTGACGACGAGATCGCTGCGTGCAGCACGGGCCGCCAGATCGGTGACGGGGCCCGTTGTCGTCAACGTGACGTCGACGGGCAGGTCGTCCCGCAACGGCGCGGCCCAGGCGTCGTCGGGCGTGACGACGGTGAGATCCATCCCGACTCCGGCGGCCGCAGCGGCCCGCAGGATGATCGGAGCGACGAGCGGAGCGGCGCCCATGGGGTCGCTTCCGCCGAACACGGCGAGGACGCTGAGTCGCTCCTGCGCTCCGGGCCGTGCCCGCCCGGCGACGTCCTCGCGCAGGGCGAGGACGTCGTCGCGAAAGAGCGTGTAGGGCGCGCCGGCCAGGGCATGCCGCCCCGCCTCGACCTTCCTCGGAGTGGCCCCGGGATTCTGGTCGACGTACAGGTCGGCGTCCTGATCGGCGCCGAAGCGACCGTCGACCATGGCCGTGACGGGCAGCCCGTGCCGCCTGAGATGAGCGCCCCACGAAGGGCCGAAGTGGTACCCGTCGATGACGACGAAGGACGCGGCGAGCCCGTCGGCGAGATCCCCCAGGGCCGCCGGGTCGTCGGGCCGCGTGTGCAACGTCACTCCGGCGTCACGGTAGGAACGTTCGACCCAGTCCAGGGCCAGTTCGCCCGCGAGGTGGACGGATCGGCCGCGAGCGATGAACTCCTGCGCCAGCGCGAGCAACCGCATGGCGTGACCCACTCCGATGGACGCAGTGGCATCGGTGCGAAGGACGATGGCCGAGGTTGCCCGATCGGCGCCGGTGGGGGAGGGCTGCGTCGTCATGGCGCCATGGTGGCACGAGCGCCACGGGAGGTGACCCGCCGCGACGTGTCGAGTCCCTGAAGCCTCGCGCGCTGGTGCTAGCCTTTCGGGGAATGTCAAGAATCGGGCAGAGTTCCGCCGACGTGCCGAACGTCAGCCGCCCGATGCACGAACAACGCAATGGGAGCCCCGAGTGAGCATTCTTGAAGGATCGTCCATCCTCGTGACCGGTGGTACCGGTTCTTTCGGTAAGGCCTTCATCTCGAAGCTGCTCGCAGAGCACAACCCGAAGCGCGTCGTCATCTACTCACGTGACGAACTCAAGCAGTGGGAGTGCCGATCGCTCTTCAAGGACGACCCGCGTCTGCGCTGGTTCATCGGCGACATCCGTGACCTCGACCGCCTGCGCCGCGCCATGCACGGCATCGACTACGTCGTGCATGCGGCGGCGCTCAAGCAGGTCGACACGGCGGAGTACAACCCGTACGAGTTCGTCAAGACCAACGTCATCGGCTCTCAGAACGTCATCGAGGCGTGCATCGACGCCGGCGTCAAGAAGGTCGTCGCCCTGTCCACGGACAAGGCCTCGAGCCCGATCAACCTCTACGGCGCGACGAAGCTGACAGCCGACAAGCTGTTCATCCTCGGCAACCACTACGCCGCCGCCTACCCGACGCGCTTCGCCGTCGTGCGCTACGGCAACGTCATGGGCTCGCGTGGTTCGATCATCCCGAAGTTCAAGGCGATGCACGAGGCCGGCGAGTCGCTGCCGATCACCGATCTGCGCTGCACCCGCTTCTTCATCACCCTCGACGACGCCGTGCAGATGGTGCTCGACACGTTCGACCTCATGCAGGGCGGCGAGCTGCTCGTGCCGCGCATCCCGTCGATGAAGGTCACCGACCTCGCGCAGGCCATCGCGCCCGGCGCGCAGATGCACGACGTCGGCCTGCGCCCCGGCGAGAAGCTGCACGAGGAGATGATCTCCCCGGAGGAGGGCCGCCGCGCGGTGATCGTCAAGGACGGCAAGTACTTCGTCCTGCAGCCCGACTTCGCGACTTGGGGCTACGAGCCGCCGAAGGACGGCAAGCCCGTCGAGGACGGCTTCCACTACTCCTCGGGCGACAACGACCAGTGGTACACGATCGAGCAGCTGCAGCAGATGCTCGCCTCGGGCATCTGAGGGCGCGCGGATGCTGCCCTACGGCCGTCAGTCCATCAACGACGCCGACATCGCCGCCGTGCAGGAGGTGCTGTCGGGTGACTGGCTGACCACCGGCCCGTACGTCGAGTCGTTCGAGAAGCAGATCGGCGAACTGGCCGGCGTCGCCGAGCCGGCGGTCTCCGTCACCTCCGGCACGGCTGCGCTGCACGTCGCGTACGCCGCGGCCGAGGTCGGCCCGGGGGACGAGGTCATCACGACCCCGCTGACGTTCCTCGCAACGGCGACGACGGCGGCGCTGCTGGGCGCCAAGATCGTCTTCGCCGACATCAGCGAGGACACGGGCAACCTCGACCCCGAGGCCGCCGCCGCCGAGGTCACCGCCTCGACGAAGGTGATCGCGGGCGTCGACTACGGCGGCCACCCCATCGACGCCCCCGCGCTGTCGAAGGTCGCGAAGGATGCGGGCGCGTACCTGCTCGAGGACGCGGCGCACTCCGTCGGCGGCTCGCTGGACGGCGTGCCGGTCGGTTCCCTCGCGGACATCACGACGTTCTCGTTCTTCCCGACGAAGAACCTCACGACCGGTGAGGGCGGTGCCGTCGTGGCCAAGGACGCCGACGTCGTCGAACGTGCTCGCCGTTTCAAGGGCATCGGCATGGTCCGTGAACCCGAGCAGCTGCGCACCACGGACGAGGGCGCGTGGTGGTACGAGATGCCCGAGCTCGGGCTGAACTACCGCCTCAACGATCTGCAGGCTGCGCTGGGCACGAGTCAGCTGACGCGCCTCGCTCAGTTCAAGGCGCGGCGTCAGGAGATCACCGACCGCTACAACGAGGGGCTCGCCGGCATCAAGCAGCTGCGCCTGCCCGCTCACCGTGACGGTGCGGAGCCGGTGTGGCACCTCTACCCGTTGCGTATCACCGACGGCCGCCGTCGCGAGCTGTTCGACCACCTGCGCGGGCAGGGGATCGGCGTGCAGGTCAACTACATCCCCGTCTACTGGCAGCCGTACTACGCCGATCTGGGCTACAAGCGCGGCATGTGCCCCACGGCGGAGGCCTACTACGAGCAGGAGATCAGCCTGCCGATGTTCCCCGACCTCACCGACGGCGACGTCGACCGGGTCGTGGAGCTCATCAGGAGCTTCTGCGGAGCCTGATCCGTCACTGTGACTGCTCCGTGCCACGACGGTCGCGCCCCAGATCGGGGGCGCGGCCGTCGCGTCATGTCGAGGTCAGTCCGCCAGTCGGCGCAGCACGGCCCGGGCGTCCTCGTTGCGGCCGATCTCGACGCGACGCCCGTCCGCGAGGGCGCTCGCAAGTGGTGGGCCCGTGAACACGACGGCGGTGGGACCGCCGGGGGTGAGCGCCATGATCTCCCGCTCGAAGACACCGCTGATCGGATCGTCGGGCACATCGTCCGGGAGAACGATGGCGGGGTCGAGCGCGGCTCTTGCACCAGGTGCCTCGTTCGCGTCGACGGGCACGTCAACGTCGGGTGTGGGGTGTGGGCGCAGCACCCTGAGCGCCGTGACGTCGCGTGGCAGGTCGAACTCGAACAGCGGCCCTCGCGTCGTGACCTCAGCCATGACGAAATCGGCGCGATCGAGCGTCGCGACGGCCAGATCGGGTGCTGCTGTCACGACGAACGCCGTGGCGGTTGCGAGGTATGGCGCGGGAAGGTCGTTCGGGTCGCCGGCGACGGGCCCCTGCCACCGCAGGGGAGTGCCCGGCACGGCCAGCGAGAGCGTGATGACGGCGGGCTGCGGCGTCGACGGCAGACCGCCCGGGGCCAGTGCGACGTCGGCCGTGAGGCCCCACGGCTGCGACGTGACCCGCTCCACCGCCACGGGGTGACGCTCGCCGGCGATCTCGACACACGCCTCGAGCCGTGCACGTCGGGCGAGTGAGCCGCGCAGGCGCGTCTCGATCGTGAGGCGCAGGGTGGCGTCGTGCCACGTGGCGTCGACGAACGTGGAGCGCAGCCGGCGCGGGCGCAGAGGGTGCTGAGGTGCCTTTGCCACGACCACGGCGCGCGCGACGGCGGCGAGGGACAGCGGATTGCGTGTGGCAGCGACCTCGCGGATGAGCTGCGCGTTCGACCCGCCGGTCCGCCAGCGCGCCATCGCGCGGGCGAGGGGGAGATCGCCGTCGCGAAGAGCCCGGTGCATCAGCCGTGACGACTCGATCTGCTCGGTCGCCTCACGCGGGTCGATGATGCGGGCCAGCTCACGAGCCATCGCTTCGACGCCGTCGCGATCCTCCGGCGCCGCCGCAACGGCCGTCCCCATGAGAGAACCGAGATCGACGCGGGCGAAATAGCTGGCGACTCTGCGCGTCACCTCAGCGGGAGCGTCGTGGCTGTGCAGCACGTCCATGACCATGCGGGCCGATTCGAAGCGCTCCGCAGCGTTGCGGACGTCGGCCGTCTGCTGGGTGATCGAGGTGCCGGACTCGCGGTCACGCCAGAAGTAGACGTGCTCGCTCAGGATGTCGACGCTCGTCGCCTCGAGGTACGCCCGCAACGTCACCGGGTAGTCCTCGTAGCGGATGGGGGGAAAGGCGAAGGAGCCCTCCTGCCAGAACGAGCGACGGTAGAGCTTGTTCCAGACCATGCGGTCCCGAATGAGATCCGGTCGGGCGGCCAGGGTCGTGCGTCGTACGGTCGTCGCGAAGGGCTCCTCGTGGGTCCACGACTGATAGGAACCCCGCTCCCGGTTGAAGCGCTTGGCGTTCCCGGCCGCGAACTGCGAACCGGTCTCCTCGAGGGAGTCGACCATCGCGACGAAGCCGCGCGGCGCGACGACGTCGTCACTGTCGACGAACGTGATGTAGCGCCCACGAGCGTGCTGCGCCCCCAGGTTGCGGGCCGGGCCGAGGCCGGCGTTCTCCTGACGCAGAAGGCGGAAGCGAGGGTCCTCCTGGACGAATCGCTCGGCGATGTCCACGCAGCCGTCGGGGGAGCCGTCGTCGACGAGAAGGAACTCCACGTCCTGGAGGAGTTGGTCGCGCAGGGAGACCAGACACTCCTCGAGGTAGTCCTCGACGCCGTAGAAGGGCACGACGACACTCAGTGTCGGCGCGGACGCGTCGTCACGATCCGGGCGGGGGGAGAGGGCTGTGGCCATGATCGCTCCTGGGCAGGGGTGGCGAGGACGCCGGGGCGCCGATGAGTCTATCGACGCCCTGGGGCGCCTACCTTGGGCCGCCGGTCGCAGTGTGGCACGATGACGTGTCGGACTGCGGTGCCCCGGCGGGGCGCCCACGCCCTCTCGGTGCGAGTGCCGACGTCGACGACATCACCCACGAGGAGTTGCCACAGTGGATTCGAGCAACCACTGGTACGGGCACGCGCACGTGCTCGCCGAGTACTGCGGACTCGACGCCGAGCACCCGCCACGCATCAACGGCGTCATCCAGCACGGATGGACGTTCGTGCACGGTTTTGGGTACGGCCACAACCCGCCCGGGGGTTTCGCCAAGTACGTGTGGGGTGACGTCAACCGCCGTCGCGGCCAGGCGATCGGATGGCGCGACTACGTCACGATCGGTGCGCCCTTCCTCTACCTCGACCGGCTGCGTCCCCGAGCTGAGGACGCACCCGAACCCGAGGGGACGATCTGGTTCCCCTTCCACGGCACCGTCGACTGGGAGTCCGTGCACGGCGACCACGACCGGCTCATCCGTGAAATCCAGGAGGTCGAGGACGGCCCCGTCACGATGTGCCTGTACTACGTGGAGTACGAGCAGGACGAGATCCGTGAGCGCTACGAGGAGGCGGGCTTCCGCGTCATCACGCTGGGTCAGCGCGGAACCTTCTACCAGGGTGGCACGACGAACTTCCTCGAACGCCAGCTCGACGAGCTGCGCAAGCACAAGCGGGTCGCCTCGAACCGGCTGTCCACCGCCATGTTCTACGGCATCGCCTCCGGCCTCGACCCGGCCGTCTACGGAGACCCCATGGACATCCCCGGCATCAAGCAGGGATTCGACGGCACCCATCTGCTCGAGAAGACCTTCCCCGAACTTCACGGTGTCCATCTCGACCTCGAGCAGGCGCGCGCGGTGTGCGACGAAGAACTGGGCCGCGACTACCTCATGTCCCCGACCGAACTCGGCCTCGCACTGGGCTGGGCAGACGAGATGGAACTGCTGCGATGATGATTGACCTCGAAAACACCGGCCTCATGCGTCTCGACCGGGGCGCCATGCAGAACTGGTCGGACCTCGACGAGGCGGGCGCCCCTGCGGCTCCTGCGGTGCGAGACGTCGTCGTCTCCCTCGTCGATGCCGGTGACCGGGTGCTCGTCGTCGGCCCCACGGGAATCGACGTCGTCACCGAGCTGGCCGACATCGCGGGTCACCTCAGCGTTCTCACCCGCTCCATCCCGGACGGCTCACGCTACGCGCACGCCGTGGTGAATCGCACGAACGTCGACGTCGTGTGCGGCGATGTGCTCAATCTCGAGACGCCTCTCGGCACCTACGACATCGTTCTGGTCCTCGACGACCTGGCCCGCGTGCCCTCGCTCGAGGACGTGACGCCGAGCTGGCGCTCCGTCTTCGACGCTGTCGTCGCGTGCGTCGCCCCAGGAGGCCGTCTGGCGCTCGCGGTGGAGAACGAACTGGGGCTGCATCGCATCACGAGCCTGCGCTCGCGCTACACGAAGAACGACAACGGAGCGTGGGACGTCGTGGCCACCTACGACGCGTCACGGCCGCGGACGAGCGAAGCGCTCGACGAGGTGCTGCGCTCGACCTGCCTTGTGGCCCCCCGCGTGGCGGGCGCCTACCCGACGTGGGACGAGCACACCCTGCTCGCCTGGAACCTCGAGCGCGCCTCGGCGTCCGCCGGTCGCGTCCTCGACGCGCTCACCCTGTCGTCTCCGGCCCTTCGTCGACTCGGCGCGGACCCGACACGCGTCACGCGTGCTGCGGTACTGGCCGGACGGATCCGCGACCTGCCCGCGGGTTGGTTCGTCGTGGCGGGCCGTGACGTCGTCGCCGACGACGCGATGACGATCGTGGCGTCGGTCGACGGGTCCGTCATGACGTTCGCGGACACGCCGGAGGGTGTGCTCACGGACGACGGCCGAACCCTCACGGGCCCGGAGCACGGTGAGCTGTTTGGGGAGCTTGCCCTCGACGCCTGCGCTTCCGGCGACGCCGCACGCTTCCGCGCTCTGGTCCAGCAGTGGTGGCGCCACACTCAGGAGCAGGCCGTGGGTGACGAGCTTCCGGGGGTGTCCGCCGACCTGCGACTGGACAATCTCCTCCTCGTCGATGACGTGCTCGTCCCAGTCGCTGCAGGTCGCGCCTCCAGCCGGCTCGACGTCGCCGCCTGGACGGCGATCGTCGACTTCGTCGCCGTCCTGCGGGCACGTGGTGCGCGTCATCTGTGGCCCGCGGCCATGGACGACCGGACGATGGCCGCCACGATCGGCGCGATGGCCGGGCTGCCCCTGAGCGTCGATCTGAACGCCCTCATCGGCGAGCGTGCGACGCAGCTCGATCTGCCCGCGCATGACGTGGCCGGCCTGCTCGCCGTCATCGAGAGGCTCGAGGAGAAGAACGCTGCCCTCGCGTCGCGAGCGAACTGGTTCGAGAGCCGACTCAACATGCGCGAGAGGGAGCTGCGTGGACGCGCCAAGCGGCAGGCCGCGGAGCTCGCACTCGCGGCGCGTCAGCAGGAAACGCTGCGCAAGTCGGCCGAAGACGTGCGCAGGTCGCTGTCCTACCGCCTCGGCAACGCCGCTCTCGGCCCCCTCAAGGAGGCCAAGAAGCGCGTCATGCGCTGACGATTTTCCTTTCCACGTCTCGAGAACGACGCCGGAGCGAGTGCCTCCGCCGTCGTTCTCGTCATGGTGAGGATCAGCGGAGACGGCGCAGGCTGCGCACGCGCTTGTCGGCCGCCTTGCCCACCTCACGCACGAGCGTCTTGGGGCGCGTGACGAGGGCTGCCTTGCGGAACTGAGCGGCCAGCTTGAACGATGCGGAACTCTTGATGTCGGCGTTCGCCTTCACCATGAGGTCACGGTTTCTCGAGGCGGACAGAACCTGCCCTCGCAGGGAACGGATCGCCTTGGCGCGCACGGCCAATTCACCGTCACGTCGACGCAGGGTCTCGTGCAGAGCCGCCACCTCGTGTTCGAGGGCGACGATCCGGTCGGAGGCCTCCTCGAGCGCATAGCGCTGGGTCCAGGCGTCCGTTGCGGGTGCGGGGGAGTCCTCGCTCGTCAGCTCGATCAATTCGGGGGCCCGCTCGTCGGGGACGCCGCTCATCGACAGCCACAGGCGCAGGAGCTCGTCGTCGCTCAGGGTGGCCGGCCACGGCATGGTCGGCTCGAGCACACGCACACGCGCGGCGAAGCGGCGCCATCCCCGGGCGAGCAGCACGTCGCGCTCGATGCCCTCCTGCCCGCTCTCGTCGATGCCCGTCGTCCAGAGTGCGGCCACGCGCTCACCGTCCCACGCGATGTCGCGCCAGTCGATGTCGCGTCGCCCGTTCAGCGAGGACGACTCCATGACCCACGTCCCGATGCGTTGCGCGGTGAGGCGGAAGTCCGCCGTGTCGGCCGCAGCGATGTCGCGCAGCAGCTGGGCTTCCAGGCTGCGCGCCACGGGCACGTTGAAGGGGCGTTCGCGGGCGTCGATAGCGTCGCTTCCGCCGCCGACAGCCCACGACGCGTCGTGGATCGAACCGTCGAGCCACTGCACGTGGCCGGCGCCGTCCTCGGCGTAGAGTGCCCGGCCACGCCCACCGCAGACGGCGACGAACGACGTCGCGGCGGTGGAGAGCGCGTCGGCCGCGGCGAGACGCCCGACGAACTGCTCGACGGGGACGACCGGTTCGAGCCTCAGGTCGGCTTCGATCGCCCGGCTGACGAAGCGGCGCAGCACGTCGATCTCACGCGTCATCGTGGCCGCTTCGGGCCCCAGAACGCACCAGCGTTCCTCGCCGCCGTAGATCTCGTGGACGTTGACCACGGCGTGCCCGAGCTGTTCGAGGGCGACCCGTAGCGCCGACGCGGAAGCGGGCCGGGACGTGTCGTAGGAGACGCCGTCGGCGTCGAACACACCACGACCCGCCGGGGCTGGAGTGAGCAGCTCGGCGCTCGAGTGGACGTTGGCCACCGACACGACGAGGGTGCCGCCCGGGCGAAGGGCGACGTCGAGGCGAGCGAGCCGATCAGTGAACGTCGTCGAGTCGAAGCCCGTGAACGCCGCCTCCCACGCGGGGCCGGCGAGGACGACGTCGAGCGCGTCGCCGAGTGCCTCCGCGTCGTCGAGGAAGGTGAGGTGGGCGGCGCCGGCGAGGCGCATGAGGTTCTCGCGCTCGGCGGCGTCGAACCCGATGGCGTACGCGGTGGCGTTACGCGGGAGGACATCGCTGAGGACCGCGCTGAGAGCGTCAGACATAGGAGCTCCAATCGAAGAGGGCGCGAAGTTCGGCGGGCGGGACGACGGCGCCGGTGCCGAGATCCGCGCGGACGTGGCGGCTGAGGACAGGCTCCGCGACACCGTCGACCGGCAGCCCGGCCGCACGGGCGTAGAGCGCGAAGACGGACAGGGCATCGGCACGCACGCCGCGATGAGCGCGCATGAGCAGCAGCAGGCGTTCGAGGTAGAACGGCTCCGTGGACCCGACCTCCTCGATTGCCGAACCGAGGTCGACGACGCGGGCGCCGACCTCCTCGTAGGGGCGCACCGTGCCGGGCGACGCGGCCTGCTCGTGGGTGAGTGCCACGGTCACGCCGCCGCGTTCCACCTCGGGGCGAAGAGCCAGCGCCCGTTCCCGGGCGACGAGGTCACCGCCGAGGCCGTGGTGGGGGAAGTAGAGGAGCCGTCCGGGCTCGGGCAGGGGCGTGCGCAGATGCTCGGCCAGCGGGGGCTGGGGGATCTGGTCGCGCTTCTCGAGGTCGAGAAGATAGAGCCACGGCGCGCCCAGAGGCGTGTGATCCCGCAGGCCCGCCCGGTGGCGGTTGATCCGCGCCGACGGTCCCCAGACGAAGGCGGGAACGCCCACGAGGGCGTCGGAGGTCGGGATCTCGGCGCCGATCCAGGGCTGGACATAACCGGGAACGGTGGGGGGGAAGAGCGGCTCGTCGAGTCCGGCGTAGGCCGCCAGGACGATCGCGTTCCCGTAGTAGGCATTCGTGGGGTACATCAGCGCACCTGCACTCGGGTTCCACCCGCGACGCTGGTCGCGAGGATCGTCCGCCCACCGGTGAGGTGCTCGATGGGCAGGTCTGCGATGGCCGCGGGCTGTGCGGCCACCGGGTTCTCGTGCTCCTCGTCGACGAAGAACAGCGTGTAGTCGGCGGCGGGGGCGCCGGGCTGGGTGGGAAGATCCTCGGTCGGCACGAGATCGACGAGTGTCGTCGTGGCGACGAAGTCGGTGCCTTGGCGCGTCACCTCGACCGGGAGGTCGACGTGATCGTCGGAGCCGGGAAGGTATTTGCGCCACACCAGATGGTCGACGACGGGCAGACCCAGGTGCTCGCCGCGCAGGGTGAGGACGCCGTCGGCCTCGCTCACACGGCGAACGCTGGGCAGGACCGGCCCGGAGATGAGGGTGGCGTTGCCGAATCGGGATCGGGTGATGGCGACAGCCACGTCGTCCTGTCTCGTGATGACGTCGCCCGCGTGATCGACCCACGTCAGGTCGAAGTCGCCGAACTCGGTGCGCAACGCCAGCCGGCGCGTGGCGGAGTGCAGGAAGGGGTCGTCGGGGGAGTCTCCGGCGAGCACGGCGGCCGCGTCGAGAGTGGCTTCGAAGTGAGCGAAACCGTCCTCACCCTCGCTCACCGTGGCGCGGAACTCCACCTCGCCCCCGGGGCGGAAGACGACGATCGACACCTTGCGCGCAGGGTCGGAGAGAGAGCCCCGCAGCGTCAGAGACGAATCGTCGGCCGTGACATCCGTCAGGACGGTGGGGAAGGCCACACGGTGCAGGCAGTAGACGTTGCCGGCCGTCAGCCCGGGCTGCATGTACTGCTCCCGGGTGAGGAAGCGGCCGCGGGGGAACTGGGGGGAACCGGCGCCCGCGCCCGTGAGCATCGTGGTGCGCCGGACCCCGGCGGTCGTGCGCGAGACCTCGAAGCGCAGGGGCCACACCGTGGCACCGAGCGACGCGATCTGCTCGCGCTCCACGCGGAAGCGCAGGCCGACCGGCCCGCGGTGGCGCGACGCGTCGATCGTGTGGAACGTCTCGACGTCGAGCGGTACGCGCTCGATGCCGTTGACGAGGGACACGGTGACCGCGTCCCCGTCGGTGGCCTCGAGGTGCCCGATCTCGGCCGTGGCTTCGATCTCGAGGGCGTCGTGCGCAGCGTGATCCTCGCGGGCACCGTGAGCGTCGCTGACACCGTCGACCCACCGCACGGACGTGACGAGGGAGCGGAGCGTGAGCGAGGTGAACGGCAGCTCGTACAGCTTTGAGGGCGTGGCCGCGTTCTTGCGCCCCGGGTAGTTGAGCGTCCAGCGCCAGGGCTTGACGCGGTTGCGGCTGACGGTGGTGCCACCGACGAGGCCACCCTCGTCACGGAAGCGGGCCAGGTCGCGCAGGAGATCGGCGTCCCCGCTGCGCAGGGCGTGGTACTGCAACTGGTTGTAGCGGGTCTCCCCGGCGTGCGGGGGTTCGAGCCGGTCGACGAAGCGCTTGGACAGGGCGAGGAGCCGTTCGACGTCGTCGTCGTGGGCGACGGCGAAGGCTTGCGCGACGGCGACCATGTCGATCTCCATGAGGTGGCGGTTGGCCATGGAGCGCACCGCGGACGAGGCCTGGCGGTCGAGGACGTCGAACACCATCTCCGCGCTCACGACGCGGTCGAGGAGGTTGTCGTACTTGAAGACCTGCTGGGTGATCGAGTCACCCGATTCTCGCTCGCGCCAGTAGTACGTGGGCGTCTTGAGGACGTCCACGGTGAGGGCGTCGAGGTGGGCCCGCATCGTGACCGGCCAGTCCTCGTACTTGATCGGCGGGAACGCGTAGGCGTGATCGGTGTAGAAGTCGCGGCGATACACCTTGTTCCACACCATGCGGTCGTACGCGAGGACGGGGCGCTCGAGGATGTGGGTGGCCACGGCGTCGCGCGCACAGGGCCGGGCGTGGGCCCAGGACTGGCGGACTCCGGAGGTGCGCGAGAAGCGTCGAGCGTTACCGACGGCGAAACTCGATCCCGTGCGTTCCAGGGAATCCACCATGGACTGGAACGCGCGGTGCGGCACGATGTCGTCGGAGTCGACGAACGTCAGATAGGTGCCGACGGCGTGCTCGAAGCCGGTGTTCCGGGCGGGTCCGAGACCTGCGTTCTTCTGCCGGATGACCTGGAAGCGCGCATCGTTCGCGGCGACCCGCTCGGCGATCTCGATGCTGTTGTCCGGGGATCCGTCGTCCACGAGGACCACCTGCATGTCTCGCAGCGTCTGGCTCTGGATCGACTCGAGACATTCGAGGAGGTAGTCCTCGACGCCGTAGAAGGGCACGACGACGGACAGGATCGGGGTCGAGCTCACGATGGGCGCTTTCCGTCGTTCAGACCAGGTCCCAGGACACGGCCGTGCCCTTGGCGGCGTCCCGGGTGAAGGTGCGTCCTTCGAGGGTGGAGAACGCATCGGGTGACAGGCCGTTCGCCGGGCGGATCGAGCGGACGTTCGCGGACGTGACGGTGTCGCCGGCCTTGACGTCCTCGACGACGTAGAGGCTGCGGCGGAAGCGCAGGCCCTCCTTCTCCTGGGCGCGCGCCCCGATACGCGGTTCGCCGAGGCACTGCCAGGCGACCTTCGTCTGGGTGACGAGCTGGTTCAGCTCGTCGGGCTCCGACGAGAACGCCGAGTCGACCCCTCCACCCTCACGGCTGAGCGTGACGTGCTTCTCGACGAGCACGGCACCGAGGGCGACCGAGGCGACGGCGGCGCCGATGCCCATCGTGTGGTCGGAGTAACCGATGAGGGTGCCGAGCGCGTCCCGCATGACGGGAATGCCACGCAGGTTGGACTCGCTCGGGTCGGCCGGGTAGTTCGCGGTGCACGCCAGCACGACGATCTTGTCGTTGCCGACGCTGCGGGCCGCCTCGACCGCGGCGTTGATCTCGCCGAGCGAGGCCATACCCGTGGAGATGATGATCGGCTTGCCCTTGCTCGCCGCGTGCCGGATGAGGGGGAGGTAGACGATCTCACTGCTCGCGATCTTGTACGCGGGCACGTCGAACTGCTCAAGGAAGTCGACCGCGGTCGGGTCGAAGGGGGAGGAGAAGGCATGGATGCCGAGCTCCTTGGCGAGCGCGAAGATCGGCTCGTGCCACTCCCACGGCGTGTGCGCCTCCTCGTACAGGTCGTACAGGTAGCGGTCGGCCCACAGTTCGTGACCGGAGGAGATCTTGAAGTCGTCGGTCTTGACGTCGATCGTGATCGTGTCGGCCGTGTACGTCTGCAGCTTGATGGCGTGGGCGCCCTGCTCAGCGGCCATGCGCACGATGTCGAGGGCCTTCTCGAGGCTGCCGTCGTGGTTGCCCGACATCTCGGCGATGATGTACGGCTCGGCGTTCGGGCCGACCTCGAGGTCACCGATGCGGATGTTCTCGTGCGGGTTCTGGCTCATGCTTGGGGCTCCTCGCTCGTCTGCGATTGGCTGGGTGACGCTCTGCGTCAGGACGTGCGCTCGCGGCGCACGTGGATGACCTGCGTCGGCTTGCCGCCGATCTCGCGCGTCTCGGTCTCCATCTCGACGAAACCGTTGCGCTTGTTGAAGCGACGAACGCCCTCGTTCACCTCGAGCACCTCGGCGTCCAAGGTGTCGATATCGAGCTGCGCGTCAGCGTACTTGACCGCCTCGCGCTGGATCTGGATCCACGCAGGCAGCAGCTCGCCTCGCTCCGTGAGGCCGTCGTTGTCGAGGTAGTAACCCCACCAGGAGGTCTTCGCCTCGGCGTCGTAGTCGAAGAACGTGACGACACCGGCGGGCACTCCGCCGCGCTCGTACATGAGCACGCGTCGGCTCGGGTTGTCCTTCGTGTTCGCCCACCACGCCGCATGCTCGTCGGGCGAGATGACGTGCTGGGTGAGAGAGACGGCGCGTACCTCGTCGTGATTGCGCCAGGTGCGCACGTTTTCCTGGTCGGCGTCCGTGGCGGGGCGAAGCATGCGAACTCCCGTTCTCAACTCGGTGACTCGGACCGTCAGGGCCCGACTCACCACGATACCGGCCGCAGGTGTGGCCACGCGACGCTGACGCGTTCCCGCGCGTCTCGGCGACGAAGAGCGTGTGGGCGCACCGCAGCGCACCCTTCGTGCGTCGCGCGATCTCACAGGTGAGGCGAAGCCCTAGACTGTCGTCAGCACACGTGTCTGCGTCGACGGCGGTCGCCCCACCGAAGGCGCGGGTCATTTCGCACGATGAAGGAGAGTCCATGAGCACGCTCAGCCGCGAGCAGGTCCGCACGATGATGGGTGAGGTTCTCACCGCGCAGGGCAAGGAGCTGCCGTCCGAGGACTCGGCTCGTCTCGACGCCATCGGCTTCCGCTCGCTCGACTTCTCCGAACTCGCCCTTCAGGTCGAGGACGAGCTCGACACCGAGCTCAACTTCGACGCGCCCGGCCTGCGTTCCATCGAGACCGTCGGCGACGTGCTCGACTTCATCGACGAACTGCAGAAGGCCTCCTGATCTTGGCGTCACAGGCCAACGGCGCTCCAGCGGGCGCGAACAACCGCGTCGTCGTCGGAGACTTCGACGGCACGTGGGCCGAGCTCGCCGAGTCGAGCTTCGGTGCGAGCAACGACACGCTCTCGGCACCTCTCGCCGCAGCGTTCCTCGTGAGCGGCCACCGCGGCGCAGCGCAGGCCGCGTGGCTCGCCGCCACGGAGGCGAACCGCGAGACCCTCATCGCCACCGCGGCACGCATCGACGACGAGCAGGCCGAGGGCTTCCGCGAGTTCGGTCTGTCCCTCGTGCGCGACGGCGCGGGCGGCGTGGACGTCGCTCCCGCCACCAACGAGCGCGACGCCGAGGACGGTCGCGTCTGGCTGCTGACGTCCGGTTCGACCGGGCGCCCCAAGCAGGTGGCGCACACCCTTGCCTCCCTCACGACCGTCGCCGGCGACCAACCCGCGCGCACCTGGCTGTGCCCCTACACGCCGGGCGCCTACGCGTGGTGGCAGGTCGTCACCCTCTCGATCGCGCTGCCAGGTCAGGACATCGTCTTCGTCGACCCCGCGCAGCTCGCCGAATGGCCCGAGCAGGCGCTCGCCGCCGGCGTCACTGCCGCCTCGGGTACGCCGACGTTCTGGCGTCAGGCCCTGTGGCGCAGCGGCGACGTGCTCGCGCAGCTGAAACTCGAGCAGGTCACCCTCGGCGGCGAACCCGTCGACCAGGCCATCCTCGACCGCCTGCGTGAGGTGTTCCCGAACGCCCGCATCTCGTGGATCTACGCGAGCTCCGAAGCGGGCGCCGCCATCGCCGTCCACGACGGCCTGGCCGGCTTCCCCGAAGCCTGGCTCGAACGTGACGTGCCCGGTCGTCCGCGCCTGTCCGTGGAGGACGGTGAGTTGCTCATCGCCTCGCCCAAGGCCGCCGAGGGCATGGACGCCGTCATCCGCACCGGCGACACCGTCGACATTGCCGACGGCCGCGTCGTCATCACCGGCCGGGCCGCGAGCGACGAGATCAACGTCGGCGGGTCCAAGGCCTCCGCCGGCAAGGTGCGCGCCGCGCTCCTGGCCCACCCCGACGTCGCCTGGGCCGCCGTCCGCGGCCGCAAGGCGCCCCTCGTCGGCAACGTCGTCGCAGCCGACGTCGTCCTGCGTGACGGCCTCGACAAGGCCTCCGACGACGCGCCCACCCAAGCCGATCTGCAGGCATGGTGCGGCGAACGACTCCCCGAATACGCGGTACCCCGCCGCATCCGATACCTCAGTGAAATCCCGATCAAGGAGAGCTTGAAGAGCGATGTCTGAAACCACCAAGACGCCGATCCCGGCCGCCACGTGCGTCCTCATCTCCGGCGGCTCGCGCGGCCTCGGCCTTGCCTTCGTCGAAGACGTGCTCGCCCAGGGCGCCAAGGTGGCCGCGTTCGCGCGCAGCGTCACGCCTGAGCTGCAGAAGCTCATGGACGAGCAGCCCGAGCGCGTCTACGTCGGCTCCGTCGACATCACCGACCCCAAGGCCGTCACCACGTTCATCAAGGACGCCTCCAAGGTGCTCGGCCCCATCGACGCGCTCGTCAACAACGCCGCCATCGGGCAGGACTCGCTCCACCTCCACACGACGCCCGAGCGCATCGAAGACATCATCTCGACGAACCTCACCTCCACGCTGCTCGTGACGCGCGCCTTCATGCGCCACGCCATGGCCAAGGTCGGCAAGGGGCGCATCGTCAACGTCACCAGCGTCTGTGCCCAGCGCGGCTACGCCGGCCTCGTCGCCTACTCCGCCACCAAGGGCGGCCTCGACGCCGCCACCCGCTCCCTCGCCCGCGAAATGCACGGACGCTTCCTCGTCAACTCGATCGCGCCCGGCTTCTTCGCCTCCGAAATGAGCTCCGTGCTCGGCACCGAACAGCTCTCCACCATCACCCGACGCACGCCCACCGGCCAGCTCGTCGAACCGGAGAACATCACGCCCACCCTGCGCATGCTGCTCTTCGAAGACACCAACATCAACGGCATGGTGCTGACGATCGACGGTGGCGGGAGCATCTGATCCGTCCCTAGCTGCGTCTTCCGGCGAATGACTTCAGGGCGCGAGCTCGCTCGCGCCCTGAAGTCATTCGCTCGGTGCGACACAGCGATTTCCCTTGCTGCATCTTCCGGCGACGGGCTTGACGCCACGAGCAAGCTCGCGACGTCAAGCCCGTCGCTCGGTGCGACACAGCTGCGGGCGCTCGACCTTCACGCGGCATGTCCCACGGCTTCGCAAGCTCAGCCGGGGACATGCCGCGTTTCGGTCTCGCGGCGTCCACTTCCAGCGTTGTTGCGTTGGGACAAGAGGGCGCGGCTCGTTCGCGTGGCGGGGGAGCCGCCGCGGGCACGGTTGGTCTGCGTCGTGGGTACCGGCCTGTCTCGACGATCGAGGGTACTCATCTGAGACGCTGTGTTGAGGCTCGCTGTTGGGAAGGAACGGCACGGTGAACGCTGCTGATCTGCTGGCCGCCGCGGTGCGGGACGGGCAGCTCGAACGGTCGTCCGGGGTCTCGCCTCACGAGCACCCCCTCGCGGCGCGCAGCTACCTGTCCGACGGCACCGGGCTCGCGTGGCACGTTCCCTCCGCGCTGCGCAGCCACGGCACCTTCGTCCTCGACGCCGAAATCCCACGGCCCGTGCGTTCAACTCTCGTGCGGCGCTACGGCGTCGACGACCCCGACACCTTCGCCGAACGCTGGACCCGCGCAGAGGCTCTCGCCAAACTCGCCGACCTGCCCATCATCACCTGGCTCAGCCGCCACGGACTCACCGTGCCCGAACACGTCGGCGCACTGCGCGATGTCGGCGAGACCGACTGGAGCACCGAGCGGTTCGGCGACGTCATCGTGACCTTTGCCGTCACCGCACACGCTCAGCGGGCCGACACGAGCGAGGAGCGTTCTCCGGCTGTCGGTGGCACCGTCTAGCCTGGGACGCATTCCAAAAAATCGAGCAGTGCCATCGAAGGCGCGGCAACGGACGACGAAGGAGAAGGCATGACGCAGGAGCCGCAGACGGGTGCCACCCCGCCTCGCGTCGGCGTCGTCCTCATGACGATGGGCAACCGCCCCGACGACCTCGAACGGGCCATCTCGTCCCTGAACCAGCAGCGCGGAGTCGAACTCGACATCGTGCTGCTCGGCAACGGCTGGAACCCGGCCGAGAACCCGTGGCCGTTCCCGGCGAACGTGCGCACCATCCACTCGCCGGAGAACCTCGGCATCCCCGAAGGCCGAAACGTCGGTGCGCGGGAAGCCCGCGGCGACTACCTGTTCTTCTACGACGACGACGCCACCCTCCCCACTGACCACGTCCTCGCCGACATGGTGGCCGAGCTGGAGAAACGGGCCGACAACGCCGTCATCGGCCCGCTCGGGCAGGACCCCACGGGAAAGCCGACGCCACGCCGCTGGATTCCGCGCCTCAACGTCAAGAACAACGGAAAGCCCGGCCCGGCCACCTGGTTCCTCGAAGGCATCCACCTCTCGCGCCGCACCGCATTCGATCAGGTCGGCGGCTGGCCGGGGCACTTCTTCTACGGTCACGAAGGCATCGACCTCGCCTGGCGACTCATCGATGCGGGCTGGGTCATCCAGTACGTACCCAGCATCACTGTGAACCACCCGGCCACGTCTCCGGCACGGCACGCCGTCTATTACCGGATGAACGCGCGAAACCGCGTGTGGGTGGCCAAGCGCAACCTACCGGCGCCCCTCGTGCCGCTGTACATCGGTAACTGGGCGGCCATCACCCTGCTTCGCGTCAAGGACAAGACCGCACTCAAGGTCTGGTTCGCCGGCCTTGCCGAGGGCCTGCGCACCGACGCGGGGGAGCGGCACGTCATGTCGTGGCGCACGGTCGCGAAGCTCACCCGCCTCGGCCGGCCCCCGGTGATCTGACATGAGCGAAACCCACAACGACCACGTCCACGCCGTCGTCACCGGGGCCAAGAGTCGCTCGCACGTGCTCTACATCGCCTCCTACCTTCGCCGCGTCCTGCAGGATCTTTCGGACGCCGGCCGCCTGCGCGTCTCGTTCGTCCCGGCAGCCGCGTTCCTCACCGCGCCCGCGGTCGGTGTCGAGGACGCGCGAGCCCTGCTGCCGGACGACCCACGCCTCTCGCTCGAGGAAGGCATGGCGGGATGGCGTTTCGCCGAGGGCGCGCGGGCCCTCTACGTCAGCGTGGGAACGCCCGGCCTGAAGGCTCTCGTCGCGCTTCGTCGCGCGAACGGCGTGCGCCCCATCCACGTCGTCGTCACCGACGAAGGCATCGGCACCTACGGTTCGTGGACGACTCGCCGTGACGCCATCCGCCGGCAGGGCGCCACGCTTGTCACGGCCACGCTCAAGGCAGGTCTCATCGCCGCGACGGGCAAGGCGTTGACGTCCGAGCGGTGGCCCGCGTATCGGCGCACCTCCCACGGCTGGGAGGTCACCGAGGCCGTGCGTGCGGAGTTCCGCGCCCACACCGAAGGTGCCTCCCGATCGGTGCGTCGCAGCGCCGTCATCCTCACTCAGCCCTTCGTCGATCTGGGGCTCATCGACGAGAAGCGGTACGTCGACTACGTCCGCGGCCTGGTCGCGAGTTGCGCGGACGCGGGACTCGAACCACTGGTGCGCGCGCACCCTGCTGAGGACGTGCGCCGCTACGACGAGTTCGAGGTCATGCGCTCGCGCGGCACCGCCGAGCTCGATCCGCTCGTCGTCGGCGCCGACGCCGTCCTCGGAGGCCCCAGCACGGCCCTCGTCAACCTCAGCGCGATGTTCGGCGCCAACGTCGTCTGGGTGAGCGAACCCTCTCTCACCTTCCTCGACACCGATGTCTCCGAGGCTCAGCGGCATATCTTCGCGGCGTTCCTCGGCCGACCCGTCCGTCCGGTCGACGTGGCAACGCGACTCGCGTGAGTACCCGGCCCGACCTCGTCGAACAGTGGGAGCCCGGACGCAGCGTTCCGGTGGCTTCGATCCTCGGCGCTCTTCGTCGGGGATCGGGCGATCCGACGATGGTCGTGCGTCCCAACGCCGTGTGGTGGGGCGTGCACACGCCCGCAGGCCCGGCGGCCACCTGGTGGCAGGTCGAGCTCGCGGAGGGGGGCGAGCGCGTCATCCTGCGGGCATACGGAGCGGGCGCGGCGTGGTTCGCGGGCCGTTTGCCCACCATCCTCGGTGAGGCGGACAGCCTCGACGGCTTCGCTGCCCATCACGAGCCCGTGAAGGCCGCCCTTCGCGTGCGTCAGCTCGCCGATTGGCGCATCCCGCGCACGGGCCTCGTCATCACCTCGCTCGTCCCGAGCATCCTCGAGCAGAAGGTCACCGGTCGTCAGGCCTTCGCAGGCTTCCGCCACCTCGTGCGCATGTACGGCACCCCTGTCACGTTCGACCCGGAGGCGCTGCGGGCGGCGGGCCCTCAGGCACCGGCCGTCGCTCGCCTCATGGCCGCACCCTCTGCTGCACAGTGGCGACGTATTCCGTCCTGGGAATGGCTGCAAGCCGGTGTCGAGCCGCCGCAGTCACGCACCGTCATGCGTGCCCTCGAGCACGCGGACCGTCTCGAGCAGACGAGCGAGCTGCCGATTGCGGAGGCCCACGCGAGGCTGCGCCTCGTGCCCGGAATCGGTGTCTGGACGGCGGCAAAAGTTGCACAGAGCGCGTGGGGCGACCCCGACGCCCCCACCTTCGCCGACTACCACGTGGCCAAGGAGATCGGGCACGCGCTGCTCGGGCGTGACATCGACGACGTGGGTATGGCCGGCCTTCTCGAGCCCTACCGCGGACACCGCTATCGAGCCGAGCGCCTCATCCTCGCGGCCGCTCCGCGGCGCGAACGTCATGGTGCCCGTATGACGTTGCCCTCACACCTGCCCCAGCGCGCGTGGCGCTGAGGCGCAGCGAGAGACCTGCACGGGTGTCCCCGGTGTCGGGTGGGAGCAGGTCGCCGATCGATCAGGCTCCGAGAACCGTGGTGCGTACCTCGCGCGCAGCTTCGACGTCGCCGACCAGCGCTCGCGCGAGCGGCGCACGCGTCACACTGAGACGCCCGGGGTAGCTGCCCTGAGCCTCGTCCTCGTCGATGAGAAGCACGTCGGCGAAGTCCGCGTAGAGCTTGGCCACCTGCGCCGACGTCATCTCGAGGCCCGCCTGCGACCAGGCGCTGCGCTCGGCGTCACCGTTGCGGCTCGTCGGCAGGCCGACCGGACTCATGACGACGACGCGGGCCGCTGTGCCGCGCAGGGCGTCGCGCACGCCGGGCACCCCGAGCAGCCCCGGCCCGTCGAGCACGGGTGACATCGGGGTGAGCACGACGACGTCGCTGCTGCGCAGCGCGTCGAGCACGCCGGGGGAGGGCGTCGACTGTTCGAGCCCGGCGACTCCGAAGCCCTGCGGTTCGCCCCGGTCGGCATCCCCGAGCCACCGGGCGACGGGGCGGCTGCTGCGCTCTCCGGCCTCGTTCTCCTCGATGACGTGAAGTTCGACGGGCTCGTTCGTCGCGGGAATGACGCGAGCCTCCGCTGCGGGGCTCTGGAGCTGGGCACACGTGGCCGCGGTCTCACCTCGAGCGCGCCAGTAGTTGCGGGCGACGGCGAAGGCGACACTCTCGTCGTTGAGAATCGGCCACTCGCCGGGTGCCAGGCCCAGTTCTGCGAGCGTCGAGGAGACGGTCGACGTGGAGGGGCGCGCGGGTGAGGGCGTGAAAGCGCGCAGTGCGGCGTCCGTGTCCGGGGTGAAGCGCAGACCCGCAACACTGAGGTCCCCCGAAGTATTTGTGATGCAGATCACATCATCCATCGGCGTGTCGATGGTCGAACCCGGCGCGAACAGCCCATGTAGTGCTGCAGCTGACTGGGGACCACTAGATAGGAGCGTGAGTTGCATATTGTCAGTGTGACAGGCGAGGTGGTGGAGGCGCCATTCACCCCCGGGGAGGGGGTTACGAGCATTCCCGTTCGGCTTGACTCACTCGAATGACATCGATGTAATTGCCATGTCGCGCTTCGCCGTCCCCCTTGTTGTCGTCCCGCTCCGGTGGGGTTGTCACCGCCGGGTGGTATTGGGCCGAAGTTCGCCGAAGTACACCGACGCCTGACCATGGCACCGACGACGAAAGGACGGACATGCAGGAATTCATGCAGTTGATCAGCCTGCACGACGCCCTGGACGACACGGAGGAAATGTCGTGGCAGGAGCGCGCACTGTGCGCGCAGACCGACCCCGAAGCGTTCTTCCCCGAGAAGGGCGGCTCCACCCGCGAGGCCAAGCGTGTCTGCGTCGGGTGTGAGGTTCGCTCCGAGTGCCTCGAGTACGCGCTGGAGAACGACGAGCGCTTCGGCATCTGGGGTGGCCTTTCCGAGCGTGAGCGCCGCAAGCTGAAGAAGCGCGCGGTCTGATCAGGTGACGGCGAGCGCTCGACTCGGCGTCCACGAGCCCCGCGAGGGCACACCCGAGCATCCTTTCGTCACCGCCGTCCTCGTGGCGCGGGACGGACACCTACCGTGGCTTCGCGCCACGGTCGATGCATTTCTCGACCAGTCGCGACAGGCGGACCGCCTCGTCGTCGTCGACGGCACTCCCGATCAGGACATGCGCGAGGTCCTCGCGCGTGAGTTCCCGGAACTGCGTGAGGTCGACCTCACTGTCGTCAAGGCGAACCACGAGGAAGCCTTCGCCGGTCTCGTCGACCGGGCCGTGCAGGCCATTCCCGCGCGTGGCAGCGACCACGTCGTCGCGCTGCGCGATCGCCGCCGCGCCCGCCGACGCCCCACCCACCCGAGCGACCGCTACCACTGGTTGTGGCTGCTCCACGAGGACTCCGCTCCGACGCCCGACTCCCTGAAGGCGCTCATGCGCTCGGTGGGTCGAAGCGAGCGCATCGGTATCGCGGGCTGCAAGATCAACGAGCTCGACCGTCCATCCCGTCTGATCAACATCGGTATCGACGTCACGCGCAGCGGGCGTCACGTCGCCCGCACCGTCGAGGGCGAACTCGACCAGGGCCAGCACGACGGGCGCCGTGACGTGCTCGCCGTGTCGAGTGCCGGCATGCTCGTGCGCCAGGACGTCTACCTCGATCTGGGCGGCTTCGATCCCGCGTTCGACGGCGACGGTGACGGTCTCGATCTGTGCTGGCGAGCCCACCTCGCCGACCACGCGGTCGTCGTCGTGCCCGAGGCCACCGCACACCAGGACATCGACTCCGCGCACCTGTTGCGCGTCATGGAGGGCCGCGGGACGCGTCTGACGCGTCGCCAGCGCCGCAGCATGACGCGCCGCTCGGGTGACCCCGATCGTCCGGCCGCGCACTCGGGCAGCACACTGCGCCGCCACCGTCAGGTCGCCCTCGCGCGGACCTCCACGCTCCGTTTCCCCTTCGCGCTCGCGTGGGCAACGATCTCGTCTGCGCTGCTGGGTGTCGTGCTGCTCCTGCTCAAGCGCCCGCGCTCGGCCGCGTCGGAGTTCGGTCAGGCCAGTGCAGGTCTCGGACTCGGCCGCATCATGGGCGCGCGACGCCGCTTCCGTGGACGTGCCAGCGTGAGCAACGCCCAACTCTCGTCCCTCTTCGTCCCGGCCGAAGCGGGGCGTGCCGCGGCCTGGGACGCCGCGGTCGCCGCGCTGACACCTGGTGGCTCGAAGCCGGTGCACCAGCCGATCTCCACCGAGACGGGCCCGCAGTCCGAAGAGGCCGAGGAAATGCGGACCCGCGGCGGCGTGCTCAAGCGCATCGTGCGCCACCCCGGTCTCTGGGCCGTACTCGTGCTGTTCGGCATGAGCCTGTTCATCTTCCGTGACGCCTTGAGTGACGGCGCTCTTCGCGGCGGTCACGGCCTCGCGGGTGGCGAACTCCTGCCGTACTTCACCTCGCCCGGCGGTGTCTGGCACGCCTGGCGCGACGCCTGGCAGGGCCCCGGTTTCGGGCACGCCGCCTCGTCGGTGCCCTATCTGCCGTTCATCGCCATCGGTTCCTGGTTCGTCTCGCTCCTGCCGGGTGTGGCCGATTCCACCGCGACCGCGACAGCCATCACATGGCTCTTCCTGGCCGCTCCGGCACTCGCAGGGTGGTCGGCCTACCTCGCGGGGCGCGCGGCGACGAAGCTCGCGTGGCCACGAGCTCTGGCAGCCCTCGCGTGGGGCTCTCTCGCCCCGCTCACGACGGCGCTGCTCGGCGGGCGCCTCGGCCCCGTCATCGCGCATATCGTGCTCCCGCTGGCCCTGGCGGGCATTCTGCGGCTCGGCCGCTCCGGCGCCACCGTCGCAGGCACGGCAGCCACTGCGCTCTCCGTCACGGTGCTCGGTGCCTACACACCGATCCTCCTTCCCGTCCTGGCGATTGCCCTGCTCGTCGTCGCGGTGCTGGGGTCGAGCGCCGCGAAAATCCGCGCGCTCGCCGTGGTCGTGCTCGTACCGCTGTTGCTCGGGCACTGGAGCGTCGAGGCCTTCTCCGACCCGAGCAAGTTCGTCGGCGGCCCCGGGGTCCTGACGGACGGTGACGGCGGCGCGCCGTTGTCCGCGCTCCTGTTCCACCCGGGCGGCCCGGGCTCGACGCCGTTGCTCCTGGCGGTACCTGTCCTCTTCTTCGGCCTGTGGGGCGCGCTGCGCGGCCGGGGTCACGAACTCGCGCGCTGGGCACTCGTGGTCCTCGCGCTCGTCGCTCTCGCTGCCGCGCTGCTCGCGCCGCGTCACTCCCTTGGCGCGCCCACCGGACTGCACGTGTGGACGGGTGTCCCGGAGCAGGTCGCGGCGCTGTCGATGCTCGCGCTCGCGCTCATCGGCGCAGATCGTGTCCACGGTTCTTCCGAACCCGGAACCCGTTCGGCCACCTCGCGCCTCGGGCGCCTCAGCGTCGTCACGATCGCGCTCGTCATGGGTGGGGTCATCGGTCTGACGGCGTGGAACGCCTCGGCCGGCAAGAACGGCGTCCAAGCCATGCGCAACCCGGCTCCTGCCATCACCGTGCACGAGGCTGAGTCGGCGCGAGCCGGCATGCTGCTCGACCTCCAGCCACGTTCGGGGGCCGTGACGTTCACCGTTCGCAGCCGCGAGGCCGGCCTGCCCTCGGTCGACCCGACCCAGCCGGCGATGCAGACGCCGACGTCCGTGACCAAGGCCATTGCCGCGCTCGTCGACTCGGGCGCCGGTGAGCGGGCCCAGGCCGCCCAGACCCTGCGGGACGCCGGAATCGCCTTCGTCGCGGCCGACCGTCGCGCGCAGGAGTCCGACACGCTGTTCGCTGCCCTCGACTCCGCTGACGGACTCGTGCCGATGGCGACGGACTCGACGGCGTCCCTGTACCGCATCGACGGTGCCGGGGGCGGGCGTGCCGCACGGGTCGTCGTGCGTGACGGCGACGAGCGTCACATCGTCCCCGTGCGCGGCCCGCACGCGCGGGTCTCGACGACGTTGCCGAGCGGTGACGCGCAGCGCAGGCTCGTCGTGAGCGCCGGCAACGACTTCGCTCGTGAGGCCGAGGTGACCCTCGACGGACGCGCGCTCGAGGCGGTGGCCGGCACCCAGATGCCCACCTACAGGGTCGGCGCGGACGGCGGCAAACTCGTCATCGAACCCGGCACGGCGTGGCCGGCCTGGCGCGCGGCCCAGCTCGTGCTGCTCGGGCTCGTCGTGTTCCTGGCCGTTCCGTTCGGGTCCGCGCGCGGACGCGGGCGTCAGTGAGGCAGGGGAGGACATGAGCGCACAAGGAATCGCGCGCGGGGTCGTGCTCGCCGCCGCAGCAGCGGGCATGGTGTGGACGGCTCACGCGGCTCCGGTTCGCACGAGCACGGGCGAGCGCCTCGCGACGACGACGAGTGCCGTCGAAGCGGCCTCGCTCGTCTGCCCCGGGGGCGCCGGATCGAACGGCTCGACCGAGGTCAACGCGACGTCGTCGCCTGAGCTCCTCACGCCGTTCGCGCGGGAGGGCGGCGGAGCGAGTGCACGCCTCGAGTCGTCGTCCGACCCGAAGGCGATGTCCCTCGAGCGAGGCGGCGCGACCGTCACCGAGATGAAGGGTGGGCCCCTCGTCGTCGAGGCAACCGGCGGCATGGCTCCTGGTTTTGCCGCAGCGCAGATCAGCGGCGGCGACGGGCAGTCGCCACTCGTCGCACGCACCTGTGCAGCTTCCCTCAACGAGGCGTGGATCCCGGTGGGGCAGAAGGGTTCCTCACGCCTGTCGACCCTCGTGCTCGTCAACAGCGGTTCGCACGGTGCCACGGTCGACATCGACGTCAGTTCACGCGACGGCGACGTAGCCGGTGCCGCCATCACGGACAAGGCTGTCCCCGCGCACTCGCGCGTCGAGGTCAACCTGCCGACCGAGGCCAAGAACCACGACGGTGTCGTCGTCCACGTGCGTAGCGAGAGCGGTGCCGTACAGGCCAGCGTGCGGGACAGCGCGAGCTCGGGTTCGACCAAGGGTGAGGAACTGACGGCCCAGTACGCCGTGCCCGGCACGACTCAGATCGTCCCTGCGGCGCCCGTGACGGACGGCAAGACCAGCGTTCGTCTGGCGGCCCCGGCCGGGCGCGGCGCCGTCGTCAAGCTGTCGGCTCTGTCGACCCAGGGCGAAGCGTCGAAGGACCGTGTCGTCTCCGTGCCGCGCGGCCGGACCCTCGACGTGTCGCTGGAGGGTTTGAAGGGGTCGACCGTCGCGGTGCGAGCCACGTCTGAGGCTGAGATCGTCGCCGCAGCCACCGCTCCTGCGGCCTCGGGCGCCTCGGCGGACTTCGCGTGGGCCCAAGCCGCGCCGGACATCGGACCGGCGGCCGGCACGTCTCTACGTGGCGCGGGGACCGGGGGAGATCTCGTGCTCGCAGCCAGCGCTCCGCAGGTGCGGGCGACCGTCGTCGTGACGACGAAGGACGGCAAGAGCACAACCCAGCACGTCGACGTGCGCGACAACGCGGCTCGACGTATCTCCGTCCCGAAGGACGCGAGCGTGTGGGTGACCGCGCCGACGAAGCAGGGCGAATCGCACCTTCATGCGGGAATCGTGCTCCGCACCGGCGCCAAGTCCTCGGATCGCATCACGACGCTCACCCTCACGGCTGCGCCGTGGATGCGCGAGCAAACCGCACTCGTCGCCCGCTGATCCGCTCATCCCGCCCGGCTGATCGCCGGTCGGACCTGTGGGCCGTCGTGCGTCAGCGAGCTGCGAGCCACTGAGCGTAGGTACGTCCACCGCGCTGGGCCTGTTCGCCCGGCAGATTCGTGCCACGGGCGAAGGAGCGCAGAACACCTCCGAGCGTTGGCACACGCACGGACCGAACGGGTCGGCGGCTCTCGAGGTGAGCTGTCAGTGTGGAGAGTTCACCTAGCGAGAAGGTCTCCGGTCCGGCCAACTCGAGCGGCGTCGCAAGACTCGTGCGAATGAGGGCGACGTCCACGAGCTTGCGCGCCACCCATTCGGGGTCCACCGGGCTGACCCGGACGCGGGATTCGGCTCCCGTGAGCCGTGCCGCGGCGCCGCTCACCACCTCGTGGGCGAGGGTGTGGAACTGGGTCGCTCGCACGATCGACGCGCGCCCCGACCAGGACTCGGCGAGGTTCTCGGTGTCTGCCTTCGTGCGGTAGTAGGCCAGCGGGTTGTTCCAGCACCCCACGATCGAGGGCAGGACGAGGTGGGCGCCGGGTGCCCAGGCATCGAGAGAACGCAGGAGGTTACGTGTTCCGTCGCGGTCGACTCGGGCATTCGACGGATCCGTGGCGCAGTGGATGACCGCCCCCACGCCCGGAAGTGCCTCGTCGAGGCCCGCCCCTGTCAGGATGTCACCGACCGCGCAGGTCACGTCGGTGATCGGGGTACGGTGGACGAGCGCTCGCACCGGGATGGACGAGGCGCGTAGTTCCTCCACCACGGCGCGGCCGAGAACGCCCGAAGCACCCGTCACGAGAACCGGTGCGCGTCCGACGCCGAGCACGTCGGGGGGCAGGATCGGGGCAGCGGTGGGGGTCGTCGTCACAGGTCGTCCTCGTCGTCCAGGGAGCGGCCCAGCAGGCCCGCGAGTTGGGTGCGCACGACGTGTTCGATGAGGGCCTCACGCTCGACCCGGTCGCGTGCGCGTGTCTGAATGGGAAGGCGGTAGAGGACCATCCGCGCCCGATGGCGACCGTCAGCGGGGAAGGCGCGCCCGAGGGGCACCGAGTCCTCCCACGAGCTCGGGTCGGACGGCGGAACCTCTTCGACGCCGATCTCGATGTCGGCGACGCTGACCGACCAGCGCGATTCGCACACCTCGACAGCACGCAGGACGGCGTCGTCGAACGCGGCCGAACGCGATCTCATGGACGGCGTCGCGGGCCAGGCCAGAGGCCCCCGGTAGCGGCGCTCGTGTCGGTCGCGACGGGGCGCGCCCGGGGCGGAGGAAGCGTCGAGGCCGGGCTGTCGGCCAGGGCGCGCTGCTTTGTTCCTCACCGCGTCAGCGTATCGAAGGGCACCTGATCGCGGGCGGGGCTCGATCGGGCGTGTCCCGGTCGCGGCAGACGGGGGCAGCCACCCACTGGCGTAACCTTGTGCAACGTGACGTTGACCAGACAGTGCTCGCGATCCGCCTGCTCGAAGCCCGCCGTGGCGACGCTCACGTATGTCTACGCGGATTCGACGGTCGTGCTCGGCCCCCTGGCCACCTACGCAGAGCCGCACACGTACGACCTGTGCGCCGATCACGCTCAGCGTCTCACCGCGCCGCGAGGTTGGGACATCGTGCGCCTGGCCGTCGACATGACCCCGCCGGAGCCCACACCGGACGACCTCGTGGCGCTCGCCGAGGCCGTGCGCCGCGCCGCGGCTCGCCCACCGGCCGAGCCCGAACCGGAGCCGGTGCGCAAGCCCGCCCGTGCCGCCCGGGCCGAGGACCCTGCCTTCCTCTCGACGGCCTCACGCCGTCGTCACCTGCGCGCGCTGCCCGATGCCACGGACGACGACGCGTCCACGGAAGCGGGCGACGACGGCCGGTAGGATCGTCGGCGTGAACGCCCCCGTACTCAACGACTTCATCAAGGCCTACGACGTTCGCGGCCTCGTGCCCGAGCAGCTCTCGCCGGCCGTCGCGCGCGAACTCGGCGCCGCCTTCGCGCAGATCGTGGCCCGCCCCGAAGGAGCCGAGGGCGTCGTCGTCGGCCACGACATGCGCCCGAGCTCGCCGGAACTGTCTCGAGCCTTCGCCGAGGGCGCCGCCTCGTACGGCATCGACGTCACTCTCATCGGCCTGTGCTCGACCGACGGCCTGTACTACGCCTCCGGTGCTCTCGGCATCCCCGGCGCGATGTTCACCGCGAGCCACAACCCCGCGCAGTACAACGGCATCAAGCTGTGCCGCGCCGGCGCGCGCCCCGTCTCGCTCGAGACCGGCCTCGCCGAGATGCGTGACCTCGCCCAGTGGGCACTCGATCGTGGCACGGCGGTTCCCTTCGACGGCGAACCCGGCACGATCGACGAGCGCAACATGCTCGGCGACTACGCCGCCTTCCTGCGTTCCCTCGTCGACCTGTCCGGCGGACGCCCGCTCAAGGTCGTCGTCGACGCCGGAAACGGCATGGGCGGCCACACCGTGCCCGCGGTCCTCGGCACGGATGCGGGGCTCGACGAGCTTCCGCTCGAGATCGTCCCGCTCTACTTCGAACTCGACGGCACGTTCCCCAATCACGAGGCCAACCCGCTCGAGCCCGCCAACCTCGTCGACCTGCAGAAGGGCGTCGTCGAGCACGGCGCCGACATCGGTCTGGCTTTCGACGGTGACGCCGACCGATGCTTCGTCATCGACGAGAACGGTGACGCGGTGACGCCGTCGGCCGTCACGGCGCTTGTTGCCCAGCGTGAGATCGCGAAGGAGGTCGCCAAGGGCACCCGCGCTTCGGACGTCTCGGTTGTCGCGAACCTCATCAGCTCGCGCGCCGTCACCGAGGTCATTACCGAGAACGGGGCGAAGCCGGTGCGCACGCGCGTCGGCCACTCCTTCATCAAGGCGCAGATGGCCGAGCACGACGCCGTCTTCGGCGGGGAGCACAGCGCGCACTACTACTTCCGCGACTTCTGGTTCGCCGACACGGGCATGCTCGCGGCGATGCACGTGCTCGCCGCGCTCGGTGAGCAGGAGAGGACGCTCTCGCAGCTCGTCGCCGAGTACGCCCGCTACGAGGCCTCCGGCGAGATCAACTCGACCGTGAGTGACGCCACCGCCGCCACTGGCCGCGTTCGCGAGTGGGTGGCCTCCCAGGGCGAGTACACCGAGGACGGCATGGACGGCGTCACCTTCGTCCACGAAGGCGGTGACAGCGATCCGATGTGGTGGCTCAACCTGCGCGCCTCGAACACAGAACCTCTGCTGCGCCTCAACGTCGAGGCAGCCGACCGTGCAACGATGGAGCGCGTGCGCGATGCCGCGCTCGCCGCCGTCCGAGAAGGAGAAGCACAGTGAACCGAGGCGTCACGATCGAACCGTGGCTGCGTGAGATCCTGCGCTGCCCGGTCACGCACAGTGAGCTCGTCGACGGCGTCGACGACGGCGGCGAGCCCGTGCTCGTCGCCACCGAAGCCGATGCCGAGCGCGGTGGCCGGTTGCAGTACCCGATCCGCGACGGCATCCCCGTGTTCCTCGTCGACGAGGCCACAGTTCTGCCCACCGAGGCCTGATCGGCCCACCTGGTACCTACGCCGAGGCCGCTTCCCGAATCGGGAAGCGGCCTCGCCGCGTGTTGTGCGTGGTGCCGGACGCGTGGCTCAGAGGCGGACGTCGTCCTCGGCGAGCCAGCGCTGCACGGTCGACTCCTCGGGTGCCGGAGCCTCGATGACGTGCGGGACGAAGCGCGCACCGCCGTCCGTGATCGGGCCGTCGGTCTCGCGGATGCCCATGCCGGCCGCGTGACCGTCGACCACCCAGGCTCCGATGACGGGCCGGTTGCCGTCGAAGTCGGGCAGCGGCCACCACTGCTGGTAGCAGAACGACTCGTCGTGTTCCTGGCCGCCGTGCGTCCAGTCGCGACCCTCCGCGTGGACGCGGATCGAGGCACCCTCACGGCCGAAGAACGGCTTCGCGACGTACTCGCGCAGGTCACGCGGGGAGTCGAGGTAGGCCGGAAGCAGGTTGGGGTGACCCGGGTAGAGGTGCCACAGCGCCGCGAGCAGCGCCTTCGTCGAGAGGGCCGAACGCCACAGCGGCTCGATCCAGCGCACGCCGGAAGTCTCGATGTGGGCGCCGAAAGGCTCGACGAGCAGGTCCTCCCACGGGTACAGCGCGTAGCAGACGTCGATCGGGCGCGACTGACCGTCGACGAAGCGACGCGAGTCGACGTCGAGGCCGACGTCGGACAGGTCGAACAGGCTCGTCGTCGCGCCGGCCTGATCTGCGGTGTCTGCGAGATAGGCGAGCGTGGAAGCCTCTTCGACGAGGTGGAGCAGCCCCGCGAAGTGAAGGTCGTCCTGCCCAGCGGCGACGCGCTTCTTCCACGCACCGACGAGCCTTTCGTGGATCGAGTTCCACTGGTCTAGTTCGGGGAAGTTCGCCTCGTGCCAGGACCACTGGGACACGGCCGACTCGACGAGCATCGTCGGGGTGTCGCCGTTGATCTCGAGCATCTTGGGGGTGCCGTCGCCGGCGAGGCACAGGTCGAAACGGGCGTGTGAGCCCGGATCACCCTCCTCGAGACTCGCCAGGAGCCGCCGGGTCGAGCCCTCGGGCAGGCACAGACGCCGGTCGTCGTACGTCGTGAGCATCCACGTCGCGGCGCTCAGGCACATGCCCCACAGTTCGTCCGTGGCCGCCTCGAGCCGGTCGATCTCGGCGGGGGAGAAGGAGTAGTAGGCGCTGTCCGTCCAGTACGGCACGTCGTGGCCGTCGACGGTCTCGGACGCCCAGAGCATGCCCTCGGAATCGAGGATGTCGCGGAAGTTCGGGCGCGGCTCGCAGGCCAGGCGCCTCATCCGCCTCCGCCGCCGCCCTTGCCGAAGCCGCCACGCACGACGCTGCCCTTCGACGAGCCGTCGGCGCCCTTGATCTGAGTGCCCTCGCGGACGGAGGACTTCGTCACCTTGCCGCCCTGGGCGTCGAACCCACCGGCGGCGTAGGTGGCGTTCTTCGGAATCGACGTGGCGTAGCTGTCGAGCTTTCCGCCCACCGGGGCGACGCGCTGGCCCGAGCGGTAGAAGACCCATGCGGCGCCGGCGTGATGTCCGGAGCGGCACTCGCTGTCCGGCAGCCGTTCACCCGTGGCCTTGTCGCGGCACACCCCGGCGTAGTCGGCGCCCTTGGACGACGAACATCCGGTGAGGAAACCGGCGGCGAGAACGGTGGTCGTGCCGAGGGCGAGCCCACCCTTGCGCCTGGTCGTCGGCATCCGAATCCTCTCCTTCGAGTAGGACGTCAATGTATCGCGCGATCTAGGCTGTGACGCGCGGATCCCCTCGGGCGTTCCGTCCCCCCGAGCGACAGAAGGTGTGACATGCCCTACCTCGACGAGAGCTGGCTGGACGACGCCCGTCACCTCGAACGCTGCGACTCGCGCGACTCCCTTCGGGCGCTGGCCACAGCCGGTGCCCAGGTGCGCGAAGCGATGACGCTGGCCCGTGAGGCGGGCGTGGAGCGCACGGCCGATGGTGAGCGGCCCCGCGCCGTCCTCGTGGGCGCGCTCGGTGGCAGCGCCGTCGTCGCCGACGTCCTCGAGACGTTCGCCCAGCCGGGGGCGCCCGTTCCCGTCATCACCCGACGCGACGTGCCGCTGCCGGGATGGGTCGGCCCCCTCGACCTCGTCGTCGCGGTGAGCCTTTCCGGGCGGGCCGCCGGGCCGCTCGCGCTCGCCTCGGAAGCCGCACGCCGTGGAGCGTCCCTGCTCACCGTCGGGGCAGCGGACTCACCCCTGGCGGATGTGTGTGCGCGGGCCCGCGGTACGCACATCCCGGTCGGGCGCGGGCGCACGTCGAGCCGGACGGCGATGTGGTCGCTGCTCACCCCGGTGCTCATGGCGGCGGGGCACCTCGGCCTCATCGACGTCACGGACAGCCACCTCGAGCAGGCGATCACCCACCTCGACCGTGAGGCTGAGGTGTGCCGCCCCAGCTCCGAGCACTTCGTCAACCCCGCGAAGCTCGCGGCGCTGCAGCTCGCCGGTACCGTGCCCATGGCGCTCGCGGACGGACCCGTCGCCGCTGTTGCGGCCCGCCGCGCCGCGTCGATGTTCGCCCGCACCGCTCGGGTGCCGATGACCTGGGGTGAACTGCCGGATGCGGCCGCGTCTGTCGTTGCGACGCTCGACGGTCCCTTCACGGCCGGTGGCGGTAGTGGCGCGGCCTCGGCCCCTGACGACATTTTCGCCGACCCCTTCCTCGACGCGCCCCGACAGCCCGGGCTCGGGCTGCTCAGCCTCCACAGCGACCCCGAAGGTGCCGTTTCGGACTTGGCCGACGTTGCTGCGGGCGTTCAGGACAGCGCGTTCGCGGCCGGCGCCACCGTCGTCGAGGTGCACCCCGGCGATGGCCCGCCCATAGCGCGACTGGCCGAACTCGTCCAGAGGGTCGACTTCACCGCCACCTACCTCGCGCTCGGCCAAGGTCTCGACCCGAATGTGTCGCGGCACGTGACGCAGCTGCGCGACCATCTCGGCGACCGTCGGGCATGACGCCCGCGGTCGGCACGGGGCGGCGGGCGTGTCGTCTGCGTGAGGACGGGAACGTCTTCGCTGGTTAGGCTTGGGCGCATGACGAACTTCTCCCGGGCCGAGGTCGCGGCCATGGTCGACCACACCCTGCTCAAGCCCGAAGCGACGGCTGACGACGTCGCGGCGGTGGCCCGCGAGGCCGAGGAGCTGGGCGCCTACTCGATCTGTGTGTCGCCGAACATGCTGCCCGTCGAGACGAGCGTCAAGGTTGCCACCGTCTGCGGCTTCCCGAGCGGCAAGCACACGAGCACGGTCAAGGCCGCCGAGGCCGCCGAGTCGGTCGAGCGCGGCGCTGACGAGGTCGACATGGTCATCGACGTGGGCGCGGCCAAGATGGGCGACTTCGAGGCGGTCAAGCTCGACATCCGCACGGTGCGCGACGCCATCCCGAACGCCGTTCTCAAGGTCATCATCGAGTCCGCTGCCCTCACCGACGACGAGATCCGCGGCGTGTGCGAGGCGGCCGTCGACGCGGGTGCCGACTTCGTCAAGACCTCCACGGGCTTCCACCCGAGCGGTGCGCCAGCGCCCACGCCGTGCGCCTCATGCGTGAGTGCGTCGGCCCGAACCTGGGCGTCAAGGCCAGCGGCGGCATCCGTGACGCCGCTGCGGCCCGCGAGATGATCGAGGCCGGCGCGTCGCGACTCGGGCTGTCCGGCACGCGCGCCGTGCTCGACGGTCTCGAGGGCGGCTCCGGCGACGCGTCGGCGGCTTCCGCCGAGGGCGCGGCGGGCTACTGATTTCGTATCTGAACGCAACGAAGGGCACCGGCTGAGTCGGTGCCCTTCGTCGTCGGTACGTCGTTGTCCCGGGGTGGACGTGGGGCGGACGCGGGCCGTGTTCAGGCCTCGGTCGGCCGGCGACGCGGCACCCGCCACTCGACGGCCGTGCCGCCGCGCGGCCTCACCCGCACCGTGCACGAGCCGCCCCACCGCTCGGCGCGCGCGACGAGGTGGTCGAGCCCCGAGCGGCGCTCGACGTGCTCGGGCAGCCCGACGCCGTCGTCCGTCACCTTGAGGCGGACGTCCTCGCCGACGTCGAGCGCCACCCGTACCGCCGACGCTCCGGCGTGCCGGGCGGCGTTGCTCAGTGCCTCGCGCACCACGGCGAGAATGTCCATGACGAGGGCGTCGTCGAGCGTCCAGTAGTCGCCGCCCACGGCTACTGAGGGCATGAACCCGAGCGCGTCGCTGCCCTGCTGAGCCAGCTGGTCGATGCTGCGGGCCAGCGCGAGCGCGACGCCTCCCTGCTTGAGGTCGAAGATCGCGCGACGCACGTCCTTCACCGTCTCGTCGAGGTCGGTGACCACGGCGTCGAGCTTCTCGGAGGCCACGGTGTCGCCGACGAGCGGCATGACGCTCTGCACCCGCATGCCGGCGGCGAAGAGGCGTTGGATGACGTGGTCGTGCAGATCCTGGGCGATCCTGTCGCGGTCCTCGAGGATGGCCACGCGCTCGGACTCCGCGTGCTGGTGGGCGAGGAGCGTCGCGACGGACAGGCGGTCGGAGAGCATTTGGCCGACCGCCTCGAGCGGTTCCGGCGCGATCGAGAGAAGCGCCCGGTCCCACGCGATGAGCAGCAGACTGGGGGAGGCCTCCTCGGCAGTCACCGGCACGAGCAGCGCCGAGCGCTTGGCGTCGTCGACGAGCGCGGCTGCCTTGGCGCCGGAGAGGAAACGGGCATCCGGGCGCAGCGCCAAGTCGTCGGCCAGGTCTTGGCCGAGGCGCTCCGTCATGCGATGCACGGGAACGTACTCGACGTGGTCGGCGGTGAGGATGGAATCGAAGCGCTCGACGACAGCCGGCCACGCCTGCTTGGGCGGCAGCTTCGCAAGCAGGGCGACGGCCTCGGCCGCGGCCCTCTGCCAGCGTTCACGGGCCTCTGCCTCAGCGAGCGTGCGAGCGTGCGCGATCGCGGAGGCGGCCGCCGCGGCGAGGGCCTCGAGCACTCGCTCGTCGCGGTTGCTGAACTGGTTCGCCGAGCGCTTGTTCGTCAGGTAGATGTTGCCGTAGACCTGCCCACGGATGACGACGGGGCAGCCGAGAAAGGAACTCATCGGCGGGTGGTTGGGCGGAAACCCGACGCTCTCGGGGTGACGGCTGATGTCGGCCACCCGAGGGGTGTGCGGCTCGTGGATGATCGCGCCGAGGACGCCCTTGCCGTGCGGCCCGTCGCCGATCAGCGCGGCCGTTTCGGCGTCGATGCCGTGGAGGACGAGGTCCTCGAAACCGCCGTCGGCGTCGAGGATGCCGAGCGCGCCGTACTCGGCGTCGGTGAGGTCGACCGCCGTTTCGACGAAACGGTGGAGCAACGGTCGCAGCGCGAGGTCCTTGCTCAGGTCGATGACGGCGGTGAGCAGCGCGTCGTCGGGGGAGGGGCTGCGATCGTCGCCGCGCGGGCTGCGGGGCGAGGCGGGCTGCGATGCAGTGACCATGCACGCGAGTCTAGGGGCGCCAGGTGTGACGAGCGGCTCCCCGCAGACTTCGCCGCACACGTCCCCTCCGGGGTGACGGGCGTCCACAATGGGGGCATGGCTGTTCGTGTCTATCTGCTCGACGATCACGAGATCGTGCGCCGAGGGCTCGCCGAGCTCCTTTCCACCTCCGGGCGTTGTGAGGTCGTCGGTGAGAGTGGGAGCGCCGCCGAGGCGATCCGTCGTATCCCCGCTGCGCGCCCGGACGTCGCGATCCTCGACGGCCGTCTGCCCGACGGCACGGGCACGGAGGTGTGCCGCGCGGTGCGCAGCGTGGACGAGAACATCCGCTGCCTCATCCTCACGTCCTACGACGACGACGAGGCCCTCCTCGCGGCGATCCTCGCGGGTGCGAGCGGCTATGTCCTCAAGCAGGTGCGCGGCGCCGACCTCGTCGAGACGATCGAACGCGTCGCCGCAGGTGAGTCGCTGCTCAAGGGGGAGGACGCCGACCGCATCCGCGCGCGCCTGACCGGCGAGGACGTCATGCTGCGCCCCGAGCTGGCCGCGCTCACCGACCAGGAGAAGCGTGTGCTCGACCTCATCACGCAGGGCTTCACGAACCGTCAGATCGCCGGGCGCCTGCACCTGGCGGAGAAGACGGTGAAGAACTACATCACGAGCCTCCTGTCCAAGTTGGGGCTCGAATCGCGCACCCAGGCCGCGGTGCTCATGGAGCGCCTGCGCCACCCGCACGACTGACCTGCGCGCGAGCCGGTGTGACGCCGGTCTCGCCAGTAACGACGCGGATTTTCGCGTGCTGCGGCCGATTGGCGTCGGGGTCTAAGGTTGACCTCATGGCCCACTACGACCTCGTCATCATCGGTACCGGTTCCGGTAACTCCCTCGTCACGCCGGACTTCGCGGACAAGAAGGTTGCCGTCATCGAGAAGGGCGTCTTCGGGGGTACGTGCCTCAACGTCGGGTGCATACCGACGAAGATGTTCGTCCAGGCCGCCGAGGTGGCCCGCAGCGCACGCGAGTCCTCGCGCCTCGGTGTCGACGCGTCCGTGCAGCACGTGCGCTGGAGCGACATCCGTGAGCGCGTGTTCGGGCGCATCGACCCGATCGCGCTCGGCGGACGCGAGTACCGCGAGCGCGGCTCCGAGGACGGCAACACCACCGTCTATTCAGGCCACGCACGCTTCACGGGCGACCACAGCCTGCGCGTCGACGGCTACGACGAGGAGGTCACCGGCGACCAGATCGTCATCGCCACAGGTGCCCGCCCGGTCATCCCCGCGGTCATCACCGATTCGGGCGTGCCGTACGAGACGAGCGACACCGTCATGCGGATCGCCGACCTGCCCTCGTCGATGGTCATCGTCGGTGGCGGTTTCATCGCGCTCGAGTTCGCCCACGTCTTCAGCTCACTCGGCGTCGACGTGACGATGGTGCTGCGCGGCGAGCGCGTTCTGCGTCACGCGGACGACGACGTGAGCCAGACCCTGACGAACGCCGTCGAGAACCAGTGGACGCTCGTGCGCAACGCCGAGCTGACGTCGGCCGACCACGGAGCCGACGGCGTCGAACTCGCGCTCTCGGACGGCCGCACCGTGAACGGCGATCTGCTTCTCGTCGCCACCGGCCGCCGACCGAACACCGACGACCTCGGCCTGGAGAACACCGGCGTCGAGGTGCGCCCCGACGGTCGCGTCGTCGTCGACGAGTACGGCCGCACCGGCGTGGACGGCGTGTGGTCGCTCGGTGACGCGAGCTCGCCGTTCCAGCTCAAGCACGTCGCCAACGCCGAGGAACGCTGCGTCGCGCACAACCTCGTCCACCCGAACGACCTCCGTCCGTTCCCGCACGACGTGGTGCCGAGCGCGGTCTTCACCCACCCGCAGGTAGCCACGGTCGGCATGAGTGAGGCGCAGGCGCGCGCCGCAGGCCACGACGTCACCGTCAAGGTGCAGGCCTACGGCGCGACGGCCTACGGCTGGGCGCTCGAGGACACCTCCAGCATCTGCAAGGTCATCGCCGACAAGGAGACGCGCAAGCTGCTCGGTGTCCACTTCGTCGGCCCCGACGCCTCGACGCTCATCCAGCCGGCGATCCAGGCGATGTCGTTCGGTCTGGCTGCCGACGAGATGGCGCGCGGCCAGTACTGGATTCACCCGGCCCTCACCGAGGTGCTGGAGAACGCCCTCCTGGGCTTGGAGTTCCCGCCCCACGACGCCTGATCCCGCTCACCGTCACGACGAGCGCTGCGAGGACGCCCGCGCAGCACAGGGCGGTTGTGGCCCACCACAGATCCGGCAACCAGATCATGAGTTGCCGACGATCGTGTCCGAGCGCGCGGGGTGCGTACCAGGCGGCGCTCGCCAGCAGCGCGGAGGCGACGGAAAACCCCCAAGCCCAGGCGCGGGTATGCCGACGTATGCGCCCGCCGAGCCGCGTCAGTCGAGCCCACGTGGCTGCACCGAGCACGAGAAGGACCGCCAGCGCGCTCAGTGCCCACGGCGACCACCAGAGCAACGGGTCGTCACCGCCCGGGAACTGTTGTCGTAGCGTTCCGCTGCGTCGAGCCCCTCGCGGGCGCTCAGGCCACTGCGATGCGTCAGGAGATCGCGGACGGTGGTCTCGTCGTTCGGTATCCAGGTGAAGTAGCGCGCTACCGGTGCGTCGAGCTACACGTCGCCGGCGTGGACGAACTGCAGCACCGCCAGAGCTGTGAAGGACTTGGAGACGGACCCCACAGGCAGCGCCGAATCAGCGGTGAGAGGCCTGCCGGTGCCGTCGGTCCCCGCGAGGTACTCGGTCTCGATCGTGTCCCGAGAAAGGACACGCATGGCAAGGCCGGGCCATCCGAGGCGTTCGCGGGTTTCGCGGGCCAACTTCTGCGGGTCAGTGTCTGCGGGGGCAGCCGGCAGAGCAGACGCGGCACCGGGCCGGAGCAAGCCCACGGTGAGTGCGAGGAGGAGGAAGGGGAGTGCCAGCAATCGCCATTTAAATATGCGCATATTTTTATTGTGCACGGGTCGCTACGCTGAGTCCATGCCGAGAACCGCCGACCACGACGCTCGTCGCACGCAGATCATCGATGCGGTGCGTGGCCTCGTCGCCAGTGACGGGCCCGAGGCCGCGACGATGAGCCGCATCGCGGCGAGTGCGGGTGTCTCGGTGGGCTTGGTGCAGCACTACTACGCCTCCAAGGACGTCCTGCTCGCCGACGCCTACGACCGAACCCTGCAGGTACAGCAAGGGCGGATCGAGACGCTCGTGGCGAGCGAGGAACAGGCGCGGGGGCGGATCGAACACATGGTGCTCGGCGCCCTGACACAGTTCCTTCCGCTCGACCACGATCGCCGAGACGAGACGATCCTCTTCGACCACTTCAGTTCCGTGGCGCTTCGACAGCCGAGCCTGCTCGAGGCGTGGCAACGCACGGACGACGTCCTGCTCGCACGGCTGCGTGAGGCCGTTGTCAACGCCGAGGAGTGCGGGGAGGCGCGAGAGGGCGTCGACCCGGACGACGAAGCGCGGCGCCTGCTCGCGGTGACCCGAGGTCTCGCTCGAACGCTCCTTCTGCGTGACGACGCCCACGAGGTCGCCCGGGTGCGTCGAGTTCTGGCCCAGGAATGCGCTTCGACGTTCCCGAACCCTTGTCGGCAATACGGGAGCTGACGTTCGTGGGGGTGGCTTGTGGACCGTAGGCTGCTCGTATGAGTGACTCTTCGGGCGGCAACAAGGCGATCTTCGCGGCCCTGGCGGCCAACCTCGGCATCGCCGTGACGAAGTTCATCGCCTGGATGCTCACCGGCATGAGTTCGATGCTGGCCGAGGCCATCCACTCGGTGGCCGACTCGGGCAACCAGATCCTGCTGCTCGTCGGCGGCAAGCGGGCCCGCAAGGATGCCGACGAGTTCCACCCCTTCGGTTACGCGCGGGAGCGCTACGTCGCGGGCTTCGTCGTCAGCATCGTCATCTTCAGCGTCGGCGGCATGTTCTCGCTCTACGAGGCGTACGAGAAGTACCACGAGATGTCTCTGCCGGACGCGCCGCACCCGGGCACCCACGAGAAGTGGTGGTGGGTTCCCATCGTCGTGCTCGTCGCCTCGATCCTCATGGAGGGTCGCTCGCTCATGACAGCGGTGAGCGAGGCCAAGAAAGAGAAGGGCGATCAGTCCTGGGGCTCGTTCCTGCGCAACGCCAAGAGCCCCGAACTCCCGGTGCTCTTGTGCGAGGACTCGGCTGCCGTGGCCGGTTTGACGTTCGCGCTCTTCGGCGTCAGCCTGGCGGTGTTCACCGAGAACGGCATCTGGGACGCCGTGGGCGCCGGGCTCATCGGTCTGCTCCTCATCGCCGTCGCGGCGTTCCTCTTTCGCGAGACGCGTTCCCTGCTCCTCGGTGAGGCAGCCCGCCCGGAGACGGTGCGCGAGATCCGTAGTGCCATCGAATCCGCCGACGGAATCGAGCGTGTCATTCACCTCAAGACCTCCCACCTCGGCCCGAACGAGCTTATGGTGGCGGCCAAGATCGCCATCGACCCGCAGGCGCGCGGTGCGGAGATCGTGCGCTCCATCGACGCGGCGCAGCAGGCCGCCCGGCGCGTCGATCCCGACCTGCAGATGCTCGTCTACCTCGAGCCCGACGTCGATACCGGCGGGGATGCGAGCGGCGGCATCGGGCACGTCACGTCAGCCCAGCGCGAGAACGCTCCGGGGGAGTGGCACGTCGGCCCTTCGCGACCCGACGACCGATAGGTCTGCTCAGCGCATTCGCAGGGACGCATCGACGTTCTCTAAGGTTGGCTCCATGAATCGAGAGCACGTTCGCCCGGTCCGCGTCGAGACCCGAGGCGGTCACTGATGGCCGGCGGACTCTTCGCGCTGCTCGACGACGTCGCAGCGCTCGCCCGCCTCGCGGCGGCCTCCACCGACGACGTGGCCGCTGCCGCCGGTCGCGCCAGTGCCAAGGCAGCGGGCGTCGTCATCGATGACACCGCCGTCACGCCGCGCTATGTGCAGGGCCTCGCGGCCGAGCGAGAGCTGCCGATCATCAAGCGCATCGCGATCGGCTCGCTACGCAACAAGCTGCTCTTCATCCTCCCGATCGCGCTGGTGCTCTCGGAGTTCCTCCCGATCGCAGTGACGATCCTGCTCATGCTCGGCGGTACGTACCTGTGTTTCGAGGGCGCGGGGAAGATCATCCACGCCCTCAAGCACCGCCGCGAGCACGGGCACGAGAGTGCCGTGGAGCGCGAGGACGAGGACGTTGCCACCGAGAAGATCGACGAGGACGAGGTCGTGAGCGGGGCCGTGCGCACCGACTTCATCCTCTCCGGCGAGATCATGGTCATCGCCCTGAAGTCGGTCACCGATCAGCCGCTCGTCTCGCGCGCGATCATTCTGGCCGTGGTTGCCGTCCTCATCACGGTGCTCGTCTACGGCTTCGTGGCACTCATCGTGAAGATGGACGACGTCGGCCTCAGCCTCATCGAGGGCGGCAAGAGCGAGAAGTTCGGCCGTTTCCTCGTCAACCTCATGCCCAAGGTCATGGCGTTCCTGTCCACCGTCGGCGTCGTCGCGATGCTCTGGGTCGGTGGCCACATCCTTCTCGTCGGCACCGACGAACTCGGCTTCCACCCGCTGTACTCGGCCGTCCATCACGTCGAAGAAGCGGTGCACGAGGCCACTGGCGCACTCGGCGGCGTGCTCGGATGGCTCACGAACACCGTCGCGAGCGGCATCTTCGGGCTCATCGTCGGCACGATCGTCGCGCTGATCGTGACGCCGATCCTCGCCGCTCGTGCCAAGTCGAAGGGCGAGGCGCCCGCGCACTGAGCTGCCGCACCTCACCTCTCGAACGGCCGTCGCGCGTCCCGTGCGGCGGCGTTGACGTGGCCGTGTCGGAGGTGGCCGGTAGACTCACGGCCAGTCGGCGCGGGCGATAACCCATGCACGAGAGCAGCCCAGAGGGGCACGCCGGAATCTCGAGTCACCGAATGCGAAGGAAACAGAACACCATGCCGTTCGACTACAAGATCCGCGACATCTCACTCGCCGAATCTGGCCGTCACCAGCTGCGCCTGGCCGAGCACGAGATGCCCGGTCTCATGTCATTGCGTGCTGAGTACGGCGAGAGCAAGCCGCTCGCCGGTGCGAAGATCGCCGGGTCGCTGCACATGACGGTGCAGACGGCCGTCCTCATCGAAACCCTCACCGCCCTCGGCGCCGAGGTGCGCTGGGCGTCGTGCAACATCTACTCCACCCAGGACGAGGCTGCCGCGGCCGTCGTCGTCGGCCCGAACGGCACCGTCGACGACCCGCAGGGTGTGCCCGTGTTCGCGTGGAAGGGCGAGACGCTCGAGGAGTACTGGGACTGCACGAACGAGATCCTCACGTGGCCCGGCAACGAGGGCCCGAACATGATTCTCGACGACGGCGGCGACGCCACGATGCTCGTGCACAAGGGCACGGAGTGGGAGAAGGCCGGCCAGGTGCCGCCCACCACCGAGGACGACTCCGAGGAGTTCAGCGTCTTCAAGGCCCTCGTGCGCAAGACCCTCGCCGAAGACCCCACGAAGTGGACGAAGATCGGTGAGCAGATCCAGGGCGTCACCGAGGAGACCACCACCGGCGTCCACCGCCTCTACGAACTCTCGCGCGCCGACGGACTGCTCTTCCCGGCCATCAACGTCAACGACTCCGTGACGAAGAGCAAGTTCGACAACAAGTACGGCACCCGCCACTCCGTGCTCGACGGCCTCAACCGTGCCACCGACGTCCTCGTCGGGGGCAAGGTCGCCGTCGTCGCCGGCTACGGAGACGTGGGCAAGGGCGTCGCCGCGGCGCTCGCAGGCCAGGGCGCCCGCGTCGTCGTCACCGAGATCGACCCCATCTGCGCGCTCCAGGCCGCGATGGAAGGCTTCCAGGTCACGACCATGGACAAGGCCTGCGAATACGGCGACATCTTCGTCACGACGACCGGCAACTTCGACATCATCACCGCCGACCACATGTCGCGCATGAAGAACAAGGCGATCGTCTCCAACATCGGCCACTTCGACAACGAGATCGACATGGCAGGCCTCGCCAAGATCCCCGGCATCGCCAAGGTCGAGATCAAGCCCCAGGTGCACGAGTGGACGTTCCCCGCCGACGGTGACGAGGAAGCCCGCTCCATCATCGTCCTGTCCGAAGGCCGCCTCATGAACCTCGGCAACGCCACCGGCCACCCGAGCTTCGTCATGTCCAACTCGTTCGCCAACCAGACGATCGCCCAGATCGAACTGTTCACCAACGGTGACGCCTACCGCGCCAACGGCAAGCCCCTCGTCAAGACGCTCCCGAAGCACCTCGACGAAAAGGTCGCCCGCGCCCACCTCGACGCCCTCGGCGTCGAACTCACCGCACTGCGCAAGGACCAGGCCGAATACATCGGCGTGGACGTCGCCGGCCCGTACAAGCCCGAGCACTACAGGTACTGACCACTTCGATCGTGCGGGCGCCCGGCGAGCAAGCTCGCTCGGCGCCCGCACGATCTTCGGGTCAGGTGTTGTTTGGCGCGTCTTCCGGCCAGGCCCTAGCGGGCCTGTCTCGGTGCGACACGCATCATGGCGCGTCTTCCGGCGGGACGAGTTCGCAAGCTCACTCGTCCCGCTCGGTGCGACACGCGGCCGTCCACTTCTCGAGGTGGGCGGCTTTCGTGTGGCTGTCACCTTTCGTGGTCTAGAGGTGCCCACGGTTCCTTGTGGCACCTTCGGTCCTGACGGATGGCGCTTCAGGTGCCGTTGGGGCGTCGTGGCTGGTTTTGTCCTGACGGACAGCGCTTGGGTGCCGAATTGGCGATTCGACGCGTTGTGTCCCGACTGGCCCGGGTCGGCCGAGCGTCCCCACTGGACTGTGGAGGGTGGGCGCGCCGTGCTCGCGTGCAGCCGCCCACCGTTACCTGTGTGTGACAATGAGCCCGGCGACGCCCGGGCACACCGCCCGAGCATCTTGAAAGGGGCAGACAGTGACCAACCGTGTGCTGATTGTTGACGACGACCCGGCACTCGCCGAGATGCTCGGCATCGTCCTGCGCGGCGAAGGCTACGACGTCTCCCACGTCGCCGACGGCTCCGCAGCGCTCGGGTCCTTCCGCGACTTCAAGCCCGACCTCGTCCTGCTCGACGTCATGCTGCCCGGCATGAACGGAGTCGAGGTCTGCCGCAAGATCCGCGCCGAATCCGTCGTGCCCATCATCATGCTGACCGCGCGTACCGACACCCTCGACGTCGTGGGCGGCCTCGAAGCGGGCGCCGACGACTACGTCAGCAAGCCCTTCAAGCCCGCCGAACTCGTCGCCCGAGTCCGCGCCCGCCTGCGCCGCGGAGACAACGAGCCCGAGATCGTCACCATCGGTGACCTCGTCATCGACCTCGCCGCCCACTCCGTCACCCGCGACGGCGAAGCCATCTCCCTCACGCCGCTCGAGTTCGACCTCCTTCTCGCCCTCGCCCGCAAGCCCTGGCAGGTCTTCAGTCGCGAGGCGCTCCTCGAGCAGGTCTGGGGCTACCGCCACGCGGCCGACACGCGCCTCGTCAACGTTCACGTCCAGCGCCTGCGCTCCAAGGTCGAGAAGGACCCCGAGAACCCCGAGATCGTCCTGACCGTCCGCGGAGTCGGATACAAGGCCGGTGCCGCCCAGCAGTCTTGAGCGCCGCGGACCCGCCCGACGCGCGCTCTCCGCCGCCGTCGCCGGCGCCCGACGCTTCGCCGCGTTCCTCGGTCGCACGTGGCGGCGGTCGCTGCACTTCCGCGTCATCAGCCTCACGATGCTCATGGGGCTGACGGTGGTGCTCGCCGTCGGTGCCCTCATGTACCAAGGCATTGCCGACGGTCTCGTGCGGAGCAAGACCAGCTCCGCCCAGCAGGTCGCGTTGCGCGAGACGGCCGACGTCCAGAACGCCTTCGACGCCACGGACAAGACCGACCTCACCACCTTGTACAACCTCTCGCGCGACTCCGTGCGACGCATCTCCAGCCCCCTCGACGACACCTCGCGACTCGTCGTCCTCATGCGGGCCGGCGACAACGCACGCCCCGGAATCCCACGCGTCAGCACCGCGGGTGCAGGCGAAATCACGCCCCCCGCCGACGTGCGAGGCGCGCTCGTCCGCGACCCTGCGCACCAGCAGACGAAGATCATCACCCTCCACCACGCCGACGGCGGTGACGTGCCCGCAGTCATGGTCGGCTCCCGCGTCAACATCCCGAACGCGGGCGCCTACGACCTCTACCTCGTCTTCCCGATGGACAAGGAAGCCCAGTCGCTCGGCATCGTGCGCAACTCGTTCGCCGCCGGCGGCTTGGGCCTCGTGCTCCTCATCGGTGCCTGTGCCTATCTCGCGACGAGGCTCGTCGTCACGCCCGTTCGGTCTGCGGCCCACGTCTCCGAACGCCTCGCCGCCGGCAATCTCGACGAGCGCATGCGCGTGCGCGGCGAGGACGACATTGCCCGTCTCGCGACGAGCTTCAACGCCATGGCCTCCAGCCTGCAGCGTCAGATCGGCCAGCTCGAAGACCTGTCGCACCTGCAACAGCGCTTCACCTCCGACGTGTCGCACGAACTGCGTACACCGCTGACGACGATCCGCATGGCCGCCGACATGATCCACGACTCCCGCGGTGACTTCGCCGCGCACGTGGCCCGCTCGTCGGAGCTCCTGTCGAAGGAACTGGACCGGTTCGAAGCGCTGCTGGCCGACCTGCTCGAGATCAGCCGCTTCGACGCCGGTGGCGCCGTCCTCAGCCGCACTCCCGTGTCGTTAACCGCCCTCGCCGCCGATGTCATCGACATGCACGAGCAACTGGCGCAGAAGCTGGGCGTCAAACTGGTGCTCGACGCGCCCACCGACGTCGAGGTGCCCATCGATCGCCGCCGTGTCGAGCGCATCCTGCGCAATCTCGTGTCTAACGCCATCGAGCACGGGCAGAACGCGCCGGTCGTCGTCATCGTCCGCTCGAACGTGACGGCGGTCTCCGTCAGCGTCCGCGACTACGGCATCGGTCTCAAGGAGGGCGAGGCGGACAAGGTCTTCGACCGATTCTGGCGGGCCGACCCGGCTCGCGCGCGCACGACCGGGGGCACCGGCCTGGGCCTTTCCATCTCCCTCGAGGACGCACGCCTGCACGACGGTTTCCTCGAAGCCTGGGGTGCGCCGGGGGAGGGCTCCTGTTTCCGCCTCACCCTGCCGCGCCACCCCGGCGTCCCCATCGCCTCGAGCCCCGGGCCGTTGCAGCCTTCCAGCGTTACCGCGCCCAAGCAGATCGCCAGCGGCACGATGCGCACCTCCGACGGCGGTGCGCGCCTCGTCTCGGGTTATCCGAGCACGGTCGGCACCAAGAAGGCCACGAACGCGTTGCCCCCGACCCTCGAAGGCGAAGCTGTCGCCCGGCCGAGGAGTGACGAATGAGCCGCCTCAGCCGTCCAGCGCCTTTGTCCGCGCTCGCCCTCGCCGCAGTCTTCACTCTCAGCGGGTGCATCGGCCTGCCCTCGACGACGGGGGTGCGCGCCGGTCAGGCCGTCGACGCCGGAGCTGTCGACGAGCCGCTCGCCGTGGAGCCGCTCACGGCGTCCTCCTTCGACGATCCGCGCTCCATCGCCACGGGGTTCGTGCGGGCACAGATGTCGTCGCAGGACAACCACGCAGCGGCTCGCACCTTCCTGACGGCCGAGGCCTCCACCGCGTGGAAGCCGGGTTCCGCCGTGACCGTTTTCAGTGGAGAGAGCGACATCGTCGCCACCCGACCGGAGACGGGCAAGGTTCGGCTGCGGATTCCCGTCGTCGCGACGATCTCTCCGGACGGTCACCTCGAGCGCTCCGATCAGTACGAGCGAACCCTCGAGTTCTCCGTCCGCGAGACCTCCGCAGGATGGCGCCTCACCGACCTGCCGCCGAACCTCGGCGTGTGGATGAGCGACTCGGATGTCACCCGTCTCTTCACGAAGGCGAACGTCTACTATCCGGCCCGCCACGGACGGGTCCTCATCGCCGACCCCCGCGTCCTGCCACGTCAGGGCCTTGCGACGGCGCTCGCCCGAGCGTCCTTGTCCGCGCCGCCCGCATGGCTCGAACCGGCCGTCGAACAGAGCGCTCCCGACGGCACACGTCTCGCCGTGGACGCCGTGCCCGTTCGCGAGGGCACCGCCCAGGTCGACCTGTCCAAGCAGGCCAGCGGGGCTGACAACGCCCAGCGCACGGCGATGTGGGCCGCCATGACCGCCACTCTTCTTCAGGCACCCGAGGTGGGCACGCTGAACCTCACGGTGGGCGCCACCCGCTTGGAGGCCGAGAACCTTCCCAGCACGGTCGACGAGGTCTCGGACGTGGGGTATCGCCTCCCGACCGGCGGCGTCGACACCGTCATCTCCCGCAGCGGCACCTACCTCGCCTGGACGCAGGCGTCCGCGAACGACGCCGTCTCCGGCACGACGAAAGCAGCGGCGCGCGGACGACCGTCGCTTCCCGCCGTCGAGGCGAACTGGACGTTCCTGGCAGCGGGCCAAGGAGGACGTCAGATCGCGGCGGTCTCGAAGGACCGCACCTCGATCAGACGATGGGTCAACGGCAGCGCCGTCACGCTCGACTCGCTCGGTACCGATCTGGTACGCCCCGCGTTCGATGCCAACGGCTGGCTGTGGACCGCCGGACACGCGTTCTCCAACGCGGAGTCGGGAAGGTCCGACTCGAAGGTGCGCGACGCGTCGGTGTGGGCCGTCGACACGTCCGCGAGTGAGGCCGGCGCGGCCCCGGTGCGGCTGCAGGTGCCGTGGCTCGGCGAAGGCGAGGTCGAGTCGCTGAGCATGTCCCCCGAGGGCCAACGTCTCGCCATGATCGTCAAGGACCCGAAGGGGCGCCGCGCCGTTCTGGCGGCGGTGGAACGTGACGCGAAGGGCCGCCCCGTCCGCCTCGGTCCGGCCCACGTCGCGGCCCGGGGCGTGAAGAACCCGACGAGCATCGTGTGGGCAGACGCGACGAGCCTCGCGGTCCTCGGCACGATCGACGGGACGAAGCGACCGGTGCTGCAGACGATCGACGACGTCGTCGAGCCGCTCGCCGCCGTGCGTCACGGCGACGGGCTCGCGAGCACGCTGCGTGGCTCCGACGGGCTGTTCGTCCGGACGTCGAACCAGACAGTTTTCACACGGCTGGGCTCGTCGTGGAGCAGCTTTCTCTCGCGTGGGGACGTCATCGTCCCCAACCCGTGACGGGAGATACGTCCCACCACGTCGTCGGACCGGCCTTTCCACAACACGTCGGTGTTCTCGGCTGCGCCTGGGGTCCCCAAGGCGCGACCGTGAGGCATGCGCCCCAGCCCGTTCGTGCACAACGATTCCCGATCGCCGCTTCGTCGAGCGCTCGCGGAGCTCCTCGATCTCGCGTGGCCGGTCACCTGTGCCGGGTGCGAACGCTGGTCCACGCCGTGGTGTGAGGCATGCGCTCGGGCAACGCGGCTCGAACTCCTGCGAGTCCGTCCCAGCCTCGCGCCACACCTCGTCGTCCATGCGGCCACGCCGTTCGAAGGTGCGGTGCGTCGTGGGGTGACCGTGTTCAAGGACGAGGGCCGCAGTGACCTCGCGCCCGTTCTCGGCGTCCTGCTGCGCGCCGCTGTCGCGGCGGCACTCGCGGAGTACGTCGACGGGGAGCGGCCGATCCCGAGGAGGTGGTTGCTCACCCCCGTCCCGTCGTCGCCCGCTGCGACGCGCGTACGCGGCCGCTTTCCTCTCGGGGAGGTGGTGCGTGCATCGCTGCACAGCGATCGAGCAGGTGCCGAGCAGCGGACGCTCGTCGAAGCTTCTCTGCTGCGCGCTTCGCGACGCACGGTCGACCAGTCCCACCTCACCCGAGCCCAGCGTGGCGCCAACGTCGCCGGAGCTTTCGCTTTGGCCGGTGCCCGCGAGGCCCATGTGCCGGAGGAGTGCGGCGTCGTCCTCGTCGATGACGTCGTCACCAGCGGCGCCACTCTGGCCTCGGCTCACGATGTCCTCGTGCGCGGTGGGTACGACCCTGTCCTTCTCGCGGCGGTCGCCGCGACGCCCGACGCGGGTGCCCGGGGCGACGCCTGAGACGTCCGTGGTCCTGGTCACGTCACGCGCTGTTCATCGGATCGGAACGAAACCCTGGTGTGGGCCCCCTCATAGGTCTAGCGTGGAGTCACGATCCACTCCTGGCAGGAGGTGATGCACTCAGTTCCCTGGGCGGCGCCGTGAATGTGCCCGGCCCCGCCGACTCACGCAGCATCAGTTCTTGGCCTGAGGAGGTCATTCCCATGGAGATCACCGTTACCGGTCGCCACGTCGAGGTTCCCGCCCGCTTCCACCGCCACGCGGAGGAAAAGCTGGCAAAGGTTCCGCAGCTCGACCCGCGCGTCGTGCGCTGTGACGTCGTCGTCACGCACGAACCGAACCCGCGACGTGCGAAAGAGGCGTACCGCATCGAGGTGACCTGCCGCGCCAAGCGCTCGGTCATCCGAGCTGAGGCAGCGGCCGACGAGGAGTACGCGGCACTCGATCTCGTCATGGCCAAGCTGGGTGAGCGTCTGCGTCGCCAGCACGACCGCAGGCGTGTGCACCGCGGCCACGCGCGCCCCACCTCCGTCGCCGAGGCAACGGCCGACCTCGGGCTGCTCGAGGTCATGCCCGACCTCAGCGACAACGCGGACGAAGCACCCGCTGCGCTCGGACAGGACCCGGACTGCCCGGTCCAGCTGCGTGAGAAGGTTCACCAGAGTGCGCCCATGAACGTCGACGAAGCTCTGCGCGAAATGGAACTCGTCGGCCACGACTTCTACCTCTACCAGGACAAGGAGACGGGGCGTCCCAGCCTCGTCTACCGCCGTCGCGGTTGGTCCTACGGCGTCATCCACCTCGACGTGACCGAGGAGGTCGCGCAGGACGACGAGGCCACCGCCTGAGACCGGCGGACTCGACCGCGGGGCCGTTCGCACACCGTGCGGGCGGTCCCGCGGCCGTTCGCCCCCAGGGTCGCTCCCGTGAGGATCGGTGACAATGGAGCGCATGTCAGGTGATGTCGTCGCGACCATCGTGGTCGAAGACCGGCAGATCGCGGTGCACGAGCCCTCGTCCATCGCTTCCCTTCGACGCCTTGTCGCGCTCGCCCGTACGGAGGACGTCGCGGCGGTCGTCGATCCGGCCGACGAAGCTGTCCTGGAACGACTGGTCGGCGCCGGTGTTGCAGCCTTCTTCCCCTTCGTGCCCTCGCGCGACGAACTGACCGAGGCCGCCGAGGCGCTCGCGGTCGCGGGCAGTTATGCCCACCCCGACCTCGCCCAGGCGTTGCTGCGTCTGGCGCGACGGGCTCTGCGACCGGACAGCGTGCTCGACGTCCTGACCGCGCGTGAAGTCGAAGTCCTCCGGCTGCTCGCCGGTGGACAGGCCAACCGCGCCATCGCGGCGCGCCTGTTCATCTCGGAGCACACCGTGCGCAATCACCTCGCGCGCATCTACCGCAAGCTCGACGTCACGACGCGTCGGGAAGCGGTCGACCTGACCCACGAGGCGTTGTCCGACGCCTCGCCGCGGGAGGAGCGCGAGGGGCGCCGCCCGAGCGACTAGGCTTAGGGAACTGTGCGTCCGTCTCGGGCGTACTACGTCAGTGTGAGGCCGCGGGCCGCTGCCCTCACCGACCATCGATCTACGGAGTTGTCGAGTGCCCAAGGTTGTCGAACGTGTTCTGCGTGCCGGCGAAGGCCGAACGCTGAAGAAGCTCGAAGCGATCGCCGCTCAGGTGAACGTCGTCGAGGAGGACTTCGAGAAGCTCACCGACGCCGAACTGCGCGAAGAGACCGACCGCTTCCGCGCCCGTCTCAAGGACGGTGCCACGCTCGACGACATCATGCCGGAGGCCTTCGCAGCCGTCCGTGAGGCGAGCCGTCGCACCATCGGCAAGCGCCACTTCGACGTCCAGCTCATGGGTGGCGCAGCCCTCCACATGGGCAACGTGGCCGAGATGCGCACCGGTGAGGGCAAGACCCTCGTCGCGACGCTGCCGAGCTACCTCAACGCGCTCGAGGGCAAGGGCGTCCACGTCGTCACGGTCAACGACTACCTCGCCGAGTACCAGTCGGAGCTCATGGGCCGCGTGCACCGCGCCCTCGGCCTCGAGACCGGCTGCATCCTTTCCTCGATGACGCCGGCACAGCGACGCGAGCAGTACGCCAAGGACATCACCTACGGCACGAACAACGAGTTCGGCTTCGACTACCTGCGTGACAACATGGCGTGGTCGCCCGAGGAGCTCGTGCAGCGCGGACACAACTTCGCCATCGTCGACGAGGTCGACTCGATCCTCATCGACGAGGCTCGCACGCCGCTCATCATCTCCGGCCCGGCCGACGCGGCCACGAAGTGGTACGTCGAGTTCGCCGGCATCGTCGAGCACCTGACGCGCGCCGAGAAGTCGAAGGAAGGCAAGATCGTCAAGGCCGGCGACTACGAGGTCGACGAGAAGAAGAAGACGGTCGGTCTGCTCGAGTCCGGCATCGAGAAGGTCGAGGACCTGCTCGGCATCGAGAACCTCTACGAGGCGGAGAACACGCCGCTCATCGGCTACCTCAACAACGCCATCAAGGCGAAGGAGCTGTTCAAGCGCGACAAGGACTACGTCGCGATGAACGGCGAGATCATGATCGTTGACGAGCACACCGGGCGTATGCTCGCGGGCCGTCGCTACAACGAGGGCGTCCACCAGGCCATCGAGGCCAAGGAGGGCGTGGAGATCCAGAACGAGAACCAGACTCTCGCGACGGTGACCCTGCAGAACTACTTCCGCATGTACGACAAGCTCTCGGGCATGACGGGCACAGCGCAGACCGAGGCCGCGGAGCTGTACCAGATCTACAAATTGGGCGTCATCACGATCCCGACGAACAACCCGCCCCAGCGTGTCGACCAGGCCGACCGCATCTACCGCACCGAGGACGCGAAGTTCCGCGCCGTCGTCGACGACATCAGCGAGCGTCACCGCAAGGGCCAGCCCGTTCTCGTCGGTACGACGAGCGTCGAGAAGTCCGAGAAGCTGTCGGAGCTCCTGCGCCGCAAGGGCGTGGCGCACGAGGTTCTCAACGCCAAGCACCACGAGCGTGAGGCCGCCATCGTCGCGCAGGCGGGCCGCAAGGGCGGCGTCACCGTGGCCACGAACATGGCCGGTCGAGGCACCGACATCATGCTCGGTGGTAACCCCGAGTTCATGGCCGTGGCGGCGCTCAAGCAGCGCGGACTCGACCCGGAGGAGACTCCGGAGGAGTACGAGGCGAGCTGGGACGAGGCACTCGAGAATGCCGAGAAGGCCGTCAAGGCCGAGCACGACGCCGTGACGGAACTCGGCGGCCTCTACGTGCTGGGCACCGAGCGTCACGAATCGCGACGTATCGACAACCAGCTGCGGGGACGATCCGGTCGTCAGGGTGACCCGGGGGAGTCGCGCTTCTACCTGTCGTTGCAGGACGACCTCATGCGTCTGTTCAACGCCGGCCTCGTCGACCGCTTCATGTCGACGTCGGGCATGGACGACGACCAGCCGATCGAGAACAAGATCGTCTCGCGTTCGATCCAGTCCGCTCAGGGCCAAGTCGAGAGCCAGAACTTCGAGATCCGCAAGAACGTCCTCAAGTACGACGACGTCCTCAACCGCCAGCGCGAGACGATCTATGCCGAGCGCAAGCGCGTCGTCGAGGGCGACATCGAAGGCCAGATGCGTCACTTCATCAACGACACGATCGACGCCTACATCGACGTCGCCACGGCCTCCGGTTTCTCCGAGGACTGGGATCTCGAGAAGCTCTGGGGAGCGCTCCAGGAGTTGTACCCGGTCTCGATCTCCCTCGACGAGCTCGAGTCGGAGTTCGGTGGCCGCGCGGGTATCACCCCGGAGATCCTCGGTGAGGAACTTCGCTCCGACGCGCAGCACGCCTTCGACGACCGCACCGCCTACCTCGGCACGACGGTGGCGCGTGAGGTGGAACGTCGCGTCGTCCTCACGGTTCTCGACCGACAGTGGCGTGAGCACCTCTACGAGATGGACTACCTCAAGGAAGGTATCCACCTGCGTCAGATGGCGCAGCGCGACCCTCTGGTCGAGTACCAGCGTGAGGGCTATCAGATGTTCGACGCCATGACCGAGGCGGTCAAGGAGGAGTCGGTTCAGCTGTTTTTCAACGTGCAGGTGGATCCCGACGAGATCGAGGCTTCCACGCCGGCGCCGAAGCAGCAGGAGATGCACTTCACCGCCCCGAACGAGGAGGGGCTCGCCGAGGAGCACCGCGTTGCGGCCGACGGCCACGTCATGGACGAGGACGAGGAGAAGTCGCGTGAGCAGCGTCGCGCCGCCGATCGCTCCCGTAAGCAGAAGGGCTCCAAGGGCGGCAAGAACACCAAGGGCTCGAAGAAGCGCAAGCGCTGATCGCGGCCACCTCAGAGCATTTCGAGCACCGTGACGACCCATCGGCCGTCGGTGCCGTTGAGGCGTAGAGCGATGGGCGTCGGACGACCGCCGATGCGTGCGACGACCGCTGCCTCGGCCACCCCGTCGCACGGTTCGCAGACCCGTACTCGGCGCACCCGCGTCAGGCCGGCACGCGGGCCGCGCCGTAGGGCGGTGCGGTAGCGGCGCGTCAGACGGCCGAGCACGTCGGCGTCGACGTGCCGCGACAGTTGCGTGGGCGGCCTTCGTCCGTCGAGGCATTCGACGAGTGCCAGGGCGAATCGTTGGACCCACACGCGTGCATCGGGGAGCGCGGCCGACGGCGTGTGCTGCGGTCCGAACATGGGGTCGACGTCCTCGTCCACGCCGCAACGTCGCGCGTAGTCCGTGGCCAGGCGTGCCCGGAGCTCGCCGGCTGTGGGTGCGGCGAGTTCACCGCGCAGCACTGCGCTCACCTCCTCCGAGCTGAGCACCGGTGGCATCTGGTTGGGACGTCGCTCGCCGACCCGTTGCAACGTGGTGGTCATCGGAGCGCTCCCACGGTCGCGCCGGGCACGCGAAGCACGTCGCCGACCTGGATGACGTCCGGGTTTGCCCGGAGGTCCGGATTGGCCTGGATCCAGGTGCCCACGGCGTCGGCCACGAGTTCGGCCGGGGCTCCTTCCGGGAGGTGCGCCGCCGCGATGGACCACAGGTTCTGTCCTCGAAGGACCACGTGGGTACCGGTCTCGGCCGCGCGTCCTGAAGGTACGACGAGGCGACAGCTGTGAGCGTCCGCGGCTCGTGACGAGGGCACCCAGCCAGGCTCGGGCGCAGAGCGACACTCCTGCGGCACCGTGTGGGAATCCGACGTGGGTGGTATCGCAAAGTCAGGTGTGGCCGAGGGCGACCCGTCGGGCACCTGTGGCGCGAAGTCGGGGGAGGGAGCCTGCGTCGTCGCTGTGACCGAGACGCCCGCGACGGGTGTGGCGCTCGCCGCCGCTGCACCGGACCCGACGAGTGCAGCCAGGGCGAGGAAGAGCGAAGCGGCTCGTGCCCTCGCCGGGTTGCGGTGAGCTCGCTCCGTCGAGCCGTGTGCACCCGGTTCGGGGCGTGAACCCGGAGTCGCGAGGATGTCCAGGGCGGCTGCGCCACACACCCAGGCCAGTCGGACGAGACAGGCGCTGGCCAGCGCGACGAACACCGAAGCCACGGCCTCGTCCGTCGTCTGTTGTGCCCGAGTTCCGAGCAGGTGTACGGCCGCCCACACGGCGCCGCCGAAGCACACTGCGGAGGCGCCGCATGCGAACGTCGCCGCGAGCCGTCGCTCGCCGGCAGTGGTGTGAGTGGTCATCATGTCGCCTCTCTCGTGAATCGCGCCGGAGTCGTTCGAGGTGTTCCGACGGATCTCCTTCGCTGCTGATGAAGGTCACTCTATGGCGAACAGTGACAAATGATGTCGATTCATGATGATCAATGTTTAGCGATGCCTGAGCGACGTGCGCGGTCAGCCCTCGATGCGGCACCGGAGAATCCCCGCTCGCCCGCGAGTCCGGGCTAGCGTTCAGCCATGCGCATGGACAGGTTGCTCGCCGATCTCGAGGCAGCGGAGGCTGCCCGACGCGCAGCACAGAGACGTGTCGAGATCGCCGAGGGCGTCCGCGCCGAACGTGCCGCCGTCACACTGGAGGACCGGCTGCGCGGCTCGCTCGGTTCCGACGTCGAGGTCGTTGCTGCGGCGCATCCGGTGCGGGGGCGACTCGTCGAGGTGGCCAGGGGGTGGATCGCGCTGGATCGCAGTACCAGGAAGGACGTGGTGCTCGGAGTCGACGACCTCGCGCGCCCGGGCTCCGTCGTGGTGGCCACCGCCGCGCTCGAGAGCGCTACCGGTCTGCGTGCCTCGCACCACAAGGACGATGCGCCGAGTGTGGGACGAACCTGGGGCTCGCTGCTCCGGGCGCTCGCCCGCTCACGAGTCACCGTCGTGTGGCGGACGACGAGTGGCAACGAGTTCACAGGTCTCGTCGATGCGGTCGGCGTCGATCACGCCGTGGTGAGACGCTCCGCAGGAACTCCGGTCGTTCTGACGACACAGGCTGTGGCGTGCATCGAGGTGGGAGCCCGTCGGGGCGAGGACTACCGCTGAACGAGCGTCACAGGTCGTCGATGTGGCCCGAGGCCACCGCGTTGCGTGTTGCCTCGTACTGCCGCTCGATGTAGCGCTCGACCTCGTCGGCTTCGACGCGCCATTGGTTGTTGATCTTGATGGCGGGCAGCTCGCCGGACTTCACGAGGCCGTACACCTGGCGGGCCGAGACGTTGAGCGTCTCGGCGACATCGGCGATCTGAACGAAGCGCTGAGCCACGGGGCCTCCTCGGAGTCGAGCCTGCGGAATTCTTACCAAAATCTGACCATCATTCTAGGCCTGCGCCGAGACCCCCATCGCTGACGATGTCAGTGGCTGTGGACAACCGGTGAAGGGAGAGCGACGGTGCAGACACCGTGGGGCAAGAAGGTCGTGAGAACGACGGCGCGTGGTTCGAACGGTGAGGACGCGTCGGGCACGAGCAACGATTCATCACGACGGGCCGGCGGATCCGGTGCGCGGTTCGTTCCTGCGAGCATCAAGGACGCTCGCTGGATCGTCGGGATCCTCCTGCTCGCTGTCGGTGTCATCGGCACCCTCCGTGTCATCTCCGGGCTCGACGACTCGGTCCAGGTCTGGACGGCGCGTACCAATCTCGTGCCGGGGCAGCGCCTTCAGGCGAGCGATGTCGTGCGCACTGCCGTGCGTCTCGACGAGGTCCAGTCGGTGTACCTCAGCGGCCCGGCGCCCTCGGGCGTCGTTCAGAGGCCCGTCGCGCGGGGCGAGCTCGTTCCGCGATCGGCGGTGGCCGACGCGAGCAGTGTCGACGTGCGCGCCGTCTCCGTGACGTTGGACCGCGGGCAGGCCGACGTCGTGCGCGCGGGCACGGACGTCGAGGTCTGGGTTGCCGACAAGTCGAGCGAGACGACATCGAACAGCTTCGAACGGCCGAGACAGGTCATCGACCGAGCTCTCGTCTCGCGCATCGGCTCCGGCTCGGGCGGGGTGGTCGCCGTTGCCGACGGTCAGCCTGTCGAGCTCGTCGTGCCGCGAGCATCGCTCGCCGAGATCATTGACGCGGTGAACTCGGGCTCGCGGATCACCCTCGTGCCTCTGGCCGGGAGTCGACGCTCATGACGAGCGTCGCCACAGCCATCTCCGCCCGGCTCGAAGCGCGGTTCGCCGCTGAACTCGAGGATGTCGAGGACGCGGAACTCGTGCGTCGTTGTGCCGACGTGGAGGAACTCCTCACCGTGGCCGAGGCCGGGAGCGTCACCGTCGCCGCGATCAGCCCTGATTTCCCGGGAATGAACGGCAGTGTCGTCGCCGAACTCGCACTGCGCGGAACCTCCGTCCTCGGCGTCGTCGCTCCCACGTCCCCGACCGACGCCCGCCAGTGTGAGGCCTGGGCTCTGAGTCACGTTCATCTGGTCGGTTCGGGCGAGCTGGAGCAGCTCGTCCGGTCACTGGAGCGTTCGCCCGTGACGGTGGGCGGCGCGGGGCTCTCGGTCACCACCGAAGAGGTGGGTGAGGAGGCGGACACCCCGTCCACCTTCTCGCAGCGAGCCACTGTCGGACCCGCCTCGACCTCGCCCAATGCCGGGCAACGCGCGACCGTCGTGACCGTGTGGGGACCGGCCGGGTCTCCCGGTCGCACGACGTGCGCAACACACCTCGCACACGCGCTCTCGCAGGACGGCCCCACCCTGCTCATCGACGCGGACACCGTGGCGCCGGCCTGTGCTCCGGTCCTCGGTCTCCTCGACGAAGCGCCCGGTCTGCTCGCCGCAGCGAGGCTCGTGGATGCAGGGACGCTGAACCTGTCGCAGCTGCGTACGCTCACGGTCACCCTCGACGAGGGCTTCGACGTCCTGACGGGCATCGGCCGCGCGTCACGCTGGCACGAGCTCAGTCGGTTTCATCTCGGCGCGGTTCTCGACCAGGCCGTCACGGGGTACCGGTGGATCGTCCTCGACATCGCGAGCGACCTCAGCGTCGACGAGTCACTGCTGTACGACACCGTGGCTCCGGTGCGCGCCGCGGCCGGCATCGAAGCGGTGGAGCGCAGTGACGTGTTGCTGGCCCTCGCGGCCTGCGACCCGATCGGGTTGCAGCGTTTCGTCGTCGAGTGGGAACAGGTGGGGAGCTCGCATCCGGCCACGCGCGTCGTCATCTCGAAGGCCCGCGAGCAGGCTGTCGGCGGCGCACCCGAGAAGGTGGTGGCGAAGGCGCTTGCTCGGTTCGCCAACGTCGATCCGGTGGCGGTGCTGCCCGATGCGCGTGACGAATTGGACAGCGCCCTTCTGCTCGGGAAGCTGTTGTCGACCACACGACCTGACAGCGCGTACGTGGCGGCGGTTGCACGGGTCGCGGCGAGCCTCGGGGCTACCGCCGGGCCACCTGCGACCCGCCGCGGTCTGCGCCGGTTGCGGGCCCCTCGCTAGGGTGTGGCACGTACGCAAACCAGCGAGGAGCGCCCGCCCATGATCCGTGCCTACATGCCTGTCGACGCCGACGCACTCGACATCTTGTCCCGTGAGGGATCGGTTCCGGCCACCCATGTCGTGAGCGTGACGTCCGGAGTGCGAGCACTCGCACCGGACGGTGACGAGGAACTGCACGAGCACCTCGCCTGCCAACTCGCCGCAGCGGCAGCCACCAGTGACCCCGTGGCGGTTCTCGCGTTCGACGTGCGGCCCGAGCGCGTGGAGGACGCGGAGGGCCACGTGGGTGCGATCTCGCTCCTGGGCGACGTCGGTCTGCGGGATGTCGCGTGCTTCCTCGTCGCGGACCCGGGCGAGCGCGTGCAGGAGGACGCCGAGCTCGAACTGAGCTGGTACGACGCAGGGGAGCGTGACAGCGTGCGTGCACTCCTGAGCAGCTGACCGCTCGGGGCGACGCGCCCACCCACGTGGTCGGTCAGCGCAGCATCCGGTCGTCACCGACACGGTCGAGACATCGGGTGAGGAAGCGCTCGAGACGTGTTGCCGAGTCGCCCAGGGCGTCGAACGACCCGTCCTGGCCGGCCACGAGCGGGCCGAGACGAAGGTAACCGTGACGGTACGCGGCGAGAACGCGGCTGAGACGGTCGAGGGCGTCGGCCACCGACGTGACGAGCGCGCCGCAATGTTGGGGCCCGGTTTCACCGATGAGCAGAGCCCGCAGTTCGTCATGGATGTCGTCGATCGCTTCACCGGCCCGACGCACCGAAACCGCGTTCCCCGGCAGGCGGCCGGATTCGATCTGACGCCTCAGCCCGGCTTGGGCCCGTCGCGTCACGAGGGGCGGGAAAGGCCCCGTGCGAGGAGCGGTGAACGACGGTGCGGGCTGCCCGGCGAGTTCGGCGCCCGCGGCGTCACTCAGTTGTTCGCTCAGGGACTCGACGACGCGGTCGAACGCCTCACCGTTCAGTGCCGTCGCAGGGTCGAACGGGATGTCGAGCAGGCGCAGCGCACAACGCGTCAGGTGGGTGGCGACGTCACGACTCGCGAGGCTGGCAGCTGGCATACCCCCAGCGTATGAGCAGGGCGAATCTCGGCGTCGGCGCACCCTCCGTGCCTGGGGATAACCCCGGTGGGACGAGGGCCCGGCAACACCGCTCGCCCTCGACTCGGACCCGGGTGTCCGCGCGCGTTAGAGTCGCCTAGGTGGTACAGCGTCGTGCCGCTTCTTCGTCCTGCCAGGAGAGGTCATGTCTGTCGAGGCTTCCACGCCCGTCCTGTCCGAAGTCGCTGAACGTGTCGGTGTCACGCTCGAAGTCGCTCAGGGGGTGTTGGGCGACATTCCGGCCGCGGAGCTGGAGGGCAAATCCCTCGATCACCTCGCGTGGATCGTGCGAGGGCAGTGGAGGGCCGCGGCCGAGCGACGCCAGGGGGAGCCGGTCGTCGTCGTCGAGGAGGAACTGCCGCGCTCGCTCGTCGCGGACGCGGTGGAGCACGCGGGTGTCTCCAGCCTGACCTCGGGTGTCGTGGTTCGCGTTGTCACGGACGACACCGCTTTCGTCGTGGACTCACTCGTGGCAGCGTTCACGGCTCGAGGTGCGGGCATCGGGGATCTCGTCCACCCGCAGATGCGTGTCGTGCGTGACGATGCTGGTCGCCTCATCACGGCAACGCGAAATCGCAAGCGTCAGGGTGCGGTCCGTCTGCCCGGTCACAGCGAGGAACTTCCCGCGGGCGCGCACGAGGTCGCGGAGTCGTGGGTCTATCTCCACCTCTCGCCGGAGGGCGAGTTCGACGGCAGCCAAGACATGGTGGAGACCGTGCACAAGGTCCTTCGCGACGTGCGCCTGGCTTCCGAGGACTGGCAGAGCATGCGTGACATGGCCCTCCAGACGGCCGACGACCTCGAGAACGACCCGCCCGTGAGTGTTCCCGAGTTCGCCACGGCTGACGTGCGCCGCTTCCTGCACTGGCTGGCCGACGACAACTTCACCTTCCTCGGCTACCGGGAGTACGAGTTGGCCACCATGGACGAGGAGGACGTCCTGCGGCCCGTGGAGGGCACCGCCCTCGGCATCCTGCGCAGCGCATCGGGTTCGGCCACCGGATTCGAGCGCATGACGCGGGAGAGCCGCGCCATGGCACGCTCCCCGCAGCTGCTCATGCTGACCAAGGCCAACTCGCGCTCACGTGTTCACCGTGATGCCTACCTCGATTACGTCGGCGTGAAGACCTTCGACGCGGAAGGCAACGTCACCGGGGAACGCCGCTTCCTCGGTCTGCACACGGCCCGCACCTACGCGGCACCGACGTCGACCGTTCCGGTCGTTGCCGAGCGGGTTGCGAAGGTCGTGCGTCGAGCCGGGCACTCGCCCGACTCCCACTCCGGACGTGACTTGCTCAACGTCCTCGAGAACTACCCGCGCGACGAACTGTTCCAGACGTCGTCCGCGCGCCTCTACGACATCGCCACCGAGGTCGTGCGCCTCCAGGAGCGCCGCCACGTCGGCGTCTTCACACGCAATGACGACTACGGGCGCTTCGTCGCCGTCATGGTGTACCTGCCGCGTGACCGGTACAACACCCGGGTGCGCGAAGCCATTGCCGAGTTCCTTCGCGAAACCTACGGCGCGCAGAACGTCGACTACACGGCTCGGGTGAGCTCCGAGGCACTCGCCCGTATCTTCTACACGGTTCGCATGCCGCGCGGCGCCGCCATTCCAGACGTCACGCCCGAGCAGATTCGCGCTCACGTCCTGGAGACGACCCGGACGTGGACCGAGCGTGTCACGCATGCCGCGCAGACGGAGGGTGAGCTCGACGGTTCGACGGCCCGCGCTCTCGTCACGCAGTACGGCACGGGCTTCTCGACGGCCTACTCCGAGGCGTTCTCGCCACGCCAGGCGGTGGCGGACATGCAACGCCTGGAGAGGCTGGGTGACGACGACTCCGCGCTCACGCTCTACGGCACCAAGAACCTCGACACCCGCGAACGTCGGCTCAAGATCTTCCGCAACGAACCCCTCATGCTCACCGAGGTCTTTCCGATCTTCACCCACCTCGGCGTGCAGGTTTCCGACGAGCGCCCATACACGGTTCGACGCTCGGACGGCCGCACCTCGTACGTGTACGACTTCGGTCTGATCGCGGACCGCACGGCCATGTGGGGCAACACCCCGCAGGAGAGTTCGCGCCGCCGCACGAACGTGCAGGACACCGTTCTCGCGGCGTGGCGTGGGCAGGCCGAGAACGACGCCCTCAACCAGCTCGTTCTCGCTGCCGGGCTCACGTGGCTCCAGATCAGTCACCTGCGGGCCCTCGCTCGCTACATGCGCCAGATCGGCTTCTCGTTGAGCTACGAATACGTCGTCGCGGCGCTGCTGGCCAACACCGACCTCACGTCGCTGCTCGTGCGTCTGTTCGAGGCGCGCTTCGACCCGACCCTCGACGACGCCGAGCGTGAGGCCCAGACGAAGGCGGTGCGTCAGCGCTTCTCCGACGGACTGGCCGACGTGGCGAGTCTCGACCACGACCGCATCCTGCGCACTCTCGAGGGTGTCATCATGGCGATCGTGCGCACCAACGCGTACACCCCGCGGGTCCTTTCCGGCGAGGTCGCCGAACTCGTCTTCAAGATCCGGTGCGCCGACGTGCCCGGCATCCCCGCACCGGTTCCGATGTTCGAACTGTGGGTCTACGGCCCGAAGGTCGAGGGTGTCCACCTGCGCTTCGGTCAGGTGCGCGCGGCGGCCTGCGGTGGAGCGACCGGTTCGAGGACTTCCGAACCGAGGTGCTCGGCCTCGTCAAGGCGCAGATGGTCAAGAACGCCGTCATCGTGCCGACCGGATCGAAGGGCGGTTTCGTCGCGAAGCAGCTCCCGGACCCGAGCGACCGCGAAGCGTGGCTCGCCGCGGGCGTCGAGGCGTACGAGGCCTTCATCAGCGGCATGCTGTCGGTTACCGACAACCGTGACGGTGACGAGGTCATCCCCCCGAAGGACGTGGTGCGTTACGACAGCGACGACCCCTACCTCGTCGTCGCGGCCGACAAGGGCACCGCGGCCTTCTCCGACAAGGCCAACGCCGTGGCTCGTCGCGCAGGCTTCTGGCTGGACGACGCGTTCGCGTCCGGAGGCTCGAACGGGTACGACCACAAGGCCATGGGCATCACCGCCCGCGGTGCGTGGGAGTCGGTCAAGCGTCACTTCCGCGAGCTCGGGCACGACACCCAGAGCGAGGACTTCACGGTGGTCGGCGTCGGCGACATGAGCGGCGACGTGTTCGGCAACGGAATGCTCCTCTCGGAGCACATCCGCCTCGTCGCGGCGTTCGACCACCGCGACATCTTCATCGACCCGAACCCTGACGCGGCCACCTCCTACGCGGAGCGCAAGCGCCTGTTCGAGCTGCCGCGTTCGTCGTGGTCGGACTACTCACGTGACCTCATCTCCGAGGGCGGCGGAGTGTTCTCGCGCTCGGCCAAGCAGGTGCGCCTCACCCCCCAGATCCGCGAGGCCCTGGGTATCGAGGGCGACGTGGAGACGATGACGCCGAACGAGCTCATGCACGCCGTGCTGCTCGCTCCGGCCGACCTCTTCTGGAACGGTGGCATCGGCACGTACATCAAGGCATCGAGCGAGACCAGCGAGCAGATCGGCGACCGCGCCAACGACGCCATCCGTGTCGACGGGCGTGACCTGCGCGTCCGCGTCATCGGTGAGGGCGGCAACCTCGGCGTCAGCCAGCTGGGGCGTATCGAGGCAGCGCAGAACGGCGTCAGTGTCAACACCGACGCCATCGACAACTCGGCGGGCGTCGACTCGAGCGACCACGAGGTCAACATCAAGATCCTCCTTGCCGATGTCGTACGCGACGGCGGGCTGACGATGGACGAACGCAACGAGCTTCTTGCGTCGATGACCGACGAGGTTGCCCACAAGGTGCTGCGTCACAACACCGACCAGAACACGCTGCTCGGCAATGCGCGCGTCCAGGCGCCGGCCATGCTGCACGTGCACCGTCGTCTCATCGACGCCCTCGAAGCGGACGGCTTCCTCGACCGCGAGCTCGAGTTCCTGCCGAACGACGTCGAGATCGACGAGCGGATCGAGGCCGGTGAGGGCCTGACCTCGCCGGAGTTCAGCGTGCTGCTCGCCTACGCGAAGCTGCGTCTGAAGGATCAGGTCCTCGCGAGCGACGTCGTCGACGACGAGTGGTTCGTCCGTGAGCTGGCCGCCTACTTCCCGGACGCTTTGCGCACCCGGTACCCCGAGGCGATCGAGGCGCACGCACTGCGTCGCGAGATCATCACGAACTCGGTCGTCAACGGCCTCGTCAACCGCGGCGGCATCACGTTCGTCCACCGCGCGAGCGAGGAGACGGGGGCTCGCCCGGAGGAGATCGTGAAGGCGTTCGTCGTGGCCCGTGAGGTCTTCGACGCGCAGAGCTTCATCGACGAGGTCGAGGCACTCGACAACGTTGTGAGCACCGACGTCCAGTCCTCCCTGCTTCTGCGTCTGCGTCGTCTGCTCGACCGAGCCACCCGCTGGTTCGTCCATCACGAGGTGGAGCACACGTCGGTGTCGGCGCTCATCGAGCGTTACGAGCCGTCCGTCAGCCGTCTCGCGCCGAAGGTTCCGGAGCTCGTCATCGGCGTGGGCCGGGAGCAGTACGAGGACACGGCGGCGGGTCTCGTGGAACAGGGTGTTCCCGAGCAGTTGGCCCGACGGGCCGCCGCCCTGCTCGATCTGTTCGTCCTGCTCGACATCACGGATCTGGCGCACGAGGTCGACGCCGACGTCGAAGCCGTGGCGAGCACGTACTTCCACGGTGCGGCGCAGATCGGTCTGGGACGCATGCTCGACGCCATCGCCGAGCTGCCGCGTGACGACCGGTGGGACGCACTGGCCCGCGGTGCGGTGCGTGACGACGCCTACGCGGTGCTCACCGACCTCACACGCGACGTCATGCTCGAGGCGCCGGAGGCCGGGTCCACCGAGGAGCGCTGGAACGCCTGGGCCGAGCGGCACGCGCTCGCGGTCGAACGCGGCCGTGCGGCGATCGCCGGCGTCGAGCGGGCCGAATCGCGTCTCGCACCGATGTCGGTCGCGCTGCGCACGCTGCGCACGCTGACGCGTGGCACCTCCGGCGACTCAGGGCAGACCGAGCCGACCGCGTGAGCGTGACGACGACCGACATTCTCGGGTCGGCCTCGTGGAGTGACGAGGCGACCACGAGTGGCTGCACCAGCTCGTCGGCGACTGGCAGCTGCTCGCGGATCTGTCGTTCTCCGACCTCGTGTTGTGGGTCAGCACGGACGAGGGGTGGCGTGCCGCCGCTCACGTGCGGCCCACGACAGGTGTCAGCATCTTCGCCGAGGACCTCGTCGGCGTGGTGCCCTCTCAGGAACTCGCCGCGCGGCTGACCCGCAGTTCTGTCTCCGGGCAACGGACGTCGTCCGATGAGGACGACGACGGGCAGCCTGTCACGGTCGAGACCATCCCGGTGCGACGGACGATCACCACGGTGGCCGTCCTCAGTCGACACATGATCCGTGGCAACGTCGGACGCCGCGGGCGCTTGGAGAGCCGCTACCTGGGGCTGTCGGACGCGCTGCTGACGATGGTCGCCGACGGAACCTTCCCCGACGGAGGGGGCGCCTCCACTGGCCGTGGCGGTGCACCCCGAGTCGGTGACGGTGTCATCGCGCTCGACGAGGGCGGTCACATCACGTACGCGAGCCCGAACGCCGTCTCGGCGCTGCGGCGCCTCGGCATCGAGACGAACGCCCTCGGCCTTCGGCTCGGTACGGCGTTCGAGGAGCGCGGCGTGACGTCGGCGGAAGCCCCTGTGGAGGGCGGCGTCGTGCTTGCCGGTCGTGCGCCGTGGCACGCCGAGTTCCGCAAGGGGTCGGCCGCGCTCATGGTGCGAGCCGTGCCACTCATCGCCGAGGGGCGCCGTTTCGGGGCGGCGCTGCTGCTTCGCGACATCACCGAGCTGCGCCGCCGCGATCGCGAGCTCATCACGAAGGACGCGACGATCCGTGAGATTCACCATCGGGTGAAGAACAACCTTCAGACGGTTGCGGCCGTCCTGCGGCTGCAGGCGCGGCGCCTGCCGGACATCGAGGCACAGCGGGCGCTCGCGGATGCCGGCCGTCGCGTCGCGGTCATTGCGGCGGTCCACGAGACGTTGAGCGCGGGATTCGGCGGAGCGGTCGACTTCGACGAGGTGGCCGAGCGAGGACTCACGACCGGTGTCGACGTGGCACGGCTGCCGGACGCTCCCGTCGAGGCGCGGCTCGTCGGTTCCTTCGGGGTGCTCTCGAGCGAGGACGCTACCTCGTTGGCCATGGTGCTCGGCGAGCTCGTACAGAACGCGGTGGAGCACGGCCTCGCGGAGCGCGGCGGACGGGTGACGGTGGAGGCGCGTCGTGACGGCGACGGCCTCGACGTCAGCGTGGTGGACGACGGGTCCGGCCTCGTCGCCGGGGAAGGCGTGGCCGGGGGAGCGTCGGGTCTCGGTACTCAGATCGTGCGCACCTTCGTCCAGGACCTGCACGGAACGATCGAATGGGCTGCCGAACCGGGAGGCGGCACGAGGGCACGGTTCAGTGCACGGCTGCGTCCGCTCGATGCGTCATCGGGGGGAGGGGACGCGAAAACGGGCGGCCATCGTGATGATGGGCCGCCCGCTGAGACGCGATGAGAACGATCAGCTGGCGCGGCGCGCGCGAGCGTTGCGACGCTTGAGAGCGCGTCGCTCGTCCTCCGAAAGGCCGCCCCAGACACCGGCGTCCTGACCGGACTCCAGTGCCCACTTCAGGCACGTGTCGATGACTTCACAACGACGGCAGACGGCCTTGGCGTCTTCGATCTGCTGCAGGGCCGGGCCGGTGTTGCCGATCGGGAAGAAAAGCTCCGGGTCCTCGTCCAGGCACGCAGCGCGATTGCGCCAATCCATGTGGCATTGCTCCTTGAGTCTCCGCTGAAACCGGCGGGGTCGGTGCGAACGATGTCGGGGTGCCGACGGTCCGATGCGCTGTGCGATGCATCGAAACGATGATCGTTTGGGGCGCGGGTGGGCGTTCCCCTATAGGTTCACACCTGGCCCGGCGTACGCACAAGGGGTTTCGACGAACTTTTTTGTTCGATTGTGTGAGTTTCTGATCACATGTCGGCTCGCAGAGGGTGCCACGTACAGTTTACGGCGTGACGCGAAAACCCCCTAATGCCTCAGAACTGCCCGACGAGACGCCATCCCGCACACCTGCGCGATCGAATGATGCAGCCTGGCTCGTCAGTGCCGCCGGCACCGGCCTTGCCGTGCTCGCGATGCTCGTCATGGCGGCGATGTCGGCGTACGGCGTGATCAACGGGGAGGCCAGTACCACGACCCGCGCCCTCACGGAGGCCGCTGTTCTGGTCGTCCTGGCGGCGGGCGTGGCGTTGCTCGCGATCAACCTGCTTCGTCACAAGAGCCTGGCAAAGACCCCGACGTTGCTGTGGAACGGCATGCTCGTGCCGGTCTCGTTCAGCCTCATCAGCGGGGGAGCCAAGCTGTTCGGCGTCGCGACGCTCGTTGTTGCGGTCGTCTCGTTCGTCGCGGCGCTTACGCTGCCGCGCTTCGACCCGGACGAGGACGACGAGGCGGACGCCGTTCTCTGACGCCCGGTCGACCATGCAGCGTGTCAGGCAGAGGCGCTGCTCGACGTTGACGACGAACTGCTCGACGAACTGTTCGAGGAGGGGCTCGCGCTCGACGACTTGGTCGGCGTCTTGGCCGGCCCGCTGGCCTTCACCTTGTTGCCGAGCAGTTGAACGAGCTTGGGCACAACCGTGTCGCGGTAAGCCTTGCGGGCGCTCGCGTGGTCGTCTCCGAGTGAGGAGAACCCGATGCCGGAGAACGAGATCTGGCCCGCGGCATCACCGTTGGTGAGCAGGACGTGTGTGGTCGTGCCGTCGCTGAAGGAGTCGGCCACACCGTTCTTGCCAGGTCCGGCGAAGGTGTAGATACCGGGGTTCTTGGCGGCACGAGCCTGGTGAGCCTTCTTGTCCGCGTCCCAACCCTTCGTGACGTCGGCCTTTGTGCCGAAGCGATCGAACTCGATGACGATGCGGCTGCGGTTGTCGCTCTCCTCTCCCTTGACGGTGAGAGTGAGCGTGCCGTCCGAGAAGTCGGCCGACCGAAGACCCGGCACGATCGAGCGCAGTTCCTCGGTAGCTAGAAGGGTCGACTCCTTGGGGAGCGCGGACTTGTCGATCTTGCCCTTGCCGTCGAGGCGCAACGTGATGGCGCTCCCCTTGGGGGACTTCGGGGAGGACGAGGTACTGCTCGACGAGGATGAGCTGCTCGAGGTCGAGCTGGAGGACGTGCTCGAGGTACTGCTCGGCGTCGACGTGCCGGGCGTGCTCGTTTCGGTGGCGATGGCCGGCGCGGCGATGAGGGCGCCCGTGAGCGCGACGGCGGCGGTGATCTTGCGCGTACTCGTCATGGTGACAGGGTGTCACATTCACCCGGCTCGCCCGGGGACACGAAGTGCAGGACGTGCGCGTGCGGCAGAACGAGTCCGCGTCCGGGCGGCATGGCTGCGGGCACCTGTGCCGGACGGAGACCCGCGAGGGAGTACTCCGTTTGGTCGTTCTGACGCAGGACGATCTTCACCTCGAGGAGCGCCGCGAGCTTGGACGCGAGAACCAATCGCGCTCCCGTGATGACGAACACCCTGCGGAACTGGTGCGCGCGCTGCACGTGCCGCAACATCTCGTCCGCCGCGAGCCCGTGGTTGATGCGCATGAGGCTGTCGTTGAGGGCTTCCCAGCCGTCGACGACGATCGCGACGCGCTCCGCGACCGGGCTCGGCTCGTTGAGGGCGGTGAGCAGGCGTACGACGTCGTCCGGATCGTCAGCGGCGAAGTGGTCGTCGACGGGGAAGCTCGGGACGTCGCCGACCCACCAGGTGCGTTCGCCCGTCGACCGTCTGGCTCTCGCAATCGTCATGGCAGCGTGTGTGCGCCCGCTGCGAGGAGCCCCAGCGATGCCGATGTGTTCGGTGCCGGCTCCTGAGAGGACCGGTTGCGATTGATCGTGCGGGAGGTCGACGACGGCGATCGGCACGCTGTTTCGCGGGCGCTCGCCTGCTTGGGGGCGCGCGAGCAGGAGGTCGGGCCAGCGCACTTCGCCCATGGCGAGGTGGGCAACCGACCTGGTGTTTTCGCACAGGGGCGGGAGCACCGGGCGGCGCGGAGCAGGTAGGTGCGTGGCGGCAGCCTTGGCTTCGGCGACGAACGTTTCCAGGTCGTTCGTCGTGGAATGGCCCACCGGCCGGCATCCGGGGCACTCGGGCTCGGCAGCAAGGGGGCCCGGTGCGCGGAGATCGACCGCGTGAACGTGGAGTGGGGGTTCGTCGGTGTGGAGCATGCGTGGCGCGCCGGTGAAGGCCGTCTGCAGCTCGACAGGGGTCGACCCGCCATGGGCGAGGAACGCTCGCCCGGGATGGCGAGGCGAAATCGCTGCGGCGGCGGGGGAGTCGATGACGTCGATGCTGTCGGAGCGTTCGCGGACACGCAGTGCGACCCGTACGTCCAGGTTGGCGCGCATGTCTGCGGTGACGGCGCCACCGGGGCGCTGGGTGGCGAGGACGAGGTGCATGCCCAGCGACCGACCGACAGCCGCCAGCCGCACAAGGCCTGCAACGAATTCGGGCAGTTCCTCTGCGAGGACGCGGAACTCGTCGACGATGACGAAGAGACGCGGCAGCGCCGTGGCACTGTTCGGTGGGGTGGCTCGATACGCCGTGTAGGAGTTGTACCCGGCGGCAGCCAACGTGTGCTCGCGTCGTTTGATCTCCGCCTGGAGCGCGGACAGAGCCCGTTCCGCGAGGGAGTTGTCGAGGTCCGTCACGAGACCGACGACCTGGGGAGCGTCGACGAGCGGGCCGAAGGTGGCTCCGCCCTTGTAGTCGATGAGCAGTGCGGTGACGTCGCCAGGCCCGTTGAGTGTGAACAGGCCACGCAGGTAGGCGAGGAGGAACTCGGACTTGCCTGCACCCGTGGTGCCGGCCACGAGGGCGTGTGGCCCCGAACGGACGAGGTCGAGGTGGACGGGGCCGGTTGCCCCGAACCCGACCGGGACGGCGGTGGACGGTCCGGCCGCCCATGCCCGGGCGACGTCTTCAGGCAGGAGACTGTCGGCGGGCACCGTCGTCGGAATGGACGAACTCGTGCCTCGGCGTGAGGTGGTCGCCCACCGCCGCGCGAGCCTGGTCGTCGTGACGAACCACGAACTGATCGGCTCGTCGAAGGTGAATCGGTGCCCGGTCGGCAGCAAGGAGGCGTTGTGGCCGTGGCGGACCGTGACGACGAGATCGGTCGGCCCGCTTGAGCCGCGCCTCTCGCGTTGCATTCCGGGCGCCGACGGTCCGACCCAGACGAGAACCCCCGAGGCCACGGGGAGCCAGCGTCTCAACGCCTCGCGTGCGCCCTCGCTGCGCGCGTCGAGGACGAAAACCGGAAGCTCGTCGCCGGTGTGACCGGGTCGGGCGGCCCGCTCTGCCAGGTCCTGTTCCGTGTCCTCGGGTAGGGCTGCTCCCACCTCGAGGCGAGCTGTGTCGCGGCACCACGTCCACCGCGCACCCTCAGCCATGTCCGTGACGACGTGGAGGCCGCAGGCGCCGGGTACGCCTTCGACGAGAAGCCGGGCGACGACGTGTTCCATGCAGGCACCCAGCGAGGCGGCGTCACAGTCGAGATGGAGCAGGTCGCCAGAAGTGAGGGCCACCGCAACGGGCGCGTCGTCAAGGGTGAGGTCACGTGTGACGCCGTCATGGGTCACGGAATGGATCGACGGAGACGTTCCGTGTCCGAGACGCAGAACCAGGGGCCAGCTGCGTTCACCCGACGCGATGCCCGGCCGACGCCCCGCCGCGACGTCGGTGAGAACGTCCGGTGGCGGGAGCCGTGCGGTGCGCTCGAGGCGCTCGCGGTTCAGGAGGTCGTCGATTCGTCGCCCGGTATCCGCCTTGGATCGCGCGTACTCACGAGCGGCCGCTCGTCCTCCGAGCCGACCTCGTCGTCGGTCGTCGAGATACGTGAGGCCGATGGTCAGGGGCCCGATGAGCATGAACGCCAGCATGAGGGTGGAGTGCAGAACGACGGCCATGACGAGCGCCACCGGCACAGAAGCGAGTGCTGCCACCCACCGGAGCGGGCTGCGGGGCGGGGCCGTGGGACGTGAGGGCCACTCCAGCCGGGTGGGCGCCAGTTCGAGGCGGTTCGTCACTGGAGCGGGGATGCGCAGTGTGCCGTCCCCTCGGGCTTCCACCGCTACGGGCTCGAGCGTGGTGTCGAGTCGGATGCGCGTTGCTCCGAGGCGTAGATGTTGACCGATCCGCCACACGCAGGGCTCACCCGGATCCAATGCCCGGGCATCGAGTGAGGTGCCGTTGGAGCTGCCTTCGTCGCAGACCTCGACCGAGCCGCGCCGCACGATGACGCGAGCGTGTGTGCGGGACACGAGCGGGTCGTCGGTGAGAAGCGGGTGGGCGCGGCCCAAGATGTGCTCACCCGAAGGAAGCGGGCACGAGCGTCCCTGACCCGGCCCGGCGGACACCACCAGTCGAAGCGGAGTGGGAACCGAGTTCGTGATGGTCGTGCGCTGCGGCTCGAGGAACGCGCCGTCGACGAGCGGAGCCTCGCCGAGGCGGAATTCGTCGTCGATGTCGATGTCGTCCACTCGAAGTCTCTTGCCGACGAGAGCCGGGCCGAGGTGTTCGCGCAGCGTCGTGAACTGTGTGCCCGCGGGGGCCTCGATGTCGAAGACGCGGGTGTGGGCTTGGTCGGGGTTCGCGAGCGCGAGACGCAGTTTCACCTTCATGGTGACCAGCGTGTGCCGAACCCGCGAGCCAGCAACAGAGCCAATTTCTTCCTGTGGATAACTCCGAGAAAGCGAATGGTAAGAATTTGGTAAGAATTTCGGCTAAACCCCCGCTCGGTTCCGCCGGAGCCTTTGATGGCCGCCAGGAACGAATCGACTCGACGAGCGAGTCGGCGGGAGGTGACCATCCATGGCTATCGGTCTCATCGAGGACGAGGTCCGTGAGCAATTGCGCTCGCGTGCCGTCGATCCGAGCACCGAACCGGAGAAGGTCCGCTCGATCATTGCGGAGATCGTGTCAGCCACCGAGCTCGCTCGCGCACGAGCCGGGCTCCCGGCGCTTCCGAGTGCGAAGGACGAGGCCAAGGCCGTGTTCGACGCGGTGGCGGGTTTCGGGCCTTTGCAGCCCTATCTCGACGACCCGTCCATCGAGGAGATCTGGCTCAACGAACCGGCCCGCGTGTTCGTGGCACGCTCGGGAATCCCCGAGCTGACGAACACGATTCTCACGCCCGAACAGGTGCGCACGCTGGTCGAACGAATGCTGCGCTCGTCCGGTCGTCGCTTGGACCTCAGCGCTCCGTTCGTCGATGCAGCTCTTCCGGACGGATCACGTCTGCACGTCGTCATCCCCGATGTCACCCGCGAGTTCTGGGCGGTGAACATTCGCAAGTTCGTCGCCACGAGTCATTCGCTCGACGATCTCGTGCGTCGCGGCTCGTTACCGTCGGGGCTCGCGAAGATCCTGAGCGCATGTGTCCGCGCGGGTCTCAACGTGCTCGTTTCGGGGCAGACCCAGGCCGGCAAGACCACCATGCTCAACTGCCTGGCGAGTGCCATTCCGCCGACCGAGCGGGTCATCACCTGCGAGGAGGTCTTCGAGGTCCAACTCGCGGCGCGTGACTGGGTGGCGATGCAGTGTCGCCAACCCAACCTCGAGGGCAACGGCGAGGTCACGTTGCGCATGCTCGTCAAGGAAGCACTGCGCATGCGCCCCTCGCGTGTCGTCGTGGGGGAGGTGAGGCAGGCCGAGTCGCTCGATCTGTTGTTGGCGCTCAACAGCGGTCTGCCGGGCCTCGCCACTCTGCACGCCAACTCTGCCCGTGAAGCCCTGACGAAGCTGTGCACACTTCCGCTGTTGGCGGGCCCCAATATTTCTTCGTCGTTCGTTGTCCCGACGGTCGCCAGCGCGGTGGACCTCGTCGTCCACCTCGGCCTCGATCGGCACGGGCGCCGCTCCACCCGCGAGGTGCTGCGCGTGACCGGCCGCGTCGAAGGAGACACCGTGGAGACGATCAGCCTTTACGAAGAGGGGCAGGACACCTACCCACGGCTGCTCGCGGCCTTCGACGGCGAACCCCGCTTCGCACGGGCGGGTATTGACCTGGCTGCACTGGCGCGGGAGCTGTCGTCATGACGGCGTTGTTGTGCGCCGCGGCGGTCGGCACGGGTCTACTGCTCATGTGGAGTGCCTGGAGCGCGCCTCAGCCCGTGGCCCCGGTGGCATCTCTACGCCGCTCACGTCAGTACGAGCGCGTGCGTGAGCAGTTGACGCTCGCGGGATTTCGCGAGCAGGGGGTCGGAGCCGTCGTCGCGGCCTCGATGCTCAGTGCCCTCGTCGTGGGTGGCGTCGTTTTCGTCGCCACCGCAGTTCCGGCTCTGACGTTGCTCGGTGGTGCCGTAGGTCTCTACGCGCCGTGGATGTTCGTGCGTCACCGCGCCGTCGTCCATCTTCGGGCTCGGCGTGAAGCGTGGCCGGACGCTGTCGATCACGTCGCCTCCGCGGTACGCGCTGGCCTCTCCATTCCGGAAGCTCTGCGGCAACTCGCCCACCACGGTCCCGAGGTGTTGCGGGAGGACTTTGCCGCCTTCGCCCGGCACGATGCCGCGCACGGCCGCTTCGACGTGTCGCTCGACGTGCTCAAGAGCTCCCTCGCGGATCCGGCCGCCGACCGGCTCATCGAGTCCTTGCGACTCGCCCGCAACGTCGGAGGATCCGACGTCGGACGTCTGCTTCGCACACTCAGCTCGTTCCTGCGCGAGGACGCCGCGACACGCACTGAGTTAGCTGCCAAACAGAGCTGGACGGTGAGTGCCGCTCGCCTGGCGCTCGCGGCGCCTTGGCTCGCTCTCGTCGTGGTCGGTTTCCGCAGTGGCGGACTCGACGCCTACCGCTCCAGCACGGGAGTGGCCGTTCTCGTGGTGGGCGGCATCGTCTCGTGGATTGCCTACCTCGCCATGCGCGCCATCGGTCGGCTGCCGACAGAGGAACGAGTCATGCGATGAGCACCTACGCAGCGTGGTGGCCGGCACTGTGCATCGGTGCCGGGCTACTGCTCATCGGTACATGGCTCGTGCGCCCGCGAACGTCACTTCTCGAGCAGCGCCTCACCGGCATTCTCACCGGTGACCGAGGTCCAGGATCACGCCGTAACGCACGAGCTCTGCTCGACTCCGTCGCTTCGGGGCTCGGGAGGGTCCTCGGAGGCGCTGACCACGTGCGCTCCCGACTCGAGCGAGCCGGGCTCGCCCCGGACGTTCAGATGTTCCGCACGAGCCAAGCGGTATGGGGCATGACCGGCTTCGCCGCCGCATGCTTGGTGTTGCTGGTGGGTGGGTCGTCTTCGCAGTCCGGGCCGGTGGGCGCTACGGCTCTCATTCTGCTTGCGACGGGGCTCGGTGTCGTGCTTCGCGACCAGGTGTTGACGCAGCAGGCGACCCGTCGCGAGGCGCGCATGCTCACCGAGTTCCCGTCCGTGGCCGACATGCTGGCGCTCGCGGTAGCGGCAGGGCAGGGGCCCCTGGGCGCCCTCGAGCACGTGACCCGCCTGTGCAGCGGCCCGCTGTCGGACGAACTGCGTCGCGCTCTCGACGAGACGCGGGCAGGAACGCCACTGGCGCGGTCGCTCACGGGGGTCGCTCGGCGAACCAACGTCATGGCGGTCAACCGCTTCATCGAGGGCGTCATCGTCGCTCTCGAGAGGGGGACCCCACTTGCCGACGTTCTTCGGGCCCAGGCTCAGGACGCCCGTGAAGCCGCCCGTGGGGAACTCATCGAATCAGCTGGGCGCAAGGAGGTCCTCATGATGGCGCCCGTCGTCTTCCTAGTGCTGCCGATCACCATCCTCTTCGCCGTCTATCCGGGCATCGCCGCCCTGGACCTCAACCTCTGACCCCACCCTGTCGGAACTCCTCACCGACACCCCACCGGAAGGAACACACCATGTCTCATCTCGTCTCAGCCCAGCGCCGAGTCCGCCGAGCCGCCGGCAACGTCATGACACGGCTGACAGGCCAACCGGATCGCGGCGACGTGCCCGGTTGGGTGCTGGTCACCCTCATGACCGCGGGCCTCGTCACACTCCTGTGGCAGACGGCGGGGCCCCTGCTCAAGAACATGTTCACCGCCGCGATGAACAAGGTCTCCGGAGGATGAGTCGACGCCCGGAGCGTCGCGTCGCCGCGCTCTCCGGGGACGAAGGCTCGGCCGTGGCTGAGTACACGATGACGATGGCGCTCATCGTGGGCGTGTTCCTCGTCGTCTGCCAGTTCGCCTACGCCACCCACGTCCGTTCGACCCTCACCATGGCAGCAGCAGAGAGTGCCCGGTACGGCGCTCGGGTCGATGCCGGTCCCGGCGTGGCACAGGAGCGCGCCCGCGACCTCGTGTCCGATTCCCTCAGTCCGCGTTACGCAGGATCGATCTCAGCGCATCGCAGCAGTGCGGAGGGGCTCGACGTCATTCGGGTGGACATCGACGCGCCCGTTCCCGTGCTCGGGCCGTTCGGTGTCGGGCTCACGCTGCACACCAGCGGGCGCGCGATCGTCGAGGAGCGTTCCTCGTGAGCGTCGAAAGGACTGTCGGTCACGACGTCGTCGACCGCCACAGTGAAGAAGGTTCCGCTCTCATCGAAACCATCGTCGTCATCGCAGTCTTGCTCCTGCCGCTCGTGTGGGTCGCGACCGCGCTCCTGCGTGTGGAAGCGGCCTCGTACGCGGCACGTCAGGCCGCTCGCGAAGCGGCGCGCACCTACGTCACGTCATCCTCCAGCGCGGCAGGTGCTGCCCGCGCGAACACAGCAGCTCGGATCGCCTACGCCGACCAAGACGTGCCGGTCGGATCGACGGCAGTGACATGCACCCTCAGCCCTTGCCTGACGCCGGGTGCCTCGGTGCGGGCTTCCTCGCGAGCGACGGTGACGTTGCCGTTCGTGCCGAAGTGGCTCGCCGGGGCCGCGAACCTTCAGGTCACCGTGTCGTCGTCCCACGAACAGAAGGTCGAACAGTACGGGGGCCAACGATGATCCGTTTCCGCGCGCCATGGATGTGCTTGCGAGCGTCGCTGAGTCGCCGCACCAAGGCTGCTGTGGCCGACGAGACCGGAGGTATCGGCTTGCTCGGTCTCGGTCTCAGCGTGTGCGTGTGCATGCTGCTCGTCGGGGGAGTGAGCGTCGCATCCGCGCAGATGGCTCGCCTCGACGTGCTCGATGCAGCCGACCACGCAAGCGCAGCGGCCGCTGACCGCATCTCCCTGGCCGGCGCCTATACCGAGGGAGTCGACAACGCCACGCTCGATGCCGACGCGGCCACGGCGGAGGCGGCACGCATCGTCGCTTCCACACCCTTGCCCAAGCACGTCACGTCGTGGCGCGTCAGCGGCGTCGAGGTCGTCGGCGAGCAGGTCACTGTTCGAGTACGCGCCGTCGTGCGTCCGCCGGTCGTCGGATCGGCCATGGCGGCTCTCGGTGAACCCATGACCGTGGACGTCGTCTCACGTGCTGACGCCCATCTGGAGCGGTGAACAATCGGTTGGTTGGGGAGTCGGGCGTCATAACGGATACCCTGGAAAGCGTGGCTGTCGACTTTCCTACCGAAATCAAGAACCTGCGCTCGACGATGGCGTCCGTGCGCGAGGTGCTCGACCTCGAGAAGCTGAAGAAGCAGATCGCCGACCTCGAGGAGCAGTCTGCCGCCCCCGACCTGTGGGACGACGTCGAATCGGCCCAGAAGATCACCTCCGCCCTGTCTCGCGCGAACGCCGAGAAGGACCGCGTCGAGAACATGGACGCCGCGATCGACGACCTCGAGACCCTCGTCGAGATGGGTACCGAGGAGAACGACGCTGACACGATGGCCGAAGCCGAGCGCGAGCTCACGAAGCTGACGAAGGCCGTCGGCGAACTCGAGGTTCGCACCCTGCTCAACGGCGAGTTCGACGAGCGCGAGGCCGTCGTCACCATCCGCGCCGGCGCCGGTGGCGTCGACGCCGCCGACTTCGCCGAGATGCTCATGCGCATGTACCTGCGCTGGGCCGAGCGTCACGGCTACCCGACGAAGGTCATGGACACCTCCTACGCCGAAGAGGCCGGTCTCAAGTCGGCCACGTTCGAAGTGAACGTGCCCTACGCCTTCGGGAATCTCTCGGTCGAGGCCGGCACTCACCGCCTCGTGCGCATCTCGCCGTTCGACAACCAGGGCCGCCGCCAGACGTCGTTCGCCGCCGTCGAGGTCGTGCCGCTCATCGAGACCACCGACACGATCGAGATCCCGGAGAACGAGCTCAAGGTCGACGTCTTCCGCTCCTCGGGCCCCGGTGGTCAGAGCGTCAACACGACCGACTCGGCTGTGCGCATGACGCACATTCCCACCGGCACTGTCGTCTCGATGCAGAACGAGAAGAGCCAGATCCAGAACCGTGCTGCCGCTCTGCGCGTCATGCAGTCGCGCCTGCTGCTCATCAAGAAGCAGGAGGAAGCCGCGCAGAAGAAGGAACTGGCCGGTGACGTCAAGGCCAGCTGGGGCGACCAGATGCGCTCCTACGTCCTGCACCCCTACCAGATGGTCAAGGACTTGCGCACCGAGCACGAGGTCGGCAACACGAGCGCCGTCTTCGACGGCGACATCGACGGCTTCGTCGAAGCAGGCATCCGCTGGAAGCGTGCTGCGGACCGCGACGACGACTGACCTCACCGACGGGACCGAGAGCACTCCACACCACGATGATCCGATTCGACGACGTCTCCCTGACGTACGACAAGAACCAAGCCCCGGCGCTGGAGCACGTCAGCTTCAACATCGCGCGCGGTGAGTTCGTCTTCCTCGTCGGCGCCTCCGGTTCCGGCAAGAGTTCGCTCATGCGCCTCATGACGCACGAGGTCGCGCCCACCGACGGCGAGATCCACGTCGCCGGGCGCGAACTGCGCAACATGCCGCGACGCAAGGTCCCGAGCCTGCGACGCGACATCGGTGTCGTCTTCCAGGATTTCCGTCTCCTCGAGAACAAGACGGTCGAGGAGAACGTGGCCTTCGTCCTCGAGATCCTCGGACGTCGACGCGGCGCCATCCGCCGGGCCGTGCCCGAGTCGCTCGAACTCGTCGGGCTGGCGGAGAAGGCCAAGCGCTTCCCGCACGAGCTCTCCGGCGGTGAGCAGCAGCGCGTGGCGATCGCCCGCGCCGTCGTCAAGCAGCCCGCCATCCTGCTCGCCGACGAGCCCACCGGAAACCTCGACCCCGCGAACTCGGACGACGTCGTCGGGGTGCTCGATCGCATCAACCGCACGTCGACCACGCTCGTCATGGCCACGCACGACAACAGCCTCGTCGACCGCCTGCAGCGTCGCGTGCTCGAGATGAAGGACGGCCGTCTCGTGCGCGACTCCACCGGTGGTTACCGAGCCGAAGCCCTCGAACCGGACCTGGGTGAACTCGGTACGCGCAGCGCCTACCGCGCGGCGCACGGATCCCATCGTCTGGAGGAGACGCCGTGAGACTTCGTTTCCTCACCTCCGAGGTGTGGCAGGGCGTTCGACGCAATACCTCGATGATCGCGTCCGTCGTGCTCGTCTCGATGGTCTCGCTGTTCTTCGTCGGTTCCGGCCTGCTCGCCCAGCGTCAGGTGGACCAGGCCAAGGGCGACTGGTACGAGAAGGTCCACGCCTTCGTTTTCCTGTGTACCGACTCGGACACGAACGTCGCGTCGTGTGCCGGGGGAGAGGCGAGTACAGCCCAGACCGAGGCGGTCAAGAGCAACCTCGACAACCTGCGCCCACTCGTGACGAAGGTCGACTACAAGACGAGCGAACAAGCCGTCGCGATGTTCCGCGAGCAGTACAAGGACTCGCCGTACGTCAGCAGCGTCGACGCGAAGTCGATGCCGGCGTTCTACGAGGTTCGCCTGTCGGATCCGCAGCGCTTCGACGAGATCGCGAGTGGATTCCAGGGCATGCCCGGCGTCGCGCACGTGAGCAACCTGCATCAGGTGCTCGCGCCGTTCTTCTCCTTCCTCAACATGCTCGGTGTGGGTTCGGCCATCATCGCCGGTCTCATGGTGGTCTGTTCCATCCTGCTCATGGTCACGACCATCCGGCAGGTCGCGTTCACCCGCCGCCGCCAGGTCGGCATCATGCGACTCGTCGGTGCCTCGAGCGCCACCATCTATCTGCCGTTCGTCGCGGAGGTCCTCATCGCCTCCCTCGCCGGTGCGGTGCTCGCGTCCGGCCTGTTGTGGGCGATGGTGCACTTCGGCGTGAGTGGGCTCGCGAGTTCGGGCGGCGGCTTCGTCAATCTCATCGGTGACAGCGACGTCCTCGTCGTCGTCCCCTGGCTCTTCCTGGGAGCCTTCGTCCTCGCTGTCTCGACGTCGTGGGTGACGCTGCGTCGTTATCTCAAGGTCTGATGAACGTGGGTGCACTCTCCTCGCGACGCTCTCGCGCGGCTGCCTCGATGGCCGTCGTCGCGGCCCTGACGCTGGGCGCCGGCTCGGCGGCATTCGGCGACGACGTCGACGACAAGATCAAGGCGAGCAAGTCCGAGATCGACGACCTGTCGAAGGAACTGACGGCCGCGGATGCGAAGCTCAAGAAGACCGACGCCGCGGTCGCCGCCGCTCACAAGAAGGTCACGACGGCACGGTCCAAACTGACGAGCGCGCAGCAGAAGCAGACCGACGCCAAATCCGATTACGACCTTGCGAAGGCCGACGAGGACGCGTCACTCAAGGCGCTCGCCCGCAACCGCACCGATCAGGCGGCCGCTCGGACGCAGGTCGGTGGTCTCGCGCGCAACGCCTTCGAATCCGGTGGCTTGGGTGACCTCACCTTCACCGTCCAGGTGCTCACCTCGAAGACCGACGTCACGGGCTCCATGGCGCTCGCCGACATCGTCATGCGACGCCAGCAGGGCGTCATCACGAACCTCAAGAGTTCCGCGGCCGCCGGGCAGAGCGAAGCCGCGCGTCTTGCCGAGGTCCGCCGCAAGGCGAGCCTGGCGAAGACGAAGCAGGACGCCGCCGTGGCTGCCGCGTCCGCGGCCAAGAAGCAGGCCGACACCGCCGAATCTGACCTCAAGACGGTCCAGGCGACGCAACAGAGCGACCGAGCGTCACTGGCCAAGGAGAAGAAGAAGGAAGAGGCGAAGCTCGCGGCCCTCGAGGCGGAGAGCAACCGACTCAAGAACATCACCTCGACGAGCGACAACCTCGACCCGAGCGTCACGAAGCTGACGAACGAAGGCGGCTTCCTCGCCGCACCCGGACCGGCGTCCTCGATCGTGTCGCCGTACGGCTATCGGTTCCACCCGGTGCTGCGGATCCAGAAGCTGCACGAGGGCGACGACTACCCCTTCGCCTGTGGCACCCCCGTGTACGCGTCGGGTGACGGCACCGTCATCGAAGCGAACTACAACGGGATCTCGGGCAACCACGTCTACATCAGCCACGGAACCGTCAACGGCGTACAGCTCACGACGGCGTACATGCACTTCACGAGCCTTCGCGTCAGTGCCGGGCAGAAGGTCAAGAAGGGCCAGCAGATCGGTGTCTCCGGCATGACCGGGCGCGTCACCGGATGCCACCTCCACTTCGAGACCCGAGAAAATGGTGTCGCAGTCAGCCCGCGCAAGTGGGTAGGGTGACGAGCTGACGGGCGCAGTACGGGACGAACACGAGACGAGGAGGTGAGCCGCATGCCCAAGGAGAAGGGCACGAAGGTCATCGCGAACAACAAGAAGGCGCGCCACGACTTCCACATCGAGGACACGGTCGAGGCCGGCCTCTCCCTCATGGGCACCGAGGTGAAGAGCCTGCGCATGGGTCGGGCCTCGCTCGTCGACGGCTACGTCCTCGAACGTGACGGTGAGATGTGGCTCGAGAACGTCCACATCCCCGAGTACATGCAGGGCACGTGGACCAACCACTCGGCGCGTCGGCGGCGCAAGCTGCTCCTGCACAAGGCCGAGATCATCAAGTTGGCCGACAAGGCGCAGTCGAAGGGCTACACGATCGTGCCCTTGTCGCTGTACTTCAAGGACGGGCGCGCCAAGGTCGAGATCGCACTGGCCAAGGGCAAGCAGCTGCACGACAAGCGTCAGACGCTGCGTGAGCGTCAGGACAACCTCGAGGCCCAGCGCGAGATGCAGATCCGCCTCAAGCGCGGCGGGTGACCCGTTCGCCCCTTCGTTCATGCCCCTTCCTCGCTCATGGCAGGGTAGGGGCATGAGCCGTTTCTCGGGGATGTTGACGACGTTGGCCGCAGCCTCGACGCTCGTCGGGGTGAGCGTCCTGCCGGGGGCGCAGGCGGCAGTGGCCGCCGGCAACGAGAACATGCGCATCAGTGCCTACGACATCGACTACGACCTCAAGCGTGACGGCGCCGTCGACGTCACGGAGAACATCACGGTCCGCTTCGACGACAACTCCCACCACGGGCTCGACCGGTTCATCATCACGGCGCAGGGCTACAACGACGAGAAGCACCGTGTGTACCCGCTGACGAACGTCAAGGTCACCTCCAGCACGGGTGCGCCCTCGGACGTCGAGAAGTCGGCCGACGGGGCGGCGACGCGACTGCGCATCGGCGACGCCGACCGCACTGTCAGCGGGGTGCAGAAGTACACGATCACCTACCGCCTCGGCGGCGTCGTCAACAAGCAGCCGAACGGCTCCACCGAGTTCTACATCAACGCAATCGGCCAGCAATGGGGCATTCCGATCGACAAGGCGAACGTCACCCTCAAGGGCCCCGCCGCCGTCAACGATGCGAAGTGCTTCTACGGCGCGAAGGGCTCCAAGCAGACGTGCCAGGCCACGAGCGGCGAGCAGGCCACCTTCTCGGCGCGCTCCGTGGGCAACGGCGAGGGCATGTCCATCGTGTCCGCCATGCCGACGAGCGCCTTCACGAACACCGCGCCGATTCTCGAGGACGGCTCTGCGGTGGAGGCCTACGGTTCGGGTGGTCCGTTCTCCCAGAGCACGCGCAAGAACCTCAACCTCGTCGGCGGCGCAGGCACCGTGGGCGTGGCGGGCCTTGCCGGAGCCTGGATGCTCGCGCGGCGGCGCAAGACCGGCGATCAGCGCTTCGGTGGGGTGACGCCCGGTGAACTGCCCGCCGACGGACAGCGCTACGACGTCGTGCGTGGCCCGGAGCCGGAGGTCGCCGTCCGTTTCGACCCGCCCCGGGACACGACGCCCGGGCTCATGGGCACCATCATCGACCGCAGCGCGGACAACCGTGACGTCGCCGGCACGATCGTGGATCTGTCCGTGCGTGGCTACCTCACGATGACCGATCTCGGCGACAAGGACTGGCTTCTCACCGCCCAGAACCCGCCCGGCGGTGATTCGCTCCTGCCGTACGAGGCCACGTTGCTCAACGCCGTCTTCGCCGGCGGCACGGAGGTGAAGCTCTCGGATCTGCGCAACGAGTTCTCGGGCCACCTCGCCGAGGCCAAGGAGGGGATGTACCGCGAGACGCTCGAACGCGGGTGGTTCGACGAGTCGCCGGCCACCTCACGCGCGAAGGCGATGGGACTTGTCGTCGGTTTCTTCGCACTAGCACTCGTCTCGTTCTTCGTGGCCAGTGCGCTCAACCTCAACGGTTTCCTCTTCGGTGCGGGCTTCGCCGCTGCGGGCGTTTTCGCGCTGTTCCTCTCGCGCAGTGCGGGTGCGCGAACTCCCGTGGGTTCTGCCGTCTACGACCAGTCACGCGGGTTCGAGCTGTACCTCAAGACCGCCGAGGCGAAGCAGTTCAAGTTCGAGGAAGCCGAGCAGATCTTCAGCCGCTACATGCCGTACGCCGTCGTGCTCGGGCTCGCGGAGCGCTGGGCCAAGGTCTTCGGTGAAGTGGCCGAGGCCGCTGCAGCTCAGGGCTATCCGTTGGCGATGCCGTACTGGTACATCCCGTACGGCGGCTACGGGGGTTTCAGCGGTTTCGACGATCTCGGTTCGGGCCTCGACTCCTTCGGCGAGGCCGCCTCGGCGGCTCTCAGTTCGACGCCCGGCTCCAGTGGGGGCAGCGGCTTCTCCGGCGGCGGAGGCTTCTCCGGCGGTGGTGTGAGCGGCGGCGGTGGCGGCGGCTGGTGACGTAGCCGACCGACCCGCCCCAGGCATGACGAAGGGGTGACCATCGAATCCGATGGTCACCCCTTCGTCGTGCACTGTTCGGTCGTCACTCCAGGACGAGGACGAGGTCACCGCCTTCGACCTGCGTCTCGTGCTTGAGCGCCACGCGCTTCACCGTTCCGGCGACGGGCGCTGTGATGGACGCCTCCATCTTCATGGCCTCGATCGTCGCGACGGTGTCGCCCGCCTCCACCTCGTCGCCCTCGGAGACCGTGACCGACACCATGCCCGCGAACGGCGCCGGCACGTGGCCCGAGTTCTTCGGGTCGGCCTTCTCCACCGCGTCGACGTCGACCTTGACCGACTCGTCGCGCACCTGAACGGGACGGAGCTGGCCGTTGACGGTGGCGAGCACCGTGCGCATGCCCCGTTCGTCAGGTTCGGAGACGGACACCACGGACAGCAGGATGCGCTTGCCGGGCTCGAGGTCGACCTCGTGCTCCTGGCCCGGCGCGAGGCCGTGGAGGAACTCCTTCGTCGAAAGCACCGACAGGTCGCTGTAGAGCTCGCGGGCGCGCTCGAAGTCGCTCGTCGGGCCGGGGAAGAGAAGACGGTTGAGCGTCGAGCGCGGATCGCGAGCAAGCTCCTGCTCGTCCTCCTCGGACAGCTCTTCGACGCTCGGGCGCACCGTGCGGCCCTCGAGCGCCTTGGTGCGGAACGGCTCCGGCCAGCCGCCGGGCGGGTCGCCCAACTCGCCGCCGAGGAAGCCGATGACCGAGTCGGGGATGTCGTAGTTGCGCGGGTTCTCCTCGAAGTCCTTGGGGTCCGCGTCGGCGCTCACGAGCGCGAGCGCGAGGTCACCGACGACCTTCGAACTCGGGGTGACCTTGACGACGTTGCCGAGGATGTCGTTCGCCGCGGCGTACATGTCCTCGATGGCCTCGAACCGGTCGCCCAGACCGAGCGCGATGGCCTGCTGACGCAGGTTGGACAGCTGACCGCCGGGGATCTCGTGCTTGTAGACGCGGCCTGTCGGAGCGGGCAGGCCGGACTCGAACGGCTTGTAGAGCGTGCGCACGGCCTCCCAGTACGGCTCCAGATCGCACACGTTCTGCAGATCGAGGCCGGTGGCACGCTCGGTGCCGTCCGTGGCCGCGACGAATGCGGACATCGAGGGCTGGCTCGTCGTGCCTGACATCGAGGAACTTGCGACATCGACGGCGTCGACGCCGGCGTCAACGGCCGCGAGCAGTGTGGCGAGCTGACCTCCTGCCGTGTCGTGCGTGTGCAGGTGCACCGGCAGGTCGAAGCGCTCACGCAGCGCCGTGACGAGCGTGCGAGCGGCAGGCGCGCGCAGCAGCCCGGCCATGTCCTTGATCGCGAGAACGTGCGCGCCCGCGTCGACGATGCGCTCGGCGAGCTCGAGGTAGTAGTCGAGCGTATAGAGCTTCTCGCTCGGTGAGGTGAGGTCACCCGTGTAGCACAGGGCGACCTCCGCGACCGACGTTCCGGTGGCGCGCACGGCCTCAATGGCGGGACGCATCTGCTCGACGTCGTTGAGTGCGTCGAAGATGCGGAAAATGTCGACGCCGGTGCGCGCGGCTTCCTGGACGAAGGCGTCCGTCACCTTCGTCGGGTAGGGCGTGTAGCCGACGGTGTTGCGTCCGCGAAGCAGCATCTGCAGCGGAACGTTCGGCATCGTCTCGCGCAGCTTGGCGAGGCGCTCCCACGGGTCCTCCGACAGGAAGCGCAGGGCAACGTCGTACGTGGCGCCGCCCCAGGCCTCCATGGAGAGCAGTTCCGGCGTCATGCGAGCGACGTAGGGGGCGACGTGGACGAGGTCGCGGGTGCGGATGCGTGTGGCCAGGAGTGACTGGTGCGCGTCACGCATCGTCGTCTCGGTGACGGCGACCGCCGTCTGCTCACGCAGTTGGCGGGCGAACTCATCGGGGCCGGCTGTGAGAAGGCGGTCGCGCGTGCCCGGGGGCACCGGGGTGGTGACGTCGAATCTCGGCAGCTTCTCGCGGGCCGTGACGGTGAGCGCCGAACGCTCACCGTACGGCTTGTTCACCGTGGTCTCGGCGAGGTAGGTGAGCAGCTTCGTGCCGCGGTCGCCCGGCGTGCGCGCGTTGAGCAGGTCGGGGCGCTGTTCGATGAACGACGTCGTGACGTGTCCTGTGATGAAGGCCGGGTCGTCGAGCAGGGCCTGGAGGAAGGGGATGTTCGTACTCACGCCGCGGACGCGGAACTCGGCGAGGGCGCGACGGGCCCGACGCACCGCGGTTGCGAAGTCGCGACCGCGGCACGTGAGTTTGACGAGCATCGAGTCGAAGTGGGCGCTCACCTCGGCGCCCATGTGGATCGTGCCGCCGTCGAGTCGGACGCCGGAGCCACCCGCCGAACGGTAGGCGGTGATGGTGCCGGTGTCGGGGCGGAAGCCGTTGGCCGGGTCCTCGGTCGTGATGCGGCACTGGAGGGCGGCTCCACGCAGGTGAATGTCCTCCTGGCGCAGGCCCAGGTCGTCGAGGGTGTCGCCGGAGGCAATCCGCATCTGGGCGGCAACGAGGTCGACGTCCGTGACCTCCTCGGTGACCGTGTGCTCGACCTGGATGCGCGGGTTCATCTCGATGAAGACGTAACGCCCGCTCGGGTCGAGGAGGAACTCCACCGTGCCCGCGCACGAGTAGTCGATCTCCTTCGCGAACGCGACGGCGTCGGCGCACATGCGTTCGCGCAGTTCGGGGGAGAGGTTGGGCGCCGGTGCCATCTCGACGACCTTCTGGTGGCGTCGCTGCACCGAGCAGTCGCGCTCGAAGAGGTGGACGACCTCGCCGGACTGATCGGCGAGCACCTGCACTTCGATGTGACGTGGGTCGACAACGGCTTCCTCGATGAAACACGTTGCGTCGCCGAAGGCGGACTCGGCCTCGCGCATCGCGGCCTCGAGGTTCTCGCGCAGTGCTTCGGGCTTCTCGACGCGGCGCATACCTCGTCCGCCGCCACCGGCGACGGCCTTGACGAAGACCGGGTACCCGAGTTCGTCGGCTCCGCGCACGAGTTCGTCGATGTCGGACGACGGTGGCACGCTGCGCAGCGTCGGCAGGCCGGCGCGCTTGGCGGCCGCGATGGCGGTGGCCTTGTTGCCGGTCATGTGCAGCACGTCCGGGTGCGGGCCGATGAACGTGATGCCAGCGTCGGCGCACGCCTCGGCGAGCAGTGGGTTCTCGGAGAGGAATCCGTACCCCGGGTAGACAGCATCGGCGCCCGATTCGCGCGCGACGCGGACGATCTCGTCGACATCGAGGTAAGCGCGCACGGGGTGGCCGACCTCGCCGATCTGGTAGGCCTCGTCGGCCTTGAGGCGGTGCTCGCTGCCACGGTCCTCGTGCGGGAACACAGCGACGGTGCTCGCACCGAGTTCGGTGGCGGCGCGGAACGCACGGACGGCGATCTCGCCTCGGTTGGCCACCAGGACCTTGCGGAACATCAGTAGTCTCCGTTCACGGGGATGTCGGACGGATCAATCCTACCGGCCGGGCACATCGCGTCTGCCCCGAATCTGCGCGCAATACCGACCAATACTGAACACATGCGCACAGCGCCTCACGCCCATGCGAAGGGCGCTCGCGGTCTGCCGCAGAGGTGCACTCCCGCCGCGGGCGGAGCGCGGGTCCCCAATCGCGGACAACGACGCTGCGCTGCTGTTCACCCTCGAGCTGTGAACCCAGGCGTGTGCGTCATTTGCGAGCCGGAGCCGGCGCTGCGGAATGAAGTCGCGACGTCGCTCGTTGATGGCTACAGTGGTGTTTCGCGGTGCGAGACGCCGCACACAACTCCACAGTGCGAACAGCTACTCATGGGGATGATCGGTTTCGACATCGGTCGCCGTCCCAGGGGAAGCGGGCCGAGGATGCAGAGTTATCTCGTTAACGCCCTCTGCAAACCAATAGGTGCCGATTCCAAGCGCACCGACTTCGCCCTCGCCGCCTGAGCGAGCCCGAAGTCTGTCAGCCTGAGCTAGTTCTCGACTCAGTGTCTGGCATCAGCTAGAGAACTTGCTGCAGCGTCATGTCGAGGGGCGCTGCGGGACTCTTACTCGACTGGGCCTGTCACGGAATGTGTGCGTACCAGCCGTGGGGCCGAGAAAATCCTCATACGCACTGCGCCCGGAGAAGCCCTGGATCGCCGTCGATGGACGGGGGTTCAATTCCCCCCATCTCCACCACCCCATCAGCTGTTCCGCTGTGGCTACGCCGCAGTCCGGTTCGTCCGGACTGCGGCGTCTTTCATGTGCGCGTCGGCTTCTCTTCTGCTCTATGGCCGTTCACGTCCGTCCCTGCGTGCAACCTTCCTGACCGGAGGAAGTTTCCGCACCGCAAGGATGAGAGTTGGAGGCTCTCGGCGTCGTCCGTCCGGTATTGATTTCGCGGATCACAGGCACGGCAGCCTTCGCACGTTCGGCTTCGGCAGCGCCAGGGGGCAGTGACCCCGGATGGCGCGGCGGTGTACGTCATGACCCGCGCGTCCGGTGCCGCTTTTGGGCGACACCGGACGCACGGGTCGGATCCCGCGTCACCCATACTGGTCCGATGCGAGCGCCCACGAGAGTCGTCCGCGCAACGGCAAGGGTGCTGTTGCCCGCAGCCGTCGCTCTTCAGAGTCTGTTGCTCTATCTGCCGGCTTCGGGTGAGGGATCGTTGCCCGTCGGCGTGGACAAGGTGGCACATGCGGGGATGTTCGGGGGAGTGGCGATCCTCGCCCTTGTCGCAGGCCTGCCGTGGCTCCCGGTGCTCCTCGCCGCCTACGCCCCGATCAGCGAACTGCTCCAGGGGCTTCCCGTGGTCGATCGCGACCCGGATTGGCGCGACATCGTGGCGGACATCACGGGAATCGTGGCCGCTGTGGGCCTCTTCGCGGTCTGGCGCGGCCGCGGCGTCCGGTAGACTTACTCCACCATTGATCTTGCGTTCAGTTGGTTTGCTTTCGGTTTGAGCGCGTTGCACAGCTACTCCCTGTGACGGCGCGTGGTGGTGAGAGTAGGCCCGTTTTACGAGCGTCGCACTTCGGGTGACGACGTGTGTGTGAGCGCCGAGATCCCACGAAACAGCGCCGACCCACCTGGCACGCAACAGATCGCGACACCCCCATTCTTAGACGGGGTGCGCCCGCGTGTTCATCTTCGGTGCTTTGCAACCGAGAGTGAGTGAACTCATGGCTCCCAAGCCCAACAATTCAGGTAACAAGAAGCCCCGCTGGTCGCACGCCGACAAGCAGGGAGCGCGCCGCACGAGCGCGCGCAACGAGTCCAACGGCCGCCGTGACGGCGGCTTCAACCGCGACGAGCGTGGCGGCCGTGACTTCGGTGGTCGCCGTGACGGTGGTTTCCAGGGGCGTGACGAGCGTCGTGGTGGTTTCAACCGTGATGACCGTGGTGGTCGTGACTTCGGTGGCCGTCGTGACGGTGGTTTCCAGCGCCGCGACGAGCGTGACGAGCGACGCGGTGGTTTCAACCGTGACGAGCGGGGCGGTCGCGATGGTGGCTTCGCGCGTCGTGATGACCGTGGTGGTCGTTCCGGTGGTTTCAACCGTGATGACCGTGGTGGTCGTGACTTCGGTGGTCGCCGTGACGGTGGTTTCCAGGGCGTGACGAGCGTCGTGGTGGTTTCAACCGTGATGACCGTGGTGGTCGTGACTTCGGTGGCCGTCGTGACGGTGGTTTCCAGCGCCGCGACGAGCGT